>CAVTEU010000020.1:0-111892 GCA_963733905.1 uncultured Actinomycetes bacterium | reverse complement strand
CAAATATGAGAGCGCTTCGGTGTGCAGCATCGTCGGGCGATAAGGACTTGCCGGGCTGAGTCCGTCCCAGCTCACCTGGGCATCGCGACGCATGGCGACGACTCCGTCACGACAGAGCAGGGCCCGCAGGTAGGCCAGATAACTCTCCATCGTGCTCCCATCGACGAGCGAGCCCCCGTAGAGGCGCGCTCGGCCGATGCAGCCCAGCGCTCGCACTCCCCGGCTTGCCCGAGCAAAGCGAAGATCAAGGCACCGTGGACTGCCACTGCCGGGTATTGTCGATGAGCTCCTGCTCCTCGAACCACTCCATCCATCGAAGGACAGTGTCGACTCGCCCACTGGCCCATACGGGCTGCGCCAGGTCGAGGACCAACTCGGCAACGCGATCCGGGTCACCAGCCGCCTGGGCGTGTTCGACTGCCATTTCCGACGGGCCGTTCTCCTGGAACCAGGAGGCAGCTCGGGCGTGGAGCAATGGCACGACCTCTGCTTCGCGGTTGGCGAGCTCGCGCAGCAGGAGATCACGGAATAGATGGTGGTAGCGGTACCACTGGCGTTGGCGGTCCAGCGGGACGACCAGGAGATTGCGCCCCTCCAATTCCTCGAGCATTCGGCTGGAGCCTTTCCTGTCCAGCACTTCGTCGCACAACGGTCCGCACATCCTCTCCAGCACCGCCGATCGCGTCAGGAACTCGACCTCTTCGGTCGAGAGGCGAGCGAGCAGCTCGGACCGCACGTAGTCGGCCATGAATCTGTCGTCACCAGTGAAGGCGAAGCCCACGTTCGACCTGATCCCCGCCGGCGCGGACGGCCAGTGCCGCCAGGTAGAGGCCGACCGGCCAGCCCTCGGTGCGCTGGGTCAACTCGGCCATTTCCTCCGCGGCGAGCTGGACGCCTGCGCCGGCCAGTAACTCGACTGATTCCCGTTCGTCCATGGCGAGGTCGCCGACACCGACTTCTTCTAGCTGGCCTCGGGCTCTGAGGCGCGCAATGGGCATATCCGGCATGATCCGAGAGGCCACGGCGATCTGCGAACCAGAGTTGAGACCCACCAAGAGTTCGGCGACGGCATCGAGAGCCTGCTGGCTCTCGAGTGACCTCGAAGTGGTCGAGAACGATGCTCACCGGTTGGCTCATCGAGGCGAGTGCCGAAGCCAGTCTCGGGATCACCCATGCGGCGTATCTCGGGGCGTGGTGACCCGATGGCCCGGAGCATGTCCGGATCGAGCGGTTCCACTCGATCCAAGGCGGTCGCGATGTACGTCAGCAGGACCGACGGATCGTTGTCCCCCCGGTCGACCGAGACCCACGCCACGGGCCGCCCGCTTTGTTCCGCCCATTGGGCCAGCAATGTGGTCTTGCCGTACCCGGGAGGAGCGATCACCGCAATCATCGAGGCTGACGAAGCCGATCAGTCGATCGATCAGATCAGTTCGAGGCACGAATCTGGTCGCGAACCCGGGGGATGGAGCTTCGACTCCAGCAGATCAAACGGTGGGTGGTATGTCTCGGCGCCCCCGCGCCGCAACGCCCCCTCCGTTCTTCTTGCCATGATCGGGAGGGTAACCAACAGCCCGGAACGCGCTCACGCCTGTTGATCATCCGCTGGTGATCGGCTGCCCAAGTGCGATGACGATCCCGGCGAGCAGGCCGATGACGGCAATGCTCAGAAGCACCACTCTGGCGCCGGTGATCTCGAAGCGTTCTGAGATGGCCGCAAAGAAGAGAGCGGCGGCGAAGAGCAGCGTTGTGAGCGTATAGACATCAGAGACGGTGTTGGCTGCCTCGCCCTCGGCGAACAACTCGTCGGCTTGCGCCTCCAGGCGGTCGGCCTCGGCGTCGGCTGCGAGTTGATACTCCGGCATGGCGAGGGGAGTGGCCGGCGCCTCGGGATTGCTGAAGGGGTTGAGGGCGATCCAGGCGTCATATGCCACCTTGAACTCATCCCTGAATCGCTCCAGATAGAACCCTGCGACGTCATCGTCGCCGTCTATCCGAGCGTCGATGTAGTTCTCGAACTCCGACAGATCGCCGAGCCGGAACTGGTTTGCCGCGGTGCGCTGTTGGGCTCCATTGGTGCGGGCCCCCGCTGCCATGCTGTAGTTGCTCGCCTGAATCCCGTCCCAAAGCGACGCCTGGTACCCGCTCCACGCCGTGGCGAGGGCGGAGAAGGCGAGGATCACCACGGTGACGAGCTCGAACCAGCGCTCCTCCCTCCGCTCGGCCTTCGCGGGATCCTCGCCTGGAGAAGGCATCGAGTCAGATTGGCTCGTGGTCATGCCGGTTTCCCATGATCGCATGAGTACCGCGGACGCCCGAGGCGTGTCCGAGGAACCGAATGCCAGTTATCGGCACAACATCAACCGATTGGGGTCATGCAGATCGGCCCGGGCCTTGCGACCCGGGCCGACTTGATTACGCGCTCGTCTGGTCAGGCGAGTAGCGCAGCCTTCTGCGAGTCGAACTCCTCCTGGGTGAGGACACCCTGGTCGCGTAGTGCGGCGAGCTTGGTCAGCTCTTCAGCAGTCGAGGCGCCACTGGTCGAGCTCACCTCCTGGATGTACTGGCGTCTTGCCTTCTCCTGCTCAGCCGCCTGAGCAATGGCACGCTCCTGCATCGACTTCCCGCGGGCGATCAGGTACACGAGCACGCCGAGGTACGGGAAGATGATCACGAACATGACCCATAGTGCCTTGCCCCACCCCGAGAGGTCGGAGCTCCGGAAGATGTCGCCGAAGACGACGATCAGCAACCAGATCCAGATGAAGAACATGAAGAACCACAACATCGCCCAGAACACTTGGCCCAGGTTTTCCATCCAAGGTCTCCTTTCGACCCGCTGAATGAGAGCGTCCGCGGTCTCGCGGCACATCACCCGTCGGGGATGATACGGGTATCACCCCACGCGGGCGGTGCAACCGAGGTTTATCGGGACGAACGATGACCCTGATGCCGCCCAGCGGCAGTCGTCGCCCGGATTCTGATTGGCCCTAAGCGCTCTCGTACTTGAACGACACCTTGAGCTTGGCCCGGTAGTTGGTGACCCTGCCGTTCTCGATGGTCACGTCCAGCTCGCTCACCTCGGCGATCCTGAGGTCGCGCAGCGTCTCGCCGGCGCGGGCGACGGCGGCGGCCGTGGCCTTCTCCCACGACTCCTCGCTGGTGCCGATCAACTCGATGACCTTGTAGACAGACTCCGGCATCACTGCTCCTTCGGATCGATGCGACCGAACCTAGTTCGAGGCTCAGGCGAAAGGCGGTGCCAAGGGCATCCTCCCCATTCGTGTTCGGGCCTGATCCGGTGTCCCGATCGCGTTGACAGCTCGCTTCACTCGTTCTCCGATCCAACCGGCCCCACGAGCCACGTCTCTGCCGCCTGATAGGCCGCTTCTGTGGACTCTCCGATGACCGGGGTGGCTTCGAAGATCGACACCGGTCCGGTCAGGTCCAGCCGGCGTGCCCGACCGATTGTCTCCAAGACCTCATGATCGACACCGCTCAGGTAGAGCTTGCCCCCGACGGAGGCGAGTCGTTTGGCGTAGGTGGCCAGGACGACCATCGCTGTCGATCCCAGGCGGGTCCTTCCGCGGAGCCGCAACACCACCGCCGGAGCTTCGCTCCCCACCGGATCGGGGAGTTTCGCCGCCAGCGTTCGGGCACCTGCGTAGATGAGGCTGCCGTAAACGAGGAGGAGCGTCACATGATGGCTGGGGAGCTGGGCGGGCGCTGGTCGTTCGAGGTAGCTGCCCTCCGGTCTGGGAACCAGCTCGACGACCCTCAGGTCAATGGCCTCCTGATTGACTTGCAGGAGCAGCGAGAGCGAAACACCGATGCCGACGGCGGCAGCAATGGGCAGGAAGAGTGTGGCGATGAAGGTGGTCAGGATGGCGATCTGCGACGAGGGACCGGTGCGGAAGATCGTCGTGATCTCGCCGATGCGGAGCGATCTCACGGCCGCATAGATCAGGACGGCGGCCAAGGTGGGCATGGCGACATCGCCGACGAGACCCGAGAACACCACGAGTATCAGCAGAATCCAGATGCCGGAGAAGATCGATGCCCACCGTGTCTTGGCACCGGCGGCGAGGTTGAGCGCCGTTTGACCAACCGATCCGCCGACCGGCTGCCCCTTGAAGAAGCCCGAAGCGAGATTTCCCACGCCTTGGGCGATGAAGTCCTGATCCTGGTTCGACGTCGAACCATCGGGATTCGGGGCGGACTCTGACACACCCGCTCCCTGGACCAGGACTATCGCTGCGATGGCGAGCGCACCCACCACCAAGTCGACGGAGAGCAGGCTCAGATCGGGGAGACCAGGCAGCGGGAAGCCGGTTGGGATGGTGCCCACGTCCTCGACGCGAGCGACGCTTTCGACACCGAGACTGATCAAAGTCGGTATCAGCAGGGCGATTATCGAACTGAAGCCTGATATGGGCGTCCGGTCGAGCACCACGACGAGGATTAGCGCCCCTACGCCTACCAGGGCCGAGGCGAGGTTGATGCTGCTCGGGTCGAAGAGCACGTCCAGGGCTTTCGCCAGCGAGTTGGCCCCTTCGGCCTCTGCACCCAACAGATCGGGGATCTGGCCGAAGATGATGTTGACCGATACGCCGGTGAGAAATCCGATCATGACCGAGTGCGATACGAAGCGGGTGTACCGACCCAGCTTGAAGAGCCCGGCGACGACCATCATCGCCCCGGCGATGATCGTGACGAGGAAAAGGGCGTCGGTCCGGTCCGCCGGGTCGACGCTCGATAGAGCCGAGCCCGTCGCAAGCGCTGCCGCGCTCGTGGTCGTGATCATCATCAGCCGTGTGCTGGAGGTGAAACCACCTCCGAGGCGACCGGCGAAGCTCGCATAGAGGCCGTGAACGGGGTTTACGCCGGCGAGCACCGCCGCGGCCATGCCATCTGGGACGCTGCCGATCGCACCGGTAAGTCCGGCGAGAGCGTCCTTGCCCAGCGTGGCCCTATCGGGCGCCACCGAACGGAGCCAGCGCCGTATTCCGGCAATCATCGCTACTGGTTCGCCGTCCACTCCTCGACCTGGCGCATCACCTCGGCGGCGTTGAACCAGGCGTTCTCGTAGCTGATCAGCCCGTCCCGGATCTCGAAGATGTGGAGGATCCTCACCCGAACGGGAGCGCCACCACCCTCCATACCGGCCCAAGAGCCGTGGACGTGTCCGGTCAGGATCGACTCGTCGATGACGGTGGTGCCGGCGTCTATCCGCTTCACCGACTCGAGATGGACATCGGGAATGGCGTCGATGATCCCGCTGTAGACGGAGCCCACCGCCTCCTTGCCCGAGAAGGGAGAGTCGGGGTGGGTTATGTCGTCCCATACGATGTCGTCGGTATAGGTGGCGAGCGTGGCGGCCACGTCGTGAGCGTTCTCTGCGGCGAAGTGACGGTCGATGATGTCCACCGGGCGAGGATATCGGGCGGAGCCCACACGCTTTCGCCCAAATCGGGTGATGTAGGGTCGGGCGGTCCATCTCATTGTTCCGGAAATGGCCCAACTTTGTTACGTGCTCGGTGTTCAGGCGCGTGGGCGGGAGGCTCGACATGACGGATGAAGCGCGGATCGAACGTTCGGTCCTGCCCATACCCGACGCGCAACACGTCGGGGTGACCACCTACGACGCCAAGGACCCCAGTACGAGCTACCCACCGATCGTGCCGCTGCGCCCACCTGCAGGTGCCCCCAACGTGTCTGATCATCCTGATCGACGATGCCGGTTTCGGCTCCTCGAGCGCCTTCGGGGCCCTTGTGTCACGCCAACCTTCGAACGGCTTGCCGCCGAGTGGTCTGCGTTTCACCCGGTTTCACACCACCGCCCTGTGCTCGCCCACCCGGGCCGCGCTGCTCACCGGACGCAACCATCACTCGGTGGGGATGGGCGGGATCACCGAGATCGCCACCTCGGCCCCCGGGTACAGCTCGCTGCGGCCCAAGAACAAGGCACCGCTTGGCGGAGACGCTCAAGCTCAACGGGTACTCCACCGCCCACTTTGGCAAGTGCCACGAGGTGCCTGTCTGGGAGACGAGCCCGATGGGTCCCTTCGACCGCTGGCCGTCACCTGGCAACGGCTTCGAGCACTTCTACGGGTTCATCGGTGGTGAGACCAACCAGTACGCCCCTGCCATCTACCGGGACACGGTGCCGGTTGAGCCGGATCGCACCCCCGAGGAGGGCTACCACTTCACCGAGGACATGACCGACCGTACAATCGAGTGGATCCGCCAGCAGAAGGCGCTGACCCCGGACAAGCCCTTCTTCGTCTACTACGCCCCTGGGGCACCCACGCACCGCACCATGTGCCCAAGGTGTGGTCCGACAAGTACCGGGGCAAGTTCGATCAGGGGTGGGATCGTGCTGCGTGAGGAGATCGTCACCCGGCAAAAGGAACTCGGAGTGATCCCCGATGACGCCGAGTTCACCGCTCGGCCCGACGAGATCCCAGCGTGGGACGACATGCCCGACGACCTCAAGCCGGTGCTCTCCCGACAGATGGAGGTCTACGCCGGGTTCATGGAGCACACCGACCACCACGTCGGGCGGCTGCTCGATTCCCTCGAGAGTCTCGAGCTTCTCGAGGACACCCTCATCTACTGCATGATCGGCGACAACGGGGCGTCTGCGGAAGGCACGTTGCAGGGGACGTTCAACGAGTTGTTGATGCTCAACGGGGCGAGCGAGCTCGAGACAACCGAGTTCATGGCGTCGCGCATCGATGAATTCGGCACGCCGAAGGCTTACAACCACTACGCCGTCGGGTGGGCCCATGCCATGGACACCCCGTACCAATGGACCAAGCAGGTCGCCTCGCACTGGGGCGGAACCAGGAACGGCACCATTGTCCATTGGCCAAACGGATTCGAGGCGAAGGGCGAGATTCGACACCAGTTCCATCACGTGATCGATGTCGCTCCGACGGTCCTCGAGGTGGCCGGGTTGCCTCACCCCTCACACGTCAACGGGATTCAACAGGCGCCGATCGAGGGCTCCTCGATGGTGTACGCCTTCGGGCGACGGAGATGCTCCCGACCGGCACACCACTCAGTACTTCGAGATGTTCGTCAACCGGGGGATCTACCACGAGGGTTGGACGGCGGTGACCCGTCACAGCACCCCGTGGGACCCGAATACCCCGCTCCCCGCTCTCAAGGACGACGTCTGGGAGCTTTACAGCCCAGACGACTGGACCCAGGCACACAATCTCGCCGAAGAGCAGCCCGACAAGCTCGCAGAGCTGCAGATGTTGTTCGTGATCGAGGCGGCCAAGTACAACGTCCTCCCTCTCGACGATCGGCGGGTCGAGCGGTTCAATGCAGATCTGGCCGGGCGACCCCAACTGATCCAGGGGAATACCCAGGTCATCTTTGGCGGGATGGGCCGGCTGTCGGAGAACTCGGTGCTCGTACTCAAGAACAAGTCGTATGCGGTGACCGCCGAGTTCGAGGTCCCAGTCGGGGGAGCAGAGGGGACGATCGTCGCTCAGGGCGGTGCCTTCGGAGGCTGGAGCCTCTATCTCAAGTGATGGCAAGCCGGCGCACTGCTACAACCTGTTCGGTCTTCAGCGGTTCAAGGTGTACGGCCCCGACCCGGTCCCTCCCGGAGAGCATCAGGTCCGGGTCGAGTTCGACTATGACGGCGGCGGCCTGGGCAAGGGTGGGACCGCCACGCTCTACCTCGATGGGACAGAAGGTTGGCGAGGGACGGGTCGATGCCACCGTCCCCATGGTCTTCTCGGCGGACGAGACCGCCGATGTCGGCAACGACACCGGCACCCCGGTGACCGACGACTTGGCCGAAGGGAAGCAGGCTTCACCGGAAGGGTCAAATGGGTCCAGATCGATGTCGATGAGGGCGCCGAGGACGCCGATCATCTCATCTCACCGGAGGAGCGCTACCGCATCGCGATGGCACGCCAGTAGAAGGCTCTCGGCAGCAACCGACGAGGGCGGACGGGGGCAGGGGACATGCTCGGTCTCGTGATCCTGGGCGCGGTGTTCATCGGCTATTCGCTGGTGGCCGGCCGCTTGGAGCGGTGGTCGATCACGGCGCCGATGGTCTTCGTCGCCGCCGGCGCGCTGATCGGACCGGCCGGTCTCGGGATGTTCGACGTCTCCCTGGATACCGAGGTGGCGAAGGTCGTCACCGAGGTGACCCTCGCTGTCCTGCTCTTCGCCGACGCCGCCACCTTGCGCTGGAACGACCTTCGGCTCGATCCGGGCCTGCCCGCTCGGTTGCTCCTCATCGGTTTCCCGCTCACCGTCATCGCCGGGACGCTGACAGCGGCGTGGCTGGTCCCCGGCCTCACCTGGGCCGCTGCCGCACTCGTGGCGAGCATCCTGGCGCCGACCGATGCCGCCCTCGGACTCGGGGTGTTCTCTGACCGTTCGGTCCCAGGACGGATTCGTCGGGCCCTCAATGTGGAGAGCGGACTCAACGATGGGCTCGCCACGCCTCTGGTCACCCTGTTCCTCGCCATCGTGGTTTCCGAGGTAGGCGCCGGCCCCGAGGACTGGTTGACCGAATCCATCACCGACCTTGGTGTGGCGATAGTCGTCGCGGTGGTAGTGGGCTTCGGGTCCGGGCGCCTCCTTGTCGTGGCACGTCGGAGGGGATGGACTTCGGAGACGTCTGATCGGTTGGCCGTGATGACCACTGCCTTTGTCTCATACCTCGCCGCGGTGTCGTTCGGTGGGAACGGGTTCGTGGCCGCCTTCGTCGGGGGATCCTCTTCGCCGCCGCCACGCGAGGGCAGTTGGTCGAGGCCACACTGTTCACCGAGGACGTCGGACTGTTCCTTTCTTTCCTGGTTTGGTCGCTTTTCGGCGCCGCCCTCGTGGGCCCGGTCCTCACGAGCCAGATCGACCCCGTGGCGATCGCCTATGCGGTCCTCAGCCTCACCGTCATCCGGATGGTCCCGGTCGCCGTCGCCTTGGCAGGAACCGGGCTACGACGCGCCTCGCCCGCCTTCATGGGCTGGTTCGGCCCGAGGGGGCTCGCCTCTGTCGTCTTCACCATCATCGCCTTCGAGACGCTCGAGGGGACCGGTCTGGCGATTGAGGAACTCGTCGAGGTCGCAACCTGGACCATCCTCTTGTCCGTGCTGGCACACGGGCTGACGGCGCGGCCGTTGGCAGCGTGGTACGGCCGTGCCGTTGCCGATGGCGATGCCGAGAAGGCATCACCCCACGACCACATGGAGGAACCCGTCCCACGGAAGCTGTGAGGAGTCTCGCCGGTGCCTGCGGATAGCCTGCCCGCGCCGATCGAGGAGTCCCCATGCCCACCGTCTCCGCTTCCCGGAAGAGTGCCGGCCGAATTCGTCGGTGCAGAATGTCCCCGTCGCCGAGCCCGGCGAGACGGCGGCGGAGGTTTGGCAGCGGTTGCGCGGCTCGAGGCTGGACTCTGCCGACGACCTGGTGGTGGTCTCGGAGGGGAAGATCGCCGGGATGGTTCGGTTGGAGGACCTGATCGCCGCCGAAGACGACACCCCGATGTCAGAGATCATGGACCCACACCCACCGGTGGTGAAGCCGGGGATGAACCGCGTCCACGCGGCGACACAGGCGGTCGCCCACGGCGAGCGAAGCCTCGCCGTCATCGATCAAGATGGCTCTTTCCATGGGCTGATCCCGGCGACCGGTATGCTCGGTCTGCTCCTCGAGAAGCACTCAAGCGACTTGTCCCGTATCGCCGGTTACCGGGACGACACCCGCAGTGTCAGGGAGGCGACCGAGGAGCGTGTCGCCCGTCGCTACGTCCACCGCCTTCCCTGGCTGCTGCTGGGACTGGCGGGGAGCATGGTGGCGGCGCTCATCGTGTCGGGTTTCGAGGAACAGCTCGCCTCCAACCTCTCGCTGGCCTTCTTCCTGCCCGCGATCGTCTATCATGGCCGATGCGGTCGGGACCCAAACAGAGGTGGTGGTGGTTCGAGGGCTCTCTATCGGGGTGTCGATCCGCCCCATGCTCCGACGGGAGCTCGTGACCGGTCTGTTGATCGGAGTAAGCCTTGCCCTGGCCTTCATTCCAATCGGGCTGCTGACCGTGGAGCGGGGCGTGGTGGCGGTGGTGGCCATCTCGATCTTCGCCGCTTGCGCCGTGGCAACCGCGGTGGCGATGTCGCTGCCTCCACTCCTGAGCCGGCTTGGGACCGATCCCGCGTTCGGCTCGGGGCCACTGGCCACCGTCATCCAGGATCTCCTCTCGATCCTGATCTATTTCGGGGTCGCCATGCTCCTGCTCGGCTGAGCGCGTGCGGACTGCTTCATGGAACCAGCGGGTCCGATCGGCGAGCGCGGCGGCGATTTCAGCTGCCCAGGCGGTGATGGCGTCCCAGTCGCGGAAATCGCCCACCGGGGCACGCAACGCCGCCACGACGGCCCGCTCGGCGAACCCGAGCTTGGTCTTGTCGAGCGTGCCGGCGAACAGCCGGTGCTCCATCGCCGACGTGCGGCGCTGGATCTCGGCGACATCGACCGGGTCCTCATCGGGTTTCGGTGGGTCACCGATCGGTCCGCTGGAGAAGATCCACACCGGGATCGGTGTCAGGGTCGGCTCGAAGCGGTCCACGAAGTCCTTTGCGGGAGAGAGCCAATGGCCGGCGTAAACCGCGCTGCCCAGCACCACCGCCCCGATCCCATCGAGCGAGTCGATGTCGCCTGGGTCGGCCACCACCGTCTCCACTCCCCGCTCCTCGAGCTCGGAGCCGATTCGGGCGGCGATCTCCGAGAGTTGCGCCATGCTTCGAGGCAGCCGTCACCAAGACCTTCATCTCACGTCCTTTCTCTTTCGACCACCATCGGCCTCCCCATCCGCTGTTTCCAGGGGCGAAGGACCCGAACGGTGCCATGACCGGAGCAGAATGCAGCTCGGTGCACGGCTTTGCACCCGAAGGTCCCGCCCCGAATGGACCTACTCCACTTCTTGGGCGGCCGCACCGGCGTCGAGAATGGAACGTCGAGGAGGACATATGGAAGTGCGTGAGCTGATCGCTCGTCCGCCGGTGAGGTGCTCGGCCGATGCCAACCTTCGTCAAGCGGCGATCATCATGGACACCGGTGATGTCGGGTCGGTGGTCGTCGGGCACAGCGACACCCTGGAGGGGATTCTCACCGAGCGCGACCTCTTGCGAGCCGCAGCGCACGGCGCCGACCTGGAGAGCGAGACGGTCGAGGCGTGGATGACACCGGCCCCCGATACGGTGGAGGCCGACCTCGAGGTGAGCGAGGCGGCGATGTGGATGGCAGCGACCGGCTACCGGCACCTTCCCATAACCGACGGTGACAAGCTCGTCGGAGTCGCCAGCGTCAAGGACGTGCTCTGGGCGCTCACCGAGCAGCTAGCCGAGGATTGACCGCCGAACGCCGCCTGCACTCAGGCGGGTTGGTGCGGTGAGATGCGACGGCCGGTGATCTCGTCGGGGATGATCACGATCCACCGCATCGGGTAGGGGCCGGCCACCCACTGCTCGACGCCGAGTGCGTCGAGCCGGGCGATCTCGTCGGCGTCGGTGATGTCATGCGGGATGCCCCTCACGAGCACGCTCCAACCGACCCGGTCCTCTTCGTCCCAACCGTCGATCTCGAATGCGATGGGGTCGGCGCGCTCGGCGAGATCGAGCTTGGCCCCCACGGCCGAGCGGAAGACGATCCGGTTCCCGTCGAGCCGGTAGACCACGGGAAGAACCCAGGGCTCGCCTGCTTCGAGGAAAGCGACGCGCCCCACCTGGTGATCGTGCAGCAGCCTGGTGCACTCGCTGCTGCCAAGCACCTCCAGCCCGGCGTGGTCGAGCGGACGAGTTGAACTGCTCGTCATCCGTCACCTCCTTTGGTCGTCGAAACATGGCTGTTTCGCCGGCTGGTGTACCAGGGCCGAATGACCAATCGCAGGGGAGGAGGGACATTGGTCCCTGGCGGCAGGCCATGAGCAGGGTCATGGTGGGCGGTGACTCAGAGGAGGCCTCCGTGACCAGCGTCCAGACAGCCCCCGTGACCACCAGACGGCCCCGGCCGGTGGTGGCATTGATCGCGCTTCTCCTGCTGCTCGGGATAAGCGCCCTGGCGGGTGGACTAGCCATGGTCTTCGGTATTGGCGGCGAGATCATGCTCCCGCAAGCGTGGCTAGACGGTATCCCGCTGATCGACAGCTGGGTGATCCCCGGGCTGGTGCTGGGACTGGGCTTTGGAGTTGGCTCGCTCGTCGTTGCGTATGGGGTCATCCGCCGGCCGGAGTGGCACTGGCTCGATTGGGTCGAGAGCCGCACCGGCCACCACTGGTCGTGGGCCGGGGCACTCATAATCGGCGCCGGCCAAGTCGTGTGGATCCTGCTCGAGCTGGCGTTCCTGCCCGAGGCGACGTGGCTCCAAGCGGTCTACGGCTCGGTCGGGCTTGGCCTTGTCGTCCTGCCGATCCTCCCGACGTCCGCGACCACCTGGTCGCACATCAGGGATGCTGGCGGAAACCAAGGCACCAGTCGCACCATGATGCGGGACGGTCGAGTAGACAAGCGAAATCCAAGGAGGTGACCCTATGACCGGTTGGGTGGATGATATCGATCGGGCAACAGTGGAAAACGAGACGTTCCGCACGGTGCTCTTCACCGGCCAACACCTTCAGCTAACGGTGATGCGGTTGGCGCCCGGAGAGGACATCGGCCGTGAGGTGCATCCGGACAACGATCAGTTCCTGAGGATCGAGCAAGGCGAAGGGCGCGTCGAGTTTGGGAGCACGCCCGACAGCGTCGACGAGACCCACGAGATCCATGATGACTATGCCGTGATAGTCCCGGCCGGGACGTGGCACAACGTGGTCAACACCGGATCGGGCGACCTGAAGCTCTACTCGGTCTACGCCCCTCCCCACCACCCGCCCGGCACCGTCCATCGCACGAAGGCCGACGCTTGGAATCCGACGGCGCCTGAAGGGGGGATCTCCCCGGCTGATGGCATAGCTCGCGATCCCGCGCCGCACTACAGGGCGGTATCGAGGCTCACCGGCCGGATCTGGACGCTTGATGCCGGCTGCCACCAGCCATCCTCGGTGGGCAGGGACTGCGCGATCATCGCCCCATCGAGATAGTCGTCACGGGACTGGCCCTCGATGACCCGGTAGGCGAAGCTCCCGTCCTGCACCCAGGGTTTCAACACCACTCTCAAGGTCTCGGCGTACTCCACCGCCGCCTCTGCGCCTTCCCACTCGTAGATCCCCCGGTAGTACCCGGTGTCCCGGTCGGTCAGCCATAGCTTTGTCTGGAACCCGCGATGGGCCGCGAAGAGAACTGTGTTGAGCAACGACTCGAGTCGGAAGAGCCAGTGCATTATCCGGCTGTTGCCGATGAGGCGCAGACGAAAGCGAACGGCGATCAGCACCAATCCCTCATGGCGACGCCGCCGCATGGCTGTTTCCCTGTACACCTCGGAGCGGCTGCCGTCGGCGAACAAGACGAAATCGACCAACGTTTGGCTCAGGGAGCGCGATCTCGTTCCGGGCCAGCATCGCCAGGGTGTTCAGCACACATCGCATCTCGACGCGTAGGACGGAGAGCCAACTCTTCGTTGCCACTCTTGAACCATGGAGGACTTCACTGATCGGTCATTCCCCGAGTTTCTACCGAGTATGCCGAAGGCTCCAGGGTCGAAAGTCACTCAATTGGGCGGTTCACACCGTCCAGTGAATGAACGAGAAGATCACCAGGTCCTGGACCAGGTGAATCGCGCATGCCCAGAAGCTGCCCCCGGTCTCGATCGTGCTCTTCGCCACCCACCAGCCGAACAGGACCCGAATGCCGACTACGGGGGTGCCCCCGGGTTGCGGTCGACACCGCTGGCCAGGGGACCTTGTGCTGTTGCATGAGGGAACTCCGCCCCTGCCTGCCCTCTTCTTGGCGACCCACCCTTGGATCCGTGGCATCCGCCGGGCACTTCATCGTCGATGGGAACGAGGCTGCCGACCGGATCGCTCAGCGCTGCTCGAACTGGTCCGGTGCTGGTTCGACGAGCGGGGATACGGTTCGATCGAGGAGGCCAAGGGGAGTCTGAGTCAGCGGCACGCCCCGGATCCGGTCTCCTTCGAGCGGGCCAACTACATGAGGACTCTGGTGGAGTACTCATCGAGCTGGTCGATCGAGGACGCCTGAGATGATCGAAACGGGGGAACGGACCGCCATCGAACCGGGGTCGCCTGCCGAGTTGGAGGCATTTGCCAGCCTCCAGGCTCGCTTGGCCCCGATGTACCGGCGTGTCTTCTCCGACCGCCAGGCGCCGCGGACCGTCGTGGTGGTTCCCAGCCTCTCGCTCGACCTCGAGGTCCAGGCCAAGATCACCGGTGTCACCCACTACGAGGAGCGGATGCTGTGCCTGCTGATGCTGCTCCGCCTTCCTCGGACCCGCCTCGTCTATGTCACCAGCCAGCCGGTGCACCCGGCGGTGATCGACTATTACCTCCACCTGCTCCCCGGCGTACCCACCCGCCACGCTCGGGAGAGGCTGACCCTGCTCGACTGCGACGACGGCTCGCCGCTCGCCCTCACCGAGAAGATCCTCGACCGGCCGAGGCTCGTGTCTCGGATACGCGAGGTGATCGGCGACCCGGAGTCAGCCCACCTCACCTGCTTCAACGCCACGGGGCTGGAGCGGACGCTGGCGGTGCGACTCGGCATCCCTCTCTACGCATGCGACCCGGCGCTGTCGAGGCTCGGCTCGAAGAGTGGCGCCAGGCAATTGCTCCGCAAGTGCGGGATCACGGTCCCCGAAGGGAGCGAGGGGATGCGCGACCTCGATGACCTGGTGGAGCGATCACCGAGTTGCGGTCGGGTGACAGCTCGCTCCGGCCGTCGTCATCAAAGCTCGACGACGGTTTCTCCGGGGAAGGGAACGCTCTCTTCAGGTTCGACGGGGCACCCGACACCGCCTTGGGCGAGTGGGTGAGGCGGACCTTGCCGAAGAGATCCGGTTCGAGGCCGCCGGCGAGTCGATGGAGCCCTATCTGGAGAAGCTTGCCAGGATGGGAGGGGTGGTCGAGGCCTTCGTCGACGGCCCCGACAAACGCTCGCCTTCGGTCCAGTGCCGGATCAACCCGATCGGCGAGGTCGAGGTGATCTCCACCCACGACCAGTCGCTGGGCGGGCCCAACGGCCAGGTGTTCCTCGGGGCCAGCTTTCCCGCCGACCGCGAATACCGCCATGACCTGCACGAGCATGGCGCTGGAGGTGGGCCGCCGGCTCGCCGAGTTGGGAGTGCTGGGGCGGTTCGGGGTGGATTTCATCTCGACCCGAGCCGCCGACGGAACCTGGAACCACGACGCCCTCGAGATCAACCTGCGAAAGGGGGGACCACTCTCCCGTTCATGATGCTCGAGTTCCTCACCGACGGCGTCTACGACCTCGAGCGTGGCGAGTACCTCACCGCCGCCGGGCCAGCCCCGCAGCTATTTCGCCTCGGACAACGTGGAGAGCCCCTTCTACCGGGGCATGACGCCGGACGATCTGCTCGACCTCGCCGTCTACAACGGGCTCCATTTCGAGGCCAGCCGCCAGACCGGCGTCGTCTTCCACCTGATGGGGGCCCTATCCCGCTACGGCAAGCTCGGATTGGTCGCCATCGGCGAGGACCTGGACGACCGCCAACCAGATCTACCGCGAGACCTTGTCGGTCCTCGACAGGGAACGACGCGGTATGAGCCGGCAGACGCATCTCGGCCGGTGCCACCACGGGTAGGTCGCCGCCTGATGGTGCCTCGGTTGCCGCCGAATTGCAGTTGCCAGGTGCTGAGATGTCCGGACGAGACAGAAAGGAGGAATACAAGTGAGAAGAACCACATCCATAGCATCGATCGTGATCGGTGCGCTCCTCGTGATCGGTGGTGTTGCCACCTGGATTGTGGTGAGCACGACGCTGGGAAAGCAGCAGATCACGGTGTCCGACGACGCATCCTGCTTGGCCGGTGACGAGGTCAACGGCCCGTTCAGCGCCTACTGCCAGGCGACCGTCATCGAGACCCACGCCCTGGAGGCGACGGGTGGGATGTACTACGCCCAATTCGACCGGGAGGACCCGCTGCAGGGAGACGGCAATGAACGCCGCGTTCCTCCAGGCGTCGTTGTTCACCTCGGTGGTGGCGTTCGGCGTCGCCGCGATGGCGATCCTGGTCGGCGTGCTCTTCGTGCTGATCGGGGTCGGGATCAGGGACGTCGCCGAGCGAATCCCAGACGTCATCGTCCGTCACTACCTGACCACCGGCTGTCCGGGTGGGCGATGCGTCGCCCACCCGGAGCCGCCCGATGCCATGACTTAAGGCCCTAGAGCAGTCGCCCGGCGCTGCTTACCCTTCGACTGAAATGCAGGAGTTGACCGAGACCGAGGCCCGGGATCTGCTGGAGAGGGCGGATGTCGCCCACCTCGGGGTGATCGCCGATGGCGAGCCATACGTGACTGCGGTGTCGTTCGTGATCTCGGGCAATCTCTTCCTGTTTCGCACCGGTCCGGGTAGGCGGCTCAAGGCGATCGAGAGCGGCTCGCCGGTATGTGTCGAGGTATCCGAGTACGACTCGGAGACCGGCGATTGGGCGAGCGTCGTAGCCGTAGGGCCGGGTTCGGTGATCGCAGATAGCGCGCTCGAGGCGGGCACGGTCGACGCCCTCTACGCCAAGTACCGCAAGGTGATCGAATCGAGCCTGACGCTTGAAGCCGCGGTCGGCTCGGTGGCGGTGGCGGTGATGATGGGGAAGATCAGCGGTCGCTCATCCGGGAAGGCATGGGCGCCCCGCACCCGTCCCGGGCGGCTCTGAGATCCCCGAGCCAGTGAGCTGCAGCGGCGGTGATCCGGACTCAGCTGAGCGGAACGCCCCGGAGGGCGCCCCGCTCAGCGGCGACCGTGCCGAGCCGGCGCACGACCTGATCGAAGAAGGCGCGCACCGCGATCGGCGCGGTCCCTCGGGGGTGAGCCGGCCGGGAGCGCTCTCGAACCGCCCATCGAGCGCAAGCGCCGTGGAGCCGTCCGAGCCTCGCCGGACATTGAGCTCACCGGTGAAACGCTGGCGCTCCTCTCTCCCAATCGGAGACCGATCGAGTACGGAGCGCCCCGGTCGCGTTTGCTCTCATCTCGATCCCGGAGGTGCGAACGGTGCCAGTGTCAGCACCCGCTCGGTCTCGCCGGTGATGGCAGCGACGGCGTCGTCGATGTCGACCGGAAGCGGTCGTTCCAGATGAACGGTGTGCTGAACCGGTCGGACCGTCGAAACGTGCATGTCTCACCTCCTTGACCCGATCATGCGCACTGGGCAGGCTCCTGCGGCCACCGGCCGGATGGCCCGATCGGGTAGGACCTTCGGCCGTTACCGCCGAGCGCCCCTGCCGACGATGCTGTGGTGTTCGCCGACCAGGGAGCAGAGCGTGGCCCGATCCGACTCATCTAGCAGCGTCTTCGACCGGATGATCCTGGGGCTGGTCGTCACCACTTCGATCTTGGCGGTGGCTGTACTGGTCAGCGTGCTGAGGAGCCCGGCGGGTGCCGCGGCGACGGACGAGGCCGAGGCGGCAGTGCTCGACGCCACCTTGAGCGAGTTCGCCATCGAGGGCACGCTCACTGCCGACCCTGGCCCGGTTCAGATCGAGGTGACCAATGGCGGCTCGCAGATCCACAATCTGACCCTGGTGGGCGGTGAGTCAACGCCCGATCTGGATTCCGGCGAATCGGCGACGCTGGACCTGGGTGACCTGGCGGCGGGCACCTACACGGTGTTCTGCTCGATCGCCGGGCACCGCGAGGCGGGGATGGAGGCCGAGTTGGTGGTGGGCGGCGACACGACCGCCCACGAGGATCACGAGACCGGGACCGAGGGGGAGGAGGTGGACTACGCGGCGCTCGACATGGCGATGACGGAGTCGATCATGGCCTTCCCCGCCGAAACCGAAGGCAGGGGCAACCAGCCGCTCGAGCCGGAGGTCCTCGACGACGGCACCAAGCGATTCGAGCTGACCGCGGCGGTGACGCCGTGGGAGGTCGAGCCGGGAGTCATGGTCGACGCCTGGTCCTACAACGGGATGGTCCCCGGCCCCCAGATCAGGGTCGATGTCGGCGATCGGGTCCAGATAGTGGTCCACAACGAGCTGCCCATGGGCACCGATGTCCACTGGCACGGCGTCAGGGTCCCCAACTCGATGGACGGTGTGGCGCCGATAACGCAGCCGCTGATCGAAGTCGGGGCAGACATTCACCTACGAGTTCGTGGTCGAGCATCCGGCGATCGCCATGTACCACGCCCATCACCACGGCCAGATGCAGGTCCCCAATGGCCTGTTCGGCACGTTCATCGCCGGCGACATCCCGATCCCATACGGGCAGACGGTGTCGGGCGTGAAGATCCCCGAGGACTTCGAGGTCGCCCTCGAGATCCCGATGGTGCTCAACGATGCCGGGGTCATCGGGCTCAGCCTCAACGGGAAGTCCTTCCCGGCGACCGAGCCGTATGTCGTCGAGGACGGCGATTGGGTGGTGGTGCACTACTACAACGAAGGGCTCCAGTCCCATCCGATGCATCCCCACCAGTTCCCCATGCTGGTGTTCGCCAGGGACGGGATACCGCTCGATCACCCCTACTTCGCCGACACCCTCAGCGTTGCCCCCGGCGAGCGGTTCTCGGTCCTGATGCACATGGACGACCCGGGGACCTGGGTGTTCCACTGCCACATCCTCAACCACGTCGAACGCGACACGGGGATGTTCGGGATGGTCACCGCATTCGTCGTGGAGGAGGCCGGGCAGTGAGCACCGGCGGATCCGCCCAGCGGCCAGGCGCCGGCGAGAGAGCGCTGTGCTGATCTACTACTTCACCGACATCGACGCCCCGTTCGGCGTCGGCGAGCCCAGGCTGCTCGGAGCCCTCCCGGAACTGGACGGACTGGCCGAAGGGGCCTACCGGGACGGCGAGGCACGCCGGGCGAGGCTCGGTGTCGAGGTCGCCCGGGTTCAGGCCCCGGCGTTCGTCAGGTTGGCAGTGGGCGTCGCCGGCAAAGGGCCCCGGACGGCTGACCATCCCGCTGTCGTGGACCGCAGAAGGCTCTACCGCGCTCTTCCCCAAGATGGACGCCGACCTGATGCTGGCGACCCTGGGGCCCGACGCCAGCCAGCTCTCGCTGCGTGGCTCCTACACACCGCCAATGGGGGCGGTCGGCCGTGCACTCGACAGGATGCTGATGCACCGGGTGGCCGAGTCGAGCGTCAAAGGCTTCGTCGACCGGATTGCCGCCTCGATCGGTGTGGGGGTCATGCGGGCAGGATGATCCGCACCGCCGTGCCCTGTGCCGGAGCGCTTTCGACACTGAGGCTGCCGCCAAGCAATTCGGCCCTCGCTCTCAGGTTGGGCAGCCCGGAGCCGCCCCGCACCTTGGAGACATCGAAGCCCATCCCGTGATCGACCACGGTGATGGCGACGGTCCCTGCGGCCTCTTCGACCCGCACCTCCACCTTGCCGACGCCGGAGTGGCGGAGCGCATTCGACACCGCCTCGCCGACCATCCGCAATACGTCGTCGGTCAGCCCGCGGGGCAATGGGTCCTGTGTGGCCAGTTCCAAGTCCACCTCGGCGCCGTATGGGGCGGCGAGGCGATCGCACAGGGCACGCAACTCCTGTTCGAGGGTCGCCTGGCCCGATGGCTTCAGATCGAATATGAAGCGGCGCAGCGAGGCGATGGCCAGGTCGAGCCTCTCCACCGCATCCTCCAACCGTCCTGCCACCGCGGGCTCGCCTATCCGCTGAGCTATGCCCTGTAGACCGAGGCCGACGGCGAAGAGGTCCTGGATGATGGCGTCGTGCAGGTCTCGGGCGATGCGCTCCCGATCCTCGATCACCGCCACCCGGCGGAGCCGTTGCTGAAGCCGTGCTGTGGAGACTGCCGCCCCCGCGATCACCGCCATCGCCTCCACCATCGCCTGGTCGTCATCGCTGAACCCGCCGGGCTTCTCGGTCAGGTAGAGGTTGCCGAACACGTCGCCGCCGATCCGAACGGGGACTCCGAGGAAGCTGTCCATCGGGGGGTGGCCGGCGGGGAAACCGACCGAGTCGGGGTGCTGGGAGATCTTGTCGATGCGGACGGTCTCGCCCACCCGCGTGATGGTGCCGAGCACGCCACGACCTTCGGGGAGGTGTCCGATCCGGGCGACGGTTGTTGCGTCCATCCCCACGTGGACGAAGTCGACGAGGGAGCCGTGCCTGCCCAGGATCCCGAGGGCGGCATACCTGGCGCCGGTCAGGTCGCGGCCGGTGGTGACCGATCCGCGCAGCGCCGATGTCAGATCGGTGGCCGAGGCGACGCTTGCCGCCGCAGTGACCAGCCGGCTGACCTGGTCGGCGGATAGCCCGGCGGTCATGGCGGGGGAGGGTACCCGCCGCGGCAGGACGCACCGTGGCGGCTACCGCCCGGATGTACTGTGATCGCATGGTCCGGGTGCTGGTGGTGGACGACCACGAGGTGGTGCGGCGAGGCCTGATCGGCCTGCTGGAGGCCGAGGAGGACATCGACGTGGTCGGCGAAGCGGGCTCGGCGGCCGAAGCGGTGCGGCGCACCGGGTTCGACACCCCCGACGTCGTCGTGCTCGACGTGCGGCTCCCCGACGGTTCCGGTGTCGAGGCATGCCGGGAGATAAAGGCGGGTTTCCCCGACGTCCACGTTCTCATCCTCACCTCGTTCGCCGACGAGGAGGCGCTGCTCGCCGCCATCCTTGCCGGTGCCTCGGGGTACCTGCTCAAGCGGATCGATGGCCCGGCGCTGGTCGAGGCGGTGCGCAAGGTGGGGGCGGGGGAGTCGCTGCTCGACCCGGAGATGACCGATCCGCTCTTCCGCCGGCTTCGGGATGGCGAGCCCGAGGACCCGCTTCTTCCCGGCTCTCGCCTCAGGAGCGGACCATCCTCACCCATCTCGCCGATGGGATGACCAACCGCCAGATCGCCGAGCGGATGTTCCTCGCCGAGAAGACGGTCAAGAACTACGTCTCGAACCTGCTGGCCAAACTCGACATGAGCAGGCGGAGCGAGGCGGCGGCATATGCCGCCCGTTTGGCGGCGCGACGAGAGGTGGACCACGGGGCGGAGGACTGGCCCGGTCGTTGATGCCATTGGTCCCACCGGAGCACGACTCGCGACCCTAGAAAGCACCTCCCCACCTGGTGATGCTGTCAACGCAATCACGAAGTGGAAAGGAAGGTGATTGCGGTGGCGGTTCTCACCGGAACCAGAGAGGGTGACCAACTCACGGTCACCCAGAGCTATCCGAAGGCGGCGTTCGTCTGGGCGCTGACCCGGATCAGCTTGGGATGGGTTTTCCTGTGGGCGTTCCTGGACAAGACCTTTGCTCTCGGGTTCGCAACAGGGCGGGCCGAGGACGGCACTGTCGACCTCTTCGGGCCGGCGGCATGGGTCAACGGCGGCTCACCCACCGAGGGGTTCCTCACCTTCGGGACCCAGGGTCCGTTCGCCGGGTTCTTCCAGAGCTTCGCCGGCCAAGCGTGGGCCGACTGGCTCTTCATGATCGGTTTGCTCGGGATCGGCGTGGCGCTGATCCTCGGCATCGGAATGCGGATCGCTGCCATAAGCGGCGCGACCCTGATGGTGCTGATGTGGGCGGCGGCTCTGCTCCCCGAGAACAACCCGTTCATGGACGACCATCTGGTGTACGCCCTCGTGCTCATCGGGCTGATGTTCTCCGACGCGGGGAACACCTGGGGGTTCGGTCGGCGCTGGACCTCGAACAGCTTGGTACAGCGTTACCCGATCCTCCGGTAGCGCCGAGATGCAAAAGTGGAGGGGGCGGTCCCGCCGGACCGCCCCCTCGGCGCGTCCGGCCTCGTAACAACGTCGACGTGCGTCAGCGTGGAGTGGACGGATCCTCGATGACCCATTTTGCTCGGCCGGATACGGCAACTCAGTGATGGAAGGGCTCGCCCTCGACGGGTGGTAGGCGCGATTCCAGCTTGTCCAAGTACTCGACCGCCCTCTTCAGGTCGTCGACCAGGAAGTCGGCCAGGTCCTGGCTGAATCCGTTTCGCACCACCACTCGCAGGACCGCCAGATCCTCGCGGTTCTCGGGGAAGGTGTAGGCGGGGACCAGCCAGCCGCCCTCCCGCAACAGCTTGGACACGTCGAACACCGAGTAGTTCCCGCCTTCCTCGGCGAGGGCGAAGGCGATCACCGGGAGGTTGCTCCCGTCGGTGATCATCCGGAACGGGCCCATGGCGGCGATCCGCTCGGCGAGCCCCATGGCTACGTCGCGGGATGCCTGCTGGACGCGGCGGTATCCCTCGAACCCCAGCCGGATCAGGTTGTAGTACTGGGCGACGATCTGGTTCCCGGGGCGGGAGAAGTTGAGGGCGAACGTGGGCATCTCGCCACCGAGGTAATTGACCCGGAACACGAGGTCCTCGGGGAGAGCCTCGGGGTTGCGCCACACCACCCAGCCGACTCCCGGATAGACCAGCCCGTACTTGTGCCCCGAGGCGTTGATCGACTGCACCCGCGGGAGCCGGAAGTCCCAGACCAGGTCGGGGTCGATGAATGGGGCGACGAATGCACCCGATGCGCCGTCGACGTGGACAGGAACATCCAGCCCGGTCTCCGCTTGGAGTTGGTCGAGGGCGGCGCAGATGTCGGCGATCGGTTCGTAGCTACCGTCGAAAGTCGATCCCAGAATCGGGACGACCCCGATCGTGTTCTCGTCACACCGCTTCACCGCCTCCTCCCCATTGAGGGTGAAGCGGTCCCCTTCCATCGGCACGAGACGCATCTCGACGTCCCAGTACCGGCAGAACTTCTCCCAGCACACCTGGACGTTGATCCCGGCAACGAGATTCGGTCGCTCGGTCGACTTTCCCTGGGACCGCATCCGCTCCCGCCAGCGCCACTTGAGCGCCATCCCGCCGAGCATCGCCGCCTCGCTCGAGCCGGTGGTCGACGTCCCGGTGGCCTCCTCGCCCTCGGGCGAGTGCCACAGCCGGCTGAGCATGTTGACGCAGCGCATCTCGATGTCGGCGGTGCGCGGGTACTCGTCCTTGTCCACCATGTTCTTGTCGAACGACTCGACCATGAGCCGCTCCGCCTCGGGCTCCATCCAGGTGGTGACAAAGGTGGCGAGGTTGAGCCGGGCGTTGCCGTCGAGCATCAACTCGTCGTGGATCAACTGGTACGCGGTGTCGGGCAGCATGCCTTGTTGGGGTATCTCGAAGCGGGGGGCGCTCGACTCGCCGCCTCGGGCGAATATCGGGTCCATTGCGGTGGACGGCGTTGCTCCGCCTTCTTGGGCGACTCGACCTTGCCATGCACTGCCACAGGTATGCCTCCTCGATTGATTTGGAATCTATGCAGATGGATTGATGCCGTGCTCATGCAGCATGCGGCTGATTCAGCCTGCGGGCTCTGTGTCCGCTCGGGGAGGAGGAGGAAGGCACCCACGAGGAAGCAGATCGCACCGATGAAGGTCCCCAGGTTGCTGATGGCCAGGCTTCGCGGCTGGTCATCGGCGGGGACGATCTTGGAAGCGATCGCCGATATGCCGAAGGCAACAGAGCCGGCGAGGTTGAGCAGAGCGATCCACCACGAGATCTCACGCGGCTTCCAGGACACCCACCCGTGGCCGGCTTCGGCCCAGGCGAGGGCGCTGGCCACGAGGAAGCAGATGGAGCCGAGGGCATCGGGCCGCCAGATCATCTGGTTCGCCTCGCTCGATGTGAGGTTTGTCTGCAGCGCCTGGAAGGTGCTCCTGTTGAAGAAGAGGGTCCCGGCCAGCTGGATCAGACTGGCCCACCAGTCGATGCGTGCCGGTTCCCATGAGAGGAGCCTGGTGCGGGACGGGGTGCCCTCGAGCGAGCGAACCGAATTCACCGCCTCCAGATAGACGAGCAACGCCGCCGAAGTGAAGAAGATCGATCCGACGAAGAAGGTGATTCCGTCGGCGGCCGGCCCGACACGCTCCGCATAGGCAGGTAGCGCACCGAGGGCGAAGCAAACCGACCCGATCATGAAGAGGACCGCGATCCACCATGCGACGGCGCCAGGAGCCCACCATGTGGAACCGGTGCCGGCAGTGAGCCGGTTGCGCTGCTTGCGATGTCGGCGCGATTGCCATCGCACCGTTGTCCCATCGGGCCGGCGCATCGTGATCTCGGTGGTGAACGGCGCCGGGCCATCGCGGGCGACGACCACCCAACCCTCCGGGATCATCGAGATAACCGGTGGATCCCAAAACCACTCCTCCGGGTCAACCCGGCTGGGGACTCTACGCAGAGGACCAGGCGGCGAAATCCGGGCGTCGACTCAGACCCAGAAGGTGTCGTGGCGGAGGAAGAACTCAGCCATCTCCTCGTCGGTCGGTTTCCACCCGGTGTTGGCCAACTCGGCCAGACCTTCGAAGTAACCCTCCCTGGGGGCGCCGGGGACGAAGAGGATCAGCATCGACGCCGGCTCCCCGGACTCGTTGCGAAAGGCGTGCAACCCGCCGGGAGGCACGTAGAAGAAGTCGCCTGGTCGGCCGTCGCGCCACTCGGCGCCGTCGAAGAGCCGAACCGTCCCCGAGATGACGAAGAACGATTCGGAGATGCTGCGGTGGAAGTGGTTGCCCGGACCGCTCGGCTTTTCCCCCATGTTCCAGCGGTAGAGACCAAAGTCGCCGTTGGTGGCGGCACCGGTGGCGAGATAGTCGGCGGAACTTGTGGGCGAGACGATGTCGTGGGGAGTGTCGGTCGGCCGGAGCCACCCGCTGGTCTCGCCGATCTCGCCGTGGTAGCGGTCAGGCGGGTATGGAAGGTATGGGCCGAATGACATGGTCGCTGCTCAGACGGTGAACTGCTCGCCCCAGTCGAGCGTCACCAGTTCGATCTCACCCAGGGCGTGCGATGCGATGTTCCAGATGGCCCGACGTCCCGCCTCGGACAGGTAGTAGTCGTGGATGGGGATCACCTGGCGTGGCCCGACTCTTCGGGCGAACGCCACCGCTGCGGTCATCGACGTCCACGGGGCGATCAGGGGGAGAGCGAGAATCGGGGCGGTCTCCGCCGGTTGGTGGCTGTCCCCGGGGTGGGTGAGCAATGTCCTCGATGGTGAAGCTTCGGTTTGGCGGTTGCGCCCCGGTCGGCACCGGTTCGTGGAGCACGTCCTCGGCCGTTACGCCGGGTGGTATCTCGGTGGACGCGGTGATGCCCTCGCCTTCGAGAATCTCCGCCACTGCCGAGTTGGTGTAGACGGTCAGATCGGAGCGACGGTCGATCAGCCAGCGGACGAATTCGGGGTTGACGTGGTCGCGGTGCTCGTGGGTGATCAGCACCCGGTCTACCTCGATCGACCCCAGATCCACTTCACCCGACTCGAAGGTATGGAACCCAGGGTCGATGAGAGTGCCGTGGTCGTCGGTGGTGATCACCACACAGGAATCGGTGAGTCTGCGGATTGTGGTCATCCCACGACCGTACCCGGGCCCAGCCGTCTCTGCTCCCGGCGCGGTGCTGGAGCGCTTGAATCCTGGCCAGGAGGCTCGAAATGTCGTGGACGCTGGAGGACATCCCCGACCAGACCGGTCGGGTGGCGGTGGTGACGGGGGGCAACGGTGGGCTTGGCCTGGTGACGACCCGGGCGCTTGCCGCAAGAGGCTCAATTGTCATCATGGCTGCTCGGCACCCGGCACGGACCGAGCGGGCCGTCGAGGAGGTACGCGCCGCGGTCCCCGGCGCCAAGCTGGATGTGGTCCCCCTCGACCTTGCCTCGCTCCAATCGGTGCGAGCCTGTGCCGAGCGGATCGCTTCTGGCTACAAGTCGATCGATCTCCTCGTCAACAACGCCGGGGTCATGGCGATCCCCCGAGCCGAGACAGCAGACGGGTTCGAAATGCAACTCGGGGTCAACCACCTCGGACACTTCTCGCTCACCGCACATCTGTTCCCGCTGCTGCTTCGGGGAAGCGCACCAAGGGTGGTCACCGTGAGCAGCGGCGCCCGTCACTTCTCGCCTGGGGTGTCCACCTCCGACCCCCACCTGCGGCAGCGGTATGGGCCGTGGCGCTCATACGGGCAATCCAAGCTGGCCAACCTGCAGTTCACGCTGGAACTGCAGCGCCGCGCCGACTCAGCGGGCATCGTCTTGGCGAGCCTGGCGGCGGATCCGGGGTTCTCGGCAACCGACCTGCAGGCGCAAAGCCACCGCGCCAGCGGTGGCGGCTGGAGCCAGGCCTTCTTCTACCGCGCCGTCTCGATGTTCGGGTCGACTCCCGAGGTCGGCGCCCTCCCTCAACTCCGCGCCGCCACCGATCCGGCGGCAAGGGGCGGCCAGTTGTACGGCCTGAGGTGGGTGGCCCACGGGAGGCCGGTACCGGTGCGGGTGCCGCGGAGACACGACCGGCCCGCCGACGGCGCCGCCTTGTGGGAACTCTCGGAGAGAGAGACCGGGACCGAGTTCGACGTCGCCGCCATGGCTGGCCGCATGTGACCGGTCGACCCCGGGCGTGCCTGCTCCTGGCCAAACCCGTCGCCGGGGCGGTCATGGATGCCCGACCACCCAACCGCCCTCGCCGGAGACCGCCTCGAGGACGTGGTCGTGGATGACGAACGCTCCGTCGACCGGCTTCGCCCGCACCCGCACCACCACGCGGGATCGGTCCTCGCCAGAAGGCTCGACCGCGATCCCCACCATGGTGTATCCGGTGTACCCGCCGATGGCGGCGTAGTAGGGATCCAGGTATTCCTTCGCCGCCGCTGCCATCTCGCCGCTCCCAGCCTTCTCGAGCACGGGCGCCAATCCCGGAGCGGGCTGCGCCGCGGTGGGAACCCGTGCGGGGAGGTAGAGGCTGCTGAGAGCGCCATCGCTCTGGGTCACCACCACCTCGTAGTGCTCCACCACGGGGGCGTCGTACCCATCGCGCTCCCGATCGAAGTCCATGACGTGAGCCGCCACCTCCACCCGCCACTCGTCGTCCCCGCTCTGCTCAACCGCCACGGTGGTGGTGTCCACCACATGACGGTCACCCAGCGCTCCTCCCGACCACTCGACCTCCGCCGGGGTGTAGGGAGCCAGGACCTGCTCGTTCCCCGGTGCTCTGGAAGCGATGAAGGTATGGACGTACGACTCGGCGAAGCCCGCCACCTCGGGCGGGGGGCCGGCAGGATCCACGGCGAGTGGGCCGCTACCCGGACGCAGCAGCACCACGGCGAGCAGCGCCCCCAGCAACACTCCGCCGGCGATGGCAATGGAGAGTCCGAGCAAGCGGCGCCACCGCTTGGGCGGTGGCGGCGGGTCGTCGACCTCAGGATCGGCGACCTTGAGGTCGAATGCATCGAGGTCTGGTTCGGGGTATTTGAGCGCCGACATGTCGTCCTCCTTCAGCGTGCGATCTGAACCAATTGGGCGAATCCCGACTCGACGAGGTAGCCGCGTCCCGGGGGCCGTACCCCGGCGCCGGGCGGTGGGAGCTTGACGCCGAGCAGTTCGGCATCGGTGACATCGGGGTCGAGGAGGATGCCGACCTTCGACTTGCGGACCGCACCCGTCCAGTGGTTGTAGGCGCGGCGCAGGTCGTCGGACCGTCCGGCAGCCACCACATGAACCTGTTCGTGCCTGGCGGCGATGAGCCGGGCGAGGCATCCTCCGGGGTCGTCGACGGCGTCGGCATCGTCCACCAGGACGAGGTGCGGTTCCTCGGAGGCGAGGATCTCGTCGACAATGGGCGGCAGGTCGGCCGGGTCGATGATGACCCGGTGTGCCGCGCTGTCGCGCAACGGGCTACGACGGGGCGCGAATGCGGTGACGGTGACTCCAGCCACCCTCGCCGCCGCCTCGGCCAGCGTCACCAACAGGGTGCTCTTTCCTGTCCGCGGACCACCCCCGACCAGGGCGTGCTCCGACAGGTCGATCACCAGATCCACCGGGGCGAGTTCGTGCTCGCCGATTCCCACCGGTATCCGCCAGCACCCCTCGCTGAACGATGCACGGCCCATCTCGCTCCGGTCGACTGTCGCCGGCATCACCTCGACGGGCCGCGGCAGCGCTGTCGATCTCCGGGACCCCCACACCGGACCAGCTGGTCGCCGCCTGGACGATCAGCCCGGTGCTGGCATCGACCGCCCGGCCGTGGGGGAGCGCCGGGATGTTGCGCAGGCGCAGCCCGAGAGTGGTGACGTCCATCGGGTCGGCGAAGGCGAAGGCGAGTCGCGTTGCCACCGTCCCGGCCACCCGGATCGGGATCGACATCGCCTGCCGCCCGCCAGCGACGACATTGATCCCCAGAGCGGCACCATCGGCTATCAGCCGGGCGACCATCTCGAGCAGTTGAACGTCCTTGTACCCGTCGAAGGCGGCTCGGAGCCCGGCGTAGTCGTCGATGACCAACAACAGCCGGGGCGAGGTCTCGCCGCTGCGGCGCCTCTTCTCCAACTCACTGCGCAGGAACCGGAGTAGCCGCACCTGCCGCTCCCGGTCGTCGGCGGCCACCACCGAGCCGACATGGGGGAGGTCGGCCAGGTGGTCGAAGCGATGGGTGCCGAACCCGAGAACGTAGACGTGGCTCGGTGCGTCGAGGAGACCCATCCCGAAGGCGACGACGACGGACTCGATGAACTCGTCGACTCCCGACCCGGGCATTCCGTAGCAGAGCAGGTTCCCCCGCCGCGGGTCCCAGCGCCAGGTGGACACCCGCTGCTCCTCGGGCTGATCGACGAGGGCGAGCGGGAGACCGTCACCCGCCGTGTCGCCGAGCAGGTCGGCCAGTTGGACGACGTCGGGGAGTGGTGCTGGCCACGGGGTTCTGGCCGGGCGCATCTTGGTGCGCTCGGCGGCACCGGTGATCGCGGCGACGAGGCGTTCCAGGTCGGTGGGGAGATCGTCCGAAGGCGGTCGACGCGGAGCTGACGGAGGCTCCGGGCTGAAGGAGGCTGTGGAGACGATGACATCGGAGCCGACGCGCCCCGAGACACCGGTGGACAGAGCGGTCTGGAAGGGGACGAGCTCAGAGGGGCCGAAACGGACATACCCTCGACCCGGCAGCGAGCGCGGCAGGTTGGCCGCGGCGGCATCACCGATCACGTCCTTGGAATCGGTGGTGCTCTGCACTCGCAGTGAGAGACGCAGGTTGCTGTTCGCCCGGATGTTGTCCTTGATCACTCCGGCGGGTCGTTGCGTCGCCAGGAGCAGGTGGACACCGAGGCTGCGGCCCCGGGCGGCGATGTCCACCAGTGCCTCCATGAATTCGGGCAGCTCCTTGGCCATGGCGGCGAATTCGTCGATGACGATGAGCAGCCGGGGGAGCGGCTCTTGGTGGTCAGCGGCCAGATAGCTGGGAAGGTCCTGTGCCCCCACCTCGCGCAGGACCCGTTCGCGATGGCGGAGCTCGGCCTCGAGGCAGGTGAGAGCTCGGCGAGCCAGGTGCTCGTCGAGGTCGGTGACGACCCCGACCACGTGGGGGAGAGCGGAGCAGGCGTCGAAAGCGCTTCCTCCCTTGTAGTCGACGAGGACGTAATTGAGGTGCTCGGGGTCGACCCGGGCCGCGAGTGAGACGACCATGGTGCGGAGCAACTCACTCTTTCCGGCGCCAGTGGTGCCGGCGAGGAGGCCGTGGGGCCCGTCGGTGACCAGGTCGATGTCCAGGGGTCGGTTGGCAGCCGCCCCGATGGGGGCGCGCACCGTGGAACCCGAGCGCCGCCAGGCGTCGGCCACCACAGCCGGGTCGGGGTCGGTCATCTCGAGCAACTCGAGAAGACCAACCGTCTCGGGCAAGGCGGATTCGGCGTCTGCCCGCTCCGGGTCTTGGAAAGCCGCCACCGAGCGGGCTACCTCCGCGGCCACGTCGTCGGAGGCGAAGAGCGGCGTCACTCCCTCGACGACCTCACCCTTTCCCGGGTTCTCCATCCGCAGCCGGAGGCCGTCCGTGGTCACCACCGTCGAGGAGAGCGAGGGGAGGCGGTCGGCATCCTCGGATACCGCGATCGCCGAAACCGTTCCCCCGGCGACGAGCGTGCCCACGAAGCTCGACATGCCCGGGTCGTGACCCGTGTCCACCACCAAGATCGTGTGCCCCGACGTCTCTCCGGTCAGTTCGGAGACGACGACGTCGGCATCTGCTGCGGTTGCTGCCAGCAGGCGGCGCCCCGAGCGGGCCATGACGTGAGGCAGCCACCAGACCCAGCGCCACTCCGCCACCCTGTCGGAGTGGGCCAGCACCGCCACCCGCAGGTCGGCAGGACCGTGATGGAACGCCGCTTGGATCAACAGCGACCGGATCAGACCGATGGTGGCGTGCCGCGGGCCGGCAACGCCCAAAACGGCGCCACCACGGAGCACCACCTCGACCGGGCCGGCGTCGAGTTGGCGAGCCCGGTCGATGGCTTCCAGCACCTCCTGCTCGGGGTTCCGCTCCGGAGCCACCGGCTCTGGCAAGGTGACGGCGCCGTAGCCGAGACAGAGGCTGAGGAAGTCCTCGTGATGCGGTCGCCGCTCCCAGAGGCGCGTGTCCCCGACGGTTGCCGCGGTGACCACGTCGGGCAGGGATAGGTGCCGCTGTCCGAGCCGGCGCTGCCACGCCGCATTCCACCGCAACAACTCCTTTTCGAACTTGGCGAGATCGGCGGTGAACGTCTCCTCACGGGCTCGCAGCCCACGTCGGCGCGAGAAGCGGTTGTCGACCAGGTTGAAGAGCATCAGTACCGGACTGAGCAGACAAAACAGTGCAAACCGGGGGTTGAAGAAGATCGCCATCGTCCCGCCCATGACCAGGGGGGCGAGGATCATGGTCCAACGGAACCCTCCGCCCTTTGAGGGCTCGGGGCCACGCTTGGGCACGGCGGCATCGATCGTCGGGTCGGGGGCGAGCCGACGCGGTGGGCGGTTGAATGCGCCCGGCGAAGCGGTCTCGGCCGGTGTTTGCAGAACCTTGCGCACCAGCCACACCGTGGCTCCGACCTGGAGCGCTGCGCCCACCGGGCAGCGGAACCGATCGTGTTGGGGCCGCCCGTCGAGCAGCACATGGTCCCCCGGGCCGGGGTCAACGGTCACGGAGCCGTCTGCGGCCACGCCGATCGAGGTCGCCTCGCCGCAGAAGCCCGGCGCGCTCCCCGGTTGGGGGCGGTAGAGCCCAGGGGCGAGGAGGAGGCGCTGCCCGCCGTCGGCCCCCGAGATGCCTGCCAACTCGATTGCCGGGGGGATCCGCCGTTCCCGGGCTTCTGGGGCGATCCCGAGCTGGGCCCCATCGCCCAGGTCGAGCTCGGATATTGGTGTCTCGGGGTGGTAGAGCACCCCGTCGACGGCGACTCCCCGGCTCCAATCCCCACCCAGTTCTGCCTGGAGGGCAGCTCCCAGATCGCCGACCCGGGCCGCAGGCTCACAACCCAGTTCGAGGTCGTCGACCCCTCCATCGTGCCTCACCTGGGCGCGCAACCGCGAGCTCACTCGAACATCCCCGGAGGAGTCGTCGCCTCCTCCTCGGCCGCTTCCTCCGCCGCCTCCTCGGCGAGCCTCCTCGCCTCCTCCTCCGCCTGACGCCTTTCTTCCTCCGCGATTGCGGCCAGTTCAGCCTCGATCGATGCGATGGATTCGGTCACGGTCCCGGTGGCGAGGTCGACCCCGGAGAGGTGGAGCTCGTACCAATCGTCCGCCTGGTCCGCCAGCGGCCCACGCAAAGCTTCCGACAACTCGGAACGACCGGTGCCGAGCGTCGCCGTGCAGCAGCAGAGACAGGTCCCGCAGCCGCCCCCGCACTCGTGTTGTGTCCGCAGCGATGCCAGCGCCGCTTGCAAGTCACCCTTGGACGCCATGAAGACTCGTCCTCCCAGTGTTCATGCCGGTGGAATGTCGGAGCCCCCCGACCTGCGAGGGGCTCCGGCTACTCCGACGTGGCTCAGGCCGGCGAGGCGCCCCCGGTGCCACCCGCCTCCACCGATCGTGTAGGTACGGTCGGTGACGTCGATGGTGTCCTGGGTACCGGTGGTGAGCACCGTGGTGGTGTCGGACAGCGCCTCGATCGCCTGGGTGAAGGAGACCTTGAAGCCGTTCTCCCACACGTTGGTCTTGAAGCTCAGTCGCGTCGGGCCCTTCCCACCCCCCGCTCTGCGCATCCGGTGGCGGTCCGCTCCAGCGCGGTGTCGAGGAGGGTGATCAAGTCACCGATCCTCTCCTGGGCGGTGGGGAAGTCTGTCCCAACCAGCTGATCCCGGTAATCCGGGTCGAGCACTCGAACGGTCATCTCGTCCTCCTTCTCTCCGCCGCCTATTGGCGGGCCGTATCGGGTCCGTTCCCTCGGACCACTGCCGATATCTCAAGAAGGTAAACGATAGTTAACGTCTTGTCAAGCTAGTCAGATATCGGTAGAGTTTATTCACGTTAGCGGGAGATCAGTGACGGGAGGCGAGATGTCACGATTCATGAACTCGGACAACCTGCGGTCTACCGCGGGACGGTTGCGCGCCGTCAAGGAGGCGCTCAACGATCGCTACGCCGGCGTGACCGCAGCCCTCGCGTTGGCCGACCGTGACTCAGGACACGTCATGGCCTTGAGTCACGCAGCAGACGGTGCCGGGTCGTGGGCGCTGGTGTTCGAGGACCGGGCTTCCTTCGCCGATACCCATGACCCATTTGCCGCCTACCCGGTGAGCCTCATGCAGCACCTTGCCCCGTCGCTGCCCGACCGATCCGGCGACCGCCCTCCAGGTGATTCGCGACCATTTCGACGATTTGGACCAGGCTGCCGGGCTCGGTGGGGACGACGACCGGGTGGGAACCGAGGACCTCGAGGCGGCAGCAGACCCGAACAACGGGTTTCCCGTCGAGGTACAGCAGGCCGCCCGCTACCTCCTCGACAACTCAGGGCCTGTTCAACGCGCTCGAGATCGCAGCCGACGATCGCAGCCTGCATTACGACGACGAATTCTCGATCGAGGACATCGATGCCCTGCTCGAGCAGAACGGCCACCTGCAGGTGCTCATGGAGAACTTCGACGCGGTCGACGTCGCCCACGAGGGTGGCGATGCCGACGGTGAGATAAGCCTCGACGACCTGAGGGCGGCTGCGGATCCCGACAACGGGTTCGACCCGGCCATGCAGGAGGCGGCGCAGTACCTCCTCGACAACAGACGGATCCTGGACGCATTCGAGGGCGACCGGTACAGCACCTCGCTACATAGGGACAACGTGGCGAACGCAGTTCTCCACCGTCTTCAGCTGAATGCCGAGGAAGCCTGGGACCTCATCTGGCCACCGGGAGGGCTGTCCGGCGAGAGCACCGCCGAGCTCATCGACATGCTCGAGGGGGATGACGTCTCGGATGTGTTCCGCGAGCAACTTTGGGTCCATATCGCCGAAACCGAAGATGCCGCCACTCTGGAGAACCTCGTCCGAAACGGTGAGAGCGATGTGCTCTCTCTCGCCATCGCAGAGAACGCCCCGACTACGCGCCTGCGTGAGGTCGTCACATCGCTCGGGGCCGAGCCCGAAGACATCCAGGCGCATCGCCCCTTCGTCACCGCGGCGATCGACAATATGAGCGACTATTCGCTGAAGCTGCTGGTTGAGGACCTCGAGGAGGACGACCAGTTGGAGCCCTTCCTCGAGGCGCTGGTGATCGACCACGAGGAGGAGGACGGGCCCTCGTGGTGGGAGTACTTCGGCGCCAGCCCGCACCACGTCACCATCTCGCACGAGTACGACACCGTCTACCTGGAGCGCGTGCTGGATCGCATCGGCCAGGTGTCTGACGCGGCGACGAAGGGCATCGTCTTCGAGGCGACGGTGGCGGCGGTCGAGGACGAACTCAAGAACGCCTCTAACGGGTGGGACATCAACGCCCTCGGGAACGTGACCACCACCTACTCGTTCACCGACGGACACCATGCCTCGCTCGAGCAGGCCTTGCTCGACCTGGTGATGACCGATCCGGAGGGAGTGGTCACCCATCTGCAGCAGCAGGACGATCGGGCGGAGGCGCTGACCGTGTTCATCCGCGAGCTGTTGCGGAGCAACGACCAGGACGGCGGCGGCGCCATCGAGGTGGACGAGGAAGGTGCGCTCAAGGTCAACCAGCTGATCACGGCCCTGGCCGGTGGAAATGGCGACCTGGCGGCGCGGCTCGACTACTTCAACTATCGGGTGGTCGGGCCCGACAGCCTGGGTAACACCCAGGAGGACTTCCCCCACGCCGAGCAGCTCGGTTACGCCGGTGGCGCCATCTCACAGGCGATCGACGAGCTCGAGCTGGGCGACAAGCCCGAAGGCATGGAGGCGGTCAAGTTGATCCTGGGCGTGGTCGGTCTGGTCGACCCGACCGACACCACCAGTGTCGTGGGGACCGGGGTGGATGCAGTCACTCTCATTGCGACCGAGTGGGCGGAGGCCGACATCGAAAGCGCGCAGGGAGACTGGGCCGAGCTCGAGGAAGGTCTCTACTGGGCGTTGATACCGACCGGAGCCGACCACAACACCGACGGGTTCCCCGACGCTTTCGACGATTTCCTCGTCGCCTACGGGAACGTCTTCGACCGGGCGTCGATCGGCAACTAGAAACCCGCTTTTGCGTCACCTGGCGCGGTACGACCGCGTTTAGTGACGCCAAAACCAGTTTATGAGTACGTGTAGAACCCGCGCCCGCTCTTCCGACCGAGGAGACCCGCCTCGACCATCCGCACCAGGAGCGGCGGAGCGGCGTAGTGGGGGTCGTGGAACTCGGCGTAGAGGACATCGGCCACCGCCTTCATCGTGTCGAGGCCGACGAAGTCCGACAGCTCGAGCGGTCCCATGGGGTGGTTGGCGCCCTCGCGCATCCCGGTGTCGATGTCCTCCGCTGTGGCATAGCCGGCCTCGTACATGCGGATCCCCTCGAGCAGGTAGGGGACGAGCAGCAGGTTGACCACGAACCCCGCCCGGTCCTTGGCCCTGATCACCGTCTTCCCGAGAACGTCTCCGGCGAACTCGGCTGCCATCGAGATCGCCTCCTCACCGGTGAGGACCGTGCTCACCAACTCCACCAACCTCATCACCGGCACCGGGTTGAAGAAATGGAGCCCGATGACCCGGTCGGGGCGTGAGGTGGCGGTGGCGAGGCGGGTTATGGGGAGCGACGAGGTGTTCGATGCCAGCAAGGCGCCTCTGATCGGTGACCGCCCGATCGAGGGCCCTGAAGATGTCGAGCTTGAGCGTCTCGTCCTCGGTCACGGCCTCGACCACAACCTGACGGTCCGACATGGCGGTGAGGTCGGTGACAAAGGTGAGCCTGCCAAGGGCGGCATCCCGGTCCTCGGATCCGAGCTTGCCCCGCTCAACGCCGCGACCCAGCGACTTCTCCACCCTGGCGCGCCCGGCGTCGGCGGCAGCGTTGGAGACCTCGTGGACCACCACGTCGAGCCCCGCCCGGGCGCACACCTCGGCGATCCCCGACCCCATCAACCCCGCACCCACGACACCAACCCGCTCCAACGTCATCAGGTCCTCCTCGATATCGGTTTCATCATCGCCGTTCGCGCCGGCCGGGGCGGCGCATCCAATGACGGGGTCTAGCGTTCGCGACGCTGGCTAGTCGGAGGCTGTCATGGGTCCTATCCGGGTCGGTATCAATGGATTCGGTCGTATTGGCCGCTGCACCTTCAAGCTGCTGGTTGCCGACGAGCGATTTGAGGTGGCGGGGATCAACGACCTGGCGGACGTTGGCGACCTGGCGTACCTGCTCAAGTACGACTCGGTCCACGGGTGGTACCCGAGGAAGGTGGACTCCGACTCCACCAGCATCATCGTGGGTGACCACAAGGTCGCATTCCATGCCGAACGCGAGCCAGAGAAGATCCCATGGGGAGACCTCGGTGTGGACGTGGTGGTGGAGAGCACGGGGGCCTTCCGTGCCAGGGCCGACGCCGCTCGCCATATCGAGGCCGGGGCGCGCAAGGTTGTGATATCTGCGCCGTCGAGCGACGCCGACGCCATGCTCGCCTACAAGGTCAACCACCACCTCTACGACCCCGACCGTCACCACGTGGTCTCGAATGCTTCGTGCACCACCAACTGTCTGGCCCCGCTGGCGCGGGTGCTGGTCGACCGGTTCGGGGTCGACCATCTCATGGTGAGCACCGTCCATGCATACACATCGAGCCAGGCACTCACCGATACCCCAACCAGGAAGCGGAGAAGAGGGCGGGCGGCCGCACTCTCGATCATCCCGACCAGCACCGGTGCCGCCCAGGCGACGGCTCAGATCGTCCCCGAGTTGGAGGGGAGGTGCGATGGGATGGCGTTCCGCATCCCCGTCGAGGACGGGTCGGTGGTCGACGCCGTCGCCGCCCTCCAGACCGATGTGACGGTCGACGACGTCAACCAGGCCCTGGCCGAGGCGGCGGATGGGGCGATGAACGGGGTTCTGCGGGTCAGCGACGAGGCGCTCGTCTCCCGTGACATCATCGGTGACCCGCATTCCTCGATCGTGGATGCCGGATCGACCATGGTTCTCGCCGGGCGTGTGGCGAAGGTGATCGCCTGGTACGACAACGAGTGGGGCTACTCGGCGAGGATGGTCGACATGTGCGGGGTGGTCGCCGGTTCTGCGTGACCGATGATTGTCAAAGGCCAGCGCCCGCAGCCGTGGCCCGGTCGAGGTGGCGGTATTCGCCGGTGCGCAAGTGGCACGAGGCGAGATGGCTTCCCCCCGGATGGCGCGCCCGCAGCATCGGGCTCTTCGACGTCGCAAACCCCTTCGACGGAGATGGGGCATCGCGGTGTTGAAGCGACAACCCGTAGGGGGGTTGAGTGGGCTCGGTATCTCGCCTTCGATCAGGTGCCTGGTGCGCGGGCGATCGGGATCGGGAACGGGTATGGCGGCGAGCAGCGCCTCGGTGTAGGGGTGGAGTGGTTGGCGGTACAACGTCTCCCGGTCGGTTAGCTCGACCACCTGCCCCAGGTACATCACCGCCACCCGGTCGGATATGTGCTCCACCACCGCCAGGTTGTGCGCCACGAAGAGCAGTGTCAGATGGAGGTCCTCCTGTAGTTCCTTGAGCAGGTTGAGGACCTGCGCCTGGACCGACACGTCGAGCGCCGACACCGGCTCGTCGGCCACCACGAATGTCGGGCGGAGGATCAGGGCGCGGGCTATCCCGATCCTCTGGCGCTGGCCACCGCTGAACTCGTGGGGGAAGCGCGAGGCGTGATGTGGCCTCAAGCCGACCAGATCGAGCATCTCGACGACGCGGGCGTGCTGCTCGTCGGCGTCGCCGATCCCGTGGATGCGCAGGCCCTCGGCGATCGACTTGCCCACCGGAGCACGCGGGTCGAGCGAGGAGAAGGGATCCTGGAAGATCATCTGGGCGGTGCGGCGGAAAGGTTCGAGCGCATCGCCGGTCAGATGGGAGATGTCGGTCCCGTCGAAGGCGATGGTGCCGGCGGACGGTTCGAGGAGGCGGACCAGCATCCGTCCCAGGGTGCTCTTCCCGCATCCCGACTCGCCCACCAACCCGACCACTTCGCCGCGGCCGATTTCGAGGTCCACACCTGCCACCGCCTGGACCCACCCGACGGTGCGTTGCAGGATCCCCGACCTCACCGGGAAGTCCTTGCGTAGTCCCTTGACCTCGATCAACGGCTCAGCCATCGCCGATCCGCCTCGCCGCCTGTTCTCTTCTCCTTGTTCTGCTGCGTCTCTTCCTTCCGCTTCCGTCTTCCGTCTTCCGTCTTCCGTCTGCGAGCGAAGCGAGCTCAGCGGAGCGAGTTCGTCGCCCTCGGGGTTGTGATAGAGAAAGCAGCGGACGAGATGGTCTTCCTCGATCGGGAGCAACTCTGGGTCCAGCCTGGTGCACACCTCGAGCCCGTACTCCACCCGGGCGCGGCATCTCCCGGCGAAGCGGCACGCCTGCCCGAGATTGATGAGGGTCGGGACCATACCGGGGATCACCTCGAGCTTGTCCTTGACCTCGCCCAATGTGGGAATCGACCCGATCAGCCCCTGGGTGTACGGATGCTTTGGCCGGTGGAAGAGCGTCCGGACGTCGGTTTCCTCGACGACCTGGCCGGCGTACATGACGGCCACCCGATCGGCCATCTCTGCCACCAGCCCCAGGTCGTGGGTGATGAGGATCACCGCGGTGCCCGAGTCACGTTGCAGGTCGAGGATCAGGTCGAGGATCTGCGCCTGGATGGTCACATCGAGCGCCGTCGTCGGCTCGTCGGCGATCAGCAATTCCGGCTCGAGCGCCAGTGCCATGGCGATCATCACCCTCTGTGCCATCCCACCCGACATCTCGTGGGGATAGAAGCGGGCGCGTCTCCCCGGATCTGGGATCCCCACCTTGGCGAGCATTGTCACCGCCTTCTGCTTGCCAACCTTGTCCGCCACGTCCCGATGGATTTCGTAGACCTCGGCGATCTGCCCGCCGACCTGGTGCACCGGGTTGAGCGAAGAAGTCGGCTGCTGGAAGATCATCGATATCCGGTCGCCCCTCAGCTCGGCCATCTCGTCGCGCGACATGCTGGTCAGGTCGCGCCCGTCGAACGTGATGCGGCCGGACACGACCTTCCCGGGACGGGGCACCAACCCCATGATCGAGAGCGATGTGACCGACTTGCCGCAGCCCGACTCGCCGACCAGACCGAGCACCTCCCCACGGTCGACGTGCAGGTCGACCCCGTCCACCGCCCTGACCACCCCGTCGTGCGTGAAGAAATGCGTCCGCAGATCGCTGATCTCCAAGAGATGATCTGCCGGTGTCTTCCGTCTTCCGTCCTCCGTCTTCCGTCTTATTCATTGAGCCTCGGATCGAGTGCGTCGCGTAGCCCGTCGCCCAGCAGGTTGAAACCGAGCACGGTGAGCATGATGGCGAGCCCGGGGAAGATGACCAGATGCGGGGCGGAGAAAATCTGGTTGCGCTCCTCTCCCAGCATCGTCCCCCATTCCGGGGTGGGTGGTTGTGCTCCGAGACCGAGGAACGACAATCCGGCCGCCTCGAGGATGGCGGCGGCGATCCCCAGGCTGCCCAGCACCACAAGCGGGGTGAGTGCGTTCGGGATGACTCTGGTAAGCAGGATCCGGCTGTTTGAGGCCCCCAGCGCCCTCGAGGCCGCCACGAAGTCGAGTTCCTTGATCTGGAGGACCGAGGCGCGCATCACCCTGGCGTAGGCGGGGATGGAAACGATGGCAATTGCCAGCAGAGCGTTGGTCAGACCGGGCCCGAGCACCGCAACGATGGCGATGGCGAGAAGCAGCGCCGGGAAACCCGAGCACCACGTCCATAACCCGCATCACCGAGTTGTCGAGCCAGCCCTCCCCAGAACCCGGCGATGGCACCGAGCACCGCCCCGACCAGCACCGCCGCCGTGACCGTGGTGAACCCGATGGTCAGGCTCACTCTGGATCCATAGACGATCCTGGAGAAGACGTCGCGGGCGTTGCTGTCGAGCCCCATGATGTGCTGCGGCTGGTCCTCGGGACAGCCGAACATGTGGATACAGGGTGCGGAGCGTCTCTCCTCGCCTTCCTCGCCGAGGAGACCCACCTCCGGGTCGTACGGGGCCAGCAGCGGGGCGAAGATCGCCACCAGCACGAGGAATCCGATGATGATCAGCCCGGCCACCCCGGTCCTGCGCCGCAACAGCCGTCTGCCCGCCGATCGCCAGGTCGAGCTCGGTGGGCCGATGAGATGGCCCTTCCTCGGCCATCTGCTCGATGGGGTCCATGGTCCCCGCATGGTCGAACCGCCGTGGAGCCTCGGATCAGTCATGTAGCTCGCTCCGCTCGCAGGCGGATGTCGGAAGGCGGAAGACGGAAGTCGGTGATGCCGCCCTTACCCGCCGCTCCGGGGGGACGGCAATGGAGAGGTCGGCCTGCCGCTCCACAGCGGGGGGACGGATGCGGGCTGCCGTCTGCCGTCTGCCGTCTGCCGTCCGCGAGCGAAAGCGAGCTTGTGCTCATCCGTGTCGGATCCTGGGGTCGAGGTAGGCGTATGAGACGTCCACCGCCAGGTTGACGATGACGAAGACGAGGGCGATCACGAGCGTGAATCCCTGGATCACCGGGAAGTCGCGCGAGAAGATGGCGTCCACCAGCGCGCTGCCCACCCCGGCGAGGGAGAAGACGGTCTCGGTGAGGACTGCCCCGCCGAGGAGCAGCCCAAGCTGAAGCCCGCCGATGGTCACCACGGGGAGGAGCGCGTTGCGCAAGCCGTGGTGGACGACGACTCTCCGTTCGGCCGCCCCCTTGGCACGTGCCGTCCGGATGTAGTCCGAACCCATGGTCTCGAGCAATGAGGACCGTGTTATCCGGGCGATGATGGCCATCGGGATCGTCGCGAGGGCCAGAGCCGGGAGTATCAGGTGCTGGACCGCATCCCAGAACACCTCCCACTGGCCGGTCACCAGCGTGTTGAGTACATAGAAGTTGGACAGGAAGATGGCGACGTTTGCTCCGAAGGTGTTCGGCTCGAGCTCCCAGCCCCACACCTCGTAGAAGGGCACCGAGCTGACACCCGGGTCGAGCCGGCCCGAGGGTGGCAGGGCCAACGGGGTGTCCTTCAGCACCAGGGCGAAGAGATAGGCGAGCATCAACCCGAGCCAGAACACGGGCATCGAGACCCCGACATTCGCCACCGCCATCGTCCCCACGTCCACCGAGGTGTTGTGCCGCATGGCGGCGGCGATCCCGAGCGGGATGCCGACGATGAGCGCGATCGAGAGCGCAGCGATCGCAAGCTCGATGGTCAGCGGAAGCCGCTCGATCAGGATCTCGCTCACCGGGCGGGAGAATCGGATCGACTCTCCAAAGTCACCGGTGAGCAGGTTGCCCAGGTAGATCCCCAACTGGACCCACACCGGCTCGTTGAGCCCGTTGGCCTCGTCGAACGCCTGGCAGGCCTCTTCGGTGGCGCGCTCGCCGAGCATGGCTCGGCAGGGGTCGCCCGGCACCGCCCGGACGAGGAGGAAGACCACCAGCACGATCCCGATCAACACCGGGATGGCGTAGAGCAGTCGCCTGGCGACAAAGCTGATCACTCAGGGCGCTCGCTGGCGTGTGGCCATCGTGATAGTGAGAGAGGGGGGAGCAGGCTCCCCCCTCTCCCAGGCCATGTCAGCCCTCCGCCGGCGGCGGATTGATCAGGCTGTCCCAGAGGTAGCTGTAGTACTCGAAGGCACCCGAGTTGCCCACGTGGAGCGGGTTGGCGGCATCGATGCCTGCGCCGAACGAGGTGATGACATCACCCGAGTCGAAGTCGCTCCCATCGTGGAAGGTGACGCCCTCCCGCAGGGTGCAGGTCCACTCGGTGCCGTCCTCGTTCCCGGTCGCACTCCGTCGCCAGCTTGGGGATGATGTTCCCTTCGAGGTCGTACCCGAGGAGCGGCTCAACCACCTGCTGGCAGGCGGCGAGCGACTCACCGTCGGTCTCGTCTGTGCAGTACAGGCTGATGGGCTCACCCGCTTGGACATACACCAGCGTGTCCTTGCCAGGGTTCATGAACTGGAACTGCGGTGCGCCGAAGTTGGGGCTGGCCGCGCCCTCCAGGCTGGCGCTGGCTGCGGCGTCGGCCGCGGTGCCATGTGAGATGGGCACCACCGGCACCAGCTCCTTGATGGCGTTGTTGGCCTGCTCGTAGAGCGGCGCTGCCTCGGCCGGGTCCGAGATGGCCGACGCCTCCACCAACGGCTCGTAGATCTCCGGATGGGCCGTCGCCGAACTGCGGGTTGGCCTCGCCGAAGTGGAAGTCGAGGAAGTTGGTGATGTGCGGGTAGTCGGCCCCCCACCCCAGCATGTAGAGCGGGTAGCCGACATCGGCCGTCGCCGTCTCGATGAACTCGCCCGACTCGACCACCTGTGCCGAGACGTTCCAACCCAGGTTCTCGCTCAGCTGCTGGGCGAGCTCGTTGGCCACCGCCGTGGGCTCGGGGAGGTACACCCGGGCCTCGGCACGGAAGTAGATGGTGGTCTCGAACCCCTCCTCCACCCCTGCATCCGCCAACAGGTCCCTGGCGGCCTCAGGGTCGAATTCGTACCACTCCTCTCCCTCACAGCCGTTCTCGATGGCGCAGGGGGTGAAGTGCGACGCCACCTCGGACCCTTCCAGGTTGAAGTTGTCCACGATCCGCTGGCGGTCGATCCCCATGGCAAGCGCCTGTCGCACCATCGGGTCGTCGAACGGCTCGTACGGGTTTCCCTCGAGGTCGTTGGCTGCGATCCCCAGATAGAACGTGTTGGGGTTGAGCGTGGGCAGGACCTGGAGGTTCGAATCGCGTGGCGACGGACTCCGCTGTCCGCCTTGAGGAGGTCCGAGACGTAGTCGGCGTTGCCCGACTGGAGCTCGAGCACCCGGGCCGGGCTTTCGGCGGACCAGCGGAAGACCAGCGAGTCGTAAGGCACCGGGTCGCCCCAGTAGCTGTCGTTCGCTTCGAAGACGATGTCCGATCCCCGGTTCCAGGCGCCGAGGGAGAAGGGCCCCGTGCCGATCGGGTTGTCGAGCGGTGCGCCGCCGGTTGCCTCGAGGTGCTCGGACGGCTGGATCCCGAACGGGGTGAAGGCGATGATCTGCTGGAAAGCAGGCACCGGGCTGCACATCGAGAACACCACGGTGAGCGGATCGGGTGCCGTCACCGACTCGATCTTGCCCCCGTAGTCACAATCCGGGGCGCGCACCTCGGCTGCGCCCGCGGTGGCGGTGGTCTCGGTTGCCCCGGTCGTTTCGGTAGCGCCGGTGGTCTCGGTGGCCACCGTGGTGTCGGCTGCTGCCGTGGTGTCGGCTGCTCCCGTCGTGTCGGGCGCCGTTGTGGTCGCCGTCGTGCCTCCACCACAGGCGCCGGCGACCACGGCGAGAACCGCCAGTAGCGCCAGCCATCGGAATCGTCGCATGAATGCCTCCAATGCAGTCAGCTTCCCGGAGGGCGGCGGCATATCCCGCCACCCCCGTCAGAACGGTACCCAGCCGAGGGTGGTCTCGTGCCGTTCGCACGGCCGAAATGTTGGGCACGTCGTCGTCCAACCGGCTGGTCTAGCGGCGGTCCTGGTAGCCCCCGCCCGATCCGCCACCCCAAGAGCTCCCACCACCGCCATCGCGGGGCCGGGACCCGCCCCACTCGAGCGGGGCCGCGCCTCGTTGACGGTGATCCGGCGGCCACCGGCACTGGAGCCATCCAGCTCCTGGATGGCCGTGCGGGCCTCATCGTCGTTTGCCATCTCCACGAACCCGAACCCACGGGAGCGCCCGGTGTCACGGTCGAGGATCACCTGCGCCGAAGTCACCGTCGCCGTGTGCCGAGAAGAGTCGTTCCAGGTCGCCATCGTTGAAGGAGAAGGGGATCCCTCCTACGTACAAATTCATTCCCGTCCTCTCGTCGCTGCCGCTTCGATCGCCCGTCAAGGGTGCGCCGGCGGCTCCTCCGGCGTGCGCACCGAGGCGATGGCGGCGGACGCCGGATCGGCCCCAGGAGCAAACACGTGGCGCGGACGTTAGCGACCAGTCCCGCGTTCGATGCGTCCGAGAACCGCCGAATAGCCTGCGCCGGTGCCTTGGGACCCGACCCGCTATCTCCGCTTCGGCGGTCCCCGCACCCGACCCGCCATCGACCTGCTCGATCGGGTGCCGCCAGTCGGAACCCGAGTTGGTATACGACCTTGGGTGTGGACCGGGCAACAGCACGGCCCTCCTCACCGAGCGCTGGCCGAGCGGCCGAGCGTGGTGGGTGTCGACCGTTCCGAAGCGATGCTCGCCGAGGCTCGCCGCCAGGTGCCGGGCGCGTCCTTCGTCCTCGGCGACCTGGCGACGTGGGAACCGGACCGCCCGGGGGATGTGGTGTTCAGCAACGCCACCCTGCAATGGCTCGACGACCACGAGCGGCTCTTCCCCCGGATCCTCTCCTGGGTCGTCGCCCGGCGGCGTGCTGGCGGTGCAGATGCCGCGCAACTACCACTCGCCCTCGCACTTGGCGGTGGGCGAGGTAGCGGCCTCGCCGCGCTGGTCGGCGCTCGCTCGAGGGTGTCATGCGCCAGGACCCCGTGGCCGAGCCGGCTGTCTACCTCGATCTGGTCGGGCCGCTGGTCGATTCGATCGACCTCTGGGAGACCGAGTACTTCCACGTGCTCGAAGGGGACGACCCGGTGCTCAACTGGCTGCGGGGGACGCTCCTCGTCCCGCTCCTCGATGCCCTCCCACTCGACCAGCACGACGAGTTCCTCGCCGAAGTAGGTGAGAACCTGCGCCGGGTCCACCCCAGACGACCCGATGGAACGACCCTGTACCCCTTCCGCCGGTTGTTCCTGGTGGCAACGAAGTTCTAGGTGGCTCACCGGTTGCCTCCCTCGGTGGGGGGAGGCGAGCGAAGCGAGCGGCGGGGTGAGGCGGGCGGCGCCAATCCCTCCCCGCAGCCCCCTCCTCACCGGGGAGGGGAGCCACTCACCGAGCGGCTCGAGCCGAGGGGGAACTGCCGTCCGCCGTCTGCCGTCCGCCGTCTGAGGTCGCGTCCGTCAGGCTGAATTCTCGTCTGCGCTCCACTGACCTGCATTACCCTGTCCGGCTCCGAGGCCAGGAGCGCAGTAGGTGCCGGCGTACGACGTCACCGCCATCGAGAAGAAGTGGCAGGACCGCTGGGAGTCGGAGCGGACGTTCTACGTCACCGAGGACCCGGATCGGGCCAAGTTCTACAACGTGCAGATGTACCCGTACCCGTCGGGCGACCTGCACATGGGGCACCTGCGCAACTACGGGTACCTCGACCTGCTCACCCGGTATCGCCGGATGCAGGGGTTCAACGTGCTGGCGCCGATGGGGTGGGACTCCTTCGGTCTGCCCGCCGAGAACGCCGCCATCCAGACCGGCATCCATCCCCGCGTCTTCACCGAGGAGCAGATCGCCCGGATGAAGGTGCAACTGCGCCGTCTCGGTGCCGTCTACGACTGGGACCGCGAGCTGGCCAGCCACACCCCGGAGTACTACCGCTGGGACCAGTGGCTGTTCCTGCGGCTGTTCGAGCGGGGCCTCGCCTACAAGAAGATGTCACCGGTCAACTGGTGCCCAAACGACCAGACCGTTCTGGCCAACGAACAGGTCGTCGACGGACGGTGCGAGCGGTGCGGTCACGAGGTGGAGAAGCGCGATCTCGAGCAGTGGTTCTTCCGCATCACCGATTATGCCGATCGGCTGCTGGCCGACCTCGACCAACTGGACGAGTGGCCCGACCGGGTCCGCACCATGCAGGAGAACTGGATCGGCCGCTCCGAGGGGCTGACCTTCACCATGGAGGTGGCCGGGACCGAGCGCAGCTTCGAGGTCTTCACCACCAGGCCCGACACGGTGTTCGGGATGACCTTCGCCGTGCTCGCTCCCGAGCACCCTCTGGTCGACCAGTTGATTGCCGGGACCGAGTACGAGGAGGAGGTCGAGCGGTACGCCGCAGCGGCGCGCAAGGCGACCGAGATCGAGCGGTTGGCCGAAGGGGGCAAGACCGGAGTCTTCATCGGGCGCCATGCCATCAACCCCGTCAACGGCCGCGAGGTGCCGATCTTCGTCGCCGACTACGTGCTGATGACCTACGGGACCGGGGCGATCATGGCGGTCCCCGGCCAGGACCAGCGCGACTGGGAATTCGCCGAGGATCACGGGTTGGAGATCATCCGCACCGTCCAGCCGCCCGACGACTGGGAGGGCCAGGCCTACCTGGGTGACGGGCCGGCGATCAACTCCGAGTTCCTCGACGGGCTGTGGATGGCGGATGCCAAGAAGCGGATCATCGCCTGGTTCGAGGATCGCAGGATTGGGCTACGCCACGGTGCAGTACCGGCTGCGCGACTGGCTGATCAGCCGGCAGCGCTATTGGGGCTGCCCGATACCGATCATCACCTGCCCGACCTGCGGGCTGGTCCCCGTCCCCGACGAGGACCTACCGGTCGTCCTCCCCGATGTCGAGGACTACACCCCAAAGGGGCAGTCCCCGCTGGCGGCGGTGCCGAGCTTCGTCGAGGTCGACTGTCCCAGGTGCGGCGGGCCCGCGCGGCGGGAGACCGACACGATGGACACCTTCGTCGACTCGTCCTGGTACTTCCTCCGCTACACCGACCCCGCCAACACCGAGACGATCTTCTCGCCCGATCGGGCTGCCTACTGGATGCCGGTGGACCAGTACATCGGGGGGGTGGAGCACGCCGTGCTCCACCTGCTCTACGCCACGGTTCATCACCAAGGTCCTCCACGACGACGGGCTGGTGACGGTCGAGGAGCCGTTCGCCCGCCTGTTCACCCAGGGGATGCTCGACGCTGGGCGGGCGGGCGATGTCGAAGTCCAAGGGCAACGTGGTCGCCCCCGACGCCTTCTACCGGCGGTACGGGGCCGACGCCATCCGGCTCTACGAGTACTTCATCGGCCCGCCGACCGACGACGCCGAATGGAACGAGTCGGGCATCGACGGGACCAGCCGGTTCCTCGACCGGGTCTGGAGGATGGCGTGCCGGGGAAGTCGGGCAGTTGGTGGATCGGGCGCCGAACGACGCCGACCGGGAGTTGCTGGCCGAGACGCACCGCACCGTGCGCAAGGTGACCGAGGACATCGACCGCTTCTCGTTCAACACGGCGGTGGCGTGCGCTGATGGAGCTGTCCAACTCCATCGGCGCCAGGCTGCGCTCCGAGGACGGGTCTGGCGCGGGAGATCTTCGATGCGGTATTCGACATGTCTGATCACGGATGCTGGCGCCGATGGCGCCGCACGTCTCGCACGAGCTATGGGAGCGACGCGGCCATGACACCATGCTGGCGCTCGAGTCGTGGCCATCATGGGACGAGGCTCTGGCTGCGGAGACATCGGTCACCCTGGTCGTCCAGGTAAACGGAAAGGTCCGGCATCGCATCGAGGTGCCCCCATCCGTTTCGTCGGCAGAGGTCGAGCGTCTCGCCCGCGAATCGCCCGCAGGTGTGCGCGGTGGCTCGATAGCGGCAACCGAGCGCTCGGTGGTGGTCCGGCCGCCGAACCTGATCAACTTCGTGGTGGACTGAGGCGGGACCGACAAGACTGGGGCCGTTGAGATGGCGTTCAAACAGGACCGGCCGGGCGACAGGGCGAGGACCCGAACTGCGGGCTCGCTACTGCGCGCCGCCGGTGTCGACGTCGCCGAGGTGCGGAGGCGGCTGCCCGGTGTGGAGCCGTACGAGGTCGCGGTGAGGCCGGCGCCGGCCAGCGGTGCGCGCCGTTTGGGGGCGGTCAACGGCGGCGATGGCGATGGCCGGCGTGGTCTGGGTGCGCCCCGACCTGCTGGCTCCCGGGCCGGCTGCCACCAGGTCTGCTCATCCACGAGTTGGTCCACATCCGGCAGTGGCGCCGGATGGGGCGGGTCGGGTTCCTCCGCCGCTATCTCGGTGCTTATGCCGCGGGCAGGTTCCGTGGCCTGTCGCACCAAGAGTCCTACCTGTCGATACCGCAGGAGGACGAGGCGCGCCGGCTCGGCGAGTGGCACTGACCAGGTCAGGCTTCGATCAATTCCGCTCGATCAGGGCCAACAGGCCCCGGCGTAGGCATCAGCCGCATCGGCGGCATCGAACCGCCTCAACTGGCTGCCAATCTCGACGGTGCACCGGTAACCATCGGCCGTCCGCTCCAGTGCCACCAGGTTGGCCGCCGACCTGCTCGCGCAACTGGGCTTCGGAAGGCATCCACACCACATCCTCACTGAGTATCCAGTCGAGCGACCACTCGACCACCCCGTTGAAGGTGATGGTGCGGAGCCCGGCGATCTCTGTGATCTCGGTGGAGAGGTCGGCGACGACGAACAGCCGATCGTCGAGGTCACGGTCGGGGATGGCGAACACGTCGTGTGGCTGCGGTGCCCACTCCAACCCGGCATCGCGCAGCCTGAGGGCGAGCGACCGTGAGATCACCCAATCAACGGTAACGGGTGGGTCACTCGACGACGACCCCCTCGAGGTCCTCCACTGGCTCCGGGTAGGACATTCCGAACCCGTCGAGCGTTTCCACGATGATCGTCGAGAGCACGTAGTCCCGGTACCAGCGGTGGTTGGTTGGCACCACGTACCACGGTGCCCACGGCGTGCTGGTGGTGCTGATGGCCTCGCCGTAAGCCGTCATGTAGTCGTCCCAGCGGGCACGTTCCGCCAAGTCGCCCGGGTTGAACTTCCAGCGCTTTGTCGGGTCGTCGACCCGCTCCTGGAGTTGCTTGCGCTGTTCGTCCTTCGAGATGTGGAGGAAGAACTTGAGGATGGTGGTGCCCTCCTCGGCGAGCATCTTCTCGAATGCGTTGATGTGCTCGTAGCGCCTGCCGCCACACCGATTCGGGGACCAGTTGCTTGACCCTGACCACTCCCACGTCCTCGTAGTGGCTGCGGTTGAAGATGGCGATCTCGCCATTGCCCGGCATGTGGCGGTGGATCCGCCAGAGGTAGTCGTGGGCCAGTTCCTCCGTGGTGGGCGCCTTGAACGAGACCACCTTCACCCCAGCCGGGTTGACCCCGGAGAAGACATGGCGGACTGCGCTGTCCTTGCCAGACGCGTCCATCCCCTGGAGGACGAGCAACAACCGGTGCCGGTGCTCTGCCCAGAGCAGTTCCTGGAGATCCTGGAGCCGGTCGTTGAGCAGATCGGTCTCCTTCTTGGCTTCCGACTTGGAGCTGAACGCTCCCGGTGTCGTCGGCCATCCGGTCGTCGAGGATGACTTTGTGCCCTGGTCGACGCGGTAGGTGTCCATGGGTCTGAAGCTAGACGGCAGACGGCGGACGGCAGGCGCAAGCGAACACCCTTCAATCTGTCGGTGCCGGGTGGTACCAATCAACCGGCGGTTGGTGCGGGCCCGGCGACTGAGAGGTGGAGGCCGTGGCGCGCTGGAGGTTGGTCGTTGCGAGCACCGTGGCGGCTGCGGCCGCAGCGGGCATCTGGTGGTGGGGCCGGCCACCTCCGCTAGCCGGAGGAGAGCGCTGCGGCCGGGGAGGTGACGGCTGCCACCGAGCCGCCCGGCAGTCCCCTCGAGGAGCCTCGAGCCGAGACCGGCGATCAGTTGGTTGTACATGTCTCAGGTCCCGTGGCTCGTCCCGGCTTGGTCGCGCTCCCGGCTGACAGCCGGGTCGCCGACGCCCTGGCGGCGGCAGGTGGCGCGTTGCGGTCCGCCGACCTCGAACTGCTCAACCTGGCAGCGCCGGTGTCCGACGGTCAGCAGGTGATCGTTCCCCGGGCGGGTCGCCCCGCCCCGCAGCCAGCCGCCGGTGGCGGACTCGGCGCGCTCGACGGGACCCCGATCGACCTCAACCAGGCCGATGTGGCACAACTCGAGGAACTGCCCGGTGTCGGCCCGGTGCTCGCCGAGAGGATCGTCGCCCACCGTGATGCGAACGGGCCGTTCGGGTCGCTCGAGGACCTGCTCGACGTGCCCGGGATCGGAGAGGGGCGGTTGGCCACGCTCCGTGACGCCGCCATCGTCCCCTGAACCCTCCCGTCGTATCGCTCTGCCCGACCCGGCCGCCCGCTGGGTACTGGGGGCTGCGGCCCTCACCTGGGCCGGAGTGGTCGCCGGGTTGGCCGGCGGTGTGCGAGGGGTGGCGGCGACTGCGACGGTCGGCGCCGTGGCGGCGATTCTGCGCGGCGAAGCTGTCAACCGTGGTGCTGGCGGGGGCGCTCGTCCTCGGCGCCGCTGCCGGCTGGGCCCAACACCGTTCGGTAGAGGAGGTACTCGGATCGGTCGTCGAGCCGGGGCCGGTGAGGTTGGTGGCCACAGCCTCGACCGACCCGGTCACCGGGCTCCACGGCGACTGGCTGGTGGCATCGCCTGAGCGGCGTTGGTCGGAGGACCACTGGGAGCCGTGGCAAGCGCCGCCGCTGCTGGTCGATGCCGACCAACTGCCGCCGCTGGCCGTTGGGGAGACGGCCCTGATCGTCGGCGAGCTGTTCGACAGCCCGGGTACGGCTCGAGGTCATCCTTATGCAGCCCGAGTCCGGGCGCAGCAGGTGGAGCGTTTGGCCGCAGCGGAGAACCCGCTGGTGCGCGCCGGGAACTCGGTCCGGGGGAGGGTTTCGGGCAGGCTCGGCGACCATCGACGAGCCGAGCGCCGCGCTTCTCTCCGGGTTCCTGATCGGGGATACCAGCCGGATGGCCGATGCGGACATCGAAGCGCTCCGCGGGGCAGGGCTGTCGCACTTCGTAGCGGTCTCGGGGAGCAACGTCGCCCTGTTCCTGGCGCTGTGGTGGGTGGTCGCCGCCCCTCTTTCGCTCGGCCGGCGCACCCGGGTGGTCGCCGGGCTGGTCGGGTTGGCGCTCTTCGTCACGGTCACCCGTTGGGAGCCTTCGGTGCTGCGCGCCACGGGGATGGCGGCGGTGATGCTGGTGGGGCGGGCAGCCGGGTCTGGCCATCAGTGGGTGGACGGCTCTGGGCATGGCTGTTTGCGGTGCGCTTCTCGTCTCACCAGGTCTGGCAACCGAACTCGGCTTTCAGCTATCGGTGGCGGCGACGTTGGGGATCCTTGTCGGCTCCGGCATGTTCTCCGGTATCCGGCCCCGTTGGGTCGGCGCCGCCCTGGGGGTCACCGTCGCCGCCCAACTGGCGGTGACACCGATCCTGCTCGGTGCGGTTGGCCAGGTTCCGTTGGCCAGCCCGGTGACCAACCTGATCGCGGCGCCCCTCGTCGCCGTGGCCACGGTGACAGGGGGCGCCGGTGTCTTCACCGGGATCGAGCCGCTCCTCCAACTGGCGATGGCGGCAGCACGACGCGGTTCTCGCGGTGGCGCACGCGGCCGCGGGTCATGCCCCAACTCGATGTGGCCGGGGTAGTCGGTCGCCGGCTTTCTCGGGCTGTTCGCCATCCGTCGCAGCTTGGCGACCGCTTGGTGGCGTTGGCCGCGGCGACAGCGCTGGCGGTGGCGATCGGGTTGCCAGCGTCAGGCCCGGATCCCCCTGCCGCGGTGTTCCTCGACGTCGGCCAGGGCGACGCCATCATCCTCCTCGGCGACGATGGCGGTGTCGTGCTGGTCGACGGTGGCCCCGACGCCGGTGCCGTCCTGGGCCGGTCTCGCCGAGCACGGCATAAGGCGGATTGATCTGGTGGTCCTCTCGCACCCCCACGAGGACCACGTCGCCGGTCTGGTGGCGGTGGTGGATCGCATTCCGGTCGGCGAGCTGTGGCACCCCGGTTTCCCCGATGGCGGGGCGACCTTCGACTTCGCTTGCTGGATGTGGCAGCCGAGCGAGGCCTGGAGGTGGCGGTTCCCAGCGCTGGGGCAAGAGGTCGATGTTGGTGGGGTCGACCTCGAGGTGCTCGGCCCGCTGCGCCGCTACGCCTCGCCCAACGACCACTCGCTGGTGGTCGTGCGCTCGGCTCGGTGAGCTCGATCTGCTGCTCGTCGGGCGACGTCGAGGAGACCGCCCAGCAGGAGCTGGGACCGATACGGGCCGATGTGCTCAAGGTGGCCCACCATGGAGCCGCCACCTCGGATATCGAGTGGCTCGTTGACACCGGTGCCAGCTTGGCGGTGATCAGCGTCGGCCCCAACGACTTCGGTCATCCCGTCCCCAGAGGTCGTTGCCGCCCTCGAGGCATCGGGCGCCCGCGTGGCTCCGAACCGACCTGGACGGCGACATCGTGGTCCGCCCGCCCTGACCGTGACCTGACATCGACGACCTGCGACACTCCACGATCGTGGCCGAACTCGACGCGCAGGCACGGGTCACGCTCCTCGTTGGCGACACCACATCTCGAGTTCGACGGGACCACCACGGCGGTGATGGGGGTGGTAAATGTCTCGCCCGAGTCGCGCAACCGCCAGACGGTCGCCGCCACCCCCGCCGAGGCCGGACAGGCTTGCCGAGAGCCATGCCGCAGCCGGCGCCGACCTGATCGACCTGGGAGCGCAGTCGTCGCACTACGAGGAGGCGACGCTGACACCCGAAGAGGAATGGTCCCGGCTGGCACCGGCTTTGCACGAGGTCCTCGCCGTCGGGTTGCCCGTCTCGGTCGATACGTGGAAACCCGAGGTGGCGAGACGTGCCATCGCCGAGGGTGCGTGGCTGGTCAACGACACGGGGGCCTGCGCGACCCCGCCATGGTCGAGTTGCTCGCCGAGACGGGGGTGGCCGGGGTCGCGATGCGGATCGACGGGACCGACCCGCACCGGGTGAGACCGCTCGACACCAGCGGCGACGTCCCCGGTCGGATATTCGGCGAATTGGCTCGTCTTCTCGAAGACCTCGAGCGGGCCGGCGTGACCAATGTGCTGCTCGACCCTGGGATCGCCATCAACTACCCGGGCGACTACGCCGCATACACCAGGCTCCAGCTCGACGTGATCCGCCGGCTTGCTGAGTTGCGCCGGCTGGGGCGGCCAGTGCTTGGTCCCGATTCCCCGCAAGCAGACGCTGGCGGCCACCCTTGGGTACGTGACTCTGTCCCTCGAGCACGGCGCCGACATGATCCGAGTCCACGATGTCGCCGATGCGGTGACGCTCGTGGAGCTGTTCGGGAGGAGGATGCGTTGAGCCGGCTGCTTCACGTCAAAGGACCCGGCAGACGCCGGCGCCGGGGAGCGTCAGGAGATGCTCGAGCTGGCCACGGCCTTCTTCGGCGAGCACTCGGTGGCCCCCGAGGACGTGGTGCGCGTCGATGTCCCGGGAAGAGGGGGGAGTGAGGGGAGCATCGAGGGGCATCGCTCCGTCACGAGCTCGAGCCTCTCATCCCGGCCCTCCAGTCGACCTCGCTCTTTGGGAACGCCTCTGGGGTGGAGGTGGTCGACGCCCAGAACCTCCTCGCCGGGGAGGCGACCACCATCGCCGATTTGCTTGGAGCGCTCGATCCCGAGGGCTCGGTCGTCGCCGTGGTGCTGTCGGCGGGGGCGGTCCCGGCTGCGGTGGCCAAGGTCGTGCGCTCGACCGGGCAGTCGATCACCGTCAAGAAGATGCGCGAGCGGGACGCCGCCGGCTGGCTCCAGCGGGCCGCCTCCGAGAGGGGGGTCGAGATCGAGGGACCGGCGGTGGCCGCGCTGGTCCAGCGATTCGGCTCGGACGTGGCCGCGCTCGGCCAGGCGCTCGACCAACTGGTCTCCTCGGGGAACCGGATAACCCGCCAGGAGGTGCTCGACCGTTTCCGCAACCGGCCGGACGAGCCCATGTGGCACTACTCGGATGCGGTCGCCGCCGGGAAGACCGGTGACGCGCTTGCGGAGGCTCGCCGACTTCCTCACACATGGTCACCCGCTGCAGCTTCTCGGGTTTCTCGAGTCTGATCTCAGGCGCCGTGCCGTGGCCGCAGCCGCTCCCGACCAGGCGACGCTCGCCGAGGTGCTCGGGACGACCGCGGACGACTATCGGGTGACACGGGCCTGGCGGGAGCGACGCGCCACCTCGGACACCGACCTGCAGAAAGCCCTCTCAGCTCTCCATCGAGCCGACCGCATCCTCAAGACCGAGCCAGAGGACATCCACCGCATCACCATGGAGCGTCTCACCGTGGCGCTGAGCAGGTGGTATCGGAAGTAGACGGAAGACGGCAGACGGCAGACGGCAGCCAATCCGGTTCACCTCTGATGGGGGAACGAACCGCTGTGGCGTGCTTTCTGGAGGGGGGTGCCCGAGGGGGCAGAGGCTCCCGCCGGCCCCGCTCGGCCTGGTCGGGGCGGCGTGACGGCCCGACCAGCACGAGTGAGCGCGGCCGAAGGCCGCTCGATCTTGGACTGCCCGGCGGCGAATGCCGCCGGGCTACTCGAGGAGCCTTGACCTGGCGGGAGAGGCGGGACTTGCGGCGGGCGGCGGTGTTCTTGTGGAGCACGCCCTTGGCGACTGCGGTGTCCATCTTCTGCTGAGCGAGACGGAGCGCCTCGGCGGCCTGCTCGGCGTCGCCCGAAGCGGCGGCTTGAAGCTGCGTTCTTCTGTCTGGTCTTCAACTCGGAACGGATCGACTTGTTGCGCAGTTGGCGCTTCTCGTTCTGCCGATTGCGCTTGATCTGTGACTTGATGTTGGCCATCGGTGGTCTCGTGTTCAGAGGACAGGGTGCATCTGAAGGGTTCTGGCGCCCGAGTGGGTGCCGGAGCGGGATATTAGCAGCGTCGGGTTGTCCGTCGGTCCGCCGTCTACCGTCCTCGGCGTGAGCGACATGGCGCGCATCCGCAACTTCTGCATCATCGCCCACATCGACCATGGCAAGTCGACCCTGGCCGACCGCCTTCTGGAGCGGACCGGGGCGATCAGCCCGCGCGAGATGCGGGAGCAGGTGCTCGACACCATGGACCTGGAGCGCGAACGCGGCATCACCATCAAGGCCCAGGCGGTGCGGCTCCGATACCTCGCCGCCGACCGGCACCGACGTACACGCTCAACCTGATCGACACGCCGGGCCATGTCGACTTCTCCTACGAGGTGTCCCGCTCGCTGGCGGCTTGCGAGGGTGCGCTGCTGCGTGGTCGACGCCTCCCAGGGAGTCGAGGCGCAGACCCTGGCCAATGCATACCTGGCGATCGAGGCAGGGCTCGAGGTCATCCCAGTCGTCAACAAGATCGACCTGCCGGCAGCCGAGCCGGATCGGGCCGCCGCCGAGTTGGCCGGGGTCCTGGGTGGTTCACCCGACGAAGTCATCCTGGTCTCGGCCAAGACCGGCGAGGGCGTCGACCAACTGCTCGATCGAATCGTCACTCAAATCCCGCCGCCGGGGGGCCGGCCCGACGACGCGCTCCGTGCTCTGGTGTTCGACTCCTACTACGACATCTACCGCGGAGTGGTCTGCTACCTGCGGGTGGTGGATGGGCGGCTGGGGAGCGGGGATCCGATCCGGTTCCTCGCCACCGGCGAGCAGCACGGCGCCGCCGAAGTCGGTGTGCTGACACCGAGCGCAGTCCCGCTAGCCCGAACTGACCAGCGGCGAGGTCGGTTATCTGATCACCGGTGTCAAGGAGATCGACCGGATCAGGGTGGGGGACACGGTCACCTCGGCATCGCACCGCGCCACCGAGCCTCTCGCCGGGTACGCCGAGCCCCACCCGATGGTGTATTCGGGGCTGTTCCCCACCGACGGCGACGACTTCGAACGCCTCCGCGACGCCCTGGAGAAGCTCAGGCTCAACGACACGGCGCTGGTCTATGAGCCGGAGACGTCGCGCGCCCTCGGATTCGGGTTCCGCTGCGGCTTCCTCGGGTTGCTCCACATGGAGATCGTGCGCGAGCGACTGGAGCGGGAGTACGACCTCGACCTGGTGGCCACCGCCCCTTCGGTCGCCTACCGGGTGACCACCACCGACGGTGCCATCCACGAGATCCGGTCGCCGCAAGACCTGCCCGAGCCCAACAGACAGCAGACGCTGGAGGAGCCGTACGTCCGGGCGATGATCATCGCCCCATCCGAGTACACCGGCGCCATCATGGAACTGGTCCAGTCGCGCCGTGGCGAACTCGATCATCTCCACTACCTGAGTCCCGAGCGGGTGGAGCTTGTCTATCAACTGCCGCTGGCCGAGGTCGTGTTCGACTTCTTCGATGCGGTCAAGTCGCGCACCAGGGGATACGCCTCGCTCGACTACGAGCCATCCGACTACCGGCCGTCCGACCTGGTCAGGGTGGACATCCTCCTCAACGAGCAACCGGTGGACGCCTTTTCGACGATCACCCACCGGGACAAGGCCGCCGCCTACGGGAGGAAGATGGTGGAACGGCTGCGCGAGCTCATCCCCCGCCAACTGTTCGACGTCCCGATCCAGGCGGCCAGCGGTGGGCGGATCATCGCCCGCGAGACGATCAAGGCGCGCCGCAAGGACGTCACCGCCAAGTGCTACGGCGGCGACATCACCCGGAAGCGGAAGCTGCTCGAGCGCCAGAAGGAGGGGAAGAAGCGGATGAAGATGGTGGGATCGGTCGAGGTCCCCCAAGAGGCTTTCATCGCTGCCCTCAAGGTCGAGTCATGACCACGGTGGATGTGCTCTACCAAGCTGCCCCTGACTCGCCGGCCCTGGCGGACGAGGCGGCGGGCTGGAGAAGCGCCTATGTGCACATCCCCTTCTGCGCCCGGGTGTGCCCCTACTGCGACTTCGCCGTGGTGACGGGCGAGGACGGGTCGGCGGAGCGCTATGTGGCGGCCCTGTTGACCGAGTTGGGAAGCGAATCGGGATGGGAACCGCTCGACGCGGTCGCCTTCGGAGGAGGCACCCCATCGCGGCTCGCACCGCGCCTGCTCGGTTCTGTCGTGGACGCACTGCGCGCCCACAGCGGGCTTGCGCCGGGGTGCGAGGTGTCGATCGAGGTCAACCCCGAGGATGTCACTCCCGAGTTGGCTCATGGGCTCTCCGCCATAGGGATCACCAGAGTCTCCATCGGCGCGCAGTCCTTCGAGCCTGCGGTCCTGACGGCGTTGGGACGGTGCCACCGACCGGCAGATATCGAGCGGGGCGTCCTGGCGCTGCGCTCTGCCGGGATCGAGCAGGTCAACATCGATCTCATATTCGGGACGCCGGGAGAGACAGCGGACATGTGGATGACTTCGGTTCGAGCGGGCATTGGCGCTCGATCCGGACCACATCTCGACATATGCCCTCACCGTCGAGCGGGGCACGGCGCTGAGCCGTGCTGTGGCCGGCGGTGCCCCGGCCCCGGATCCAGACGCGCAAGCCGATGCATGGGAGGCGGCGGGCGCGATCATCGGCCGATCCGGGCTGGTGAGGTACGAGGTCTCCAACCATGCCCGGCCAGGTGCGGTGGCGCGCTACAACCTCTCGGTATGGGCCGGCGGCGAGTACCTCGGTCTGGGCATGGGGGCCCATCGCCATCGCGACGGTGTCCGCTCTTGGAACCTGCGCCGTCTCGACACCTACATCCGACGGTTGGAGGATGGCCTATCGCCACGTCAGGGCGAGGAGCGACTGAGCGCAGCCGAGCGGGAGCGCGAGCGGGTCTTCCTCGGGCTTCGTCTCGCCTCGGGTGTCCGCCCGGGCGAACCAGGGTTGCGGTTGCTCGAGTCTCCCTGGGGCCGGCGGTTGGTCGACGCCGGTGTCATGACGTTGCGAGACGGCAGGTTGGTGGTCACCCGACCGCTCCTGACTGACGAGGTGCAACGGGCACTGATGGCGGTGTGAGGCGGGATCGGCCGCCGTCTGCCGTCTGCCGTCTGCCGTCTAGATAACCCACAACTCACTACCCTTTGCCCATGTTGGACGAGCGGCGTGGTGAGGTGCTCGCGAGGCTTGGTGCAGGAGCACATCCGCACCGGGGAGCCTGTCAGTTCGCGGGCCATCCTCGATGCGACTGCGCTTCCGGTGTCGCCGGCCACGGTGCGGAACGACCTGGCGGCTCTCGACCGGGATGGCTACTGCGTGCAGCCGCACACTTCTGCGGGGAGGGTCCCCACCTCCAAGGCATACCGCTACTACGTGGACCATCTGACCGCCTCGCCGTTGCGCGCCCCGACCAGGGTCCGGATCCACTCGTTCTTCTCGTCGGTTCACATCGAGTTGGGCAGGCTGCTCAAGGCGACATCCGATCTGCTCGCCGAGTTGACCCGCTACCCGGCGGTCGTCGTCGGGCCAGGCCTCGAGGGCGGAATCGTCTGGGCGGCGCACCTGGTGCAACTCGGACCACAGGTGCTTCTCCTCGTGCTGGTGGCCGAGGGTGGCCGGGTGAGCCAGGAGGTGGTGCGCACTCCCCACCCCGTGGAAACAGAGACCGTAGAGGCCGCCGAGGCCGTGCTCACCCGCGTCTTCACCCGCCGCTCGGTGGAGGTGGCCGCCCCGGCCGCAGCCGAGCTGGTCGGCGAGCTGGCGGCGCCGGTGGCCGAGGTGGTGCAGGCAGCGATGGATGCCGCCGCCAGGCTCGATGGCCAGAGCGCAGACGTCTACATAGGTGGCACCGGTCAAATGGCGACCGTGTTCGATGACATCACGACGGTCCGGCAGATGCTCGAGTTGTTGGAGAGAGAGGCGTTGCTGTTGGGGATGATGTCCGGCTCGGAGGGGACCAGCATCCACATCGGGGAGGAGCTTCCCGGTGGCAAGGACGTGGACATCGCAGTCGTCTCCACCAACTACGACGTGGCAGGTCGGGGGAGCGGCCGGGTGGGTGTGATCGGTCCGATGAGGATGGATTACCGTCGTACCATCTCGGTGGTCGAGGAGGTCGGAGACGGCCTCGCAGAGAGCCTGGGCTCCTGAGACACTGACCGATCCCCCGATTCGTTAGGGACATGAGCGACGACTACTACGCAGTCCTGGGTGTCCGGCGCGACGCCGATACCGACGAGATAAAGCGGGCCTTCCGCCGGCTGGCTCGCGAGTCGCACCCCGACGCCAACCCCGGTGACCCCCAGGCAGAGGCGCGGTTCCGCCGGGCTGCCGAGGCATACGAGGTGCTGTCCGATCCGGAGCGCCGCCGCCGCTACGACCGCGGCGACACCATCGAGTTGGGTGACATCCTGGGCGGATTCGGTGGCTTCGAGGACCTGCTCCGTGGGGTGTTCGGCGACGGAGGATTGTTCGGGGCGAGCCCGCCACGGCAGGGTCCGCAGCGGGGGAGCGACATCCTGGCCGTCGCCAATGTCGACTTGGGCGCCGCGGTCTTCGGCACAGAGACCGAAGTCGTTTTCAGCGCCGACGGGTTGTGCGACCTCTGTGGTGGCAGCGGGGCCCAGCCGGGCACCCATCCCGAGACGTGTCCCACCTGTCGCGGGGCGGGGAGTGTCAGGGTGGCGCGCCGCAGTGTGCTCGGTTCGATGATGTCGGTCACCACGTGCTCCACCTGCCGGGGGGCCGGGCGGATCATCCCCGATCCCTGCGAGCGCTGCTGGGGGAACGGCGTGGTCGATACGGCGAGGTCGGTGACGGTCGAAGTGCCGCCCGGGGTGACCAGCGGCACCCGTCTCCGCCTCACCGGGCGTGGCGCCGCCGGGCTGCGTGGCGGCCCGTCGGGCGACCTATATGTAGAGATGGTGGTGAGCGCCCATCCCGATTTCGTCCGCGATGGCGATGACCTGGTCCACCGCCTCCCGATCGACATGGTGGAAGCCGCCCTCGGCACCGAAGTGAAGGTGCCGCTCATCGACGGCGGCGAGGAGTTGCTCACAGTCCCATCGGGAACCCAGCCGGGAGCAGTGCTCCGTATCGGCGGCAAGGGGGCGTCGCGCCTGGGAAGACGTGGCCGGGGTGATCTCATCGTCAGGGTGGACGTCGCAGTTCCCACCGATCTCTCCGAGGAAGAGGAGGAGGCGCTCCGCGCCTACGCCGCGGCGAGGGGCCGCCACGTTTCGATGCCCAAGCGAGGCTTTCGCCGGCGCCGAACGTGACTTCGGGAACTTCGTCACTCTGAGTGTTGGCTCGCGCGGAGCGCGTCCGTAGTAGCGTGACGGCCATGGCCGAAGCGATGACGGCGCTCGACGAGGGCCCGACCGAGGTTTACAACCAGTCGATCGGGCGCAGGCTGCGTGCCATCCGCAAGCAGAAGGGCATGTCGCTCCAGGATGTCGAGGCGAAGAGCGAGCTGGAATTCAAGGCCTCGGTGCTGGGGGCCTACGAGAGGGGGGAGCGCAGCCTCTCGTTGCCTCGACTGCAGCGTCTCGCCGGGTTCTATGGAGTGCCGGTGGATCAGTTGCTCCCCCCCGGCGACAGGTCGGCGGGGGGTCCGTCGCAAAAGCTCGCCGGCGATGGGATAACAATCGACCTCTCTCGGCTCGAGGAATCTGGGGCGCCGACCGAGCTGATCGAACGGTTTGTCAAGACCATCCAGATCATGAGGCAGGACTTCAACGGGAGGGTCCTCACCATCCGCCGCGGCGATCTCAGCCTTATCTCGGGTCTCATGGCGGAGAGCGAGGAGCAGGTGTCGGAGATGCTGACCGACATGGGGCTGATCGCCCCCGGCTGAGCGGTCCGAGCCATCGGGCGAGCCACTAGGTTGCCCGGCGTGCCCAGCATCTTCTCCCGAATCATCTCTGGCGAGCTACCCGGTCACTTCGTCCATCAAGACGAGCGGTGCGCCGCATTTCTGTCGATCGCCCCACTCCAACCTGGTCACACGCTCGTCGTCCCCATCGATGAGGTGGACGAGTGGACTGATGCCGATCCCGGGCTGTTGGGTCATCTCATGACGGTGGCCAGAAACGTCGGCAGAGCACAGCACCGTGTCTACCGCCCGGTGAAGGTCGGATTGATGATCGCCGGGCTCGAGGTGCCGCATCTCCACCTCCATGTGGTGCCGATCGCAACCGTGAACGATCTCGATTTCTCGAACGCCGATTCGTCGGCCACCACCGAGCAGCTCGCTGCCGAGGCCGAGAAACTGCGCACCGCCCTGGCCGAGCTTTGAGCCCCGCCGGGGAACGCGGATCGGGAGCAGCTCGTTGTGGAGTGATGAGGGCGGGCACCGGTATACTCCCGGGGTCCGAATGGGCTCCCCTTCACGAGGCTTCGTTGCTTCCTACGTCGACCGTAACTGAGGAGCACTGGCGCGTCCCGAGCAACCATCTCATGCTCGAGTTGCTCGGAGAGCGCGATGCTCACCTAAAGACCGTCGAGTCTCTCTTTCCGGGTGTCCGGGTGGTGGCGCGGGGAAACGAGTTCACCCTCACCGGCTCGGGCGAGGACGTCGACCAGGTGCGGACCGTCCTCGAAGAGCTGCTCATCCTGCTCCAGGAGGGCGAGAGTCTCGATGAGGACCGGGTGCAGCGTGTCGTCCAGATGGTGCGCGAGGACGTCCCCTCTCCGGCGGGCGTGCTCACCGACGGCATCCCCGTTGGCAGGGGGCGGGTGGTGCGGCCGAAGACCCTCGGGCAGCGGCAGTACATCCAGGCGATCCGGGACAACACGGTGGTGTTCAGCGTCGGCCCTGCCGGCACCGGCAAGACGTACCTGGCGATGGCGGCGGCGGTCGAGTTGTTGCAGACAGGAGCGGTTCGCCGGATCGTGCTGACCAGACCGGCGGTCGAGGCTGGGGAGCGGCTCGGCTTCCTCCCCGGCGACCTCAGCGCCAAGATCGACCCATATCTGAGGCCGCTATACGACGCCCTTTGGGACATGCTCGGCCCCGACGAGACGGCACGGCTCACCGAGCGGGGGACCATTGAGATCGCCCCGCTCGCCTACATGCGGGGCCGGACACTCAACGACTCGTGCGTCATCCTCGACGAGGCACAGAACACCTCACCCGAGCAGATGAAGATGTTCCTCACCCGTCTCGGGTTCAACTCGAAGATGGTGATCACCGGCGACATCACCCAAGTGGACCTGCCGGCCAACACCGGTTCGGGGCTGAGGGTGGTCCGCTCGATCGTCCACGACATCGCAGGGGTCGAGTTCGTCGAGCTCACATCGAAGGACGTGGTCCGTCATCGGATCGTCCAGTCGATCGTCGATGCCTACGCCCGATACGACGAAAGCGTCTCCCGCTCATGAGACTCCAGTCGTGATCTGGTTGCGCCGCCATCGGACCGCCGCCAGGGCGGCGATCGTGGTCGCCACCGTGCTGCTCTGTTGGGGGGCACTGGTGATCGGGACCGGAGACCGCTTTGGCCGGCTCGCCATCGGTACACCGTCACCCAGCGACTTCGACGCCACCGAGACGGTGACCGTGGTCGACCAGGACGCCACCGATGAGCGGATCCAGGCGGCGCAACGCGATGTGAGCAATGTCTACGAGGTCATCCCAGGGGTGGACTCCGAAGTCACCGACGGCATCACCGCGTTGTTCGAGGCGGCCCGCCAAGGGATCGGCCCAGGCCCCGGTGTCACCATCGACCACCACAACGCTCGCCCCTGCCACCACGGCGACGACGGCGCCCGATACAACCGTGACCACGGGGCGCCGCCAGGGGGGAGCCGGTACGTCTGTCCCCAGGACGACGACGCACCACCGCCCCTTCCACCGCCGAGTTGAGCGGGACGCTCTTCCTCGATCTCGACGGGGACGGTGTCCGCGAGGGCAGCGATGAGCCGCTCGCCGCGGTCGGGGTCGTGGTCACCGGTGGCGACGGCGGGTCGCAAACGGTCGAGACCGACCTGGACGGCAACTTCGTCCTCAGCTCTGTGCCGGTCGGAGACGTCGAGATCCGCGTCAACGATGCCGACCCCGACTTCCCCCGCTTCTTCGCCCCATCGCAGGGGAGCACCACCACCGAGATCGCCATCGACGCCGGCCCGGTGGTCCTCGAGCCGATCGGGTTCGCCCCGGCGACTGCTTCGATCGTCGACCAGGTGGACGCGCTGGCTGCGGCCGGCCCGCAACTCGAGCCGGCGACGCTGGAGACGATCGCCGGGCTGGCCACGGGCGATGTGGTGAGGATGGCGCTCAACCAGGAGCCCTGGCTCGACGAGTTGGAGCGGCTGTCGAAGGAACGGGCCCTGGCAGTGCTCGAGGATGGCCTGGTCGAGGAGGACCGCCAGGAAGTCGCCGCCGAGATGGTCGAGACATCGTCGGCCATCCTTCTTGGTGGACGTGCCGACCAGGCTGCGGGGAGGGCCATGGCCGACGTCGCCGGCGCCTTCCTCGAGCCGAACCGGATCATCGACCTCGAGGCGACTCAGGAGCTGCGTGACGAGGCCGAAGCGGCCGTCGTCCCCGTCGAGCGGACCTACCAGTCTCGGGAGAACATCGTCCGCCAGGGAGAGCCTCTCCGGGCGGTCCATCTGGCCGCCATCGCCGAGTTGGGGCTGGCCGACGTGACCGGCCCGTCCTACTGGCCGGTCCTTGCCGTGGTGGCCGTCCTCGTGATCGTCGAGGCCTTCTACCTGCAGAGGTTCCGTCCCGAGATCTGGAATCAGGTGCGCCGGGTGGCCCTGTTCGGCGTGCTGCTCGTCCTCGGAGCCGGCTCGGCCCGACTCGCCGCTATCGGCGGCGAGGTGACCAGCCCGTATGTGATACCGGTGGCCGCCTTCGGATTGATGGCGGCCATCCTCTTCGACGGGCGCATCGCGGTGCTCATGTCGATCGCCATGGGGGTCTTCGCCGCGGTCGCGGTCGGCGATCCCGGTGTCACCACGTACGCCATCGTCGCCGGGCTGGCGCCCATCCCCTTCGTCTCGTCCATCTCGACCAGGGCCGACCTGCGCAGGGCGGTCGCCTTCACTTCGTTGACGGTCGGGGTGATCGCAGCCGCCACGTCGTGGCTCTTCACGCCTGGGTTCTCTGAGGCGGCCGACGTCTGGGGCTTCGTGTGGCGGTCGGCATCGTGGGCGGCGGCGAGCAGCGCAATCACCAGCCTCGTCGGCCTGTCGGCTCTCGGTTTCCTCGAGGTGCTCTTCGACGTGACCACCACCCCCCGCCTCCTCGATGTCACCGACCGCAACCACCCCGCTCTCGTGCTGCTACAGGAGCGGGCATGGGGGACGTTCAACCACTCGCTCATGGTGGGGACGCTGGCTTCAGCGGCGGCAAAGGCGATCGGCGCCGACAACCTGCTCGCCCTCGCCGCTGCGTACTACCACGACCTCGGGAAGACGGAGAACTCGCTGTACTTCATCGAGAACCAGTTCGGGATCTCGAACCCGCACGACGACCTCAAACCAGAGGAGTCGGTGGCGATCATCCGCCAGCACGTGTTCGACGGTGTTCGGCTCGCGAAGACCTACCGGATCCCGGCCGAGGTCAGCGAGGGGATAGTCACCCATCACGGCGACGGCGTGATGCACTACTTCTACGAGAAGGCGAAGGAGCTATACGGGACCGACATGGTCGACATCGACGACTACCGCCACGCCGGTCGCAAACCCCGGTCGCGGGAGATGGCGATCCTGATGATGGCCGACTCGACCGAAGCGGCATGCCGAGCCGCCTTGCAGATCGAGGACCCGTCGGTGGACGGGATCACCAAGGTGGTGGAACGGGTCGTTGGTGAGAAGGTGGACGACGGCCAACTCAGCCAGTGCTCGCTCACCCTGGGCGACCTCACCAACGTCAAGCAGGCGTTCGTCGATGCCTTGGTCGGTCACTATCACCCGCGCATCCCTTACCCGAACTTTCCGGGCGGCGACCTTGGCTCGCCCCAGCGACCCTGAGCGCAGAGTGCCCATCTTCGTTGCAGACGAGCAGGACGCCATCGAGGTCGACAGCGACGATCTGGGGGCGATCGCACGCCACGTGCTCGCTTCGGAGGGCTACCCCGAGTCCGCCGAGTTGAGCATTCTGCTGGTGTCGGGTGCGGAGATCGCCGGGTACAACGCCCGGTTCATGGGACGGGAGGGGCCGACCGACGTCCTCGCTTTCCCGCTCGAGCAGTTCGTCCCCGGCAGGGTTCCTCCGGCGGATCAGAACGGGCCTCCGCTCACTCTCGGTGACGTGGTGATCGCTCCCGAGCAGATCGAGCGTCAGGCCGCCGACCTAGGGGTACCCTTCTCGGACGAGCTTGCCCTCATGGTCGTGCACGGCATCCTCCATCTCCTCGGCTGGGACCACCAGAACGACGCCGAGGCCGATGCGATGGAGCAACGCGAAGCCGGTCTTCTCGGCGCGCTGGGTGTGACGCGCCGATGACGCCCCACCAACCGCCGCCCTCAGGGGCCATCCGATGACCGGCGCTGGCTTCCTAACCGGAGCGGTCATCCTCGTGATCGCCGGACTGGTCCGGGCCGGGGCAGCCGCACTGTCACGGCTCCCGCGGGCCGAGGCCCTCCACGCCGCAGCCGAGGGAGTTTCCGGTGCCGCCACCGCGGCGGCGCTCCTGGAGCGGGCCGACCGGGTTCGATCAGCCGTCAACATCGTGCAGACCGTGCTGTTGGTGTTGGCTACCGGGTTCGGTGCTGTGGCGCTCGCCGGCATCGCCTCCGGCTGGCTCCTCGTCTTCGGGCTCCTCGCCATGGTCGCCCTGGTCGTGCTCGTGGGACTGGTATTGCCCGGGCTGGCCGGAGCAAGGTGGCCAGGCTGGTTCGCCTACCGCTTGGCGCCCGTCCTCCGGGTGGCCGCGGTGATGGGCCGGCCGGCGGTCACCACGCCGCCTTCGCTCCCCGAGAACGGTGCCAACGAGGTCGAGGACGAGGCCGACACCGTGGAACAGGAACTGGACCTGATCACCTCGGTCATCGCCTTTGGCGACGCCGTGGTGCGCGAGGTCATGGTGCCCCGGGCCGACATGGTCGTGATCGGCCGCGATGCAACCACCGAAGACCTGATGGATCTACTGGTGGAGCACGGCTTCTCCCGTGTTCCCGTGATCGGCGACGACCCGGACGACGTGGTCGGAATCTGCTACGCCAAGGACCTGCTGGCCTTGATCGATCGCGGCGAGACGCCGGCACCCGTCTCCGCCGTCATGCGGCCGGCCGATTTCGTCCCCGAGAACAAGCGAATCGCCGAGTTGCTCAAGGACATGCAGGCGACCAAGTCCCACATGGCGGTCGTGGTCGACGAGTTCGGCGGTACCGCCGGGCTGGTGACACTCGAGGACCTCTTGGAGGAGTTGGTTGGCGAGATCGTCGACGAGTACGACGTCGAGGTGCCGCTGGTCGAGGTGGAGGAGGACGGTGGGTGGCGAGTGGACGGACGGCTGCCGGTGGCCGACCTCAGCGAGTTGGTCGGCGTCGACTTCCCCGACGACGAGTGGGACACGGTCGGCGGCCTGGTCCTGGGCCTGGCGGGGAGGGTGCCCCAAGAGGGCGAGATACTCACCTCGGCCGGGGCGACATTCACCCCGCTCCGGGTCCAGGGACGACGGGTTGCACAGGTGCGGGTGCAGCGGCTCGACGGCGGAGGCCGTCACGCGCCTGACATGGCTTCGTGAGATCGGGGTTCGTCGCCGTCGTTGGCCGGCCCAATGTGGGCAAGTCGACCCTGGTCAATTCGCTGGTCGGCGAGAAGGTGGCGATCACCTCGACGCGACCCGGGACGACGCGCTCGCGCATCCGGGGGATCATCACCAAACCGGCGGCGCCCGCGGTTCCTGATGCCCAGGCGGTGCTGGTGGACACGCCGGGCCTGCACCGCCCACGCACCATCCTCGGGGAGCGCCTCAACTCCATCGCCGGCAAGGCCCTCGGGGAGGCGGATGCCGTCCTCATGGTGGTCGACGCCACCGCTCCCGTCGGACCCGGGGGACCGGCTGGTTGCGGCAAGGGTGGGGGAGGCTTCTCGTCCCACCGTGGTGGCGGTCACCAAGACCGACATCGCCCGACCGGCCCAGATCGCCGAGCGTCTCGGGGAAGCGGGCGATTGGGAATTCGACGCATACGTGCCGGTGAGCGCGCTCCGTGGTGATGGGGTGGACGTGGTGCGGGCCGAGTTGCTCAACCGTCTTCCCGAAGGGCCCGTTGTTCTTCCCGAGGGAGATGACGACCGATCAGGCGGAGCACATCCTGGTGGCGGAGGTCGTCAGGGAGAAGTTCCTCGACAGGCTCAGAGAGGAATTGCCCCACGCCTTGGTCGTGGTCACCAGGAGCATCGAGGAGACGCTCCGACAGCCTCGTCGTCATCGAAGCCGATGTGGTGGTGGAGCGCGATTCGCAAAAGGGCATCGTGATCGGGGCCGGAGGCTCGATGCTCCGCACCGCCGGCGAAGAAGCCCGCGCCGAGCTCGAGGCGACGTTTCGGGAGGCAGGTGCACCTGGCGCTCCGGGTCCGGGTGGAGCGGGACTGGCAACGCCACCCCGCACTTCTCGATCGGCTCGGATTCGAATAGACGGGGCGCCGCACCGGGTACCGTGCTTTCGGTGCCGCCCGTCCAGCTCTTGGTGACCTGCCTGATCGACGCTTTGGTCCCCGAAGTGGGTGAGGCGGTGGTCGAAGTCCTGGAGCGGCGAGGGTTGGAGGTCGAGTTCCCCGAGGCCCAGACCTGCTGCGGCCAGCCGGCGTTCAACGCCGGGCTGTCGGCCGAAGCCGCCCGGATGGCGGCTCACACCGTCACCGTCTTCGATGCAACCGAGGGGCCGATCGTTGCGCCGTCGGGATCGTGCACCGCCTTCCTCGTCCACCACGCACCCGCCCTGCTCGCCGGCGTCGGAGGAAGCCGATGCGGCTGCGCCGGGTGGCTGGCCGGCTGCGCGAGCTCTCGGTGTTCCTCGACGAATCGGCGGCCGATGACGATGGCATCCAGTCGCCGGCTGGGTCCGGGTGGCGTGGCATCCCGTCGTGTCATGGGTTGCGCGAGCTGGGGATCACCGATCAGCCGTTGAATCTCTTGGCCGGGGTGTCGGGGGTGGAGCGGGTCGAAATCACCGATGCCGATGAGTGCTGTGGCTTTGGGGGCCTCTTCTCCGTGGAGATGCCCGAGGTCTCGGCTGCGATCCTCAAGGCGAAGCTGGATGCCATCGAGGCGTCGGGGGCGGAAGTCGTCGCCGGGGGGGATGTGAGCTGCCTGATCCACATCGGCGGAGGGCTGCGCAAGCGGGGGAGCGCGGTACGTGTCTGCCATCTCGCCGAGTTGCTGGCGGGGAGGTCGGGCGGTTGGTGACCGGCAACCCCCGTTTTGGCGTCGCCGAACGCGCCCCTACCCCGTCTGGTGACGCCAAAACCAGTCCGGTGGCCTTTCTGGGGCGGGCCAAGCGGGATCTGGGGACCGCCAAGGTGGCGGCGGTGGAGGACGGCGCCCGCCGTCTCTATCGCCACCGGGCCGAGGCGGTGGCCGCTTACCCGGCGATGGAGGAGATGAGGGCGCGGGCCCGTGCCGGGCGGATGAACGCCCTCCGCAATCTGGACACCCTGCTGGGCCGTTTCGCCGATCAGGTAGAGGCTGCGGGTGGCAAGGTTTGGTGGGCGGCGGACGCCGCCGAGGCGAATGCCATCGTGACCCGTATCGCGGCCGATTCCGGCGCCGGGCTGGTGGCCAAGTCCAAGTCGATGGTCACCGAGGAGACCGAGCTAAACCACGCACTCGAGGCCGCCGGAATCGAAGTTGTCGAGACCGATCTGGGCGAGTTCATCGTCCAGTTGGGAAACGACCGGCCGTCGCACCTCATCGCACCCATTCTCCACACCACCCGGTTCGACGTGGCCCGGCTCTTCGCCGACCGCCTCGGAGTGGCCTACACCGACGTCCCCGAGGAGCTCAACGACATCGCCCGCCAGCACCTGCGCCGTGTATTCCTCAGCGCCGACGTCGGGGTGAGCGGGGTCAACATCGGCATCGCCGACACAGGGACGATTGTCCTCGTCACCAATGAGGGCAACGGGCGCTTCGTGACCAGCGCGCCCCGCGTCCACATCGCACTCATGGGGATGGAGCGGTTGGTGGAGACCGTGGACGAAGCAGCCGCGGTGCTCGAGGTGCTCGCCCGGTCCGGGACCGGCCAGCGGCTCTCGGTGTACACCACGATGCTCACCGGCCCTCGGCGGCCGGGTGACCCCGACGGGCCCGATGAGTTGCATGTGGTGATCCTCGACAACGGCCGGTCGGGGGTGCTGGGGTCGAACGTCGCCGAGGTGCTCGCCTGCATCCGCTGCGGCGCCTGCCTCAACGTCTGCCCGGTCTATCGGCGGGTCGGTGGCCACTCCTACGGGAGCGTCTACGCCGGGCCGGTCGGCGCCGTGCTCACCCCGGCCCTCGAGGGGCCCGAGGGGTGGGCCGACCTCCCCTATGCGTCGACGCTCTGCGGGGCGTGCCGGGAGGTGTGCCCTGTCGGGATCGACCTGCCCGGCTTGCTTCTCGTCTCGCGGGCCAACACGGTCAGGCGCGGTGGGCTCGAAGCGGGGCTGCGCCGAGCGGTGCGCGCCTATGCGGCCGTGGCGACCCGGCCTCGAGCATGGGGGCTCGCCATCGCCGCCGCCGGTCAGGCGGCGCGGCTCCTCCCAGGAAAGGGATGGATCGAATCGCTCCCGTGGTACGGGTCCGCCTGGACCGATAGCCGCGACCTGCCCCGACCGGCCACCAGCAGCTTCCGGCACCGATGGAAGGAACGCCGGCGTGGAGCGTGAGCGCTTTCTCGCCTCGGTGAGGGCCAACGCGACCGCCGGGATACTTCCCGCCGCGCCGCCGACCACCACCGGACCACCCACGTTGCCCGACGTCGATCTGGCGGAAACCTTCTGCGCCCGCCTCGGGGTAATAGGGGGCCACGCCCACCGCTGCACCGTCGAGGAGACGCCCGGTCAGGTCCTCGACCTCCTCGGCGAGCACGAGGCAACCGCCCTCATCGCGTGGGACGACCTCCCGGTGCCCGGGCTCGGCCCGCTGCTCGAGGAACGCGGTGTCGAGATCCTGACGTCTGCGCTCCCGCCTGATCGGGCGGACCGTGCCGCCCACCTCGGCGGTTACCTCGGTCTGGCGGCGGGTCTGACCGGCGCCGACGCCGGGCTGGCCGAGTCCGGGTCGGTGGTGCTGTCGCATGGTCCGGGGCGGCCGCGCCTCGCCTCGCTGGCACCAGAGGTACACATCGCCCTCCTCCCGGCGAGCCGGATTGTGCGCTCGCTCGCCCATCTCCTCGCCGCAGACCCGGCGCTCGTCACCGGGACCGCCAACCTCGTGGTCATCACCGGTCCGAGCCGGACCGCAGACATCGAGCAGCGGCTCACCATCGGGGTCCACGGGCCCAGGCACATCCACGTCATCGTGCTCGACGACGCCTGAGACAACGGCTCCCACGACGTGCGGGTTCCCCACAACCCGACGGGCCCGACCATGCTGAGCGGAACGCCTATCCGGAGGAGGAAATCATGGCGCTGCTGTCGTCGAGCGAGCGTGAGACCCTGACCAATGACCACCCCGATTGGGAAGTGGCCGGGGAGGAGGTCAGCCGCCAATTCGAGTTTTCCGACTTCAACGAGGCGATGGGCTTCGTGACGAGGGTGGCTCTCGCCGCGGAGAAGTCCGACCACCATCCCGACATCGACATCCGCTGGAACAAGGTGAAGCTGGTCCTCTCGACCCACAGCGAGGGAGGGCTGACCCGGAACGATGCGGAGATGGTCGCCACCATCGACGACTTGATCTGATCCGGCCCTGGTCCCGGTCTAACGTCGGCCGCCATGGGTCTCCGCCACGACCAGGGCATCGTCCTCCGCGCCTACCCGTTCGGCGAGGCGGACCGGGTGGTGGTGTTGCTCAGTCCCAACACCGGGCGCTTGCGGGTCGTCGCCAAAGGGATCAGGAAGACCAAGAGCCGGTTCGGTGGCAGGTTGGAGCCGTTCACCCACGCCGACCTGGTCCTCTACGAGGGCCGCAACCTGGCCACGGTGACCCAGGTGTCGGTGATCGAGGCGTACCCGGTGCTCCGGCGCCATCTCGACCGCGTCGTGACCGCCGGAGCGATGGTGGAGGCCGTGGACGCGGTGGCCCAGGAGGAGGAGCCGTCCGCCAGGCTGTTTCTCCTGCTCCAGCGCGGTCTGCGGGCACTGGAGACAACCGGCAGCTCGTCCGACCTGCTGACCGCATACCTGCTCAAACTGGCCGCGGCCATCGGGGTGGCTCCGTCGCTCGATCGGTGCGCCGGGTGCGGGGGCCCAGGACCGCTCCGGTTCAGCTTTGACGCCGGCGGTGCGGTGTGCCAGCGGTGCCGGCCGGAAGGGTCGGTCCGGCTCCGACCCGGGGTGGCCGAGCGGCTCGCCGTCCTCGCCACCGCCGACCTGGGCGAACTCCCGCCGGACGACCAAGCCCTGGCCGGCGAGGCTTTTGGCGTCACCCGACGATTCGTCGAGCACCATCTCGACCGCCGCCTCACCGCGGCGACGGTTGAATGGTGATCGCTCGGCGCGATGAACGACCTCGATCTCTCGGCGCTCGATAGGGAACGGATCCCGCGCCACGTGGGGCTGATCCTCGATGGAAACGGGCGCTGGGCTCAGGCGAGGGGCATGCCCCGTACTGCGGGCCATCTCGCCGGTGAGGCAGCACTGTTCGACACCGTTGAAGGAGCCCTTCAGATCGGGATCGGCTGGCTGACCGCCTTTACCTTCTCCACCGAGAACTGGCGCCGGGCGGACGATGAGGTCGAGTTCCTCATGTGGTTCAACGAGGACCTGTTGTTGCGACGCCGGGACGACCTGCACCGTGATGGCGTGCGAATGCGGTTCGCCGGCGATCTGGGCGACCCCCGCATCCCCGACCGGAACCGGCTTCACATGGCAGACGCCGAGGCGATGACGGCGGGGAACGACCGGCTCAACCTCGTGTTCGCCTTCAACTACGGAAGTAGGCGTGAACTGACCGAGGCGGGACGTCGGATCGCGGCAGCAGCCGTCGCCGGGGCGATCGATCCGGCCGACATCGATGAGGAGGTGTTCGCCGACAACCTGTACCTCCCCGACATGCCCGACCTCGACTTGGTGGTGCGGTCGTCTGGAGAGCACCGCATCTCCAACTTCCTGCTGTGGCAGGCGGCGTACGCCGAGTTGGTCTTCCCCGGGATCCTCTGGCCCGACTTCGACCAAAAGGCTCTACTCGACTGTGTTATCGAGTACCAGCAGCGGCAACGTCGCTTCGGCGGAGCCGAAGGAGTGGCGACATAGCTCACGCCAGATGCCCGCAACAGGGCGCCTGTACGCTCTCGGGCATGAGTGTGCAATGCACACGGAATGGGTACATGAGCCGGCCGATGAGCACCTCCGACGTCCCTGCGACGCCCCCAGAACCACAGGATGAAGATGTCGCCTCTGCCTCCGATCGGAGCGGCATCCTCGCCGCCGCCGGCGGTGTCGTCCAGGCGGTCACGTCGACGCTGGCCAAGGGCGGGCAGGCATCAGCCGGAGCCGTGTCCCGCTCCGCAGAAGGGGCGGCGACCACCCTCACCGGCAGGGTCATCCGTTCCGCGCTGGCCCAGCCCCGCTCGATCGAGGACACCACCGAGCTCGCCCGGGCACTCGTGACCCGGCCCACCGGAGCATCGCTGGCAGGACCCGTTGTCGCCATGGCGGCCCGCGCCGCGTCGAAATTCGGTGCTCTCCGCTTTCTCACCCATCGCACACCGATGTGGCTCCTGGCGTCAGTGGTTCCCGCGCTCTGGTCGGCGATGGCGCGTGGCACCAACGAGTTGAGCGCCCTCGCCTCCTATCTGGCGTTGCGTGCCAGGTCGGAAGGAATCGAGCCCGACCCTGGACGACTGGAGACGGCGGTGGTCCAACTCGCCCTGGGCCAACCGGTGGATCCGGGCCTGGAGGTCCGACACGGACCTCTGGTGCTGCGCTGGCTCGGTTCCGGGGCTTGGGGAGTCCTTGCCTTGGGCAACAGGGGTCGCTCCGACCCCCGACGCCTGGCCGCAGCCGCCAGCGCCGTCCCACCATCGATACTCGGGGATCTAGAGTACTTAGTACTCAGCAGCTCGAGGACGGAGTACCGCAGACGGTCCTTCACCCGGCCGGGGAGAGGATTGCGGATCCCTGCGTCCGCCGTGCCGTCTGCCGTCTGCCGTCCGTCCGCCGTCCGCCGTCCTATCTGCCCAGCGAAGTCTCCAGGTGCTCGCTCAGACGGTCAATCGAGACTCGGACCTGCTCCATCGTGTCACGGTCGCGCACGGTGACGGCGCGATCGTCGAGAGAATCGAAGTCGAAAGTGACGCAGAGGGGAGTTCCTATCTCGTCCTGGCGGCGATAACGGCGCCCGATCGATTGGGTGTCGTCGTACTCGACCACGAACTTGGGACGGAGGAGGTCGGCGATCTTCTCGGCTTCAACGGTCAGTTCTGGTTTGCGTGACAGGGGGAGGACGGCGACGTTGTACGGGGCGAGCCGTGGGTCGAGACGCAGGACGACACGGCGCTCGCCGCGCACCTCTTCCTCGTGGTATGCATCCATCAAGAAGGCGAACGTGGCTCGGGTCGCCCCTGCGGCTGGTTCGACCACATGTGGGAAGAACCGCTCACCGCTTGCCTCGTCGAAATAGGACAGGTCCACTCCCGAACGCTCGGTGTGCGCCTTCAGGTCGAAATCGGTGCGATTGGCTACCCCCTCGAGTTCGTCCCAGCCCCAGGGGAAGGCGTATTCGATGTCGGACGTCCCAGCCGAGTAGTGGGAAAGCTCATCGGGGTCGTGTGGCCTCACCCGAAGCCGTTCCTCGCTCATGCCCAGCCCGGTGTACCAGCGGAAGCGCTCTTCCACCCAGTACTCGAACCATGCCGGCGACTCCGCTGGGCGGCAGAAGAACTCCATCTCCATCTGCTCGAACTCGCGGGTCCGGAAGACGAACTGGCCCGGAGTGATCTCGTTGCGGAACGATTTGCCCAACTGGGCTATCCCGAAGGGGAGCTTGAGCCGCGAGGCGCGGCGCACGTTCTCGTAGTTGATGAAGATCCCCTGGGCGGTCTCCGGCCGTAGATAGACGACCGCGGCTTCGTCCTCGACCGGTCCCATGAACGTCTTGAACATGAGATTGAACTGGCGCGCCTCGCCGAACGTGCCTCTTTGCCCGCAATTCGGACACAGATCGGGGTCATCCAGCTTGTCGAGCCTCCACCTGGTGTGGCAGTTGGAGCACTCCACCAAAGGGTCGGTGAACGAGGCGAGGTGACCCGACGCCGCCCACACCTCTGGGGACTGGAGGATGGCCGAGTCGATCCCCACGACGTCGGCACGGAGTTGGACCATCGAGCGCCACCACTCACCCTTCACGTTCCTCAGCAACTCGACGCCGATTGGTCCGTAGTCGTATGCCGAGCGGAGCCCGCCGTATATCTCCGATGCTTGGAAGACGAAGCCGCGCCGCTTGGCCAGGTTGGTGATGGTGTCGAGGGTGACTGTCATGGATCGGAGGGCGATCGTACAGCGGGCAACGTGCTCTCAGGCTGTGATTCCGTTGACACCCAACCCCGTCGTGCCTACCGTGGAAGCGGTTCCATCGCACCAATGGGGGGCTTGTGGCCACCATCCTCGATGTAGCGGCACGCGCCGGGGTCGGTGTGGGGACTGTGTCGCGGGTGCTCAACGAATCGCCCGCGGTCAGCGAGACGACCCGGCAGGTGGTCCTGACTGCGATCGACGATCTCGGTTATCGGCCCAGTTCGCTGGCTCGGAATCTGTCTCTCGGTCGGACCAGTTCGGTGTTCGTCGTCCTGCCCGATCTCAACCGTCCCGCGGTCGGCACCCGGTTGCGCGGAGTCCTCGAGGCGCTCTCACTCACCGGACTCGATCCCGTCGTACTCGAGGTGGGCGATGAGGACCAGGGCCGTGACCGGTTTCGCCGCGTCGCCGAGAGGGGGAGAGCCGAGGGGGCGGTGGTCATCGACCTGCGGCCCTCGACCGGCCGAGAACGAATTTCTCCGGCGGGCCGGCGCCCGGTGCGTGTTCGTCGGGTCGGGAGGTGGAGGGCTGGCCAACGGCGTGGGCCGAGGAGGCACGGGGAACAAGGATCGCCACCGAGCATCTGCTCGGTCTCGGGCACAGCCACATCGCCTACCTGGGAGAGTCGGAGTCTTCCGGTGCCACTTCCCGGCGGCAGCGGGGATTCACCTCTGCCATGACTGCCGCGGGGTTGTCTCCGGATCCTGCGTCCATCGTGTCCCTGATCGGTGACGCGGCGGACACCGGCGGCATTCTCGACACGGCCTCACCGCCGACGGCGGTCGTTGCCGGCTCAGACTTGCTGGGCGTCGCGGTGCTCGCCGAGGCACGCCGACGCGGCTTTCGCGTCCCCGGCGACCTGTCGGTCGTCGGATTCGACGGATCTGATCTGGCGCGTCACGTCGGTCTCACCACCGTCGGCCAGCAGTTGTTCGAGAGCGGGCGATGGGCGGTAGCGAACCTCTTGGCGCTCATCGCCGGATCAGAGGCCGTGCCCCGTCACCGGCTGCGGCTCGAGTTGGTCGAGGGGGACACGACCGGGCCGATCTGACACCAGGTCAGCTCACTCGGCGGCGACCGCCGTCCGGTGCGACCGCCGTTCTGCCAAGGCGGCGACCACCACCGGGCGCAGCCGGACCCCGACCACGGCGATCACCAGCACGAGTATCTGGGCGAACACCGTAGGGATGACGAACTGGAGCAGCGCCAGCGATCCGCCGAGCACCGCGGCGGCTGCCACCAACCCCGTCAATGATCCCGGGCCTCCGAGAATTGTGACCAGGAAGGCGTTGACCATGAAGAGCAGTCCGTACTGGGGGTCGAGAGTCGACACCGGGGCCAGCACCCCCCCGGCGAGACCGGCGAGGGCGGCGCCGATGGTGAACAGCCCGGCGCGCATCGCCCCCACATCCAGACCCACCGACTCCGCCAGGTCCGGGTTGGCCACCACGGCTCGCGCCTTGAGCCCGAACCGGGTCCGCCCCAACAGCCACCAGGTCCCCACCACCAGGAGCACGGCGAGCAGGGCGAGCACCAGCCGCCAGCGGGGCACGTTGATCCCGAGGATCGTCCACGAGCCCCTCAACAGGTCGGGGACGTTGCGTGGGCTCGAGGTGTAGATGAGCTGGACCGCCTGCCGGATGATCACCGCCAGCCCGAACGTGGCCAGGAGCGAGTCGAGCGGGCGTTGGTAGAGAAAGCGGAGAACACCCCGCTCCATCGCCAGCCCGACCAGCCCGGCGACCACCGGCGCCGCCAGCATCCCGGCGATGACGCTCCCGGTGAGCTCGGATACCGCATAGGTGGCGTACCCGCCGATCAGCAGCAGTTCGCCGTGGACCAGGTTGACCAGCCCGAGCATCCCGAAGGTGAAGTGGAGCCCGAGAGAGATCAGGACGAACACGGCGATAAGGCTGATCACGTTGAACGCGTCGACGAACGGCGAGCTCACAGCGTCAGCCGCCTGTGAAGCTCGCCACTGTCGTGCAACTCGGCCAGAGGACCGGCGGCGACGATCCGGCCCTCCTCGAGGACATGGGCGGTGCCACCCAGAGTGAGGGCGGTGTCGATGTTCTGCTCGACCAACAGCACCGAGCGGCCGTCGGTGGCGTCGGCCAGCACCGTCGAGTAGTTGTTCGACCACCTGCGGCGCCACCCCCTCGGTGGGCTCGTCGAGCAGCAGCAAGTGGGGGTCGATGACGAGCGCCTGTGCAATCCCGAGCATCTTCCTCTCGCCGCCGGACAGCGTCTGCGCCTCCTGATGCCTCCTCTCCGCGAGGACGGGGAACCAGGCCGCAGCCCGATCCACCACCGCATCGGCGTCGTCGTCCCCGGTCGCCAGGGTGAGGTGCTCCTGCACGGTGAGGCCGGGGAACACGCCGTCGTCCTGGGGAACCCACACGACCCCGGAACGATGGACCCGGTGCCCGGGCCACCCGGTGATGTCTCGTCCCAGGGCGCGCACGATTCCCGCCTCGGGCCTGACCACTCCCATCACCGTCTTGAGCAGGGTGGTCTTGCCCGCCCCATTGCGTCCGAGCAGGCAACCCACCTCTCCTGTGCCGACGCTGAGCGTCACCTCCCAGAGCACCCGTGCCGTCCCATAACCGGCGCTGACTGCGGCGAGCTCGAGGGCGGCGGCGCTCACTGCAACCGACCCAGGTAGGCATCGCGTACCGCCGGGTCTGCCTGGACCTCATCCACCTCTCCGGAAGCGAGCACCCGGCCCCGGTGGAGCACCGTGACCCGGTCGCTGACCAGACGGATGAAGTCGATGTCGTGCTCGACCACCACCATGGCCTGGACCCGGCCCGAGCGTTGCAGACGCTCGATCAACTCGGCGGTGCGGTGGCTCTCGGCGAGCGTCATCCCCGAGGTGGGCTCGTCGAGCAGGAGCAGCTTGGGTCCGGTGAGCAGCACCATCCCGATCTCCAGCCATTGACGCTCGCCGTGGCCCAACTCGGCCGCCACCCTGTCCCGCTTCTCCCCGAGACCGACCAGGTCAAGCACCTCGTCCATCAGTTCCAGGTTCCCGTTCCCGCCGCGCTCCTTGGGCTGGGCACCGAGCCTCATGTTCTCCTCGACGCTGAGCCGCTCGAAGACGCTGCTCACCTGGAACTTGAGGGCGATCCCCAGTTGGGCGCGCCGCCAAGCCGGCACCGTGCGGATTTCGGAGCCGAGGAACTCCACCGATCCAGCCTCGGGCTCGACCCGGCCCACCACCACGTTGAGCAAGGTCGACTTGCCCGCCCCGTTCGACCCGATCAGACCGCGCACCTCGCCAGGAGTCGACCGTGAAGTCCACCCGGTCGAGCGCCCGGTAGCCACCGAGGAGGGTGGACAGGCCGCGCAGCGCCAGGACGTGGGTGGCGTTCACCGTCGTCCCGCGTGGCCCGGAGAGGAAGCCGAACAACCCGCTTGGGAAGAAGAGGATCACCGCGACCAGCACCACCCCGACCACGACGAGCCACGTTCCCAGCAACGTCCCGGAGAGGCTGGCGGTGAGCATGTTGAGCAGCACCGCCCCCACCACGGGGCCGATCAACGTCCCCCGCCCGCCTAGCACCACCCAGAGCAGCACCAACGTCGAGGCATCGACCCCGACGGCCGCGGGCGAGACGATCCCCTCGTGGACGTAGTAGATCGCCCCGCAGAGACCGGCCACCGAAGCCGACAGGACGAGGACGCTCCGCTTGACCGCGGGTACCCGATAGCCGAGGAGCGCCACCCGGTCCTCGTTCTCCCGGACCCCCAGGTTGACCAGACCGGTCCTCCCTTTGACGAAGGTGCGCAATCCGAGGTAGACGGCCACGAGGAGCGCTGCGGCAAGCAGGTAGAAGGGGAGGCGGCGCTGCAGGTCGAGAGGACCGATCTCGAGCCGGACATCGAACAGGATCCCGTTCTGTCCGCCGGTCACCGACCCGCCGGCGTTCATCAGCCTCTCCAACAGGAAGGAGACGGCGAGCGTCACCACGGCGAACTCCACCCCCCGGAGGGCGAACCGGCCCGAGAAGGTGAAGACACCGATCGCCCATGCCAGTGCTGCAGCCGCCACCACGCCGATTGCCACCGCCGGCCACAGCGATAGCGGCAGTATCCAGTACTCCTGGGTGGTGAGGATGGCAACCACGTATGCCGCCCCGCCGAAGAAGGCGGCATGGCCGAAGGTGAACATGCCGCCGTATCCCCAGACCACGTCGACGGTCATGGCGAATGCGGCCAGCAGCAGATAGCGGCCGAGCCGGTCGATTGCGAAGCTGTCGCCGAGCACCAGCGGCGCCATCACGAGCAGACCGAGCCCGACCAACTCGACGACACGGCGCGACGGCAGCCGGAGCGCCCGCCTGGGCGCTGCGTCCGCCCCCGGCGTCAGGATGGGCTGTTCTGTCGCCATCGCCGACGCCGGGATGGGATCACAGCTCGCAGTCCTCCTCCGGGTCCTGGTCGGCGAAGGAATCGACCAGGACGTACCCGTCGCCCTCTGCCCGCACCATGTGGATCGTCTGCTTGAGGTGGTGCGACGGCATCACCTCAACGGTGCCCGTCGGCCCGTCGAACGTCTGGCCGACCATCGCCTCGGCCACCGCTTCGGCATCGGTGGTGCCGGCCTGCTCCACGGCCTGCTTGTAGAGGTAGACGGCATCATATGCCCCCACGCCTTCGCCGCCCGATGGGATGGCATCTTCGCCGAACTCCGCCTGGAAGGCCTCGAGGAATTCGGTTGCCTCCGGTGTGTCTATGGCGGTGAAGTAGGGGAGTGTGGTGTACATCCCCTGGGCGAGATCGATCACCCCGGGCAGATCGGGGTCGCCGACGAAGATGTTGCCCTGACCGAGCCCCTCGAGCAGCCCGGCATCGTCGAGTGCCTGCAGGGCCGGGGCGAACGCCGCCGGGTAGAGCGAGAACATGTAGTCGGGCTGCGTGTCGCGCACCGCGCTCGACCAGCTCGGTGAAGTCCTCGGCCACCAGTGGCAGGTAGATCTCGCCGACGACTTCGCCACCGTTCTCCTCGATGATCGGCTTGGCGATCTCGAAGCTGCGGCGGGGCCACACGTAGTCGGCGCCGAAGAGCAGGACTCGGGGACCGAACTCCTCCTGGAGCACCGGGATGAAGGGGCGGATCTGCTGTGCGGGCACCGCACCGAACGAGAAGTACGTCGGGAGACACTTCCCGCCCTCGTAGGTCTCGGTGTAGAAGAGCAGCTTCCCGTTGTCCTCCACGACCGCCTGGGCGGCGGCGTCGTTGGCGTCGGATCCGATCGGCCCCATCACCAGATCGACCTCGTCGCTCTCCACCAGTTGGCGGGCCTTGTCCACGGTGGCGGCCACGTCGGTCTGGATGTCCTCGGTGGTCACCTCGACCTGGCGACCGTCGATGCCACCATCCGCGTTGATCTCGTTGATCGCCAGCCGGGCGCTGCGGTCGAGAGAGGTGCCGTAGGTGGTGAAGGGCCCGGTGAGGTCGGCGATGATCCCGATCGAGATCGGGTCTGTCTCTTCGCTGGCTCCACCCCCACACGCCGCCACCGCCACCGCCACCGCCATGACCATCGTGACCAGCCGCCGCATTCCCATATGACCGCCTCCTTCTCGCTTGGCACCCATCTCGTCCAACCGTCTTTTGGTATTCACCTGCCCGGGGTCTGGAACGCCGGGTCCACCGCAGCCCGACGACCGGTTTCGCCGTACCACGTGGTCACCACCACCTTCTTGTCCGTATAGAAGTCGACTGCGTCGTTGGCGCGGCCACGGTTTGACCCGAAGAGGGAGGTCTTGCGCCCACCCACCGGGTAGAAGGCGATGGGCGCCGGCGTCCCCACGTTGACCCCCACCTGTCCCACCTGGGCTCGCTGTCGGAACTCGCGGGCAACCCCGCCATGCTCGGTGTACACCACCGCGGTGTGGCCGTATGTGCTGGCGTTGACGATCTCGAGCGCTTCGTCGAGCCCGCCCACCCGGCGCAGACACCGCACCGGGCCGAACAACTCGCGGTCGAATACGTCCATCCCCGGTTCGGCGAGGAGCACGGTGGGGCCCAGCCAGAACCCGCCCGGGTATCCATCGACCGTTGCCCCTCTCCCGTCGAGGACGACTTCGGCGCCCTGCCCGACGGCGGTCTCGACCGAGTCCTCCAACATGCGAAGAGCCCTCTCCGAGATAACCGGGCCCATCGTGGTGGACGGGTCCATCCCATGGCCCAGCCGAAGATCACCAACCTGCTCCAGCAGGCGGGGCACGACGTCGTCCCAGACGCCGTCGTAGACCAGCAGATTGGAACCGGCGAAGCACCGCTGCGAGGCGTTGCCCAGCATCGAGGAGACGATGTTGGGGAGACTCCGATCCACCACGGCGCTGTCGGTGACCACGAGGTGGTTTTTCGAGCCGCCCTGGCTCTGACACCGCTTCCCGGCGGCGGTGGTCATCGTGTAGACGCGCCGGGCCACCTCGGATGAGCCCACAAACGACAGACCGGCGATCTGCGGATGCTCCGCCAGCCCGCCGACCACATCGGCGCCACCCAAGACCAGGTTCACCACCCCGGGGGGAAAGCCGGCCTCGCCGGCCAGCTCGGCCAGCCTCACCGCGGTCAGCGGGCAGTGCTCGGACGGTTTGATCACCACCGTGTTGCCACAGGCGACGGCCCAGGTGAAATAGAGCGGGATCATGGCCGGGAAGTTGAAGGGGGCGACGATGGCAAAGACACCGAGCGGCTCGCGTATGTACTCGGTGTCGACCCCGGTGCCGATCTCCTCGGAGACGGAGCCCTTCATCAACTCGGGTATGGCGCAGGCGTGCTCGATGTACTGCAGACCCCGTACCAGCTCCCCCTTGGCTTCGGCCAGGGTCTTGCCGTTCTCGGCGACGGTGAGCGCCGAGAGCTCGTCGATGGCGCCGCTGACCTGCTCGCGATAGCGGAACAGGACTGCCGCCCGCTGTGGGACAGGTGTCATCCTCCATTCCCAGAACGCGTCGTTGGCCGCAGCGACGACTGCATCGAGATCATGCGGCGGTGGAGCTCCGCTGCCGGGCGATCACCTCGCCCGACGCCGGGTCGAGGACATCGACGTCGGCGCCACCGGGCTCCACCCACTCGCCGCCTGCGAGGTTGCGAAGGGTGCGGACGTTCAATGCCCACCTCCGGTCGACATCCAGGGGATCGAGATCGTCCTGACTGGGGGCGGAGTGTTGCGGGACTTGACGAACCGGACGACTCCATCGGTCACCGATGCGTAAACGGCCGGTGTATCGCCGATCGCCAGGGACCCGAGGGCATCGCCGGCCTGTGACCCGAGCGGGGCGTCGGCGATGATGAGATCGGCTTCGTTGCCGACGGCGATGACTCCGCGGTTCAGACCGTGGACCCGGGCGGTGTTCCCGGTGGCGAAAGACACCGCCACCTCCGGTGGCACACCGCCGAAAGCCGCCGCCCAGGAGATGGTGCGGAGCACGCCGAGGGGCACGACCCCCGTCCCCGCCGGAGAGTCGGTTCCGACGAGCACCCGGTCGAGAGCCCCGCGCTGTGCGGCGAGCGCGACGACCTCACCGCATGCCTTGACGTTGCCGTTGTGGACCACCTCGATGGCCGCATCGGACTCGTCGATGATTCTTTCGACGTCGCTCAGCGGAGGCGCCGTCGGCCCACCATTGACGTGCGCCGCCACGTCCGGCCGGACGGCGAGAACGAAGTCGGCGCCGATGACACCACTCCCCGGGATCGACGCCCCGCCGGTGTGGACGACCACCCTCATGCCGTGAGCCTGGGCCCAGCGGACCATGGGCTCGGCCTCCGCCGGGTCCTTCACCCCCGAGATCCCGATCTCGCCCACGAGCCGCACCCCGGCGTCCGCCATCTCGGCGAAGTCGTCCTCGGTGAGCCCGGGTTCGAGCAGGACGGCCCCGGCGACCACCTTGGCCCCGCCGGGGCGCACCGATTGGAACGATCGCGCCGCCAGGATGGCGAGCGCCTTGACCCCGGCCCGGTCGGTCGGCCGGCCCGGGGTGTGGGGCTCGCCGGCGGAGATCATGGTGGTCACCCCGCCGTGCGCATAGCTCTCGAGGAAGTCGAGGATCCGCTGGCGCGGTGAGAAGTCGCCGATCACCGGATGGATGTGCGAGTCGATGAGCCCGGGCATCACGAGTGGCGCCACCGCAGTCGATGACCTTGTCGATGTCCCCCGGATCGAGGCCGCGGCCCACGTCGGATATGAGGCCATCGCGCACCAGGACGCTGTCGGCATCGGCGATCGGGGCGTTGACGTCGCCGCTCACCACGGTGGCGGCGTTGACGATGGCGAGGTCGGCCATCAGCGCCCGCCGTTCGCCGTTGTCACCTCAGCCCGTCCTCGCCGACCGCCTCGGCGATGGTCAGCCCACCGACCCGCGGCAGCGGGCGGCCACCGTCTGTCACCGCGACTGCGATGACCATCTCGTCGTCGGCTGGGGCGTCGACGATCCGCAACTCGGCCGCATCGAAATGGCTGCGGACGAATGCCGCGTCCTTGTAGTGGAGCGGGACATCGATCGGCGTTCCCGGGCCGCCCCGCTTCTTCGCCGAAGGGATGATCGCCTTGCCGCCACCGCTGGCATCGCGCAACGGGTTGCCGAACTTGGGGTGGAGCATCGCAGCAACGTGCTCCAACTCACCCGCCATCCCAACGATCCCAGCCTTGCCGTACGAGTTCACCGGACGGCCCCCGAGTTGGGCGACCGCCCGCTCGGAGAGGAGGGTGGAAAGGGCGACGCTGGCGTCTGCCAGCTCATCGAGGCTCTCTTCGTACCGTCCGGCGTGCGGGTTGGCCACCACCGCGGCGGCGATGACCCGGGTGACCGGGGGGTCCACCGACCCTTCCCATCTCGGTCCGTGTCTCGTCCACGCAAATCACCAGCTTGCGGATCTTCAACTCCATGGGTTCCGCTCCAGCTCCGACCATCGATCGCTCCTTCAGCCAGTGTCGAGCATGGGCTCGACGATGTGGCGGGTGATGAGGTCCAGTTGGCCCGGATCGTTGACCAGGGGCGTCAGGATCAGGTACTGAAGCCCGGCCGAAGCCAATTCGGCGATGGCGCCCAGCATGTCATCCACGGTCCCGGTGAGGTAGGAGGCCCGCAGGTCCTCGACGGTGCGATGGCCACCCATCACATCGAGGAATCGGGGGATCTGTGCCTCGAGCGCTTCCTCCCGGCTGTCCGTCTCGGTCACGTGGAGGAACTGGGTGGCGGCGAATACCAGGTCGTTGGGATCGCGCCCCTGTTCTTCCAGGTGGCTGCGGACCACCTGCCAGTCGCGCTTCACATCGCCAGGGTCGGAGCCAGAGGAGCGGGCCATCCAGCCCGACGCCTGGGCGATTCGGTCGAGGACGCCCTTGGCCATGAACGGCTTGTCCGGCGTTTCGGGAGCATGGGTCAGCGAGCCGCCAGCCACCCAGAGCGGCGGAGGCTCCGGAATCCGGGGGTGGATGGTCACCCCCTCCACCTCCCAGAAACGCCCCTTGAAGGTCACCTCCTCCTCGGTGAGCAGCAGCCGGACCAGGTGGATGGCCTCGTCGGTCCGCCTCCCGCGCTCGCGCAGCGGGATGCCCACCGCATCGAACTCGGCCGGGTCCCACCCCACCGCCACCCCGAACCGATACCGCCCCCCCGACAGGAGGTGGATCGAGGCGATCTCCTTGGCCAGGATCACCGGATGGCGCAAAGGAAGGACCAGCGCAGCTGTCCCCAGCCCGACCCGCGAAGTGACCCCGGCGGCCGCCGAGAGGACGACGAGCGAGTCGAGCCAGGAGACGCCGTAGACACCCTTCGATACCAGCAGGTGATCGATCACCCAGATGTCCTCGTAAGGCCCTTCCTCGACCTTCCTGCAGTAGTCGAGCAAACCTTCCGCCTGGTCATAGCCCATGGCGGGCCACGCATATGACGGGAGTCGCAATCCGAATCTCATCGCCTTGGTGCCCCACCCATGCTCTGTGTCTCGGGATCGGTCGCGGGAATCTAGTGATGGCTACCCGTCGATGTGGTCGCAGCGCGCCCGTCGGGTGCCAAGATTCGATCGATGGACGTTCCGCGCCGGGACCGGGGTAGAGGGTGATGGCGGTCCACCACTGGAGGCCGGGCCGACGATGACCACATGGACGGGCGCACCGATCGCCCGGCTCGAGGACGAGCACTTTCTCACCGGTGATACCCGCTTCGTCGACGACATCTCCCGTCCTGGTCTGCTCCACGTCGCAATCGTCAGGTCCCAGGTCGCCGCCGCCGCCCTCGCCGAGGTCGAGACCTCGGAAGCCAGCAAGGCCCCGGGGGTCTTCGCCGTGCTCACCGCCGCAGACCTCGCTCACACCAATCCGCTCCGTCCCGTGCTCCACCGGCCCCAGTTCGTCCCCACCGATATGCCACTGCTGGCCACGGACCGGGTCAGGTATGTCGGCGAGCCCCTGGCCTTGGTGCTGGCGAGAACTCGTGGCGCCGCCGAGGACGCAGCCGACCTGGTCTGGGTGGAGTACGACGAGACACCGGCCGTCTCGTCGATCGACGATGCCCTGGCCGAAGGTGCTGAGCCGGTTCATGCGGAGGCTCCCGGCAACGTGCTGCTCGACCTGCCCATGTTCCAGGACGCGGCGCTCGACGGACATCCTCGCCGGTGCGGCGGTTGTGGTCGAAGGCATCTTCGACTCCGGCCGGGTCACCGCTGCGCCCATGGAGGGTCGCGGTGTGGTTGCGGAATGGGATCGGCGCGACGGGCGGCTGTCGTTGCACGCCTCCACCCAGGTTCCTCACATCGTGCGCACCGCCATCGCCGACACGCTCGGGCTGGCCGAGCACCTGGTGAGGGTGATCGCCCCCGACGTCGGCGGGGGCTTCGGGCAGAAGTGCGCCGTGGGCCGCGAGGAGCTGGCGGTAGCTGCTGCGGCCGTGCTCACCCGCCGGCCGCTCAAATGGGTCGAGGACCGCCGAGAGAACCTGCAGTCCGCCTTCCAGGGGCACGAGCAGCGTCATAGCGTCCGTGCGGGCTTCGACGCCGAGGGAACTCTTCTCGGGCTCGCCACCGACATCTGGTGCGACGTCGGCGCCTACCACTGCTACCCGTTCACCGGGGGTGTCGAGCCGCTCATGGCCGCCACAGAGATGCCCGGGCCATACCGGCTCCAGCACTACAGCGCCCACACCAGGGCAATTGCCACCAACAAGCCCCCGATGGCGCCCTATCGGGGGGTGTCACGTCCCCAGATCACGCTGGCGATGGAGAGGGTGATGGACAAGGCGGCGGCCCGTCTCGGGATGGACCCGGCTGAGATACGGCGCCGCAACCTGATCAGGCGCGACGAGTTCCCCTATCGGGGCGCAACCGGGATCCTCTACGACGAGGGGAGCTACCTCGAGGCTCTCGAGGACGTGATGACGGCGGCCGGTTACGAGTCGCTGAGGGAACGGCGCAACGAGCAAGGCTCACCGGACGACGGGCAGCCTCTGTTGGGTGTCGGGTTGTCGGTGTTCTCCGAGCGCACCGCGTACGGGACCCCGGTCTTCGGGCAACGGCTCATGGGCATCACGCCGGGGTACGAAACCGCCCACGTCCGGATCGACCCCTCGGGGGGCGCCACCGTCCTCGCCGGAACCGTCTCGCACGGTCAGGGGCACGCGACGACCCTCGCCCAGATGGTCGCCGACAGGCTTGCGCTGACACCGGCCGACGTGCGTGTGGTCCAAGGGGACACCGATGCCATTCCCTACGGCTGGGGCACGTTTGCCAGTAGGTCGGTCGTGTTGTCGGGTGACGCCGCCACTGAGGCTGCAGACCGGCTTGTGGAGCGACTGACGCGGATCGCGGCCCACCTGCTCGAGGCGGCACCCGAGGACGTGGTGTTCGAGGGTGGGCGTTTCGGTGTCCGTGGGGTACCCGAGTCGGGGATGTCGCTGCCCGAACTGGCCCGATCGGTCTACCACTCACCACACCGGCTTCCACCCGACGAGCGTGCCGAGTTGGAGGAGTGGGGTTCCTCCGACCCGCCGGGGACATTCTCCAACGCCGCCCACCTCGCCGTGGTCGAGATCGACCCAGCCACATGGCAGGTGAGGATCGTCCGCTATCTGGTGACCGAGGATTGCGGGGTGATGATCAACCCTTTGATCGTCGATGGCCAGATCACCGGTGGGGTGGCACAGGGCATCGGCGCCGCCCTGTACGAGCGTCTGGTCTTCGACCCCGCCGGCCAACCGCTGGCGACGAGCTTCATGGACTACCTGGTGCCCACCTCCGCCGAGGTCCCATCGATCGAGATCCACCACCTGGAGACCCCTTCCACGGTGAGCACCACGGGTGCCAAGGGGATGGGGGAGGGGGGCACCATCGGGGCACCGGCGGCGATCCTCAACGCGGTCAACGACGCCCTCTCCCCACTGGGAGTCGAGATCGATCGGATCCCGGTCACCCCCGACGACATAGCCAGAGCCGTCGCCGCCCGCTGAAATCGGTTCTAGGTGGTAGGTGGTGGGTGGTAGGTAAGGATCGCTCTGCCGATGTCGAGACGTCAATGGGGGAGGGCTGGAACGGCTCAACTCCTCGGGGGGAATCTCACCGATCACTTACCACCAACCACCAACCACGCAGCGACGCAGTCGCTGCTTCCGTCTCAGATCGGCGCAAGTCGGGGGGGATCGAGCCTCTCCCAGAGGACCTGGCCGGCGGCGAGGAGTCGGTAGTCATCGAAGTGTCGCGCGGCGAGTTGCACGCCGACCGGGAGGCCCGCCTCCAGACCGGCGGGGACCGCCAGGGCGGGGAGTCCGGTGAGGTTGGCGAAGGACGTGTTGCGGCAGAGGGCGTGGTCGTACTGGTCGATCTCTTCGCCCATCTGCAGCATCTCATCGCCGATCCGCGGCGCCGGAGCGGGCATACCTGGGAGAAGGATCAGGTCGCGATCGCGTGAGTGCATCGAGGAAGATGGTGCGGTACGCATCGGCACGCCGCCGGTTTTCGAGGTAGTCAGTGGCGCCGATGGAGAACCCGGTGCCGACCCGCGGCCCGACCTCACCGGTGTATTCGGAAAGGCGCTTCTCGTACCAGGGGCGGTGGTAGAGCGCCGCCTCGGCGTCGATGATGTCGAAGTCGAGGTCGACACACGCCTCGAAGTCGGGGATCTCGATCTCGTCCAACACCGCTCCGGCATCGGTCAGGTGCTGGGACGCTGACCTCACGGCTTCGGCCACTCCGTCGGAGAGGGGTCCGGGATTTGTCAGCACGCCAACCCGCCATCCAGCGACATCCCCAGCGGTCGAGGGTGCGGTGCCCGGGGCCCCCGCCATCATCGCCTCGAGCATCAGCGCACAGTCGCGAGGGCTGCGAGCCATGGGCCCGACGTTGTCGAGGGTCCAGGACAAAGGAACCACGCCGAGCGTCGGTACCAGAGTCGCCGTTGGCTTCAGACCGACGGTGCCACATAGACCGGAGGGGATTCTGATCGACCCTGCGGTGTCGGTCCCTACCGCGGCGGGGGTCAAACCGGCAGCGAGAGCAGCGGCACTCCCACCCGAGGATCCACCAGGGATGTGCGCCGGGTTCCACGGGTTCGTGGTCGGCGGAGTGGAGGAGCCGAAGGCGAATTCGTGGGTCCGAGCCTTTCCGATGAGCACGCACCCCGCCTCGCGCAGCGCACTCCACACCGGGGCGTCCTCGAATGGCGTCCGGCCGGCGAACAGGGCGCTGCCTGCTTCGGTGACGATCCCGGCGGTGTCGATCAGATCCTTGACCGCTATGGGGATCCCGAGCAAGCGGTCTGTCGTCCCCTCGACCCAGGGCCCTTTCGGCCTCGACTGGCCTGCCGCAGGCCGTCTCGGCGGTGACCGTGGCGAAGGCGTCGATCTCGTCCCCGACCGCCTCGATCCTCGCCAGCAGCGCTTCGACCACTTCGACCGGACGAGAACTCCCGGGCGCGGTATCCGGCAGCGAGTTCCTCAATGCCGAGTTGGTAAAGCTCCACCGATTCTCCTGAAGAAGTCGAGATCGAATCCCAGACTTGATGGCGATCACCGGCCTCTGGCTGCCGTCTGCCGTCTGCCGTCTCCGGCTCTACGCCACCCGACCGTACAGACTCCCGATGAGGTAGCTGACCCCGGCACCGCCGGCGGCGACCGCAAAGTTCTCCAAGCCGGAGCGCAACGGATGGCTGCGGGTGACCACCGACTTCACGAACCCCACCGTGAACAGCCCGATCCCGGCGAAGATCGCCGCCCAGATGAGCCCGGTGCGCGTCTCGGTCACGAAGAAGAAGGGGACCACCGAGGGAAGCGCCCCCACCAGGAACAGGGCACCGGATGCGATCATCGCCTTCCAGGGCGAGCGTCGCTCCTTTTCCAGAGCCCCGAACTCGAGCGCCATCATCACCTTGAGCATCGACTCGTCGTTCTCGGCGAGTTGGGCGGTGGCCGCCTTCAGCACCTCCCCGTGGAGCCCCAGGTCGGCCAGCAACTCCTCGAGCTCGTCGACCTCTCGTTGGCGGTGGTAGGTGAAGTGCTCCTCCTCGAGAGCCATTTCGCCGCGGAACACCTCATCCTGGGACTTGGTGGCGAGGTACTCCCCGGCCGCCATGCTGATAGCCCCGGCCACCGCGCCGGCGATGGCGGTCAGCAGGACGTCGCTGGTGGAGAGGCCTCCGCCGACCACGCCGGCGACGAGGAGGAAGATCGAGACCAGCCCGTCGTTGACCCCGAGGATGATGTCGCGCCAGTACTGCCGGGAATCACCCAGATGGGGCCGGTACGGCGGAGTCTCTCCGATCGCTGCTGAGCTCGAGTCCACGGGACGGAGTTTACGGGCAACGCCGTGCCGGGCCTCGTCCCTGAGCAGTCACCCCCCGGCCGTACACTCGGCAGGTGACCTTCCGCCGCGACGACATCGAGCGGGTGCGGACCGCAACCAACCTGGTGGAACTCGTCCAGACGGTGACCACGGTGCGCCGGACGGGCAAGAGCTACATGGCGATCTGTCCCTTCCATCAGGAGAAGACGCCCTCGCTGTCGCTCGACCCGGCCAAGGCGGTGTGGTATTGCCACGGCTGCCACCAGGGTGGAGATGTCTTCAAGTTCCTCATGGACACCAAGGGCCTCGACTTCAACGAGGCGGTCGAGGAGCTCGCTTCCCAGGCGGGGATCACGCTGGAACGGGACCCCGGCGAGAAACGACGGCGGAGCGATCGCGACCGCCTGGTCGAGGCGATGACCGCCGCGGTCGACTTCTATCACCGGCGGCTGCTCGATGGCTCCGACGCCGGAAAGGCACGGGCTTACCTGCGGGGACGCGGATACGACGCCGACACTGTCGAGCACTACCGGATCGGCTGGTCCCCGGCGGCGCAGGGCGCCGACTGGGACGTGCTTGCCCGCGACCTCGGCGGGCGTGGGATTTCGGATCGGGCGATGCTCGACACGGGGCTGGCGGCCAGGGGGAGGAATGGCCGCCTGCGCGATTGGTTCCACGGCCGCGTCCTATTCCCCATCCAAGATCTGCGTGGAGACCCGGTGGGCTTTGGTGGGCGGCTCCTCGATGGCGAGGGGCCGAAGTACCTCAACACCCCCGAGACCAAGCTCTACCAGAAGGCGCGGCTTCTCTACGGGCTCGACCTGGCAAAGGCGCCCATCACCCGCGCCGGAAGGTCGGTGGTGGTCGAGGGGTACACCGATGTGATCGCCTGCCATCGCAACGGGATCCCCGAGGCGGTGGCCACTTGTGGGACCGCGTTGGGCGAGGAGCACATCGACCTGCTTCGACGGTTCGCCGACCGCGTGGTCCTCGCCTTCGATGCCGACCAGGCGGGCGCCGGCGCAGCACTGCGTGGCGGTCAGCTCCGCTCGCCGTTCGAGATGGGGCTCGACCTCCGGGTGGCGATGATGCCGGCTGGCAACGACCCGGCCGACCTCGCCCAGGAAGGCCGGCTTGCCGAGCTCCAGCAGGCCGTGGACACGGCCGTCCCGCTGGTCCGCTTCCGCATCGACCGGATGCTGGAGAGCTTCGACCTCGACGAGCCCGAAGGCCGGGCGCGGGCCGTCAAGGAAGTGGCCCCTTTGCTCGCCGAGCAGGGCGACCCGATCGCCCGTGAGGAGTACATCCGCCACGTCGCCCGCCGCACCGGCACCGATCAGGCGCTCGTTGAGGGAGCGGTGATCGACGCCGCCGGTGGCGTCCGACGCACCCCGTCGCCGGCGACATCCGCTCCGCGCCGAAGCGGTCAGGAGCGCGCCGAACGCGAGTTGCTCCGACTGCTCGTGGCCAACCCCGGGCCGATGGCCACGATCGAGGTTTCTGCCGACTGGTTCACATCCGACGAGCACCTCGCCGCACTCGCCCGGCTCGCCCCCGCCCTCGCCGAGGGAGCCGAACCGGGCCATCCGCTCGACATGGGCTCCCTCCTCGGTGACGAGGACACCACGGTGGCCGAGCTGCTCCGCTCGCTCGCCGTCGACGACCGTCCGCTCGACGACCCGGTCGAGGTGGTGGCCAGCCTGCGCTCCTGGGCGATGGAGCGGCGGATCGCCGATCTGCGCCGGCGTTTGGAGCGCGTCGAACCGGTGGACGGAGACACCCATTCCCGGCTGCTCACCGAGTTGATAGCGTTGGAGCAATCACGGAGAGCGTTGCGTGGGGGTCTGAAGTGATCGACACCGACGCGGTCGTAGCCGATCTGACGAGACGTGGAACGCAGAGGGGATTCCTCACCGCGTCCGAGGTCCTCCAGGCGCTGGAGGATGCCCGGGCCCCGGCAGAGTCCTTCGAGACCGTTTTCGAGAGACTCCGCGCCGCCGACATCGCGATCGCCGAGGAGGGACCAGACGCGCTCGCCACCGGCATCACCGCAGAGGAACTCGTCTCGGTGTCCGACCCCGTCAGGATGTACCTCCAGGAGATCGGTCGGGTGCCGCTGCTCACCCCCCAGCAGGAGGTCGAGTTGGCGCTCCAGGTGGAGGCGGGGGTCAAGGCGGCCGACAAACTCGCCGCCGGTCAGTTCTCCACCGAGGACCGGGTCATCCTGCAACGGACGGCGCGCATCGGCCAGCAAGCCAAGGACCGCCTGGTCGAGGCGAACCTGCGTCTCGTGGTTTCGATAGCCAAGAAGTACGTAGGGCGGGGGATGCCGCTGCTCGACCTGATCCAGGAGGGCAACCTCGGGCTGATGCGAGCGGTCGAGAAGTTCGACTACCGCAAGGGCTTCAAGTTCTCCACCTATGCCACGTGGTGGATCCGACAGGCGGTTACCCGGGCCTTGGCCGACCAGGCGCGAACCATCAGGGTGCCGGTCCACATGGTGGAGACGATCAACAAGCTGGCACAGGTGCAGCGGCAACTTCTCCAAGAGTTGGGCCGCGAGCCCAACATCGCCGAGATAGCAGGCGAGATGGAGGTAGACCCCGGCCGGGTCACCGAGCTACGCCAGATCGCCCAGGACCCGGTGTCGCTGGAGACTCCGCTCGGCGAGGACGACGAGTCGACACTGGGCGACTTCGTCGAGGACTCCGAGGCGGAGGTTCCGGTCGAGGCCGCCTCGTTCCGGCTACTCCAGGAGTACGTGGCCCACGCCCTCGAGGATCTGAATGAGCGGGAGCGTCAGGTGATCGTGATGCGTTTCGGGCTAGCCGACGGCAGGGTTCGCACCCTCGAGGAGGTCGGGGCGCACTTCAACGTCACTCGGGAGAGGGTCCGTCAATTGGAGACCAAGGCGCTGGCGAAGTTGCGGCACCCCGCCAGATCCCGCCGCCTCCAGGGTTACCTGCGCGAGGGCTGAGCGCCGGGTCAGCTGCTCGAAGCCCCGACCCCGTTGGTCGGAACGGCAACGACGACCTTGTCGGTCTCGTTGGCGGAGCTCACGGTTCGCTTGATGGTCGACGAGGCGGACTCCATGCCACGGCCGGCGAGGTCGCGCAGTTGGCCGGTGAGCTTGCGACCCGTTTCGACCGCTGTCTGTCCCGGTTGCGATTCGAGGGCGCTTGCGCCAGGTGCGGGCGATCTGCTCGTAACGCTCCCTGCCTGCTGCGGCCCCCACGATGTAGCCGGCCCCGAACCCGATGACCAAACCCGCTCTCAGTCGCACGTCGTCCTCCTCTATTCCTGCTCAAACGCCCGCGGTCTTGCAAGCAAACCTTCAACGTAGCGGCATGTCCCGGGTTGCGTCGCCCGGGGTCAGGAACGGACGGGAAGACCGTTAGGTTCGCAATATGCCATCGGTCGCCCATTGAACGAGACGCCCTCGGTCCCAACGCCCGGCGAGCGCACGGCATTGCAGCAGTCCTCGGCCTCCGGCATCGCCCGGTGGATACCGGCTGTCGGATGGATGCGCCTCTACCAGCGGGACTGGCTGACAGCCGACCTGCTGGCCGGGATCACTGCGGGTGCCGTGGTCATCCCACAGGCGATGGGCTACGCCACCGTGGCCGGCCTCCCTGTCCAGATGGGGCTCTACACCTGCATGGTCCCAATGGTTGTCTATGCCCTGCTCGGTGGTGCCAGGCGGTTGAGTCTGAGCACCACGTCGACAATCGTTGCGCTCACCGGCGTCGGTTTGGTCGCCAATCTCGGCACGGATGCTCCCCAGAGCGAGATGGCAAGCACAGCCATCACGCTCACCCTCATGGTCGGCGTCGCAGTACTGCTCTTCTGGGTCTTGCGGCTGGGATGGATCGTCGACGCCATCTCCGATACCGTCCTCATCGGGCTCAAGATCGGCGTCGGGTTCACCATCCTCGCTTCCCAGCTCCCCGATTTGTTGGGGATCGAGTCGGCCGGTGAGGGCTTCTTCGGCAATGTCACCTTTGCGCTGACGAACCTGGATGATGCCAACCCGATAACGGTGCTCATTTCAGCGGTCACCATCGGGGGGCTGCTGGCACTCAAACAGTGGGCACCGCGGATACCCGGCCCGCTGCTGGCGCTGGCCGGTGGGATCCTTCTGGTGGCGATCTTCAATGTCGATCAGTCCGGGGTGATCCTGATCCCCGCGGTTCCCAGCGGGCTCCCCGGAGTAGTAGTCCCACCCCTGGACCATGTCCCTGGGCTCATCCCGTACGCGCTCGCAATCGGGCTGCTGGCCTACATGGAGACCATCGCGGTTGGACGAAGCACCCGGCAGCCGACCGATCCACCAATCGTCAACAACCAGGAGGCCTTCGCAGCCGGTGCCGCCTCGGTGGCCGGCGCCTTCTTCCAGGCGGTCCCGGCGGCGGGCGGGTTCTCCCAAACCGTGGTCAACGCCGACGCCGGGGCTCGGACGCAGCTGAGCGAACTCGTCACTGCTGGGCTCGCGGTCGGAGTGGCGCTTTTCCTGGCTCCGGTGCTGAGCGACCTGCCCAAAGCCACGCTCGCCTCGATCGTCACCGTTGCCGTCCTCGGGTTGATCAGCTTCTTCGACCTGGGCCGTGTCGCCCGCGTCGACCGGGTCGAGTTGATCGTTGCCCTCGTCACGGCAGTGGTGGCGCTGGTGACCAACCTCCTGTTCGCGGTGGTAGCCGGTGTGGTGCTCACGCTCTATTTGGTGCTGCGTCGTCTCAACCACCCAGTGATCCTCGAGTTGCAGCGGCCACCGGGTGGCGCGGCGCTGGAGCCGGCTCGGCCGGGAGACGTACCGGTACCCGGCATGCTGGTCATCCGCATCGAGGGCGGGCTGTACACCATGAACATCCGCGGCGTTCAAGCGGAGATCTACCGCCGAGTCGACGAAGCGGACCCTCCACCCGAGGTGGTGCTCCTAGACGTGGGCGGCACCGCCGACACGTCGGTGACGGTGCTGGATGTCATGGCGGAATCCGATCAGCAACTGGCCAGCAGTGGGACGACCCTGTGGGTCGCCCAGCTCCCTACCCGAGCCATCGAGAAGGCGAGACACCTGGCCGCGTGGTCCTCCTGGATGAGCTCGGGCCGTGTTTTCACGACGGTCGAGGAGGCGGTCGAAACCTTCGAGGCGCGGTGGTAAACCCGTTTTGGCGCCACTCAGCGGGCTAGGTCGACGACCGGTGACGCCAAAAACGGCTCAACCTCCGTCGAGGGCGGCTGTGACCGTGATCACCAGTTGGTCGTCCTCGACACGGACATCGCTCACCCCCGAGTCACCCTCGGCGTTGGCGCTCTGCTGAAATCCCGCGGTCAGCTCCTCGTTCAGGTCGGTGACGGCGTCGCTGGTCAGCTCAACCCCCTCGATGTCCACCGCAGTTACCTCGACCCGGATGCTGTTGTCCTCGGCGGTGAAGGTCATGTCAAAGCTGCCGGGCTGCCCGTCTTTGGTGCCGTTGGCTCGGACGATATTCGGCTCGATGAAGTCGATCGAGGTGACGTCGTCGAGCAAGCGGGTGTCCGATCGCTCGTCAATATTTCCGATCACGCCGTTGATGGCACTCTCGTCGAGATTGATGTCGACGGTTGCCTGCCCGTCCTCAAAGCTCAGGTTGCTGCAGGCGCCCAGCGCCACGAGCCAGACAACCGCCAGCCATGCGTATTTCGGGGTACGTCGCATATGGCCTTCTCCATATTGGGCTACCCCGACCATACTGAACGCGGTAATGCCGATGGAGTACGAAGCGGTCAAGGACAAGCTGTTGTGGGCCTGGGCTCACGGTGACGGGGACCCGGTCATCGCCGCCGAGCTGTACCACGAAGGCGCCCTGGTCGAGTTCCCCCAGTCCGGCGAGAGGTTCCGTGGACGGGACAACTTCACGGCTTGGCGCGCCGACTATCCCTCCGAGGTCGAGTTCGAGCTTCGCTCGCTCCGCGGCGAGGGAGACTTGTGGGTGGGCGAGGGCCAGGTCCGCTACGACGGGGGAGACCCCTTCCCGTTCCTCTTCGTACAGCAATGGCGCGACGACCGTATCGAGCGCGAGACCATCTACGTCGCTGAGCCCTTCCCTGCGGATGAGGCGAGAGCTCCGTACGCCGAGGATTCCGAGCTCGAAGCGACCCCCGGTCTCCCCGTCAAAGTGGTCGCCGGGTCCGCTGCCTGAGAATTCATCAAGCTCGAGCGCTGAGCTTGATGGCTGGGTCACCGACGTGTCCCGCCCCTTATCACTGGCTCGAACGAGTGCTCCGCAATCCGAATCATCAATCCTGACGATGACAGCGAATCGAACGCTGGAGCACGATCGACGTCAGTAACCGACTACGCCGTCGACCCTGAGCGGTCCGAACCGAGGCTCATGATGACCACAAGTGACTACGTCGACCACGTTGGCGATCTGAAATTTGATCGCTCGGTGCGGCGCTCCTACACGGACCACTCGACAGTTGGGAAGTTTCGCCTCGAAGGCGCCAAGTTGAGTCGTGGAGCCGCCCAAGTTGTTGGTTGGACATTGGGAGCGATCTGGAAGGTCGGGCTCTGTTTGACAGGCGTGGCGTTCGTCGTCGGCTTGATTTCTTTGGTCGCCGGCTAGCGATCGGCTTCCGGCAGGCAACCCGCGGGTGGCGCGACATAGGCGTCTGGCGGTTTGCTCCGGGGGAGAGACTCGAACTCTCAACACATGGATTAACAGTCCACTGCTCTGCCAATTGAGCTACCCCGGAACGGGACCCGAGGATGGTAGCGGGAGGCTGGAACCGGGTTCAGGGCTCCAGCATGATGCACTCGCCGGGGCACTCCTCGGCGGCTTCAATGGTTATGTCCTCCTGCCCGCCCGGGACCCGGGCCACCCCGTCGGCGCCATCGGGGGCGTCTTTGCCATCGAAGACCTTCTTGGCCCCGAACGTTGACGCCTCCTCCTTCACCACCCACAGACCATCGTCGCGGGGTTGGAAGACATCGGGGGCGATCTCTGAGCAGATCCCGTCACCTGTGCACAGGTCTTGATCGATCCAAACTCTCATCAGCTTTGCTCCTGGATTCAGTCATCAGGGTACCCGAGGTGATGGGTATAGAAACGAATGGTGGCCGGGCGAAACAGAGCCACTGTGAGAACATGCCACCGGTGGAAGGGGCAGCAAACAGAGGAGGCGACCGATGGACCTCGTCGACGGCGTAGTCCGGATGCTGATCGTCGCCGGGCTTGCCGGGCTGGTGGGTCTGGAAAGGGAGGTTCGGCGCAAGGCGGCCGGGATGCGCACCCACATGATGATCGGGGTGGGGGCAGCCTTGTTCGCCTATGTGGGCGTGGCCGGGTTCGCCGGTCCAGGAACGGACCTCTCACGCATCGCATCGCAGGTGGCTGCTGGGATCGGTTTCATAGGTGCCGGTGTGATCTTCCGGGAGGGCGTGGTGGTCAAGGGGCTCACCACGGCGGGAGGGCTGTGGGTCGTGGCCGCCATAGGTGTCGCCGCAGGTGTCGGCCAGATCGGGATCGCGGTGGCCGTCACCATTGTCTCTCTGATCATCCTCGTCGGGCTTCCACCGTTGGAGAAGGTCATCGCGTCGGCCTTCTCGCTCAATTCGGGACGGGTCCGGGTGGTCGCCGATCCTTCTCTGGACCTGCCCGGGCTGGTGACATTGGTGACCACCGTCGACAGCTCAGTGGATGTCGTCGATGTCGTTCCAGGTGATGACTCCATCACATTGGATCTCGACACCGAGGCGGACCGAGCCCTCTCCGTGGTCGGCGTCCTATCGACCGTCGATCACGTGCGATCGGCCGACGTCATCCCTCGTAAGTGAGCCGAACCGAGCACACCGACGGTACGCCTGTGCGAGGTCGATGAGGGTCGAGCCGCCCCCTTCGCGGTGGCTCTTCCCCGCTCCAGACGAGGGCTCGGACGATCTGGTGTATGTCGGGGGCGACCTCGAGCCGGGAACCCTTCTCGCCGCCTACCGATCGGGCATGTTCCCAATGCCCCACGGAAAGGGCCGGATCGCCTGGTTTTCCCCCGACCCCAGGGCGATCATCGAGCTCGATCAACTGGCGGTGAGCCGGTCATTGCGCCGCTCGGCCCGCAAGTTCACCGTCACCCGCGACACCTGCTTCGAGCAAGTCATCGCCGCATGTGCCAACCCGGAGCGTCCCCACGGCTGGATCACCGCCGAATTCGCCGAAGCGTACGGACGGCTCCACAGGATGGGCTGGGCGCACAGCATCGAGGTTTGGGATACCGCCGGGCGGCTGGCGGGGGGTCTCTACGGAGTATCCATCGGTGGCTTGTTCGCCGGCGAATCGATGTTCCATCGAGCAACCGACGCATCCAAAGTGGCCTTGGTCCACCTGGTCGACCTGCTCCGGCCCTGTGATCACGCCCTTCTCGACGTCCAGTGGCTCACCCCCCACATGGCTTCACTCGGGGCGATCGAGGTCCCGCGCCGTCACTATCTCGACCGCCTCGCCATCGCTCTGATCGATCAAGCGGACCCGTTCGCACCCGACACGTGCGATTCGGATGATCCGCCCTAGCATCGGATGAGCGGGAGGGCGACGACGTGCGACGGGTGCTAGCGGCATTCGACCTGACGCCGGTGAGCCGGCGGGTGGCGGAGCGGGCGCGCCTCATTGCCGAGGATCACGGGGCCGAACTGGTGCTGGTCCACGTAGATGAGCCCCTGCGCGAAGCATTCATCGACCGGAAGGTCGAGCAGGTGGTCCGCTCGCAGCGCCGCCGGTCCGCCGAAGATCTCGCAGCTTGGGTGCGCCAGCGTGGGACATGCGAAATCAAGTTGACGGTGCAATCGGGCTCCCCAGCCTCAGTTCTCGGTCGCTTGTCCCGCGATGCCGACCTGGTGGTCCTTGGAACATCATCGGTCGACGCGGCGAGGGTTGGGCCGATCGCCGCCCGGATGGCCCGGACCTGTCGGGTTCCCCTGTTGGCGGTGCGGCGTCGCCCGCGGACCGGCTATCGACGGGTGGTCGTCGCGGTGGATCTTTCGCCCCACTCGGCCCGCGCCGTCGAGACCGTGATCGAGCAGGCGCCCGACGCCGAAGTGACCGCGGTGTTCGCCCTCTCCTACCGATTCGAATGGCAGTTCGGCGAAGCGGGGATGTTCCCCGAGGAGGTGCAGCAACTCCGCAAGCAACGCCGGACCCGGGCCGAGGAGAAACTTGACGACTTCATCGCTCAGTGGGATGGCCGGGTGCCAGCAATCCTCGAGGAGGGGCCCCCTTCAGAGGTGTTGGAGGAGGTCGTCCGCCGTCGTTCGGCCGATCTGGTGGCAGTTGGCCGGCGGGGATGGGGCGGAGCACCGGCCCCGTTGCTAGGGACCGTCGCCGAGCAAGTTCTCAGCTCGGTCCCGTGCGACGTACTGATCGCGCGCTGACCTACGATCATCCCCGGGGCCTGTAGCTCAATTCGGTCAGAGCAGCGGACTCATAATCCGTCGGTTGCAGGTTCAAATCCTGCCAGGCCCACCAGGCTAGGAGGGACGGCAATGCGGGCGGACGAGGTCGGCGAGGTGCTGAGCAAGCCGCTCAGCCAGGAGTTGCTCAAGCGAGACGTGGCGCGGCTGGCTTTCGTTTGGAAAGACGGCACGCCACGGGTGATCCCGATTGGGATCTTCTGGAACGGCGCCGAGATCGTGATGTGCACCAGCAAGAACGCCCGCAAGCTCACGGCGCTGCAGCGCAACCCGGCCGTAGCACTGACCATCGACACCGAGGTGCACCCGCCTGACGTACTCCTGCTGCGTGGTGAGGCCGAGCTCGATGGGGTTGACGGTATCCCCGACGAGTACATGCGGGCCTCCGGCACCTACCAGATGACCCCCTTGCAGCGACAGGAGTGGGAGGCGGAAATCAAGTCCGTGTATGTGGATGGCATGGTGCGCATCGTGGTCCGACCGATTTGGGCGAAACTGATCGACTTCGAGACCACCCTCCCCGCCTCCGTCCAGGAGCTTATCGACCGGCGCGAGGCGCGACAGAGCACCTGAGGCTCACGTCTGACGGTTTGTCAGGAGCATGACTCAAGCGGCAGCGATACTCGCCTGGATCAGTGGCCTGGGATTCGGATTGCCGGCCGTTTTTGGACTCCGGTACTTCGTTCAGTCCGGCGAGGTGTGGACATTCATGGGCTTCCCGACGTATGGCGGCGGTCCATTCGAGCGTTGGGGGATCCCTACCAGCGTTCCACTGCTCGCTGGCTTCATAGCCGTTTGCGCAGCCGAACTGGTCGTGGGAGTGTTCCTGTGGTCGGGTCTTTCCATCGGCTTGTGGCTCGCCCTCGCCATCCTGCCATTCGAGCTGATCTACTGGATCGGGTTCGCGCTTCCGTTCGGTCCAATCGTGGGAGCGTTCCGAACGGTGCTGGTGATTGTCATCCTGGCTTCTGACAGTGGTCTGGATGTCTCCTTCGCCAGCCGCTGAAGTTGGGTGATGCCTGGGCGTTGTCACCGGGCGGCGGCGATGCAGAACTCGTTGCCTTCGGGGTCGGACATGACGGTCCACATGTACCCGTACTCCTCCATGTCGCGGACTCGCGTGGCACCGAGGCCGACGAGGCGGTCGATTTCGGGTTCAGGGTCGGTCGTCATCACATCGAGGTGGATGCGGTTCTTGGAGGTCTTGGGCTCGGGGACCTTGACGAACATCCATGTCGATTCGCCGTCATGCTCTGGGGGCCCCCACCCCGCTGTGTCGCGTCGCCCGGCGAAGCCAATGGCGGCGAAGTCACTCGATGCATTGGGCTCAAGGGGTCGTTCCAGGGCGGCGGACCAGAATCTGCCAACGGTGAGGGCATCGGCACAGTCGAAGGTCACGGATGCGATCTTGATTGCCATGACAGGTGCCCCCGACGCTACGAGATACCTATCGGATCAGAGATTCGATTGGCTGTGCCGACGTGATCGAGTCGGCCTGGCGATGAACGACCTTCCAACCGGCCTCCTCCGGGCGGAGGACCATCGTGACTCGCAACGAGAACGGCCTCACATCTTCCCGCTTCCCGAGCTTGGCCCTCATGTGCTCGATCTGCACGACGTAGGCCAGGTCGCTCGTCCTGTACGTCGCGATGACTTCAAAATTCAAGGCTTCACCGTCGCTGACGCTCGAAGCGACGTGCTCGATCGTCTCGGCTACGCGCTCCCAACCGCGCACCGGGGGTCCCAATGGGTTGGCCACAGTGACATCGTCGCCGTGCGACCACATCGCCTTGAGCGGCTCGGGGTCGCCTTTGACCAGCGCGTCGGTGCCTTGGCGCCACCTCTGCAACACCCGATCGAGGTCATCCATGGATCGTGAACATAGCGACCGTTCCTCGGGAACACCCGAGTGCTCGGACCTTTAGGCGAGAGGACGGGTGAGTTCGATGAACCCGTGCGGGAACTCCTGGCGATGGAGCATGCGTCGAGTCATTCCGCGCGGGCAGCAAGGGCGACTCCTTTGTCAACAAAGGTCGGGTCCGTGCACACGTAGTCGACGCCCTTCCAGCGCACCGTGCACGCCCCGGCCGCCCGCACGTTGCGGACCCAGTCCGTTTCACGTCCCCACGGCATGGCAATGATGAATGACGTCGCGGTCGGAATCACCGCAAGCGGAACGGAATACTCCTTTCCCGTCCTCCGCCCTCGATGCTTCAGCACCACCCACAACGGGAAGAATCGGTGCCCGGCCAGGGGTAGGGCGATCTTGTTGAAAGACTTCGTGCCTGCCGGTGCTCCCGCCATGACGCAAGCATTCCACAAAGCTCCAGGAAAGGCTCCGAGCATGGTGGAGTCCATCCACCGAGGTCCGTCGTGCACCCAGGATGGAACCATTCGGCGATCCTGCGAGTCTCTCCGCGGTGAACTCCGGAATCGACAGTGCGCCAGCCGTGGAGCTGATCCACCGCCGGTTCGAGGAGTTCTACGCAGCCGACTGGGACCGGATCTACCGAGCGCTAGCAGTCATGCTGCGGAACCCCGACCTCGCCGCCGAAGCGACGGACGAGGCGATGACCCGCGCCTACCAGCGGTGGGCCGTGATCAGGGGTTACGACAATCCGGCGGGTTGGGTCTACCGGGTTGCGCTCAACTGGGCTTGCTCCCGGCTACGTAGGCACTCCCGCGAGCACGCCCGCGACAAGACGGAGTCGGCATACGAGCAGGTGCTTCCCGAGCCTGAGGTGCATCGGGCCATTGCCGCGCTCCCTGACCATCACCGTGAGGTGGTGGTACTCCGTTATCTACTCGATTGGTCGGAGGGGGACATTGCCGCGGCCCTCAGAGTGCCGGCAGGAACCGTGAAGAGTCGTCTCAATCGGGCATTGTCCCGGCTGCGTCAGGAGCTGGAGCCATGACCATCGAAGATCGGGTGCGTCGCGCCGTGCAGTTCGAAGCGGACTTGGTACCTCACCGACTCGGCTCGTTGCCGTCGGTCGTCAGCAGAGGGCGACGGCGGCGCTCCTTGGCCGGTGTGGCGATGGCCATGGTCATGGTCGTTGCTGTCGGATCGGTGTGGCTACTGGTGAACTGGTTCTCCGCCCCACGAGGCGGAGATGTGCCGCCGGCATCGGAGTCAAGTCCGGACCTCATCGGCGAAGTGGAGCTCGGTGGGGTGGTCTTGCCCGTCACCGGGGTGATCGGCACCCACGGCTCGGGCAGCGCCGTCTACGCCGGAGCGGTACACGACGAGCCTCGGTTCGATACCGGACCGCTCGGCTCGGAGCTGCCTTTGATCAGCTCCGACCGGCTTCCCGTACCCGCCGACGTCCCCGCGGGGGAGGTGGTGTATGTCGGCACCGTTTCCGACCGGTCCATTTATCTGTACGAGGGCACCGTGGTTGATGGTCCCGCCCCCGGTCAGCTCTGCGTCGCTTCGACGGCGGGCATCTCCGGGTGCAAGAGCCCTGGGGCCCAGTTGTCCGAGGAGATGGACGAGGCTTGGCTGACCGGACTGCGGACCCGAAGCGACAGCGGTGTGCTGCGCATCGAAGGGGCGCCGCCGGTGTGGCAACGGCCGGTGGCTGGAGCCGTCTGGCTGGTTTTCGACGCCCCGGACAACGCCGCCCTGGCCTTCGAGGTATATGACCGGATCGGGGCAGTGGTCTCCGAGGTCGACCTCGACCAATCCGGACGCGGCCAGGTCGATCTTGCTGGAATCGGAATTCTGGTCGATCCACGAAACTCGGTCCTCACTGCGGAACGGGGTCCTGGTGCCAGGTTCGACGTGGGGGCGTTCGGAGCCGTTGAACGCACCTTGCAGCCTTCGTCATCAGGGGCGACCATTCCCAGGAGGGCTGTCTATTTGGGCGATCTGGTCGAACTAAGTGAGCCGGTCTTCATAATCGAAGGCGAGGGCCCTTCGGGACCCGAGATCTGTGTGGGAGTCGGACCGAAGGGGGACGCCACCACAGCCTGCGCTCCCACCGACTCCCTCCCGGTGAAGCTGTCGTTGTCGCGGCCTGGATCGGAGTCGAGTGGAGGATCAGTGCAGGCAATCGTCGGGCTCAAGGCTGGGATCGCAGTCGTTGTGCTCGAGGTTGACGGCGTACCCGTGTCGTGGCAGGAAGTTATCGGTGGAAGCGCCGTCTTTGAAGTTCCACCTGGTGGTGGCGCCAACGCCACCGCCGTTGGCTACGACTTGGTGGGAACGGAGGTCGCCCGGTTCGATCTTCCGGTTGATAACACCGAGCAGGGTTCGTAAGCAAGCACGATCACGCTGTTGGCTCCTTTGCCTGCCAATCGACAGGCAGCCGGATTGAATGGGGGCAACCGATGGCCGAGGCGCCAAGGTGCCGAGCGACGGCTGATCGGCTACCCGTCGCCTAGCGTCACGGGATGATGGTTCTGCTGGTTGGTGTCACTCTCTCAGGAAGCGCCACGTGAATAGATGGCGCCTGCCGCTCGGCTTGGCCCTCTTGGCGATAGTGCTGGCCGCTTGCGACGGCGGGGCCGCCACTGACACGACCGTGGCGGGCGTCGCGACAACTGTTGGCGTTGCCGGCACGCAGCCCAGCACCGACGACACCGAGCCGAGAACCGACGACACGACTACCGACGACACCGAGCCGAGGACCGAGGACACTTCAACCGATGTCACCGAGCCCCGGACGGACGACACCGCTTCGACCGCCGGCACCGGTGCCGAGGGCGGGGAGACGATTGTCGATGTCGCTGCCGGAACCGGGCGGTTCGCCACGCTGCTCAGCGCCATCGAAGCGGCGGGGCTGACCGAGGAGTTGGCGGGGGCAGGTCCCTACACCCTCTTCGCCCCAACCGACGATGCATTTGCCGATCTACCAGAGGGAACGTTGGAGGAAATCCTTGCCGACCCGGCCCAGCTCGAACCATTCCTGCTCTACCACGTCGTTCCTGGCGAGTACCTGGCAGCCGATCTGGTGGCCGAGACCTCGCTCGCAACCGCCCAGGGGTCCGACCTACCGGTCACCGTCGATGGCGAGGCGGTCATGGTCGGTGATGCCACCATCCTCGAGAGCGACATCACCGCCGGCAACGGCGTGATCCACGTCATCGACCAGGTTCTCAGTTCCCCCGAGCGGCTCGGCGATTAGCGGGTCGCCTGCTTCATCCGGCTGGCGCCGCTGCAATACCGACACGAGCAGCCCGATACCGATGAGGACGATGATCGCCGGTCCTATGGCCCGCCCGATCGTGATCACCCACCCAGGCTCGACCGGGAGCCAGATGGTGAGAGCCGCCAGTACGGCGAAGAGAGCGCCGAAAATGAAGGACCAGACGTCGAATCGGTGGCGTTCGCTGTGCACGTTCATCTCCTCGGATCGAGAAATGGCGGGGAGGGTGGGATCGGTGCGATCGGCCCGAATTTCTCGCCGCCCAGCCGGACCTCAGCGGTGCCCACTCCGACGGAGGCGTTGAGGTCTATCGAGCCCTCGTCGCCGGCCAGCGTCACCGCTCGGCTGACATCGAGCCCGGAGGCGTGCTGCCCCAGCACGTAAACCTCACCCGCCTGGGCGGTCACAAACGAGTCAACCGCAACCCCCTCGGGAAGCTCCACGATGAGCTCGCCTGCACCGACCGACACCTCGACCGCCACCGCTGCCCCGTCGAGGTCGAGTGCCCTCATATCGAGGACAAGGGACCCCGAATCGGCCCGGTACTCGGGCAGCAAGTCGTCGACCTCGAGCGGGCGGATCACCTGATTCGTGTAGCTGTAGTCCCAGGTCAGCTGGGAAAAGCGGGCAGCGAGCAACAGGGGAAGAAGCAGCAATCCGGGGATCACCAGCCACTTCGCCCGCCCCCAAAACGCGCCGACCAGCAGACCGAGAGCGATGACTCCGAGACCGATCCCGAGATAGTGCATGGCGGTGGGGGCGAGGATCCCGGTCACATCGAGCAGCGCAACCACCCCGATCGCCACCATTGCGACAGCAATAGTGAGACGACCCAAGATCGACGGCGGCTTTCTCGGCTTTGGAGGAGGCGGTGGCGGAAGGGGCAACGCAGGTTGCCGCTCGACGATCGCCATCGGTGATCCATCGGTGGCGTAGAACTCGGTTGGTCCCACCGCACGGGCCGCCCGATGGCGATGGGCCGCGCCGGTAGAGAAGGATCCCGCACACGATCAACGCCGCTCCGACGACCAACTCGCCGCGGACGATCCCCATCCAACCGAGGAGGACTGCCAGTCCGATCCCGATGAGCGCCACCCCGAGGACGAGCGATGTATCGGCCGGTGACGAGATTCCGAGGACCGACCTGTCGGTCCCCTCTTCGGGAATGAGCAGCCAGCCGGCCAGATAGAGAAGGGCCCCGACACCTCCTGCGAAACAGAGGGCGATGAACCCGGCACGGACCACCCAGAGGGCAACCCCGTAGCGCTCGGCGATCCCGCCCGCCACCCCGGCCACGACTCGGTGCGAGCGGGAGCGGTGGAGTGACGGTGCGGGCGCCGGGCCGGGCGGCGGCGGTCGGTGGGGGGCGGGGAGATCGGCGGTGGTCGTGGTCGCTTCGTCGTTCATGTTTGCAATCCTGGAGGGCGCAGCTTCCGGAGTCCATCGGGGATGTCCCCCAGAGTCCCCTAACGCCGCACCAGGTGCCGAGGGTGATCACCCATTGTCGGGACATCGTCCGCCATGGGATCATCGGACCGTGGAATCCGCCACGACCACCAAATCGCGCCTCGAATTGCATCGCGACCGCCGACGTGGCGTCCTCGGTGGAGTCGCCGCCGGGCTGGGCCGTTCGCTCGGGATCGAGCCGGTCTACGTCCGGGCCGGTTTCGTCACGCTCGGGCTGGTCTATGGGCTGGGACTTGTCCTCTACGTCGGCCTCTGGGCGATCCTCCCCGAGGAAGCAAGCCCAGGGCCGCACCGGTCACCACAATCGACCGGCGCCAACGGCTCGGCCTTTGCTCTGCTTTGCCGGTACGCTTGTTCGTCCTCCGCGGTATCGGGCTCTGGCCCGGTGACGTCGTCATGGCTGCCGGCACTGCCATGGCCTTCGGTTTGGCTGCGTTGTGGGATCGCTCCGAGGGCAGTCGGCGCCGGGGCGATGCCCGACTCGCTGCTCCCCGGCGACCGGGGCGAGAGATCGGTGGGTCGGCTCATCGTGGGGGGCCTCCTTCTCCTGGTCGGGCTGGGACTCCTCGCCGGGGGAATCGACGCCATCTCCGGGTTGGGCACCGTCGTGCTGGCGGCACTGGTCACCGCCGCCGGTGTCACCCTGGTGCTCGGTCCGTGGCTGGTGGGGCTGGCGCGCGATCTGGGCAGGGAGAGGACCGAGAGGATCCGACAGGAGGAACGAGCCGAGATGACCGCCCATCTCCACGATTCGGTGCTCCAGACGCTCGCCTTGATGCAGCGCACCGACGACCCGAGACGGATGGTCACGCTGGCCAGGGCGCAGGAACGGGAATTGCGCCGCTGGCTGTACGAGAAGGGCCCGGCGGTCGAGGGTGAGCGGCTGGTGGCGGCTCTGCGGTCGGCCGCCGACCGGGTCGAGACCGACTTCGATCTACCGGTCGAGGTGGTTGCGGTGGGTGATATGCCGCTCGATGACCGCACCCGGGCGATGGTGGCGGCTGCCGGAGAGGCGATGACCAACGCGGCGCGCCACTCCGGCGCCGGCTCGATCTCGGTCTATCTCGAGGTGGGGGATGAGGCTGTCGACGTGCTGGGTGACCGACCAGGGCAAGGGCTTCGATCCCGGCGCGATCCCGCCCGACAGGCGTGGGAATCGCCGAGTCGATCGTGGCCCGGATGCGCCGGCACGGCGGGAGCGCCGAGGTGAGCAGCGAGCCTGGCGAGGGGACCGAGGTGCACCTCCGGTTGGAGCGGGGATGATCAAGCTGTTCCTGGTCGACGACCACGAGCTGTTCCTCGCCGGGGTCCGATCCGAGTTGGGCGAGCACTTCGAGATCGTCGGATCGTCGGGGGACGTGGACGAGGCGGTCAACGCCATCCGGGCGACCCAACCCGAATGTGGTGCTGATCGACGTCCACATGCCGGGAGGTGGCGGGATCGCCGTGGTGCGCAACCTGGCCGACGCCCATCCCGAGGTGCGCTTTCTGGCGCTGTCGGTGTCGGACGAGCCCGAGGACGTCATCGCCATGATCCGCGCCGGGGCGCGCGGCTACGTGACCAAGTCGATAGCTCCCAGCCGACCTGGTCGAGGCGATCCGCCAGGTGGACGATGGAGATGCCGTGTTCTCGCCCCGGCTCGCCGGTTTCGTGCTCGATGCCTTCGCCGGGTCGGTCCCCGCTGCCGATCCCGACCTCGACCAGCTGACCCCGAGGGAGCGGGAGGTGCTTCGCCTCATCGCCCGTGGCTTCGCCTACAAACAGGTGGCCCGTCGTCTCGAGATCTCGGTGAAGACGGTGGAGTCGCATGTCTCGGCGGTGCTCCGCAAGCTGCAACTCTCCAGCCGCCACGAACTCGCCCGCTGGGCAACCGACCGGAGGATCGTCTAGGTCCGGGCACCCGATTCGGGAGTCCCGCGCTGGCGCGGGGGCTGGTTCACTCCCAAGAGGGCGATAGCCGCGGTCGAGCACCGTTGGAGTTCGGGATCCCCCTACCCGCTGCTGCGCAGCGGGTGCCTTCCCCTACGGGGGGACGGAATGAAAAGCGGAAGCGGTCTCTTCGGCCGCCGTCCGCCGTCCGCCGTCCGCCTACCCACCTACTGCGTAGAAGAAGCCGTTGCGCGAGCCGACGTAGAGGGTGCCGTCCCAGACGATCGGGGTGGACTCGAGCTCTCCGCTCTCGGGCAGCTCGACTGTCCACAGTCGCTCGGGATGTCTGGGATCGGCCAGGGAGTAGCCACGGATTCCAGAGGCGAATGTGGCCTGGATGAGTTGATCGCCGACGATCACAGGCGACGACCACGTCTTGGGACCGACCGAATCGCGCCACACCACCTCACCGTTGGCGGCGCTGACGGCGAGCAGTTCCCCGGTGTGGGTTGGGACGTAGACCAGCCCTTCGTAAAGGACCGGGCTCGCCCAGATCCCTGCGTTCTCGCCACCGGCGGTGAGGTCCACGCCCCAGAGCCTCGGATCGCCTTCGGCATATGGGTCGAGCTTGACCAGTTGGCCGACCTCGCGCTGGTGGGCGGCCTCGGCCGCTGACATCGGAGGCTTCCCCGCCTTGTCGTTGGGCTCGAATTCGATGGGAACGATGAGCCGGCCCTTGGGGTCCACCGCCATGGTCCCGTCGATGTCACCGCCTGACCAATAGTCGAACACGACCGGAGCCCGACCCTCCCGAATGTCACTGATGTCGAAGCCGAGGATCCGACCCGCCGAGTTGGCGATGTACACCCTGTTGCGGAAGAACACCGGGCTGTTCTCGACGCTGACCTCGACGTCGTAGTCGAGATCTGACCCGCTGCCATCACGGGGCAGCTCGTCGGCGGGCGGCGTCGGCTTGCCCTCGTTGAGCATGTCGAGGAACTCGTCGTCGTAGGTGGGCGCCGAGAACAGGATCTCGGGGCGGACACGCACCCGGCCTTGCTCGCCGTAGCTGCGGTTCAACTCGATGGCGTAGAACCAGCCGTTCTCGCCGCCAACGTAGAGGATGCCGTCGATGATGGCCGGGCTCGAGTCCCAGTCGTCGTTCCACAGTCCGTCGACGTCGAACGCGTCCATCGACCAGATCTGACCCACCGGTTCGCGGTCGAGTGCGACGATCCGGAACTTGTTGTCCCGGGAGCCGAAGTAGAGCAACGGATACCCGTCGGGGTCGATGGCGCCGAATCCCTTGATCAGGTCGCCGGTTGCGAAAGGCTCCCTGGTGGGCTCACCGGTGGTCGCGTCGAGGAAATGGACCGCACCGTCGTAGCCGCCGAACAGGACCTCGGTCGTCCCCTCGAGGTTGGTCCAGACCAGCGGTTGTCCGGTCCAGCCTGTCCCGCACCACTCCGATTCCTCGCCGAGATCGACCGAGATCGAGCACATCTCGCCGCTGGGGTAGCTCCACTCGATCTGTGGCTCGGCGTCGAGCGCCCCGCGCCCGAACCAGGACCGGGTCGGGTTGCCCCGGAACATGGTGACTCCCTGGGTCGTACCCCAGGGGGCACCGAAGCTCTCCGGCGGGACGGCCACCGGCTGAGGCGGAGTGGTGGTGGTGGTCGCCAACGTGGATTCGGCAGCGGACCCCGGGGAGGAGCTCGGCGACCCGGCACCGCCGACGTCGCCGGAGAAAATGTCGATGAGCAGCCAAATGGCGACGGCGGCGGCCACCGCCAGCAGCACCATGGTGACCAGCCTCGCCTGGCGGCGGGCCTGGTTCTCGCTGCGGTGACGCGGGGGTTGATCGGGTGGGGCGGATCGGGTCTGCTGCTCGGTCACGCTGGCTCCTCGACCGGGCAGTTCTGGCAAACCCGGAAGGCGGTCAGGGTCGGCCGATGGTACTGCGACCCGTGTCGATCACCGGTTGTCTGCGGCCGCCTGGAGCGGCCGGCCGGTGGCGCAGCGGGCCGGGTCGTCGAGACCGAGCCGAGAAGCGGCTTCCTCCGGGGACAGCTTGACCAGGCTCACCATGGCAGCCCTGACCCTCTCCGGATCCGCCACCTGCGACTTCTGCTCGACTCGCCCGTAATCGGGCGCCGTGATCGGGACGGTCAGCACCTGGCGGGGGGAGAGGGTGGGGAGCAGTTCGACCATGTCGGGGACCAGGTCGAGCGGGATGTCGCTGGTGACGCTGATTCCCAGGCGCGCCGACCAGCGAGGGGATGCGACGCACCAGCCCCTCAGGTCGAAGCGAGCGGACCACGCCTGCCGCGGCGCAGCGCTTGCCTGCTGCGGGGTGTCGACCATGTCCGTCTCATCGAGATTGCTCGAATCGAACACCACGGCGTGGTGCACCGGGATCCCGAGCAGCGACTGCACGCCATCTTTGACCATGGCGGCGCCGGGGTCGGCGGACCCTGGATAGAGACGGCGGTGACGGGTCCCGAATCGGTAGAGGTCGGTCAGCGAACCATTGCCGGGGGAGTGGTCGGTGGCTTCTGGTACGGGGATCCCGGTGAGGTTTGCCGGAAGTGTGACTGCGGCGACGCGATCGTCCCCCGGGAAGACGGTGACGGCCATTGCCCCTCGGACCTCGGTGGCGCCAGTTGGGTTGCGCTCCGCCCCGAGGAAGAGCACGGTGAGGCGCTCCCCCGGCCGCCACCTCGCCGTGGCCATGGTCGGCTTATTTCTTGCCGCTACGGGCTGTTGGAAGACGGTGGTGACCACTTGGTGAGCCTGCGCCGCCTCAGCGCCGATGAAGAGATGGGGCAAGACGACCATTGCCATCACCACCACGCCGGCTAGTGCCGAAGCCCGGGTCGCCATAGCCCGTCCACCTTGGTAGGCGTCGGCAGCAGCCCAGGCTCGGACCGCCAAGAACACCCCGTTGACCACGAATATCGTGGCGAGCGCTCCCGGACGCATCGCCACCTCGAGGATGTAGACGGGTCCCCGCCGATTCAGGACCCAGATGGCGCCGACCGTGGCCAACAAGGCAACTGCGGAGACGATCAGCAACGGCGCGGCCTGCCTCCTCCGGCCCTGGAGCCATTGACCGGCTCCGGGGATCAGGGCCGAGGCGAGAGCGGCCAGGGCGGCCGCGTCGAAGACGGTTCCGAACGGGACAGCGATCGGCGAACGGGGACGACTCAGAGACATGGCGCCGAGCTCCTGCAGGCATGGTCGGGTGCGTTGTCGTGCTCTCGACGTGCCCGTCCGCCCGGACGCCGATGCCGTCGGGGAGTCAACCACCCCGAAAGACGATAGCGGTGGATTTCCCGTGGGCAAGCATCGATACCCGGGCCGCATGCAGGCCCGGGTGCGTCTATGCGGCTCGCCCTACGGCCGCCAGGGATCGGGGGTGTCGGGGTCGAGCCCGTAGCGGTCGATGGCGTCGCGGACCACTTCGGGCCGAATGCGCCGTCTCGGTGCAGCGCAGTGAGCACACCCAGCACCACGTGTTCCTTGTCCGTCTCGAAGAGGCGTCGCAACGCCGCCCGGGTGTCGGACCGCCCGAACCCGTCGGTTCCCAACGACAGATAGGGCCGGGGCACCCACCGGCTCACCTGGTCGGGGACGGCTCGCATGTTGTCGGTGACGGCGACGAAGGGGCCTGAGGTCTCCTCGAGCAACCGGGTCACCAGCGGCACCCGCTGTTCCTCGCCGGGGTGGAGCCGGTTCCAGCGCTCGACGCTCATCGCCTCCTCGCGCAGCGCCTTGAACGAGGTGGCCGACCACAACTCGACTCCCACCCCCCAGTGCTCCGCCAGTTCCGCCTGCGCCTCGCGGGCCGCCTTCTGGCGGTGCCCGAGAAGGCCAGGGTGGCGCGGTGGGGAAGGTCCCCCTCGGGCGCCGGCGCCCACCGGTACAGCCCTTGGATCACCCCGGCCTCGACCCCTTCGGCCATCGGGGGCTGCACGTAGTTCTCGTTGTACAGGGTCAGGTAGTAGAAGACGTCCTCGGGGTCATCGCCGTACATCCGGCGGAGCCCGTCCTTGATCACCAACCCCACCTCGTAGGCGAAGGCGGGGTCGTAGGCCATGAGGGGCGGCACCGCCGAGACGAGCAGGTGGCTGTGCCCGTCCTGGTGCTGCAGCCCCTCGCCCTGGAGCGTGGTCCTCCCCGCGGTCGCCCCGAGGAGGAAGCCGCGGGCCCGGAGATCGGCCGCTGCCCAGATCAGGTCGCCCACCCGCTGGAACCCGAACATCGAGTAGAAGATGTAGAAGGGGACCACCGGGACGCCCCGGGTGGCGTATGAGCTGGCCGCCGCGGTGAAGCTGGCCATCGACCCCGCTTCGGTTATGCCTTCCTCGAGAATCTGACCCGCTTTGGCCTCCATGTACGAGAGCAGCATCTGGGCGTCCACCGGCTCGTAAAGCTGGCCCTGCTGAGGCGTAGATCTTCAACTCTCTGAACAGCGAGTCCATCCCGAAGGTGCGGGCCTCATCGGGGACGATGGGGATCACTCGCGGCCCGAATTGATCGCTCCTGGCGAGACCGCGCAGCAGCCGGGTGAAGGCCATCGTGGTCGAGGCTTCGACCTTGCCGCTCCCGGCGAGCACCTCGGAGAACGTTTCCTCCGCGGGAAGCGTGAGTGGTGACCTGTTCCGCACCACCCGCGAAGGGAGCGACCCGTGGAGCGCCTTGCGCCGCTCCATCAGGTACTGGTACTCGGGGGTGTCGGCGTCCGGCCGGAAGTAGGGCGGATCCTGATCGCCCTGCCAGCGCCTCCTCGGGGATGTCCTCCTCGAGATTGAGCCTGGTGCGCAGCACCAGTAGCTGCTTGTTGGTCAGCTCCTTGATCTGATGGGTGGCGTTCCGGCCCTCGACGTCGGGCCCGAGCGTCCAGCCCTTGATCGTCTTCGCCAGGATCACGGTGGGGGCGCCGGTCAGCTCGGTCGCCGCCCGGTATGCGCTGTAGATCTTGCGGAAGTCGAGCCCGCCGCGCCGCAGTGCCCAGATCTGGTCGTCGGTCCAGTCCTCGACCAGCGCCTGCAACTCGGGCTCGGGCCCGAAAAAGTGCTCGTGGATGTAGGCGCCGTCCTCCGCCCTGAGCCGCTGGTAGTCGCCGTCCAGCGTCTTGTTCATCTTGTTGACCAGGTGCCCCTCGGTGTCCCTGGCCAGCAGCTCGTCCCAGCCGGTCCCCCAGATGACCTTGATCACGTTCCAGCCGGCGCCGCGGAAGACGGCCTCCAGCTCCTGGATGATCTTGCCGTTCCCCCGGACCGGGCCGTCGAGCCGCTGCAGGTTGCAGTTGATCACCCAGGTGAGGTTGTCGAGCTTCTCCCGGCGGCGAGCGTGATCGAACCCAGCGTCTCGGGCTTGTCCGTCTCGCCATCCCCGATGAAGCACCAAACCCGCGACTCGCAGGCGTCGTCGAGCCTCGGTCGTGGAGGTACTTGTTGATCCGCGCCTGGTAGATCGAGTTGATCGGCCCCAGCCCCATCGACACCGTGGGGTACTCCCAGAAGCTGGGCATGAGCCGGGGGTGGGGGTAAGAGGAGAGCCCGCCGCCGCCCACCTCGAACCGTAAGCGGTCGAGGTGCTCCTCCTCTCGAACCCTGCGCTCCAGGAAG
>CAVTEU010000019.1:0-141966 GCA_963733905.1 uncultured Actinomycetes bacterium | reverse complement strand
TTCCGAGATCGCCGGGCCCAATTGGCCTCGGCTCGGGACCGGTGGGTCTGCTTGGTGGATCCGCAGGAGCGGCCGTCGCCCTGCTCGTCCTCGCTGAGCAGGACATCGACGTCGCTGCCGCGGTGCTCGTCAGCCCGTTGGTCAGACTGCGCTCCCTGGTCGAGGCAATGGAGCGCCACTTCGGAGTCGAGTAGACTGGTCCGATCGGTCGCGGAGGTCGCCAACGCGGCTCGATTTCGTGGAGCGAGCCGGTGAGATCGCAGACCGACGGCAGGATCCGGCGGTGCTGCTCGTGGTCGGTGAGGACGACGACGTCGAGGACTCCGCCGACCGGCCGAGGAATTGCGCGACGCGTCGCCGATCGGTACGCCGAGCCTGCACGCGTGAGGGCCTCGAGCTCGTGCCCGGAATGGCTCATCCACTGGCGGATCCGCCCGGCGATGACCCGGCGCCGCAGACTCCTGCTGCTGCCGAGGTCGATCGTCTTGCTGTCGACTGGTTCAGGCGGTATCTCAGGAGCGATTGAGCTCCGAGCGGGCGTGTATCTCGGCCAACGCCGCCTCGACCCCACCATCCCATGGGTAGCCGTGGCCGGGCAGTACCCACTTCGCCTCGATGTCCTCCCATTTTCGGAGCGAAGCAAGTGCCTGGGTCATGTCGACCGTGAACGGCGCCGGCTGCGGCCCGCGGGCACCGGTGAGAACGTGGCGAGTCGTCATCGCATCACCGACGAAGAGTGCATCGACCGCAGCGGAATGGATGGCGATGCTCCCCGGGGTGTGTCCGGGTGTGTGGATGATGCGGGGATCCCCGGGCAGATCGAGCGCTGCCCCGTCGCCGACCGTTGTCACCTCCCCGACGTGCGAGGCGCGCAATCCACCGCGGCGCCCTGAGTACCAGAGGAACGACAAGAGGGGCCCGACCTTCATCCGGCCCCACGAAGGGTTCTTCTTCTTTGACCGCGCCGGTTGCTTGTGAGGCATCGGCCTCGTGCGATAGACCGGCACTCCATGTTCACGCAGACGCTCGGCAAAACCGAGATGGTCGGTGTCGCCGTGGGTGAGGATCAGACCACGCACGTCTTCGAGCGAGCGACCCATGTCCGCCAACTCCTTGGTGAACTCATCCCATTGCCCCGGCAAGCCGGCATCGATGACGGTCACACCCCGCTCGTCCTCGATCAGGTAGACGTTCACCATGTCTGAGCCGACTGGTGCAATGAGGGTGCCAGTTGCATTGCATCTCCTCTCCGATGATTTCCGAGCTTCGCTCGGTCATGATGTGGAGCAACCGGAGGAACCGCCATGACCATATCCGTACAGCAACTGCGCGACACGTTCCGTGGGGAGGTGATCGCCCCCGGCGATGCCAAATACGACGAGGCCGCCTGGTCTTCTACGGGGCATTCGACCGGCACCCAGCGGTGATCATCAAGCCGGCGGACGCCGGCGAGGTGGTCAGAGTGGTGAGATCTCGCCGCCGAGACCGGGATGCCGCTCGCCGTGCGGTCGGGAGGCCACAGCCCTGCCGGCTACGGGGTCGTCGACGACGGAATCGTGCTCGACCTCTCCGCCCTGCGCTCGATCGAGGTCGACGTGGAGAGCCGCACAGCCTGGGCGGGGTCCGGCATGACCGCCGCCGAGTACACGACCGCCGCCGGTGTCACGGGCTCGCCACCGGTTTCGGCGACACCGGCTCGGTTGGGATCGGCGGGCTGACATTGGGGGGCGGTATCGGGTACTTGGTACGGAGATTCGGGTTGACGATCGACAACCTCCTCGCCGCAGATGTGGTCACCGCCGACGGCCGGCTGCTGCGGGTCGATGGTGAGAGCGAGCCGGACCTGTTCTGGGCGATCCGCGGTGGCGGCGGAAACTTTGGTGTTGCCACACGCTTCCAGTTTGCGCTTCACGAGGTCGATCGGATATCGGTGGATTGCTGATTCTTCCGGCGACCCAAGAAGTCATTACTGGAGTCATCGCCCTGGCGACGGCGGCTCCCAATGAGCTGTCGACCATTGCCAACATCATGATTGCCCCCCGGAACCGTTTATTCCTGCAGAGCACCACAACCGCCCGGTCGTCATGTTGCTGATGGCACATACAGGCGAGGCGGGGGAGCGTGCCGTTGCGCCGTTTCGGTCTCTGGCTCCCCCGATCTCAGACATGGTCGGACCGATGCGCTACTCGGAGATGTTCCAATTCACCGAAGGTGGGCCACCGATCAAGGAAGAGGTTGCAACCTCGCTCTTCCTCGATGAGGTTTCTGATTCGGCGGCGGCAGGGATCGTCGAACACCTCGAGGTCTCGAACGCACCGATCGCGGTTTCCCAGCTCCGCGTGCTCGGTGGCGCTGCAGCCGACGTAGATCCGGGCGCAACCGCATTCGCCCACCGCCATCGTCCGATCGTGTCCGCTGTCGGTGTCGTCTACGACGATCCCGACGAAGCTGGAGAGCACTCGGCATGGGTGACATCGCTGGCGGGGAGGCTGCGCAGTGGTGAGCCTGGCGTGTATGTCGGTTTCCTCGGAGACGAGGGCGATGCCCGCGTTCGGAGGCGTATCCCGGCGCGACCTGGGACCGATTGGCGGCGATCAAGGCGCGCTATCGACCCGGACAATCTCTTCCGGCTCAACCAGAACATCCCACCTGCGAGGGGTAGACCGGGCGAGGCCCCACCGGCGAACGACCGCGAGCCTACGTGGACCGTGTCCGACTCGCATTACCTTACGCCGTACATTTACAGCGTATGTCGAAGGAGGGAGAGGTCAGTGAAGGCAATTGTTCAAGACAGGTTCGGATTGCCGGATGTGCTCGAGTGCGGGACATCGATACTCCGGCGGTGGCCGATGGCGAGGTCTTGATAAGGGTGGGGGCCGCGGCGATCAACCCGGCGGACTGGGCATTCATGAGAGGCGTGCCTGCCTTTCCGTCCCATGTATGGGTTGACCAAGCCGAGAAATCCGGTGAGGGGCAGCGATGTGGCCGGCACCGTGGTGGCCGTCGGAAACGGCGTCACCAGGTTCCAGCAAGGAGACGAGGTCTTCGGATCGGGACGGGGCACGCTCGCCGAGTACGCCGTCGCCAAGGAGACGAACCTCGCTATCAAGCCGGTCGAACCTCACCGCCGAAGAGGCCGCTGCCGTGCCGATGGCCGGTCTCACCGCCCTCCAAGCCCTGCGCGACGCCGCCAAGGTCGAGCAGGGACAGAAGGTGCTGGTGACCGGCGCGTCGGGAGGAGTGGGGAGCTTCACCGTGCAGATCGCCAAGGCGATGGGCGCCGAGGTCACCGCGATCTGCAGCACGAGGAACGTTGACAGGGTCCGGTCCATCGGCGCCGACCATGTGATCGACTACACGCAGGAGGACTTCACCAAGAACGGGTCGCACGTACGACGTGATTGTCGACAACGCCGGCAACAGATCACTGCGGGATACGGGGCGTGCGATGTCACCAAAGGGAACGTTGATACCAAACAACGGGCAATTGGACAGGCTCTGGGTGGCGAGCCTCCCTCGGCTGTTCAGGACGCTGGCATGGTCGCTGTTCGTCGGCCAGAAGGCGCGCATGGTGTCTCCACGCGCGAACCGGGAGGATCTTGAGGCGCTCAAGGAACTGATCGAAGCGGGACGGGTGAAACCACTGATCGATCGCACCTACCAACTCGCCGAGGCGCCCGAAGCCATGGCGTATCTCGGCGAAGGGCATGCGCGCGGCAAGATCGTCGTCGTCGTCTGATCGAGCACGACGTGGAAACCATGAAGGCAGTCGTTCAGACCAGGTACGGGCCACCCGACGAGGTCCTCGAGCTGCGTGAGGTCCCAATCCCGGAGATCGGGGACGACGAGGTCCTGGTGCGTGTCAGGGCGGCTTCGGTGCACCCCGACGTTTGGCACGTGGTGATGGGCTGGCCCTATGCCCTCCGGATCATGGGGGCGGGCCTGACCGGGCCGAAGAACCCTGTCCCAGGAACAGATGTTGCGGGCTGCATCGAGGCCGTAGGGAGGAGTGTGACCCGCTTCCAGCCCGGTGACGAGGTCTTTGGTGAGACCATGCGCAACTACCAATGGCACAACGGTGGCGCCTTCGCCGAGTTCGTAGCGGTGCCCGAGGATTCCTTGGCGCTCAAGCCCACGAACGTCGACTTCGAGCAGGCGGCAGCCGTCCCGACGTCGGGGCTCATCGCGCTCTGGAACCTGCCCAAGGACCTGCGGGCCGGACGGACGTGTTGATCAACGGGGCCGGTGGCGGGGTCGGTGCCATCGCCCTCCAGCTAGCGAAGAGCTCAGGAGCGCAGGTGACCGGCGTCGACCACACGGTGAAGCTAGAGATGATGCGCCGACTCGGCGCAGACCGTGTCATCGACTACACGAAGGACGATTTCACCCAGAGCGATGAGAAATACGACCTGATCTTCGATGTTCCCGGCAACCACCGGTTCTCCGATTGCCGGCGTGTCCTCAAGCCGGAAGGAAGGTATGTGCTCGTCGGCCACGATCTATTCGGGCGCCGAGGCGGCCGCTGGTTGGGGAGCCTGGGGCGATTTGCCGGATTGATGGTCGCATCGATCTTCTCGAGTCAGCTGAAGATATCGTTCTCCGCACCGAGCAAGAGAGAGTCGATGGAGTTCCTCAAGGAACTCATCGAATCCGGAAAACTCCAGACCGATGGTCGCTAGGGCCTATCCGCTGAGCGAGGTCGTCCAGGCAATCGGCTTGCTGCAGACCGGGCTGACCAAGGCAAGATCGTCATCACCGTGTGACGCAGAGCGGTCGCGGTGCCCTCGATGGTCACGCCTTCCCATCTGGCGGGTGGGTCAGGCGCCGTTGACCAGCGGTGCCACCTTCGTACCCAGCAACTGGATCGATCGCAGCACCTGCTCGTTGGGGAGGCTCCCAACGCTGATGTGGAGCATGAAACGTTCGATCCCAAGCACCTCACGCAGCCGCAAGATCTTTGATGCGACCGTTTCCGGGTCGCCAACGAGCAACGACCCGGCCGGTGAGCGCATCGCGTCGTACTGGATCCGGGTCATCGGCGGCCATCCCCGCTCGCGGCCCAGTTGGGTCATCGCCTGGGCATACGACGGGTAGAACTCCTCGGCAGCCTGATCGTCGCTGTCGGCGATGTACCCGTGGGCGTGGACGGCGAGCGGAACCTGCTTGGGGTCGTAGCCGGACGCCACCAGAGTGCGGCGGTGGATGTCCGCCATGAAGGCGAATCGGTCCGGATTGCCACCGATGATGGCCAGGGCCACGGGCAGACCCCGCTCGGCGGCCCGCACCATGGATTGCGGCGTTCCTCCCACCCCCACCCAGACTGGCAGTGGGTCCTGATGGGGCCGGGGGTAGATCCCCTGTCCGTCGATCGGCGGGCGAAAGCGCCCCGACCAGGTGACGACCTCTTGGTCACGAACGGCGAGCAGCAGGTCGAGCTTCTCGGCGAAGAGTTCGTCGTAGTCGGCGAGGTCGTACCCGAAGAGGGGGAAGGACTCGATGAACGATCCCCTGCCAACGAGCAACTCGGCTCGGCCGGAGGAGACCGCATCGAGAGTGGCGTACTGCTGGAAGACACGGACCGGATCGTCTGAGCTGAGGATCACGACCGCGGGCGCCAACCTGATCCGCTCCGTCTTCCCGGCGATCGCCGCCAGTACGACCACCGGGGCCGAGGAGGCGAAGTCCCGCCTGTGGTGCTCCCCGATTCCGTAAACCTCGAGCCCGACCTGCTCGGCCACCACGGCTTCCTCGACCACTTGGCGAAGCCGCTCGGCGTGCGACACCACCTCCCCGGTGGCAGGGTCGGGGTGAGTTTCGGCGAAAGTCGTGACTCCGAGTTCCATCGCGAGGTCAGCCATCGAAGAGTCTGCTCTATTCCCCGATGAGTTTCCTTGCATGGCGGAGTCCGATGGAGGTACACCATGGGTCCCTGTCCCAGCGAGAGGAGTGAGCGATGGTTGAGTCGAAGATCACGCGGGTGGCGACGGTGGGGATCCCGGTGACGGACCAGGATCGCTCGCTCGAGTTCTATGTCGGGATGCTCGGGTTCGACAAGGTGATGGAGGGACCATTCGGAGACGGCGCCCGCTGGATCGAAGTGGCACCTCCTGGAGCGACCACGACCGTTGCTCTCATCGCCACCTCGGAGCCACAGTCACCGAGCGTCGACGCCGCGATCAGGTATGCCACCGAGGACGCAGAGACCGACCACGCCCGGCTCACCGAGCTGGGTTGCGACGTTGACCCGGAGATCATGCGTTGGGAGGGCGTGCCGCCGATGTTCACCTTCCGCGACCCAGACGGCAATATTCTCGTGCTCGTCGAGCGGGAGTGATGGCGATGGGCACTGATGATGCCCGGTTGATGCTCAACAGATTGTCATCCGACAAGGTGCGGGAGGCGACCGGCCGAGGCTGGGAGGAATGGCTGGAAGTGCTCGACGCCGCCGGCGCCACCGGTTTCGATCACAAAGGGATCGTCACCCACCTCGAGCAGCACCACCCGGAGACCGATTCGTGGTGGCGTCAGTCGATCGCCGTCGGCTACGAGCAGGCAAGGGGAATGCGAAAGCTGGGCGAGACCGCTTCGGGGTTCCAGGTCTCGGTCCAACGAAGCCTGCCAGGAGACGCCGAGGCGGTCTGGCGGCGCATCGAGGCGAACCCTGAGTCGCTGTTCGGCGGATCGCTCGAGTTGACCGAGGGGGCACGCTTCGAGGTGCCTGGCGGCGAGGGCGCCATGGCGGCGAGCGGCGAAGTCCGGGTGGTCAAGCCGGGTGACCGAATCAGGATGACATGGCAGCCGGTCGATTGGGAGGCACCCGCCCTGGTCCAGGTCACCCTGCTCGAATCGGCCTCGGGCAAGACCGCCGTCAACGTGCTCATCGAGAAGCTCGCTGATGCCGAGCGGCGCGAAATCGCTCGGGCGCACTGGCGATCGGCGCTGGAACGGCTCGTATCCGCTGAATCGTCGCGGTGATGGCCTACCAGGCCCCGGGAGATCCCGGGGCCCGGTAGAGCCCGATCAGGTGTCCGCTGAGGTCTCGGCCTCATCGGCCCGTTCCTCGCATTCACCGTCCCGGTGCCCGCCTCGGGGCCGGTCCTCAGACGGCGCCGCCGGCTCCTCGGCCACCGTGGTGTCGGTGGTGGTGTCTGGAGTCTCCTCCTCGACTGCGGTAGTCGAGGTGGTGCTCTCCTGTGCGAAGCCCGCAGTCGGGATCGCCAGCAGCGCACCGGCGATTGCAGCGGCACCGATGGCGGAGGCCGTAGCCAGCCGCCTGCGTCGTGGTTTCTCGTCAGGCATCGATCCTCCTTTCTCTGGGATGCCTTTCCGAGAACATCGTCCGCCACCCACCTGTGACCGACCTGGGAGAAGGCGGAGTGGTAGGTGGTAAGTCGTGGGTGGTATCGGTATCAACCTGAGCGGCGTGATCATCGAGCCGACGTCCTCATAGGAGACGGCGTCAACCTCGCGGCCCCGTCTCCGAGGGACTTGCCCGAGCCCTAGAGTGATCGCGCCGACCAACCTCTATGGAAGTGCCACGCGTCGCGGGAGGACGATCTCTTCGCCCAAAGGTTTCCGCGACGAGGATCCCTGCCGGCTAACCGCCTTCCGCAAGCCAGTCAGGAATACCCCCGGGTGGCAACTCCAGGCCGTCGGGCCAGAATTCCAAGCGGCCGCTGCCATCGAGGCGTAGGACATACAGGGTTCTGCCCGAGACGAGAAGATGCTCTCCGTCTGGGGCCCAAGCGACGAACTGGCCGGACTTTGGGCGTTACCCGATGTTGTTCGGACCCGTCAGCTCGCATGAGCCAGATGTCGTGGTGCTCGCCTGGCTTGCCGTCTGCTCCAGCAGTTCTTGTATCAGGCTCAGCTCGAAGGCAGTCGTCGCGTTCGGTGGTGAATGCGATCCACTCGCCATCGGGTGACCAGACCGGCCAGCCATCTGCGCCTTGGCGAATCGGTCAGGCGAGTGGTAGCGCCATTCGCCAGCTCAGAACGAAAATGTCGTAGTCACCGCCCGCGTGGCCGGAGAAGACGATTTTTGTCCCGTCGGGAGAAAGGATGGGTACTCGACCCACACATCGGTGTCGATTCGACGCAGACCAGAGCCGTCCGGGTCAACCATATAGCCACTCATCGGCAACCCGTCGCGGTCCCAGTTGAACACGATCCAGTCACCATCGAGTGACCAATCGGGTCCCCAATCGTTTGCCGGGTTGCAGACAGGTTTCGGGGCTTGGTTCCGTCAGCCCGGACGACATAGATCTCGTCGTTGATGTTGATTCCTCGTCGCGAATCTCGGTCGACCAACCATCGCCCGTCCGGGGACCACGCTCCGTCGAATTCCGAACCGGACCGCGTCGTGATTCGGTGCAGGTCATGGCCGTCTATCGATGCGACCAAGACGATCCTCAAAGTCATCGAATACGACCCGACCGCTCAGTTCGGCGGGGTCGATGGGCGTCCCTGTCTCGACCGGCGTCTCGCCCCGATTCTCGCTTCGGGTCGGCTGAGTGAGTGCGGTGCTGGTCGGCGCTGCGACTGGCACTGACGTTGCCTTGGCACCGACGTCGTCACGGACGGGGCGGTTGTGCCGGTCGGCTGGCAGGCGATCAGGATCCCGATGAGGAGCAGAGCTCGCATCGAAACTATGTAACTACGGCTTCTGACACGAAGCCATTTCCACCGGCGACGCGGGGGCTTCGCCTTGACCCTGAGCGGGTCTACTTCCCTTCTAGCCTGTCACGGCGAGCCCGATCACGGCCGCCAACCTCGATCCCGGCGCCACGATGATCTCGGCCACGGTCAACAGGTAGTCAGCACTTTCCCGATCGTCACCTACCGCGCGGTGTCCGTCTTCAGCGATTGACCGGCTGCCCCCGAGGCGTCCGTCGGCGGCAAATGAAGCGGGTCGCCTCCGCAGCCCCGAGGTAGGTTGGTTGGTCCATGGTCAAGGTCGCACCATGACCCTCCCGAGTGGTGTCGTCACCTTCGTTTTCTCCGATATCGAGGGAAGCACGAAGCTCTGGGAGTCCGGTCCCGATGGCATGAGGGCCTCGCTGGCCCGTCACGACGAGATCGTTCGGAGCATTGTCGAGACTGCCAAAGGAACCGTCTTCAAACACACTGGTGATGGGTTCGGGGCTGCGTTCGACTCGGTGAGGGCCGGAGTCGAGGCTGCCGCCCGGATCGCCGCCGCTCTCGCCTCCACGGACTGGGAGGGCCCCGCTTTGGCGACTCGAATTGGAGTGCACTCTGGTGAGGCTGAGCCGACAGACGGCGATTACTTCGGTACCACGGTGACGCGGACCGCCCGCATCATGGATGCAGGCAACGGTGGACAAATCCTCGTCTCCGAGGCCGCAAGGCAGCTTCTCGGGGATCGGCTTGGGGCGGGTATGTCGCTGGTGGACGCGGGCGAGCACCGGCTGAAGGATCTCGGCGAGCCGACCCGAATCTACCGCCTGATGGCCGAAGGGGCGGAAGATCCCCGCCGACTTCGAACCCTGGAATGGGCACCGCACAACCTCCCCATCCAGCTCAGCACCTTTGTCGGCAGGCAGGGCCAGATCAAAGAGGTCGCCGACCAAGTCCGCCAATCCCGTCTGGTCACGCTGACGGGGGTCGGCGGGGTCGGCAAGACCCGGCTGGCGCTTCAGGTGGCAGCCGAGCTCCTAGCCGAGTTCGAGCAGGGCGCCTGGTTCGCCGAACTGGCCCCGTTGAACGAAGCCGGGTACCTGGCGGAAACTGTCGCGTCGGCGTTGGGTGTGCCGGAGGACCCTTTGCTCCCAGCCGAAACCGCGGCTGCTGAGGTTCCTCTCCAACCAGCGCGCCTTGCTGGTGATCGACAACTGCGAGCACCTCGTTGAACCGGTCGCGGCTCTGGTCGACACGTTGCTCCGAACTTGTCCCGATGTCCATGTCCTGACCACCAGTCGCGAGGGTCTGGCTATCCCCGGCGAGGTGCTGTGGAGAGTTCCATCGCTTCGGGTCGACGACGACGCCTCGGCCGTTGAGCTGTTTGGCGAGAGAGCCCGACTGGTCCAACCGAGCTTCACCGTCAACGACGACAACATCGGGGCGATCGCCGACCTCTGTGTCCGCCTCGATGGGATCCCCCTGGCGATCGAATTGGCGACGGCGCGCCTCAAGATGTTGTCGCTAGACCAGATCGCCGAGCACCTCAGCGATCGATTTCGGCTGCTCACCGGTGGGAGCCGGACCGCCGTCGAACGACAACGGACCTTGAGGGCGATGATGGACTGGTCGTACGACCTGCTGTCCGATCAGGAGCGGGCATTGCTTCGGAGACTCTCGGTTTTTTCCGACGGATTCACATACGAGGGTGCCGAAGAGGTTTGTTCGGGCGACACGCTGGCTCGGTTGGATGTGCTCGACCTGCTAGGGCGACTGGTTGAAGCATCGGTTGTGACATTCGAGCCGGACATTCGGCCCCGTTACGGGCTTCTCGAAACGGTTCGCCAGTACGCCCTCGACAAGCTGGTCGACGCCGACGAGGCGGACGAGGCGAGACTCCGCGCACGCGCAGTACTTCCGGGCCACTTCTCAGAGGATCGACGCTTCGCTCCTGGCCGGAGACCTGGAATTGGCCGATAACGTCACTGATGATCTCGCCAACTACCGCGGCGCGATGACCTGGGCGTCCGACGCCGGGCACAGCCCGCTAGCGCTCGAATTGGCGTGCAATCTCCGCACCTACTTTTGGGACCGGAATATGTTCCGAGAATCGCTGAGTTGGCTGACCAGCGCCCTCGATCGGGTCGACGACGATGCCTCCCCCTTTGTCGCGGTCGGCACGGCCTATGCCTTGACCGAGTCGTCGAACATCGGCGGCGATTCACCGATTTCCGCCCTGGCCGAACGAGCCCGGAGGCTTCTCGAAAGCAGCAACGATGACCTGTCGAGAGGGCTCCTCTCCAACGCGCTCTCGGCGGTCGAGATGTCGATCAACGCCAAGCGGGCGGACGAACTGATGAGCGAGGCTGCCCTTCTCCTTCGAAAGGCAAACGACCCGCGGTGGAGCGCGCCGGTCCAGAACCGCCTTCTCACCTCATGGATCATGAACTCCAGAGAGTCAGAGCAACAGATCCTGTCTCTTGCCAGCGAAGCGGGATTCTTGATGAGATTCGAACGCGGAAGCGTCTTTACGACGCTGTTCAAGCTTCTTGCTGAGGAGTACGAGGACGTTATCGCCTCGACCGAATCCCTGAATTCGGGCGACTCATGGGCACGGATCATGATGATCGTCTACCGAATGCAGGCCCAGCGAGCGATCGGACGACCGGAGATGGCGCTCGAATCCATCAAGATGTTCACCGCCCAGCCGAGCGCCATCACCGACGGTTGGAAGGGGTGGCAGATAGGGATAGCCCATCTGCAACTCGGTGATCTTGACGCCGCCATCGAGAATTTTTCCGCCCCGGGCGCCTACAACAAGGATCTTCCCGAAGCGAGCGACCGAGCGAACGTCGCCTGGTTCTGGTCGCTGATCGCCGAGCGCCGAGGCGATTACGGCCCTTCCGCCGTATTGGCGGGCTTTGCCGCGGCTCTTTCCGTCAAGGCGTCGGTCAGCCTCTTGGCATTCGACCAGCGACTGGTGGAAGGCTCACAGTCTGTCGTGCGCGATGCGCTCGGAGACGAGGCATTTGCCGATTTGGTGGAAAGCGGGGCGAAGATGGCCTGGGAGGATCTTCCGCTCATTCATTCCTAATGAAGGCTCGTGCCCACCGAATCGACGCTTTCGATTACGTCGTCGGGCCAGCCGGCAGCCCTTGTGCGCAAGGCAAATCATTCCCCGGAGGGTTACCCGCAGGTCACGGCGCAAACCCAATCTAGGAAGGCTCCGTGGAGCCAGGAAGCTTCACCGTTATCGACGTCCCGGCACCGGGCTTGCTGTTGGCGGAGACAGTGCCTCCATGGGCGGTGACGATGGCGTCGACGATCGAGAGCCCGAGCCCGCTTCCGCCAGACCGGCGGGACGCGAGGGGTCCGCCCGATAGAAGCGGTCGAAGACATGGGCGAGGGCCGCCGGGGGCATCCCAGGGCCATCGTCGGACACGACGAGCTCGACCAACCCGTTGTGCCTGCCGACGGTGACGTCGGCGTGGGTGCCCGGTGGGGTGTGGACCCGCACATTGGCGAGGAGGCTGGTGACCACTTGGTGGAGACGCTCGGGGTCGCCGGGGACGAGCAGCGACTCTGGGCCGGAGACACTCACCGGTCTCTCCGGGTCGATGGCACCGTGGTCCGCCGCAGCATCGCGGGCGATGCCCGGCCAGGTCGACCTGTTCGATCCGCAGCGGTTTTGCCTGACCGAGGCGGGTCAAGGTCAGCAGGTCCTCGACCAGGCTCCCCATCCGCCGACCCTCACTTTCGATCCGGGTCCATGCCTTGGCTTCTTCGGCATCATCGGCGAGTGCCCCGGTGCGGTGCATCTCGGCGTATCCGGAGATCGCCGCCAGCGGAGTCCTCAATTCGTGCGACGCGTCGGCGACGAACTGGCGGAGCCGTTCACGGCCCTCGCGCTCTGATTCGACGGCCTCTTCGATATGGGCAAGCATCTCGTTGAGCGATCCACCTAGCCGGCCCAACTCGGTCCCGGGGTCGAGATCGGGCACCCTCCGGGTGAGGTCACCGGCGGCGATCGCCTCGGCCGTCTCCACCATCTCATCGACTGGGCGCATCGCCCCCCTCACCGTCCACCACGTGGCAATCCCCCCGAGGAGGAGCACGCCACCGCCGGCGATGAGGAGGGCCCTGATGAGAGCCGATGTCGCCGTGGTGACATCACGCAGCGGGACGGCGTGAACCACCACCGACCCGTCCGCCTCCCTCTCGACATAACCGCGGTAGTCGATGCTGCCGTCGACGCTGGGAAGAGTGACCAGACCGTCCTCACCGTCGAGGCCGGAGACGTCGGGGAGGGGGTCGGGCTCGTCGGCGAAGCCCGAGGGTCTGGCGTCGATGACGGCACCGCTGGCGTCTGTCACCACTACGGCGTACGGCTCGAGGAACGGGCCGTCGTCGGGGCGCTGGCCCGGGCGGACCATCGCCATAGGGGCCGGGCCCTCTGGAGACAACCCCTTGGAGCTCCTGGTCGATCTGCCCGATCAGAATCGATCGGATCGACCGGGACGCCACCAAACCCACGGCAGCAATTACCGCCAGGAGGAGGAGGGTGAAGGAGATGACCAGTTTGGTCCGGAGAGTCATGGTGACGAACGGATCACATAGCCCACGCCGCGCACCGTCTGGATGAGCGATCCATCGCCATCTTCGAGTTTCCGCCTGAGATAAGAGACGTAGGTCTCGACGATCCCGTAGTTGCCGTCGAAGTCGTACTCCCAGACATGATCGACGATCTGCGCCTTCGACATGACGCGCCCCCGGTTGAGCATCAAGAACCGGAGCAACCTGAACTCGGTGGGGGAGAGCGTGACTTCCACCTCGTCGCGGAACACCTGGTGGGCTCGCTCGTCCAACATCAAGGGGCCGACGGTCAGTCGTGCTGTGTCCCCGATACCCCTGGCCCTTCGCAGCAGCGCTTCGATCCGCAAACCCAGTTCCTCGAGGCTGAACGGCTTGGTCAGGTAGTCGTCGCCACCCTGTCTGAACCCGGTTCTGAGGTCGTCGATGTCGTCCCGGGCGGTGAGGAAGATCACCGGGACCTGGAGGCCGTCGCGTCTGATGCGACGGCAGACCTCGAAGCCGTCGATCTCGGGCATGTTCACGTCGAGAACGACCAGGTCGGGTGTCCGGTCCTTGATGGACCGGAGAGCATCGAAGCCGTTGCTCTCGGTGCTCACCCCGTACCCGGCGAAACGGAGCGCACTCGCAACCATGTCGGCGAGTCCCTCTTCGTCGTCCACGACAAGGATCTGAGCAGTGGCCTCCATCGATGGCACCGTACGCCCCAATCCTGGGAGGTTGCTGAGAGTCCGGTGAGGATTCGGATTGGTGTGCTGACTGTCGGCAGGGTGCCCGTGCCAGCCATACTTGAAAGATGACCGCTGTCGCCGCCCGGACACTCCGTATCGGGGGCAACAGCTATCCCGTGGTGCTGCCCAGCATTCGGGATCCCCGTCTGCACCTCGCCGGGGTGATCGTCACCATCCATGTGCTCGGCCAAACGGCGCTCGGTTTCGCAGTGTCGGTGCCGCAGATCCTCTCCGCCATCCTCGCCTGCGCCCTCATCGAACTGGTGTGGACCTTCGTCGAGAGCCGGAAGATCGTCTGGCCGGCAAGCGCCATGCTCACCGGTAGCGGGGTTGCCCTGATCCTGAGGATCGTGGGGCAGCCCCGGGGTGACCACTGGACTTGGGACCGGTGGTACCTCTTCGCCGGGGTTGCGGCGGCATCGCTGCTCACCAAATACCTGATCAGGTATCGGGGCACGCACGTCTTCAATCCATCCAACGTCGGGCTGGTGGGAGCGTTCCTTCTGCTGGGGAGCACGGTCATAGAGCCGCTCGACTTCTGGTGGGGCCCCCCGAGCCCCGGTCTGCTGGTGGCATATGCGGTGATACTCGGCGGAGGCATCGCCATCACGGCCCGGCTCCGGCTTCTCTCGATGGCGGCGACGTTCTGGGTGACGCTGGCGGCGGGACTGGGTCTCCTGGCCGCAACCGGTCACTGCATGACCGCCGCCTGGGCGCTCCAACCGGTGTGCGGCTTCGACTTTTGGAGGGTGGTCGTCACCTCGCCCGAGGTGCTGATCTTCGTCTTCTTCATGATCACCGACCCGAAGACCATCCCGGTGAGATCCGCCGGGCGCCTGGTGTGGGCGTTCTCGCTGGCGATGGTTTGCGCCCTGCTGATGGCGCCGCAGACCACCGAGTTCGGGGTGAAGGTGGGGCTGCTCGCCGGGCTGGTGGTGATGTGCCCGGTGCGCGGTCTGTTCGACCGGTGGGCGGCCGACCGCGCTCCCATCGCCGCCCCGGGAAGCCCGCTGCTCCCGGTATTCGGCAGAGGGGTGGCGATCGGGGCGTCGCTCGTTCTAGTTGGGACCGTGGTGGTGGCAGCCGGGACCCCGGCGAGGAGCAGCCCTACCGAGCTGTCCTCTCCATCAGCGGCGGAGATCGAGGTGGAAGTCGGGACGCTGCCCGCCGTCTCGGTAGGCGACGAAGTCGCCGCCTTGAGCGGTGAGGCGGCGTCCGAGGCGGACGGCATCGGGCTGGCCCTGGCAGAGGCGCTGGCCATCGAGCGTCAGGCGATGATGACCAGCGACACCAGCCTGCTCCGCTCCGCCGACGGAGGCACCCGGCTGGTGGAGATGGAGCGGGCGATCGAGGCGGCGGCGACGGCGGGTGAGCGGGTCTTGTCGGGGTTCACCTTTGACGCTCTCCACCTCGACGTCGTCCACCTCGACGGTCCCCAGGGCGGCGCCCATCTCGCGGTCGATGCCACCGGGCTCGTCGAGGAGACCACTCTGGACCAGAGCGGGGTGGAGGTGGATCGTTCCGAGAGACCGTTCGAGACGCGGTTCGTGCTCGAACGCGGCCCCGGGGAGCGGTGGGTGATCGTCGCCGAGATGCCTGGCAGCTAGCGCATCACCATGGCTCGGTCCGGCGCCAGCAGGTAGGGCGGCAGGTAGGCGGGGATGTTGGAGAAGGGGAGCACGTCGGGGTGGACCTCGAGCCCGAGGACGTCGGTCATGAACTCCCGCCGAGCCTCGATCCGCCCCCAGGCTTCGGGGTAGCGCGCCGCCATCTCGGTCCGCATCGGCTCGTCGGCGAGGGCGATCCCGTCCTCGATGTTGGTGGTGAAGTACTCGGTCCCGGTAGCCGGGATGATGTCCACCTGGAGTGCCATCCCCGACCGGAGCTGCACCGTCGAGCCTGGTCCCACGGGGGTGTTGACCCACTCGTCGAGATGGAGTTGGTGCCCCGGGTTGAGGAAGATCCCGAAGAAGGGGTCGCCGAGGCGCCGGTCGACTATCTCCTGGAGGACCCCGCCCTTCTGGCCGATCCGGAGGGCGGAGTACCACTCGGCGACTGTCTCGAAGTAAGGAGCCACGAGTCGCTCTATGTAATCCTCGATGCCGTCGGGAAGCTCGGATGGGTCACCCACCATGAAGCCGGCACGGCAGTTGAGGGCGCCCCAGACGCCGAAGGCGACGGTGAGCGGGTCGCCATGCTCGATGGGGCGGTCGCCTGGGCTGAGCAGTCCGAATCGGGCGCGGGGACCAGCCGTGAGCATGAGGTGACAGGAGAGCGGCATGCCGTTCCACTCGAGGAGTCGCACAGCTTCCTGCTCGGTCATCCCCGGCTCGAGACCCCAGATGAGCCGGCGGACGCCCTGTGACGTGTGGCTGGCGGCGTACTCGAACATGACCAGCTGCTCGACCTCGTTGATGACCCGGAGTCCATCGGCAGCGTCGATCAGGATCTCGGTGGCGTTCTCGATCTCACCGCCGCTGATCCGCCGCAGCTCATCGACTATGTAGGAGGGGACGTCGCTTGCGGCGGGGTTCCCGTAGGTCTTCCACCCCACCACACCCACCCGGATGCCCGCCCGGACTCCCTCCTCGCGCAGGATGTCGCCAATCGGCTGTGACCGGTCCCTCGGCTGGCTGGGGAGGCTGAAGTCCTGGAAGAGATGCCGCCTCATGGGAAGGGGAGCTGCCCCGGCGAGCCCCCAGCACTCGTTGCCCACCAGGATCGCCGGCTCGCTGTCGGGCCCCACAACCAAGAGAGCTTCCTCGAAGCGCGGATCGAACCCGGTCAAATAGGAGAGGTTGGCGCTGTGCTCTCGGTCGGCGTACACCACCACTACATCGAGGCCGCGGGAGCGGGCTCGGCTCCTGCAGTCGCTCCAGCCTGGCCGGGTAGAGATGATCGGGCAGCGTCGGCATCTCCTCTGGGACCCCGAAATCCGGAAGGTCGACCCTGGTCAGCGTTGCTGTGGACATCGATTCATTCTTGCCCGGCGCGAAGCGAGCGGAGGGGTGCGCTTGGCTCCCCGGCGGGGGAGTCCCGACGCCGGAGGCGTCGGGGCGAGGGGCGGCTCACTCCCAACGGTCTCCGTCACGGGGGAGGCGGAGCCCCCCTACCCGCCGCTGCAGGGGGCCTTCCCCCGCGGGGGGACCGAGAGGCGGCGAATCACCCTCCCCCAACCGCCTGCCCACCGAGGGCGTCGCATCGGGACCACCTCGTCGGCGCCGCGCTCGACGACGGAGAAGCCGTTGGCGGCAGGTCCATCCAAGGACCGACTTCACCGTCGGGCCATTGCACCCTGACCTCGGCGCGGTCGGCATCGCCGATCCCGAAGTGGAGCCAGCCCTGTTGACCGCCGGCGTGGCCGCCGCCGACTGTGAGCTCGCGCTCGATCGTCTGGCCGCCGGCACGCACCGTGACGAAGCCGCCGATGGCGTCGACGTTGGGAGCGGGTTGCTCGACGCGCAGTGCGACCCAGTTTCCTATCGGTTCCGGGGCATCGGCGCTCCCCAAGCCGACGTTGTGCCACACCCTGACCGGCTCGCGCCGGACCACCTCGACGAGGTCGAGCATCCCGTCGAGGTCGAGGTCGACCAGCGCCGCGCCACGGCCGCGAGCGAAGTCGACCAGACCTGCATCGGGGGCGGCCTCGACGAAGGTGCCATCGGGCTGTCCGAGCAAGAGATTGCTCGGGTCGTTGGCGGCGTAGTCGGGTTGCGCTTCGACGTTTCCCTTGGACACGAAGAGGTCGATCAGTCCGTCGTTGTTGATGTCGGCGAACTCGGGGTGCCAGGCAGTCGATGGGTAAGTGTTGTCGCCCGTATGGGGCCGGTGTGCCGTCACCCCGCGTTCGAAGGCGATGTCCTCGTAGGTGGGTTGTTCCGGGCCGTCGCTCAATGTCTGCAGCTTGTTGTCACCCTGGCTGGTGAGGAACACCTCGGGCAGCCCGTCGCCGGTTAGGTCGTGGCTGGCGATCCCCATCCCCCAGATCTGCATCCGCTCCCACCCTTCCTCGGCGGTGTAGGGGCGCGGCGTCTCGCCCGGATCCATCCGCCACAATTGCTCCTCGCCATCGCGGTAGTAGTGGCGGTCATTGGTCATCCGCAGGTCGCGCCGTCCGGATCGGTCCCAGTCGCTGAAGAGCACCGAGAGCGTGCACCACCCCGGCGAGAGCGACACGGGGTCGGCGTACTCATCTCCTGCTGGTCGCAGAAGCATGTGGTCCGAGCAGCGACCGGTCTGTTCCCCTGTGGGGCCGAGTTCGACGTAATTCCCAAAGACCATGGTTGGCAAGGTGGCGTCGTCCTCCCAGGCGGCGCTGAAGGCCACGGTCCATTCGTCGCCCCCATCGATCGACCAGGTCTCATTGGCGCGCTCGAAGTTGCAATCGCCGAGACCCCTGAGCACGACATTCTCTCCGAGCCTGAGCACGGCGAGATCGGTGAAGCCATCCGAGTCGATGTCGATCGGGTACGCACCGCTGACGTCGGTGAGCGCCGTGGCGCCACCGTCGACCCGTGTGAAAGCCATGTCGCCGACGACGCTCTCGTTGCGATACAACGAAGCCTCGTTCGCTCCTCCCGCAAGGTAGAGGTCGGGCCAGCCGTCGTCGTCGCAGTCGAGCACGGCCACCCCACCGCCGACGAAGAAGGTGAACTCACCGTCGTAGACATGTTGGACCCCGATCGACTCGGCCTCCTCGACAAGGTGCGGCGGCCCTGCGGCGGTTGGCGTGTTCCCCCTCACCGCTCCGAGCACGACCAGCCCCAGCCCAAGGGCGGCAAAGGCTCCGGCGGCGATGCCGGCTGCCAGCCACGGTGCGGGCGATTGTCCGGCGGTCATGCTTGCCCGCAGCGCGTCCGCGGTGAACAATCGGCGCCATGGACGAAACGATCGAAATCAACCCGGTGCGGTGGGGCGTCCTCGGGGTCGCCGGGATCGCGGTCAAGCACGTCATACCCGGGATGCAGCGGTCGCAGTTGAGCCAAGTGGACGCGATTGCGTCGCGCTCGCCTGCCCGGGCCGAGGAGGCTGCGGCCCGCCTCTGCCATCCCGCGCTGGCACGGCTCCTACGAGGACCTGCTCGACGACCCGGCGATCGATGCCGTGTACATCCCTCTCCCCAACCACCTCCACGCCGAGTGGGCGGTCAAGGCGGCGGAGGCAGGGAAGCACGTCCTCTGCGAGAAGCCGCTCGCCATGAGCAGCGCCGAGGCCCGGGGGATGGTGCAGGCGGCCGAGGACGCCGGGGTGCTCCTGATGGAGGCCTTCATGTACCGGCTGCACCCGCTCTGGGTCGAGGTGCGCCGGCTGCTCGCCGAAGGGGCTATCGGTGATCTGCTCGCGGTGCAGGTCTTCTTCTCCTATTACAACGTCAACCCCGACGACATCCGCAACATCGCCAGGTGCCGGTGGAGGCGCTCTCCTCGACATCGGGTGCTACGCGGTCAATGCCGCCCGCATGTTGTTCGGCACCGAGCCCACCCGGGTGACCGGGGCGATCAGGCGCGACCCGGGGTTTGGCACCGACGTGCTGACCTCGGCATTGCTCGACTTCGACGGGCGCCAAGCAACACTCACTTGCTCCACCCAGTTGGAGCCCGATCAGCGGGTTCATATCCATGGGACGACAGGCAGAATCCTGGTCGAGATCCCCTTCAACATTCCTCCCGACCGTGACACCCGGATCCTCGTCGCCTCCGGCGGTGAGCCGCCCGTGGCGCCTGACCTCGTCGTCCACGAAGTGGCGGCGGCCGACCAGTACGCGGTGCAGGCGGATGCATTTTCGCGCGCTCTCAGGGAGGAGACCCCGGTACCTACGCCACCGAGCGACGCCATCGCCAACCTCGAGGTGATGGAGCGGATCGTGGCCGACGCCGCAGAGTCCGGCTGACCAGGACCAGTCCGCGCCTCCGGCGGGCCGGGGACGACGTCACGTCTGGCGGCGCTACCTACCACTGGGCGGTAGTCCGACCACCTCAATGTAAGGCCGGGTAGCGCAACTAGCGGGCGGGACGGTCCAAGTTTGTTGCATGCCGCACATATCGATTTATCCTCGCCGGGGGTCTGGTGGGAGCGGCATGGTGGATGGGGTTGCGCCTAGTGTCTCTCCGCCGGTTTCGCCGGCAACCGAGTTGAACCGTCCCGATTCCGGGGCGCTTTGTCGAGGAGGTCGACTTTGAAAGGCAACGCACGCCTATTGGCATGTCTGGCGGTTTTCGCGCTCCTGGTCGCAGCGTGCGGCGGTGGCACCGCCGACACCACAGCTGCTGGCGGGACCGACACGACGGCGGCAGGAGGATCCGATACCACCGCAGCGGCAGGCGCCGAGGGCGATATCACCATCGGAGTGGCCTGGAACAACTTCAACGAGCCACGCTGGGCGAACGCCGACAAGCCCGCCATCCAGGCCGTGCTCGAGGAGGCGGGAGCGACATACATCGAGGCAGACGCCGGCTCGTCCGCCGAGCAGCAGCTCACCGACGTAGAGAACCTGATCAGCCAGGGAGCCGACGCCCTGATCCTCTTGGCACAGGACGGAACCGCCATCCTGCCCGCGGTGCAGAGCGCCGCTGGAGCAGGGGATCCCCGTGATCGCCTATGACCGGCTGATCGAGGATCCGGGTGTCTTCTACATCACCTTCGACAACGTCGAGGTGGGCAGGATGCAGGCGCGGGCCATCTACGAGCTCGTTCCCGAGGGGAACTATGTGTTCATCAAGGGCAACCAGGCCGACGCCAACGCCGACTTCCTGTTCGGTGGGCAGATGGAGGTCCTCACCGAGGCGACCGGCTGCGAAGAGCTCGCCGACGATTGCGCCATCGTCAATGTCGGTGAGTCCTACACAGACAACTGGGATCCGGAGATCGCCCAGGAGAACATGGAGAACTTCCTCACCCAGAACGACAACGACGTTCAGGCGGTCGTGGCCTCCAACGACGGCATGGCCGGTGGCGTCGTTGCCGCACTCGATGCGCAGGGCCTCGCCGGCGAGGTTCCGGTATCCGGTCAGGACGGCGACCCCGCCGCCCTCAACCGGGTGGCATTGGGCACCCAGTCCGTCTCGGTGTGGAAGAACGCCTTCGCTTTGGGACAGACGGCCGCCGAGGTCGCTCTCCAGCTGGTCGAGAGGGACGGCACTGGCCGACGCGGTGGCACCCGACGACCTGGGCGACTCGGCGCCGGCCGCCGGGACCGACGCCCAACCGTTCACCACTCCTGGCGGCGTGGACGTGGAGTCCATCATCCTGACTCCGCTCCCCATCACCCAGGAGAACCTGAACGTGCCCATCGACGCCGGGATGGATCACGGCAGACGAAGTCTGTCAGGGAGTCGAGGCCGGCAGCGTGGCGGCTTGCCCGTAACAGCCGAACAACACTGATGCAGGCGCACCGCGTCCTCCCGGCAGCCCGGGACGGACGCGGTGCCTACGCTGATAGCGGTGACCAGATGAGCGTTACCGAAGCTCCCCCCACCGAACAGGAGCAACTGGAGGAGACGCCCCGGCGATCGCTGGGTGGACTGATACGCGCCACCGAGGTCGACACCCGGATGCTGGCGATGCTGGTGGCGCTGGCGGTCATCTGGACGGTATTCCACTTCATGTCGGGCGGGACGTTCCTGACCCCGCAGAAATCTGTGGAATCTCTCCGTCCAGACGGCCTCGGTTGCGATCATGGCAACGGGGATGGTTCTCGTCATCGTCTCCCGCAACATCGACCTCTCGGTGGGGTCGATGCTCGGGGCGATCGGGGTTGCCATCGCCCTCCTCCAGGCAGAGATCCTTCCCGGGATGATCGGGTTCGACAATCCTGTCGACGTGGATCATCGCCGTCCTGGCGGCCCTAGCCATGGGGGCACTCATCGGGACGTTCCAGGGGGTCATCGTCGCCTATGTCGGGGTGCCTTCGTTCATCGTCACCCTTGGCGGGCTTCTCGTCTGGAGGGGGGTGGCTTGGGCGCTGGCCAGCGGCCGCACCATCGCTCCGATGGACCGGATCTTCCAGGTGCTCGGGGGCGGGTCGCGTGGAGCTATCGGCGAGGTAGCGAGCTGGGTGGTCGGTGTCGCCGCCTGCGTCGGGATCGCGCTGTTGCTCGCCAACCGGAGGAGGCAGCGGACAAGGTACGGGTTCCGGCTGCGGCCGCTCTGGGCCGACATCACACTTGGTGTGCTGGGCTCGGCGGCGATCCTGGGTGCGGTGTGGGTGACCAACAGCTACTACCTCCCCGAGAACGTGGCCCGCTCAGGTGGCCGAGGAGCAGGGCATCCCGATTCCGGAGGGCGGGCTCAACATCCCGCTCGGCATCGCCTACCCGGTCCTGATCGCAATCGGCGTCACCCTGATCATGACCTTTGTGGCGAAACGCCTCCGTTTCGGGCGATATGTGTTCTCCATCGGCGGCAACCCGGAGGCGTCGGTGCTCGCCGGTATCAACACCAGGCGGGCGATCGTCAAGACCTTCATGGTGATGGGCATCCTGGTCGGAGTCGCCGCCGCGGTGTCGACGGCTCGACAGAACGCCGCAACCAGCGGGCTGGGGACGCTCGCCGAGCTCTCTGTCATCGCCGCAGCCGTCATCGGCGGGACCTCGCTCGCGGGTGGGATCGGGACCATCCCCGGGGCAGTCCTCGGGGCCCTGATCATGCAGTCGCTCCAGTCGGGCATGGTCTTGATTGGTGTCGATGCACCGCTCCAGGACATCGTGGTCGGGATCGTCTTGGTGGCGGCGGTGGCCGTGGATGTGATCTATCGGAGGAGGGCGGCCCGGTGAGCGAATCCCCCGTGCCCGCTGCTCCGCAGCCGGACCCTCCGATTCTCGGGAGACCAGACCGCCGGTCCCGATGGCGACCGAACGCCCGCTGGTCGAGATGAGGAACATGTTCGTGAGTTTCGGTGGCGTCCACGCCGTCCAGGACGTCAGCATCGAGCTCTATCCCGGCGAGGTCCTCGCTCTGGTCGGAGGCAACGGCGCCGGCAAGTCGACGCTGATCAAGACCTTGTCCGGCGCGCAGCGGCCGGACTCCGGCCAGATCCTGATCGATGGCGAGCCGGTCACCATCCACAGCCCAAGGGATGCCAAGGCCTATGGGGTGGAGACCATCTACCAGACGCTGGCTCTGGCCGACAACATCGATGCTCCGGGCAACGTCTTCCTCGGCCGCGAGTTGACCACCCGGTGGGGGACGCTCGACGACTCGGCGATGGAGGACGCCACCCGCAGGGTCATCACCCGGCTGAACCCGAAGTTCCAGAACTTCAAGTCGGCGGTGGGATGGCTCTCAGGTGGGCAGCGGCAGTCGGTCGCCATCGCCCGCGCCGTTCACTTCAACGCCCGCGTCCTGATCATGGACGAGCCAACGGCGGCCTTGGGGCCGTCGGAGACCGAGCAGGTCATGGACCTGATCCGGCAGCTGAAGCGTGAGGGGATCGGGGTCATCCTGATCAGCCACGACATCCACGACGTCTTCGACCTGGCGGACCGGATCAGCGTCATGCTCACCGGGAGGCTGGTGGGCACGGTCGAACAAGGACGAGGTGACCATGGACGAGGTGCTCGCCATGATCATCATCGGCAAGCTCCCCCAAGACGTCACCCAGTCGGAGTTGGCCGACCTACACGGCTGACCGCTCGGCCAGCAGGTGGAAGCTGGGGGCGAGCGCCGGGTACAGCTCGCGGTAACGGGCGTGCCCGTCGCGGTAGAGGTCGCACGAGGTCCGATGGCGCCGCTGCCGGGTCGACCCCGATGGTGGCGTCGCACGCCTCCTCAACCGTCTCGAATTGCCCCGATCCCACCGCGGCGAGCAGCGCCGCTCCGTAGGCGGCGCCCTCGTCGGTCTGCACGGTGGCGATCTCGGCACCGAGGACGTCGGCGAGGATCTGCCGCCACAGACGCGCTGCGGATGCCACCACCCGAGGCTCTGATCTGGGCGGGCGGTTCGGTGCCCGCCGCCACCATCGCGTCCAGACCATCCGCCAACCCGTAGGCGACGCCCTCGAGCACCGCACGGGTGAGGTGGCGCAGGTCATGACGGACGGTGAGGCCCACGAAGGCGCCCCGCGCCGACGGATCGGGGTGGGGGGTCCGCTCCCCGGTGAGGTAGGGGAGGAAGATGAGCCCCTCCGACCCGGCGGGGACCTCGGCGGCGCCGGCCACCAGGTCGTCGAAGGACCGGCCAGGGGCGACGGCGTCGCGCAGCCAGCGCAGGCTCCCCGCTGCCGAGAGCATCACGCCCATCATGTGCCAGCGCCCGGGGACGGCGTGACAGAAGGCGTGGACCCGCCCCCTCGGCTCGATCACCGGACCATCGGTGGTGGCGAAGACGACTCCCGACGTCCCCAGCGAGAGGGCGACCACCCCGGGGGCGACGGCGCCGACCCCGACCGCGTTGGCCGCCTGGTCACCGCCACCGGCGACCACCGGTGTCCCTGCGGCGCAGCCCGGTGGCCTCGGCCGCGTCTGCCGACAGCACCCCGGTCACGTCGGGGCCCTCGTGGGTCGTGGGGAACATCAGCGGGTCGAGATCGAGCGCATCGAGGATCTCGGGCGACCAGGTTCGCGCCGCGAGGTCGAAGAGGATCGTCCCCGACCCGTCGGCGACGTCGACGGCGTGCTCGCCGGTCAGCCTGAAGCGGACGTAGTCCTTGGGGAGAAGGACGTGCCGCACCCGCCGCCACAGGTCGGGTTCGTGGTTTTGCACCCAGAGCAGCTTGGGGGCGGTGAACCCGGTGAGCGCGTCGTTCCCGGTGACCTCGATGAGGCGGTCGGCGCCGACTCGTCGCCTGATCTCATCGCACTCCGCCTCGGTCCGCTGGTCGTTCCACAGGATGGCGGGCCGCACCACCCGGTTCTCGTCGTCGAGCAGGACCGACCCGTGCATCTGGCCGGTCAGCCCGACTGCATCCACGTCGGCCGGAGCCACATCGTGGTTCTCGAGCAACCTGGCGGATCGCGGTCACCGCGCCGTCCCACCACAGCGCCGGGTCCTGCTCGCTCCACAGCGGCCGGGGCGTCTCGTATCCGTATTCGGCGGATGCCACGCCGAGAACCATGCCGGCACCGTCCACGGCCACCGCCTTGGTCGCCGTGGTCGAGCAATCGATACCGATCACGACGCTCATCGGAGGGTCAGCCGGTTTGCGCCGGAGGAGAACTCCTGCGGGATTCCGCTCAACTGGACCGTATCGCCCGGTTGACCCGGTTCTCCAGTAGCTCCTGTTGCCCCGAGACGGGGGTGGGGTCGATCTCGCCCGACATCACCCGCGCCTCCAGCGAGTCGAGGCTCTCGGTGCCGTCGTGGATGGCCCGCCCCAGCGGACCAGACCAGCCGGCGTACCTCTCTGCCAGCGGCCCGGAGAGCGCCTCGGACTCGACCAGATCGGCGGCGACGAGCAGGGCGGCGGCAACGGTGTCGATGGCGCCGATGTGGCCGTGGAAGAGGTCGTTCCGGTCGATCGATTGGCGGCGGAGCTTGGTGTCGAAGTTGAGCCCGCCGGTGGTGAACCCGCCGCCGCGGAGGATCTCGTAGAGGACAAGCGCCCACTCCTCCACCGAGTTGGGGAACTGATCGGTGTCCCATCCGTTCTGGGCGTCACCGCGGTTGGCGTCGATCGAACCGAAGATCCCGTGGCCCACGGCGTACGCCACCTCATGGTGGAAGCTGTGCCCGGCCAGCGTGGCGTGGTTCGCCTCGATGTTGACCCGGTACTCGTCGGCGAGGTCGAAGCGCTGCAGGAACCCGTGCACCGTCTGTGTGTCGTAGTCGTATTGGTGCTTGGTCGGCTCCGCCGGTTTCGGCTCGATGAGGAGTGTTCCCTCGAAGCCGATGCGGTGCTTGTGCTCGGCAACCAAGGTGAGGAATCGGGCCAGTTGCTCGCCCTCGGCGCGCAGGTCGGTGTTGAGCAGGGTGTCGTAGCCCTCGCGTCCTCCCCACAGCACGTAGTTGGCACCGCCGAGCCGGAGCGTCGCCTCGAGGGCGTGTTTCACCTGGGCCGCGGCGTATGCGAAGACCTCGGGGTCGGGGTTGGTGGCGGCCCCTCGCGGCGTACCTGGGATGCGAGAAGAGGTTGGCAGTGCCCCAGAGGAGACGGAGCCCGGTCTCCGACATCTTCTTCTCGGCGAGTTCGACCATGGCATCCAGGTTGCGGGCCGATGCCTCGAACGTGTCGCCCTCCGGAGCGATGTCCAGCATCGTGGAAACAGAAGAACGGCACCCCGAGCTTCTCGAGGAACTCGAATGCGGCGTCCATCTTCTGACGCGCCGCCTCCATCGGATCGACTCCGTGAGCCAGCCAGGGCCGATCGAAGGTGCCGGCGCCGAAGACGTCACTCCCCGGCCAGTTGAAGGAATGCCAGAAGCACACTGCGGGGCGGAGGTGATCCTCCATCCGCTTCCCCATTACAAGTCGGTCGGGTTCGTATACGGCGAAGGAGAGGTCGTCGTCTCCGTGGCCGATCCGCTCGCTCACCTCGGGAAAGAACTCGGCAGACATCCTCCTCCTTCATTGTGACCGGGACGAGAACACTATTCCCGACGCCGGTGCGGGTGCCCTCACAGCGGATTCCCAGGTTCGGCTCAGCCGGTGCCCAGCACGACGCCGCCAATATGGGACCGAACAACGAGAGGAAACCCAGAGTGGTCGACACGGACAAATCACCCGAGACAACGAAGCGTCCCCCCTGGTTGCCCATCGCCATCGGGCTCGGCGTCCTGGTCGCCGCAGTGATCGGCGGTGTCATCTGGTTCTTCAGCGGCGACGCCCCCGACGCGGTTGATCTCGAGGAAACGGCTTCGGCTGTCGACGACACCTCGGCCGAGGAGACCACAGGAAGCGTCGACGGGATCGAGGGCACCTGGACGGTGGACACCGGCGTCGGGGACTTCAGTGTCACCGAGGAGACCACAGCCACGTTCGCCGGGTTCCGCGTCGAGGAGGTCCTCACCACCCTCGGCTCGACCACCGCCGTGGGCCGCACTCCCGCGGTAACCGGGACCATCGATATCAGCGGCACGACGCTCGAATCCGCCGAGATCGTGGCTGACCTCACCGAGATCGTCAGCGATCAGCAACGGAGAGAGGGCGCCATCCAGCGGACGCTCGCCACCAGCTCAAACCCTGACGCCACTTTTGTCCTCACCGAGCCGGTGGAGTTGGGCGAGAGTGCAGCATCGGGAGAGCCGGTGAGCGTCACCGCCGTCGGAGAGCTCACCGTCAACGGGACCACCAACCCGGTCGAGATCCCCCTGGAGGCTCAACTGGTGGACGGGGCGATCCTGGTCACCGGGTCCACCGATATCTCGTTCGCCGACTACGGGATCACCACACCCTCGGCACCGATCGTGGTTTCGGTCGAGGACCACGGGATCCTCGAGTTCCAGGTTTGGCTGGCCCGCTGATGCAACCCGAGAGTGACGTGCCCCAAGAACTCGTGGACGAGCCGAGCAACGAGGAGCTTCGGGCGATCAGCCGGCGCTCGGCTCTCAGGCTCCTCGGTGGTGCGGGGTTGTTCATGTCGCCGCCTGCGCCACCGAAACCGTGGCCACCGCAACGTCGGGAGCCTCGGGCACCACGGCGGCTCCGGGAACCACGGCCGGCGCGACCGCCTCGACGTTTCGGAGCAGCAGGAAGCTGCGTTCTCATCCCGGAGGAGACCGAAGGGCCCTACGCCCTCGATCTCTCCGGCGATGAACCGATGTTCCGGTCCGAGATCACCGAAGGGCATCCGGGGGTGCCGCTCAGCATGACGCTGGCGTTGGTGGATGCCAATGCGGACTGTGTCCCGGTCTCGGGTGCTCGGGTGGACCTCTGGCATTGCGACGCCGACGGCTCCTACTCGGGGTTCAGCCAGCCGGGGAACGACACCACGGGGGAGACGTTCTGCCGCGGCATCCAACTCACCGACGACAACGGGCAGGTGACCTTCCAGACGGTCTACCCCGGTTGGTACCAGGGGCGGATCACCCATGTCCACTTCCAGGTGTTCCTCGACTCCGGACTCGCCGCCACCTCTCAGATCGCCTTCCCCGAAGAAGTCGACCGCAGCCGTCTACGCCGTCGATCCATACGCCGCCAAGGGCCCCAACACATCGGTGTCCAGCTTCTCCCAGGACATGGTCTTCGCCGACGGCACCCAGTACCAGATGGCATCGCTCACCGGCGACCCCACTTCCGGTTACACCGCCACCCTGTTGGTGGGTATCGCGGCCTGACCTACAGCTCGTTCCCTCCCCTCGGCGAGGGGGGAGGTGCATTCCCAAGGTGCGAAGCCGTGTCGAGCAGTTGGGAGTTCGCCAGCCCCCGTCCCACCGCTTCGCGGTGGGTCCCTCCCCCTGCGGGGGGACGGAGAGTGTGCGGCTTGCGCTTCCTCCTTCGGAGGACGGAAAGAATCTCACAGCGGGTCCCTCACCCCGCGGCGGGGACGGATTCGATGGCTGCCGTCTGCCGTTCCGTCTGCCGTCTCCTGCGCGTACGCCTTCCGTCTTCCGTCTGGTAGCGTCCCAAGCAGTGACCGATCGCTACGAGGCCGGGATGAAGGTGCGGCGCGAGGTGCTCGGCGACGACCACGTCGATGGCGCGACCCCTGAGGCGAGACGCCCTCGACGCCGACTTCCAGCGGTGGATCACCGAGTCGGTGTGGGGTGGGATCTGGTCACGGCCCGGGCTCGACAGGAGGACACGCAGCCTGGTCACGATCGCCATCCTCGCTGCGCTGGGCCGGGAGGAGCTGGAGCTCCACCTTCGGTCGGCGGCGGCGACGGGTGCGACACCTGAGGAGATCGACGGAGACCCTCCTCCATGTGGCCGCATACGCCGGTGTGCCCGCGGCCAACAGCGCCTTCGCCACCGCCAAGCGGGTGCTCGAGACGTGACCGAGCCGCTGGTCACCTTCTACGGCCCGCGCGCCTATGCCGACCACCCGCCTTTCCTCTACGCCGATTACCGCTCGACGGTGAAGCGGTCGCCGGCGAAGGAGATGGTGCGGATCGTCCAGACGCTCTCGGAGACGACCGGGCCGGGGATGGCCCGCGCCGAGTTGTCGGAGGATGATGCCGACCTCACCACCAACGCCGGCACCGGCTCGCCGGCGATCGGTGAGCGGATCATCGTCACCGGACGGGTGCTCGATGAGGGCGGGGAGCCGGTACCCGGTGCGCTCATCGAGGTGTGGCAGCCCAACGCCAGCGGTCGCTACGCCCATTGGAGGGAGACGGAGTTCCCGGCCCCGCTCGACCCCAACTTCCTCGGTGCCGGCCAGACGTTGACCGGCGAAGACGGCGGATACCGCTTCACCACCATCAAGCCCGGCCCCTACCCCTGGGCCAACCATCCCAACGCCTGGCGGCCGTCGCACATCCACTTCTCGCTGCTGGGCACGTCCTGGGGGAGCAGGCTGGTGACCCAGATGTACTTCGAGGGCGACCCGCTGCTTCCGCTCGACCCGATCTTCAACTCGGTCCCGGCCCATGCCAGGGACCGCCTGGTGGCCTCTTACGACCACGACGTGACCGAGGAAAACTGGGCGATCGGATACCGCTGGGACATCGTGCTGCGCGGCCCGCTGGCGACCCCGCTCGATCAGTGATGGGGCGGCTCGGCCAGACACCGTCGCAAACCCTCGGCCCCTACTTCTCGCTCCGGCTCGGCGCCGAGGGCGAGAACCTGCTGGCCGGCCCCGACGTCCCCGGGAAACGGATCCAGGTCGCCGGGACGGTCCTCGACGGCGACCGGCGGCCGATCGAGGACGCCCTCATCGAGGTGTGGCAGGCGAACGCCGCCGGTCGCTACCGCCACCCCGACGACAACCGAACCGAGATCGCCCTCGACGATGGTTTCACCGGTTTCGGCAGGGCGCTCACCGACTTCGAGACCGGCGACTATCTGATCGAGACGGTCAAGCCGGGACCGGTGCCCGATCCCGAGGGCGAGTTGCAGGCGCCCCATCTCAACCTGATCATCCAGGCGAGGGGGATGCTCAACCCGTCGTTCACCCGGGTCTACTTCTCCGACGAGGAGGAAGCCAACCGCGCCGACCTGGTGCTGGGCATGGTCCCCGCCGAGCGGCGCCACACCCTCGTCGCCAAGCGCGGCGAGCCCGGTGATCCCCAGCAGTACCGCTTCGACATCCGGTTCCAGGGTGACGACGAGACCGTCTTCTTCGAGTTCTGATGGCGGAACTGACCTCCCTGCGTGAGGCGATCGCCGCCACGGTCCGCGACGGTGACACCGTCGCACTCGAAGGGTTCACCCACCTCATCCCCTTCGCAGCCGGTCACGAGATCATCCGTCAGCAGCGGCGTGACCTCACCCTGATCAGGATGACCCCCGATCTCATCTACGACCAGATGATCGGGATGGGCACCGCGGCGAAGCTCGTTTTCTCCTGGGGCGGCAACCCCGGGGTCGGCTCGCTGCACCGCTTCCGCGATGCCGTCGAGAACGGCTGGCCCCGCCCGTTGGAGACCGAGGAGCACAGTCACGCCGCCATGGCCAATGCATGGGCGGCGGGGGCGTCGGGTCTTCCCTTCGCCATGTTCCGCGGCTACCTGGGCACGAGCCTTCCCGAGGTGAACCCATCGATCCGGTCCGTCACCTGCCCTTTCACCGGCGAGGAGTTGGCCGCGGTCCCCGCCCTGCGGCCCGATGTCGGGATCATCCACGCCCAGCGGGCCGATCGCACCGGCAACGTCTTGGTCGAGGGGATCGTCGGGGTGCAAAAGGAGGTCGTGCTGGCTTCCGCCCGAACGGTGGTCACCGTGGAGGAGGTGGTGGACGACCTCGACCCACCCAGCCTCAACAGCGTCGTCCTCCCCGCCTGGACGATCGACATGGTGGCGGTGGTCCCCGGCGGGGCCGCTCCCTCGTACGCCCACGGCTACTACCGGCGAGACAACGCCTTCTACCTGGCTTGGGACGCCATCTCCCGCCAGCGCGACGGGTTCGTCGACTGGATGGAGGAGAACGTGCTCCGAGCATGAGCGAGCCACTCCCGAAGAGATGATGACCATCACCGCGGCGCGGGCGCTGGGCGACGACGACGTCTGTTTCGTCGGGATCGGGGCACCGTCGGCGGCGTGCAACCTGGCCCGGCTGACGCACGCACCCGGGATCACGCTGATCTACGAGTCGGGCACGATCGGCACCAAACCCGAGGTGCTGCCTCTCTCGATCGGCGACGGGGAACTGGCGGAAACCTCGTTGACCACCGTCTCCGTCCCCGAGATGTTCCGCTACTGGCTCCAGGGAGGCCGGATCTCGGTCGGGTTTCTCGGCGCGGCGCAACTGGACCGATTCGGCAACATCAACACCACTGTGATCGGCGACTACCACCGGCCCAAGGTGCGGCTCCCCGGGGGCGGCGGCGCTCCGGAGATCGCCACATCTTGCGGCCAGGTGTTCGTCACCATGCGCCACACCGCCAAGACCATGGTCGAACGGGTGGACTTCGTCACCTCGCTCGGTTTCGGGCCCACCGGGGTGGAACGGACGGCACTCGGGGTGTCGACGCGTGGCCCGACCCTGGTCATCACCGACCTCTGCACCCTCACCCCCGACGCGGAAAGCAACGAACTCGTGGTCGACGCACTTCACCCGGGTGTGGGCCGGAGCGACGTAGAGGCGGCGACGGGATGGGATGTGCGCTTCTCCGCCGATCTCGGTGAGACCGAGCCACCAACGACCGAGGAACTGACGGTGCTCCGCCTGTTGCACGAGAGGACCGAACAAGCGCACCGGGGCGGCCCCGGATGAGCGGCTGGTTCGACCCCGGGTTCACCACCGACGCATTGTCCGCCGTCTTCAGCCCCGAGGCGCGGGCGGCGGCGATGGTTCGGTTCGAGGTGGCGCTCGCCGCCGCCGAGGCGGAGTGCGGGATCATCGACGTCGATGCTGCTGCGGAGATCGCGGTTGCCGCCGAGGCGATCATCGTGGACGCCACCGAGGTTTTCCGCGCCGGCTGGGAAGCGGGGACTCCGGTGATCCCGCTGCTCGAACAGATGAGGGAGCAACTCTCCGCCGAGGCAGGGGAGGCACTCCATCGGGGGGCCACCACCCAGGACGTCGTCGACACCGCCACCATGCTCCAGATCGCGGAGGCGTTCGGTCTGCTGCTCGCCGACCTGGATCCCCTGGTCTCGGATTTGGCTGTCTTGGCCCGCACCCACCGGGACACTCCGGCGCTGGCCCGCACCTTCCTCCAACCGGCCGGTGTCACCACCTTCGGTTTGCGGGTCGGCCTACTGGATGGCGCCTGTTGTCAGGCACCGCGTCCTGTTGCGGCACCAACGTGACCGACTGCCCATCCAACTCGGCGGTGCGGTCGGTACCCGCAACGCGCTGGGGGGCCGCGGCCCCGATGTCGCCGCCTTGCTGGCCGAGTCGCTCGATCTGGCCAATCCGCCGTCTCCATGGCACGGCGACCGCTCCCCCGTGGTGGAGCCAGTGGCGCTGGTAGCCGCCGTGGCGGGTGACATGGCCAAGATCGCGGGCGATCTCGTGTTGCTCTCGCACCTCGGGGAGGTACGCACCAGACCGGGAAGCTCGTCGAGCATTGCCGGTAAGCAGAACCCGATCGACCCGATGCGAGCGCTGGCCGCGGCCGAGGTGAGCCGCGGGGCGGCAGCCATCGTCCTCACGGCCCGCCCCCCGAGTTGGAGCGGGGCGTCGGGGGTTGGCACGCAGAGTGGTGGGCCGTGCCCGCCGCATTCCAGGCGGCCGGTGCCGCCGTCGAGGCCACCGCCAGAGCCGTTGCCGACCTGGAGGTGGACCCAGAGGCGATGGCGGCCAACCTCGGAGAAATGGAACGCGACATCGGCGAGGCGGGCGCCTTGGTGGACACGATTCTCGCCATCGGTGGACGCCGAGTGACCGACGCCGTCGATGTCGGCGGTTGCCGGATCGCATACCGGGTCTTGGGGCCGGCGGATGGCCCCGGCTTGGTCCTGACCCACTCGATCGGTTGGGACCATTCGATGTGGGCTCCACAAATCGAAGCGTTGGGGGCGGACTACCGCATCGTCGCCGTCGACACCCGGGGCCACGGGCAGTCCGGCTCACCTCCGGGGCCGTATTCGCTCGAGATGCTGGCGGGCGACGTCCTCGCCGCGGCCAAGGCAGCGGGGCTCGAACGTTTCCATCATCGCCGGGGTGTCGATGGGGGGGCAGATCGCGCTTTGGATCGCCGCCCACCGCCCTGAGCTTGTGCTTTCGGTCACCGCGGCCAACACCGCCGCCCGAATCGGGGACGCAGCCTATTGGAACGGCCCGGATCGAGGCGGTGCGCACCGATGGTATGGCCGCGCTGCGAGAGACGGTCCCGGCTCGGTTTGCACCGGGCTTCCCGTCGGCGCATCCCGACTGGTACGCAAGCGCTGTGGAGGCTCTGCTGTCCACCGACCCGGAGGGGTACGCCGGCTGTTGCGCCGCCCTGGCCGCCTCCGACCTAGGCGGTGTATTGGGGTCGATAGGCGTGCCGACTCTTCTCATCGGCGGCGAGCTCGATGCCTCGACCCCGGCCTCGGGACATGGAGCGCCTTCACGCCGCCATCGTCGGCAGTCGACTCAGGATCCTTGCGGGTGCAGCCCACGTCGCCAACCTCGATCAACCAGAGGTTTTCACCGATGAGCTTGCCAAGTTTCCTCGAGAACCCGCAAGCCGTGATCAACTGAACGGGAGACCGATGTAGTTCTCGGCGAGGGCGGTCTGTGCCGCCTTGGAGGACGCCAGGTAGTCGAGTTCGGCGTGCTGGATCTTGAGCCCGAACTCTCCGTCGTCGGGGAAGCGGTGGAGCATCGTCGTCATCCACCATGAGAAGCGGACCGCCTTCCAGACCCGGCGGAGCGCCTGTTCCGAGTAGCGGTTGATCCCGTCCTCGCTCTTGTTCTTGAAGAACTCGGTGAAGGCGCGGGACAGGTAAACGACGTCGGACACGGCGAGGTTGAGACCCTTGGCGCCGGTCGGCGGGACGATGTGGCCGGCGTCGCCCGCCAGGAACAGGTTCCCGAAGCGGAGCGGCTCGGCGACGAAGCTGCGCAGCGGGGTGATCGACTTCTCGATCGACGGCCCGGTGACCATCCGGTTGCTGACCAGACGGGGAAGCCGGCTCTTCAGTTCGGTCCAGAACCGGTCGTCGGGCCAGTCCTCGACCGTGGTGTCGAGCGGGCACTGCACGTAGTACCGGCTGAGGTGGGGGTTCCGCATCGAGCAGAGGGCAAAACCCCGCGTGCTGTTGGCGTAGATGAGCTCGTTGCTCACCGGTGGTGTCTCGGAGAGGAACCCAAGCCATCCGAACGGATAGTCCCTCTCGTAGGTCCGGACTACCTCCGGTGGGATCGTCCTGCAGGCTCACGCCATGAGATCCGTCGCACCCGGCGACGAACACCGTCTCTATCCGTTCCGTCGTTCCGTCACGCACGAAGGTGACGTGGGGCGATTCCGTGTCAGCATCGTGGATCTCGACGTCTTCGACCCGGTCGATGATCAGACCGCCCCTGGCATCGGCCGCGGCGAAGAGGTCCTTCTGCACCTCGGTCTGCCCGTAGATGGTGACGTATTTGTCGGTCGCCTCCTTGAAGTCGATCCGCAGCACCCGCTCTCCGAAGGCGATGGCGACGCCGCGGTGGATGAAGCCCTCGCGCAGCATCCGCTCGCCGAGCCCGGCGTCGCGCAGCACCCGGGTGGTGCCGAACTCGAGGACCCCGGCCCGTATCCGCTCCATGACGTGCTGCCGCGTCTGGCGCTCGAGGACGACGCTCTCGACGCCCCCGAGGTGGAGCAGATGGGAGAGCAGCAGACCCGCCGGTCCGCCGCCGACGATCACCACTTGTGTGTCGATTCGCGCATTCTGCCGGAACTGCGGAGACGGAAGGCGGAAGACGGTAGGCGGAAGAGTGAGTGTTGGCGTCTTCATGCCGTGCGGGTCGCTGCTCTATCGGGACGGGTGATGCTCGGGTCGACTTCGGACGGGGGACCCCGGTGCCTCGAGAAACCGCGAACCGTCGGACCCCGGTGGAGCGAACTGAGAGATAGGAAAGGGCGCCGCCGATCAAGCGCCGAAATGCCACCTGAGCCGGAGGGGTGTGTCGGGTGTAGCGTCGAGCAGGGAGCGGCGAAACATGGACGGCAGACATAAGAGCCGGTGGCTGGCGGCCGCCGGGTTCACGCTTGTTCTTCTGACTCAAGGCGCGCTACCCGCAGGGGGGCAGACGCCCCCAGCGCCGGTCGAGGAGTGGCGCCGCACCGTCCCCAACCACGATGGCATCATGATGGACATCGACGCCGACGACAACGTCTTCGTCGTCGGTTCGAGCGTTGTCGGCGACACCGTCCCGACCCGCAAGTACAGCCCAGACGGCGATCTGCTCTGGGAACGTCCCTACCCAACCGCCGACGAGCGGGCACGCGCCTCGTGGCTCGCCACCGACCCGGCGGGCAACGTGGTGGTGAGCGCCTACTTGATCGTGGGAAACTCCAACCCGGCGGGCTGGGTCGTCTACAAGTACGACGCCGCGGGAAACCTGCTTTGGAAGGACGTCATCTCGGTCCCGTTCGGGAGGACTGTCCGGGTCGAGACCGACGCTGCTGGCAACGCCTACGTGGTCGGGCGGATGGGGCTGCCCAATGCTTTCGGCAGCCTGACCATCGACACCGTGGTGATCAAATACGCCCCCAATGGGACTCGGCTGTGGACTCGTGCCTTCGACGGCGGAGGGGCCAACACCGCCGATGAGCCCTATTCGCTGGCGGTGAGCCAGGATGGGACCCGGGTCGCCGCCGTGGGTTCCAGCGGTCTTCAGTTCTTTGCTGTCATCTACGACTCGCAGGGCAACGAGGTGGGTCGAAACATCCAACCCGAGCTCGGCACCGCCTGGGATGCGGCTTTCGGACCAGGAAACGTCCTCTATGCCACGGCGAGTCGGTGGACGATTGAGACCTCGGATCAACTGGCGGTCGTCAAGCTCAATTCCGAGTGCGGATTTGCTCTGGAATCGGTTCTTCTCGCAAGGGTCTTCGGGTACCGGGTGGCGGTCGACTCTGCGGGTGACGTCATCGTCGCCGGTGTCGAGTCACCGACGGAGACGTTCTTCTTGGATTGGGTGACGCTCAAGCTCGCCCCGGACGGGACGCTGCGCTGGTCGCAGCCCTACAGCGGGGAACCGTTACCCACGATGAGCGCCCCTGGGCCCTCGATCTCGACTCGGCCGGCGGGATATACGTGACCGGGGACGGCGGCCCGTCTCATACGCCAAGGGGGAACCGACTACCTGCAGTTGGTGACGGTGAAGTACACGCCAGCGGGTTCGGTCGAGTGGGTTGCCCTCAGCGGCAACGGACGCGGCATCTCGGTCCGAGTCGCCAACGCCGGAGACGCCGTTTTCGTGCAGAGCCTCTACGACATGCTCACGCTGCGGTTGTCGAACACCGACACACCGCCGCCACCGCCATCACCGCTGATCGCCCCCAGCGCGCTCCGGGTGACCGTACCACGCGAACCGAGGTGCGTCTGGCGTGGACCAACCAGGACCCCGACCAGACCGCGGTGGGGGTGGAGCGCTGCCGCGGCGCCGGCTGCACCAACTTCACCGAGATCGCCCGGCTCAGCGGGACGGCCTCGAGCTACCGAAACGTCGGGCTCAGTCCCAATACCACCTACCGCTACCGGGTGCGGGGGTTCGAATCCGACCAGGCCTCCCCGTACTCGAACATCGTCAACGCCAGGACGAGACGCTGAGCAGGGCTGGGCGCTCCGTCGGGGACCTGCTCTCGCGTTCCAACCAGGGTTAACCCTTAGTCGCCCGGTCTGGAATCAGGTGTCAGCACTCTGGCGGTCGGGCCGGGTCAAGTGGCACGATGCAACCATGTCACGGTCCTGATCGTGGACGATCATCCAAGCTTCCGATGCTTCGCTCGCGACCTCCTCGAGGGCGAGGGGTTCGACGTGATCGGCGAAGCCGTCGACGGCGAGTCCGGGCTACGGGCGGCTTGTCCTCGCGACCGGAGGTGGTTCTCATGGACGTCCAGCTCCCCGATGCGAGCGGATTCGAGATCACCCGGCGCCTTCTCAACGAGATGACGACGACCGTTGTTTTGGTGTCGACCAGAGACGAGTCCGACTACGGCGACGACATAGAGTCCTCGGGAGCAGTGGGCTTCGTCCCCAAGGCGGAACTGTCCGGTGCCCGCATCCGCCACCTGGTGGGTGAACCGATGAACGACCAGTCGGCCAGACCGAGCTGTGTGACAACTCGGCGGTGCCGATTCTCGAGGAGAGGTCGCGCATGACCGGACGCGAGGGCGTGCTCGAAGCCTCCGGTGGACCGTCGCCGGATGGGCGGTGATCGTTGTCGCCGGAGTCCTGGCCGTGTCACTCCTTGATCAGCGACTACCTCGCTCAATGACCTCAGCCTCGAGGAGATTCCCGTCGGCTTTCGCCTTCTTCTCCTTCGCGGTCGTGGGTGCGGTGCTGATGCTGCGAGTGCCTGGGCACCGATCTCGGGCCCTTGTTCGCCTTCATCGGGCTGGCGCCCGATGCTGGGCGCCGCCGTCCAGCTGCTGGGGGCTGCGGTTGGCCGAGCCCGGCGCTCCGTCCCGGGGCATTCACCGCCATCGTGGGAGAGCTGTTCTGGAACCCGACCCTGGTCCTTCGCGCTGGTCTTCCCGGCTCTGCTGTTCCCCACGGGACATCCGCCGAGCCCGCGGTGGGCCTGGGTCGGTTGGGCGGCCCTCGTGCTCGCGGTCGGGCTTCATGGTGCTCCACCGTCTTCCAACCCGTAGCTCATCACGTTCAACTCCGCAGTGGTCAGGAGGTGACGGTGCCCAACCCGATCGGCGTCGCCAAGGCTTCGCCTCATGACGAGGAAGACAGTCGCCGTATTCGGCGTCGTCTACCTGGCGCTGGGCGCTGCTCTCGCGTCTTGGCGCTGGCCTCGCTGGTGGTGCGTTATCGCACGGGCCGATGTCGAGCTGCGAGCGCAGTTGAAGTGGCTCCTCTTTGCGGTAGCGTCTCCTGGTCGCTTGGGTTGTTGCGCTCATCGCTGGTTCCGGCGGTCGACGAATCGGCGTGGATCGACGATCATTCTCGCTCTGTTGCTGGCCGGCATCCCAGTTTCGGCGGCGATCGCCATTCTCCGCTACCGGCTCTACGACGTCGATGTGGTCATCAACAAGACCCTGGTGTACGGGGTTCTGGCCGTGTTCGTCACTGTCGTGTACGTGGCCCTCGTGGTGGGGATCGGCACCCTGGTGGGCGGCTCGGGGAACCTGGTGTTGTCGATCGTGGCCACCGCGGTGGTGGCGGTCGCCTTTCAACCGATGCGCGAGTGGGTGCAGCGCTTCGCCAACCGCGTTGTCTACGGTCGAGCGGGCGACGCCCTACGAGGTGCTGTCGGATCTCTCGGGAAGGATGGCCCACACCCAGGCCACCGAGGAGCTTCTGCCCCGGATCGCGGGCATGGTGGCGGAAGGGATCGGTGCCGCCCGGGTGGAGGTCTGGCTCCGGGTCGGACCGGACTTGGTGCGGGAGGCGTGTCTGGTCAGACTCAGGCCAGCCCTCCGCTCGAACCGCCGACCGTGGTGGACGGCACAGGTGTCGGTTCCCGACGCCGACGCCGCCGTCCCCGTCCGCCACCAGGGCGAGCTCCTCGGTGTGATCAGCGTGGTCAAGCACCGCAGCGATCCTCTCAATTCGGCGGAAGCGAAGCTGCTCGAGGATCTCGCCTCCAGGCCGGGCTGGTGTTGCGCAACGTCCGGCTGGTCGAGGAGCTGCGCAGCTCGCGGCAGCGGCTGGTGACCGCCCAGGACGAGGAGCGGCGTCGTCTGGAGCGGAACCTCCATGACGGGGCCCAGCAACGGCTTGTTTCGATAGCCCTCGCACTCCGCATGGCGCGGGAGCATGGTCGATACCGACTCCGAGGAGCAGGCTCGGAGAGCGGCTCGATCAGGCCTCGGAGGAGTTGGACCTCGCACTGAGCGAGCTGCGCGACCTGGCCAGAGGCATCCACCCGGCGATCCTCACCGATCGGGGGTTGATCCCCGCGCTCGACCTCGCTCACCGATCGCAGCGCCGTGCCGGCCACGGTGGAGTCGACACTCGAGCGTCGTCTTCCCGCAGCGGTCGAAGCCACCGCCTACTTCGTCGTCGCCGAGGGGCTGGCCAACGCGGCCAAGTACTCGGGAGCGACCGCCGTCCGGGTGCGCGTCAGCCTCGACGACGGGGTGGCTCCAGAGTCGAGGTGTCCGACGACGGCGTGGGAGGCGCCGACGCCGGGCGAGGGTCGGGTCTGCGGGGCTGAGCGACCGAGTGGAGGCGGTCGGCGGTGTCATCGAGGTGCGCAGTCCGCTCGGAGAGGGGCACGACTGCTCCGCTGCCTGATCCCGGTCGGAGCCGGCCCAGTCGACGGTGCGGGAGCGGGTCGCTCGCCGAGCGGGACTCCAGTGGCCCAGCCGGTGTCCGATGACGAGCGGCACGGAATCTGCCGGCGGTGCCTTCTCGGCGTCAAGATCTTCCTCATCGCCGATATCCGCGGTTACACGTCGTTCACCCATGAGTACGGCGACGAGGCCGCAGGCCGGCTGACCACCGCCTTTGTCGACATGACCGGTGAGGTCGCAGCGGCCCATCACGGCGCGGTGATCGACTTCAAGGGCGACGAGGTGCTGGTCGGGTTCGACTCGCCGCGGCAAGCGATCCTGGCCGGCGTCGCGTCTCCAGGGCCAGTTGGTGCGAGCACGCCATCGAGGAACCGGAGATGCCCCTCTATGTCGGAATGGGCTTGGACGCGGGCGAGGCGGTGACCGTCGAGGGCGGGTACCGGGGCGGTTCGCTTAACCTGGCCGCCCGGCTCTGCAGCCTGGCCGGTCCCGGTGAGATCCTGGCGTCACCCGAGGTGGTGCACCTTGCCGGTGCGATCGACGATGTGGGGTACGTCGCCCACGGCGAGACAAGGGTGAAAGGTCTGTGCCGATCCCGGTCAGGGTGATCAGAGTGGTCCCCGCCGACGACCCGGTAAAGCTGCTCACCCGGACCGCGAGCCGATCCCGCCCGATCCATGCGGGTCGCACTCGCCGACGACTCGATCCTGCTTCGGGAGGGCGTGGCGCGATTGCTGTCCGACTCCGGCTTCCACGTCGTCGCCCAGACCGGGACTGCGGATGAGCTGCTGGAAGCGATCAGGGCTGACCCCCCCGACGTGGCGGTGGTGGATGTTCGCATGCCCCCGACGTTTACCGACGAAGGCCTGCGCGCCGCCCACCAGATCCGGTCGAAGCAACCCGAAATCGGAGTGCTCGTCTTGTCGCAGTACGTCGAGACGACCTACGCCCTGGAGTTGTTCGCCGGCGGAGCGGGGGGCCTCGGCTATCTGCTCAAGGATCGAGTCGCCGACGTGCGGGAGTTCACCGATGCGGTGCGCCGCGTCGGTGCCGGTGGGTCGGTCATCGATCCGGAGGTCGTGGCGAGCCTCGTGGGGCGGGCCCGAGAGTCAAGCCCGCTCGACACGCTCACCGATCGAGAGCGCGAGGTGCTGACTTTGATGGCGGAGGGCCGGTCCAACCAGGCGATCTCCGAACGGATGTATCTCAACACGAAGACGGTGGAGGGTCACGTTCGCAAGCATCTTCACCAAGCTCGGCCTGCTCCCCGCCCCCGACGACCATCGAAGGGTGCTTGCCGTCCTCGCCTTCCTCCGCTCCTAAGGATCGACCGGCCACTCGACCGAATCGGAGATGCACCGCGAGCACCGAGACGGCCGACCTGGGTTGACGGTACTCTCAATGGTTCCTCGAGAGGGTCGATCGGTGCCGGATAGTCAAACGTCGTCTAACCGCCAGCGGCGCTTTGACGAGTCGGAGATGTGCCGCGAAAGAGCAGGCTTCCCGCGTCCAGCGGTGTGAGGTAGTGTGAGAATTCACACCTTTGAACGTTGAGGAGGCGGTCGGGTGGGAACGGGTGTCTGGCTGATCACGCTTCCGTGGACCGCATGACGGAGGAAGCGCCTCTCCTCGTCATCGAGGGCGTGTCCAAGCGGTTCGGTGCGACGCAAGCGCTCTCCGACGTGGACCTCACGCTCCGTTCCGGCGAGATCCACGCCCTGGTCGGCGAGAACGGGGCGGGCAAGTCCACGCTGATCAAGCTGGTCACCGGGATCTTCCCTCCTGACGAGGGTTCGATCCGCCTCCAAGGCGAGGCGATCGCCCCTCGCGACACAGCCGAGGCGCAGCGGCTCGGGATCGCCGCCATCTACCAGGAACCGTCGATCTTCCCCGACCTGAGTGTCGCCGAGAACATCGCCATGAGTCACCAGGGTGGGGGATGGCGGGTCGACTGGTCGGCGCTATACGCCGATGCCGAGAAGATCCTGGCGACGCTCGATATCGACCTCGACCCGAAGCTCCCCGCTGCCGGGCTGTCGGTCGCCGGCCAGCAGGCGGTGGAGATCGCCAAGGCAATCTCGATCGACGTGCGGGTGCTGATCATGGACGAGCCGACAGCGGCATTGTCGGCCCACGAGGTCGATCGGCTGTTCCGTCAGATGCGCCGACTCCGCGACGCGGGTATCGGGATCCTCTTCGTCACCCACCGTCTCGAAGAGGTGTTTGCAATCGCCGACCGCATATCCGTCTTCCGCGATGGCAGGCACATTTCGACCAGACCGGCCGGCGAGGTCACCGAGGAGTCGCTGATCAGGGAGATGGTCGGCCGCGACCCGGGGGAGTTCTTCGCCCGCGGCGATCACCAACCCGGCGAGAAACTGCTCTCGGTGAGCGCCCTTGGGCGGCTGGGCGTCTTCTCCGACGTCAGCTTCGATCTCCATCGGGGTGAGATCCTGGGCATGGCAGGGCTGGTCGGCGCCGGGCCGCACCGACGTGGCACTGGCTCTGTTCGGTATTGCTCCGGCCGATGCCGGGGCGATCTCGCTCGACGGCGAAACGGTCGTCATCCGCTCACCCGAGGACGCCCTGCGCCTCGGGATCGCCTACCTGTCCGAGGATCGACGCAAGCTGGGCCTGTCGATGCCCCAGTCGGTGACGGCCAATATCACGATGGCGACCCTGCGCCGGTACCGCACAGGGTTGGGGTTGATCGACCGGTCGGGCGAGCGAGCGGCAGCGGGTGCGCTTACGCGACCGGTTGGGGATCCGCACCGCCAGCCTCGCCGCACCCGTGTCGCGCCTCTCGGGGGGAAATCAGCAGAAGACGATGCTGGCCAAGTGGCTCAACGCCGGGCCACGGCTCCTGATCCTCGACGAGCCCACCCGAGGAATCGACATCGGGGCCAAGGCCGAGGTGCACCACTTCATCGACCAGCTGGCCCGCGAGGGCGTCGCCATCCTCCTCATCTCGTCCGACCTGCCCGAGGTGCTCGCCATGAGCGACCGGGTGGCGGTGATGCGAGAAGGTCTGCTGCGCGGAATCTTCGACCGCGGCGAGGCCACGCAGGAGCGGGTGATGACGGCCGCGTTGGGGGTGTCATGACCACTGCCTCGTTCAGCAGGGGGGGTCGTTGGCTCCGCGCCCGAGCGGGTCAAGGAGTTCGTGCTGCTCGGGATCATCGCCGTCTCGGTGATCGTCTTCGGCGTGATCGTCGAGGGGTATCTGAGCGGGCGGTTCTTCAATCGGGTGACGGCAAGCGTGGTGATCGTGGCGCTCGTGGCCGCTGGCCAGGCGTTGGTGATCATCAGCCGCAATATCGACCTCTCGGTGGGGGCGGTCGCCGGTGTCGCCGCATATCTGACCGGCGACTTCCTGGTGGCAAACGGCGGAGCACACCCGGTCGTGGCCGCATTGGTCGCGATCGGGGTCGGCGCCGTTCTTGGGGCGGTCAACGGACTCCTCGTTGCCTACGGGCGGGTGCCGGCGATCATCGTCACCCTCGGCACGCTGGCGGTGTTCCGCACGCTGCTCGGCATCTACTCGGGTGGCGAGAACATCGCCGCCGGCTCTCTCCCGGGGTGGGTGCTCGAGCTCAACCAGGTCACGCTGGTGTCGGTCGGGGGGTTCGACCTTCGGCTGGTGTTCGTCGTCACACTGGTGATCTTCGGCGTTCTCCAATGGGTGCTGGCGAACCTCCGCTGGGGGCGGAGGCTGTACGCCATCGGCTCCAACCCCGAGGCTGCCCTCCAGGCCGGTCTCCCGGTCCCGCGCCTGGTGTGCTGGTCGTTCGTTGGTTCGGGTGCCCTGGCAGGGCTGGCCGGTTTCATGCTCATGGCGAGGGTGGGCACGATCAGCGCTACCGCCGGCGCCGGTATCGAGCTCGAGGCGGTGGCGGCGGCAGTTGTGGGGGGCGTCAGCATCCTCGGCGGGTCGGGGACGATGGTGGGGGCACTGCTCGGAGCGGTGCTCATCGACACCCTGGAGCTGAGCCTGGTCAGGGTGGAGCAGGTGAGCGAGTTCTGGCGGGATGCCTTTCTCGGCGTGCTCATTCTGGCTGCCGTCGTGCTCGACACGGTGCTCAACCGCTGGTTCGTCCGGAGATGGTCGACCGAGGCGAGGCGGATGACCGGAGCAGCCACCCACGAAGTGGTCGAGTTGCCGGGGGCCGCCGATGCGTGAATGGGCCACGGGGACACCGCTGGGAGGTCATCCTCTTCGGGATCCTCCTCGTCACCATCGCGATCAACCTCTCCCTGTCGCCCTTCTACCTGGGTGGCGGCAACTTCATCAACCTCTTCTGGCTTTCGATCGAGAAGGTCATCGTGGCGGTGGTCATGGCCTTCGTGATCATCAACGGGGAGATCGACCTCTCGGTCGCCTCGGTGATGGGGTTCTCGGCGGCGCTGATGGCGACGCTCTACGCGGGCGGCTCGGTCCCCCTCGCCGTGGCCATCCTCGTTGCGCTGCTCGCCGGTGCTCTGGCCGGTGCGCTCCAAGGGCTGCTCGTCGCCCGCCTCGGGCTTCCGTCGCTCGTGGTCACCCTTGCCGGGCTCATCGGCTTCCGGGGAGCGGCCCGGGTGTTGCTCGAAGACCGGTCGGTGGGCGACTTCCCGGCGTGGTTCGACCAACTCGGGCAAACGACATCGTTGGGCCCATTCCCGGTGGCGGTGGTGATCTTCGTCGTCGGGCTCGCAGCCGCCTGGGTCCTCCTCGAAGCGACTCCATTCGGGCGGACTGTTTACGTGATCGGTGACAGCGCCGATGTCGCCCGCTTCTCGGGTCTCAATGTTTCCTGGGTCAAGCTGCGGCTGTTCATAGCCTCCGGGCTGGTAGCGGCTCTGGCCGGTGTCCTCTTCGCGGCGCGGGTCGGGTCAGTGCGGGGGAGCCTCGGGGAGTTCTTCGAACTCGACATCATCACGATGGTGCTGCTGGGCGGGGTCAGCATCTTTGGTGGCTCCGGTTCGATGCTCGGTGTCGTCCTCGCCATATTCACTGTCCTCAACATCCGCAACGGGCTCGGTCTCGCCAACGTCGATGGCATCGTCCAAACGGGCGTGATCGGGCTCTTGCTGATCGGATCGGTCCTGATCCCGAACATCGTGGAGAGGGTCCGCGCACGACGACGCAACACAGCGCCTACTCGAACCGCGGCGCTGCACAACGCATGACTGGAGGTGGTGAAGCGCGCAAGACGACTCGCCCGTGAGGAGCCGAGCAAGGAGGAGAGCATCGTGAAATCAATTACAAGTAGGTGGGCGTTGGCGCTCGCCGTGGCTGCCATCTTCATCGCCGCCTGCGGCGGGGGAGCGGGCGACACGACGGTGGCCACCGGAGAGACGACGGCCGCCGAGACCACGGCCCCCGCCGCGGAGACCACCCTCGCTGCGGAGACCACCGTGGCTGCGGAGACAACTGTCGCCACGGAGACGACCACCGAGGGGACCACGGCCAGCGGCGAAGCGGTGACCATCGAGGGCGGCCGGCGCCATCTCGAGCGTGTTCTTGCCCAAGTGCACCAACATCCCGGTCTTTCCCCAGGCCAACGAGGGCGCGATGGAGGCCGCCGAAGAACTCGGCTCGGACCCGGCGGAGTTCGTCGGCCCGGCTGACTGCGGTGAGGCCACCGGGCAGATCGAGTTCATGACCAACGCGGTGACCCAAGGCGTTCAAGCCATCATGGTTTCGAACAACGCTGGCGACGAGCTGGCACCATCTGCGCAGGCGGCGGCCGACGCCGGCATCCCGGTGGTCAGCTGGGACTCGCCGATTCCCTCGGCTGAGGGCGAGAGCGTCTTCATCGCCCAGGTGGACTTCGACGAAACCGGCCAGGTCATGGCCGACATGGCGCTCGAAATTCTTGGCGAAGACGGTGGGCAGTTCGCCATCCTTTCGGCGACCCCCGAGGCCGCTAACCAGAACGCCTGGATCGCAGCGATGGAGGAGGCCCTCGCCGGCCCCGAGTACGCCAACCTCGAATTGGTCGACACGGTGTACGGCAACGACGTCGCCGAGGACTCGGTCACCCAGGCATTGGCGCTGGTGGACTCGCATCCCGACCTGGAGTTGATCATGGCGCCGACCACGGTCGGCATCGTCGCTGCCGCACAGGCGATGACCCAGGAGGGTCTGTGCGACCAGGTCAAGGTGTCCGGCTTGGGTCTCCCCGACGAGATGGCCGAGTACACCCTGAGCGGGTGCGCCCCCCAGTTCGCCCTGTGGAGCTTCGTCGACCTCGGCTATCTGGCCTACTACGTGGCCTACGGGATAGCCACCGAGCAGATCGAGGCCGCGGACGGGCAGGCGTTCGTCGCCGGGCGGATGGGTGAGTACACCATCACGACAGATCCGAGGTCGCGATGCCGGCCTCAGGGTGCTCATGGGCCCGTTCACCGTGTACGACGAGAGCAACGTGGAGGGATGACTGGATTTCCGGGCCCGGCTTCGGCCGGGCCCGGAACCTGTCCTGATTGTGGAGCGAGCATGAGATCGAGCAGCGATCCAGAGCTCGCCGGTCCGGCGGTCGCGAGCTCCTGGCGCGCTCCAACCGGCTGGGCGCCGACCGTCGCAACACCAACTACGGCGGTGGCAACACCTCGGCCAAGGCGACGGCGGTTGACCCGGCATCGGACGACGAGGTCGAGGTCATGTGGGTCAAGGGCTCGGGTGGAGATCTGGGGACGCTCGGCGTCCGACCAACTGGCCGCTCTCCGGTTGGATCGGCTGCGGGCGCTCCGCTCGGTCTACCGGGGGGAGGAGCACGAGGACGAGATGCAGTCTCTCCTCGACTACTGCGGTTTTGGACCGCCGGGTGCGGCACCGAGCATCGACACCGCCATGCACGGTCTGTTGGAACCGGCCCATGTCGATCATCTCCACCCCGATGCGGTCATCGCTCTGGCGGCGGCCGCCGACGGTGAGGCGCTGACCAAGCAGTGCTTCGGCGACGAGGTCGGCTGGGTCCCGTGGAGGCGACCCGGGTTCGAGTTGGGCCTCAACATCGCCGAGATGGCGCGCGACCGACCCAGCCTGAGGGGCGTGGTCTTGGGCGGGCACGGGCTGACGACGTGGGGCGAGACCTCCGAGCAATGCGAGGCGACGACGCTGGCGATCATCCGCACAGCAGCGGAGTTCCTGGAGACGCACGGTCGCCCCGATCCGTTGGGACCGCTCCGCCCCGGATTCGAGCCGCTGGCCCCGGAGGAGCGACGGAGGCGCGCCGCCGCCTTGGCGCCGGTGATCCGCGGCGCCTGCTCCACCGACAGCCCCGTGGTGGGTCATTGGTTCGATGACGATCTGGTGCTCGATTTCATCGGTCGCGAGGCGGCTCCCCGGGTGGTGCCGCTAGGGACCTCGTGTCCCGACCACTTCATCCGCACCAAGGTCAGACCGTTGCTGCTCGACCTGCCGCACACCGAGCCGATCGAGGCGCAGATCGAGCGGTTCAACGAACTGCACGCCGAGTACCGCGAGGAGTACCGCCGCTACTACCAGCGGTACGCCGACGAGGAGACACCGCCGATGCGGGGGGCCGACCCCGCCATCGTCCTGGTCCCGGGCGTGGGGATGTTCAGCTTCGGGCCGGATGCTCCGAGCGCCCGGATAGCCGGCGAGTTCTACATCAACGCCATCAACGTGATCAAGGGGGCCGAATCGGTTTCCACCTACGCGCCGGTACCCGAGCGGGAGAAGTTCCGGATCGAGTACTGGATGCTGGAGGAGATGAAGCTGAGGCGGCGACCTCCTCCCAAGCCGCTGACCGGCAAGGTGGCGTTGGTGACTGGGGGCGGCTCGGGGATCGGGCGGGCCATCGCCGCCATCTTCAGCGAGAACGGGGCGGCGGTGGCGGTGGCCGACATCGACCCCGATGCGGCGGCCCAGACCGCCGATGAGATCGGAACGACCGACACGGCGATGGGCGTCCAGGCCGATGTCTCCGACCCGGAAGCCGTTCAGGCGGCGATCGATGAGGTGCTGCTCCGCTACGGAGGGGTCGACATCGTCGTCAACAACGCCGGGCTGTCCATCTCGAAGACGCTGCTCGAGACCACCGAGAAGGACTGGGACCTGCAGCACGATGTGATGGCAAAGGGCTCGTTCCTCGTGTCGAAACACGCCGCGGCGGCGATGATCGCCCAAGGAACGGGTGGCGACATCGTCTACGTGGTCAGCAAGAACGCCGTGGTTGCCGGGCCGAACAACCTCGCGTACGGGTCGGCCAAGGCGAGCCAGGCCCACCAGGTCCGGCTGCTCGCCGCCGAGCTCGGCGAGTGGGGGATCCGGGTCAATGGGATCAACCCCGACGGGGTGGTGAAAGGCTCGGGGATATTCGCCGGCGGGTGGGGCGCGGAGCGGGCCAGGGTCTACGGCGTCCCCGAGGACGAACTCGGTCGCTTCTACGCCAACAGGACGCTGCTCAAGCAGGAGGTGCTCCCCGAGCACGTGGCGCAGGCGGCGCTCGCCCTGGTCGGGGGGTCGCTCAGCCAGACCACAGGTCTGATCATCCCGGTAGACAGCGGCGTCGCTGCGGCATTCCTACGGTAGGAGGCGTTCCATGATCGATCCGGCACGCATCGCCGAACTGAACGCACCGCAAGAGGCGGCGCTGCGCGCCGACCTCGAGTCGCTGGAGACCAGCCTGGAGCGGACGACCAGCGTGACGCCGAGCGCGCTGATCGATGCCCTGGTCGAGTTCTCGGTGGCGGCTCCGTCGTGGGCGGTGGGGACCGGGGGTACCAGGTTCGGGCGATTCCCGCTGGGCGGTGAGCCGAGCACCACCGAGGAGAAGATCGACGACGTGGCGACGCTCAACGCGCTCACCGCCAGCAACGGGTCGATCTCGCTCCACGTTCCCTGGGACGACCCCGACGACCCCGAGGCTCTTCGCCAGTACGCCTCGGAGCGCTCGATCGAGTTCGATGCGATGAACTCGAACACCTTCCAGGACAACCCGGCCACCACCCGCGACGGCGCCATCACCTACAAGTTCGGCAGCCTGGCCAACGCCGACCCCGCGGTGCGGGAAGCGGCGGTGGAGCACAACCTCTATGTGATCGACCTCGGGGTCCGGCTCGGGTCGCGGGCGCTCACCGTCTGGCTGGCGGACGGGATCAACCACCCCGGTCAGGCGGACCACCGGACCCAGTTCGAGCGCGTCGCCGACGGCCTGCAGCAGATCCACGCCCATCTCCCCGACGAATGGCGCATGTTCACCGAGCACAAGCCGTACGAGCCCGCCTTCTATGCGACGGTCAACCACGACTGGGGTTCGTCGCTCCTGCTGGCGCAGGCGGCCGGTGACAAGGCATCGTGCCTGGTCGACCTCGGTCACCACCTCCCCAACGCCAACATCGAACAGATCGTCAGCAGGTTGGCGATGGTCGGCCGGCTGGGCGGGTTCCACTTCAACGACTCCAAGTACGGCGACGACGACCTCACCACCGGGTCGATCAGGCCGTACCAGCTGTTCCTCATCTTCTGCGAGCTGATCCGCGCCGGCGACGGCCGCCTGCCCGACCTGGCGTACATGATCGACCAGAGCCACAACATCAAGGACCCGCTGGAGGACCTCATCCAGTCGACGGAAGCGGTCGCCATCGCATATGCCCAGGCGATGCTGGTGGACCGCGCCGCATTGACCGCCGCCCAGGACGACAACGACGCCGCCGCCGGCCAGGAAATCCTCCAATCCGCCTTCCGAACCGATGTCCGACCTCTCGTCGCCGAGGCCCGCAGGAGGCAGGGCGGCGCCATCGCACCGCTGGCGGCCTACCGCGCCCTCGGTTACCGCCAGGAGATGATCGAGAGGCGGGGGCTGGCCTCGGTGGCCACCGGGCTGTGACCGACCCCGTCCGGGTGCTGGCGGTCGATCTCGGTGCCGGCTCGGTCCGGGTGGCGGCCATCGACCTCGGCGCCGCCCCGGCGGTCGAGGTTCTCCACCGCTGGCCGCACGGGCCGGTCGCCGACCCGAGCGGAGCCCTCCGCTGGGACTGGGAGAGGATCGTGGCCGAGGTGGAGACCGGGCTCGAGATCGGGATCGAATCGGGTTCCGTCGAGTCGATCGGGGTCGACGGCTGGGGTGTGGACTACGGGTTGATCGACGACGCCGGTCGGGTGGTCGCCGACCCCTACTCCTATCGGGACTCTCGAACCGACGGGTGGATGGCCACGGCCGAGTCGATCGGGCTCGAACACCTCTACCAGATCACGGGCATCCAGTTGATGGGGATCAACACCATCTTCCAACTCGCCGCCCACGACCGGAACGAGATGGAGCGGGCGGCACGCATCCTGCTGCTTCCCGACCTCCTCGTCTCGACGCTGACCGGTTTCGAGGGCGCCGAGCGGTCGAACGCTTCGACCACGGGCTTGCTCGACGCCAGGAGCGGTGACTGGTCCGCTGAATTGATCGAGGCGATCGGGATGTCGCCGCAGTTGCTGCCGGGCGTGGCCGCTGCCGGGCAGGCAGTAGGCAAATGGCGCGGGATCCCGGTGCACCTGGTCGGTTCGCACGACACGGCTTCGGCTTTCCTCGGGGTCCCCGGCGGCAGGGATCCGGGAACGGTGTTCGTGTCTACCGGCAGTTGGGTGATCGTCGGGATCGAGCGCCCAGCCGCCGACACCTCGCCCGCCGCCATGGCGGCCAACTTCTCCAACGAGTCGGGCGCTCTCGGCGGCTTCCGCTTCCTCAAGAACGTGGTCGGCTTCTGGATGGTCGAGGCTTGCCGGCCGGCATGGGGCAACCCGCCTGTCGATGTCCTCATCGACGAAGCCGCCGCGGTCACCGCCCCCGTGCCTCGGTTCGACGCCGCCGACAAGCGGCTGGTGGCGCCGACTGACATGGAAGCCGAGATCCGCGCCGCAGCCGGGCTCCCGGCAGGAGTACCCCGAGGCGTGGTCGTCCGGTCGATCCTCGAGTCGATCGCCGACGGCGTGGCGCGGGTCGTCGGTGAACTGGAGGCCCTCACCGAGACCGAAATGACCCGGCTCGCCCTGGTCGGCGGTGGGGCTCGGACCGGTCTCCTTGCAGATCTGCTTGCCGAATCGACCGGGCTGCCCGTCCTCGTAGGCGATCCCGAGGCGACGGCATTGGGCAATGCGGTGGTCCAGGGGATCGCCCTCGGGCATTTTGACGGCCGTGATGGAGCCGACCGCTGGCTCGCCGCGGCGAGTTGACAATGTCAGACGACCACCAGTCGATCAGCCCCGAAGAGCGGCTCATCGATGTGCGGCGTCTCATCGTCGAACGAGGCGGCGTCCGCATCGACGATCTGGCGATCGAGTTCGGCGTGAGCGAGATGACCATCCGGCGCGACCTGGCGGAATTGGAGGCGCTGGGTGCGGCACGCCGCGTCCGGGGTGGCGCGGTGGCGCTCGGGACCCGAGCCGTTTGTCCAGCGGCACCGGCACAACGCCAAGTCGAAGGGGCGTATCGCCGAGAAGCTGCTCCCGCTGCATACCCACCGACCGGAACCGTGGCGCTCGACGCATCGAGCACCGTCCACCGCCTCGCCAGGAGCCTCGAGGGGGGTCGGGACCTGACAGTGGTGACCAACGGCGTCGACACTTTCCAGGCGCTGACAGGGAAACCCGGGATCGCGGCGACGCTCACCGGCGGGACCGAGGAGCCCCGCACCGGGAGCCTGGTCGGTGCGATGGCGGTCCGGGTGGCGCGCTCGTTCCTCTACGACGTCGTTGATCTGCTCGGGCGCCGCCCTGGCGCACGACGTCGGCTCGTCGGAGGCGAGCCTGGCCGAGTCGGAGGTGAAACGGGCCTTCAGCGAGACCAGCTCGAGGCTGATCCTCGCCGTCGACCGGAGCAAGCTCGGCACCAGGGCGCCGGCGCGCATGTTCGAGCTCGAAGAGGTGGATCTCCTCGTCACCGAGCTCGACCCTGGAGACAGCCGGCTCGATCCCTTCCGGGCGTCGGTGGAGCTCTTGTGAAGGAGGACCGCAATGCAGCGTGTCGGCTTTGTGCTCCGGGTCCGGGAGGATCGAATCGAGGAGTACCGCGCCGCGCACCAAGAGGTCTGGCCGGAGATGCTCGAGGCTCTGAGCCGGCACGGATGGCACAACTACAGCTTGTTCCTCCGCGACGACGGCACCCTCTTCGGTTACTTCGAGACACCGGTCTCGCTGGAGCAGGCCCTCGCCGGGATGGCCTCGGAGGAGGTCAACACCCGCTGGCAGGAGGCGATGGCCGAGTACTTCGACGATGTCCCTGCCGACACCGTGATGGAGGAGCTCACCGAGGTGTTCCACCTCGATTGAGCTCGAGTTCACCCCTCGGGGACCTGCTCCCCGGCCCACTCGGGTAGCTGCTGCACCGACCAACGGTTTCCGTCGGGGTCGGTGAAGAACACGAAGCGGCCCCAGGGGAAATCGGAGATCTCGCTCACCTCGACACCCTTTCCGGCGAGTTGGTCGCGCGCCGCCGCCACGTCGTCTACGACCAGTTGCAGCCCGGGAACAGACCCGGGTGGAGCCTCGGAGAGCCCGGTCCCGAGGGAAATCGAGCATGCCGATCCGGGCGGCGTGAGTTGGACGAATCGGATCCTCTCGTCCACCTGATGGTCGTGGTCCAGGTTGAAACCCACCTGATCGGTATAGAACCCGATGGCACGATCGACGTCTGCAACCGGCACGGTGACCAGTTCGAGCTTCCAGTCCATGAATCCTCCCCTTGGGTGCAGCGACAGTCGGGTCAAGGTAGCCGACTCCACCGGGAAGCCCGGCGGCGCTCATGACGTTGTGCTGGTCAATCGAGATTGGAGCCGAATGCCCATCAACCGACTCAACCATGCCGTGCTCTTCGTGCGCGACGCCGATCGCAGCGCCGACTTCTACACCGAGGTCCTCGGGTTCCGGCGTCTGCCCTTCGACTTCCCAGGTGGCGTGTTCCTCCAGGCCGAGGGATCGACCAACGATCACGACCTCGGATTGTTCACCATCGGAGAGGCCGCGGGGGATTCGCCTGCCGGGCGGAGCGCGGTGGGCCTCTACCACCTCGCCTGGGAGGTGGACACGCTCGGCGACCTCGCCAACCTGGCCGAGAAGCTGAGCAACGCCGGCGCATTGGTCGGAGCCACCGACCATGGCAGCACCAAGGCGCTGTACGGGCGTGACGTCGACGGGATCGAATTCGAGATCAGTTGGCTGGTGCCCGCCGAACTGCTCGAACCCGACACGACCCCGGTTTCCCGCAGCCTCGACCTCGACGCCGAGATCGAGCGCTTCGGATCTGACACCCTTGGAGGTGTCGGAGTGAGCCGGCCGTCTGGTCGGCTGAACGCCCATCAGAGCGCGAAAAACCGGTCGCACGCTCGGGACGACATGTGCAGCGCGCAACGATTACAGTTGTGCGACGGCCCGGTCGTACGCGACAGCTACCCGGGCTCCGGTCCCGAGGCGGCGGCGGTGGTGCTTGACCCCCTTGGCACTACCGCCGCCCATCGGGCTTCCCTTCCCTAGGGATTCCTTTGTCGATATCGCCGGCGCACGGCACCCCCTCGAGAACGCTCCCGCCAAGGCCCCCTCGAGTGAGTCCTCAGCCGTGCCCCGGTGATTGCTGCCGATCTACCTCCCCCTCAAGGGCGCATGTTGTCCAGCCCGGCCAGGGCCGGGGCGGCCGACGCCAACAGGGCGAAGACCGTCGTGACGAAAATGGCTATCCGACGGCGGGTCATCCACACCTCCTATATGCAATATGGTCGCCCAGGGGTGTCTCTCAGGTGTCTTTCCTCTGAGACGACATGGGCCGACCTTCGGCTCAGCCGGTACGAGTGCCCCTGGTGCGCACCGGAAAGCCCTCGGTCGCGCAGCATCTGAAGATCACGCTTCACTGTCGCCGGGCTCACCGCGAGGGCGGCGGCGAGGTGGTCGATCGTGGGCAGTCCGCCCTGCTCCTCGGCCTGACCCAGCAGCCGGAGGAGCCGGGTGCGGCGCCGTGAACCGTCGCCACCCACCACCTCGTCTGGGGCGGTCTCCAACGTCCAGGTGACCTCGACAAGATCGGCCTCGGTCAGCGTCCTACCGACGGGTACATCGTGTCGCGGCATGGCGAATGCCACCCGGCGGGGTGCGGTCTCTTCCCAGGCGTCGACGATGGCCCGGTGCTCGGGTACCGCGACGAGTGCTCTCTCCAGTTGAGCCGAGTCGAGGCCCTCGAGCACCTCCATCAGGCCGCGGTAGGCCTCGTCGATCAAACCGCGGCGACGTTCGTCGGGCCGTGCCATCGCCATCACGGACGCATGGGCGTATGGGACGAGATACCCCTGCTCGACGCTGGGGCTGAGTCCCTGCATCGCCGCCGACGTCGCTTCCAATGCAGAATCCAAATCTCCCTTGGCGGCGAGGGCCCTTCCGCGTACTGGCCATCAAACCCACCTCGACGTCCCGAAGGCCCAGCTGACGGCAGGTGTTCTCGGCGTCCTCGATTCTCTCCAGGGCCGAACTGGTAGTCACCAACGTCGAGGTCGAGCAACGCAAGAGCCCGCAGTAGCTGGACCTCGAGCCAGCGGCGTCCGCTCACCTCCGCCTTCTGCATCCCCGACTCGAGCAGCCTCCGAGCCCGTACGAGCTTGCCTCGGCGACGGGCGATCCCGCCCAATGACCTCGAGACACTGCGCCTGGCCCCGCTCGTCACCGATCTCCTCGAAGAAGACCAGGGCGGCGCCGGCCCAGTCGGCGGCTCGGTCATCGTCGCCGAGCAGTTGGTGGTACACCGAGGCGGCGTTTGCCCGGACCATCGCCTCGCCGCGCGCGTTGCCGATGGCGCGGAAGACATCGAGCGCCTGCTCGTAACTTGCCACCGCCTCCCCGGTGCGCCCGGAGACGTAGTGGTGGTTGGCGAGGTTCACCAGGTTGACCCCCTCGCCGTATCGATAACCCATCTCCTGGCAGAGCGAGAGCGCATGGCGGTACGACCGTTCCGCCGCCGAGGCGTCGCCTCGTTCCATGTGGATCGAGGCGAGAACTCCGAGTGTTTCCGCTTGACCGCGCTGATCGTTGGCCTCGATACACAGGTGGAGAGCGACCTCGAGCTGATCGACGGCCTCGTCGTACTCCCCGTAGCTGAGGGCGGTTCCCAGGGCCAGGCGGGCTTCGGGTTCCTTGCTCGCATTGCCCTTGTAGACCTCGAGGGCGGCTCGGAGATGGGGGATGGCCTGGCGGACCTTCCCCGACCAGCTGAGCACTGCGCCCAGCGCGGCGAGGGCGCCACCTTCGGCCTCGGTGCCGGTGCCTGCAAGCTCCAGCGAGCGCCGGGCCGCCTGCTCTGCTTCGGTGAACCGGTCCGTGCTGGCGAGGAGCCAGGCGCGCCGCCGCTCCACCTCGCCCAAGCGGTCGGCCGGTCCCCGGCCAGCACCGCCATGTCGGCGAGCACCTCGTCCTGCTCGTGACGACGGCCCAGCACGCCGAGGGTCGCCTCATAGGCGCCGAGCAGCTCGAACCGCTTGTCCGCCAGGAAGACCGGCGCTCTCGGCCAAACCCACGGCGGCGGCGTAGTGGCGGGCCGCTGTCTCGTAACCGAACAACCTCTCGGCGCGCCGCGCCGCCTCCCACGTCGCCGCGGCCGCCTTGTCGCTGACACCTCCCTCGGAGTAGTGGTGAGCCAGTTCCTCACATCGGTCTGGGTGCTGCTGCTCGAGCACCTCGGCCACTCTGACGTGGAGGGAACGACGCCGCTCCGCCGGTATCTCTCCGTAGACGACCCGCCGGACCGCGTCGTGATGGAACTCGTAACCGTCCCGACCGCCGACCAGCAGACCGGTGCGCTCCGCTTCGTCGACCGCCGCCAGGAGGGCGGGGCGCGAGCCCTCGGCCACTGCCAGCAGCGCCTGCAGGTCCACTTCGGTGGAGTGGACGGCGACGGTCTCCAACACCGACCGGACATCTCCTCCGAGCGCAGCCACCCTGTCGGCAACCAGGTGGTAGATGCTGGCGGGAAGCGGAAGCTGTGATGTCTCCAACTCGGCCAGCGAGTGTCCTTCCTCGTGGAGGGCGCGAAGAGTCTCCAAGACGAAGAGGGGCGTTCCGCTTGTCTCCCGGTGGAGCCGGGTGACGAAACGGTTGGGCACCCGAGTCAGCCCCGAATCCCCGCCCGACCAACTCGGCGGTGTCGAATACCGACAGGGGTCCGAGCAAGACCCGCCCCCGCCCCGCCTTGCGGTCGAGCTCACGGATGGCGTCCCATACGTCGGGGCGTTGCCGCGCCTCGTCATGCCGGTAGGTCACGCACAGCAGCACCTGGCTCGTCGAGACACGGTCGGCCAAGCAGGGTCAAGGCCCGCAAGGTGTCCTTGTCGGCCCACTGCAGGTCGTCGATGACGACGATGTGAGGGGCGAGGCGGCCGATGGCCAGCACCAGTTGGACCAGGGCCTCCTGCTTGCGCTCCTGGGCCTCCTTGCCCCACAGCGAGCTCGAGGGCGGCAGTGTCGAAGCCCACTGCTCGAGCGACGGGATGAGCTGGGCCGCTTCACGCAGCCAGATGCCGTCGACCTGCTGGGAGAGCTGTTCGGTGCGGAGGACGGTCAGCCCTCCAGCGAGCGCCGCGGTGAGCGACTCGTAGGGGCGGAGGGCGCCCAGTTGGTTGCAGGCGCCCCACAGGACGTCGAACCCCCGCCATCGGGCATCCTCGGTGATCTCGCGGACGAGGCGCGTCTTGCCGATTCCGGCCTCTCCTTCGACCACCACCACACCGCCGCGCGACGCCAGACGCACCCTCCAGGGCGTCGACGAGGATGGCCCGTTCCTCGGCCCTCCCCACGAACGGCGCCTTGCCTCCCGGCTGGAAGAGGGGAGGAGGTGGCTCCGACTCGAGCGGGCGGAGCCCGATCTGGCGGTAGCGGGCGATCTTGTCGTGGAGCGCCGTGGTGTCGGGGGAGGGCTCGGTCCCCAGTTCCTCGGCGAGCACCGAGGCACAACGCTGGTACTGGGCCATCGCCTCGTTCACCCTGCCGAGCAGGAAGCAGAGCCTCATCACCTCCTGGTGCGATGCCTCCCGCAGCGGATCGTGGTGGGTCAGCCGGCGGGCGTATGTGAGTGCCTCCTCGTGGTTGCCGTGGGCCTTCTCCAGTGAAACGAGTTGCTCGAGGGCGCTGAGGAAGAGCTGCTGGTAGCGCTCCTGTTCGATGGATGACCCACTCCTCGTAGAAGCCGGGCAGCAGATCGCCGCGGTACAACTCCACGCAGTGGCGGAGCCGCTCCAGGTCGGCAGCCGGGGCCCGCGCCGGGTCGGGTCTGCCAACCTCCTCGAGGGTGCGCTCGAACTCCTCGGCATCGAGCCAATAGGGGGCACTGGGTGTGAAGGCGAGATCATCGGGTGTCACCGTCAAGAACCGCTGCGGGTCGCACACCTCTGAAAGGGCGTCCTGCACCTGCCACAAGGTGTGGCTGAGCCGTCGCCGGGCACGCCCTTCGGGCAGGTCGGGCCAGAACATCCCACCGAGGTAGTCGCGCATCTGGGGCCGGTTGCGGTTGATCACCAGATAGGCGAGCAGTGACCTGCCCATCCGGGATGGGATCGGCGGTACCGGATGGTCGCCCCATTCGAGGAGGAACCCACCCAGAAGGTGGATCCGCAACTCGTCCATCACCGGAATGCTACGCCCCGTGTCGATCCGAAGAGCTATGTGCTCACCAACGCTCGCGGTGGACGACTTCGTCGAAGGGTCGCCTGATCGGGCTTGACGATTGGGGTAAGCGGGCGGTCCTCGGGGTAGCCCAGAGCCATCATCCAGGCGACGAAGCGGTCCTCAGGAACACCGAGCAACTGCCTAGCCAGGTCCTGATCCTCGACCGAGGAGTGCCCGGTCCCGATCCCCAGGTCGGCAGCCGCCAGCATGATCGACATCGTCGCCTGACCGAAGTCGTATTGGATCAGCTCACGGGTGCGTGTGTCATCGACCTCCGGGGCCACCAGCATGATCGCCGCCTGACCGCGTGACATGTGCCCCGCGCCTTGCCAGAGCCTGCGGGAGCTCGGCCAGCACGTCGGGGTCGGTGACCACGATGAAGTCCCATGGCTGCTTGTTGCCCGCCGACGGTGTGCGCCGTGCCGCCTCGAGGATCCGGTCGAGATCGTCGGGCGAGATCGGCTGTGATGAGAACTGACGAACGTTGCGCCGCGAGGTGATCGCGTCCCAGGTTTCCATGGCGAATTCACCCTAACGCGACGACCTAATGGCCTGTCGGATGACGGAAGACAGGGTAGGAGGGTGGCCTCCCCAGGTGAGGGGAGAGGGCAGAGCGGAGCGAGCGGAAGGGGTGACTCGGGACGAGCGGCGGCAGATCACCCTCCCCCCAACCCCCTCCCACCGGGAAGGGGAGCCAAACCCAGAGCGAAGCGAGCGGAGGGGGACGGATTCTGATTTACCGTCCGTCTGCCGTCCGCCGTCTCTCTCAGTTCAGATACCCGCTGAGGTCATCGAGGAGGCTGGAGGAAAACAAGAGGCTGCGGAAGCGGACGAGGTCGTCGTGGAGGACGCGGTTGTTGTCGTACTGCTCGAAATGCTCGCCGAGCACGGCGTGGACGCGGCTGGTGCCGGTGCCGAGGCCACTAGCGCCCCTGAAGGTGAGCGCTTGCATGGCGACGAGGACTTCGAGTGTGAGGATGTGCTTTGCGTTCTCCACGGCGCGCAGCGCCTTGCGCGCCGCCACCGGGGACATGGGGACCACGTCCTGGTTGGCGGCATTGGTCGAGATGGTCTGCGTGCTCACCGGGTTGGCCAGTTGGCGGTTCTCGGCTGTGGTGGACGTCGCCAGGTACTGCGAGCCCATGAAACCCATGGTGAGCCCGACCGTGCCCGCGATGAGAAATTCCGGCAGACCCTGGTTGAGCTTCACATCGAGGTACTTGGCGATGCGCCGCTCCGAGAGGTTGCACAGCGTCGAAATGGCCACCGCCAGCATGTCGGATACGAACCCGACGCTCTGGCCGTGGAAGTTCCCACCATGCACCACCTTGCGCTGCTCGGGGAAAACCAGGGGGTTGTCGTTGGTCGAGTTCGCCTCAACCTCGAGCACCCGCTTCGCCTCGTCGATGGCCTCGACGACCGGCGCCAGGATCTGGGGCGTGCACCTGATCGAGTAGACGTCCTGGACGGTGAGGCTCGTCTCGAAGACAGGGCCTGTGGTCTCCTCCTGCCGGATCAGCGAGTGGATCCCCTCGCGGCTGGTCACGTTGCTCGAATCGCGGCACAGCAGGCGGATGGTGTCGGCTATCTGCTGCTGCCCGCGGTGCGGCTTGACCCGGTGCAGGTCCTCGTCGAATGCGTCGTCGAGACCGGCGAACACCTCTATCCCAAAGGCCCCGGTGACACACGCCAGATTGAGCAGGCGGCGGGCGTCGTGGACTGCGAAAGCGGCGATGGCGGTGGCGGCGGCGGTCCCGTTCATCATCGCCAGGCCCTCCTTGAAGGCGAGGCGCACCGGGGTGAGGCCCTCCTCGGCGAGCACCTCCTGGGCCCGGCCGAGCCGTCCCTTGTAGAAGAGTTGACCCTCGCCGATCACTCCGAGAGCCAGGTGGGCGAGATGGGTCAGGTCGCCGCTGGCGCCGACGCTGCCGTTCTCCGGGATGTAGGGGGCGATGCCCCGGTTGATCATCTCTGCGAGGAAGTCGAGCAACTCGAGGCGGACGCCGCTGTACCCCTTGACCAGGGTATTGAGCCGGACGGCGGTGACTGCTGTTGCGATCGCCGGATCGAGCGGGTCGCCCAGCCCGGCGGCATGGCTCCGGATGAGGTTGACCTGGAGCGCCTCGATCTCCTCATCGCTGATGATCTTGTTGCACATCGGGCCAAACGAGGTGTTGACGCCGTAGATCACTTTGCCGGCGGCGACCTCCTCCTCGAGGAAGCTGCGGCTGGCGATGCACCGTTCGACGGCGGTCGGATCGAGCGTGACTGCCCGTTCACCGCGCCCTATTGAGACGATCTCCTCGACGGTGAGGCTCGAACCGTCGAGCACGACCGCTGTTCTGGACTCCACCAACCGCCCTTTCGTCGATCGACCGGTGCGGCCACGATAGCCAGCAACCGGTCTTTGCCCCTGGGTCCCCCCTTGATATCGGCTCTGGGAGCCGGTCTCTTGACTCAGCGCGCAACGACCGGCAGCGAGAAGCTCACCGTCGTGCCGCCCTCCGCGCGGAGACAGGGCGGCGATCGAGCCGCCATGCGCTTCCACCAGGTCGCGGGCGATGGTCAACCCGAGCCCCGTCCCGGTCGAGTCGGCCGACTTGACGAAGCGGTCGAACACATGGGGCAGGACATCTGGTTGGTATCCCGGCACCATCGTCGGCCACCGATACCCGAACCCCGGCTGGGTCGGCCACCACGTCAACCTGGATATGCCCGGTTGGTGGGGTGTGGCGTAGGGCGTTGATCACCAGGTTGGTCACCACTTCCCTGATGCGTACCGGGTCGACCTCCAACTCGGGGAGGTCTGGCGCCACGTCGACCTTCACCGACACACCGGCGTCGTCGGCCTGGGTGAGGAGCGAGGACACGGCGTCGTCGACGAGCGGCGCCGAGATCGGTGCTTTCGAGTTGGAGCGACAATCGACCCGCCTCGGCCAGCGTGACCGTCCGCAGGTCGTCGAGCAGTCTGCTCAGGACACGGGTCTCCTCGAGCAGCCGGGAGAGGTGCTCCTCGTCCGCGGGGTGGACCCCATCGAGCATCGCCTCGACGCTTCCCTGGATGACGGTGAGCGGGGTCCGCAACTCGTGGCTGAGGTCGGCGAGGAGCCTCCGGCGCTGTTCGTCCGCAGCTTCGATCCGGCCCGCCATCCGATTGAAAGCACCCATCACCTCGCGCAACTGTGGCGGTCCGGCCGGCTCCACCCGCGCCCCGTATTCGCCTTCGGCCAATCGCCCGGTGGCATCCATGAGGCTTCCCAAGGGCGCCCAGGTACGGCGGAACCCACGTCCTGCCACGAACAGGATCAAGCAGCGTGATCGGGATGACGAACCAGGGGAAGAAGCAACGTCCCTGGCCGGCCCTCTCCGCCAAAGAAGAAGTACCCGGCCACCGCCCAGACGAGGACGAGCGCCCCAAAGCCGATGAGGGCGATCCAGATGGTCCTTCGCCGCCATGCCTTCCAAGCGTCGGGGCCGATGCCGCGCTGCGGTGGCCAACCTTCACCCTCGGGCCACCACGGCGGCGCCCTGTGGTGACGGTCAGGCATCGGTGAACCGGTAGCCCACGCCGTAGACGGTCTGGATGTAGCGGGGCTGGCGCGGGTCGGGCTCCAACTTCCGCCGGATGTTCTTGATGTGGGCGTCGATCGCCCGCTCGTACGAATCGAAGGCAACACCATGGACCGCGTCGAGCAGCTGCGAGCGGGTGAAGACCTGCCCCGGCCGGCGCACCATCGTGGCCAACAGGTCGAACTCGGTGGCCGTCAGGTCAACCGTCCGCTCGCCGACCGTGACCCGCATCCGGGGAAGGTCGATCGTCACGTCGCCTGCTCGTGATCACCTCTGCCCCGGGGTGTGCTGCACCGACCCTGCGGAGAACGGCGCGCACCCTCGCCACCAGCTCCTTGGGGCTGAACGGCTTGACGACGTAGTCGTCGGCGCCCAGCTCGAGCCCAACCACCCGGTCGGTCTCTTCGCTTCTGGCGGTGAGCACGATGATCGGGATCGAGCTCGAGCGGCGAAGGTGGGTTGTCACATCGAGCCCGCTCATCCCGGGGAGCCCCAGGTCGAGGATGACGAGGTCGGGTTTGGCCGCCCGAACCGCCGCCAGCGCCCCTGGGCCGTCCGATGCGGTGAGCACAGCGATGCCGGCCTGCTCGAGGTAGTCGCGCACCAGCCTGGTGATCTTGAGTTCGTCGTCTACGACCAGGACGGTGGTCATGTCGCCATTCTCCCGATGTCGCGAGCGAAGGCGCGGCCGGGACGACCCCGGCCGCGCCTTGGATCACTCTTTCTTCTCTGCGTGCGCCTCTTCGTGCCACGTCTGGAGACGCTTCTCGATGTGGGGCGGGACCTCGCCCTCGCCGTTGTATGGCCCGCCGCCGTACGGACCGCGCCATCCACCCCGCCAGGGTCCCCACCAGAACGCCTTCCCGATGAAGAACAGGAAGAAGAAGAACAGCGGGAAGATGAACCAAGGGAAGAATCCCCATCCGTAGCCGCGGTGACCGACTTGGACAACCGTGGTCGTTTCTCCGGCAGTTGCCGCCACCCCCTGATCGAAGCCGATCTGATACACGCCGTAGCCGATGGCGGCGACGACACCGATTACGAGCACGGTGAGCAACACGCTCAACCAGACTCGACGGTTCATGGTCACTCCTTTCATCTGTGACCATCGCATCGTCGGACAAGAACGTGGAGACAATGTGAACAGGGTATGGAGAAGTCCGGCGGCATCGCCGCCGGACGTTCTGGGTTATGGGTTTGGGTTATGGGTTCAAACCCAAAGACAGCCCACGGTCGAAACGCCAGGAAGACATGATCATCCCCCCGTTGGCGTCTCTCTCCTGAATCCGGGACGGGAAGCGAATCGGTACATCACGCCCGATACTGGCGAGTCTGCCGTCTGCCGTCTGCCGTCTGACGTCTTGGGTTTCGGTTATGAACTCAGTACTCAGAACTCAGTAACCGGCGATCACGCAGTGATCGCCGTGTCTTTCAATACAGCCATTGCGGCGTTGCGGCCGTTGACGGCGATGACGCTGCCGCCGGGGTGGGTGGCGGCGCCGCAAAGGTAGACGCCGTCGGCACCGGTGCGGTAGGGGAGGCGGCGGTCCCACATGAAGGCGGGGAGGCACTCGCCCTGGAAGATGTGGCCGCCGGCGAGACCGATCCGCTCCTCGACGTCGGGTGGCCCATCTATGTGTCGCTGCTCGACCAGGTCGGAGAACCCCGGCGCAAACCGTTCGATCGAGCGAGTCACTAGGTCGCCCACCTGGTCCCGCCTCTCGTCCCAATTGCCCTCGGCGAACGTGTGAGGGACGTACTGGCAGAAGGCGGAGAGCACGTGCTTACCGGGAGGTGCGATCGAAGGGTCGTACACCGTTTGGAAGTAGAGCTCGCACCACAGGTCCTCGGCCAACTCGCCACGACCGGCGGCGAGAAATGAGTCGTGCATCGCCTTTGGGCCGGTGGTGATCTCCACCTGGGCCGAGGTGGCGTGATCGGCGCCGAAGTCGGGCAAGGCTCCCAGGGCGAATGTGACTTTGACCACCGGGGAAGTGCGGGGCACCTCCTCGACCCGTCTCAGAAAGGACGTAGGCGCCGCCGCTCCGAGCAGCGCCGCCGCCCGTTCGGGGTCGGCGTTGCACAGCACGACCGGCGCATGGAGGACGCCGCCGTCGGCCAGTTCCACGCCCTCGCCGGGGATGACGCTGCTCACCTCGACACCGGTCGCAAGCGTCGCGCCAGCCTCGCGGGCGGCATCGGCCAGCGCCGCCGACACCGACCCCATCCCACCGGCGACAAACCCCCATGTCCCCGGCTGCCCTTCGAGACGACCGGAGGAATGGTGGAACTCGATCGAGGCGGTCCCCGGGTCGAACGGCGAGGCGTTGGTTCCGATCACCCCTTGACCGGCGTAGGCGGTTACCAGCCGGTCATCCTTGAAGTAGCTCGTCAGATGGTCGATCTGCGATTGCTCGAAGAGGACGTGGATGAGCTCAGAGTCACCGCCCAACCGCTCTTCGATCTCCGACCGCGAGGGAGGCTCACCGAGCCAGACGTCGCCGTCACCATCGGGTCGTAGCGCATCCCGTATCCGGTCCCAGAGTTGTTGGCGGGCGAGGTAGCCGTCGACGTCGGGGGGTGATAGCCGTGCGATCTCGGCGACGGTGCGGTCGGGGTCGGACCAGCAGGTCAATGAGGTGCCGTCGGCGAATGGGACGAAGAGATCGGGATCGATGGTCGTCACCGCGAAGCCATGGCGGCGCAGGTCGAGGTCGTCGATCACCCTCGTATGGAGCAGCCCGGCGAGGTAGGCGCATGGCGAGATGTGATAGCCCGGCCACATCTCCTCGACGGTGGCGGCGCCGCCAAGTCGGTCGCGTCTCTCCACCACGATGACCTGCTTGCCCGCTTTGGCGAGGTATGCGGCGGCTGCGAGTCCGTTGTGGCCTCCGCCGACCACGATGGCGTCCCATCGCTTTGTGGTGATCTCTCCGGGGGTGACCGGTGCGCGCAGGCGATCGAGGAGGTTCACGGTGGCGCCACGGTATCAGCGGGTGGAGTCCGGCTAGACCTCGCCCTGAGCCGGAGCGCCACTGCGGGAAACAGGATCACCGACACCATCCCGGCGCCGACGAGTGCAGTGGCCAGCCCGGAATCCATACGGCCGGTCGACACACCGATCTCGGTGATTACGACGACGAGAGGGAGTGCCGTGGCGGAGACGAGAGCTAGCGGGATCAGGTCGTTCCGCTCGACCTCGGAGCGGTAGAACAAGATCGGCAGACCCCTGACCAGGAAGAACAGCGAGAGGAACAGCGGAAGCAGCAACAGATTCAGCGGATCGGCCAGGAGACCGGCGATGTCGAATGTCACGCCGGTCATCACGAAGAAGATCGGGATGAAGAAACCGAACCCGATCGACTCCAGCCTGCTGGCGAGCTCGTTCGCCTGCTCGCCGGTCGAGGCGAGCCGGATGACCATCCCTGCGGCGAAGGCGCCGAGCAGTACGTCGAGCCCGAACTCGAGTGTCAGCCAGATCAGCGCCACCAGGATGAGCACCGCCAATCGCACCGGTAGCTGACCCGTGCTGTGGAGGCTCTCACCGAGGAACCGCATCGCGGTGGGCGACTTGGGCCTGGACGCAAGGAAGGCGACGACAAACGTCACCACGACGAACGCCACGAGCAGCAGCGTGGTATTGACCGGGTTGTCGCCGGTGAGCAACAAAGCGATGGAGACGATCGGTGCAAACTCGCCGAGAGTGCCGATCGCCAGGGCGTGGGTGCCGAACTTCTCCCCGAGAACCCCGGCGTCGCGCAGTATGGGGAGCAGGGTGCCCAGAGCCGTTGTGGTCAGCGCAAGCCCCACGACCAGGGCAGACACATCTCCTGATCGGGCAAGGAGCACGCCTACGCCCAGACCGACAACGAGAGAGATGAGCCATCCCCCTGATGCGAGGCGGAGCGGACGACCGCGGATCCGAGCCGGGTCGACCTCGAATCCGGCGAGGAAGATGAGCATGGAGAGCCCGAAGTTGGCGAGATCCTCGGTTACCGGATCCTGATTAGCCAGCCCGAGGACGGCGGGACCGATCAGGATCCCGGCCCCGATCTCCAGCACTACGGCGGGGACAGGTACGCCCTTGAGCCATCTCGCCACGATGGGTGTGAGGGCTGCGGCGACGAACACGACGAGCAGCGTGTCGATTGTCGCCGCGGACATCGCGGCAGGCTATAGCCACGCCGCCATGTCATCTGGTTCCGTCAGCGACGGAACCGGGTGTCAGCTTGCGACGCGCCCCTCGAGCAGTTCCTCGGAGAGGACATCTGCGATATGGAATGTGACCGAGTCGCCGGCCGTGTTGTACGGCTCGGTGAGGATCATGACGATCCTGCTCGGCCCCCGGGTCAGGACGTGCCCCACGTACTCGTGTTCTCCGTCCCGCTGCTTGGTCCGAATCTTGACAACCATTTCCCTACTCCCCAGGACAACCAAGCTACTAGCTATCGGCTACCCGCTGCCGGGTCTTGACCGATTTGTTGTCCATCCCCCTCTGGCTTCACGAACGCTACACGACGTCGCGCGGCTACGCAACGAGAGAATCCCACGATCTGTGGTCGATTTCGTGCGGAGTGTGGTCGGCGACTCATTCAGATGCGCTCGTCGGCGCGAGCGAGGACCTCGGCAGCGTCCTCCATGCTGAAACGCCCGACGGTGACCTCGCGCCCCACCACCACGCCGGCGAGCCTGCGGCCCGAGGACTCGAGTTCGGTGAGGGCGGTGAGATCGGCCAGGTTCCGGACCCCGCCTGCGGCGATGACCGGTTGTTCCACCGTCGCCAAGGCGGTGCGGATGACGTCGAAGTTCGGCGGTTCGGCCAGTGTGTCCCGGCCCGCCTCCGCCACCATGAACGAGGCGACGCCGGCCGACGACAACTCGATGAGGACCTCTTCAAGGAATCGGCCGCTGTTCGATGTCCAGCCGCGGGTGGCGAGCTCCTCGTCTTCGAGGACATCGAGGCTGACAGATATCCGATCCGGATAGAGCCGGCAAAGTTCCCAGACCATGTTCTGATTCTCGATGGCGGCTGTCCCCATCGCCACACGCCATGCGCCGGCGGTGAGCATCCGATCGACCTCGCCAGGCGACCGGATGCCTCCGGCGACCTGGATGGGGACGTCCAGTTCGGAGAGCATCCGGTGGATCAAAGACCGGTTGTCCCCGTCGCGGCGGGCAGCGGCGTCGAGGTCCACGATGAGCAGCCGCGGTGCACCGCGACCGACCCATCGGCGCGCCCAGGCGAGCGGATCGGCGTCAAGGGCGATGGCCTGGTTTATGTCGCCCCGCGGCAGCCTCACGGCGCGGCCACCGAGGATGTTGACTCGGGCGTAAAGATCCACGACCCGGGCGAGGCTACTCGGGAGTCCCCCGCGCCATGCCTGGGTGGCGGCGCATCTCGGTCCGTCGACTCGGCTCTGTTTCAGCGGGGGCGGCGGTCGGCGGCGAGCACGAAGAGTTGGTCGGCGGCCTCTCCCAAATGGGCGAACCGGGCGTCGCGGGTCTGACCACGCAACCAGCGGACATGAATCTGCTGGAGGATCACCGCCATCTTGAAGCTGCCGAATACCAGGTACCAGGGGAGGTCGGAGAGATCTCTGCCGCTGCCATCGGCGTAGCGGCGGGCAGCCTCCTCCCGGTCAAGGAACCCCGGGACCGTCGTCGGCATCGGGTTGAGCGCCGACGGGATCTCGTCGGGTCGGTACCAGACGGCCAGCAATGTCCCCAGGTCGGCCAGGGGGTCGCCCCGGGTCGTCATGTCCCAGTCGTAGACGGCGACACACCTGCCCGGATCTTCGGGGTGCACCGCCATGTTGTCCAGCCGCCAGTCGTTGTGGACGAGCGTGGGTGCGGGCGAGGTGGGCATGTGCTCAGGAAGCCATGCCGCAAGGTCGTTGGCGACCGGGTTGGGGTCCGGGCTCGCCCGGTGGAGGCGCTCGATCCAACCCCGCCACTTGCCGCTCGATAAACCCGGCGGGGTGCCCCAAGTCCGCCAGGCCGGCCGCGGCCGGGTCCACGGCATGGAACGCCACCAGGGTGTCGATCACCACCTCGGACAGCTTCTGATTGGCGACAGGGTCGCTCCCTCCACCGAATTCGATGGGCACCCGCTCACGCACCACCAGGCCGTGGCGCCGCTCCATCACAAAGAACTCGGTCCCGATCACCGAGAGGTCATCGCAATGGAGATAGGCGCGCGGCGCCAGGGGAAAGGCCGACCACAGGGTGGACAGAACCCGGAACTCGCGACCCATGTCGTGCGATGTCGGCGCCACCGGACCCAGAGGCGGCCGGCGCAGCACGTACTCGATGGTGCCGAATCGCAACAGGTAGGTGAGATTGGCCTTGCCCCCGGCGAACTGGGCGACCTCCATCGGGGCATCAGCTCCGGGCAGCCGCGGGAGCAGATAGGAGGCGAGCCGCTCGCGATCAAGATCCTCGTCGGGTCGGACGGGGATCACCTCGGGGCGGTTCTCGGCCTCGACCGCCTCCATCGCACCGAGACTACCGGTTACCGTCCCAGTGAGAAGAGGAGGCACCGAACTGACCGAACGAGCGATGTTCCCGTTGTCCGATCAGATCGTGGATGACTTGGTCGAGATGAGCCCAATGCTGGCCGTCAACCTCGGCATCAGGAACGATCGGTCGGAGTGGGATGACCTCAGCCCCGAGGGTCTGGACGCATTCGACGAGCGGCGTGCCGGATACCGTGAAGCGATCGACCGGCTGCCACCTCCCGTTGACAGATGGGACCGTCTGGCACGCGAGGTGGCCGTCGAGATGATCGATGAGCAGCGCGACGAGCACGCCAGGGGAGAGGACCTGCGAGATCTCAACAGCATCGCCTCTCCGTTCCAGCTGTTGCGGGAGACCCTGGACCTCATGTCTCTGGATACTTCCGAGGACCAGGACCTTGTCATCCGTCGCATCGGATCGCTCGACAAGTTCTACCAAGGCCTAAGAGCCAGTCTGGAGGAGGGGCGGCGCCGAGGGTTGACGGTGGCGCGCCGTCAGGTGGAGTCGGTGATCGATCAGACGGAGAAGCTGGCGAACGAAGAAGGATTCCAGTCGCTTGCCCGGCGCCTGCCAGAAGATTGTGCCGAACGGGACCGCTTCGCCGCCGCCGTCGCCTCGGCGAAGTCGGCCGCGACGGAGTTCGGCGACTACCTGCGAACTACTTATCTCGGCGCGTCCCGCGACGAGGACGGGGTGGGGGAGGAGCGGTACGTCATTGCGGCGCGGGGCTTCCTTGGGTGCGAGATCGATCCAGCCGAGGCCTATCAGTGGGGGTGGGAGGAGGTGTCGGCGTTGACGGCGAGAGCCCGGTCGCTGGCCGATCAGATCTCGCCAGGGAGCTCCCCCGCCGAGGTCGTGGAGATGCTTCGCTCCGACCCGGATCATGCCGCCGCATCGCACGAGGAATTCGTCCAGGTGATGCAGGAGCGACAAGAGGCGGCGCTGACGGCGCTCGAAGGTGTCCACTTCGACGTTCCCAGCGAGATCCGGGCGATCACCATCAACCTGGCGCCCCCGGGCACGAGTCTCGGAGCCTTTTACCAGGCGCCCTCCGAGGACTTCTCACGACCGGGTGGGATTTGGTACTCCCTTCCCGACGATCCGCACGTACCCCTGTATGAAGACGTCTCGGTTGCCTATCACGAAGGATTCCCCGGGCACCATCTCCAGATCGGGACCCAGATGTTGATGGGAGACCGACTCAGCCGGGTGCATCGCAGCGTGATGTGGTACTCGGGCTCGGGAGAGGGCTGGGCTCTGTATGCCGAGCGTCTCATGGATGAGTTGGGCTACTTCGAGCGGCCCGAGTACGTGCTGGGAATGGTGGTCTCGCATCTGCTCCGTGCCTGCCGGGTCGTCATCGACATCGGGTGCCACGTCGGGTACCCGGTGCCCGATACGGCACCCTTCGCCAGGGGAGAACCCTGGACCTTCGACCTCGGGGTCAAGGTGCTCGAGGAGCTGGCATTCCAACCCAACGATTACGCCGTGAGCGAGGTGACGCGATACCTCGGCTGGCCGGGTCAGGCAATCTCCTACAAACTGGGGGAGCGGGTCATCCTCGAATTGCGCGAGAGCGAGAAGCGGCGGCTCGGCGAGCGGTTCAGCCTGAGGGACTTCCACGACAGAGTCCTCGAAATCGGCCCTGTCGGCCTCGACCTCCTCACCAGAGAGGTCTCGAGCACGGACTGAAAAGACGGCAGACGGCAGACGGCAGACGGCAGTCAGGAGGGGCGAGCCCCCTCCTGGCCACCCCCAAGACGCCGCCACCGCTCGTTATGGATTGTCGGGTCGACAAGCCGGTTCTCGGGCGAGGACTCGAGCTCGGTTAAGGACCGGCCGAGCACTCTTTGCATCTCCTGGCCGCCGTCCGCCGTCCGCCGTCTATCACTCACCCACAAGCCCGCACGAGCATGGCGTAGGGGTTGACCGCCGCACCGCCGTTGGGGTGGAACTCGAAGTGGGCATGGGGAGGGCTGCCCTTCGCGTTGCCACTGTTCCCTACGTATCCGATCACGGTGCCGCCCTCCACCCAGCCACCGGCGCCGAAGGCGCTGAGATGGCTCGATGAGTAGTAGTGCCCGTTGTCACCGATGAGGCGTACCTGTCTGCCGCCGATGTCGCCGACCCAGGCAGCGACCCACCCCGAGGCCGGGGCCCTGACCGGGGTCCCCCTCGCAGCGAAGAGGTCGATTCCGGCGTGGGTGCGACCGCCCGGGCGCGGCGCCCCGAAGTCGTCGATGAACTGGGCACCTCTCACCGGGCACTTCATCGATGGGATACGCGGGCTGGCACCGCCGTTGGGCACGCGCAACCTCATCCCGATTGTCAAGGCATCCGGATTCGGGATGTCATTGGCTCGGATCAGCTCACCGGCAGTGGTCCCGTAGCGGAGCGCAATCTGCCACAGCATCTCACCCGGTCGGACGACGTGGATCCCCCATCCCGATGGAGCGTCACCGCCACCACCTCCGCCACCACCTCCACCTCCACCGCCGTTGCCCCCGTTGTCTCCGCTGCCGCCCCCGGGGACACGCAGCCGCATACCGATCCTGAGGGCGTCCGGGTTGGGTATGTCGTTTGCCCGGATGAGAGCCCCGGCGGTCGTTCCGTAGCGGAGCGCGATCTCCCACAACACCTCACCGCGCCGGACGACGTGGATCCCCCATCCCGATGGCGCCTCACCGCCACCTCCGCCACCTCCGCCACCTCCACCGCCGTTGCCCCCGTTGTCTCCGCTGCCGCCCCCGGGGACACGCAGCCGCATACCGATCCTGAGGGCGTCCGGGTTGGGAATGTCGTTGGCTCGCACCAGGACGGCGGTCGTGGTGTCGTAGCGGATGGCGATCTCCCAAAGCAGATCGCCGGCAGCAACCACGTGGATTCTCCATCCCTCGCCCTGCTGTCCGGTACCCGAGCCCCCGCCGCTCGCCCGAACCATTGCCCGAACCGCCGCCGGAATCGCTCCCGCTGCCGGGAACCACCAGACGCGTCCCGGGAAAGATCACGTTGGGGTTGTCGATGCCGTTGGCGCGCACCAATGCACCAACGGTCGTGCCGTAGCGCACCGCGATCTGCCAAAGGGTTTCTCCCAGCTGGACCACGTGGTAGCGGGGCCCGCTGCGAGCCGTAGCGACTAGGGGAGTGGCTGTCGCATTCGGGGCCAAGAGCGGAATCGAGACAAGGCTGAGGATGGCGGTCATGACGACCGACGGCATGCCGGTTGCGTTGCGTGGGACGCTTTGTGAGCGTGGCCATTTCGAGGTACCTCCGCGTCTCCGCCCGCTTCGGTCACCTCAACCTAACCGCCCCTCGTTCGAGGGTGCAATAGAAGATTGACCCAGATGGCATATACCTCTACTAGAGACTTTAAGGTTAGGTGCGCAAGATGCGTTAATAGGTCATATGACGATTGACGGCATTGCGCTAAATCAGGGCGGCAATGGTTGCCGCTACCGATAACACTGTGCTGTAAAACCGGCGATTGGAAGCAAAGTTGCCGGTCAGAATTCCCTGTTCAGGCCCGACGAACACGGTGCACCTGGTTGTTGAGGAGCTGCTCCAGTCGACCGATCCATGGCGCCGAGCGGAATTGTGTCGGCAGCCCTGGCGGAATTTTTGGGGCGTCGTAACCTCACCGCCGTGAGCGGACGCCAGGGGTATGACGGTACGTGGTCCGCCGAGCCGGCGTCATTGCAGCAGCGACGGTTCGGCGCTTCGAGTCATTGCCGCCATCTGGGCGACGCTCGTGTTGAGCGGCCCGACGGTTCTCCTCGGTTTCAGTCTGGCGTCCGAGGGTCTGAGCCTCTCGATGGAGCAGATGGTCATCGCGGTGCCGATCGGGGCGGTGGTTGGTGGCACCATCCTCTCCCTCGCAGCATGGGCCGGTGCGTACAACGGGGTGCCCACCGTGCTGGCACTGCGTCCTGCGTTTGGCTCCAGCGGGGCGGCGTTGTTCGGGTTGATGGTGGTTCTGACGCTGGGGGGCTGGGCAGCCGTCCAACTTCAGGCCGCGGCAGGCAGTGTGGCCATGGCTTTTGCTGGCGTCGGGCTGGCCGCTCCTCCAGACGCGGCGACCATCTCGATCATTGGCCTTGTCTCAGTCGCCCTCGCTCTGGTCGGGCCCGCCAAGGTCACGGCGCGGTGGATCAGCCGCGTGGTGTTCTGGGTGGCGTTCGTAACCGTCGGCCTCGCCATCTGGTTGTTGTCCACCCAACAGGTCCCGGCTGAACCGGTGACCCAACAGCTCCAGTGCGCTCTGGCTTGGAATCGACGCTGTCAGTCGCCCTCGGGATCCTCTGGTTCCCGCTGATCGGCGATGTGAGCCGGTTTGCCTCGGACGAGCCGGTCGCGGCGTCGGGGACCGCCGTCGGATTCGGGCTGACGGTCGTCATCGGCTCGCTGATCGGCGGAACGGCGGCACTGCTCGGCGAAGGGCCGGCTGACATCGCCGCCGGGATCACGTCTTCGCTGCCGGGCTACGCCGGGTTGGCCGTGATCGTGGTGTGGATGCTGACGGTCCAGGCGCTGCTGCCTTTCGCCGTCGGGTACGCAGCCGGGATGTGCGTTCTCTCGCTGACTGGCCGGCGCATTGGGAAGGTCGTTGCCGCGGTAACCGTGCTCGGGATCGTGGCCGCCGCCATCGTGCTCCGGCCGGAATCGGTTGCCGCTCTCGAGCTTCCACTGGTGGTGGTTGCGGCGGTCGCCGCCGTGTACCTCGTCGATTTCTATGTCGTCAGGAGACAGGTCTACCGGACCGACCAGCTCTATGGCAACGGAGGCACCTATGGGGTGATCAACCTTTGGGGCTGGCTGGCGGTCGCCATCGGTGTGATCGGCTCACTCCTGGTCCACCCCGTTGGGCCGGCCCCGATGGTGGAGTGGATCGAAGGACTCGCCTTCCGGGCCCCACTGGACGACCTGGCCCTCCCTGGCCTGATCACTTCCATACTCCTCGCCGGCCTGGCGTATTGGATAATGGGTCGGATGATGGTGCGCGAGGAGGTCGTGGTCTCCCACGTCCGGCTCTGACGATCAGCCGCTTTTGCCAACCATCGTCATCGCCTTGCTCACCCAATCGGCGGCGCGTCCCTCGGGCACTTGGGCGGCCCTGGACAATTCAGCGGCCGACGCCTCGGCGACTGCGGCCAGCGTGTCGAACCCCGCGGCGTAGAGGCGGCTCTGGTAGACGGGCCCGATCCCAGCGATCACGGTCAGATCTTCGTGCTCGGGTGCGGCCGGGGCCGCCGGTCGGGGGCGGTGCCACCCGGAAGGTCGGAGGCTCGGGCTCGCGAGGTACGACGAGGGAGATGAACCGATCGCGCATGGCCCACACCAGGGCGGCGATGCCGGCGATGACAGCAATCACCCGCGCCGTGCGCCATGTCCTTCCGGATTCGTCATCCTCCAGGACGACGACCTCGGCGACCTCCTCGGAGATGGGTTCGTCCATCGTTGTTGGAATCGTAGACGCCGGCCCAAACCGACAGTCGGCTCGCCTATGGTCGCCCGGTGCTGTTCCCCAAGAGGTTCTGGGAGGGGATCTCTGCCGGCACGGTGACCGCCGCCTACCGGCGCTGGGAACGGGCGCGTGTGCTGGCCGGACGGCGCTACCGGACCGCAGCCGGAATCATCGAAGTGGAGTCTGTGGATTCGGTGGTTCCCGACGAGATCGATGACCGCGCTGCTCGCTCCGCCGGGTATGGATCGGCTGAAGATCTGGTGGCCGATCTGAGAGGTGATCCGGCAAATCCTCTTTATCGGGTGCGGTTCCACAAGGTGGACGACCCCGACCCACGCCTCTTGCTGTCGGAGACCGCCGATCTGTCGCCCGAAGATGTCGACCGAATCGAACAGCGCCTCGCCCGGCTCGACCGGGCATCCCCCAACGGTCCGTGGACCGCGGCAGCGTTGACGGCGATAGCGGAAAGCCCGGCGGTGCGCGCCGGCGACCTGGCCGCTTCGCTCCAGGTCGAGCGGGATGTGTTCAAGCGGAACGTGCGCAAGCTGAAGGAACTCGGGCTGACCTGGAGCCTGGAGCGGGGATACCGGCTGTCACCGCGGGGAGAGGCGTACATGGCGCGACGGAAAGCATCGCCGGCTTGAAGATCGACGCCGCGCTGCCCCCAGGGTCACTTAGCCAGGCCGCCGAAAGGGCCCGGTGGGCGAGCCTGATCGGGTTCGACGGTGTGGTCACGGTTGAGACCTCGCACGACCCTTTCATGGCACTGGCGGTCGCCGCCACCACGGCGCCGGATCTCGACCTCGAGACCGGGATCGCGGTCGCCTTCCCCCGGTCGCCCACCATCACCGCCCACATCGCATGGGACCTTGCCCAAGCGAGCGGAGGACGGTTCACCCTGGGATTGGGGACCCAGGTTCGGGCGCACATCACCCGTCGCTTCGGCGGAACTTGGGAGCCGCCGGTGCCACGGATGCGGGAGTACATCCAGGCTGTCAGGGCGGTGTGGGCGGCATGGCAAGAGGGAGGTCCTCTCCGTTTCGATGGCGACCACTACCGGCTCTCTCTCATGACGCCTTTCTTCAATCCGGGGCCAATCGACCACCCGGACATCCCGGTGATCGTCGCCGCGGTCAACCCGGCGATGTGCCGGCTGGCGGGTGAGCTCTGTCAGGGGGTGGTGGTTCACCCCTTCCACACCATCGACTATCTCGACGGGGTTGTGGTGCCAGCGGTGGCCGAGGGAGCCAAGCGCACCGGGCGATCGGCCGAAGAGGTCGGCCTCCATGCCGCCGTCATGGTGGTGACCGGACGTGACGGCGATGACATGGAGCGGGCGGCCGCCCAGGCGCGCCAGCAGATCGCCTTCTATGCCTCTACACCCTCCTACCGGCTGGTGGTGGAGCGTGCCGGTTGGGATGTCGGGCCCGCGCTGTCGAGCCTCGCCAGGCAGGGGCGTTGGGGAGAGATGGGAGACCTGATCGACGACGAGATGCTCGACCAGGTTGCGGTCGTCGCCCCGATCGAGGAGGTCGGCGGGGCAATCCGCCACCGATACGGAGACCGGCTGGCCCGGCTCAGCTTCTACGAGCTGGGCGACGGGCTCCTAGCGAACGATGACAAGTCGTGGGGTCGGCTCATTTCGGCGATCCGGGGGTGATTGGACCGGGCCGGAAGGGGAGCGTCACCTCGGCCAGCAGCCCGCCGGCGAGATGCCCGACATCGTTGTAGCCCAAGAGGCGCGGGCCGGGAAGCCTGATCGTGCTGATCGAGGCGTTGAGGATCGCCCCGAATGAGCCGCGGAAGATATTGCCCTCCCAGGTGATACCTGCGGCCCACATCACCAACTGCAGCGCTGGACCTCCGTGAGTGGACACCACAACGACCTCACCCGGCGCTGCGCCGTCGGCGACCTCGGTCACAGCCTCCACAACCCTGGCGCGGACGTCGGCCCACCGCTCCCCGCCGGGCCGGGGGACGTCCTCTCCCAACCGGTACTTGTCCCACATCTCCGGCCATAGCTGCTCGATCTCGGAGGCGAGCAAACCCGACCACTCGCCGTTCTCGATCTCGCGCAGCCCCTTGTAGGTCTCCACCGCCAGCTGGAGCATCTCGGCGAGAGGGTTGACCGTGTCACGCGCCCGCTGCAGATCGCTCGACACGATCCGCGAGATGGGCACCTCGGTGAGGCGGTCGGCGATGGCGAGGGCCTGACGGCGCCCCAGATCGGAGAGCGGAACATCGGACTGCCCTATGAACCGTCGTTCCTTGTTGCCCTCGGCTTCCCCGTGCCGGACGAGGAGCAGGGTGACGTCGTGATCCAGCCACTCGTCGGATGGTACGCCGGGCGTCTGTCGCCTCCACCGTCCCGTCGTGGGAGAATCAATGCATGAAAGGGAAACTGAGCTGTCTTTGTCGACACCGCTGCGCCAGCGACGCGCTCGCCTGCCGCCCGGGACTCATTCGATAGGCATGACTGGCAGGAGGCCCTCGACCTCTTCACCCACTGCGGACCAGCAAACCGAATTGTCGGGGCCAGATCTGGGGAGGATGGCCGAGGCTGCCTGGTTCACCGGCCAAGTCGACCTCATGATCGAATCCTTTGAGCGGGCCTTCAAAGTCTTCGTCCGCCAGCTGGAGAACGCGCCGATGCCGCCGAAGAGTCGGTCGATCTTGACCACGCAGTACGCCTACAAGGGCCAAGGCTCGATCGCAGGTGCCTGGTTGCGGCGCGGTGAACGCTTGCTGGCCGAGCGAGCCGGAGGGCCCCGCCCATGGGCATCTGGCGCTGAGCAGAGTCCGGCTCGCTCGCAGTCAAGGGAAACGTTGAGGAGGCGGTCGGGCTGGCCGAGGAAGCGGTGAGGATCGGCACCGAAACCGGCGACTGCCGACCTGGAGGCGATGCCCTGGTCGTGCTCGGAACGTTGAAGATCGCCGGCGGCGCCGTCGTGGACGGCTTCCAGTTACTCGAGGAGGCCTCGGTCGCCGCAGTCAACGGTGAGCTGTCGCCAATGATCACCGGCGATCACCTACTGCCAACATGATCTCCGCCTGCCGCGACCTGACCGACTACGTCCGCGCCGGCGAATGGACTCAAGCCACCGAGAAGTGGTGTGAGAAGCAGTCGATCTCCGGCTTCCCCGGGATCTGCCGTGTCCACCGCGCCGAGGTGGTTGCGATGTCGGGAGCTTGGGACAAGGCGGAAGCAGAGTTGGAACGCGCCACCGCCGAACTCGAGGCGTACAACGCCACCCCACCTCGCGCCGACGGGCTCTACGCGCTGGCCGTCCTCCGCTTCCGCAGGGGGAATCTCGAGGCGGCAGAGGACGCACTGCGCCAATCGCATGCCCTAGGCCACTCGACGCAGCCCCTCCTTGCCTTGATAAGACTCGCCCAGGGAAACACCCGTACCGCCGCTGCAGGGATCAGATCGGCGCTCCAGGAACAGTCCTGGGACCAATGGACCAGGGCGCGCATGCTCCCCGCCCAGGTCGAGATCGCCATCGCCGCAGGCGAGCCTGGCGATCGCCCGCGAGGCCGCCGAGGAATTCGACGGGCTCGTTAAGACATTCGACACGGTGGCCAGGCAGGCGGAGCGGGAGCTTGCCTGGGGGAGGGTTCTCCTTGCCGAGGGTGACCCGGTCGGAGCCGCCGCCCGGTTCCGCGCCGCCATCGGGCTTTGGGGAAGGGTGCATGGCGCCATACGAGACGGCCATTTCACGCCAGCTGCTGGCCCGCGCCCTCCGGGCGGTCCACGACGACGACCAGGCCGACCTGGAGCTCGACGCTGCGTTCAAGGATCTCGACACGCTCGGCGCCAAGCGGGACGCCGACGCGGTTGCCGCTGAGATCGCAGCGGTGTCGGCGCGTCGGAGCGGACCCATCCAGACCCGGCGCACCTTTGTCTTCACCGACATCGTCGGCTCGACCAACCTCGCCGAGCTGTTGGGCGATCGAGTCGTGGGACCAGTTGCTCCGCTGGCACGACGACACGCTGCGCGAGTTGTTCGTCGCCCACGGCGGTGAGGTGGTGAACTCGACGGGTGACGGGTTTTTCGTCGCCTTCGAGACATCGGCCTCTGCCGTCGATGCCGCCGTTGCCGTCCAGAGGCGGCTCGCCGAGCACCGTCGCTCCACCGGCTTCGCCCCGATGGTGCGCATCGGCCTCCATGCCGCCGAAGCCAACCGCCATGGGTCGGACTACTCGGGGGTCGGAGTCCATGCCGCCGCCCGTGTGGCTGCGCTGGCACAGGGTGGCGAGATCCTGGCGACGGTCGACACGCTCGACGGCGTCAGCGGAGTAACGACCTCGGCCCCGAGGGAAGCGGGGTTGAAGGGCATCGACGCACCGGTCCAGGTCGTCGCCGTCGATTGGGACTGATCAGCTGACCACTGCGTTTGCGGTCGCCACCCTGGGGTCGGCGGCTGCGGTGCGGACACCTTCTTTGTCGACGGTGATCACCGACACCGGCCCCCACCCGGGCTGACTCTCGTCGGCCACCTCGACATGGTGGCCGCGTCGCCGCAGACCTTCCACCACGTCGGCTGGGGTCGATGGCTCGACCCCGAGCGAGGTGGCACCCCCAAAGCCGGCGGGTGCGATCTCCCAGCGGGGGGCGTGTTGCGCCTCGGCGGGCGACATGCCCCCCAGCAGGAGGTGCGCTGCCATCTGGATCAGCAACTGCGGCTGATGGTGGCCACCCCTCGTCCCGAGGACCATGGCGAGATCCCCTTCGGAATCGGTCCAGAGCGTGGGCGACAACGTGTGGAGCGGCCGCATGCCGGGGGCCAGTTCGTTGGGCGACCCGGGACGGAGGTCGAATCCGGCGCCCCGGTTGTGGAGGAAGAACCCCGCCTCGCCGGCGCCGATGCCCGAACCGATCCCCATGAAGTTGGACTGGATGAAGGAGACGCCGGTGCCGTGACGGTCCACCACGCACAGGTAGGCCGTGCCCGAGGGCACCTCCCGGCTGGACGGCCAGTCGGCCACCGAGTCGGGGGCGATCCCCGCCAGCCGATCGGCCAGCCGTGCCGGGTCGAGCAGTTGTTCCGGATCGACGGGAGCCTTTTGCGGGTCGGCAACGAGGTCGTCGCGGTCCCACGCCGCCGCTCGGTACGACTCGATCTGGGCGTGCCAGTAGCCGGGATCGTCGAGGTCCCCCGAGGTGCCCAGCCTCTCCAGCAGCCAGAGGCCAGCTAGGACGAGGTATCCCTGGGAGTTGGGCGGGAACCGTCCAACCGGTGAGCCCGAGCACGTCGAGCGATATCGGGTCCACCCAGTCGGACCTGCTCGCCGCCATGTCCTCAGCGGTGACCAACCCGGATGTCGCTGTGGCTACGGCCGCAGCGGTCTCGCCTCGGTAGAAGCCGTCACGGCCTTCCTTGGCGATGGCGCGCAAGGTCTTGGCGAGCCCGGGTCGGTGGAGGCGATCACCCGGAGCGGGAGCGGTCCCGGCTGGGTAGAGCCCGGCGGCTGCTGGCTGATCCCTCAGCCGCGATTCGAGACGGCGGAGCGATCCCGCCAACTCGTCGGATGCCTCGAAGCCATCCTCGGCGAGCGCAACGGCCCGAGCGAGGAGGCCGTCGAGTGGGACCGAGCCGAAGCGGTCACCCAGAGCCACCCAACCGTCCACGCATCCCGGGACCGTTGCCGTCGCCGGGTGGTCCCATGGGATCTCGGCATGGCCATCGCTTCGCATCGCCTCGGCGTCAACGCCAGACCCGGCGCGGCCCGATGCGTTGAGTGCCGCCGGCACACGGTCCCCGGCCCGGTGCACCAAGGCGAAGAGGTCGCCGCCGATCCCGCATGCCTCGGGAGCGACCACTCCGAGCACGGCATCGGCAGCGATGGCGGCGTCGACCCCGTTGCCCCCAGCTTCGAGAATTTCGATCGCGGCTGCGGTCGCCAGGTAGTGGGGTGTCACTACGGCGTCGCCCGTCCCGGAAACCTGGGCCGGCACTCCCTCCTTGGGAGCGGTTCCCGTCACCGCCTGGCGGCCGATCCAGCCTCGGTGCGTGCCCCGTGCTTGAACCACCGGACCGGCTGACGCAGTTCGTGCTCGAGGACCCGCGCCAGACCGACAGCCAGGAACACATCGCCGAGCGAGATGACCTGGCCGAAACCGAACAGCCTGAGGGGGATCACGTCAGCGAGGAAGGGCAGCGCCGTCGAGGTGTCGAGCAGAACGTGCTTGGCGCTGGCGATGATGTCGGCGTCGGCGTTGGTGCCGCCGGCGACGTAGGCCGCCTCGCTCAGCACGGGCATACCGCCGTTGGCGACTATCACCGTGAAGTTCATCAGTATGCCGAGGCCGATCAGCCACATCCCCGGCGTCCCCCGGTTCAGAGCCACGAGTACCAGCAGCGGCACATAGGACCCGAGCACGAGTGACATCGTCACACCCCGGGACCAACCGGCGAGATCGGGCACGACCTCGGCGGCGAGTTGCAGGGCGAAGGCCATCGGTAGCAGCCACCACTGTCTGATCCGGACGTCGCTCAGGTTGCGGAACCTGCCGCCGCGCATGAGCGCAACGAGCATCCCGACGAGCAACACCGCCAGAACAAGGACCATTCGAGCACGGTACCAACCGGTGGAGGAGTGGCAAGTAGCGTGGTGACCCGTCGAGCGAGAGCGCGGAATGTTTCGCTATGAGGTGCGTGGACCGGCGGCCTGGCTGGTCATCGACGATCCCGACCGGCGCAACCCGCTGTCGCTCCCGGTGATCGAGAAGCTTGGCGACGCGCTCGCCGCTGCCGGTGCCGATCCCGCCGTGAGGGTTGTCGTCATCACCGGGGCAGGTGATCGGGCCTTCTCGGCCGGGGGGGATCTGGCCGGGGGGTTCTTCGACAAGCCGATCGAACTGCACCACGCCCGCGGGGGCTTTGCCGACGTGCTGCGGGCCATGCGGCGCCTGGGGAAGCCGACCATCGCCCGGGTAAACGGTCACGCACTTGCCGGTGGCTTTGGCCTGGCGGCGGCGTGCGACATCGTGGTTGCCTCCGAGCACGCCAAATTCGGCACCCCCGAGATCGACGTCGGGCTTTGGCCGATGATGATCGGCGCCGTCCTGGTGCGATGCATGCCGCGTCGAGCAGTACTTGAACTGATGATGACCGGCCGGCTGATCGATGCCGACGAGGCGAAGTCGCTCGGGGCAGTCTCGAGGGTTGTCGCTCCCGATCGCCTCGACGAGGAGATCGATGCTCTGGTGGAGCAACTGGCCGCCAAGAGCCCGGCGACGATCCGGTTGGGACGCGATGCCTTCTACGCGGTTGACGACCTGGATTTCGACGAGTCGCTCGACCATCTCCATGCTGCATTGACCTCGGTGGCCTCGACCGAGGACGCCGCAGAGGGGGTCAGGGCCTTCCTCGAGAAGAGGCCGCCGGAGTGGATGGGCCGCTGAGCCCATAGGACTACCGTCCATAAGCTGATAACTTTGACCAACCGATGAAGAAACGGATCCGTTTCGTCGGCTGGGGGTTGATGGCCGCCGGGCTGGTTGTGCTCGGCTTTCTCGCCTACCAGTACTGGTACACCGACCTTGCCGCAGAGCGGGGTCAGTTGGAAGGCGCGCGCCAGCTTGCGATCAGGCTCGAGGAGGCCGCGCCCCAGGTCACCCCGTCCGGGCAGCCCGACGCCAATCCCCGTCCCAACAAGGTCGTCATCCCGCCCGCCGAGCTGTTCACCGAGGAACCGCCCGAAGCGGGAACCGCCTTCGCCGAGATCCGGATTCCGTCGATCGAGGTCAAAGAGGTCGTGTTCGAGGGGGTAGACGTACCCACGCTCCAACTCGGGCCAGGGCACATGCCGTGGACGCCGCTCCCCGGTCAGCCCGGCAACGCAGTGATGAGCGGGCACCGCACCACATACGGCGCCCCCTTCAACCGGATCGACGAGTTGGGCGTCGGCGACAAGATCGTCGTGATCAGTGCGGTGGGACGTCACGTGTACAAGGTGCGTGAGACGCTCGTCGTCAATCCGACCGACATCTGGGTGACCGATGCCCGCTCCGGTGGGTGGCTCACCCTCACCACCTGCCACCCCGAGTTCTCCGCCCAGCAGCGCTACATCGTCCACGCCGAGATGGTCAAGGGACCCAACCTGCGGTACATCCGAGAAAACCCAGACCACCAGTTGGCGGCGGCGGCCCAGTCGGGCTGAGTCTCGGTCGGGCTGAGCCTCAGCCGGTCAATTCCTCCAAGAGTTCGAGCAGCTGCTCCTCGGGTACCCGGCTGGTGATCTGCCGGACCACGGTTCCCTCCGAGTCGATCGCCACCGTGATCGGTAGCCCGAACGTCTGATAAGAAGTGGACACGGTCCCGGTGTCGTCGAAGCCGAGCGGGAAGCGGACACCGACCTCCTCGGCGAACTCCCGGGCCGCCGCTTCCTGGTCCTCTACGGCAACGCCGAGAAACGCCACCTCGGGGTGCTCCGCCGCCACCCGGTCGAATTCGGGAAGCTCGTCACGGCAGGGGATGCACCACGAGGCCCAGAGGTTGAGGATCAGCGGTCGGCCGTCATCGGCGATGTGCTCGGACAGGGTGAACTCACCACCGTCGAGAAGGGGCACGGTGAAATCCGGTGCGGGCGATCCGGTCAGCCCGGCTAGCGCCTGTCGTAGATGACGCGCTGTCCTCCTCACCGCCGACATCACCGCCGCCACCACAACGCCGATACCACCACGGCAAGGGTGACGACGGTCAACAGACCGAAGCGGGTGGGCAGCGGATCCTGCGGCGCCTCGCCGGCGGGCGGACCGGATTCGTCGGGCGCAGTCACACCGAGAGGGTATCGCCGGCTGTGTCGAACCTCGGCGGAGAACTCCGGAAACGCACAAATGCACTATCGCGCCTAGGTTTCAATCGTGCCCGGCAGGGGGCCGGGCCGGAGACCGAGGAGGTCCCATGCGGTTTAGACCACCCACCCCTCGGGCATCGCCATTGGCGTAGCTCTTGTCGTCGTCCTTACTGCCGGAGCGGCCGCCGGCCAGGCGCTCATCACCTCGGCGGACATCAAGGACAACACCATTCAGAGTGTCGACATCAAGAACGGGACGATTGCCAGCGGCGACATCAAGGATGGGACCGTCACAGCGGCGACATCAAGAACGAAACCATCGACGAGCGGGGACATAAAGAACGGGACCATCAACCGAGCGGCGATCATGAAGAACGGCGCAGTCAACAGTTCGAAGGTCGCTGATAACAGCCTCACCGCAGCCGATATCAAGGCCAATGGGGTCGGCAGCAGCGAGCTTGCAGCCAACGCGGTCAACAACGCCAAGATCGCCGACAACAGCCGTCAACAGCGCCGATCGGCGGCGAACCGGTGACCAGCGCGATATCGCCAATGGCTCGGTGGCCGAGGCCGATGTCGATCCCGATCTGCTGGCTGGCCTGGGCGGATTCGACGGCCCGAACTGGGGAATCGTGGACCGCAATGTGATCGGCAATGGCGACTCCTACCTCCGGGCCGGGCCGGTTGCTGGCCCGTGCGAGGATGGCGCAGTCAACCCGCCCCTCGGTGTCGGCAGTCTCGGGATCCGTACCGGCAGCGGCGACGACAAGGCAGCCTTCGGAAACCAAGTCGACTTCATAGGCGTGTCGTTCCTGAGACATCACGTCCTTGAGCTACTGGGTTCACGACCACGGTCGAGAACAACGACTTCGTTCCCAACATGCCGGACCTCCAATTTGAGATCGATCCCAATCTGGCGCCGCGGGACCCCGTCGAGACACTTCTCAACGTTGATAAACGAACATGAGAACACACTTCCGGGTTGGACCGCATATCGACACCACCCAAGAGGGGGAGTGGTGGCTAACGGGAAATTCCGGAACCATCACCGGGTGTGATCAGGCAAGTCCCTGCACATGGGATGAACTCTTGATTGCCTTGGAACGACGGTGGCGATGATCCGCCGATCATTCTCACCGTGCAGTTCAACAAAGGGCGCAACAATCCGTTCTCCGGTGCCGTGGATGCTCTCACCATCAACGACACGACCTACGACTTCGAGCCGACGGGGGTGACGGCAACTCCCGCCGGGTGAGGTCCTTCAGCTAAGACGGATGGGTGTCCCGCGGCTCGCCCGGGACATCCATCCACTGAACCTGTATTGAACCGAGCCATCGCGCCCTCTGTCAGACTCGTTTGAGCCTCAACGGGGTGAAGGGTGACAACGCTGCTGTCGCGGCAGAGGGCGAAGGTGGCGGCGGTGGCGGCCGTGTTCGGTCGACCACCGCTGCGACGCCTCGAGTTGGCCTTTTTCGGGTTCGGTTTGGCGGAGTGGGCCACGTGGGTGGCGATCCTGGTCTATGCGTACCAGGTGGGTGGTTCGGCGACGGTCGGGTTGGTGGCGGCCCTCCAGTTGCTCCCCGCCGCGGTGGCGGCACCTCTACTGGCGACAGCCGCCGATCGGCTCCCCCGGCACCTAGCTCTCGTGTTGGGTTACGCATCGCAGGCCGCCGCCGCCGCTCTGACGTGGTGGGCCATGGCGAGCGGGCAGGCTCCGCCGCTGGTGGTCGGGTTCGCTGCGCTTACCGCAATCCTGATCACCGCAACCCGGCCCGCCCACATCGCTCTCATTCCTGAGCTCAGCGCCGGGCCCGATCAGACGATTGCGGCCAACGTGGTGTCGGCCATGGTGGAAGGCTTCGCCGCACTCGCGGGTCCGCTCATCGCCGGTCTGCTGCTCGAGGTCGGCGACCCCGCACTTGTCTTCTTGGCGATGGCGGTTGTGTTGGCGGCGTCGGCTGCGACCGTCGCCGGCGCGTCGGCAGCGCCAGGCTCCGGCATTGGTCGTACGGGTCTCGCCGATCCGGACCCTCCTCGGAGGTGTCTCGATGGTGCTCTCCGAACGCCGCACACGTGTCATCGTCGGTCTCGGTGGGGTGCAGTCGATCGTGGACGGAGCGCTCGATGTGCTCCTCGTGGTTCTGGCCATCGAGCTGCTGGGTATCGGCGAGCCAGGAGTCGGCTATCTCGGGGCAATCGTCGGGGTAGGGGCTCTGTTCGGCGCCATGGGAGCGGCCGGGCTCGTTGGTCGACCTCGTCTGGCGCCATCGCTGTTGGGCGGTGCGCTCGCCCGAGGATTGCCCATCACCTTGGTTGGGATCTTCCCGGCGACGGCGCCGTTGTTGGCGGTTTCGGGTGCGGGCGTCGGCTTGGGTGATGTCGCCGGTCGCACCCTCCTGCAACGGTTGGCGCCGCGCGAGGTCATGGCTCGCGTCTTTGGCGTGCTCGAGGGGATGGCAATGGCCGGGCTCGCCGTCGGCGCCGTCGTCGCCCCGATTCTGATCAACCTGGTCGGCGCCCAGGGCGCCTTTGTGGTGATCGGATTGTTGCTCCCGGTCGCTGCGGTCGCCGGATGGCCGATGATCCGCGCCGCCGACATCTCGGCCTACGTGCCAGAGGTGGAGGTCGGCATCCTGGAGCGGGTCGCCATGTTGCGGCTCCTCGACCCACCCGCCCTCGAGGCGCTGGCGCTGGGCTCGCATGTCGAAGAAGTGGAAAGGGGCCGCGTGGTGATTCGCCAAGGAGACGCCGGCGACCGTGTCTATGTGATCGACGCCGGTCGATACGACGTCATCGCCGATGGACACCTGGTCAACACGCTCGAGAGCGGCGACATCTTTGGCGAGATCGCGCTGATCGCGGACGTGCCCCGGACGGCAACGGTGGCGGCTGTCGAAGACGGGCGGTTGCTCGCAATCGACAGGGCCACGTTTCTCGAGACCCTCGCGCAATGCCCGGGGACGCTCGCTACCTTCGAGGAGGTCGTTGGCCGGCGTCTCGTCCGGTTTGGGAGAGGTCGATTGAGTCTCAACCGGTCCCATCGCGAACGAACTCATGATCTCATCGGCCATCCCGACCCGGTCGACGTGTCCCGCGGCTTGAGCGGACTTCCATCGCCAAACGTGTAGTGAGCTAACCACCGTGTCCTCTGTCAGACTCGGGTGAGCCTCGAGGGGAGGAGAGGTGACCACCTTGCTGTCGCGGCATAGGGCGAAGGTGGCGGCCGTCGCGGCCGTATTCGGCGTGCCATCGCTGCGGCGCCTCGAGCTTGCGTTCCTGGGGTTCGGTGTAGCGGAACGTGCCATTTTGGTGGCGACTCTGGTCTATGCCTATCGGGTCGGGGGTTCGGCGACCGTTGGGCTGGTGTTAGCCATCCAGCTCCTACCAGCGGCAGTAGCCGCGCCCCTGATCGCCACCGCGGCCGACCGGATGCCACGGCAGCGGGCGCTCACCATCGGTTATCTCTCACAAGCGGGGGCGGCTGGGCTGACAGGTTGGGCCATAGCAACTGCTGCCGCACCCCAGCTGGTGGTGGCGCTCGTCGCGTTGACTGCGATCCTCATCACAGCAACTCGCCCGGCTCATACCGCCTCGATTCCTGAGTTGAGCGATGGACCTGATCAGACGGTCGCGGCCAACGTCGTTTCATCCCTGGAGGAGGGTGTCGCGGGACTCGCCGGACCTCTGATAGCTGGCCTGCTTCTCGCGGCAGGCGACGCTTCTTTGGTCTTCTTGGTCATGGCTGCCGTGCTCGCGGTGTCGGCGATAGTCGTTGCTGGGGTGTCGACAGCCGGTCCGGCTTTGGTCATGCGGGTATCAGGGTTCCGCACCCTGGTGGGCGGTGTGTCCACGGTGCTTTCCGACAGGCGCACCAGCGCCATAGTCGGACTGGGCGGGGTGAAGGCGATCGTGGATGGAGCACTTGGCGTATTGGTCGTGGTGCTGGCCATCGAGCTGCTCGGGATCGGCGAGCCCGGAGTGGGCTACCTCGGGGCTCTAGTCGGAGCGGGCGCATTGGTCGGAGCCATGGCAAGCGCCGGGCTGGTCGGGCGGCCCCGACTGGCACCGTCGCTGCTGGCTGGATCGTTGGCTGGGGGGATGTCGATCAGTGCTATCGGGCTGCTCCCGGGAGCAGCCCCCTTGCTGGCGGTCACGGGTGGGGCTGGCGGTCTGGCGAATGTCGCCGGCCGCACGCTCCTGCAGCGCCTGGCATCGCGCGAGGTCATGGCCCGTGTTTTCGGAGTTCTCGAAGGGCTTGCCATGGCCGGGCTTGCCGTTGGCGCCCTGGTGGCCCCGGTTCTCATCGATTGGGTCGGTGACCGAGCCGCCTTGGTGGTCGTCGGACTGCTGTTACCGACGGCGGCGATCGTGGTTTGGCCCGTGATACGCCAGGCAGACATCTCGGTTGGCCCCACCAAGGTCGAAATCGAGATTATTGAGAGCGTCGCCATGCTGCGGCCCCTCGACCCCCCCGCCCTCGAGGGACTGGCGCTGGGCTCGCACTTGGAGAACGTGGAGCGTGGACGGGTCGTCGTACAGCAAGGGGACCCGGGCGACCGCGTCTATTTGATCGACGCCGGTCGATACGACATCATCGCCGACGGGCGCCGTGTCCACACGCTCGAGAGCGGAGATGTCTTCGGCGAGATTGCCTTGATCGCAGATGTGCCCCGAACTGCGACCGTGTTGGCGGTGGAAGACGGGCGGTTGCTCGCCATCGACCGGGCCACGTTCCTGGAGACCTTGTCGCAGTGCCCTGGGACGCTTGCCACCTTCGAGGAGGTCATTGGCCGGCGCCTCGATGAACTCGGTTGAGCCTCAACCGGTCCCGTCTCGAACGAAGGCGATCATCTCATCGGCCAGCCCGCGCCGGTCGAGGACCCCATCGGGCCGGAACCAGCGCTCGACGGCGTTGAGGATGGAGAGGATGAAGATGGCGCCGAGCTTGGGATCGACGTTGGGACGGAAGACGCCTTCCTCGATCCCTTGCTGGAGGACTTGACGGAACGAGTCCTCATATCTGTCCCGGGCGGCGATGACCCGGTCGCGGTACTCCGGTTCCAGCGCCGACGCTTCGTTGAGGAAGGTCCGCACCTCGTCGAGGTTGTCCAGCACGACGTCGAGGTGGCCGGAAACGAGCGCTCTGAGCCGGGCTTCCGCCCCTCCCTCAACTTCCTCCGCTCGGGCCGCCGACTCCTGGAACAGGCTGCGCCCCGGTGGCCACCACCTCCACCAGTAGCTCCTGCTTCGACCCGACGTGCGAGTAGAGCGAGGAGCCGAACAGACCCAACTCGGCACCGAGGTCGCGCATCGATGTGCCGTGGTATCCCCGCTCGGCAAAGAGCCGCGCCGCCGCCCGGACAACGTCGTCCCGGCTGTTTCGCGCCGATGCCGCCGAACTCACCATGGGCGTGGCTCGTGAGACAGCACCGTTGGGAGTCGGCAGCCCGCCTACCCGCTGCTGCCGCAGCGGGCCCTCCCCTACGGGGGACGAAGTGTCGCCGGCCCCGCCGTACACCGCTGCTGGCAGCAGCGGAGTCTCCGTCCGCCCCTGCCGGGGGACGGAGCGGATTGTCTGCCGTCTGCCGTCTGCCGTCTGCCGTCTGTTGCGTCATACGTCGTAGTCCAGGACGACGCGGTCGGTCAGGGGGTGGCTCTGGCAGGTGAGGATCAATCCCTGCTCTAGGTCGGTGTCGACCAGGGCGTAGTTCTTCTCCATCTCGACCTCACCCTCGAGGAGTCGGGCCTTGCACGAGGCGCACATCCCTCCCTTGCAGGAGAAGGGGAGCTCTCGGCGCACCCTCAATGCGGCGTCGAGGATCTTCTCCTCGGGGCGCATCCGCACCTCCGACTTCCGTCCGGCGAGGGTGAACTCGACGCCGACTGCACCTTCGCCCGGCGGTGGCTCGGTGGGTAGCGCCTCCACGTCGAGCGGGCCGGCAAAGAAGAGCTCGTCGTGGATCTGTTTCGGCTCGACGCCGCGCTCCTCGAGCAATTCACGGGCGGCACCCACCATCTCGAAGGGACCGCACAGGAACCACTCGTCGACCGTTGCGGCGTCGGCAACGGTGGCAAAGAGCTTCTCCAGCTTGTCCCGGTCGATCCGCCCGGCGAAGAGCGGTACCTCGGGCATCTCCTGGCTCAGTACGTGCACCAGTTGGAGGCGGTCGGGGTAGCGGTCCTTGAGCCCCTGAAGCTCGTCGAGAAACATCACCGTGCGGGCAGACCGGTTTCCCAGGATCACCGTCCAGCGGCTTTCCGGCTCCGAGTCGAGTGTCGTGGACACCAGCGAGAGCACCGGTGTTATCCCCGAGCCGGCGGCGATGGCGGCATAGTGATGCGTCGCATCGGGATCCGGGGTGATGGTGAATTCGCCCACCGGGGGCATCACGTCGAGTACATCGTCTGCCCGGAGATCGCGCAGCGCCCAGGTGGAGAAGGCGCCTCCCCCGAGTCGCTTTATGCCGACACGAAGAACGCCCGGTGTTGGCGTTGGCGCAGATCGAGTAGGAGCGCCGCACGTCATGGCCGTCGATCATGGCCCGTAGCGTCACGTGCTGGCCGGGGAGGTACTCGAAGGTGCCGGCCAGCGACTCGGGCACCTCGAGGGTCACCGCCACCGAGTCCTCGGTGAGCGGAGCGACGTCGGCTACCCGCAAAGGGTGAAAGCTGGGGGCGCCCAGCTCAGTGCTCCTTGAAGAGATCGAAGGGCTCGCCGCATCCGGAGCAGACCAGCAGCGCCTTGCAGGCGGTGGATCCGAAGAAGGAAACGGTGCGGGCGCCGGCGGACCTGCAGCGGGGACAGCGAGCCTCGTGGGCAGGGGCCGGGGGGGCGATGCCGCACTCTTCCAGCTTGCGGCGGCCCTCGGCGCTCATCCAATCGGTCGTCCACGCCGGCGTATGGACGGTGCGCACCTCGACGTCCCGGTCCGGAAGCGATTCGAAGATCGCATCGCTTATGGCGTCCATCGCCGGGCAACCCGAGTAGGTCGGAGTGATGGTGGCCACCACGCGCCCCTCTTCGATGGTGACGTCGCGCAAGATCCCGAGGTCGTCGATGGTCAGAACCGGGATCTCGGGGTCGGCCACCGAGGCGATCACGGAACGAATCTCGGTCAGCTCGTCGATGGTCGCGTTCACCACGTCGCCTCCGGCATTGCGCGTGCCAGCCACTGCATCTCGGCTATCAGCTTGCCGAGGTGTTCTGTGTGGTAGCCCTGACGCCCGCCGACCCGCTGCGACGTGCCCCCGGCGCCTCGAGACGAGCCTCGGCGAGCACCTCGCCAATCCTCTTCTCCCAACCGGGCCGCAGCGTCGCCGGGTCCACCCCTATCCCGGCCGCCACCATCTCGCCATCGGTGTCGTCACCATCGAACAACTCCCCGGTGAACCGCCAGAGGATGGCGAGCGCCTCCTCGGTCCGCCTCCGGCTTTCCTCGGTCCCGTCACCGAGACGGATCATCCATGTCGAGGAATGGCGGAAGTGGTACCTGGCTTCCTTGAGCGCCTTGGCGGCTATCCCGGCCAAGGTCTCGTCGACCGACCCGCTCAGGGCTTCCCACAGTTCCAACTGATAGGCATCGAGGAGCACCTGGCGGGTCATGGTGTGGGCGAAGTCACCGTTGGGTTGCTCGACTAGGAGGAGGTTGGTGAACTCGCGCTCGGAGCGGCCCATGGCGAAGTCGTCCTCGCTGCGTGCCCCGCCCTCGAGCGCTCCGGCATGGGTGAGGAGGGCCCGGGCCACGCCGAGATGGTCGAGCGCGATGTTGGCCAGGGCGATGTCCTCCTCCAGCTCCGGGCCGCGGCTGATCCACTCGCCGAGGCGTTGCGCCACCACGAGGTTGTCGTCGGCATGACGCAGCACGTATCGCAGGTGGGCGTCGCCCTGGGGGATCGGGGTGCCCTGGGGCGCTCCGATGAGGCTCATCGGGCAACACTAACGAACGATCGTTCGTTTAGCAACCGGTCAGTCGGGGTGGAACGGCCTCCCCAGACCGGAGGGCGCCGGACCGGCGATCAGGAACCGCAGCGCCTGGTTGCGCTCGGTGAGGTGGCGCAACCAGGGCCGGTTGATCAGCACCAGCGTGAAGATCATCAGCGGGAAGGGGAGCAGCGGGAGCACCTGCGACAGTCCGGGTAGGACCGGTTGCAGGCGGAGCGCAACGACCTGGAGCACCCCGAAGAGGTAGGCGCCGAAGGCCGCCCGGACCGGGTTCCATCCCCCGAAGATGACGATCGCCAGTGCGATCCAACCGAAGTTTGCGGTGAGTCCCTCGCGCCACCCCAGTTTGACGTCGAGCGAGAAGGCGGCACCGGCCACCCCAACGAGTGCCCCACCGGCGAGTGTGGCCAGGACGCGGGACCGGGTCACCTGGATCCCACGGGCGAACGCCGCCTCGGGTCGCTCCCCGACCCCGCGGAGCGCCAGTCCGCTCCGGGTGCGGTATAGGAAGAGCGCCGAGCCAATCAGCAGCAGGTAGCTGGCGTAGACCACGATGTTCTGCGAGAAGAGGACCGGGCCGAGCACCGGGATCTCGGAGAGCACCGGGATGGGGAGCGAGGGCACCCCCGGCCCGGCCACACCGACAAAGGGCGTGCCGAGGTAGTCGCTGAGGTCGATGCAGAGAATGGTGAGGACGAAACCGGCAGCGATCTGGCCGACACCGAGGCGGATCCCGGCGAAGGCGACCACACCCGCCACCGCCATCGATACCAGAGCAGCGGCGACAAACCCGAGCACGGTGCTCCCGGTGGTCACCGCCACGGCGAAGCCGCTCATCGCCGAGAGCATGAGGCTCCCCTCCAGTCCCAGGTTGACCACCCCGGAGCGCTCGGTGATGGTCTCTCCCACCGCGGCGAACACGAGTGGGGTGGCGGCGGCGACGATCGAGGCGAGGGCCGCTTCCATCTCAGGGTTCCTCCACCAGCGGCGGTGCCTCCTTGGCACCTCGGGATCCGAGGAGGAGTGCCACCAGCACCCCGACCCCGAGAACGACCCCGGAGAGCGAGGAGTCGACGTCCAGCCGTAGCTGAAGTTGAGTGCCACCCGCTGCCACCGCCACGAAGACGAGGGCAAGCGGACCGATCCAGATGGTGCGGAAGCCGGCCAGCAGTACCACCAGGATCCCGAGGAAGCCGTAACCCCCGGAGACGGCGGGTACCAGCTTGTGGTGGAACCCGATCGCCTGCGTCGCCCCGGCCAGCCCGGCGAGGGCGCCGCACAGGGCGAAGGCGCCCAGGAGGTAGCGCTCGGTGGGTATCCCGAGCACCAGGGCACTCGCCGGGTTTCCTCCCACCGCCCGCAGCCGCAGCCCGGGTCGGGTGCCCCGCAACAGGAGCCCGACTCCTGCCAGCCCGACGAGTGCGATCCCGATGGCGAGCGGCGAGAGCCTCAGATTGGGCAGCGTGGGGAGCCAGGCCTCGACCCGGAAGACGTCGGTGCCGCTGGTGGAGGCGATCCCCTGCCGCTGCCACGGTCCCAGGATCAGGTAGACGGCAAGACCTGCAGCCACGAAATCGAGCCCGAGACCGCCGAAGATCTCGTTGACGCCGCCCCTGGTGCGGAGCAACCCGGCGAGCAGCGCCCAGACCACGCCGCCCGCCAACGCGGCGAGCAAGGCTGCAGGGACCACGACCCATCCCGGTCCGGGGAGCGACCTCGCCACCCAGGTGGCTGCGATCGCCCCCGCCACGATCTGCCCCTCGATTCCGATATTCCACAAACCGGCGGTGAAGGTCACGACCAAGCCCGTGGCGGCGAGCACCAGGGGCACCCAGGCCATCAGCGTGTCGGAGACCTTGGCGGCGGAGCCAAAAGCACCCTCCCAAACCAGTCCGACGGCCTCGCTGGGTGGGACGCCCGACAGTGCTAGCAGGACGGCCCCGACGGCAAGCGCGGCGATGACCGGAAGGGCGAACCGGACGACTCGCCTCACGAGCTCACGCCGGCGCCAGCCCACCGATGAGGTGGCCCAACTCGGAGATGGTGGCGGTGGAGGGATCGACTACCCCCACGACCTCGCCGGCGAAGAACACGGCGATCCGGTCGCTCTGGGCGACGAGCTCGTCGAGGTCGCTCGAGGTGAACACAACGGTTGCGCCCTCGCCGCGCCGTCGGTCGAGCTCCGACCAGACCCAACGGGCCGACTCGAGGTCGAGGCCCCGGGTGGGCTGCTCCAACAGGAGGAGCCGTGCCTTTTCCGGGGCCATCGCCAGCATCAGCCTCTGCTGGTTGCCGCCGGAGAGCACGTCGGCCAGCGTCCCCGGTCTTCCTCTGATCTGGTAACTGGCGATGATCGAGTCCGCCCGCTCCTCGGACGCTCCCCAATCGATGGTGAAGGAATCGTTTGGTGCCGTCAGCTCGAGGTGCTCGGTGACGCTGAGACCGGGGATGAGTCCCTCCTCGAGTCGCCCCGCGGGCACGTAATGGATCTCGTCCAAATGGGTCTCTGGGTCTGCCCCTTCGAAATTGATACTCCCCGAGGACGGCCGCAACCGGCCGGCGCAGGCCCGCAACAGAAGCCGTTGTCCGCTCCCCTCCAAGCCAGCAAGCCCGAGCGCCTCCCCGCGGCGCACCTCGAGGCTGATTGGACCGGCGCTCGCCCCGTCCTCGGCGAGTTCAACCCCCTCGATGTCGAGCGTCACATCGCCAAGCGCTATCCGCTCCCTCGATGGCGGTTCCACCGAGCGGCCGAACATCATCTCGACCAGTTGTCGGGGAGGGGCGGGCAACTCGGTGTGACCGGCAACGGTGCCGTGGCGGAGCACCGTTACCCGCTCGCACAGGTCGGCGACCTCTTCGAGCTTGTGGGACACGAAGAGCACGATCAGCCCCTCGCCAGCCAGCGTGCGAAGGGCAGAAAAGAGCTGGTCGCGTTGTGCCTCGGTGATGCCGGTGGTCGGCTCGTCGAGGATCAGCACGTTCACCCCGAGCCAGAGCAGCCGCATCATCTCGTGCTGCTGGCGCGGCTCCGACGCTCAACCTCGCCGCGTTGACGTCGGGCAGGAAGGGGAACCCGAGCCGGTCGGCGATATCGGCCAGTTGGTCGGCGGCGGTCCGGCTGCTGCGTTCCGACCCGAGCAGGGCGTTGTCGAGCATCGTCATGGGGAGGAACACCAGCGGATCCTGATGGAGCATCCCGATCCCTGCCTCGGCCGAGTGGCGTGGCGATCCCGGTGGGAGCGGTTTGCCGTCGATCAACACCTCTCCCGAATCGGGTGCGAGGAAACCGGAGATGATCTTCATCAGGGTCGACTTGCCTGCGCCGTTCTCCCCGAGGACGGCGTGGATCGTCCCCGATTCCACGCCGAGCGAGATGTCGCGGTTGGCCACGGTCTGGCCGAACCGCTTCTCGATGTTCCGCAGCTCGAGGTGCATCCGCCGTCCCCGGCCGGTCTATTCGCTCGAGCTCGCTCCCACCATGCCTTCGAGCAACTGGGGCATGTACCAGATCTGGGTGTCGGTCGCCTCCTCGCCGTCCTCGAGGAACACCGACCCATCCTGGAAGTTGAGCGGCCCGGTGAACAGGTTCGCCGACCCATCGGCCAGGGTCCCGATGAAAGCCTCGACGTCGGTGGCGGCCTCGGGGGAGAGGCCCTCGCCGTTGATCCACCCCACAGCCGAGGTCTCCGGGTTGTTGATGTCGGACCAATCGGGTGCGTTCCACTCGAACCCGGCTTCGAACGTCCCGTCCACCACCGATTGGGCGATCTCGAGATACGCAGGGCCCCAGTTGAAGTAGGGGACGCCGAGACACGCCGCCGGCGCCTCTTCGCAGGCACCCTCGAAGTCGTAGGGAACCGCCCACACCGCCTCGTCTGCGGCGAACCGCTGTCCGGCCCGCACCACGGCCTCGGTGGTGTCGATCCCGCTGATCACCACGTCCGCCCCCGAGTCGAAGAACTCGTTGGTCACCTGGGTCGGGTCGAGGGTCTGTCCGGGGATGTTGAACCAGAATCCGATCCAGTTGACGGTGAAGCTGAGGTCGGCGGGATCGTTCCCGGCACCCTCCCAGCAGTGGCGGGCACCGAGGTAGGCGGAGTTGACCAAGCGCCGGGTCTCGTCGTTGATCAACGGGCCGAGATAGCCGATCTGCCCGGTCTGGGTGGTGAGGGCGGCGGCGCACCCGGCGATCATCTTGCCGTACTCCATGCGACCCATCACGTTGCCCAGGTTGGTGAGATTGGGCCGGTAGTCCTGGCCCTCTTCCCAGGCGCTGTCACCCGATGACCAGATCATGGGAACGTCGGGGTTGGCGGCGGCGGCCGCCAGGATGCCGTCCTTCATGTCGTCCGAGGTGGCGAACACCAGTTGCGCCCCCTGGGAGACCATGTCTTCCACGACCTGCTCGACGCTTGTCTCGGGGCGGTCGGCCGGGTTGACCGTGTCGAGCGAGATCATCGAGGCGCCGAGTTGCTCCTCGAGATACTGCCCGGCCTCGAAGTGCGCTTGCGACCAACCGTGGTCGTTCTCGGGGCCGACCAGGACCATCCCGAAGGTGAGCTCACCTCCTGCCGATACCGTGGTCTCTGTAGCCGGGGTGGTCTCGGGAGGGGCCGTGGTCTCGGCACCGGTGGTCTCGGTGATCACCGTCGTCTGCACCTCGCCGGTGGTCTCAGAGGTGGTTTCTGCGGTGGTCCCCGAGTCGGCCGGGGAGGTGTCGGTCGGGCCCTGCGTGCAGGCCGTTGCGATCAGAGCCAACAGCACGGTCAGTGAGAGGACGGGTCGAACCGGCTGTCGTCTCCGCATTTGATGCACCTCCGCTCGGAGGGGGGATCATACGGTCCGAGGTGGGCCGCCCGGCTGACGCGCTTGAATCAAATAATGCGCGATCTGGTCAGGGCACTGCCCAAGGCGGAGCTCCATGTCCACATCGAGGGGACCCTCGAGCCGGAGATGATGTTCCGGCTTGCGGCGCGCAACGGTGTCGAGGTCGGGTACCGCACCGTCGAGGAGGTGCACGCCGCTTACCGATTTCTCGATCTGCAGTCGTTCCTCGACATCTACTACCGAGGAGCCGCCGTCCTCCGCACCGCTGACGATTTCGCAGACCTGATGCTCGCCTACCTGGAGCGTGCCGCCGCCGACGGCGTCCGCCACGCCGAGGTCTTCTTCGACCCCCAGACCCACACCGCCCGGGGTGTCGGGTTCGACGTCTTCCTGCCGGCACTGCACCGGGCGTCGGTCGAGTCCGCCGAACGGCTCGGGATCACCTCGTCGCTCGTCATGTGCTTCCTCCGCCATCTCACCGCCGCCGAGGCTGAGGCGACGCTCGAAGCGGCGCTCCCGTACCGGGAGATGATCCTCGGTGTCGGACTCGATTCCAGCGAGGTCGGCAACCCACCGGAGAAGTTCGCCGATGTATTCCAACGGGCGCGCCATCTTGGTTTCCGGATCGTGGCCCATGCCGGTGAGGAAGCCCCCGCCTCGTACGTGTGGGGTGCGCTCGACGTCCTCGGCGCAGAGAGGATCGACCACGGTGTCCGCAGCGAAGAGGATCCTGCCCTCCTCGAGCGACTCACCGAGCAGCGCATCCCGCTGACGATGTGCCCGCTGTCGAACCTTGCCCTCCGCGTCGTCGACCGGCTCGAGGACCACAACCTGAAGCGGCTTCTCGACCGAGACATTGTGGTGACGGTCAACTCAGACGACCCGGCGTATTTCGGGGGGTACGTCCTCGACAACTACATGGCTGCGGCGGCAGCGCTCGACCTCTCGGCGGGGGACCTGTGCCGTCTCAGCCGCAACTCGATCGAGGCGAGCTTCATGAGCGAGGAGAGCAAGGAGCGAATGGTCGCCGAATTGCTCGTCGTTGCGGAGCAGCACGGGGTGGCCATCACCCCCGCACCGTGAGCGGCCTGGTGGACCTCGTGGTGCGCGGGGCGCGGGTGGCGCTCCCCGACGGCTTGCGGCCGGCGGACGTGCTGGTCGCCGGCGGCCGTATCTCGGGGGTGGTCGGCCATGGCGATGCACCGCCGGGGACGACGGTCCTCGATGCCGGCGACCGGATGGTGTTCCCCGGGTTGGTGGACAGCCACGTCCATGTCAACGAGCCGGGTCGGACCCATTGGGAGGGGTTCACCACCGCCACCAGGGCCGCCGCCGCCGGTGGCACCACCGCCATCGTCGACATGCCGCTCAACTCGATACCGCCCACCATCGACCTACCGGCGCTCGAGATCAAGCGCCGTGCCGCCGCCGGACAGTGCGCCGTTGACGTCGCCTTCTGGGGTGGTCTCACCCCCGATTCGGTGGACGACATCGAGTCGCTCGCCGGTGGTGGGGTTTGCGGCTTCAAGGCGTTCCTCGTCGACTCGGGTGTCCCCGAGTTCCCCCCCGTGACCGAGGATGTGCTCAGAAAGGCACTACCAAAGCTCGCCGCCCTCGGTCTGCCGCTGCTGGTCCACGCCGAACTTCCCGGGCTCATCAGGAACTGCCCGGCGGGTGGGTCGTACCTCGATCACCTGGCAGCGCGCCCTTCGGGGGCGGAGGACGCCGCGGTGAAGATGCTCGCCGACCTCGTCGAAGAGACCGGTGCCGCGGTCCATGTGCTCCATCTCGCATCGGGCGATGCCGTCGAGTTGATCGCCGCTGCCCAGGAGCGTGGTCTCCCCATCACTGCGGAAACGTGCCCCCACTACCTGGTCTTCGCCGCCGAGGAGATCGATCCCCGGGCGACCGTGTTCAAGTGCGCCCCGCCGATAAGGGAGAGGCGGCACCGCGAGCTGCTCTGGGAGGGCCTCGCCGCAGGCGTGCTGGGGATGGTGGTGTCCGACCACTCCCCGGCGCCGCCCGAGATGAAAGAGTCGGCGGGCGATTTCTCCGCCGCCTGGGGTGGGATCTCGTCGCTGCAGCTCAGGCTGGCGGCCACCTGGACGGCGGCGAGCACCCGTGGCATCGCCGTCGAGACGCTCGTCGGCTGGCTTGCCACCGCTCCGGCACGCCTCGCCGGTCTGGAAAAGGGGACGATCGAAGTGGGGAAGGACGCCGACCTGATCGTGTGGGACCCCGATGCCGAGTTCGTCGTGGAGGCCGTCCGGCCTCCACCATCGTCACCCGCTGAGCCCATACGAAGGGATGACGATGAGGGGAATCGTCGAGACGACGATCCTGCGCGGTGAGGTGGTGTCCGGGAAGGGCGGAGTGGGCCAACTCCACGGGGCCCAAACGCATGGGGCCCTGTTGGCGAGGGAGCACCGATGAGCGAGGGCCCGATCGATCTCGCATCGGAATTGGTGGGTGGAGCGGTGCTCGCCGCCAACGACGAGTTCTTCGCCCCGGCGTCCAACCTGATCAAGGGCACTGCCCCGGAGTGGCGGGAGGGTGTCTACACCGACCGCGGCAAGTGGATGGACGGGTGGGAGAGCCGGCGGCGCCGGTCGCCGGGACACGACTGGTGCATCGTTCGCCTCGGTATCCCCGGCGAGATCAGCCGGGTCCTGGTGGACACCACCCACTTCCGGGGCAACTACCCAGAGGCCTGCTCGTTGGAGGCCTGCGGGGTGGGCCCGGACGACGCCCTCCGGGAGCCCGGTGGGAGGAATTGCTCCCCCGCAGCGATTTGATGGGCGACGCGGTCAACGGCTTCGACCTAGATGGGGGACGAAGGGTCACCCACGTCCGACTCAACATCTTCCCCGATGGCGGTGTCGCCCGTCTCCGGGTCCTGGGGGTTCCGCTTCCCGCCCTCCAGGAGGTGGCGCCCGAAGGAGGACTCCCCGATCTCGCCGGTGCCGCGCTCGGGGGAAGCGTCGTCGATTCCAGCGACGACTTCTTCGGGTCGGCCGATGCGATGCTCCGTCCCGGTCCCTCCTCGGGGATGTTCGATGGTTGGGAGACCCGTCGCCGGAGAGGCGAGGGGAACGACTGGGCCAAGGTGCGGCTCGGGCTACCCGGTACCCCGCGTCGGGTCTTGGTGGACACATCGCACTTCAAGGGCAACGCCCCGGGGTGGATTGCGGTCGAGGCCTCTGCCGACGGCGAGCGATGGACCCCGATCGTCGGGCGGCGCTGGGTCGGCGCCAACCGCCAGCATCTCTTCGAGGTGGAGGGCGACGTCGAGGCTGCTCTGGTCCGCCTCGACATCTTCCCCGATGGCGGCGTGGCCCGTTTCCGGGTCTACGGCGACGCCACCCCTTCGGCGAAGGAGCAGGTCCGGGTCCGCTACCTCAACGCGCTCTTCGAGGATGAAGCACATCGCTTCTTCGGAACAGCCTGCGGGTCGGAGCGCTGGGTAGAACAGATGGCCGCCGGCCGGCCCTATGCGAGCGGGGCAGCCGTGCTCGAGGCCGCCACGGCAGGTTTCGACACGCTGGAGGATTCGGACTGGGAGGTGGCCTTCGCCGCCCACCCACGGATCGGCGAGCGCGCCGGAGGGATCCCAGGGCGGGAGCAGGCGGTAGCGGCGGCGACCGCCTCTGGTCGGGAGCAGGAACTGGTCGAGGGAAACAACCGGTACGAAGAGCGGTTCGGGCGGTCCTTCATCATCGCCGCCGCAGGGAAGACCACGGGTGAGATCATCGATGCCCTGGAGCAACGCATGAACAACGAACCAGAGGCGGAGCGGGACGCCGCCGCCGCCGAACAGCGAATGATCACCGAGCGGCGCCTGCGGCACATGCTCTGTCTGGGACCGGTCCCGACATGACCACGGTGAGCACCCACGTCCTCGACCTGCAGACTGGGCGTCCCGCGGCGGGGATCACCGTCCGGCTGGAGCGGCTCGGTCCCGATGGGGCGGTCTTGGTGGGCACCGCGGTCACCGACAGAGACGGCCGGGTGGACGACTTCGGTGGCGCGGTGGGCTCCGGCGATCATCTGATCACCTTTGAGACCGCCGATCATCCCTTCTATCCGGAGGTGGCTGTCGTCTTCCGTGTTGGTGACGGCGACGACCACCTCCACATTCCGCTGCTGCTCAGCAGCTACGGGTACACCACCTATCGGGGGAGTTGATGCTCGGTCCTAACCGCTACGGGAAATCGGGGGTGCGGGTCTTCAAGCTGCATCGGGGGCGCGACCGCGACGAGATAACCGATCTGACGGTGCGCGTGCTGCTCACCGGCGACTACGGCGATGCCCACGTCGCCGGTGACAACCAAGAGGTCTTCCCCACCGACACCATGAAGAACACCCTCTACGGTCTGGCCCAGGACCACCTCGGGCCCGAGATCGAGCGGTTTGGGCTCCACGTCGGTCGTCATCTGCTCGAAGCCTCGGGCGCCGACCAGGTCTCGGTGACGCTCTCCGAACAGCGGTGGGACCACCTCCCCGGGGCGGCTCACGGGTTTTCTGCCGCGGGATCGGAGCGCAAGGCTGGCGCGGGTGGTGGTCACCCGGCAGGGCGAGAGCTTGTCGGCGGGCTTGACCGGTCTGCTTCTCCTCAAGAGCGCCGGGTCGCGGTTCTCCGGCTTCCCCCGGGACAGATTCACCACCCTGGTGGAGACCGAGGACCGGATACTCGCCACCCGGCTCACCGCCAGGTGGACATACCCCGACCCGCTCGACGACTACGTCGAAACCTGGGAGGAAGTGCGGGCCACCCTCCTCGAGTCCTTCGCCTCTTTCGACAGCGCCTCGGCGCAGAACCAGGGATACGAGATGGGGCGGGCGGTGCTGGCATCGCACCCCGAAGTCGGCGAGATCCGACTCCGGCTGCCCAACGTCCACCACCTCGAGGTCGATCTCACCCGCTTTGCGATCGACGACCGAGGAGTCGTCTTCCAACCCGTCGACGAGCCCTACGGCGACATCGCCCTCACGGTGCGGCGGGAGTGATCACGCCTTGGACTCTCTCCCCCCGGCGGGAGTACCCGACGCCGGAGGCGTCGGGGGAGGGGGGCTGGTTCATCCCAACGGTGCGATCCCGTTGGGACATCGGTAGCCCCCCTACCCGCTGCTCCGCAGCGGGTCCCTTCCCCCCTGCGGGAGGACGGAGTCAGCGGCCCGCCGTCCCTCCAGGATGCGGAGGAACGATCGGGTGCGAAGCTCGTCCACGGTCAAGCCGGTCAGGGCGGTGACCTCGTCCTCGGTGACGGCACCGCAGTTGAGGGCGCGCAGGAAAGAGTTGAGAAGACCCTGGCCGGTGGCGGCATCGTCGAATACCTCTCCCACCAGGGTGGCGGTCGCCGCCTGGTCCATGAAGGCGCGCAGCCGGGCGCCGGCGGGTTCGATGCTCTCCAGAAAGAACGAGTACACCGCGGCGTAGCGGCTGGGGAGTTGGGCGGGATGGAGGTCCCAACCCTGGTAGTACCCGTGGGCGAGCGAGTGCCTGATGTCGTTGTAGTGGAGCCGCCATGCGCCGTGGATGGTGCGCCGGTTCTCCTCTTGCTGCTGCTCGGTCAGGTCGGTGCCGCGATGCACCGGAACCGGCAGGACGTTGGTGGCGCCGTCGCTGAGCCACACCCCGCTGCCCGCCAGGCTCACCTGCTGGACATGGCGGGCGAAGTCGCACGCCGGATGGGTCATCGACTGGTAGGCGGCGGTGATCGAGCAGGATGCGGTGTAGTCGTATGTGCCGAAGTGAGCGGCGATGACCCGTCCGCTGCCGGCGTCGACCAGCCGGCGCACCCCGGTGAGACCATCGTCGCCGATGATCGACTGCGGTGTCTCCACCATGAGCTCGCAAGGCACCCTGCCGACCCCGAGCGCTCCCTCCAACTCGGAGAGCGCCGCATCGAGCACCGCCACCTGCTCGGGGTCGACCACCTTGGGCATGGTCACGACGAAGCCGTCGGGAAGGCCGCCCGATTTCTCGACGAGTGTGGTGAGGAACAGGTCGAGGGTGCGCAGCGATCTGCGGTGGAGGTCCGCTGAGAGGGGCTTGATTCGGATCCCGATGAAAGGCGGTGCGGTCCCTTCCGCCGCTGCCGCGGCCACCTCGATGGCGGCCGAGCGGGCGTGCCCGTCCTCCTCGTCGTCGGGACGGTTCCCGTACCCGTCCTCGAAATCGAGCCGGAAGTCCTCGACCGGTTCCCGCTCCAATTTGTCCACCACTCTTTGGTAGACCCGCTCGACGAGGTCTGCTCCCCTCAGCATCCCGAGAGCGCCACCGAGCGTCTCGGCGTCCGGGGCATGCGTCTGGAGCGCCCTCCGAGCCAGTTCGCCGAGCTTTGGCGCCGTCGCTGCGGTGAATAGGTGGGCTCCGCCGTAGACGGTGTGCACCGGCTGGCGCTTCCCCGATTCTCCGGGATAGCGGGCCGCGATCCGATCGTTGACCGGGCGAAGCCTCTCGCTGAGTGTGTCGATGCTGTGATCGCCGAGCGTCATGCGGTCACGGTACCGTCGCCGCCCATGGGGACGCTGCTGCTCCGCCATGCCGCCGTGCTGGTGACGATGGACGATCGAGGCACCGAGATCTCCGATGGCGCCGTATTCGTCCGTGACGGGTGGATCGAGCAGGTCGGCCCCACGGCAGTCCTCCCGGACACCGCCGATGAGGTGGTCGACCTCACCGACCACGTGCTTCTCCCCGGACTGGTCAACACCCACCATCACTTCACCCAGACCCTGACCCGGGCGGTCCCCGGCGCCCAGGACGCCAACCTCTTCGACTGGCTCACCACGCTCTATCCGCTTTGGGGGAGGATCACCCCCGACCACGTCCGGGTCTCGACGACGGTGGCGCTGGCCGAACTGGCGCTCTCCGGGTGCACCACCGCCGCCGACCACACCTATCTGTGGCCGGGCGGGACCCGGCTCGATGACCAGGTGGAAGGCGCCGCCGATGTTGGGATCAGGGTCCACCTGTCGCGCGGCTCGATGAGCGTTGGCGAGAGCAGCGGTGGGCTTCCGCCCGATGACGTCGTGGAGGATGAAGCGCGCCATCCTTGCGGACAGCGAGCGAGTCATCGAGAGCTTCCACGACCCTGCTCCTGGGGCGATGTTGCAGGTGGCTCTGGCACCTTGCTCCCCCTTCACCGTGAGCCCGGATTTGATGACCGCCTCCGCCACGATGGCGAGAAGCGCCGGTGTGCGGCTCCACACCCATCTCGCCGAGACGATCGACGAGGAGCGCTATTGCAGGGAGCGGTTTGGCGTCGCCCCGGTTGAACTAGCCGAGCAATTGGGCTGGCTGGGTGACGATGTCTGGTGGGCCCACGCCGTCCACGTCGGGGACGATGGTGTTCGTCGTCTCGCCGAGACCGGGACCGGAGTGGCGCACTGCCCGACCTCGAACATGCGGCTCGGCTCGGGATCGCTCCGCTACAGCGCTACCTGGATGACGGTGTGCCGGTGGGGATCGGGGTTGACGGCTCCGCCTCCAACGACGGAGGGGGCCTGCTCGCCGAGGCGCGCCAGGCGATGCTCCTCGCTCGCCTCGCCGCCGCCCCCGACGGGCCCCTGCTCGCGGCGCGCACCGCGCTGCGGCTGGCAACGGCCGGTGGCGCCGAGGTGCTGGGAAGACGGGACATCGGGTCGCTCGAAGCCGGGCAAGGCGGCGGACATGGTGGCGGTGCGGCTCGGCCGCCTCGAATACGCCGGGGCAGGGTGGGATCCGGTCGCGGCGCTGCTGCTCTGCGCCCCGGTGGGGATCGACCGCTCCTGGGTCCACGGTGCCTCCGTGGTGGTGGACGGTGAGTTGGTCACGGTCGATGTCCCGCCCCTGGTCGAGAGGCACAACGCCATGGCGAAGGCTCTCGCGGGCTGAGCGGAGTGGTCCTCGGCTAGCTTCGGCGGGGGAGTGGATGCCTATCTCGCCCCCGGCCTCGACGAGGCGCTCGGGTTCCTCCAGGAGTGGCCCGACGCTACGCCGCTGGCTGGAGGAACCGATCTGATGGTCGAGGTGAACGCGGGGCGGGCCCGACCGCAGAGGGTGCTCTCGCTGCGGCGCGTGCCCGAACTGCAGGAATGGGAGGACGGCAGGATCGGGTCCGGTGTGACCTGGCGGAGGTTGCAGGACGCCGGCCACCCGGCGCTGGCCCAGGCGGCACGGACCATCGGCTCACCTCAGATCCGAAACGCCGGCACCCTGGGAGGCAACGTGGGCACCGCCAGCCCGGCGGGCGATGGGCTCGTCTTTCTCGCCGCCGCCGACGCCGACATCGAACTGGCCTCGGCAGGTGCCACCCGGAAGGTGGGTTGGGAAGAGTTCTTCATCGGCGTCAAGCAGACCTCGAGACGGCCCGACGAGCTCATCACCGCGGTGACGATCCCCGGCGACATCCCGGGGCGACAGGCCTTCGGGAAGGTGGGGATCCGATCGGCGATGGTGATCTCCATCGTGGTCTGTTGCGTGCTCCGCCACGAAGACGGTGCCACCCGGGTGGCATTGGGCTCGGTGGCGCCGACCCCGATGAGGGCTCGGGATGCCGAGCGGATGATCTCGGCGGAGCGCAACCCCTCGGCCGCCGCGCTCGATGAGTTCGCCCGCTTGGTCGCCGGGGAGGTGCGGCCGATCACCGACCATCGCTCGACCGCCGACTATCGGCGTCACGCCGCCGGGGTGCTCGCCCGGCAGGCTGTTGGAGCGGGTGCTGTGATCGTCAATGTCGTCGTCAACGGTGAGAACCGCTCTGCCACCGTCCAGGGAAGCGAGAGCCTGCTCACCATGCTGCGCGACGAATTGCGGCTTGCCGGTTCGAAGAACGCCTGCGAGGAAGGCGAGTGTGGTTCCTGCTCGGTGATCCTCGATGGCCGGTTGGTGTGCTCTTGTCTGGTGATGGCAGCGGACACCGATGGCTCGACCGTGTCGACCGTCGAGGGGGTCGCTGGAGGCACCGGCTCGATCCATCCCGTGCAACAGGCGCTGCTCGAAGCGGGGGCGACCCAATGCGGGTTCTGCACGCCGGGGTTCGTGATGGCGATCGTCGACCTGCTCGACCGTGTGCCCCATCCCGACACCGCCGACATCGGGGAGGCGCTGGCGGGGAACATCTGCCGTTGCACCGGCTACGGGTCGATCGTACGGGCGGTGCGCCGGCTCTCCGATGCTGAGGGCGGGGAGAGGTGAAGTGACCGCACCGACCCGGACCGTCCAGCGACCACCGGCGGGTGTCGCTGCCGGGGTGGGGACCTCCGCCGACCGGCCCGACGCCATCCCCAAGCTCACCGGGAGCTTCGCCTACCCCTCCGATCTATGGGCAGAGGGGATGCTGTGGGGCGCCACGGTGAGGAGCCCGTTCGCCCGCGCCCGTATCGGGGCGATCGACGTGGCTCCTGCCCTGGCGGTCCCCGGGGTGGTGGCGGCGCTCACCCAGGACGACGTCCCCGGCAGGAAGACCTTCGGCCTGGAGCACACCGACCAACCGGTGCTCGCCGACGGCGAGGCGCGCTTCTTCGGGGAGCCTGTCGCCCTGGTGGTGGGTCGTGACGAAGAGACGGCAAGACAGGGAGCCGACGCGGTGGTGGTCGAGTTCGAAGAACTGGAGCCGCTGGTCGACCCGGAAGAGGCCGACAGTCGCGACGAGGTGTTCCGCCGGCTGCGGATCAGGCGGGGAGACCCCGACCTCCGTGGCGAGGTCGTCGTCGAGGGTTACTACGAGGTGGGCATCCAGGACCAGGCGCCGTTGGGACCGGAAGCGGGTCTCGCCGTGCCCGACGGGGACGGTGGGGTCGATCTCTACGCCACCAGCCAGTGGGTCCACGTCGACCACACCCAGATCGTCGCCTCACTCGGGCTTCGGCCCGACCAGGTGAGGGTCCACCCCGCCGGGATGGGTGGCGCCTTCGGAGCCCGCGAGGACCTCAACCTCCATATCCATCTCTGTCTGCTTGCGCTACGCACCGGGAAGCCGGTGAAGATGGCGTACCGCCGTGCCGAGTCGTTCGCCGGCCACGTCCACCGTCATCCGGCGCGGATGTGGTACCGGCACGAGGCGGACATGTCGGGGAGGCTGGTGCGGGTCGAGGCCCGGATCCTCCTCGATGGCGGCGCCTACGCATCGTCCACCACTGCGGTGGTGGCCAACGCCTCCTATTTCGCCGTGGGCCCGTATAGGTGCGACACGGTCCTGGTCGAAGGGGTCGGGGTACGCACCAACAACCCGCCGTGTGGGGCGATGCGCGGGTTCGGTGCGGTGCAGTCGTGCTTCGCCTACGAGTCGCAGATGGACCGCCTCGCCGCCGCCCTGGAGATGGACCCCCTCGAGTTGCGCCGCCGCAACGCACTGACCACCGGCGATGCGCTCGCCACCACCGGTCAGGAGATCGAAGGTCCGCTTCCCACCCTCGAAGTCATCGACTCGGTGGCTTCGCTGCCGCTCCCCGAACCGATGACCGGAGACGATCCCCGATTGCTCCCGGGCGGGGTCGGTTTGACCACGCCCCCGTCAGCCGTGAGGCGCGGTGTCGGCTACGCCGTCGGCATGAAGAACCTCGCCTTCTCGGAGGGGTTCGACGACTACGCCGAGGCGCGGGTGACGCTCACGCCTCAAGGAGCCACGGTGGAGACCGCCGCCGTCGAGGTTGGGCAAGGACTCATGGCGGTTCTCGCCCAGATCGCCCGCACCGCCCTCGGTCTCAGCGAGGTGACGGTTCGAGGCGGTGGATACCTCGCGGCTCGGGTCGGCCGGGTCGACCTCGGCGTCGCGCCAGACCCAGATGTCCGGTGGTGCCGTGCTCGAGGCTGCCAACCGCCTCCGGCAGCGGCTGCTCGACGACTGGGAGGCCGACCAACTCGACGACGCCGGGCTCTGGCGCGGCGAGCAGCTCATCGCCGGTCTCGACGAGGTGTGCGCCAGCGGTGATTGGGTCGAGGAGACGCGCTTCCGCCATCCACCAACGTCGCTTCCCGATGACGACGGCCAAGGGCGGGTCCACGCCGACTTCGTGGTGGCCGCCCACCGCGCCGTGGTCGATGTCGACCCCGAACTCGGACTGGTGAGGGTGGTCAGCATCGACACCGCCCAGGACGTCGGCCGGGCGCTCAACCCCGGACTGGTGCGGGGACAGATCGAGGGGGGGATCATGCAGGGGCTCGGTTTGGCGCTGATGGAGGAACTGGTGGTGGACGGTGGTGTGATCCGGAACGCCAACTTCACCGACTACCTGCTCCCCACCATCGCCGACGCACCACCGGTGGAGATGGTGCTCGTCGAGCAGCCCGGCTCATGGGGACCATTCGGGGCGAAGGGTGTGGGGGAGCCGCCGACGATCTCGTCGACCGCGGCGATCGTGGCGGCGATACGCGACGCAGTGGGACGACCGCTGACCCGGGTCCCGGTGCGCCCAACCGACATCGTCGGGGCTCTAAAACCCGGTTTTGGCGTCACCAAACGCGGTCATGGCCCGTCGAGTGACGCCAAAACGGGTTTCTACATCTGGCACCTGCGCGAGCGCCGCCCAAAGGCGGCGCACTGCTCGATCGACGTTGGTCTGCCCGGTGTCACGGAGCTGTTGGGGCGGTGCCCTCCCGCACCTGCACGTCACTGAAGGTGATCCTCGAAGCGCGCTGCTGAATGGCAGGCGCTTCCCGTACTTGGACCCCGGTCTGCGTGATCCCCGCCGTCGGCCTCTGAACGGCTGTGGCTTCCCGGACCTGCACATCGGTCTGGGTGATCCCTGCAGCCGGCGCCTGCAAAGCTGGCGCTTCCCGGACATGCACGTCGCTCAAGGTGATTCCCGCAGGTCCGGCACGCCCCGCGGTGGTCGCCGTGCTGGCTTGGTTCCAAGCCACCGCGCCACCTGCGACAAGGATCGCCGCAACCAGGACGTAGATCACCCAGCTCACACGGCTCGTCCTCGCGGCGGGTAGCGCCTCGAATTGCGTGCGCTCGGTCGTGACTGCCATCAGACACCTCCTGTCTTTCGCTCTGATGAAGCGAGTCGATCGTCCCTCGGATCCGGCTGGGCGTCGTCGGGGCGGTCCATGGAATCGACCACGGTCTCTCCCGACTTCCGCGGGTCAGGGTGTGCCCTGAGGCGGTGGCTCGTGGAAAGCGCGAGGATGAATCGCGATGCCCACGGTCCTGATCGTCGATGACAACCAAGGCTTCCGGGCCCGGGCCCGGATCCTCCTTGAGGGCGGGTCATGAGGTCGTCGGAGAAGCCGTCGACGGGGCGTCGGCAGTACTCGCCGCAGATGCGTTGGCACCCGAGCTGGTGCTGTTGGACGTGATGCTCCCCGACATGAGTGGACTCGACATCGCCGACCGGCTCGCAGTCACCTGCCCCACGGCGGCTGTGGTGCTGATCTCGACCCGTGAGGCCTCCGACTACGGCCGAAGGTTGAAGTCATCCTCTGCCGCGGGGCTTCATTTCCAAGGCCGACCTGTCGGAACGGTCTCTCCGCGCTCGTCCTGACGCCCGGCTCAGAGCTGCGCGCTCACTCGCTCCGCTGATAGCTCTCCTGGATGACGAAGTCGGCGCTGCCTGTCTCGTCCTGCACAACGTCGACCGCTGCAGCGGAGCAGTCACCGAACTCGTCGCAGACGAGGTGCCCGCTGGCACCCTGATGGTCGGTCGAGTACATCGCTTCCCTCAGTTCGGCGAGATCGACGGTCATCCCTCCGCCGGTAGGCCGAGCCGCCCGGTCGATAGCATTGAGGAGGATCGTGGCAGCGTCGTAGTTCGACTCGGCATATGGGGTCAACGCTTCCTCTCCATATCGCTGCTCGTAGTCGGCGTTGAACTCACGAGCCTCCGATCGGGAGAGCGTCACGTCCTGGGGAATCGTGTGGTACATGCCGGTTCGCGTCGACCCGAGATACATGTCTTCGTCGGATGGGTTCGAGACGTTCCAGCCCCAGCTGATCAAGTCCGCCTGCGCCAAGCCGTCCACCTTCGCTATCTCGTCGACGATCGTCCGGCGTCTCCCCGTATGCGGTCAGGAAGATGACTCCCGGTTGAGCTCGGCCCGCCTGTTGGAGGAGTGCAGTTATGTCTGCCGCCTCTTGCCCGACGGCCAAAGAAGCAGCGATCGTTCCACCTGCTGCCTCAAAGCTGTGGCGAACTCTGTGCCGTAGCTTCTGCAAAGAGGTCACCTGCGGAGGCGATCGTGATCGCCGTATCCGCCTCCAAGACGTTGGCGGCGAATTCTCCCGCGGCGTCACCCTGGAACGCCACTCCCCCGGTGGTGGTGAAGTAGCCCTCGTTCCACTCCTCGCCGCGCTCGCCGCCGATCGAGGTGAGGAGGGGCGAGTCCGTCGTGCCCGAGACCAGCACCCGTCCAGTGGAGGTCACGATCGGCGCCGCTGTGACCGCGGCGTCCGAGAAGCTTGAGCCGATCACTCCGACGATGTCGGGATGCGACACGATCGTCTCGGCTCCGGCCCGACCACCGGGACCATTGCACAGATCGTCCTCGGTCATAGCGAGCCGAACCGGACGACCTTGGATCTGACCATCGATCCTCGATTGCCATCTCTGAGGCACGAATCGCGTCCGTACCAAGCTGGGGGTAATCACCGGATATGCAGGCGAGTAGGGCCACCGAGATCGGGTCGCCCCCTTCCAGTGAGATCACTTCCTCGGCTCCCTGCGACATCGAGGTGCCTGTCGCATCCGGAACGGCAAGTGTGGATCCCGGACCGGTGGCCGCTTCCGACCCGCATGCAGCGATGACCAGCCCCTGCCAAGACGACGACCAGACGCTGTTGCGCGCCCTCGATACTCGGTGGCTCCTCCCATTCCTACCTCTCTCACTCCCGCGGCCCTCGACGGCCGTTGCGGCTTAACGTTATCGGCGCCGTCTTCCGCCAGATAGAGAGCAGACCCTGTTCGGCCTCCCGGGAGTCCCCTACCCATCCGGTCAGGGGCTACCCGGATGCCGGTCGGCGGGTAGCGGTGGGAGGATTAGACGTGGCATCTGACATCGCGGTCGGCTCGGCTGACGCTGACTCGCGCCTCACTGGCGGTGCCGCCATGCTCGTCCGCCGACGCCGTTGGGAGATCGCTGTCGTGGCTGCTGTCGGTGGAGCCGCCGCTCTCCTTGCGAGCTGGCTGCTCGCCAGATCCGGCTTCCCGCTCTCGGACATCCTCCTCACTGTCGCCACCGGTTCAGCTTTCATCGGCTGCGGTCTGATCATCTGGCCCGCTACCCGAACATCGCCACCGGCACGCTCCTCGTACTCACTGGTTTTGCCTCATACGCAGGGGCCCTCGCCGGCTTCCGGTCGTACTGGCTCGCCTTCGCTGCGTTCTGGCTCCGAGCCCTTTTCTCCCCGTTTTGGACCCACGCCGTTCTCTCTTTCCCGGGTGTCGATGAAGGCCTGCGGCTCGTGTCGTCGTCGGGATCACCTGGGCATGGACCCTCGCCGGCGGCCTGGCAACGGCCCTCACCTACGACCCCCTGGTCTACGTCGGATGTGACTGCCCGCGTCCGGGACCGTTCCCACCCGTTATCGAGAATCATGAACTGGCCGTGGCCGTGGACGCGGTCTACTACTACGGCTGGGCTGTCATAGCGGTGGCCCTCTTGTCGGTGGTGGTGTGGCAATGGATCCGTTCCTCGCCCTCGACCCGGCGCACCGCATTGCCGGTCTGGTCGCTCACCGGCCTGATCCTTGTCCTTCTTGTTGTGGGCTACCTGCCGATCTCGTTCGAGGCGGCGGAAGCCGCCGGATGGGTCGTCGACGTCGCCTTCCTGCTGACGCCGTTCGCCTTTCTGGCGCGGCCTTTTCGGCATGCGCCTCGACTCAGTTGGTGTGGGGCGGCTAGCCGTCGATCTCGCCGCCGACCCGCGTCCGGGCCGTGTTCGCTATCTACTGGCTCGGGCATTGCGTGATCCCGGTCTCGGCATCGCCTTTTCGGTTCGAGACGGCTCCGGCTACGTCGACGAGGCCGGTTTGCCGATATCCGAGCCCGCTTGGGCGGGGGGCCGGGCTGTCAGCACGGATCAACGGCGACGACGCCCCTTTGGCGATGCTGGCTCTCAACCCGGAGGTGGCCGAACAGCGCGAACTGATCGACGCGGTCGCGGCCGTGGCTCGGCTGGCGTTGGAGAACGAGCGTCTCCACGCCGAGGTGCTCGCCCAGCTCGAAGAGGTGCGCGCATCGCGGGTTCGCCTCGTCGACGCTGCCGATGCCGAGCGGCGCCGGGTCGAGCGGAATCTGCACCACGGGCGCAGCAGCGGCTGGTGAGCGCTATCGCTCGCCCTCGGCCAGGCGCAGTCGCTGGTCGTCGAAGGGGACTCCGAGCTCGCAACGACGCTGGCTGACGCCTCCGAAGAGCTGCGACGGGCGCTGGCCGAGCTGCGCGAGCTAGCTCGGGGTATCCATCCCGACGCTGCTCACCGAGGAGGGGTTAGTCGCAGCGGCGGAATCGCTGGCGGAGCGGTACTCGCCGATCCCGGTCGTCGTCTCGTCAGAGTCTGACTAGCCGCGTCCCCACCGACATGTCGAGGCACCGGGTACTTCCTCGTCGCCGAAGCTCTAGCCAACATCGTTCGCCACGCCGGCGCCTCGCAGGCAATGGTGTCGTTCACCTCCGTCGACGGTCTCCTCCGGGTCGAGGTCCACGACGACGGCGGGGCGGTGCGACCCGGTGCAGGCAGCGGACTGCGCGGTCTCGAGGACCGGGTCGTCGCCCTCGGCGGGACATTGTCGATCGACAGCACACCGGAATTCGGCACCAGGGTGGTGGCGGTGCTGCCTTGCGGTAGTGCTCGCCGACGACTCGGTGCTCTTCCGTGAAGGCACGGCAAGTCTGCTCGCCAACGCCGGGTTCGAGGTGGTCGGCCAGGCCGGTGACGCCACATCGCTGCTGAACCTCGTCGCCGTCCACGTTCCCGATGTGGCCATCGTCGACATCCGGATGCCGCCAACTCATACCAACGAGGGGCTCGGTGGCGGCACAGCAGATCCGTACCAAGCACCCTGAGGTCGGCGTCCTGGTGCTGTCCCAGTACGTCGAGACCCATCACGCCATGAAGCTCATCGGCACAGGGCCGACGGGATCGGCTACCTGCTCAAGGACCGTGTCGCCAACACGGACGATTTCGTCGAAGCAGTGCGCCGAGTCGGCACCGGAGGCTCGGCGATCGATGGAGAGGTCGTGAGCAGGCTGGTCTCCCGGCGCCGGGTCGAGGATCCGCTCGACCGGCTCACCAACCGCGAACGAGAGGTGTTGTCGCTGATGGCCGAGGGCCTCTCCAACCAGGCGATCGGTGACCGGCTTTTCGTCGGCAGAAGACGGTTGAATCACACATCGCCAGCATCTTCACCAAGCTCGGCCTGTTACCCACCGACGGTCACCGCCGGGTCTTGGCCGTGCTCTCCCACCTCCGATCTTGACCGCTACATCTGGCCGACTTCGTCGGGGATCTCGTAAGCCGTGGCGTGGCGGTATGGCTTGTCGATCACATCGAAGAAGGCCACCGAGTCGTCTGGGTCGGATGCGGTGATCTCCGAGGAGGGAACCACCCAGATGCTGGCGGCCTCACCGCGCCGCGAGTAGACGTCGCGCCCGGCTTGGAGGGCGGTCTCGGCGTCGGGGGCGTGGAGGCTGCCGGCGTGGACGTAGGACAACCCGCGCCTGGGTCGGACGAACACCTCCCACATGCGGTAGCCGCCGCCGGGTTCGGTCATGCCGTGGCTGCGGTCTCCCGGCGAGCCGCGTATGCGGCCGCCGCCTCGCGCACCCAGGCGCCCTCATCCCAGGCGCGCCGCTTGTGGTCGATCCGCTCCCGATTCATCGGACCGTCCCCCTTCACCACCGCCCAGAACTCGTCCCAGTCGATCTCGCCAAAGTCATAGTGCCCCCGCTCCTCGTTCCAGCGCAGTTCGGGGTCGGGGATGGTCAGCCCGAGGTACTCGGCCTGGGGGACGGTCATGTCCACGAACTGCTGGCGGAGGTCGTCGTTGGATACCCGCTTGATCTTCCATGCGGTGGACTGCTCGGAGTGGGGCGAGGCCGAGTCGTGTGGGCCGAACATCATCAGCGATGGCCACCACCAACGGTCGAGGGAGTCCTGCGCCATCGCCTTCTGCTCCTCGGTGCCCCGGCACAGCGCGATGAGGATCTCGTATCCCTGCCGCTGGTGGAACGATTCCTCGCGGCAGATCCGCACCATGGCCCTGGCGTAAGGGCCGTAGGAGCACCTGGTCAGCATCACCTGGTTGGTGATGGCGGCACCGTCGACCAGCCAGCCGATCGTGCCCATGTCCGCCCACGACAGGGTGGGGTAGTTGAAGATCGACGAGTACTTGTGACGCCCCCGGTGGAGCAGGTCGACCATCTCGTCGCGGCTGATCCCCAGCGTTTCGGCGGCCGAGTAGAGGTAGAGCCCGTGCCCGGCCTCGTCCTGCACCTTGGCCATGAGGATCGCCTTGCGCTTCAGCGAGGGCGCCCTTGTGATCCAGTTCCCTTCGGGCTGCATCCCGATGATCTCGGAGTGGGCGTGCTGGGCGATCTGACGGATCAGCGTCTTGCGGTACCCGTCGGGCATCCAATCAGCAGGTTCCACCTTCTCCTCGGCATCGAGCAGCGCCTGGAACCGGTCCTCGGGTGACATCAGCCGAAAGTAGCGAACGATCGTTCGTTAGTCAACCGTCACCAAAGCTACACGGTCCAGCGCCCTCAGGAGGCGCGCTGCTCGAGCCTGTCGAGCGGCAGCGGCTGTCTGAAGAGTCCTTGTGGGATCGGCGATCCGGTGCGGACCAGAGCCAGGTGCCACGAGGGCGAGGCGCCCAACGCCCAGCGGAGGAACCCCACCGCCGCTCGGCCCGCTCTGCGGGCACCTGGGCGGGGGGAGAGACCGAGCACCGACCGGAGCCGGGCGGGGATCGTGGAGACCGCGGCATGGAAGAGGACCTGGTAACCGGCGCGCACTCCTGGGGTCAGCGGTGGCGACTCGAGGAAGGAGAGAGCTTCGACCATCCCCGGTGAAGGGGAGGCACTCGGGTGTGTCGCCATCCACAGACGCAACTCGCGGGCCGTGGTGGGGAGCGGGTCGGCGCCGAGCAGCCGCCCAACCTTCGTCTGCTCTTCGACGAACCGATCGGCGTCTCGTTCCGCCAGCGGAGTGGGTGCGTAGGTCTGGTAGGTGGCGAGGAAGGAATCGGTGAGTGCGTTGTGCACCCAGGCGGCGAACTCTGCGGTATCGGCGGTATAGGCCTTGCCGCGGTGCGATGTGCCGACCACGGTCCGGTGGGCCCGCCGCACCAGATCCACGGCATGCTCGACCTCGGGGATGGCGCCGTAGGTGGTGGCGGTGACGTACGCCGAGGTGCGCGACAACCGGCCGAGCGGGTCCTCCCGATAGCGGGAGTGGTCGGCGACACCGGCCACCACCTCGGGATGCGCCGCCTGCACCAACAGCGCCCTGATCCCGCCGGCGAAGGTGCTGGCGTCGCCGATCACCGTCCAACTCACCGAGCCGGGTCCGAACAAACCCGGGTCGCCCGGGTAGGCGAGGGTGCGTGCGAGTGGGTACGGGGCGTGCTGAAACGGCCCGGTCGCCGACGCCACCACCCGCTGTCGCAAGGACTCCGAGAGACCGCCGAGATCAACCACCGATGGAGTGTCCCATACGGCCGTGACTACGGGCGGTTGCGGTTCTGACCTTCTTTGGTCAGAGCCCCCACACGGGGCTTCGACTCAGAACTGGCCGAGGCGGGCGGCCCACTGCGACCAGGGAACGGCCACGAAACGATCCCTGTCTATGTAGTCGGTGTCCGTCTCCGCCTCCAGGCACCAGCCGAGCGCGGGGGTATTTTTCACCTCTTCCCGCTCCACCAGTGCCAGTTCGCGCTGTTCGCCAGATTCGCCGACCTCTGATATCCGTCGTACCCGGATGCTCATCGGTCTCCTTTCTCATCGGGTCCGAACCTCTCGCGGTAGTCCTCCATCGATGCCTCGACGACCGCGAAGGCGTGGACCGCGTCGTAGCGCTCGCGGATCGCGGTGGTCGGCGGCTTGCCCGGGATCAGCTTGTAGGTCTCGAAGTAGTGGATCAGCCGGTCCATGAGGGTGACCGGCAACTCGTCCATCTCCCGCACCGAGCTCCATATCGGGTCGTCCTTGAGCACGGCGACGATCTTGTCGTCGGCCTCGCCGTGGTCGATCATCCGCAGACCCCCGAACGACGCGGGCGGTGAGCAGGATGTCGGCGCGCTCGATGGGGCGCTCGGACAGGACGCAGATGTCCATCGGGTCACCGTCTCCGCCGGTCGCCTCCGGGTAGAGGCTGGCCACCCGGTCACCGCAATAGGTCCGTGGGATGAACCCGTAGAGCACCGGGGGCGAGCTCGAGGTGAGTTGCGGACGGTCCACCCGCAGATACCCGGTCGTCTTGTCCACCTCGTACTTGACCAGGTCGAAGGGCGTGATCTCGATGTAGGCGGTGACGATCCGCGGCGGGTCGGGCCCGACCTCGAGTCCATGCCATGGATGGGGCCGCCAGGCGCGGAAGTCGGAGGTCACAAGCCAAACCTAACGGCCGGGACGAATGCACGCTCGGAGACTCGAGCGGCGCGCTCAGCCCGCCGCCATCCTCCGCAGCACGGTGTGGAGGATGCCCCCGTTGCGGTAGTACTCGACCTCGACCGGAGTATCCACCCTGCAGGTGGCGACGAACTCGATCACGTCTCCGTCGGCGCGCGTAGCCCGCACTGCGACCGGTTGGCGAGGGGCCAGCGCGTCGTCAACTTCGAAGTCAAATGTCTCGGTCCCGTCGAGCCCGAGCGTTTCGGCACTCTCGCCCGGCGCATAGGTGAGGGGGAGGACGCCCATCCCCACCAGGTTCGAGCGGTGGATCCGCTCGAAGCTCTCTGCGATGACGGCGCGCGCCCCGAGCAGGAACGTCCCTTTCGCAGCCCAGTCCCGCGAGCTGCCCATCCCGTAGTCCTTGCCGGCGAGCACTACCAGCGGCACCCCGGCCTCCTGGTAATGCATCGCCGCCTCGTAGACGCTCTTCACCTCGCCGTCGAGCAGGTCGGTGGTCCACCCGCCCTCGGTCCCGGGCGCCAACTCGTTGCGCACCCGGATGTTGGCGAACGTGCCTCTTGTCATCACGCGATCGTTGCCCCGGCGTGACCCGTAGCTGTTGAAGTCGGCGACGCTCACACCCCGCTCGATCAGGTACTCCCCGGCGGGTGACTCCGGCTTGATCGAACCCGCCGGGCTGATGTGATCGGTGGTCACCGAGTCACCAACCTTGACCAGCACCCGGGCGCCATTGATCGGTGCGATGGGCAGTGGTGCGGGCGGGAGGTCGGTGAAGAAGGGCGGCTCTTGGATGTAGGTGCTCTCCTCGCGCCATTGATAGATGTCACCACCGGAGGTGTCGATCGCCCGCCACTCGTCCGATCCGTGGAAGACCTGGCCGTATTGCTCGGTGAACTGGTCACGGTCGAGGCTGGCGGAGACCGCATCGCTGATCTCCTGTTGGCTGGGCCACAGGTCGCGCAGGTACACCGGTTCGCCATCGCTGCCTGTCCCGATCGGCTCGGTTGTCAGGTCGATATCCACCGATCCTGCGATGGCGTATGCGACCACCAGTGGGGGTGAGGCGAGGTAGTTGGCCCGAACCTCGGGGTGGATTCGTCCTTCGAAATTCCGGTTGCCGGAGAGCACCGAGGCGACCACCAGGTCACCTTGTCCGATGGCATCGGAGATCGGCTCGGGGAGGGGTCCGGAGTTGCCGATGCACGTCGTGCACCCATAGCCGACCAGGTAGAACCCGAGCGCTTGGAGATCGTCCATCAACCCTGCGCGCTCCAGATACTCGGTCACCACTTTCGACCCCGGAGCGAGCGACGTCTTGACCCAGGGCTTGCGGGTCAGGCCCCGCTCTCGCGCCTTGCGGGCCACCAGGCCGGCGCCGACCATCACATCGGGGTTGGAGGTGTTGGTGCACGAGGTGATTGCGGCGATGACGACATCTCCGTCATCGAGATGGAAGGTGGCACCTTCGAGCGTGGTCGCCACCCTGGCCCGCTCGAGCACCGCCACCGCCCCCGATTCGTCCTCGCCACCGGCAGGCCGGCGGGCGAACCGGCCGGCCAGGTCCGACTCCCAACCGCTCTTCATCTCCGTTAGCGGGACGCGGTCCTGGGGGCGGGTAGGCCCGGCGAGCGACGGCACGACCGAGCCGAGGTCGAGGGTGAGTTCGGCGCTGTAGGTGATGTCACGGCTGTCATCCCGCCACATCCCCTGCTCGCGGTAGTACTGCTCGACCGTCTCGATCAGATCCTCGTCGCGCCCGGTTAGCCGCAGGTAGGCAAGCACCTGCTCGTCGACCGGGAAGAACCCGACGGTGGCGCCGTATTCGGGCGCCATGTTGCCGATCGTCGCCCGGTTGGCCACCGGCATCTCGGCCAGCCCAGGCCCGTGGAACTCGACGAACTTGCCGACCACGCCGTGCTCTCGGAGCATCTGGGTGATCCGCAAAACCAGGTCGGTGGCGGTGGAGCCTTCGGGAAGCTTGCCGGTGAGCCGGAACCCGACCACGTCCGGGATGAGCATCGACAGGGGCTGGCCGAGCATCGCCGCCTCGGCTTCGATCCCACCGACCCCCCACCCGAGGACGCCGAGTCCGTTGATCATCGTGGTGTGCGAGTCGGTGCCGATCAGGCTGTCGGGGTAAAGCGCGCCTTCGTGGTCCCAGACCACCCGGGCTAGGTATTCCAGGTTCACCTGATGGACGATGCCGGTGGCCGGCGGGACCACCCTGAAGTTGCTGAACGCCGACTGTCCCCACTTGAGGAACTCGTACCGCTCCTTGTTGCGTTCGAACTCGCGCTCGGCGTTGATCGTCAGCGCCATGCCGGAGTTGAAGGCGTCGACCTGGACCGAGTGATCGATGACCAGGTCGCATGGGACCAAGGGGTTGATCTTGGTGGCGCTGGCCTCGTCGCCGGTCATCCTCACCACTGCGGAGCGCATCGCAGCGAGGTCGACCATGGCCGGCACACCGGTGAAGTCCTGGAGGACCACCCGTCCGGGGATGAATGGGATCTCCACCTCGCCTACCGCCGTTGCGTCGTAATCGGCAAGGGCTCGCACGTCGGATTCGGTCACCAGGTGGCCGTCGAGATGACGCAGCGCCGCCTCGAGCAGGACCTTGATCGAGTAGGGGAGGCGCTCAACATCCCCGAGGGCATCGAGGCGGTGGATGTTGCGCTCACCGAGCGGGGTGGTGATCTTCTTGGCGGCACCGAAGGGGTCGAGGGCCATGCCCGAAGTGTATTCGGGGTGACCGGGTTGGTCTCGGGGGCGGGAGCGGAAGGTCTGCGAGGTTTCGGGTGATCAGCGTCCCTGCTGACGGCGGATTTCCTCGAGGGTGCGCCGTAGAAGGGGGAGAGTTGCCTGGTCCTTCTCTCGTCCCGATGCCTGCTTCATGCGGATGATGTCACGCAGCGAGGCAACCGCCACCACGAGGGAGGGAGAATCCGAAATGGTTTCTCGGGTGGCCTCAGTGGCTACGTCCGGAAAACCGCGTGTGCCTGCTGGCTCGAATACGAGATCGAGATCACCCAGTGTTGTCGTGAGTGTCCACGAGCGCGCAGTGGCAAGCATCTCAGCGTCGATCGGGAAGGGAACGCCCTCCGGGTCATTGGGCACTCGAAGGCGGGCGCCGAGTTGCCTGAGGGCGGCCGCGATTCGGTCCAAGTTGTCGGTGTTCGAATCGGGGGTCACGTCGACGTCTTCGGTGAGAAGGGGAACGCCGCGCAGTCTGGCGCCGTACCCGCCTATCACAACGAAGCGAACCCCGTGATCGGTGAGGGTCCTGAGCAGACCAACCGGATCGAATTCAGTTTCCACGGGACGACGAGACCAAAGACTGCACTCGACGTACAGCCATGGCCAAGTGTCTGGATCGCTCTGCCGGAGTCCGACGCAACTCTCGCCGTATCAGTGCCAGATCGTGGCCGTCATCGGATTGGTAGATCCCGAATCCGAGGTCGAGCCCGCATGCTCGGATCAGGTCCACGACGGTTTCGAGCGGTGGCTTGACCTCCCCGCGTTCCCACCTACCTATCACCGATGGTGCCTTGCCCGCCCGCTCGGCCAGTTGGCGCTGGGTGAGGCCGGCACGACGGCGCGCTTCGCGAATCAGGTCCCCGGAGATCATCAGCAAACGGTAGCGCATATCTGCGGTCAGACGCCGACCTCGGAATTGTGCGAGTCTCCGGTGATGCGCTTGGCGGTCAACGTCCCCAACTTCGGGCCATTCGAGGACCCCCGAACCCTGGTGGACCTGGCGCGGCGGGCGGAAGCGGCAGGGTGGGATGGTCTCTTCGTCTGGGACCACCTGGTCTTCGAGGATGGCAACGAGGTGGCAGACCCCTGGGTGCTGCTGGCGGCGGCCGCCATGGCGACCGAGCGTCTGCTGCTGGCGCCGATGGTCACTCCACTGCCGAGACGCCGACCCTGGGTGGTGGCGCGACAGGCGGTATCGCTCGACCGGCTGAGCGACGGGCGGCTCATCCTTGGAGTGGGGATCGGAGAGCCCGCCGATCTCGACTTCGAGATCTGGGGTGAGGACCCCGATCGCAAGGTCCGCGCCGCCCAGTTGGACGAGGGTCTCGAAGTGCTGACCGGTCTGTGGAGTGGCGAGCCATTCCGCTTCAGCGGCGAGCACTACGAGGTGGGGCCGGTGACGTTCCTCCCACGCCCGGTGCAGCAGCCGCGCATCCCGATCTGGGTGGCCGGGGTGTGGCCCAACAAGCGCCCCTTCCGCCGGGCGGCGCGCTTTGACGGTGTGGCTCCCTTGGTCGTCGAGGATGGCGTCTTCCCCGCCCCGTTGACGCCCGACAAGGTCCGCCTCATCCTGGAGTACGTCGGTGCGCACCGCGCCAGCGACGAGCCATTCGACGTGCTCGGCACCGGCCCGCTCCCCGACGACCCCGCCGAAGCCGCCGACCGTTTGGTCGAATTGGAGGAGGCCGGCGCCACCTGGTGGCAGCGCGGCTGGGATCCGTGGAGCGGCGAAGAGCCCGATGACTTCCTCCGCACCGTCGATGCGGGACCGCCGGGGTGACGCACCGCAGGCCAATCGGGGAGGTTGGAGACTCTGGGGACGGTGGGTCGGTCAGCCTCAGGCCGCCTCCTGCTGCTCTACACCGGTGGAACGATCGGTATGACCGAGGACGATGGCGGCAGGCTGGTCCCGCTCGATCTCAGCCAGTTGGTCAGCCACCTCCCCATCATCGACCGATTGCCGGTCTCGGTGACTCTGACCGCCTTCGCCGATCCGATCGACTCGGCGGCGCTCCAGCCACATCACTGGCTCGACATCGCAGATGCAATCGTCGAGCACGCACCGGGACACGCCGGGGTGGTGGTGCTCCATGGGACCGACACCATGGCCTTCACCGCCGCCGCGTTGAGCTTCCTCCTCGAAGGGCTCGACATCCCGATAGTGCTCACCGGGGCGCAGCGCCCGATCACCGCCATCCGCTCCGACGGGAGGGAGAACCTGGTGACCGCTGCCGCCATCGCGCTCGCCCAGTTCGACGGCATTGCCGCGGTGCCCGAGGTGACAGTGTTCTTCGACGACGTGTTGCTTCGGGGAAACCGGACGTCGAAGGTTCACGCCGACAGCTACCGGGGGTTCGCCTCACCCAATTTGTCACCGCTGGCAACGGCCGGCGTCACCATCGAATACGACTTCGGGGCGATACGTCCGGCCGGGTTGCCTCCGTTGCGGCGCTCCGGCGGGTTGTGTACCGACGTCGCCACACTCCGACTCCACCCCGCCCTCGACGAAGCCGATCTGACCGCCGTTCTCTCACGGCCGAGCTTGCGCGGACTTGTCATAGAGGCATACGGGGCCGGCAACGGTCCCGACGCGGCATGGTTCCTCGATGGTTTGACCGCCGCCAGCGAGCGGGGGGTGGTCGTCGCGGTGACCACCCAGTGCGGCGCCGGCTCGGTTCGCGGTGGCGCCTACGCAACTGGCGCTGCGCTCCTCGACACCGGTGCGGTCCCCGCCCTCGACATGACCTTCGAGGCTGCGATCACCAAGCTCATGGTCCTGCTCGATCGCCACTCGGTCGATGAGGCGCGGCTGCTGATGCAACAGGATCTCGCCGGCGAGCTGACACCGGTGTGATCGGGGGCGAGCGCTTCTTGCGTGGCTGAGTGGTCGGTTGGACGTTTCTGTCACGCAGGAACGGATGGGTGTCGGCTGGCGACTCCGTTCTTGCGTGGCTGAGTGGTCGAATGGACTTTCAGTCACGCAAGAACGGCTGGCTCTAGCGGAGGAACTGGCTGGCTAGGCGGCGCAGGGTGGCCCGGTCCACCTTCCCCAGGTGGGTCTGGGGGAGTGCATCCACCACGATCACCCGCCGCGGGTTCTTGTAGCGCTCGAGCCGGTCGAGGACGTGACGCTGCAACTCCTCCTCCAGCCCGGGCGCGGCCTCCGCCACGACGAAGGCGACCGGTTCGAGCAGCCCGACGTGGTTCTCCACCGCGATCACGGCGCACTCCCGCACCGCAGGGTGGCTGAGCAGCGCTCCCTCCACCTCCTGGGGGCGGAGCCATTTCCCCTTGACCTTGACGGCGTCGTCGGCCCGGCCCCGATGGGTGATGAACCCATCGCTGTCGCGCGAGGCGAGGTCGCCGCCGACGAACCACTCACCGCGGAACGCCTCGGCGGTCCGGTCGATGTCCTGCCAGTAGCCCCAAGCGCGTGATCCACCTCGGACCCAAAGGCGGCCGACCTCGCCGTCGGGGACCTGTTCGCCCTCCTCGTCGCAGATCCGGACGTCGAAGCCCGGGACAACCCGGCCGACGGTTCCGCGCCGCACCTCGCCGGGACGGTTGGTCACGAAGATGTGCCACATTTCCGCGGTCCCCAGGCCGTCGAGCAGGTCGACCCCGAAGATCTCGTCCCACTGGCTGTGGAGCTCGACAGGTAGGGCTTCGCCGGCCGAAGTAGCGAAGCGCAGCGACGAGAAGTCTTGGGATGTGGCGTCGGGGTGGGCCACCATCGCCGCCACCATCGACGGGACGTTCACCAGGATCGTGGGCCGGTGCCGCCCGATCTTCTCGAAGAGGCACCTCTGGCGTGGGTCGCTCCGGGAAGAGGACGGCGCTGGCACCCACCGAGAAGGGAAAGAAGAGGTTGGAGCCGGTGGCGTACCCGAAGTAGAGCTTGGGGACCGACAACGTGATGTCGTCGGCCCGGTAGCCGAGGGTCTCCTGGGCGTAGCGCTCGGTGGTGTTGAGGAAGGACCGGTGTGTCTGCACCACGATTTTCGGCACTCCGGTGGTCCCACCCGAGAACAGCCAGATGGCAGGATCGTCGCGGTGGGTCGGGTACGGCTCGAACATTTCTGGATCACCAACGACGTAGTCCCCAGCGGCCAGGACCCGAGGAACGCCGGCCGTCTCGAATCGCTCCACGTCCTCCGCCACCGCCAGTGGCGACCGGCTTGCCATGACCACGGCCGCGAGATGCTCGGGCCGCATCTCGGGCCCGATCATCACCGCCACGGCTCCGACCGCCAGCGTCCCGAAGAGGGCTCCCACGAACTCGGCGCCATCGGGCAACGCGATCAGCACCCGCTGCTCCGGCTGGACACCTTCCTCGGTGAGCCGCCTCGCGTAACCCGCAGCGAGACCAGCCACCTCGCGGTATGAGTACGTCCTGTCATCGAGGCGGAGCGCGACTCGTTCTCCATTGCCTGCCCGAAGGCGCTCGAACAGGAAGGCGTCGGCGATGTTGAGTTGCGGCCCCGACATCGAGCATCGACGGTAACGCGCTTGATGGCGTGGGCGGCGCCGGCCGGCCTAGCCCTCGAACCCTGGGTTCGAGCGGTTGCTGTGGCGCGCTTCGAACCCTGGGTTCGTAGTCTTGGGCAGGTGACGGACCGCCCCCTCTACTACGGCGACTATCTGCAGCTTGACGCGCTGTTGAGCGTCCAGCGGCTTGAGAGCGCCCGCGACGGGCCGGCGGTGCACGACGAGATGCTGTTCGTCATCGTCCACCAGGCATACGAGCTGTGGTTCAAGCAGGTGCTCTGGGAGCTGGACGAGGTGCGGGCGATCTTCGCTCACGAGCGGGTCGACGAGTCGGACATGGGACGGGTCGTGGCGCTATTGCATCGCATCACCGAGATCCAGAAGGTGCTGCTCCAACAGATATCGGTGCTGGAGACGATGACCCCGCTCGACTTTCTCGAATTCCGTGACCACCTCTTCCCGGCCTCCGGGTTTCAGAGCGCCCAGTTCCGGATGGTCGAGAACAAGTTGGGCGTGCGACTCTGGCGACCGGATGCGCCTGGCCGGCGCCGACTACACGGCCCGATTCGACGAAGACGACCGAGTTCGTGGTCGAGCGGACCGAGCACGAGCCATCGCTCCACGACCTGGTCGAGGCCTGGTTGGAGCGGACGCCCTTCCTCGAACTTGGGGACTTCGACTTCTGGGAGGCCTACCGCAAGGCGGTGCTTGGGATGCTCGACCACGACCGGGCCGTGGTGGAGGCAAACCCGAACCTGACAGAAGAGGAGCGGGCCGAGCAGCTTGCCGGTTTCGAGCAGACATACGTCCACAACGAGGCGGTCTTCGACGAGGCCAAGCACAAGGCGCTGGTGGCGTCAGGAGAGCGGCGGTTCTCGTACCGCGCCTTCCAGGCGGCGCTGTTCATCACCCTCTACCGCGACCAACCGGCACTCCACGACGGCAACCGGGTGCTCACACTGCTGATGGACATCGACGAGGGGTTCACCACGTGGCGCCACCGCCACGCCCTGATGGCCCTGCGGATGATCGGCCGCCGTGTTGGCACAGGTGGCTCTGCTGGGTTCGCCTACCTGTCCCGATCGGCGGAGAAGAGCAGGGTCTTTACCGACCTGTTCAACCTGGCCACCTTCCTCATCCCACGATCCGCCCGCCCCGCCCTACCGCCGGAAGTCGCCGCCACCATGAGGTTTCGCTTCGAGGAGTGAACCGTTCCTCGGACGCCACTAGTGCTTCCTGAGGGTGGGGGCACATGGCCGGGGGTAGGCTCATCTCATGAGACGACGGCGTGATGACGCACGCGGCCCCGACCGTTCGTGCCGTTGCTCCTTCTGCGGCAAGGGGCAGGGCGAGGTCAAACGGCTGGTTGCCGGCCCCGGCGTGTACATCTGCAGTCAGTGCATCGGCCTCTGTAACAGGATCATCGCCAAGGCAAGCCGCTAGGGCACCGATCCTTTTCGGAAGGGCTTGGCCACCGGCCGCTGCATTGCCGGCCAGGTGTCTTTAAGACCCACTCACCGCTCGGCGAGAAACTCCAATACGCGTTCGGTGAGCTGGGTGGTGGCTCCCTCGTCGTAGGACGGCAGGCTGGAGTCGGTGAACAGGTGCTGGTCGCCCGGGTAGACGAACAGCTCGGCGTTGGGGGCAGAATCGACCAGCGCTCGGGCGGCGTCGATATCCCCCTCGTCAACGAAGATGGGGTCGGCATCCATGCCGTGGATCTGCACCGCCACATCGTCGGGCCAACTACCGAACTCCTCCACCGGCAGGCAGGCGTGAAAGAACAACGCCCCCCGAGCACCGGATCGGCGTTTGCGCCAGTTTCTGTGCGGGCATCACGCCTAGCGAAAAGCCTGCGTAGACCAACTCGTCGCCGAGCTCGTCCGCCGCCCGCACCCCCCGTTCCATGACCTCGCCGAATCCGACCTTGGCTGCGTAGGCAATGCCATCATCGAGAGTGTCGAACGTATTCCCGTCGTAGAGGTCGGGGGTGTGCACGACGTGCCCCGCCCGACGCAGTTCTTCGGCAAAGTCCTCCACTCCGGTCGTGAGACCCTGTGCGTGGTGCAACAGCAATATCTCAGCCATTCAGCCCTCCTCAAACGCCGGCCACTTCGGGGATCCGCTCCATAGCCTCTTGTACCTTCTCCTCGGGGTACTCGAAGTCCTCGAGCCGGCCGTGGAGGAAGTCGTCGTAGGCGGCCATGTCGAAATGGCCGTGGCCACACAGCGCGGTGAGGATCACCTTCTCCTCACCGGTCTCCCTCGCCCGGAGCGCCTCCCGTGCCGCCGAGGCGATGGCGTGGGTCGGCTCGGGGGCGGGGATGATCCCCTCGGCACGGGCGAACTCCACCCCACGCTCGAAGCACTCCACCTGCCCGATTGCCTCTGCCTCGATCAACCCCAGTTCGTAGATGTGGGAGAGCAGCGGTGACATCCCGTGGTAGCGGAGGCCCCCGGCGTGGATGCTCTCGGGGACGAAGTCGTGACCGAGGGTGTGCATCTTGAGCAGCGGGGTCATCCCGATGGTGTCCCCGAAGTCGTACCGATACACACCCTTGGTGAAGCTGGGACACGCCGCCGGCTCGACGCAACGGATGACCGGATCCATCTTCCCCGCCAGCTTCTCCCGCAGGAACGGGAAGGACAGGCCGGCGAAGTTCGACCCGCCACCGGTGCAACCAACCAGCACGTCGGGGGTCTCACCCATCGAGTCGAGTTGGGAAAGTGCCTCTTCGCCGATCACCGTCTGGTGCATCAGCACGTGGTTGAGCACGCTCCCCAGTGCGTAGTGCGTCGCCGGGTCGCTGACCGCCGCCTCGACCGCCTCGGAGATGGCGATCCCAAGGCTCCCCGGGCTGTCGGGATTCTCGGCCAGGATCTTCCGTCCCGCCTCGGTGAGATCGGAGGGACTTGGGTGAACCGTCGCGCCCCAGGTTTCCATCATCACCCTGCGGTATGGCTTCTGGTCGAACGAGGCGCGTACCTGCCACACCTCGCAGCCCAAACCGAAGATGCTGCAGGCGAGGGCGAGTGCGCTGCCCCACTGCCCGGCACCGGTCTCGGTGGTGATCCGCTCGATCCCCTCCTCGGCGTTGTAGTACGCCTGGGGCACGGCGGTGTTCGGCTTGTGCGACCCTGCCGGGCTGACGCCCTCGTACTTGAAGTAGATGCGCGCCGGGGTGTCGAGAGCCTTCTCCAGCCGGTGCGCCCGGTAGAGCGGCGTCGGACGCCACATCGTGTAGACGTCGAGCACCGCACCGGGGATGTCGATGTAGCGGTCCCCGGAAACCTCCTGGCCGATGAGTGCCATGGGGAACAGAGGAGCGAGGTCGTCGGGACCGACAGGTTGGTGGGTGCCGGGGTGGAGCGGTGGCGGAGGCGGTTGGGGGAGGTCGGGCACCACGTTGTACCAGGTGGTGGGCATCTCCGACTCGTCGAGGATGTACTTGGTGCGCTCGGCCACAGTCCCGCTCCCTTCCGTTCGGTGCAGCGACGCTAACAATGGCGCCGGTGCTCAGCCTCCCTGGGGGCGAAGTCTCATGATCGGACGGCGAGGCGACCTTCGCTCCACCTCCTCGAAACCAGCCTGGCGGAAGGTCGATGCCACCCCGTAGTAGATCTCGATTCCGCTCCTCCGCTCCTCGTCGGTGTCGTACGGATACGCCTCGATCAGCCGGGCGCCGTTGTCTGTCGCGTACTCGACGGCGGCGTCGAGCAGCGCTCGGGTGAGGCCACCTCGGCGGGCGTCCGGCCTGATGTAGAAGCAGACGATCGACCAAGCAGGCTCGTCGTCGATCGGCTTGGTGACACGGGAGCGCTCCACCCTGCCGAACTCTTCACGAGGTGCCACCGACACCCACCCCACCGCCTCCCCATCGGCGATGGCGATCAGCCCGGGCACGACGCCCTCGTCGCAAACCAACCGGCACATGTCCTCGCGGTTGCCCTCGCCCCAGCCGTCGTTGAACTCTCGGCTGGTGAGCCTGAAGTACATGCACCAGCAGCCGCGCACCGTCCCGTGCGCGGCGAACAGCGCGTCGAGGAGGTCCCAGTTGTCTGCGGTGACCGGTCTGATGTCGACGGCGCTCACTCGGGCACCACCGCGGTGCAGACCAGTTCGACCAGGGCGGAAGGATCGAACAAAGAGCTCACCTCGAAGAGCGAGATCGCCGGGTAGTGGCGGCCCAGCAACCGGCGATAAACCTCACCGACCTCACCCAGCGCCTCCCGGTACCCGGCGAGGTCGGTGACGAAGATCTGCAGGGAGACGATGTGCTCGGGAGCACCGCCGGCTGCTTCGAGCGCGATGGCGACGTTCTTCGCCGCCTGTTCGAACTGCTCCACGACGCTCTCGTCGATCGAGCCATCGGCGCGGTGGCCGGTCTGCCCGGCGAGAAACACCAGCCGTCCACGAGCGGCCACGACGGCGTGGGTGAAGCCAGACGGCTTGGGCAGCGTGCTCGGGTTGAGCATCTCATGTGGCGTGTTCACCGTCCGGTCCACGACGGCTCCCTCTTGGCGGTGAAGGCGCGGAAGAACTCGGCGTGGTCGTCGCTCGACATGAGGAGCGCCTGGGCGAAGGCCTCGAGTTCGATGGCGCCGTTGAGGCTCATGTCGAGTTCCCGGGTGAGCAGCAGCTTGGTGGTGGCGTGGGCCAGGGTCGGTCCCGACGCCAGCCGGGCGGCGAGTTCCGCGGTCTCGGTGGCAAGGTCGGCCGTCGTCGACCACGCGGCTCGTCAAACCGATGTCGAGGGCGGTGGCCGAGTCGACCGGCTCTCCCAGCAAGAGCAGTTCCGTGGCCCGACCGAGCCCGATCAGGCGGGGGAGCAGGTAGGCCGAGCCCATATCCGCCCCGGCGAGCCCCACCTTGGTGAAGAGGAAGTGAAACCTGGCCGATTCGGCCAAGACCCTGATATCGGCGGCGAGGGCAATCACCGCTCCGGCACCTGCAGCAACACCGTTGACCGCAGCGATCACGGGCAGAGGGAGCTCACGGAGGCCCTGCACCACCGCCCCTGTTAGCCGGGTGAATTCGAGTAACCGCCGGCGGTCAGCGCCCTGCAGTTGGCCGATGATCGCGTCGACATCTCCTCCCGAGCAGAACCCGCGGCCGGTCCCGGTGATGACCAGCACCGATACATCGCCGCGGTGGGGCAGTTCGGCAAGAAGGTCGCGCAGGTCGGCGTACACCTCGAAGGTGAGAGCGTTGAGCTTCTCGGGACGTGCGAAGGTGACAGTGGCCACCCCGGCGTCGATGGCAAAGTCGAAGTTCTCCCACCGCTCGGTGAATGCCGCCGACCCGCGAAATGGCATGCCCCGACGTTACCGGCGACGGCGACCCGGCACGGGCGTCGCCGCCTGAGAGCCCGACCTCTCCCGCGGTCGAGCGCCGTGGGCGGAGTGGAGCTGGATCGGCCGCAGCGGGTCGCTGCCCTGCCGTCTGCCGTCTGCCGTCTGCTGCCGTCTGCCGTCCGCCGTCCTAGGAGAGCGGCCAGTAGACCTCGGTTCGGAGGTTCTCTTCGTCGACGGTCCCCGGATCGGCGACGTAGGACTCCCAGGGGCCAGGACCATCCTCACGTCCTTGGTCGTGGATCCAGGTGTGGAGCCGGTCGTAGGCCTGCGGCAAACCGTCGTAGCTCCCCCGGTGAACCGCGATTGCAGTCTCGCCACCGGGCAACTCACCGGCACCGATCTCGCCTGGTGCGACCTCCGCCAACGGAGCACGTCGGGTGGCGGGGTGCCGACAGGGAATCCCATCTCGACGTCGACCTCCTGTCTCCGAACTCGTGATAGCGGGCGAAAGGGGGTCCGGCGGGTGGCACCCCCGAGGTCTGGATTCGCTGCATCACGGCGGGCAGATGGGTGTCGAAGAGGCTGGCGAGCGTGTCGGTTGGTGCGCGCAGACGGACGCAGACGGTCGGCACCGGCTCGAGGGTGACCAACTTCGTGTCGGGCTGATCTGTCATCGGCCATTACCTCCGCATGGATGGGGAGGCTGACCATACCGAGCGACCTCAATTGTCGGTGGCTGTCGTACGTCTTGATCAGCGCTTTGGGCGCCTGGCATCGCCATGCCTCGACGAGAAGCTCTTCGAGCTCGTCTATCTCTATCGCACCCAGCCTGACCAGGACCGCCGGGAAGCCGTTGTAGTGCGGTTCGGTGAAGAACTTGTCCGGTGCCGCGGCTAACAGAAGTTCCTTCTCCGATTGGTCGGCGACCCGGACGGCGAGCACGTCGGGGCGGGGGACACGTGGCTTCTTCGGCTCGACGCGCTCCAGCCATACCCAGGCGAAACCCTTGAGTTTCTGCCCACTGCGGACGTGGAAGGCGAATCGATCCTCGTCTTCGCCGGCCTCGGGGAGGGACAAGGCGATGCGGCGGACGTCATCCTGCTGCGCCATGGCCACAAAGTACCGAAACGCTCACCGGGCTAGCTCAAGCGATGAAGGTGCGGCGGTAGCGCCAGGGGTCGAGCAGACAGAGGTCGGCTCTGCCCGCCGCCACCAGGGTGTCGATCTGGTCGAATGTGGTGATCGCTCCCCTGACCAGCACTGGGATCTCTGCCTCGTGCTTGATGCGGTCGGCATGGCCGGCGAGATAGAGGCGGCGGTAGTCGGGGGCGGCATCGGGGAGGGCGCCCCCACCGGCCACCTCGATCAGGTCGGTGCCGGCTTGGCGGAGTCCCACGGCCGCTGTCACCGCCTCGTCCAGCGAAATACCGGACCGGTGCCAATCGGTGACTGTGAGACGCACCGCCATGGGTCGGTCGTCGCGCCACTCGGCGCGCACCGCCTCCACCACATCGAGAGGAAACCGCAGCCTGTTCGACAGGTCGCCCCCATAGCGGTCGGTCCGGACATTGGACAGAGGGGAGAGGAACCCACCGAGGAGGTAACCACCGCCGAGGTCGATCGAGACGAGATCGAAACCGCTCTTGGCGGCATGGGCCGCCGCCTCGGCGAACGCCTGACGGATCCGAGTCATCCCCTCCTCGTCGATCTCGGCCGGAACCCGGCCCTGTCTGGTGAAGGCGAGCGGGGATGCGGCGATCAACGGCCACCCCTCGTCGCCCAGGGACCGATCGGAGCCACGAGCGCGCGACCGGGTGGCGGCACGACGTCCCGCATGGGAGAGCACGATCCCCGCCAGGGACCCGTTGCGGTGGATGGCGTCGACCGCCGCTCGCCATGCTCCGGCCGACTTCTCGTCGAGCATCGGTGAGTCCGCGGAGATCCTCCCATCGGCGCTCACCGCCACCTCTGCCGTCAGGCACAAACCCGCGCCGGCGCCGGCCAATGCTTCAAGGTCGGCGGGGGCCTGACCTTCGGCAGCGAACACGATGCGATTCGGCATCCTCACCGATCTCGAGGTGAACGGAACGAGATGGGGAGGGGGTGCTACGACCGTGCCCGTGTGGCCCGCGGCCAGAGACCTCGATACGGCCACGGCGAGAGCCGGGTCTCGCTGCTCTATGGCGCCGTGGGCAACCCTTCCCGACCTGGTCAGGAGGTTGTAGGTGAAACGCACCGGGTCCAGATCGAGGTAGCGGGCCACCTGCTCGAAGTACCCGCTGCTCTCCAGCGCCGCCTGCTGGAACCGATCGACCGCAGGCATCCGGTCGGTCTCGTAGTCGGCGAACGCAGCGGCGAGGTCATCGGGGTGCTCGCCGAGCGCACGATGCAGCGAAGCGGCGTCCTCCATGGCCAGCTTGGTCCCCGACCCGATCGAGAAGTGGGCGGTGTGGGCGGCATCGCCCACCAACGCCAGTCGGCGGGTATGCCAGGTGCGGCAGCGGAGAGTGGCGAATTGGAGCCATTCGGAACGGTTGGAGAGCAGACGGTGGCCGTTGAGGACATCGGCGAACACCTTTTCGGCAGAAGAGCAGGCTCGCCTCCTCGTCCATCGCGTCGAGACCGTTGCCCCGCCACACCTCCTCGGTGCACTCCACGATGAACGTCGAGTTCGCCCGGTCGTACGGGTAGGCGTGTACCTGCATCAGCCCCGCCGGCGTGTCCTCGAAGACGAAGGTGAAGGCGTCGAGCGGCAGGGTCGTCCCGTACCACACGTACCTGGTGGGGTGGGGCTTCAGCTCGGGGCGGAAGACGTCCCGGTGGAGCTCTCGTATGTCGCTGCGGACGCCGTCGGCAGCCACCACCAGATCGGCGCTGGGGAAGGGGTCGGCGGGATCCACCTCCTCTTCGAACCGGAGTTGCACCGACCGGCCCTCACACACCTCTTGGAGCGCCTCGAGCAGGCCGCGACGCGACACGGCAGAGAATCCATGACCCGTCGAATGGACCGTCTGGCCGCCGACGAGAACCTCGATGGCGCTCCACCGCACCGCTCGTTCGTCGATGACACGGTGAACCTCGCGGTCGATCTCGGCGAGCGCACCGAGCGTCCCTTCGGAGAAGACCACTCCCCACCCATACGTTGCGCCCCTGGCGTTGCGCTCGCTCAACGTGACGTCGTGCCCGCTCTTGGCCGCCAGCGCTGCGAAGAAGAGCCCGGCGGGGCCTCCCCCTGCCACGCCGATCCTCACTGCCCAACCACCTCGGCCAACCGCTCGAGTTGATCGAGATCGGACACCGTCGGCAGGAGGACCAAGTGATCACATCCGGCATCCCGGTAACCCCGCACCAGGTCGGACACGGCGTTCGGGGTGGTGAGGTTGGCGGCGGCGATCCGCTCGGCGAATCCCCCGGTGAAGGCGTAGTAGTCGCGGAGGTAGGCAGCGCCCTCTTCGACAGCGCCCAGCGCGAAGTAGGCCTGACCCCAGAGTTGGGGCGACCCGGGGCGCCCTGCTTCGACCCAAGCCGAACGTGCTCGTTCGGCGGCGGCGGCGAAGGCACGGGGAGGCCCGCCGCCGTGCACGTAACCGTCGCTGGAGCGCGCCATCCTCTGCATGGCCGCCCCACCCGAACCACCGACGAGGAGATCGGGGCCACCGGGCTGGCTGGGGATCGGGCCCGCCGAGTCTTCCTCCCAAATGCGACGGATCTCGGCGAGTTGGTCGCTGAGCATCTCACCGCGACGGCGTGGGTCGACCCCGCAGACCTCGTAGTCGTCGTGACGGGCGCCGATGGAGAGCCCGAGGGTTAGCCGGCCGTTGCTGAGCATGTCGAGTGTCGCCGCCTGCTGAGCCAGCAGTGCTGCCGATCGAAGCGGTCCGATGACGACCATGGTGACCAGTCGCACCCGCTCGGTGATTGCCGCGGCGGCGGACAGAGCCGCCATCGGCTCGAGGCTGTGGTAGGCGACCCGATCAACCACCCCGAGGCTGGAGAACGGCCCGGCGTCGGCGCGGCGGGCCCACTCCAACACGAGGTCGCCGTCGGTCCCAGGAGTCGTCGTGGGCAGACCAACACCGATCCGCACGCTCACCAGGCTACCGACACGGTTCGTCGGTAGGTTGACCGGGGTGACCGACGAGGTGGCGAGCGCCGAGGAGCAAGGGCGGGAACTTAGGTCGGTGGCGTCCTCGGGGATCCCGGGTCGGGTCAACCGACCCTTGGTGAAGGCGCTTGGTGACAGAGGTCTCCTCCGCGCAGTGTTCCCCGAAAACGGTCCGGTGAGCGCCAGGACGCTGTGCGCCCTGCGACAGGGTCTGGCGCGCAGCTGCACCGAAGCCGAGACGGCTCTCGCCCTGCAAGGCCTTGGGACATATCCAATCGTGCAGTCAGGGACAGCCGAACAGATCGCCCGGTGGGTTGGCCCGGTGGCCGAAGGCGATGCGGTAGCGGCCTTCGCCCTCACCGAGCCCGGTGCCGGCTCCGATGCCGCCGCTCTCGAGTTGGCGGCCGAGCCAGACGGCGGTGGATACAGGCTGAGCGGTGAGAAGACCTATATCTCCAATGCTCCCGACGCAGACTTCTACACCGTCTTCGCCCGAACAGGTAGCGGCCGCGGCGGCATAACGGCATTCATCGTGACCGGTGACGCCCCAGGGTTGGGAGGGGCACCGATTGCAATGCTGGCTCCGCACCCCATCGGCCGGGTCTGGTTCGACGGCGCGCCCGCGGAGCCGCTCGGTCATCCGGGCGAAGGACTCGCAGTGGCGTTACGCACCCTCGACCTCTTCCGCCCCAGCGTCGGAGCATTCGCCGTCGGGATGGCGGAGGCGGCCTTGGCGCTGGCGGTGGAGCATGCCAAGGAGCGCCAAGCATTCGGCCGGCCCATATCCGAATTCCAGGCGGTATCGCACCGCATCGCCGAGATGGCCACACGAACCGAGGCGGCCCGGCTATTGGTTTACGCCGCGGCCGATGCCTACGACGCCGGTGAGAAGACCGGGCTCAGCGCCAAAGCCGCCATGGCCAAGCTGGCAGCCACCGAGACCGCCCAGTATGTCGTCGACGGTGCCATCCAGATCCTCGGTGCCAGGGCCCTCGAGGAGACCCATCCACTGAGCCATCTCTACCGCGAAGTGCGGGCGCCAAGGATCTACGAGGGAACCTCGGAGATCCAGCGGAACGTGATCGCGAAGTGGGTTCTGGGTGACCAAGACGGAAGACGGAAGACGGAAGACGGAAGTGACAGCCGGGCAACGGACCTCAGAGACAGACAGTCAAGCTCGAGCCCGCGGTTCGACTTCTGGCTGCCGTCTGCCGTCCGCCGTCCGCCGTCCGCCGTCCGCCGTCTACAGGCTTGTCACGCACTCCTCGGCGTCGGCGGGGTGGGGGGTGAGGGTTACTGGACGCCAGGGTTGATGGAGCGCCTCGAGCAGACCGGTCACCATCCCCCGATCCAATGAGCAAACCACCTCGGGGTGGGCGATGGCGGCGGTCCCAAACGGGCAGAAACTGGTGAGCAGCCGGTGGGCATCGGGCTCTGCGTCGATCTCGAATCCCGCCATTGTCATCGCCTGGGCGACCGACCGGACGGCTTGTTCGTAACCCGGTTCTTCGGGGAACCCGATCTGCGCGGCAAGATCTCGGCCGTAGTCGCGACCCACATCCTCGGCCACCGCCGCCAGGTCGGCGGGTGCCAACCGATCGACCAGGCGAAGCAGCAACTCGGCCAACAGGTCGAAGCGGCGGGTTGGGAGATTGACGTCGATCTCCTTCTCGGTCGCCTCGTACCACTTGGCCGGCCTCCCGGCTCCGGGGCCACCCCGGCCCTCGGGGCGCCGCCGGGTAACCCGCAAATAGCCGTCACCGGCGAGACGGTCGAGATGGTGGCGGGCGACGTTGGGGTGGATATCGAAGATCGAGGCGATGTCAGACGTGGTCAGCGGCTCGGACGAAGCACGGACCGTGAGATAGATGCCGCGCCGGGTTGGGTCACCCAGGCTGGCGGTGAGATCGCCGATGTTCCGGTCGAGTTGGGTCACGTCCATGCGGCGTCCCGGAAAGTGATTGCCAGGCCAGAACTATAGTGAGAGCGGTCCTTCTAAACCCCACCCCCGTAGGGAAATTGTGGCAGACGCGTCCGCTCTGAGATCATCTATCGACCGGGTCCTAGACCCGATACTCCTCCGCCCCTTGGGCGATCTTGGCATGGTGGGCAAGGTGCATTCCGGCCTCCTCGGCCGGACCACTGTTGACCTGGTCGTACCCGTCCCAAATTATCCGCAGCTCGACGAGCTCGAAAAGCGAGTGCGCACCGCGCTTGCCGCCGATGGGGTCTCTTCCGCCGAAGTGACCTTCGCTGTGATGGATGATCAGGCCCGGACGGCGATGATGGGCCGGGTCCGCCCCGAGAGTGCCCCCAAGGTCGGGCAACCGGGCTCGCGCACCAGGGTCGTGGCGGTCACCAGCGGCAAGGGCGGCGTGGGCAAATCATCGGTCTCCACCAACCTGGCAGTGGCGCTGGCAGCAAGTGGTCGTTCGGTTGGGGTGCTCGACGCCGACGTATGGGGGTTCTCCATCCCCCGCATGCTCGGGATCACCCACCCGCCCCTGGTGATCGAGGAATCGATCATCCCGCCGGCGGCTCACGGGGTGCGCGCCGTGTCGATGGACTACTTCGTTGGCGACGACCAGGCGGTGATCTGGCGGGGCCCGATGCTCCACAAGGCAATCCAGCAGTTTCTCGAGGATGTGTTCTGGGACGACCCCGAGTTCCTCTTGGTGGACATGCCCCCCGGAACCGGGGACGTTGCCATCTCGATGTCCCAGTTCCTCCCCCGGGCCCAGGTGATCGTCGTCACCACGCCCCAGCCGACGGCGCAGCGAGTCGCCAAGCGGGCCGCACTGATGGCCCGGAAGGTCAACCAGGAAGTTGTCGGGGTGGTGGAGAACATGTCGTGGTTCACCGGCGACGACGGCACCCGGTACCAGATATTCGGTGAGGGTGGTGGGGCGGCGCTGGCCGACGAATTGGGGGTGCCGCTCCTCGGCCAGATCCCGCTCCTTCCCGCCATGGGTCGTGGGGCCGACGACGGCATCCCGGTCGGCCTGGCGGCCCCCGGTTCCGAAGCGGCGCAAGCATTCTCGGATCTCGCCGTTGCGATTGTGGGTCGCAAGCCGCGGGTTCGGACCCGCCCCGAATTGGTCATCCGCTGACATGAGTGCTGTCACGCCATCGTCCTCGATCCTTCGGCGCAGACGGGTGCTCGCCGTCGTTCTCTACCTCTTCGGGCTGGCCACCACGGGGTTCGTCATCAGCGTCTGGGGACGGGCAGTCACCACCGATCAAGAGACGGTCACCCAGGCGGCGTCCGCCATCGGTCGTCTCGACGCGGTCGAGGATCGCCTCCTCGGATGGGTCGGCGCCTTGGCGGGAACCGATGGCGCTGCCACCGGTCAGGTCGTCGAGGACCTTCGAGAAGCCCCCGGAGTCGAGGAGGCACTGCGCGGTCTGATCGGCGAAGTGATCGCCGCATCGATGTCCCCGGCCGGCCCTGCGGTCACCATCGACCCCGCCGCTCGCCTGACACCGCTTGCTCCCGAGGTGGCGGACGTGCTCCAAGAGAACGGGATGAGCGTTGATGTCGCCCAAGTGGAGGCTGCCCTGGCGACGGTCGAACCGCTGGTGATCGACCCGGGCGACCCGGAAGGACCGGCGGCCGCGGTTGACCGGAGTGCAGAACGGATTGACGACCGCTGCTCTGGTCACGGCTGCCTTGGTCGTGCTGCTCGGAGCGGGCGCGGTCGTGTTGAGCGACGATCGTCGTGCCCAGCTCAAGAGTCTCGGTTGGAGGCTTGTGCTGTCCGGTGTCTCCTTCACCATCGTCACCAGTCTCTCCGCGTGGCTGCTCGACCCAGGTGGCGGGGCCTCGCCCGCCCGATCCGCTCTCGCATCGGTGTTGCGGAGCAACCGCCAGGTCCCCGTCCTGGTGGCTCTCGCCGGAGCGGCTATCGCTGGGCTGGTCGTGGTCCTTTGGCGACGACGCGACGTCATCCTGCGACGGCGCGGACCCGACGATGAGAACGACAACACCGGCGAGCGGGAGCTGGTCCGGGTCGGCTGAACAACACCAGGGTTGATGGCAGCGGCAGACGCAGGCGGCACCGTCGCCAGCGGTGACGCCAACGCCCTCGCCGACTGCGCATTCCCATGGAGCCGCGGGCTAGCGTCCACCGGGTGACAACGACCGCCCATCCTGTCGCCCTCCGTCTGTTCCGCCCGCTGGGGCAGAGCTACGAGCGGTGGGCTTCGGTGCTCAGTATGGGCCAGGACAGGCGGTGGCGAAACACCATGGTGGCCGGCCTCGATGTGCGCCCCGGCATGCGGGTGCTCGATGTGGCCGCGGGAACCGGGTCGATCACGCGGCTGCTCAGCGATACCGGTGCCGCCGTCGTCTCGCTCGACCAGAGCGATCAGATGCTCGGACAGGCGGTGGCGAGGGGTGCCACAGGAGTTCGGGCCACCGCAGAAGCGCTGCCATTCCGCGATGGTTCATTCGACCGGGTCACCTTCGGATACCTGCTCCGGTACGTCGCCGACGTGCCAGCCGCACTGCTCGAACTGACACGGGTGCTCCGCCCCGGCGGGCGGATGGGCATGGTCGAGTTCGGCCGGCCAAGTGGGATTTGGGGACCACCGTGGTGGTTGTACACCCGTGTCGGGCTGCCGGTGGCGGGGACCATCATCGGTGGTGGTTGGAGGGAGGTGGGGAGCTTCCTCGGACCGAGCATCGACCGTTTCGCCGATGAGTGGCCGGAAGAGCGTCTCGTCGATGCTTGGCGCGCCGCCGGGCTCAACGACGTGACGGTGGAGAGGCCATCACTGGGTGGCGGTCTGCTCATGTGGGCCACGTCGATGACAGTGTTTGCCCCCACCCACCCGCCCCCACCGCCCCTCGCGGGCCAGAGGCCCGCCGATGACAGTGTTGGCCCCACCCGCCCGCCCCCACCGCCCCTCGACGGGCCAGAGGCCCGTCGATGACCGGTCGGACACCGGCTTGGTACGCCCAACGCGGTGGGCGAGCCGCCGATCTGGTCACGCTGCTCCACATCCCATACACCGCCTGGCATCTCGGATATGTGGCCATTGGTGCGGCCCTGGCACCCGTGATCGACTGGCGGGTCCTGGTGGGGACGCTGTTGGCCTTCGCCGTCGGTCTCGGGGTCTCGGCGCACGCCCTCGATGAACTCCACGGCAGACCGCTGCGCACGGGTTTGAGCGACGGCCAGTTGGTCGGGCTTGCTGTCGCCGGTTTCGTGATCGTTGGCGCGCTGTCGGTCGCCGGAGCCATGCTCGTCTCGCCCTGGATCCTGGTTTGGGCTGCCGCGGGAATCCTCATCTCGGCCGCATACAGCCTGGAATGGATCCCGGCACTCCACACCCTCGTCGGGTTCGGGCTCGCCTGGGGCGCATTCCCGGTGCTGGCCGGATTCTGGGCGCAGACCAAGTCGTTCTCGGCCGCCTCGCTGGGCGTCGCTGCCGCCTGCACACTCGTATCGATGGCCCAGCGGGCGCTGAGCACACCTGCCCGTTTCGTCCGCCGGCGAACCGAGGAGGCTTCGGTGAGCTTCGATCCGGGAACAGCCGGCTGGGACGGCGAGACGCTGCTCGCCACCTGGGAGGTCGCCCTGCGGCTGCTCGGGTGGGGGGTGGTGGCGCTGGCGGTCGGGCTACTCCTCACCCACCTCTGATGCCTCCACCGAGGAGCTCAGGGCTGCTCGTGTACCGGGTCGGGTCCGGGCGAGGTCGAGGTGCTGTTGGCCCACCCAGGTGGCCCCTTCTGGCAGAAGCGGGACGAAGGCGCCTGGTCGGTGGTGAAGGGCGAGATCGACGATGGCGAGGATCCTTTGGCTGCGGCGCGGCGCGAGTTCGAGGAGGAGACCGGGTTGACTCCTCCTTCGGGCCCGACGACGTCGCTGGGGTCCATCACCCAGAAGGCGGGCAAGGTGGTCGAGGTGTGGGCGGTCGAAGGGGAGGTAGAACCCGATTCGGTTGTCCCAGGCACTTTCCGGATGGAGTGGCCACCCCGCTCGGGCAGGTTCTCCGACTTCCCCGAGGTGGACCGGGTCGCCTGGTTCGACCCCGAAACCGCCAAGCGGAAGTTGAACCCCGCCCAGGTCGAGCTACTCGACCGGCTTCTGGAGCACCTCGGTGATGGGTAGTGGGTACTCGGCCTCGGTCCTAGTACTAAGTACTGAGTACTAAGTACTCGGTGCTCAGATCCCATTGACGCTCGGTGAAAGCCGTGTTACAAACCCCTCCAACGGCCAGTTGAAACGTTTCAACAGCGTGATTTCAGCGGGAGTCGTCCGACCTGGGGGCTGAGGTGGGTCGAACCACCATCAAGGACGTGTCGGAAAGGGCCGGTGTCTCGGTCGGCACCGTGTCGAACGTGCTCAATGCTCCCCACCTGGTTGCGCCCCAGACGCGGGACAGAGTCCTCCAGGTGGTGTCCGAGCTCGGCTACCAGCCCAATCGGGCAGCGCGAGGGCTCCAGGCGCGACGCACCTACCTGATCGGTTATCTGATGCCGGCGCGCGAGCCCAGCGTCAACACCGCGCTCGACTCTTTCCTCCACGAACTGGTCTCGACAGCGTCGCCTCACGGGTTGGAGGTGGTCCTGTTTGCCCCTAGACCCGGCCAGACCCCGCTGGAGGGATACCGCGATCTGATTCGGCGGGGTGACGTGGACGGGTTCGTCCTCTCGGAGACCAACTACGACGATCCGCGGATTGCGCTACTTGCAGAGGTGGGATTTCCTTTCGTCTCGTTTGGCCGCAGCTTGGTCAGGGATCTCTTCGCATGGGTCGACGTCGATGGCGCCGCTGGTATCGGTGATGCGGTGCGGCATCTTCTCGGGGCCGGTCACCGGCGTATCGCACTGGTGGCATGGCCCGAGGGATCGGAGAGCGGTGACGACCGGGTAGCCGGCTACCGCCGAGCGTTGACCCGTGCGGGCGTGACGCCGGATCCTCGTCTGGAGGTGCGCTGCCTCAACGGCGTGGATCAGGGCAGGGAAGCGTGGCGACGGCTATCTCTACTCGATTCTCCACCTACTGCGGTGGTAGCCGTCCAGGACCAACTCGCCATCGGGGTCTTGTTGGAGGCGCAATCGATGGCGCTCCAACCGGGAGTCGATCTCGCCGTGACCGGGTTCGACGACACCCCTGCCGGTGCCCTGCTCGGGCTGAGCAGTGTGCGTCAGCCGATGGCCGAGGTGTGCCGGCTCCTGGTCGAGCACCTGGTCGGCCGGATCGAGGAACCCGGATCCGAGCCGGGCCACGACCTGGTGCGACCGGAGTTCGTCCCCCGACCGAGCAGCGGAGCAGAGGTGAAAGTCGCACCGGCGCCAGAGCGGGATTCCGAGTTGCACCGCTACCGGAGGCGGGACCGCCGATGACCGGCTGGGAACTTGCCGAGGACACTCTCGTCCCGACGCTGCTCCCGTGGAAGGAATCGCTGTTCACGATATCCAACGGGTATCTCGGGACCCGAGGGACATTCGAGGAGGGGATTGCCGGCGAGACGCAGGGCCACCTTCATCAATGGATTGTTCGTCACCCCACCTGGTGAGCTACCGCTCCTGGGAGCCGTCCCCGATTGGACCCGGGTGGACATCGCCGTGGACGGCGAGCCGCTCGATCTCGGCCAGCGCCCCCCGGCCGGGTACCGCAGGGTGCTCGATCTCCGGCACGGTCTGTTGGAGAGGACAGTGCTGTGGAAGGGGGCGGAGAGCGGTGCCGTCCGCTTCCGCTTCCGCCGGCTGGCCTCGATGGAGCAGCCGCATCTGGTGGCGCTCGAGGTGGAGGCCGAGGCGCTCACCGACCCTGTGGAGCTGACCCTCGGCACGGGGGTTGATGCCACCGTGGGCAGCCCGAGTCGATCCGGCGTGGCGGGCCGGGCTGGTGGAGCGGCCGGGCCACGGACAGCTCCGGGTCGAAGTCGACTTCGGTTGACGGTTCGCACCGCCTCGAGGTGGCTGCGTCGATTTGGGCGAGCGGTGATGGGGATGGGTTCGAGATGGTGGACGAGCCCGAACATCCCCGTCTGCGGGTGCGACGGTCCTTGCAGCCCGGGGACGTCTTCACCCTCACCAAGTTCGTCACCTATCACGCCGACCGCGACCCCGATCCCAAGCCGACCCTGCCCGCTGAGGGGACCGGATTCGATGTGGTGGCGGCAGCTTCGGCGGCCGCCTGGGAAGAGCGGTGGTCCACCTCCGAGATCGAGGTAGACGGCGACCCCGACTCGCAGTTGGCGCTCCGTTTCGCGGCATGGAGCCTGGCGGGCGCGGTGTCATCCACCGATCCCGGGGCGGCTGCCGGCGCCAGGCTCCTCTCCGGTTTCGGCTACCGGCACCACGTCTTCTGGGACACCGACATCTTCATCATCCCCTACCTGACGGTGACCCACCCCGCCGCGGCCCGCAACCACATCGCCTACCGCTACCGCGGACTTGCCGGGGCACGGCGAAAGGCGGCGCACTACGGAAGGGAGGGCGCCTTCTTCGCCTGGGAGTCGGCCGATACCGGGGACGAGGTCACCCCGGAGTGGAGCAGTTCTGACGAGGACGACCGGGTTCGGATCTGGACCGGCGAGCTCGAAGAGCACATCGTGGCCGACATCGCATGGGCGATCGACCATTACCTGGATTGGACCGGCGACGAGGACTGTCTGCTCGACCAAGGAGCGGAGATCATCCTCGATGGCGCCCGCTACTGGGCCGGTCGGTTCGAGGAGGACCCGACGGAGCACACCTGCGTGGGGTGATCGGACCCGACGAGTACCACACCAAGGTCGACGACAACCTGTTCACCAATGCCATGGCGGCTTGGCAACTGCGAAAGGCCGCCACGCTGGTCGATGTGCTCTCAGCCCACCACCCGGGTCGGGCGCGCGTGCTCCTGGACGGCTTGGGGATCGATGCCGGTGTCGCCGAGTCCTGGCGACGTCTGGCTGGGCGGGTCGTCCTCCGGCAGGACGGCTCGGGTGTCTGGGAGCAGCACCGCGGTTTCTTCGAGTTGCAACCGCTCGATCTCGACCGGTTCCGGCCGCGTAACTCGCCGATGTACGACATCATCGGCGAGAAAGGGGTCGAACGGTCCCAAGTGGTGAAGCAGGCGGACGTCGTCATGGCGATGGCATTGCTCGGAGAGACACTCGGTGACGTTGCAGTCCAACGGGCCAACTGGGACTACTACTGGCCTCGCACCGACCACGGGTCGTCCCTCTCGCTGGCGATCCACTCGCTGCTGGCGAGCAGCCTGGGAATGCGGTCCGAGGCGTTCGACGCCTTCCGGCAAGCCGCATCCATCGACATGGCCGACTCGATGGGAAACGGCATGGCCGGCATTCATGCCGCCACGCAGGGTGGGCTGCTCCAGGCAGCGCTTTTCGGGTTCGCCGGGGTTCACCTCGAGGACGACGAGGTGAGGGTGGCGTCCAGGCTTCCCGAGCACTGGGACAGCCTTGGTTTCAGCCTTGTTCATCGGGGTTCCCGCATCGAGCGGGAGGTACGCAACGAGAGATGAGTGCGGGATCGACCCGCGCTCCGACAGAGGAGGACCGAGTGCAACGCAATCTGAGATGGACCGCGCTGCTCTTCGTGCTCGCTCTCGTGGTCGCCGCGTGCGGCGGCGGCGAAGGGGCGGACACGACGGCTGCAGGCGGAGAAGGAGCCGTCACCACCGCGGCAGGCGGTGAGGGCACCGCGACCACCGCTGGAGGCGAGGGCACCGCGACCACGGCCGCAGGCGAGGGCACCGCGACCACGGCTGGAGGCGAGGCCGCCGCTGATCTCACCGGAGTCGAACTGAACGTGATGGGGTGGTCGTCCTCGACCGGCCGAGGATGAGGCGCTCACCGGGTTGCTCGACCAGTTCAACGAGGAGACCGGCGCCAGCGCCGAGTTCAGCCCTTCACCCGACTACGACACCGATCTCCAGGCAGCGCTGGCGGGAGGACGAGCCACCTGACGTGTTCTACGTCGACAGCTTCCGCCTGCCCGATCTCGTCGAGGCCGGCGCACTGGCGCCTCCTCCGGAGGGCGCCATCAGCGATCCCGACGACATCGCCCCGTCGCTGCGGGAGGCATTCACCTACGACGGAACCTTCTACTGCCCGCCCAAGGACTTCTCGACCTTGGCGCTGCAGTACGACCCGGCGGCGCTGGAGGCGGCCGGGGTAGAGGTTCCCACCACGTGGGACGAGCTGCGCACTGCAGCCGAGGCGTTGACCACCGACGATCAGGCCGCCATCGTCAACCAGGTGCGAGTATCCACGCTGGGGTGAGTTCCTCTTCCAGAACGGCGCGGACCTGACCAACGAGGACGTCACCGAGATGACCCTCGACACCCCGGAGGCCAGGGAGGCGCTCGAGTTCATCGCCGGCATGTATGCCGACGGGTTGATGGTGAGCAACACCGCCATCGATGCCGGATGGTCCGGTGAGGCCTATGGCCAGGGCAAGGCGGCGATGACCATGGAAGGCAACTGGATCGTCAACCGCCTTGGCCGAACGACTTCCCCGACCGCGAGGTGGCCTACGCCGAGCTTCCCGCTGGGCCGAGCGGGGAGAAGGGACCTTCGCCTTCACCGTCTGCTACGGAGTTGCCGGCCAACGCCGCCAACCCCGAGGCATCGTGGGCGCTGGCCGACTACCTGACCAACGCCGAGGGCTCGCTGGCATACACCGAGGCCTTCAACGTGATGCCGGCACGGGTCTCGGTGCAGGAGCAGTGGCTAGCGGAGCACCCCGACCTGGAGCCGTTCGTGGCCGGTGTCGAATACGCCCACAAGTGGCAGTTCATCCCGGGATTCAGCGATGTGACCTCGGTGTTCAACGAGCAGGCCCAGGCGCTGGTCGACGGAAGCGGCAGCGTCGACGAACTCATCGAGGAGACCACCGCCGCCGGAGAGGACGTGCTCGGCGGCTGAGCGAAGCCGAGTGTGGGGGCCGCCTGACGGGCGGCCCCCACGCCGTTCACGGAAGGAGGCGGTGATGTCGGTTGGTCTCCCCACCGCAGCGGGCGCCGAAGCGCGGGCCGAGGCGCGGGCGCTCACCGGATGGCGGCGTTGGTTCGGGCGCGGCCCCCAGGACCAACGTCCCCAGATCCTCAAAGGCGAACGCACGCTGGGGTTGGGGTTTCGTCGCCCCGGCGCTGCTCGGGTTGCTGGTGTTCATGGTTCTCCCATCATCTTCAGTGTGTGGATCAGCTTCACCGATTGGAATGGGCTCACCCCACCGTTGACAGCGGAGTTCGTTGGCGCCGAGAACTATCGGGAGTTGCTGTTCGAGGACGGGGTGCGCCGCGAGGATTTCGCCAAAGTCGCTGCGCAACACCCTCTACTACGTGCTGGGAGTGGTCCCCACCCAGACGTTCATTGCCTTCGTGCTGGCGGTGATCGTCAACCAGAAGTTCCTCAAAGGTCGTGGCTTCTTCCGCACGTCCTACTACTTCCCATCGATCACCAGCTCGCATCGCAGTCTCGATGATCTTCATCTTCCTGTTCCAGATCAATGGCGTCGTCAATCGCCATCCTCCCCTTCGAAGACATCATCTGGCTGGACAACGCCAACGGCCTCATCCATCTAGCACTCGGCGCCGTTGGGCGTCGAGGACGCACCGGCATGGATGGACAACGTCAGATTCATGGATCTCACGCTGTGGGAATGGATCTCGGGCCCCAGCGTGACCATGACGGCGATCATGATGCTCAACATCTGGACCACGATCGG
>CAVTEU010000018.1:0-488132 GCA_963733905.1 uncultured Actinomycetes bacterium | reverse complement strand
GACAAGTATTCGAGCGCGCTGTCGGGCGGCATGCAGCAGCGGCTGGCGATCGCCCAGGCGCTCGCTCGGCGGCCGCGGCGTCCTCCTGCTCGACGAGCCGTTCGGCGCACTCGATCCCGGCACCCGCAGCGCAGATGCATGAGCTCATCCGCCCGCTCTGGCGCGAGCACGGCATGACCATGCTGATGGTCACCCACGACATCAAGCGAGGCCTTCGCGCTCGGCACCCGGCTGATCGTCTTCGACAGGCGCGCCATCGATCCGCAGGCGCCCGGCCGCTTCGGCGCCACGATCACCTACGACCTGCCCTGACGCGCGACGGCCCGGTGCCGCCTGCGGGTCTCCCGGCACTGCGACGCAGATAACGAACGACCAAGCCAAGGAGCAATCCATGATGCTCGACCAATCCCGCCCGCGCGTGCGCGCAAGGCGCCGGCCCCGCGCCGGCGCCGCGAGCGCACCCGCCGCCACCACCCCGACTTCAACGCCCGGCGACGCACGGCTGGAAGGCGCTCGAGGCCGAGGGCCGCCTGTCGGAGGACGGCTGGCGCCGCGAGGAGAAATGGGCGCTCGACATGGGGCTGCCCGGCGCGGAGTGCCTCACCGACAAGTCGATCCCGACCTTCGCGCGCGGCGAACTGCCCCATTTCGCCGGCATCAACACGTTCCTCAAGGCGCCCTATGTCGAGAACGTCCGCGACGTCGGCAAGTACGACGCGGCGGTGCTCGGCATCCCGTTCGATTCCGGCACCACCTACCGCCCCGGCACCCGCTTCGGGCCGCAGGGCATCCGCCGCATCTCGGCGCTCTACACGCCCTACAACTACGAGCTCGGCGTCGACCTCCGCGAGCAGATGACGCTCTGCGACGCCGGCGACGTCTTCACCATCCCGGCCAACCTCGAGAAGAGCTTCGACCAGATCACGCCGCGGCGTCGCCACGTCTTCTCCTCGGGCGCGCTGCCGCGTGATGCTCGGCGGCGACCATTCGATCGGCTTCCCCTGCGTGCGCGGCATCGCGCAATGCACCTCGAAGCGGATCGGCATCATCCACTTCGACCGCCACATCGACATCCAGGAGAAGGACCTCGACGAGCGGATGCACACCACGCCCTGGTACTGGGCGACCAACCTCCCGAACGTCTCGGCCGAAGAACCTCGTCCAGCTCGGCATCGGCGGCTGGCAGGTGCCGCGCCCCGGCGTGCAGGAGGCGCGCAAGCGCGAGACCAACGTGCTCACCATCGGCGACATCGAGAAGCTCGGCCTCGAGAAGACCGCCGAGATCGCGCTCGAGCTGGCCTGGAAGGACGCCGACGCGGTCTACATCTCCTTCGACGTCGACTGCTCGACTGCGGCTTCGTCCCCGGCACCGGCTGGCCGGAGCCGGGCGGCTTCCTGCCGCGCGAGGCGCTGAAGCTCCTCGGCCTCGTCGCGGCGCCGAAGGCGTCTGCGGCCTCGAGGTGGTCGAGGTCTCCCCGCCCTACGACACCTCCGACATCACCGCGCTGGTCGGCGTCCGCGTCGTCGTCGAGGTGCTCGGCGCGCTCGTCGCCCACGGCAAGATGGGCGCGCACAAGGCGATCATCGACAAGCCGGTCAGTTTTTGAGATGGCCCACGAGGACACCCGCATCCGGCACCATCACGATCATCACCACGCGGCGGCGACACGGCGCATCGGCCACAACGGCCACGCCGCCCGGCCCGCCCAGTGGCAGACGCCGCATCTGCCGCGCCGGCCATGCCGCGCCCGCGCCGGACCAGGCGGAGCCCGACCTCGACCTGGTCGAGACCGCCTTCCTCGATGCGTTCCCCCTGCCCGCGACCCGACCAGCTTCCTCCGCCTCGCCGGGGTGCCGTTCACCGGCAAGGGCAAGGACGGGGTCGTCTTCGCTGCTCCGGGTCGAGGCGAATCCAGGCGACCGATATCGGGGCGCTCACCCCGCATCTCGGCGGCGCCTGTTCCGCTACGATCCGCTCCCCGCCGCGATGACCTCGCGGCGGAAGTCGCTGGCCTTCGTCTATTTCGACGGCCAGGGCTTGCGGGCGCTGGCCCTTGCTGAAGTGCGGGACCTGTCCGGTGGTTGAGCATCGGGCGTAGGAAACGGACGCTTCCCGCGGTTGGCTCGTGGAGCGGATTTGACATTCGCTACCCACCCAACCGCGGGCTGGCAAAGCGAATGTCAAATCCAAAGCTCCACTAGAAACCTATACTTGCTAGTGGTCCTTTGATCTTTAACATTCGCAAGAGAGCCCGCCGAGAAGGGATGCGAATGTTTAGAATCGGACCACTAGCCGGTGTGGTGTTCCTTTATTGATCGGGGAACTTCCGCACCTGGTTCGGCCTCGGCATCCGCCCGCCGACGTTTCGCCGATCTGGCTGCCAATCGAGCCAAATGGTCCTGCCGTGCCCTGTCGCCGGAGGTTCTCGCCGTATCTGCCGATGAATAGATGGGCACGGAATGCCCACCGAGTCCACCACCACCTCGAGGTCATCGACCCAGGCGTCGAAAGTGAACTCGTCGACCTTCCAGTCGGAGAGTCCGCACCCTCGCTCGTCGTAGCGGATCAGTCGGAACCGCTCGCGAGCCCGTGGAGCCAGTGGGACCAAACCGGACTCTCCCATTCGAGGTCGAGGTGGGTCAGCCAATTGGCCGCCTTCACCAGAGGAGGGCCTCACCCGCTACGGCGAAAGCGACCCGGACCCCATCAGGCGATGCGGCATAGCGGATCTCTTGCGTGACCTGTGTGGTCGGGGCGCCGACCTCCACGACATCGCCGACGAATCTGTAGCCGCGGCCGTGCACGGTCTGGATAAGGCGCTGGGTGCGGCCATCGTCGCCGATCGCCCGCCTCGCCGCTTTGACCCTGCTCGTCAGGGCGGACTCGCTGACGAAACGGTCGCCCCAGACATTGTCGAGCAGCTCGGCCTTGGGAACGAGGCGGATACGGTTGGCCACCAGATATGCCAATACCTCCAGCACCTGTGGCTCGGTGTTGACCGTTTGGTCGGCTCGGCGCAGCTGGAACCGGTCGAGGTCAAGCTCGAAGTCCTCGAATCGGTAGGCGGGCGGACTCACCTCGGTCTGGTCCTAGACGGCGTCTGTGGAGATCTCCACGGTTCTCCATGGCTTCTCCAAGCATTCTGTTCCCAGAGTGAGATTCTGCTGCGTCGAGAAGGCGGCCATGGGGGTCGCCTGCGAGGGGGAGAGGGGGAACCTACCCATGAGAGCCACCTACCGCTGCCCGCAGCCCGGGTGCAGCCACACCGCCGAGGCCAGCGTGTCGGAGACCATGGCATCGACGCAGGGTCCGGTTGCTCACGTATCGATCGTCTGCGCCGAGGGGCACTGGTTCTACCTGCCGGAGGACTTTCTCGAACGTTGCTTCGAGGAGACGGCTCAGTCACAGGTCTCCGTCGCAGTCTGAGCGTCCGGGCCACAACCGTCCAGGTTCAGCGGAGCTGGCGGGTGGCGGCTTCGAACCAGTTTTGGATCGTTCTTCCGTGAAGATCCGCCCAGCGCTGTCTTACTTCCCAGACATAGTCGCGCAACGGCGGAACCCGTTGAGAGGCGGCGGCAGCAACCAGGTCGGCGATGGTGAGATCCCACTCGGAGGAACGGGTTCGAGTTTCGGGTAACCGTCGGCGGCGCGGCCCGCTTCCACAGCGGCGACACGGAGCTGCGATGGCGTCGGTGACGGGCCGGCCCTCGACGAGGACAGCGGTCAGGGCGACGAGATGCACCGCCACCGACTGGGTGGCCTGCGGCGAATCGTCACCTGGGTGCTGGGCGGCGTATGCGTCGACCAGCAGCGGAGACCAACGGGAAGGCGGCATCGGACGGCTCGCCGGCGAGCAACCTGCGTGTACAGGTCCCAGCATGCCGGTGAGGCACCGATGTAGCGGTGGGTCGGACCGCCGGACGTCGGGGAGTCGTGCAAGGCAACCGGGACAGATCGAGTCGGCGGTCACCGCAACGGCAGGTACATGATGTGGAGGCTGACCAGACCGCGGCTCGGTGAACGGAATGCCTCGGGCACTGTGCCGACGATGTGGAATCCGAGGCTCTCCCAGAGCTTGACCGCCGCGGTGTTGGGCTCGACAACGGCGTTGAACTGGATCCCGTGATATCCCTGGTCGCGGTGCCAGGCGATCACGTACTCACCGAGCAATCGTCCGACACCGCGGCCACGTGCTTCCGGCGCCACCATGAAACTGGCGGTTCCGATGTGGTCGCCGTGGCCGGGTCGGTTGGGTCCCATCTTGGCCGAGCCGGCAATCGTCCCCCGGTCTTCGAGGACCACCGTCTGGCCCGGAGGCGGCTCCATCCACAAGCTCCGGCCCGTCTCGGACGTGAGGTCCGTCGGGTATGTGTAGGTCTCCCCTTCACGGACGATGGCTTCGAAGAACGACCAGATCGACGGCCAGTCGTCGTCGGTGGCGAGACGGATGATCATCTGGCGCTGCTGGTCACCGGCTTGTAGATGAGATGCGTTACCAGCGGGGATGGGCTGGCCGCGACGACGTCGAGGGCAATCCGGTCGCGGTCCACCCCATCAAAGAGACGGGTACCAGCGCCGAGGAAGACGGGTGAGAGCGCGATGGAGAACTCATCCACGAGTCCAGCGTTGAGGAACTGGATGATGGTGTCCGCTCCGCCCACGATGCGGATATCCCTTCCGTCGGCCACCTCACGCGCCTGTCGCAGCGTGCTCTCGATCCCGTCGTTGACGAAGGAGAAGGTGGTCCCGCCGGGGCGTTCCCACGGTTGGCGCTCTTCATGGGTGACGACGAAGACCGGTGTGTGGAACGGCGCCTCCTCCGGCCAACTGTGCTCACCTTTGTCGAACATGCGCTTTCCCATGATGCTCACCCCGGTCCGGTTGAAGATCACCTCGAGGAGGGCGTTGTCCTCACCGGTCTCGCCCCCTTCGCCGAGTTGCAGGTTCTTCAGGAAGAACTCCTGCCTGCCAACCCAGTCCTGCAGTCGCATCCACTGCGTCAACCACATCTCGCCCTGCGGGTCATCGGCCCGTTCCTCGGGAGCGATGAACCCGTCGAGCGACATGGTCACGGCGAAAAACACCCTGGTCATGGCTGCTCCCGGCCCGTCGCATCCCCGCTTCTCACCGCCACGAACTCCGCCAACCGTCCGAGAGTCTGCTCGCCGCCCTCGACCGCGCCGTACTGGATCGCCTTGTCGCGCTGGGCGCTGGTCTCGAAGATGGACCGCAACGTGACCTCGGTTTGGTCACCACGGGCGACGATGGTGACGGTGGAGGTGAACGACTCGGGATCGTCGCGACTCTCGCCATGGCGGTAGACGATCCGCTCTGGCGGGGTTATCTCGAGCCACTCGATCCAGTTCGGATAGTCGGTGCCGTCTGGTCCGTGCATGGTGAAGTCCCATGTGCCACCCGGCCGGAACTCGAAGGCGTGCGTGGTGACAGTGAACCCGTTTGGCCCGTACCACCGGTCGAGGTGGCCCGGGTCGGTGAAAGCCTCGAACACGAGGTCGGGGGGACCCTCGATCAGGCGGGAGACGACGATCTCCCGGTCAGTTTCCGTCGAGCGACTAGCGGGACTCTCCATCGGGCTGCTCCTCTCGTTGCATTTCCTTCACGTACTCGTTGAGGCGATCGAAGCTCTCGCTCCAAAACTCCTCGAAGCCTCCGGTCCACTGCATGCACGGGCTCGAGCCCGCGGGCGTCGAGACCGTACAAGCCTCTGCCTACCCGCTCGCCGGGCGTAGACGAGCCCCACCTCGCGTAGGACCTTGAGATGCTTCGACGCCGCCGGCTGGTTCAGCCCGAGCGACAACGCCACATCACCGACCGGGCGCTCGTTTCCCTTCAGCAGGGTGAGGATGGCGCGCCGATTGGGTTCGGCGATGGCGTTGAAGGCGTCGGACGTGGTGGCGGCTCGGGCCATGGGCGGATCATATTCCCATATAGGAAAATGTCAAGCGCTGTTCCCATGGAATCTCCTCTTGGTCGGATACTCCGCCGGGCCGTAGGGTCGATCGCTCCACGAAGGAGGCCGAGTGGTTACCCGTCCGAGCAATACAACGCGGTTCGAGGTCGATTACGCTTCCTCCTCGTCACCGACCTTTATCCGCCGTTCAGCCTGAGAGAACGACCACTGCGATGCTCCACCGCAGTCAGATCTTGGGGAGGTTGAACCCGGACTTCTTGACCACGTAGTCGCGCGACTCGATCACCGCCCGCTTGACCGCTTCCCAATCGACGTGGAGGAGCTTGCCGTGGCGCTTCATCACCTGCCCGGCGATGAGCACCGTGTCGACGTTCCCGGTGTCCATCCCGACCACCACTGCGGTGGTGGGGTCGTTGAGCGGGGTGACGTTCATCCGGTCGGTCCGCAGCATGATGACGTCCGCCTGCTTCCCCGGGGTGAGGCTCCCCACCTTGGCGTCCAACCCGTTGGCGCGTGCCCCCTCCACCGTGGCGTACTCGAGGACCTCGCGCATCGAGATCGGCGGCTTGCCCTGGGCCGATGCCAGGGCGCGCTGCAGAGTCAGCACCGAGCGCATCTGGTTGAACATGTCGGCAGGGACGTTGGTCTCGACGTCCACGCTGAGACTGGGGCGGAGACCGCGGTCGAGGAACTTCTGAATCGGCGGCATGCCGTGTCCCATCATCATCTCCACCGGCGAGGCGAGGGACACGGTGCCGCCGGTGTCGACGATCATCTGGATCTCGGTGTCGTTGAGGGTGGTGCAGTGGATGTAGGTGGTGTCGGGGCCGAGGAGCCCGGCAGCACCCATCTCCTGGACCTTGGCGTCCTGGCCGTAGGTTCCGACACCGACATGGGTGGTGATGCGTGCCGCGGTCTCCCGCGCCAGCTTCCAGTGGTCGCGCGACACCTCGAAGTCGGTGAACTCCGGGCCAGGGGCGGCGAGGGCGAGGGTCAGCTTCTGGTCCTTGGTGGAGAAGTGCTCGGTGGCGGCGCGGACGAACCAACTTGGCTGACGCTCCTCCCATTTGCCCCACCAGGGGAACCCGTAGGCGAACACCGCCCGCATGCCCGAGTCCCTGAGCGCCTGGATCACGGCGTCGGTGTGTGCCGGTGATGCCTGGATGTGCGACCAGTCGAGGAGAGTGGTGATCCCGGCGTCGATGGCCCCAAGAGCGCTCACCAGATCCCCGACGTAGGCGTCCTCGGGTCGAAATGCGGGCGCCAGCTTGTGGAGGACGAACGAGATGTAGCTGGTCCTCCCCTCCAGGGGGACATCGGTCCCGATGTTGCGGAGGATGCCCTCCCAGATGTGGCGGTGGGAGTCCACGAACCCGGGGAGGACGATCATCCCGGAGGCGTCGATCACCTCGGCGCCGTCGACTGCCAGACCGGGCCCGACTGCGGCTATCCGGTCCTGTTCGATGAGAACGTCGGCTTCGGCGAAGTCTCCGACCTTCGCGTCGAGCGAGAGCACGATCCCGCCCTTGATCAACTTCCTCCCCGTCGGCACCACCCTGAAGTCGGTCCCCGCCGGGTAGAGATCGGGGAGGGCGGTCTCCTGCGGTGGCTCGCTCCCGATGACGATGCGCCGGGCCCGCCGGTAGTTGCGTTTGACCAGCTCCTTGATGTCCCCCACCTGGAAGAGCACGATCCCGATGAGGACGAGCACGCCGATGATCAGCAGCCCGTAGTCGGCGCTCAGCCCGAGGAATGGGACGACGGTGATGATCAAGGCGAGGAGCAGGGCGGCGACCACTCCACCGATGAACGTGGCCCTGCCGCCGGACAGCGCCGCCCCACCCAGCACCGCAGCGGCGATGCTGTTCAAGGTGTAACTGCTCCCGATCTGGGCATTGCCAACGCCGGATCGCGCCATCACGAAGAACGAGGCGACGGCGGCGAACAAAGCCGACAGCAGCAGCGCCCGGACCCTGATCCAGTTGGTGCGGACGCCACCTCGTTTGGCCGACCGCTCGTCGAACCCGACCGACCGAAGCTGGAGTCCCGACCCGCTCGAGTGCAGCCACAGATCGAGCAGCCCGGCCCCGACCATGACGGCGATGAACGCCATTGGCACCGGTCCGATGCCGCCCCGGAGCATGGAGAGAAATCCGGGGTCGATGGCGCCGCCCGGCGCCGGTCGGAGTGTGAGCGAGATCCCGTCGAGGATGCTGAGTGTGGCCAGCGTGGCGATGATCGAGGGGATCTTCACCCCCCGGACCAGGCCGGCGTTGACCAAGCCGACCAGCAGGCCGGCGAGCAGCACCGCTCCGCTGCCGATCAGGATCTGGGTGCCGCTCGCACCGGTCGGGATGAGGAAGGAGGCGATCACCACGCCCAGGCTGATCATCGCGCCCGACCGAGAGGTCGAGGTAGCCGACGAGCAGGGCGTGGGTCTGCGCCATCGCCGCCACCGCCAGCGGGATGGCGAGCAGGAGGATGTTGGCGATGTTCGTCGTGTTGACGAACCCGGGGAAGCGCGTATTCGTGTACCAGACGACGGCGACGATCAGCAGCACCTGGAGCGCCACCGGCATCCACAGCCGGACCTTGACGATCTTGCGCCATTTGTTGACGTCGCGGGCATTGCGCAGGACCTTGCGGACCGCCTGTCTCGCCGAGTCGACCGTCACCGAAGGTCCGGTCATGAGGCGGGCGGCGTTGCCGCTTTGGGCATGGCCACTCCGAGCGGCGAGCGGCCGGCACGGGAGAGGCCGGGACCGCGCACGATGGCCTCGACGATGCGCAGCTCGTCGAGCTCATCGCCGGGAATCTCCTCGATGATCGTCCCGCGCGACATCACGAGCACCCGGTCGCACAGCCCGGCTAGCTCGAGGGGGTCGCTCGACTTGACCAGGAGGGCGGCCCCGCTGTCGGTTCGGGCTCGAAGGGCGCGGTAGATGTCGAATCGGGACCCGACGTCGACACCCTGAGTGGGCTCGTAGGCGAGGATGACCACCGGCTCCCTCAGGAAGGTCCGCGAGACCGAGACCTTCTGCTGGTTGCCCCCCGAGAGGAACTCGACCGGCTGCTCGAGCGACGGAGTGCGTACCTCGAGCCGGGCAACCAGGTCCCTCACCGCCAGGCGCTCCGAACGCCTCCGGAGGAACCCGAACCTGGTGAAGCGGCGCAGCGACTGGATGGTCGAGTTGACCCGAACACCGAGCACCGGCATCAGCGCTTCATGCTTGCGATCCCCCGGCAGGAGCATGACCCCCGCCCGCACAGCCTGGTGGGTCGAGATCAAGCTGAGCTCGTGGTCGTCGCAAACCACCCTTCCCGCCCGGGGTGGCGTCCTCCCGGCCAGGCAGTCGAAGAGTTGGGATTGCCCGTTGCCCTCGGCTCCGGCGATCCCGACGACCTCGCCGCTCTCCAATGTGAAGCTCACCGGGCCGAAAGCCTGACCCTGGAGCCCGTCTACGACGAGTACCTCGCGACTCTCACCAGATCGGGGGGACGGCGTGGGAAAGGCCGCCTCGAAGGGCCGCCCGACGATCAGGTCGACCAGGGCGTGCTCGCTCGTCTCCCTGGCATCGAACGTCCCCCTGGCCCTGCCGTCGCGGAGGACGGTGATCCGGTCGGCGATCTCGAGGACCTCGGGGAGACGATGGCTTACGTAGACCACACCCATGCCGCGCCGCCGGCAGGCGGCGACTGTGCGGTGGAGCGCCTCGACCTCGTCGGGCCCGAGAGCGGTGGTGGGCTCGTCGAGGAGCAGCACCTTCGGGTTGGAGACGAGCGCCTTGGCCACCTCGAAGAGTTGTCTCTGGGCGAGCGTGAGAAACCCCGCGGGCGCATCCGGGAAGAGCTCGAGATCCAGGTCGAACTCCCCCAGGAGCCGGCGCGCCCACTTCTTCCTCCTCCAGAACGGCGGCCGCTGGTCGGGTGGTGCGGCCAGGTAGAGATTGTTCTTGACCGGCTGGGCCAGGATCAGCGAAGTGTCCTGGTAGGCCATGGCGAGGCCGAGTTGGCGTGCCAATGCCGGCGAGTCGGTCCGGAGGAGCTTGCCCCCGATGCGGACGGTCCCCGAGTCGGGCTCGACGAACCCGCTGGCGATCCCGAGGAGAGTCGACTTACCCGAGCCGTTCTCGCCGACGAGGGCATGCACCTCGCCGGCGCGGCAGTCGAAGCTGACATCGGTCAGCGCCCGGACCGCCCCGAACTGGCGGGAGACCCCGCTCAGTTCGAGGACGATGTCCGGGGTCGGCTCCCCTCCTGGATCGCCTGGGCTCAACTCACCCTTCCGGGTACATCAGGGCGAGCACCTCGTCGGGGACGAGCGACGTTCCCGAAACGGTCGGCGTAACCCGATCCGGGTCACAGTCGTCCTGGGTCACCTGACGCATCACGTGAGGCACCACGATCTCGCCCGGGATCTCGGCACCGGCGATGTTCATCATCTGGGCGGTCACCGCGGTGCGCGACTGGAAGTTGCCACCGGCGGAGAACCAGATGTTGTAGTTCGGGTTGTTCCGCTCGGCCCAGTCGCAGAACAAGGTCTGCTCGTCGGTCCGCACCGCGATCGTCATGTTGTCGATCGGAACTCCGTCCAACGCGGTGAACAGGCCATCGGCGTACTCGTAGCTGAAACCGGCCATGTCCGGGTTGGTGGACAGCCAGCCTCTGACGACGTCGCGGGCGATGTCGTTGGCCCAGTACGTGTCACCCGTGGTCGAGTTCTCATCGGCCGGTGGGTTGATGACGTCGATCCCCTGGCCCAATGCGGGGATGTGGCACTGCTGCCACCCCAGCGACAGCGCATTGCCCGGTGTCCCACCGAGGACGCCGATCGTGCCCTCGCCGACTCCCTCGTTGATCACACCGGCGAAGCTCTCTCCCAGGGAACAGAGGTCCTCACCAACCACCCCCAGGTAGTCCTCGCCGGGGATGAGCGATCCATCCTGCTCGGGAAGACCGACCCATCCTGCCGAGTAGGACATGTAGGGGATGCCTGCCGCCTCGGCAGCCTTGATGGAGTCGCCGAGGGCAACACCCCAGTCGGGGTAGCCGATGATGAAGTCGACCCCGCGCTCCACCATGAAGTTGATGTCACCGATGGGGACCGCCGGGTCGGTGGACCACTGGGCGTCACGGAAGACGATGGTCCCGATGTCCTCGTAGGTGAGCGCCTGGAGGATGGCCTCCATCCGGGTCACCTGGCGCCAGACGTTGAGCCCGCCACCGTCGGCGTAACCCATGACCACCTCGCCACCGGTGCCGGTCTCGCACTCACCGCCACCGACGGTCGAGTTGTAACACTCGATGGCGGTGGTGATGGTGGCCTCGTCGAGATCCTGCTCCGCCCGGGCGATCGAAGCCAAGACGATCGGATCGGTCAGCTCGACCGGGCCGAGGGCCTTTTCGACCAGCGCCGGATCGGCATCGGTGCTTTCACCGTATGCGGAGAGATCGTCCGCTGCGGAGGCCGTCGTCTCGGTCGCCACGGTCGTCTCGACGGCCGCGGCCGTGGTCTCCGTGGCCACGGTTGTCTCGACGGCCGCCGCCGTGGTGTCGGCGGGCGCCGCGGTCGTCGCCGGCTCCTCGGCGACCGTCGTACCGGCCACGTCGCCGGTACACGCCGCCAGGACAAATGCCAGGACGGCGATCAGGGGCAAGACCCTGCTTCTCATTTCCTCCTCCAATCATGTGTGTCGGTCCGTTCTCCCCCTCTGGTGACTCATCTCACGGCTCACCACCTGCGACCAGGGTGTCCGCGCCACTCGGTGTGGTCTTCGAGCGGTCGCGGAGAACCCTTTCCACCCCCTTGATGATCCGGTCCCCGGAAACCAGCATCCCACCCACGATCACCAGTCCGAACACCACGAACTGGAGAGCGGTGGGAAGGCTCAGCACCCGCATCATCTGGTTGAGTCCCGCCAGGAAGAACGCCGCGGCGAAAGTCGAGATCGGGCTGGCTAGACCGCCGGTCAGTGAAGCGCCGCCGATGACGACGGCGGCTATCGGGCCGAGCAGGTAGGGCGCGCCGACGGTCACCCCGGGCGCCCGGAGGAACCCCGCCAAGAGGACGCCGGCGGTGGCGTAGAGGATGGCGGCCACGACGTAGGTGAGGATCTGGGTGACGTTGACCCTGAGCCCCATCACGGTCGAGGCCACCGGGTTGGCGCCGACCACCTGGAACCTGCGGCCTACCGCGGTGAACCTGAAGATGATGACGAGGAGGACGGTCAGGGCGACGCCGACCCAGAAGATCCGGGTCACCCCGAGGAAATTGCTGTTGGCCCAGTCGGAGAGTCCGGGCGGCACAGGTTTCTGGATGGCGACGGTGCTGTAGTAGCGGCTGGCGACCCCGAGGACGATCTGGCCGACCGCCAGGGTGACTATCAGCGGGTTGAGCTTGAGCCCGCCGATGAGGATCCCGTTGAAAAGGCCGATCACCGCGGCTGCGCCGATGGCGGTGAGGTAGGCGATCCAGATCCGCTCATCGGATTGCTGGCCGACCCCGACCATCAACAGCCCGCCGAGCAGAAAGGTGCCGGGGACGCTGAGGTCGATCCCGCCGGTCATGATCACCAGCATCTGGCCGAGGGCGGTGATGGCGAGGAAGGTCCCCATCGGAGCGATGGCATCCAGCCCGGCGCTGGATAGCGTGGCCGGTGCCCAGATCGACGCCACGATCACCAGCAGGATCAGCGCCAGGTAGACCGGCATGTACCGCGAGCCGACGACGAAAGAGGTGATCGCGGCGGACGGGGTACGGGAAGCGGTCATCGCCGACCCCACCAGCAGACCCGATGCCCCCGCCACCTGCTGGCGTGCCGTCGCCGCCAGTTTGCGGACCCGGTCGAGGTCGGCGTCGATGGCGCCCTCCCGTACCACCGGGTTCCCGGCGACGAACACCCAGTCGACGTTCGATGTGTCCATGCCCCAGACCACGGCGCCGATGGGGTCGTTGATCGGGAAGATGTTGGGCCGGTCGGTGCGGAGCACCACGATGTCGGCTTGCTTTCCCACCTCGAGCGAGCCGGTCACGGCCCCGAGGCCGACGGCTCGGGCACCGTCGATCGTGGCGTAGCGGATCACCTCACGGGTGGTCAGCAGTTTGGGGAGGCCGGCCTTTCCCGCCAGCTTGGAGTCGAAGTAGGTGGCGTGCTGGAGCGAGATCGTCGCTCGAATCTGGGCGAAGAGGTCGCCGGGCGCGATCCGCTCCGTGTCGACCCCGAGCCCGGGCCGGATGCCGCGGTCGATCAGCCTCTGGACCGACAAGGTCGGGGCACCGCGCGCCTGTTCGCTGCAGGGTGTGAGCACCATCGCCGCCTTTGTCGAGGCGACGGCGTCGAGATCATCGTCGTCGAGATGGGAGCCGTGGACCAGGGTGACATCCGCCCCGAGCAGGTTCCGCTCCGCCAACCCTGACACTGCCCCAGGGCCGGACGTCCCGGCATGGGTGTGGATGCGCAGCCCGAGCTCGCGGGCCAAGGTCCAACCCGTCGGAGTCGCCGTTCGACTCTGCAAGGCCCGGCGGCCAGGGATGTGTTGGAGACGGCCGGGGTGCCCGCCAACCGCCGCAACCCGCGTTCCCATCGACCTCCGCCCGATCGGCGCCGCCGTAGGCGAAGACGGTTCTGAGCCCGGAGTCGGCATGTGCCTGGAGGGCGGCGTCGGTGTGGGAGTCATCGGTGTTGACGTCACACCAATCGGACGACGGTGGTGATTCCCGCTTCGGATGCCCCGAGCAAGCCGATCAGGGTTGCTGCGTACAGGTCGTCGGCCGAGTAGTGGAGGGCATAACTGCCGGAAGAGTCGGTGAACCCGGATACGTCCCCGAGACCCCTGAACAGCGATTCCGATACATGGCGATGGGTGTCGACGAACCCGGGCATCACGATTGTGTCGCCGGCTTCGACCACCGTGGCATCACGTGCCCGCAGTGAAGGGCCGATCTCGGTGATGGTGTCACCGTCGATGAGGACGTCGGCTTCGAGGTGATTGCCGGTGGCCTGGCTCATGCTCAGGACACAACCGCCCTTGATGAGCGTCCTGGTCACGTGTCACATTCCACGACGTCAGCCGTCATGGCCGATGTGTGCCTATCCCACCCCCCGGTGTCATGCCGAGCCATCCCCACCGCCGAAGCGAGTTGTTCACTGTTCAGTGAGGCTACACATGGTTGACCCCAATCGGTCACTGTGGACGCGCTTTGTCCGTAGCTTTGCGGCTGTCGGCGGCGAGCGAATGAACAGCACGACTACACGCCTGCGTCTCTGGCAGGTTCCGCTGCAGGCCCGAGAAGAAGGACCCGTTCTGGGCGACCTCCTCCCGTGCCGCCGGGTTATGGTCTGAGCAATTGCCCTGAACTGAGCAATTGCTCAATGGAGTCCGATGCTTGCCGAACTCAGCCGCGACGAACACGAGCTGTTGGCCCGCATTGCGCACCGGTCATTCATCGACCGCAGGACGCAAGGCGAGATTGCCAGTGAGTTCGGGTTGTCCCGGCCGAAGGTGCAGAGGCTGCTCGACCGGGCACGTTCCGCCGGCGTCGTCGAGATCCACATCGATGTACCACCGGGGCTCGACCTCGATCTGGAGAGCCGGCTGGCCGAGACCTTCCACCTCGCCGGAATCGGTCGTCAGCTCCGAGCCAACCCGACCCCGAGTCGCAGAGGGGAGCGGTCGCCCGCAACGCCGCCAGATACCTGGAGCGCGCCCTGCACGACGGTGATGTCGTGGCTGTCAGCCACGGTCGTGACACCGGCGCCATCCCCCGCTACTTCCACCCCACGGCGACCATCGATTGCGTTTTCGCCAGTGCGATGGGTGGGTCGTCGCGAGTGGACGTCCCCACCAACCCGAACGAGATCAGCCAGGCGCTGGCGGAGCGCTGTGGAGGGCGAGCCCAGAGCCTGTACGCACCGGCCTACGTGGAGAGCCCAGCGCTGCGGCCGGGCACTGCTCCAGCACGAAGCGGTAACCCAGACCCTCGAGATGGCGGCCGGCGCCGACGTGGCTCTGGTCGGCATCGGGGGCACCGACGACGCGCTGCACCATGGTGCGCAGCGGCTGCTTGACCATCGAGGAGATGGCCCGTCTGCGCGCCCACGGCGCAGTGGGCGACGTCCTGGGCAACTACGTCGGATATCCACGGAGAGCACATCAAGTCTCCCCACAGCCGCCGGCTCATCGGCCTTTCCATCGACGAACTGCGACAGATCGAGACGGTGGTGGCGGTCGTCTCCGGGGACGAGAAGCCGCTGTCGATCCTCGGAGTGCTCAATGCCGGGATCATCGACGTCCTCATCGTCGACGAGCGGAACGCCAGGGCGATCCTCGACATGGCGTCGAAAGGAGGTGCCTGATGCCCGCCGTCCCCACTGGCGAGATCATCGAGCGAGCCTTTTCCGAGCGGTACGGAGTCGCCGCCATCAACGTGGTCAACGACCTCACCATGGAGGCGGTGCTGGCGGCCGCCGCGGAGTTGCGCTCCCCGTTGATCGTCCAGACCTCGGTCAAGACCGTGAAGTCGATCGGCGCCGATGCCTTGATAGGGATGTGGCGCGCCATGGCCGCAGCGGTGGAAGTGCCGGTCTCTCTCCACCTCGACCACTGCCCCGAGCGTGACGTCATCTCCCTCTGTCTCGAGAAGGGCTGGGACTCGGTCCTCTTCGACGGCTCGTCGCTGAGCGTCGAGGAGAACAAACTGCAATCGACCGAAGTGGTGGCGGAGGCCCGGGCTACGGGGCGTTGGTCGAAGGCGAGATCGAGGGGTTCAAGCGGGTGGAGGACATCGGCGACGCCCAGGTTGAATCGGAGCAGTCGCTGGAGACGGCTGTGGACTTCATCACCTCGACCGGCGTGGACGTCTTCGCCCCTGCGATCGGCAACGCCCACGGGATGTACCAGAGCGCGCCCAAACTCGACAGCCAGCGGGTCACCGACATCGTCGAAGCCACCGGTGTCCCGGTGGCGCTCCACGGGGGGACGGGGATGTCACCCGAGCAGTTCGAGGACCTCATCGCCCGGGGTTGCGCCAAGGTGAACATCTCGACGGCGCTCAAGATCCGGTACATGCAGTCCGGCTACGACTTCATGACCGAGAACCCCGGAAAGTACGACCCGCCCTCGCAGTTCGCAGTGCAACGCGACGCGGTCATGGAGATGGCGAAAGAGCACATCCGCCTGTTCGGGAGCGAGGGCAAGGCCTGGTGAGTGCCCTCATCCTCGACTGCGATGGCGTCCTCGCCGACACCGAGCGCGACGGGCACCGTGTCGCCTTCAACGAGACCTTCCACCGGCTCGGCCTCCCCATCGAGTGGTCGGAGGAGGTTTACGGCGAGAAGCTCCAGGTCGCCGGTGGGAAGGAGAGGATGGCGACCGAGCTAACCCCCGAGTTCGCCGCCGCCAACGGGTTGCCGGCCGACCCAGAGGGGCGGGCCGCCGAGTTGGCCGAATGGCACAAGCTGAAGACCGCCATCTACACCGACATGGTGGCTTCGGGCCGGCTCCCGCCGCGGCCCGGTGTCAATCGTCTGATATCCGAGGCGCAGGACGCCGGATGGCAGCTCGCCGTCGCCTCAACCTCGGCGGAGCCGTCGGTGATGGCGATTCTCCGCCAGTCGGTGGGGGAGGAACGAGCGGACCGCTTCGACGTCGTACTGGCCGGCGACGTCGTCGAGAGGAAGAAGCCGGCCCCGGACATCTACCTGCTCGCGCTGCGGAGGCTGGGGGTGACCGCCGACGAGGCCCTCGTCATCGAGGACTCCCGGAACGGTCTGTTGGCCGCCGCCGCCGCCGGGCTGCGGTGCGTGATGACAGTCAATGGCTATACGGAGGAGGAGGACAACAGCGAAGCGATTCTGGTCGTTTCGTCGCTGGGCGATCCGGGTGGTGAGCGGACGCGTGTCATCGCCAACCGCAGCGCCGCCCGACCCGGCGACTACGTGACCCTGCTGGATCTGGAGCGCTGTTTGGCGTCCTGACCCGAGACACGACATACAGGCTATGGAGGAGGTATGCATGGCAAGACCCGCGCTCGACGATGTCGATCTCGTCCTCACGACGATGGCGACAACGATCGTCGACAACGCCGACTATTTCGCCCAGCTCGACGCCGTGGCGGGAGACGGTGACTTCGGCTACTCGCTGAGGAACGGCTTTGAGGTGGTCAGCGCCGAGTACGACACCTTCGATCGTTCCAGCGTCGGGTCGCTGCTGAAGAAGGTCGGCTTTGTCATCTCGAGCAAGGTGGGTGGAGTGAGTGGCCCCATCTGGGGAACCGCCTTTCTCCGGGCGGCCGCCGCAGCCGGAGACAAGACGGAGCTCTCATCCGACGAGTTGATCGAGATCCTGCGCGCCGCCATCGAGGGGATCATGACTCGGGGCGACGCATCGGTGGGAGACAAGACGCTGCTCGATTCGCTGGTGCCGGCGGTCGACAGTCTGGAGGCCAGCTTCAGCGGGGGGGTGAGCGATGAGGGGGTCGCCGCCTTGCAGGAGGCGGCCGACGTGGCGGTGAAGGCTGCCGAAGGCACCCTGGGAATGATCGCCAAGCGGGGCCGTGCCGCCTACACGGGCGAGCGCAGCCGTGATTCGGTTGACGCCGGAGCTACCGCAATAGGGGTGATCCTCCAGGACATCGCCAAGGCATGGCGAGAGAAGTACGAAGAAGAGGAGACACAGGCGTGAAGAAGTTCGTCAACGACCCCCGTCAGTTCGTCCCCGAGATGTTGGCCGGGATCCAACTCGCAAGTGGTGGGACGCTCAAGTACGAGCCGAAGTACAACCTGATCTATCGGGCCGACATCCCCAAGGACGACAAGGTCACCGTGATCCAAGGCTCTGGTTCCGGCCACGAGCCCGCTCACACCATGATCGTGGGTCCCGGCATGCTCGACGGGGCATGTCCCGGAGATGTCTTTGCCGGGCCGCCGGTCGAGTTCGTCTACGAGACCTCCAAGCTGTTGTACTCACCAAAGGGCATCCTCCATCTCGTCAACAACTACACCGGCGATCGCACCGCTTGGGAGATGGCCAAGGAGATGTGCGAGGCCGACGGGATGAAGGTGGGAGCGCTCCTCGTCAACGACGACGTCGCGGTCAAGGACTCGACCTGGACCGTGGGCCGGCGCGGGGTGGCGGGCAACTTCTTCGTCATAAAGGCGGTCGGAGCCGCCTCGGAGAACGGTGCCGAATTGGACGAACTGGTGCGGATCGGCGAGAAGGTGATTGCCCAGGTGAGGACGATGGGCATCGCTCTCAGCTCGTGCACCCCACCGGTGAGGGGCACCCCGCTGTTCGAGATCGCCGATGACGAGATGGAGATCGGGATCGGCATCCATGGTGAGCCAGGCCGTGAGCGCACCAAGCTGGTCCCGGCGAATGACATCGTCGACATCCTCTTGGACGCGGTTGTCCCCGACCTTCCGTTCGAGTCGGGCGACGAGGTGGCGCTGATGATCAACGGGCTCGGTGGGACCCCAATCAGCGAGCTCTACCTGCTCTACGGGATCGCCCACAACAAGCTCGCCGAGAAGGGCATCAACGTCTTCCGCAGCTATGTGAACGAGTACTGCACCTCACTCGAGATGGCAGGGGCATCGCTCACACTGCTCAAGGTCGACGACGAGCTCAAGGAGCTGTTGCTGGCTCCGGCGGAGATCTCCAACCGGGTCTTCTGAGAGCAAGCGAGGGCGGAAGGCATCGGCATCGCACCCCACCGCTCCGTCCCCTCCGCTCACATGGCGGACCTCGACCCGATGGCGATCCGCCGGGAAGGGTTGCCGACATCGATCTGCCTACCGACGGCGGGGCCGCACCTCAAGCATCGATCCGTGTGCCGCCGGGAGGTCGATTGACCGAGCGAGACTCAGGTCGATTGATCGGTCGGATCTGCGTTCCCTACGATCGTCGCCGATGGAGAACCGCATCGAGCCGGGTCTGGCCCCGCCGCCCGGCTATGCCCACACCGTCACCGTCGAAGCCGGCGAGCGGCTGGTGTTCGCCGCCGGGGCCGTGCCCATCGACCAGTCGGGATCCCTGGTCGGGGCGGGCGATCTCAGGGCGCAAACACGGGCCGTTCTCACCAACCTGGCCGAGGCGCTGCGCGGCGCCGGCACCGGTCTGGACCGAGTCGTGGCCACCACCGTCTACGTGGTCGCCGCCGAGCAGGCCGATCTGGCCACGGTGTGGGAAGAGGTGAGGGCGTCGGACCTCAGCGTCGGACCGCATACCTCGACGCTGCTCGGCGTCCCCTTCCTCGGTTACACCGGTCAACTGGTCGAGATCACCGCGGTCGCCGTCGTCCCTGCCGACTGAAGAGGTTTCCGCCCGATCACCTCTCCCCACATGATGGGGACGTCACCCTGCTGCAGGAAATGGCTCCCCATTTCGCTGAGGCGTAGCCCTTCGACCGGATCGACTTCGAGCATGGCTGCGTAGAAATGGTCGGTTCCGATGTCGGCCAACTCGGCGCTGGCCACGACATCGAGGCCGGCGGTCACCATCGCGTCCTCGAGCGCGGGCATGGTGGCGCTGGCGTGACATGCCCAGATCTCATGGAACCGGGCGAGATCGTGTCGCTGGATCTCGGTGAGAGGGCCGGTCCGCTGGAACACGTCCTTGACGTACAGCGTGCCGCCGGGCCGGAGCACTCGCGCCAACTCCTCGATCAGCCCCGACAGGTCATCGCTGTAACAGGTCGCCTCCATCACCATCACCGCATCGAACCGTTCGTCGGCAAATGGGAGTTGGTGGAAGTCGGCGAGATGGAGATGGACCCGGTCGGCCACCCCCGCCTCGGCGGCAAGAACCCGACCGAGTCTGACCTGGACCGGGGAGACGGTGACCCCGTGGACGATTGCCCCGAGATCCCGGGCTATCGCAATGGCGGGACCACCCACGCCGCAACCGGCGTCGAGCACGATGTCTCCGGGGCCGATGCCGGCGCGCCGCGCCAAGGCCACCGCGGAGGCGTCGGGATCCTCGGCCGCACCGGGCGACGCCGGGATCAACCCCGATTGGAAGCTGGAACCTGCCAGTCGGAGGAACGTCTCCGACCAACGGTCGTAGAAGGCGGCCGCTCTCCGGGCGGCCGATCGCTCAGACGATCTCGGCGCCGTAGAGCACCCCGAGCGTCGGGTGCTCGTGCTCCTGAGTGATCAGGTCCTTCAACTGCCGGAGGCCGTCCTCGCTGATGTAGATGCCGGCCTCGTCCAGAACCTGGCGGACGTCGGCGTCCTGGGCGAACAAGGCCTCGCGAAAGGTGCGCGACTTGACCACCTTGCCGAAAACGGCCTCCGGGACCTCATTGAGGAATTCAGGTGCCTCGTCCATGTCCCCTCCACTCGACGATCGCCGGATGCTACGCCGATGGCATTCCCCTCCAGGAGCGAGATCAGCAGACGGCTCGGACACCGCTCGCCCACTGCTCTTTCGATCGCTAGGCTCGCCCACGCCGCCGCCTCGGGCACGCCGAGTGGCCGCGGCCAACCCGTCCACCTCGGCCAGACGATCTCTCATCTGATCGAGGACCCGATCCATCCCGCCGATGAGCCTGCCCCGGGTCAGCGGGGCGCCGGCAGTGCACCCCGAGCAGCGTGTGGACCCAGGTGCGGTTGCCCATCGCCAGGTCCTTTGCGACATGGTCCAGGTCGTTGACGATCTGGAGCGCACCGGTCGCCGCCATGATCATCCGTTCGAAGTCCGGTTGGAGCGACCAGCCCCCGGCGGTATCGAGCACCGCCACCCCCGGAACCTCGAGCGGGCGCGACCGGTCCAGGACCCGCTCGAAGGCAGCTTCGTCGTAGCCGTCGGGATCGTTCCGGACCTCCGCCTCGAACTGCATCGCCTCGGCGTAGCGCAACATCACATCGCGATGCCACCCCCAGAACGTGGCGCTGAGACCCATCGAGCCGAGTGTCGACTGGGCTGCCGCCAGCACCGCCGAGGAGAGAACGGCGATCGCGGCCGGATCACCGATCCCCTCGTCCATGAGGTCGTCCTGGAGTCGCACCGCGTAGTAGCCGATCGCCCCGGCGGCTGCCGCCGTCTCGACGAGCTCACCTCCGCGACGACCTCACCCGATGCCGGCCGCGGCCTGCGCCGCCCACAGGGGAACGAGCACGATGGGTTGGGCGAGAGGATGGAGGTAATCGGGTTCACCTCCCGACACCTCTCTCCGCCTCCGCAGCATTTCCTCCCAGAGCCCCCGCGACCTGGGCTGGAGCTCGTCGGCGAAGGTGACGGTTGCTTGGCGGGCGATGGTGGCCAACCGGTCTGGCGAGGGAAGCACCACAGGTGGAACCTAGGTGCGAGAGCCGCCCCCGGTAGGCTCACCATGGGGGAGGACGTTCATGCCGGGGACCGCCGACCTTCTCGCCAGCTTCCTCCCGGGGCCGTTGCGGCTCCGGCTGGCGACGCGGCCCGAAGTGCCCGAAGGGCTGCTCGCCGAGGAGACCGAACTCGTCGCCATGCAGATGGACGTCTCCGGATTCTCTGGGCTCACCCAGCGGCTCGCCGCCGATCCATCGATGGGCACCGAGCAGATCGTCGCCGAGCTCAATCAGGTACTTCCGCGGTCTCATCGGGAGCCGTCGATCGGCACGGTGGGCTCATGGTCGGTTTTGGCGGGGATTCTCTGGTGGCGGTGTGGATGGCCGGAACTTCGCTGGCGGAGGCGGCCATCGCCGCGGGCAGATGCGCCCTCGATGCCCAGGACACCATCGCCGGTCTCGGGGGCGGCACGCAGCGGGGTCTCGACTTCCGAATCGGGATAGGCGCCGGCCGAGCGGTCATGCTCGACCTCGGGGGATTCCGAGGCCGGCGCCAGTTCCTCGTCGCCGGCCCCGCCGTGGCCGCAATGGGTTCCGCGGTCGTCGATGTGGATCCGGGAGATGTCGCCGTCACCGGCGAGGTGGCCCGGTTGCTGGGCCAGAGCCGCCTCGTTCCCGCCGCCTCGGGCATGTTCCGGCTGTTGGCGGTCGAGCACTCGGATGTCCCGGCGATGCAACCGCCGCGGCTCGACGGGGATGTGTCGCCCACCGTCGAGACCTACCTGCCCTCCGGCGTTAGCGACTTTCTCGGTGAGGACGAGGCGGCGTGGCACACCGAGTACCTCACCACCACCTCGCTCTTTCTCAACATGAGGGGCCTCGACCTGACCGACACCCGAGATCGCAACGCTCTGCAACTGGTGGTGCGCACCGCCCAGGAGACATTCGATCGTTACGAGGGCACCCTCACCGGGATCCTCGCCGACGACAAGGCGCTGACCCTGCTCGGTGTGTTCGGGTTGCCCCCGTTGGTCCACGAGGAGGATGCGCTGCGCGCCGTGGAGGCGGGTCAGGCGCTCGATCGGGCACTGCTCGACATCCGCCTCGACCACGGGATCGGCATAACGACCGGACGGGTCTTCACCGGTCTGTACGGAACGGACGTGTTCCGAGCGCGCGCCGTCGTCGGGCCGAGCGTCAACCTGGCGGCCCGGTTGATGCAGGCCGCCGGGAACGAGGTCCTTTGCGACCGGGCTACGAGGCGGGCCACCAGGGGCCGGGTTCACTTCGCCCAACTCACCCCGATCCGTTTGAAAGGGCACGACGCTCCGGTGGAGGCATACCGGCCCATCTGGTCGGTCCAGCCCGGGGCCACACGCCACCGATCCGCTGGTCGGGCGGGATGAGGAACGGGCGATCATCCATCGTCGCTTGGGTGCCGCCGCCCGTGGCGAGCCGACCATCCTCGTGCTGGAGGGTGAAGCGGGTATCGGCAAGACCCGCCTGGCGGGGGAGGCGATCGACACCAGTCGCTCGCTCGGATTCACCGTTCTGGCCGGAGGGGGCCATCCGGTGGAGGCCGCCCCGTATTCGGCTTGGCGAACCGTGTGCGGCGAGGCGCTCGGGTTCGACACCATCGTCGATCCCGGCAGAGCGGGTCCGAGTCCTGCGAGCAGCGTTTCGAAGGAATCCCGGGTGGACCGGATCTGTCCCCGCTGCTCGCCGCCGTGATTGGGGATCGACATCCCGGGCACGCCGGCGACGGCGGCGCTCACGCCGGAAGGGCGCCGGATGCGGACCGCCACCGCCGTGGTGGAACTGCTCCGGTCGCTCGCCGAGGTCCCTCTGCTCATAGTCATGGAGGACTGCCACTGGCTCGATGCCGCCTCCTGGGATCTGCTCAACCAGGTTCACCAAGAGCTGCCGGAGGCCGCCCTGCTCCTAACCACCCGCCCAACCGTCGGGGAGAGGCATGAGGTCCTCGAGGCCTTGATCGCCGCCCCGGATGTCGATCTGCTCCGGCTGGAGCGGATCCCGGCTGACGCGGCCCGTCGGCTGGCAGGCGACCGGTTCGGGGTGACCGATCTTCCGGAGGGTCTGGCGGCGTCTCATCGAGGCAAAGGCGGAGGGGCACCCGCTGTTCATCGAGGAACTCGTCTACTCGCTGCGCGACCAGGGCTATGTCGAGGTGGTCGATGGCAAGGTCGCCACCGCCGTGCCCGGCGAGCGGCTGGAGAACCTCGACCTTCCAGACACCGTCCATGGTCTGACCTCGAGCCGGTTGAGCCGGTTGAGCGCCATCGAGCAGACCACGGTCAAGGTGGCAAGCGTGCTGGGAGTCAGCTTCGATGCCGACCTGCTCGCTGCGATCCATCCGCTGAACCTCGACGAGCGTCTCATCGCCGAGCAGCTGGACGACTTGGCGCGACGCGACCTGATCAGGCCGACCGAGACCGGGTTCGCCTTTCGCCACGCTGTGGTCCAGGAGTCGGCCTACGAGCAGTTGCCCCTTGCGATGCGCCGGCGGCTTCACGAGGAGGTGGCGACGAGGATCGAAGAAGCCGGCCCCGATCCCACGCAGTATCCGCTGCTCGCCCACCACTGGGAGGCGGCCGGCCGCCTGGAATCGGCTCTCGATTACCTCGAGGGGGCCGGAGCCGCCGCACTCGAAGCCGGTGCGTTCGACGATGCCGCTTCCTTTCTGGGCGCGGCCCTGGTCAGAGCGGACCAACTCGATGCGCGGGGCGGCGACCTTCCCGCCACCCGCTGCGCCTACATCCACCAGTCACTGGGGGAAGCCATGACCGGACAGGGCCGGCTCGACCCGGCGGTGGAGCAGTACCAGGCGGCCCTGGCCAAGCTGGGTCACGGCGTGTCGGAGGGTTGGGTCCGGGGGACCGCCCGCTTCATCAAGGAAGTGTTCGTCCAGATCGGACATCTGCTCGGGCGACGGCCCAACCCGGGTCCCCAGGTCGCCGTCACGCGACAGGCCGCTTTCATCCTCTCGCTTCTGGGACAGGTCCACTACTTCCAGGCCGATGTGCCCCGCTGGCTGGTGACCAACCTGCGTTCCATCAACCTGGCCGAGCGGGCAGGCGACCCGGGGGTGGCCGGTCCCGCCTATGCCGGTCTGGGGAACCTGGTTGGGACCGTCCGGCTCCATCGTCTCGCCCGTCGCTATTTCGGTCTCGCCAGGGCCGATCCGATACGGCCGGTGTTCGATGGTCAGCCGGGACCGCTCGCCGCCAAGATCGAGCGAGACGTCACCACCCCATTCCACGTGGCGGCCGACCTCTCGGAAGCCGTCTATCTGCTCGCCGGGAAGGCCGACCACAGCGCCGAGGTGATCGACCTGCTCGACAGAACGGTCGATGCCGCCGAGCGGATCGCCTCGGACGCCTATGGGGCGGCGCTCGCCGTGCGCGGCTTCGCCCGAACCATCTATGGACCGCTCGATCTGGCGAGGCAGGACCTGAGCGATCTCGCCGCCGATGGTCACAGACGCGACCAGCCGCAACACGAGACCTGGGCGAGGACGCTGCTCGTACCACTACTGGTCGACGCGGGCGACATCGACGGCGCGGTCCGTTCCAGCGATGCGGCTTCCTTGGTGGTGGAGAGGGCCGACAGCATCGCCCTCGGGCTCCACCTCACCACCCGGGCCCGCGCCCTCGTAGCCGTCGGGCGCAGCGACGAGGCTCGAGCGGCGCTGGCCGAAGCCGACGGTGCGCTCCGGCCGTCCCCGATCTTCCTCCACCTCACCTCCTACACGGCCTGGTGTGATTCCTGGGCGACGCTCGCCGCCGGCGGAGAGAGCGGCGCGCTCGACGAGTTGCAGTCGTCTCTCTCCGGGCTGAGGCGGTATGCGCTGCTGCTCCCCTTCGCCCGGGCGCGGGTGCATCTCTTCAAGGGGAGATATGCCCTGCTGAGGAACCGCACCGCTGCGGCGCGGCGTCACTTCCGTGCGGGGCGCCGGCTATGCCGACGCCGGCGGGCTGACCTGGGATTCCGCCCGGCTCCACGCCGAAGCGGCGGCACTTTCTCCGGAAGGAGAAGAGCGACGCACCCACCTGGCACTCGCTGCTTCCGCCGAGACCCGACTCGGGACGCTGACCGGGGAGGAACCCGCTCTGGCCGCCGGTTGACCGGCGCTCCACTCGATGATCATGGCGGCCGCTCGCTGCGGTTGTCGCACCCCAGGGGTACCTTTCTCCATGTGACCGCCACAGGAGGGCCCATGGTTTCGAAGGGGGTTCGTCGAAGGTTCGGTTGGACGACGGCCGCAATTGCCGTGGTTGCGGCGCTCCTGCCGGCATCGTTGGCCCCGGCGGCGACCGGCGACCCGGTCCTGATCAACGAGGTCCTCGCCAGTCACACCGGGACCGATGACACCGAGTACGTCGAGTTGTATGGCGACCCCGGTCTCAGCCTGGAGGGGCTCTCGCTGATCGTCGTCGAGGGAGACTCCGGTGCCTGCCGGGACCATCGACCGCCGCATCGACTTCCTGCCATTCCAGACCGTGGGTGACAACGGCTTCTACCTGGTCGGCAACTGCGGCGGCTTGCCGCTGCACTACGGCGTGACGCCCGATGACGCCATCGGGACCGACAGCTTCGAGAACAGCTCGCTCACCGTCGCGCTCGTGGAGACGAGCTCGATCTCGGGGGGCATGGTCACCGGTACCGAGGTGGTGCTCGACGCCGTCGCCCTCACCGATGGCGGCGTCGATGACTCGTTCTTCTTCGAGGCTCCTCTCATCGGTCCCGACGGCAGCTTCTTCCCGGCTGGTGCACGCCGATTGACCGACGGTGTCGACACGGAAACGCCGGAGGACTGGGTCATCTCCGACTTCAACCTGGGTCCGGACAACACTCCGACACCGGGCGGGTTCGACGGCTGCTCGCCGATCGCGTTGACCATCCCCCAGATACAAGGTGATGGCGAACGGTCCCCGTTCGCCGGGGAAGTGGCCACCACGACCGGAGTCGTCACCGCGATCACCTCGGGTGGGAACGACGTCTGGCTCCAAGACCCGGTGGGCGATGGTGACCCGGCGACCTCCGACGGCGTGTTCCTCTCCAGGGGTGGTGCCCTCGGCGCCCGCCCCGGTGACATGGTGACCGTCACCGCAACGGTCGAGGAGCAGCAGTTCGGCAACGCCTTGCCTCTCACCAGGTTGGCCAACCCCTCGGCGGTCGTGGTCGAGTCGAGTGGCAACCCGCTCCCAGCCCCGGTCTCGTTGACCGATCTACCTGACGTCTCGATACCGGAGGGGATCGAATTCTGGGAGCCGCTCGAGGGGATGCTCGTTTCGGCGCGCACCGGGGTGGTCGTCGCTCCCACCAACGACTTCGGCGAGTTCGCCTTCCTCACCCAGCGCGACGCCCGCCCCGGCTCCGGGCTATGTACCCGCGGTGAAGCAGATCCTCATCAGGTCTCTGGGCGGCGACCAGGTCGACTACAACCCGGAGCGGGTTCTTGTCGACGATTTCACCCTTGACGATCGCCGATCGTGGTTCGTCCCGGTGACAGGGTGCGGTCGATCGAGGCGGTGGTCGACTACTCGTTTGGCACCTACAAGCTCCAGCCGGTGGACCACGAAGTCGATGCCCGCCCCATCCCCGCCGGACCGCAATCTCGACGCAGTGGCGGGCCCGGCGACACCGTCGTCACCACGTTCAATGTGGAGAACCTGTTCGATCTGATCGATGACCCGGTGAAGGACGACACCGACAGCACCCCTACACCCGAGGAACTCGAGGTCAAGTTCGCCAAGCTCGTGTCGGCGATCCAGGTCGAGTTGCGTCTGCCCGAGATCCTCGTGGTCGAGGAGGTGGAGAACACGACGATCCTCCAGGAGTTGGGCGACCGGGTCAACGCCGCCGCCGGCACGGACTACGTGGCCACCTCGTTCGAGACCAGCGACGTGCGAGGAATCGAGGTCGGTTTTCTGTGGGACGCATCCCGGGTCGGCCTCATCGAGGCGTTCCAGCTATCAGGCCCCGACGTCGAGGCGGCCTTCGGGCCATCGAGCGCCAGCCCGGGACGTGAGCCGCTCGTCGGCCGGTTCAGCGTGGGCGAGATGGAGGTGACGATCGTCGGCAACCACTTCAAGTCGAAGAGTGGTGACGACCCTCTGTTCGGGGTGAACCAACCTCCCATCCGGGTCACCGAGGAGCAGCGCAAGGCGCAGGCGCGGGCGGTGCGACGCTATGTCGACGAGGTGCTCGCCGCCGACCCGCAAGCTCTCCTGATGGTGGCCGGTGACCTGAACGACTTCCCCTTCGCCGAGCCCGGTGAGGGCGCCGACCACCCGGTTGCGATCGTCGAAGGGATCGAGGGCGGCCCACCGCTCTCCAACCTCGTGCTTCGCGAGAAGCCGGCGGAGAGGTGGACGTTCGTCTTCGAAGGCAACAGCCAGGTGCTCGACCACATGCTGGTGAGCCCGTCGCTGCTGGCCCGCTTCGTCGCCGCCGACATCCTCCACATCAATTCGTCCTGGCCGGCCGTGCTCGGGCTCGACCCCGACACGCCGCTCCACTCGGCCGACCACGACCCGGTGGAGGGACGCTTCCGCCTGTTGCGGTGAGGCACCGCCGACGGCGGACGACTTACCACCCAGTCACCCCACTCACGCTCGCTGAGCTCGGCGCGCCTCCCGAGCGCTCACCGGGAGAGGCATACGCCGACCTATCTCACGATGAAGGCGAGCTTGACGTCGGCGTTGTATTGGACGATTCGGCCTTCCGAGATGCGCGCTGTCCAGCGAAGTACCTCGACGCCGGTGATCCCGTCGATGGTCTCCGCCGCCTTGGCCACCGCCTGTTTGGCGGCGTCCTCCCAACTGGTATCGGACACGCCGATCACCTCGATCACCTTGATGGCGCCCCGCGTGATGCCCTCGGTCATCTCTTCTCCTGACAGTGGTCCGGGGCGATGGTAGGAATCGGTGTCCGACGAGGAGGGCGGAGTGGAGCTGACCGAGGCGCTGTACACGACCCGGGCGATGCGGAGGGTGCTTCCCGATCCCGTACCCGACGAAGCCGTGGCGGCGATGTTGGACGCGGCGATCCGTGCGCCCTCCGGGGGCAACAACCAGAACTGGCGTTTCATGACGGTCAGCGACCTGGACAGCCCGCCGAACCCTCGGGCCTATCTACCGGCGGGCGTGGGACCAGCTCAACGCCACCGTCTATCGGGGCCGGCTGGAGGAGGCGGCGCGGGTCGGCGATGAGGCCACCATGCGGGTGATGCGGTCGGCGAACTGGCTGGCCGAGCACTTCGAGGACGTGCCCCTATGGATCATGGCGCTAAATCGGAATGACCCAACCGGTGCATCGATCTACCCAGCCGTTTGGAGCCTGATGCTCGCCGGACGAGGGCTTGGTATCGGGACCTGCCTCACCACCGTCCTCGGGATATTCGAGGCGCAAGCCACCTTCGAGGCGCTCGGGATCCCCACGGACAAGGGCTGGATGCTGGCCGCCGCCGTCTCCGCCGGCTATCCCATGGGGAAGTGGGGGATGGCGAGGCGGCGCCCGGTCGAAGAGGTCGTCTACGCCGACCGCTGGGGTCAACCAGTCGCCTGGTCCACTACCGATCTCGGCGGTACCCCGGCCGAGAGTTAGGCGATGCCCTCTGGCCGGAACAGGTCGTCGTGGAGGCGAAGGGCGAACCGGTCGGTCATCCCCGCCACGTAGTCGATCGCTCTGGTCACGTCGTCGGCATCGTCCTGGCGGTAGGTGTCCGGGATCTCATCGGGACGAACGATGAAGTGGTCGACCAGATCCCTGATCAGGTGGACCGCGCCGACCCGCTGCCGTTCCGACTCTGGGCGGAGATACACCCGCTCGAACATGAACGATCGGAGATCGTGCATCGGCTCCAGCACCGCGGGATCCATGGCGATCCGGCCGCACCGCAGCGACTCGTCGATCACCGCGGTGATCATGCTGTCGATCCAGTCCCGCCCCGGCGCCCCAAAGGTGGAGGTCGCCGCCTCGGGGAGGTCGGCCACGGTGATCACACCGGCGCGTACCGCGTCCTCGACATCGTGGGTCAGGTAGGCGATGCGATCGGCGAACCGGCAGACGAGGCCCTCGGCGGTCCGCGGCGGGGGCTCGATTCTCCATGAATGGGCGCCGATCCCATCGAGCACTTCTGCGCTCAGGTTCAGCGGTTCGAGCACGGCGAGCACCCGCACGCTCTGTGGTGCATGGAGCCACTCCCCCTCGACATACGGTGTCAGCGCCTCCTCTCCGGTGTGGCCGAACGGCGAGTGTCCGACGTCGTGACCGAGGCAGACCGCCTCGGTCAGGTCCTCATTCAGCCCGAGGGCCGCCGCAAGCGCCCTGCCGACTTGGGTCACCTGGAGGGTGTGGGTGAGCCGCGTGACGAAGTGGTCGTCCTCGGGGTTGATGAACACCTGGGTCTTGTGCTTGAGCCGACGAAATGCCTTGGAGTGGAGGATCCGGTCCCTGTCCCGCTGGAAGGCGGTGCGGTACGCATCGCCGGTCTCGTCGACCGCCCTCCCCGAACTCTCCACCGAGAGCGTGGCCGCCGGCGCCAGCAAGGCGCGCTCCTGTTCCTCGCGCGTCTGGCGGGTCAGACGGAGGAATGGGTCGGGCATGGGGCGATCGTATCGGGGACACCGGACGCCGTTCTTGGCAACAGCCGGCAGCGATCGGCGTCAGCGACTCGCCGGAACCACCTCGATAGTGCCCTTCATCCCGTACTGGTAGTGGCCGGGGAGATGACAGGCGAACTCGAAGATGCCCGGCTCATCGAATGTGAAGGTGGTTATGGCGCGGCCGTTTGGGCCAACCGAGACCTCGCCCGGGATCGAAGGGTGCTCCTTCTCGGTGCCGTTGGCGTGGCGCAGGTGGACCTCGGGCCCCCCGGTGATCAGCTCGTGGTGGATTGGGTCGCCGTTGACCACGAGAAACCGCACGCGGGTTCCCTCGACAACGCTGAGCCGGTCGGGCCGAAAGCGGGAGTGATGGACATCGATCTGGATGGTGACGTCACCTGGCCCGAGCGGCTTCACGTCGGCGGCGGCGCTACCGGCGAGGGCGAAACCGGCTCCGGTGACCACGGCCATCGCTGCTATCGAGACCCCGATCAACCGCCGCTGCCGGCTCATGTGCTGGCTCCGCCCGGGTCGAGACGATGGCGCCGCGTCCAATTCCTGCCGGCCACAAGGGTGAGGAAACCGACGCCCACACCGGCATACACCGGCCAGGTGGGTAGCGGCTGGTCGGTCCCGACAGGTAGCGACTCTGGGCCGGGAACGCCGGTGTCGGCGAAATCGGCGGTGGCTCCGGGGACCGCAGACACGGCGAGGTCGTAGTCGAGCTCGCTGGCCGGAGCGTCGAGAGTCAGGTAGGAGAGCCACATCTGACGTGGTAGCCATTCCATCCCGGTATCAGAGCGCAGATCGTCGAGAAGCGGCCGGTTTGCCTTCTCGCTGCGATCGAGCGTGAGCCCGGTCCCACCGGCGAGCAGATCGGGTTCGTCCTCGGTGAGCAGGAAGACATCGGCTTCGATTCGATCGTCGGGCTCGGCGCCGAGGCCCAGGATCCGAAGGGGCACCCAGGGATCATCGGTGGGGATGGTCGCCATGATCGGCGTGCTGTCGCCAGGCTCCTGGGCGAGTTCGGCAGCCCGCTCGGCGTTGAACCGAGCGGCCATGAATATCGGACTGCGCCGGGCGTAGAAGTCGAGCACCTCGGGGGCGTCGGGGCTGAGAAAGAATCCGTGCTCGGCTGCCCAGGCCCCGACCTCGTCACCCCCACCCCGCAGCACCGTGATATCGAGAGCATCGATCTCGACCTCGAGGATGACCTCTGCGTCTTGGGCAGCGGCTGCAGCGAATGTTTGCTCGGACGCAAGCGCCGCGGGTGCGACCTCGAGAGCCAGGCGTTGCAGCGTCCAGTCGCCGCCCCGCTCCACCTTGGTGGGCACGTCTGGGAGTGGGATGATCGAGCCCACTTCCTTCCCCTGGCCGGTGAACTCGAACGCGGTCACATAGCGCTCCACCCCGTCGCTGTAGGCGGCGAGCGTCGTGGTCCGCAGCAACTCGATGGTCCCGTTCTCGCCTACGAGACCGCCACAGGCCAGGGCCGGGGTGGCGCCGATGGCGAGTAGGCCGATCGCCGATCCGATCACAAAACGCAGTCGGAACGTACGACGGTTCATCACGTCATCTCCTCGGTCGACGTGTTCTCGCTTGGACGGGCCGGGCTGCGTCGCGGTTCCGAGATGGCCATCGGGGGGCACGGGGCTGTCCGGGCCGTTGCCTACCATCGCCCGCGGTGACCAAACCGGCACTCGACCTCACCGCAAACGCTCGGACCGTCCTCGAGACCCGCTATCTGCTCCGCGACGAGGCCGGTGTCCCGGTGGAGACCCCCGAGGATCTGTTCCGGAGGGTGGCAGCCGACGTGGCGACGGCCGAGGAGGTTTGGGGGGGCGACCCCGGGCTCTGGGCGGAGCGGTTCTACCGGTCGATGGCGTCGCTCGACTTTCTCCCCAATTCGCCCACCCTGATGAACGCCGGACGCGACCTCGAGCAACTCGCCGCCTGCTTCGTGCTCCCCATCGACGACTCGCTCGACTCGATCTTCGACACGCTCAAGCTGGCGGCAAAGGTCCACCAGTCGGGCGGTGGTACCGGGTTCTCCTTCTCCCGGCTCAGGCCCCGCAACGACGTGGTCAAGACGACGATGGGGGTCTCGTCTGGCCCTGTGTCGTTCCTCGAGGTCTACGACTCGGCGACCGAGCACATCAAGCAAGGGCTCGTTCCGGCGCGGCGCCAACATGGGGATCCTCGACGTCACCCACCCCGACATCCTCGAGTTCATCACCGCCAAGACAGAGGGCGGGATCACCAACTTCAACATCTCGGTCGGGGTCACCGAGGAATGGATGGAGCTGGCCGCTTCCGGCGCCGAGTACGACCTGATCAACCCGCGCACCGGTGAGACGGCGGGCTCGCTCGATGCCGGCGACGTCCTCGACCGGATCTGCCGGGCGGCATGGGCGACGGGCGATCCCGGGATCATCTTCCTCGACCGGATCAACGAGCCACGCACCAACCCCACCCCTTCGCTCGGCCCGATCGAAGCAACCAATCCTTGTGTCACCGAGGACACATGGGTCATGACCAGTGCCGGGGCCCGCCAGGTAGCGGAACCTGATCGGTCTTCCCTTCGAGGCAGTCGCCGATGGATCATCCCATTCATCGAACGGCTTCTTTCCTACCGGTCACCGTGAGGTCGTCACCCTTGACGACTCGGAGAGGTCTGCGGCTGCGTGCCACTCTCGATCATCCGGTGCGGTTCGTGACAACCTCGACCCGGTATCGCACTAGCTGGGATCTGGCGGCCCGATTGGAGAGTTGAAGCCCGGTGACCGGATCATGCTCAGCGATCACGGGGTGCTCTCGTGGAGCTGGCACCGGGAGCGATGAAGAGGGCTACGTGCTCGGCATGCTGCTCGGCGATGGGTACTTCTCCGAGCGACGGGGCACGTCTCCACTTCTGGGGCCATGATCGGGAGGTGCGACGATCGGAGACGCGCTTGCTGTTCGACGCGCGCCGTCGGATTGAGGGCAGGCGGCCTCCAAACCGCCGAGCACCGCGCACCTTACGTTGCCCTCAAGTCGACTGGTCTCTCGGAGCTGGCGCGTATGCATACGGCATGCGAAGAGGGTCGAAGGTGGTCACGGACGAGATCGAGCGCGGGTCTTCCGAGTTCGTTCGGGGTTTTCTCCGCGGCTGGATGGATGCCGACGGGTCGGTGCAAGGCTCGCAACGCAAGGGCGTCTCGGTGCGCCTCGCCTCGTCTGATCTCGGTTCGCTGGAACGCGCCCAGCGGATGTTGCACCGACTAGGCGTGCTGTCCACGATCTACAAAGAGCGTCGCCCGGCAGGCGTTCGCCGTCTCCCCGATGGTAGGGGAGCGTTTCGGGACTACGAGTGCCTTGCCGACCACGAACTCGTCATCAGCGGAGCCAACCTGACCCGTTTTGCCGAGCGGGTGGGATTCGCTGATGCCGCCAAGCAGTCCAAGTTGGCATCGCTCCTCAGCTCGTACAAACGCAGGCTCAATCGGGAGACCTTCACCGACACAGTCGTGTCGATCGTGCCTTCGGGAACTGCGGACGTCTTCGATTGCCAGGTCGCCACATCACGATCGTTCGACGCCAACGGGATCAGCGTCCACAACTGTGGCGAACAACCGCTTCTCCCTTTCGAGGCGTGTGTGCTCGGGATCGGTGAACCTCGACCACTTTGCGGGAAGGGACGGGATCGAGTGGGAGCGGCTCGGGGAGACCGTCGAGTTGGCTGTGAGGTTCCTCGACGATGCCGTGGAGCGCTCTCGCTACCCGGTCGAGGAGATCGAGCGCATCCACAAGCACGGCAATCGCAAGATCGGGCTCGGTGTGATGGGCTGGGCGGATCTGCTCATCTCTCTTGGCATCGGATACGACTCGGATGAGGCGGTCGATCTCGCCTCCGAGGTGATGGGTTTCATCCAGGAGCGAGCCGACGCCGCCTCGGAGCAACTTGCTGGCGAGCGGGGATCGTTCCCCAACTGGGAGGCGTCGGTCTATGGACCCTCCGGATGGGATCGGCCGATGCGGAATGCCACGCGGACCACCATCGCACCGACCGGCACCATATCGATCATCGCAGGCACGTCATCGGGGATCGAGCCTCTGTTCGCACTGGTGTACCACCGCAAGGTCCTCGACGGGCGGGTGCTCTCCGAGGTCCATCCATACTTTCGCCTCGCTGCCGAGCGGGCCGGTGTCTGGTCCGATGAACTGGCCAACGCCGTGGCGTCGCGGGGGAGCGTGCGCGATCTCCCCGGGGTTCCCGAGGAACTGCAACGGGTGTTCGTGACCGCTCACGACCTGACCGCCGGATGGCACGTCCGCCACCAGGCTGCATTCCAGCGTCACGTTGACAATGCCGTCTCGAAAACGATCAACCTTCCCCACGACGCCACCGTCGATGACGTTCGGGCCGTCTACCTGCTGGCCGCCGACCTCGGTTTGAAAGGGATAACCGTCTACCGCGATGGGTCCAAGACCTGGCAGGTGCTCAACCGGGGCACACCGTCGGGCACCGATCTCGGCACGGTGGAGGGGTCGGCGCCCCAAATGACCGAGAACTGGCCTGCCGAAGACCACCAGCCGATACCACCCAAGCGTGGTCAGAGCGTGCTCGAGGTCTGCCCGGTGTGCGGCCAGCCATCGTTCGAGTTCGCCGAGGCTTGCGGCAAGTGCCATTCGTGCGGGCACTCGACGTGTTGACGGTCGGCGTGTTCTGGCGCCGACCTCAGCGGACCGCCAACCCCGCGACCACCTCGCCGAACTCCTCCCAGCCGAGGACGTCGACCGTGCCCGCGACCGGCCGGTTCCAGGGTCTGACAAAGCGGCACACCGTCGCCTCTGGGCGGTTGCGGTGCAATTGCCACACGACATGGGGCGCATCGTCCAGGTAGAGGTCGCAGGGAACGCGCCATTTCTCCTCGAGGATGTGGACTTCCCTGGTCGGTATCCGGTGGTCGGCGATCCAAGCAAACGTGTCGTGCACCGCCCAGTTCGGCTTCGAGGTGAGGATCACCACGTCGTGACCCTTGCGACGCAGATCTGACAGCGTCTCGACCGCCCCGGGGTAGGTCTCGAGGTGGCGGAACATCGAGTGTCCCCCATGGTCGCGGGCCCACCGCCAGAACTCGCTCATGTCCCGGAAGTGGGTCAATGACGGGATGCCGTTCCACGCCCTCATGGCGTCGAGCGGGATGTCGGTGCCGAACTCCTCGTTGTACCGGGTGACCCAGCCAGAGTTGAAGTCGGCGACGACTCCGTCGAGGTCGATCCCGAGCCGCACCACGCCAAGCCTACGGTTGCCCCGCCGGCACCGACCGTCGACCGAGACCGGCCAACAGGTCGCGACCGACCAGGACCACGAAGAAGATGGCCACCGCCACCCCGGCCATGGTGGCGCCGGCGGCGGTCCCGGCATACCAACTGATGAGCAGACCGACGAGGACGGCAAGTATCCCGATGGCGGCGGCGACCACCATCATCACCGGAACCCGTCTCGAGACCAGTGCCGCTGTTGCCGGGGGGGCAACCAGGAGACCGAACACGAGGAGCGAACCGACGGTTCGGAACGAAGTGACCACCGCCAGCGTGATCAGCGCCAAGAGCAGCGCATTGGCCGCCGCCGGCTTGAGCCCGAGCACCTCGGCCTTCTGCTCGTTGAAGGCCAGGGCGAGAAACGGCCGGTAGAAGACGACCGACGCCACCAAGGCCACAACGGTCCCAGTGGCGATGAGCACCAGGTCACCGGTGGTCACGCCGAGAGCGTCGCCGAAGAGGATCCCGCTGAGGCTCGCCGCGTACGACCCGGCCCTGGAGATGATGATCACCCCGAGGGCGAGCATCCCGACGAACAGGAGCCCGATCCCGGCATCTTCGGCGAGCCGCGATCGTCGGTGGACCAGGTTGATTCCTCCGATCATCACCAGCGCCGAGAGGACCGCCCCGAGCGTCACGTCGAAACCGACTACGACGGCCAGTGCGATGCCAGGCAGGACACCGTGGGCCAGAGCGTCCCCCATGAAGCTCAACCCGCGCATCACAACCCAGGTGCCGACCACCGAGGTGGTCACGGCAGCCAGGATCCCGCCGAGCAAGGCGCGCTGCATGAAGGGCTCGGACAAGGGGGTCGGTGAGCCACTCCATCAGGCTGCCAGCGCCTCCGCCACCAGGCGGGCGTTGGTGAGGATCATCTCCACATAGGTCTCGGCGCCGCTTCCCGGCTCGCCGAGCGAATCGGTGAAGATTTCCACCACGGAGACTTCTCGTCCCGCCTCGGCGGCGACGGTGTCGGCGAGAGGTCGTTGGGCTCGCCGTATCGGCGAAGATCGCCGGGACGCCGGTCTCGTCGATCGTGTCGACCAACTCCGCGATCTCCCGGCCGCTCGGTTCTCCCAAAGTGTCCCCACCGGGAATCACTGTGGCGGCAACTTCGAACCCGAAGCGATCGGCGAAGTAGTCGAGCGAATCGTGGCTGGTGACCAGTGTCCGCCGCTCGGCGGGCACGATCGACAGGATCTCGTCTGCCTCGTCCCCGGCCGCGATGACTTGGGCGCGGTAGTCGGCTGCCTGTCCGTCCCAATCGACGGAGTCATCGAGCACGGCAAGCTCACCGACGATTTGATCGATCGCCGTAGCCATCCGGTCGGGGTCGTGCCAGAAGTGGGGATCGCCGCCGGTGGAACTGTCGTCCGCCGAAACAGGGAGGGGATCGACACCTTCGGCCAGGCGAAGCACGGGAGTCCCCTCGGCCGCGGCGGCCTCGATCACATCGGTCAGTCCCTCCTCGAGGCCTAGGCCATTCGTCACCACGAGGTCGGCGTCGTTTATCGATGCGACCTGTTGCGGCGAGGGCTCGAAGTCGTGCGGATCCACACCCGGCGGAAGGAGCACCTCGACCGCGGCGGAGTCGCCAACGATGCTTGAAACGACGTCTCCGATGATCGATGTCGTGGCCAGGATCTCGACCCGGTCCCCGTCGCTTGGGTCGGCGACAGAACCGCCCGTGGCGCAAGCAACCACTGCGAAATGGCCGAAGAGCAGTACGAGAGCCCGCACGCCAACCCGGAAAGCGTAATTGAAACCGATTCTCATACCTTGCATATAATGAGAATCACTCCTACTATTCCAAGTCGAAGATAGCAGCACCGACCGAGGAGCATGACTTGACCCGTCTGACTGCGCTGACGGACATCGACAGACAGGTCGAGCGGCATCTGGGCGAGAAAGATGTCCGCTACACCCGGGGTCGCCGGCAGGTGGTGCGGGCACTCCACCGCTCCAGGGGACCTCAGGCCGCTTCGGAACTGCACCGCAGCCTGAGGTCATCGGTGCCGCTTTCGTCGCTCTACCGCTCGCTCGCCGTACTCGACGCCAACGGCGTGCTCCAGAAGCACCATGACGCCGCCGGTCTTGCCCGTTTCGAGTTGGCCGAGTGGCTCACCGGTCACCACCACCACCTGGTCTGTATCGACTGCAATCAGGTGGTGGATTTCGAACTGGATGCGGCCAGCGAGACGGCGCTTGCTGTGCTGGCCGAGTCGGCGGGCCAGGAGCGCGGCTATGTGGTCGTCGACCACGGTCTCGAAATCGAAGGGACCTGCGCCAAGTGCCGCGACAAGTGAGCGCTGTCAAGTGAATGCTGTCGAGGCCCGTTCGGTCGGTCTGCGCTACCGGTCGCGGACCGCGCTCCAGCCGTCAGACTTCACCATCGAGCAGGGAACGGTGGCGGCTCTGATCGGTCCCAACGGCTCGGGCAAGTCGACCGTGCTAAACGCAATCTCCGGGTTGCACCCTCCAGAGGTGGGGAGCCTCACCGTGTTGGGGCGGCCGCCTGTCGAATCGAGATCTCGGATCGCCTACGTCCTCCAATCGACCACGGTCAACGAGGCGTTGCCGGTCACGGTCCGCGAGGTTGTCGCCATGGGCCGCTATGCCTCGCTGGGGATGGTGCGCCGTTTCGGAGCGGCCGATCGGACCGCTGTCGAGACTGCGATGGACCAGGCCGAGGTGTCCGATCTCGCCACCCGCCAACTGGCAGATCTATCTGGTGGGCAGCGCCAACGGGTATTCGTGGCGCAGGGCCTCGCTCAGGACCGAGACCTGCTGCTGCTCGACGAGCCGCTGACCGGGCTCGACCTGGTGTCGATGGAGATCATCCTCGGGGTGGTGAGCCGGGAGCGCGCCGCCGGCCGGACCGTGATCATGACCACACACGACCTCGGCGATGCCTCGCAGACCGACCACGTCATCCTGCTGGCCGGTCGTGTTGTCGCCGAGGGCCCTCCTGGTGAAGTCTTGACGGCGGACCTTCTGAGCGATGCCTACGCCCACCGCATCGTCGCCATGGAAGGACGGGTCATGGTCGACGACCCGGCCCACCAGCCAAGCGACCGCCGACACGTGCATCTGGACCGGTCAAAGGGTGGGGTGGCACGAAACTGATGGCCAGGGGGCGCCATAGTCTCTGGTTTGGCCCTCCCCGCTGAGCCGTATCCGGGTCAACCCACCTCGGAGACCGTCACCGAGGTGAGCGACCAGAGCGAGAGGTGTTGCGGCCGGAGGATGACCACCTCGAGATCGTCGGCCGGATCGACCACGACCATGAGGGTGCGGTCGAGCGGTTCGACCCCGAAGGCATGGGTCACTGCTGCGCTGGACGACACGTCGAATCGGGCGTCTGTTGCGCCAACCAGGCAGACCACATCGATGGCCACCAGATAGGGCTTGCCAGGGTTCAAACCCTCGAGCCAGACCTCTACCCGGCTCGGGGAAACGGCTCCGAGATCGTCGGGTTCGTTCTCATCGTCCCATGCATCCTCGAGTTCGAGCCACGCCCTACCGTGTGGCCACCGGGTTCGATGGTGTCAGCTGTGCGTACGGCCGAGTCAGCGGGCGGATCCCATGCCGCTCCAGCGAGGCGGCGGCAAGTCGACGATGCAGCGTCGTCGGGACCTTGGAAGGGGTCGTGGTGGGGGCGTAGACCAGCATTGCTCTCCTCGCTCTCCTCGTGTGACTTGCCGACAGAGGCGCCCGCCCATCACGAGATACACCGCTCTACGATCGGGTCGTGGAGCATCGAGCCCTCTATCGCAGGTACCGCCCGACCACTTTCGCCGAGGTGGTGGGTCAGCAACATGTGACCGAGACGTTGTCCCGCGAGGTCACCGAGGGGAAGGTGGCCCACGCCTACCTGTTCGCCGGACCCCGAGGCACGGGGAAGACCACCACGGCACGGATCCTGGCAAAGGCGCTCAACTGCCTCGACCGCCGGCCAGATGGCACCCCGTGCAACAAATGCGTCTCTTGCACGGCGATCGACGAGGGGTCGTCCCTCGACGTGATCGAACTCGACGCTGCCTCGCACAATTCGGTCGACGACATCCGCGACATCAGAGTGAGCGTCTCCACGGTCGCCGTCGGTGAGGGAGCGCGCCGGGTGTTCATCCTCGATGAGGCCCACATGCTGTCCAAGGCGGCGGGGAACGCACTGCTCAAGACGCTGGAAGAGCCGCCGAGCCACGTGCACTTCGTCCTTGCCACCACCGAGCCCTACAAGCTCCTCGACACCATCCGCAGCCGGGCACAGCGCTTCGACTTCCACGCTATTGGCTCGGAGACGTTGACCAGACACCTCGGGTCGGTGGCCGAGAAGGAGGGATACCAGCTCGAATCTGCGGCATCGGGGTTGATCGCCCGTCAGGCCCGGGGGTCGGCGCGTGATGCTCTCAGCCTCCTCGAGCAGGTGGCCGCTCTCGGGGGCGGGACGGTGGATGTCAAGGGGGTCCGCCGGGCCATCGGGCTTGGCGGAGGCCGATGCTCCGATGCGGCTGGCCAACGCCATGGTTGACCAGGACGCCAAGGCGGCACTCGAGTTGGTAGCGGAGATGGTCTCCGAGGGCGTCGACCTGCGTCGGTTCGTCTCCGAGACCATCGCGTTCTTCCGCGGCGTCTTCCTGGCGCACTACGCACCCAACCTGGCCGAAGTCGCCGACGAACCGTCGGACGTCCTCGAGGAGTGGAAAGCCGCTTCCAAGCTTGTCGCCGCCTCGGACGTCCTCCGCGTCATCGATCAACTGGGCGATTCGCTCATCAAGTTGAGGGAGGGTCGGGAGGAGCGGCTCATGATCGAGCTTGCGCTGCTGCGGTTGGTGCGGCCCGAGGTGGTCGGCGACCCCGCTTCGCTGGCCGCCCGCCTTGGCCGGCTCGAACAACGGGTCAAGCACCTGGCGGACGCCCCGGCCACTCCCCGGCCGGCAGCCGTGGAGAGGGAGCCGGCACCTCAGCAGGATCTCCCCCAACCAGCGCCGAAAACCGTTGCCGCCGCACCCGAAGCGGAACCTCCCCGAGCCGAGGCCCGCGCACCGGTGGATGGCCTCACCATCGAGAAGGTCGAGGAGGTGTGGCCCGTCCTGCTGGCGTCGGTGCGCGATGAACTCACCCAACGGCGCTGGGCATTCTTCCGCGAGGCCTTTCCGGCGGCGGTGGAGGACACGACCATCGTCCTCCACCTTCCCGCCGGTCTCGACTTCCATCTCTCCGAGTTGCGCAGCGATCCCCGGGTGTTGGACGTCGTCGAGAGCAGGGCGGCCGACCTGGTCGGAGGTGCGGTGCGGGTCGAGTTCCGGCTGGCGGATGCCGTGGCCATCAAGGAAGAGGACGAGGTTGTGCCCGACAAGGACAGCCTCGCAGAGGCACCCGAACACGACCCAGAGCGGCTCGTCGCAGAGTTCCTCGGTGCCGAATTGGTCTCGGAGAGCCCCGTCGAGGAGACGTAGCTCAAGGACCGGCTCGGCGATCCGGGTGGGCCGGTGGTTCTGACCAGCGGTGATACCCTGGCCAAATGGGCATGCGGCCGCAGGACATGCGCAAGCTGATGCAGCAGGCGCAGAAGATGCAGGAGGAGATGGCGGCGGCCCAGGAGGAACTCGCCACGAAGGAGTTCGAGGGGACCTCGGGCGGTGGTGCGGTCACCGCCCTCGTGACCGGGTCGGGGGAAGTGGTGTCGATCGTCTTCGCTCCCGGTGTGATCGATCCCGAGGACCCCGAGCTGCTGGGGGATCTGGTGGTCGCCGCGGTGAACCAAGCGCTGCGCGCCGCCAATGAGGCTGCCCAGTCGCAGTTGGGCGGGCTCACCGGAGGTCTCGATCTTGGTGGCCTCCTGGGCTGATGCTCGACGGCCCCATCCAGCGTCTCGTCGATGAACTGGCGCGCCTGCCGGGTGTCGGACCCAAATCCGCCCAGCGACTCGCTTTTCACCTTCTCAACATCGAGGACGCCGATGCCAGACGTCTCGCCGAGGCGATCATCGAGATGCGCGATCTGGCGCGGCTCTGCGAGCGGTGCTTCAACGTCACTTCCACCGAGGAGTGCTCGATCTGCACCGACCCGCGCCGCGAGACCGCGTCGGTGTGCGTGGTCGAGCGTGCCCAGGACATCATCGTGGTGGAGCGGACCCAGGAGTTCCGTGGGCGCTACCACGTGCTGGGAGGGGCGCTGTCGCCCATCGAGGGAATCGGGCCGGCGCCAACTGAAGATCGCCGAGTTGAGGCGCCGGGTAGCGGACGAAGCGATCACCGAGCTGATCGTGGCTACCAACCCAACCGTCGAGGGGGACACCACCGCCATGTACCTGGCTCGTGAGTTCAAGCCGCTCGGGGTCCGGGTCACCCGGCTGGCGAGCGGACTGCCGGTAGGCGGTGACCTCGACTACGCCGACGAACTGACCCTGGGAAGAGCGCTAGTCGGCCGGCGGGAGCTCTAGGCGCCCTGCTGGATCGACGAACCCAGGGTTCGAGCGGTTGCACGAGGCGCGCTTCGAACCCTGGGTTGCGTGGTTCTTGTCCTCAGTCGAGTGCCACCGCGCTTATCGACCGCAGTTTGCGGAAGTTGTGGCGGGCGATGATCGAGCGGATCGATCCGGTCTTGGAGCGCATCACCACCGAATGGGTGGTGGCGCCATCACCGAAGTACTCGACACCGTCGAGGAACTCGCCGGTGGTCACCCCGGTGGCGGCGAAGAAGACGTTGTTCGAGTCGACCAGCTCGCGGGTCGTGATGATCTGATCGAGGTCCAGCCCATTGTCGATCGCCCATTCGCGCTCGGTCTCGTCCCGTGGGCCAGAGCCGGCACTGGATCTCGCCGCCTAGGCAGGCCATCGCACCGGCAGCGAGCACCGCCTCGGGCGACCCGCCGATCCCGAAGAGGATGTCGACGTTGCTCTCCTCGCGGGCGGTGGCCATCGCCCCGGACACGTCACCGTCGCGGATCAGCCGGATCCGCGCCCCGGCCGACCGGACCGCGTCGATGTAGTGCTGGTTCCGCGGCCGGTCGAGGATGATCGCCTGGAGGTCGTTGACGTCCTTGCCCCGCGCCTTGGCCACCTGGCGGAGGTTGTAGTCGACCGGGGCATCGAGGGCGATGGTCCCGGCCGCCTCGGGTCCCACGGCGAGCTTGTCCATGTAGACCAACCTGCCCGGGCGCGTACATGGTGCCCCTCTCGGACACGACGAGCACGGCCAGCGCTCCGGGCCCGCCTTCCGCGGTGAGGCGGGTCCCGTCCACCGGGTCCACGGCGACATCCACCTCGGGGCCGGACCCACTCCCCACCCTCTCGCCGTTGTAGAGCATCGGCGCGTTGTCCTTCTCGCCCTCCCCGATGACCACGATCCCGTCGATGTCGAGCGTGGCGAGGTGGGCGCGCATGGCGTCGACCGCTGCCCGGTCGACGGCGTCCTTGTCTCCGCGTCCCTGCCAGCGCGCCGCGGCCATGGCGGCGGTTTCGGTAACCCGGACCAGATCGAGGCCGAGGTTCCGCTCCGGGATCTCCGCCATCAACCGACCTTGATGATCAGGGCGTCGCCCTGGCCGCCACCGCCGCACAAAGTGGCGGCACCGATCCCGCCGCCCGCTTGGCGGAGGGCGTGGATCAGGGTCACCACGAGGCGGGCACCGGTGGCGCCGATGGGGTGACCCAACGCCACCGCACCTCCTCGGGCGTTCACCTTGGCCGGATCCAGGTCGAGCATCCGCGCCGACCAGAGAGCGACCGCAGCGAAAGCCTCGTTGATCTCGATCAGGTCGAGGTCGGCCGGTTCGAGACCGGCCCGCTTCAGTGCCACGCGGAGCGCTTCGGCAGGGCGCTCGTGGAGGGTGGCATCCGAGCCGCCGATCTGACCGTATGCGACGATCTCGGCGAGGACCGAAGCTCCAGCCGCCTCGGCGGCGGCACGGTCGGCGACCACCACCGCGGCGGCACCATCGGAAATCTGCGAGGCGTTTCCGGCGGTGATGGTCCCGTCGCCGGCAAAGGCGGGCCGGAGCGCACCAAGCGAGGCAGCGTCGCTATCGGCACGTATCCCCTCGTCCGTGTCCACCACCGCGGCGCCGCCCTTTGGCTGGGCGACTTCTACGGGGACGATCTCGTCCTTGAAGCCACCTGACGACGAGGTCGCAGCGGCGCGGGCATGGCTCTCCGCAGCCCACTCGTCCTGTTCGGCCCGACCGATGCCGAGGTCCTTGTTCTTTCGGTCCGAGGACTCGCCCATAGTGCACTGGTCGAAGGCGCACCAAAGCCCGTCGTGCAGCATGACGTCCACCAATGCGCTGTCACCCATCCGATGGCCCCAGCGGAGGTCGCGCTGGATGTGGGGAGCGTTGCTCATCGACTCCATGCCGCCGGCGACGGCGAAGGACGCTTCGCCGAGCCGGACGGAACGGTCCGCCATGGCGATTGCCGCCAACCCGGAGAGGCAGACCTTGTTCACGGTTATCGCCGGCACCGTCATCGGCACGCCGCCCCTGACCGCGGCCTGCCGGGCGGTGATCTGACCTTCGCCCGCTTGAAGCACCTGACCGAAGATCACCTCATCGATGGTGTCCGCTCCGACCCCCGACCTATCCAAGGCAGCGCCAATAGCAATCCCACCGAGCTCCACGGCTCGGAGCGGTCGCAGCGCTCCGCCGAACCTGCCCACAGGTGTTCTTGCTGCTCCGACGATGACGCTCGACATGGCCCGACCTCCTGAGTCGATCGTACCGCCAATCGCTCTACCCTCGCCCTGCACCGATGAAGCTTCTCAACCTCGATCACGTGGCGGTGGCGGTCCATGACCTCGACGACTCGTTGGATGCCTACCGACGGCTCTACGGGGTCGAGCCGCTCTACCGGGAGGTCGTCGACGACCAGGGCGTTGAAGAGGCGATGATCCCGGTCGGCGGCTCTTTCATCCAGCTGCTCGAACCGCGTGGGCCCGATACGCCTGTCGGCCGTTTTCTCGAGCGTCGTGGTGAGGGTCTGCACCACATCGCCTTTGCGGTCCCCGATGTGGCCGCGGCGTTGACCCACCTCGAGGCGGAGGGCGCCCAGTTGGTCGACCGCAGACCGCGGCGGGGGGGTGGCGGCAAGCAGATCGCCTTCGTCCACCCCTCCACGGCAAACGGGACTCTCATCGAACTGGTGGAATTGACGGATGGCTGAGCGTGTGACGATCTCGCCGGCGCCCGACGCCTTCGCCGCAGCCGTGATCGGCGCGGTGATCGCCCATCTGGAAGCAGAGGCAGCCGCAACCGTGCCCTCACCCGCGCCGCGGCTCCCCGCTTGGGTGGCCTCTGCCCGTCCCGACAGGCCGGAGCCTCCGATCGACCAGCAACGCCGGCCGGCTCAGCCGGAGTCCGGAGGCGGTTGACGTCGCAGCAGGGTGGCCAACTCGGGTGAGCGCAGTGCCAGCAAGCACCCGGCGAACACCGCGACCACGACCAATCCCCCGAGGACGAGCGCAAGGAAGGACTGGCCCGCCGACGGCACGACTTCGCCCGACGTGAACAAGGCAACGATTCCCAGTCCGGCGCCGCCCGCCAGCACCCCGCCGAGCAGAGCCCTCCCCAGCGCAGCCAAGACGGGGCGGAGCTGGTCCCGCCCGGTGGCGATGAACCAACCAGCCGCCAGCAGGATGGCGTAGAGGGCGATCGAACCGGTGCTGGTGGCTGCGATCCCCTCCAACCCGAACCGCTCGCCGAGCAAGAAGTAGGCGGGAACGGCGATGATGGCCACGGCGGTCCCGATGAGCACCGGGGTCCACATCCTCCTCTTGGCGTAGAAGGCGCGGGCCAGGACCTGCTGGGCCCCCCAGGCGGGGATGCTCAGGGCGAACACGGACGCCACCGCCGCCGTGATGAGCGTGTCCTCGGGACCAAAAGAGCCGCGTTGGTATGCGATCCGCACCGCCGGCAGGGCGAGCCCGAACACCGCGGCGGCGGCGAGCATGGCTGCGGTGATGGTGGCGCGCACCGCCGATCCCACCTCGGCCTCCAACTCGTCCTCTCTGCCCTCGGCGGCGAGCCTGGCCAGGAACGGGTAGGCGGCGACCCCGGCGGCCTGGGCGACCACGCCTACTGGGACCATGCTCAATTGGCGCCCGGCCACCAGGGCGGTTATCCCACCCACCCCGGCGAGTTGGCCAAACACCCTGATGAACTGCTCGTCGAGGGCAGCCACCGACTGACCGAGCATCAAGGGGAGGGCGAGCAGCAGATACTCCCCGAGCGCGGGGTGGCGCCACGCCACGTGGCGTGGCCAGCGGAGACCGATCCGTGATGCCCCCCACCACTGGAGGGCGAAGTTGCCGACGATCGCTCCGACGAGCGCACCCCAGGCGAAACCCTCGGGCGACGGGTTGCCCATCGCCCAGGTCACCGCACCACCGGCGATGATCGCCAGGTTGTAGACGATCGGCGCAAGCGTCGGGACGAGGAATCGCTGACGGGCGTACTGCACCGCCATGAACAACGAGCCGAGCACGAAGAACACCTGCGCCGGCAACACGATCCGCACCAGACCGGTGAGGCGATCGAGGTCGGATGGATCAAAGCTGCGGTAGAGAAACTCCACCAGTGGCCGCGCCCAGATCATCGCCAGCACGGTTAGTCCGATCATGACCAATGCCACGGGTCGGAACACCGCAACGAACGAACGCCACTCGCCCTCCTCGTCACCGGCTGCGATGTGCCGGCTGAGGATTGGCAGAAATGTGATCGTCAGGTACCCGCCCGCCATCAAGAAGAACAGGTAATCGGGGATGACAAAGGCGGCGTTGTAGAGGTCGGCTTCGCCGCTCAGACCGAGGACGCCCAACAGCACCGAGTTGCGGACAAAGCCGAGCAACCTGGAGATGAGGATCCCCGTCCCCACCAGCACTGCTGCCCGACCCATCGTCCTTGCGAAGCGCCGGCTGGTGCGCGGCGAAGAGTGTTGGGAACGGCCGGAGTCTGGTGGGTGGTCCCCGCCGTCCTCCGACGTCATCTCGTCGGGAGCACTGTCGGGCGGGCCGCCTCCAGGTCGTCGAGGATCGACCCGGCAACCGCCAGATCACCTGTGCCCACGCCGAGCATGATGTCGGGCTTGTAGGCGCCGTGGTAGTCGGAGCCGCCGCTGGGGAGCAGACCGACATCCAATGCGATGCGGCGGAGCCTCTTGCGGTCCACGGGGTCATAGGTGGCGTACTCCACCTCTACTCCGATCAGACCCATCTCGGCGAGATCGCGGAACGCGGTGCGGAGTTCCCTGTCGAGGGTCCTACCCAGCGTGAATGGATGTGCCAAAACGGGGACGCCGCCAGAGGCTCGGGCCAGCGAGATCGCCTCGGCGGGCGTGAGGCGCTCGCGCCCCACATATGCCGGACGACCGGCGGCGAGGTACCTGGTCGAAGGCGGTTGGGATATCGGGGACGACGTTCTTGCGGATCATGACCGCCGCCACGTGGGGACGCCCACCGGTCCCACTACCGGCTTCCTCCGTGACCTCATCGAGCGTTATGTCGATCCCCATACCGGCAAGCAGCTCGACCATCCGGGCGTTGCGCACATCCCTGGCAGCCCGCAGCCCGGCGAGCCGGTCTTGCAGCGGGCCTTCCGCCGATTCGAGGAACAGCACCACCAGGTGCATCGCCCCGCCGTCCCACTGGCAGGACAACTCGACACCGGGGATGAGCCGGATCCCGTGGGTGTTGGCGGCGGCCGTTGCCGCGTCGAGGCCCTCGAGTGTGTCGTGGTCTGTGAGGGCCATGGCCCCTAGCCCGGCTCGCGCCGCACCCGCGACCAGGTCGGCCGGACGGTCGGTGCCGTCGGAGGCCGTGCTGTGGACGTGGAGATCGACCTTCATCGCCCGGCCAGGGTACCTGCGGGGTGCGACGCCCCCTGGCGCTATGACGTCGATCCGGACGCTCTCCACATAGACCGCCTCGCGGGGGAGCGAGCGCTCTCCGCTGGAGGCAGGCTGCACCGGGATGGCGGCGATCCGCTCCAGAACGTCGTCACCTTCCACGACCGTTCCCAGCACCGAGAATCTCGGGCCCGAGCGATTGTGCGTCCGGGCCCGACGACGAAGAAGAACTGGCTCCCCGTCGTGTCCGGCCCGAGCTCGTTGGCCAGCGCCATCACACCTGGCTCGTAGACGAAGCCATCGGGTGGAGCCTCGTTGGGGAGCGTGTACCCGGGCCCGCCATCGCCGTCGGCCTGGGGATCGCCGCCCTGGGCGACGAAGGTCTCGATGATCCGGTGGAACACGGTGCCGTCGTAGAAGCCTTCGTTGGCGAGGAACACGAAGGAGTTCACCCCAAGAGGGGCGAGCGCGGGATCGAGTTCGATCACGATGTCGCCACACGACGTGGTCATCGTGGCGGTGATCGGCGCGTCGGGCGACAGCCCGAGGTCCTCGGGGCCGTCGGGGAACGACTGGGGAGTGATCTCGGGAGGCGCCTCGGCACCGCATGCCACGGGAAGCTGGCGGAAGGCGCGATAGGCGGCAGGAAGCTCGGGCTCGCGCTTTGAGAGAACATTGAACAGGTAGAAGACGCCGATGATGAGCAGGGCGAGGCTGCCGAATATGGCGGCGCGCTTCCACGCGGCGCGGATGCGCTTGCGCCTTTCCTCCTCGCGCCTTCGCTCCTCGCGGGACTCCCGCTGCCGCTGTCGACGATCTGTCATGGCGGCGGGGAGAGTAGGACGGCCAACGGCCACGTCGGCGGGTCGGGGCGTCGAAGACCATCAGATCGGCGACCTACCCGGTCCTACACTCGGCGGCAGCCCATGCCGCTTGTCGTGCAGAAATTCGGAGGCACCTCTGTGGCCTCGCCGGAGCGGATCCTGGTGGTCGCAGAGCGGGTGGCCCGCGCCCGCAAGGACGGGAACGACGTCATCGCCGTGGTCTCCGCAATGGGGGACTCCACCGACGAACTGCTCGACCTTGCCCAGCGGGTTTCGCCCAACCCACCGGCCCGCGAGCTCGACATGCTGCTCACCGCAGGTGAGCGCATCTCGATGGCACTCTTGGCGATCGCCATCCAGGACCGAGGAGTCGAAGCGGTCAGCTTCACCGGCTCGCAAGCGGGGATACTCACCGACGCCTCCCACGGCGCAGCCAAGATCACAGAGATCAGGGGTCACCGGGTACGCGAGGCGCTCGACAACGGTCGAGTGGTGATAGTTGCCGGCTTCCAGGGGGTCGACCCCAACACGAAGGAGATCACCACTTTGGGCCGGGGCGGCTCCGACGCAACGGCCGTCGCTCTCGCCGCGGCGCATGATGCCGACGTCTGTGAGGTCTTCACCGATGTGGACGGGGTCTACAGCGCCGACCCGCGCATCGTCTCCACCGCTCGGTTGTTGCGCGAGGTGTCGTTCGAGGAGATGCTGGAGCTTTCCGCCAGCGGAGCCAAGGTCCTAATGGCACGGTCGGTGGAGTTCGGCCGTCGTTTCGAAATTCCGATCCACGTCCGGTCGTCCTTCCATGACGCCGAGGGGACCTGGGTGAAGGAGCACACAATGGAGCAGGCCATCATCAGCGGTATCGCCCACGACGTTTCCGAGGCGAAGGTCACCGTCCGGGGAGTCCCCGACACACCGGGCGTCGCAGCCGCCCTCTTCGAGCCGCTGGCCGAACGGAGCATCAACGTCGACATGATCGTGCAGAACGTGTCACGTGACTCCGCCACCGACATCAGCTTCACCGTCCCCAAGGAACATGCCCCCGTGGCCCGCGAGGTGGCGAGCACCGTCGCTGCCGAGGTGGGGGCGGCCGGGGTCGACGTGGACGAGAACGTGGCCAAGGTGTCGCTGGTTGGGGCGGGGATGAAGTCGCACCCTGGCGTCGCCGCGCGGGTGTTCCGCGCCTTGGCCAACAAGGGAATCAACATCCAGATGATCTCGACCTCGACGATCCGTATCTCGTGCGTCGTCGGTGCCGACCAGATCGACGAGGCGGTGCGGACGCTCCACGACGAGTTCCAGCCGCCGCTGATCTTGGAAGAGGTGGGAGCTTGACCAATGTCGCCGTCGTCGGTGCCACCGGCGCCGTGGGGCGGACGATCCTCGAGATCCTCGCCCAGCGCGACTTCCCCGTCGGTGGGCTCAGGCTGCTCGCATCGGCCCGCTCGGCAGGCGGCAAGCTGGAGACCGCCTGGGGAGAGATAGAGGTCGAGGATCTGGAGACCGCAGACCCGGCGGGGATCGAGCTCGCCCTGTTCTCTGCGGGCGCCACGAGAAGCCGCGACCACGCTCCGGCATTCGCCGCAGCCGGGGCGGTCGTGGTCGACAACTCATCCGCCTTCCGGATGGACCCGGCGGTCCCCTTGGTGGTGGCCGAGGTGAACGACCACGCCATTGCCGGGCATTCCGGGATCGTGGCCAACCCGAACTGCACGACGATGACCCTCATGATGGCGGCGGCACCGCTGCATCGCGCCGCCGGTCTGGTTTCGATGGTGGTATCCACGTACCAGTCGGTCTCCGGATCGGGGCGGACCGGGATCGAAGAACTGACTCGTCAGGTCGAGCTACTCGGTGGCGACCGCGACACCCTGGTCGATGGAGGTTGGATCGACCCGGGCGGGGACCTGTACGCCCGCCCGATCGGGTACAACGTCCTCCCCTTGGCCGGGACGGTCGACGAGACCGGCTACACCGAGGAGGAGTGGAAGCTGGTCAACGAGAGCCGCAAGATCCTCGAGATCGAGGACCTCGAGGTCGAACCGACCTGCGTCCGTGTCCCCGTGATGGTCGGTCACAGCGTCTCCGCCACCATGAGGTTCGCCGAGCCGCTCGGCGTGGAAGAGGCCAAGCGCCTGTTGGATGCGGCGCCGGGTGTCTCCCTGTGGGAGGACCGGGTCCCCACCCCACTCGACAGCGTCGGCTCCGATGACGTACTTGTCGGTCGCGTCCGTCCCACCATGGTCACAGGTGGGATCTCGCTCTTCGCCACCGGCGACAACCTCCGCAAAGGCGCCGCCCTCAACGCCGTCCAGATCGCGGAGAGGGTTCTGAGTACTTAGAGACTCAACGATACCTCCCCCGGGGGGAGTACCCGACGCCACAGGCGTCGGGGAGGGTGGTCCACTCCGCTACTGTGCTCCGCGGTCAGTCACCGTTGGGATTGGCTGCCCCCTACCCGCTGCTTCGCGCGGGTCCTTCCCCCTGCGGGGGACGGAGATTCTGCCGTCTTCCGTCCCTGAACCATCACGCTCCACTCGTCACATCTTGTGGACAAGTAGCGGCGGCTCCGACACGATGGGAGGGGACGTCGGCGAGACCGCGAGGCAGGTTCAAAGTGCACGAACCGGACCCGGCGACCATCCGGTCGGCGATGGGCGGCGACATCGCTGCCTTCGAGGAGCTGGTGCGCGGGCTCCAGGCTCAGGTGTGGCGGTATCTCCGCCACCTCCTGGCCGATGACGACCTCGCCGAGGACATCACACAGGAGACCTTCATCCGGGTCTACCGGCGCCTTCGCACCTTCCGCTTCCGGTCGAAGTTCTCCACCTGGGTGTTCCAGGTCGCCCGCAACGCGGGGATCGACGCCATCCGCTCGAGGGCCCGATTGCAGAGGCTGACCGAGCAGGCCGGCGCAGTCGCACGCCGGTCGGTGTCCGGCCCGGAGACCACGAGCGAGCTGCGCGCCGCGGTGGACAGCCTTCCCGTTCGACTGCGCGAGGCCCTGCTCACCGTCGAGATCCTCGGTCTGCGCTACCGCGAGGCCTCTGAGGTTCTCGGCATACCCGAAGGGACGGTCAAGAGCCGCGTCCATCACGCACGGCAGCGCCTCACCGCTTGGCTGGCCGAAGGTGAACTGGAGGACGCCGGTGACATGTGACACCGCCCAGGCGCTGATCTCGGCTTCGTTCGACGGCGAGCCGGCGGCCGACGCCACCGACCACGTCGCCCGGTGCCCGCGGTGCGCCGCCTTCGCCGCAACCGCTCAGGAGGTCCGGCGCCAATTCCGGTTCGAGCCGGTCGAGCATCCGGTGGACGTGGTCGCATCGGTCACCGACACCATCACCCAAACCCGGCGCCCATCGCTGGCGCGATGGGGATTGGTGGCTGCCAGCTTCGCCATCGGCGCAGTGCTCTCAGCAACGGCTGTGTGGCTCTCGGATCGCCCCGCCCCAACGGCGCTCGCCGCCGAGATCGAGCAGCAGGTGCAGGAGGCTCAAGCCTCGGTCGATGCCCTCGACGCCACCCTTACGGTGGTGGAGAGAGGCTGGCACCCCGCGGTCCCGGAACGCCGGTTTACGGGTTCGCTCCGATATCGCGCCCCCGAGACGCTGTGGTTGGTTCTCGAGGACACCACGGACTACCCATCGCCGCAATGGAACCCACGCTCGTTGCAGGTGGTGGTGGACGACGACGTTGCCTGGCAACGGGGGCCCGTGAGGTGTCCGATCGAGAGTCAACCCGAGTGTGGATGCGACATTGTCGCTTTCCGCGGTGACCGGGCGTGAGCCGTTCCCCGATGACGCCCCGGCGGCACTCGACCTGATCGTTCCGGTGTCCAGCTTCCGCTGGTCGGAGTCCGAGCGTCGCCTCGGGGAGCGAGCGATCGACGGCAGGGCGGCAATCGGAGTCGAGGTGGCTGCCGCCCAAGTGGCGCCGATGCTCGACCTTCTCTACGAGACGAGCGATCTCAGACCTGTGCACCCCACCGACCCGGTGGAGATTTGGCTCGACCAGGAAACGATGGTTCCCCTCGTCCTCACCTTCACTCCGGCCGACTCCGAAGCACGGCGGTTGTGGTCGCTCCGCCAAGGTCTGGACGACGCCGAGGGTCGGCCCTATCTGGAGGTGCGCATTGGCGGCCTCGACCTGGACCCGCCACCGATCGCGCTCCCCGGCATCCCGCCAGCAGGCAAACGTCGAGGAACACGGGTTCCGTGCCACCGACGACCTAGTCGGGCCGGAGCCGTCATTCGTTCCTGAAGGTATGCGGCTGCACCAAACGGGAAATGCCGGTGACGTCGCCGTAGCGACGTGGAGCGACGGCCGGGCGTGGTTCAAGGTTGCCTCGACCCCCGCCTGGAAGGGCCGCCGCCTCTTTGGCGACATGGGCGACCCCGTCCGTCGGATGGCGACCGCAACCGGATGGGTATACATGAACGAGGACGGGTCGAAGGCTGCGATCCACGGTGAAGACATCGACGTCGTGGTCACCGGGAGCCTCCCCTCCGAAACGCTCCGGATGGTGGCCGAGAGCCTCGGGATCCCCGGCCAGATGGTTCCCAAGGGGTGGGTCGAGTCCTCGACCACGACCATCGAGGAAGCAGCTTCGGCCACCGGGTTCCTGCTGGTGCCATCGGGTCTCGAGGGGTTTGGCCCGCCATCGGTCCGGATCGATGGGCGCACCGTGGTGCTCGGATATGCCGGCGCCGGTGATCGCGGTTTTCGGGTCACCATGGCGCCCGGGGCATCGCTTGTCCCGCCCCTGGAAGCAGACGTCATCGGAGTCGAGGTTCGCGGCCTCCCCGGCCGTTTCACGCCAAACCGTGGTGAATTGGAATGGGTGGAGGCCGGGCACGTGATCACCTTGCGGAGCTCCACTCTGGGTCTGGAGGAGCTTCTGGCGGTGGCCACCGAGATGGAAAGCCAATTGAGACGCGGCCCGCTCCTCGGGCTGGGGATCGGCGTCGTAGCAGGGGCGTTGGCCGCCGGTTTCCTCGCCCCGGCCGCACCCCTCGCCGAGCCGCTCATCGATGGCGATCCGGAGGCTCGAGCTACAACGCTTCCCACGGTGCCGGTCCGTCCGCCACCAGGGTCGGACGACGTTCTCTTGGCGTGGACACCGGGACGGCTTCCCAAGGGAATCGACACCGCCGTGGGCGCACTCCCGGGTGTGACTGGCGTCGCCTCTGTCAACCTCGACCTGCTGTCGGTGACCGAGTCCGTGTCGGCAAAGGGGGCGGAGGTCGACACCGCTCCGTCGGGCCTCGTGTTCCCCCTGGAGGCAATCGCGCTCAGCCCGCTCGAATATCGGCGTTTCCTGCCCGAGACGGAGCGCACTCTTCTGGATGGATTGCGCCGCGGCGGAGCGTGGCTCGGGACGACATCTGCGGCTATCCGCCGGATCGGCCCTGGCGGCAGGCTGCGGTTGCCCGATGGCGGCGAGCTGACTGTGACCGCGGTAGTCCCCGACGACGTCATCGGGGCAGCCGAAGTGGTCGTCTCACAAGCCACAGGAAGCAGGCTCGGCGTGGTCACGCCGCGCTACCTGCTGATCTCGTACGAGGGGGACCGGCCCGCCGTCGAGGATGCCGTCCGGTCGGCGTTCGCCGGGCTCCCGGTGCGTCTCCGGGCGCCGGGCGAGACGCCCTTCTTGCGATACGGCGACGCGGTGCTCCCCCAGAGCCTGATCAAGGCGCAGTTCGGCGAGTTCGCCTACCGAATGGTCGACGAGCGCTCCTTCGAGCAGGATCCTGGTGGGTTGCCGAGAACATCGTCACCACCGAATTGCCCTTGCTGGGGCAGGTGACCTGTCACCGCTCCGTGCTCCCGCTCGTCCACAACGCCATGGCCGAGATGAGGAAGCGGGATCTCGGGTCGCTGGTCGACCCTGAAGAGTTTGCCGGGTGCTGGAACCCGCGTCTCATCGCCGCGGGCAGGGGCATCTCCCGACACGCCTGGGGTGCTGCGCTCGACATCAATTGGGACGGGAATCCCACCGGGATCGGGTCCGATCAGGACCCCCGGTTGGTCGATGCCATGGTGAAGCAGGGTTTCACCTGGGGTGGTCCCTGGCTCATCCCCGACCCCGCCCACTTCGAATGGGTCGGCGGCGCACCGTGATCACCGTTAGGTGCTGAGGTCGCTGGTCAACATCTCGATTCCCTCTACCGTCTGCCGTCTGCCGTCTGCCGTGCCGCTCGGCGATTGAACCATCAGCACTCCTTGCTCGTCTCCATGTGAGACCCACAAGGGGAGAAGCCATGCGGCGATTTCTGTTGGTGGTTGCGGTAGCGACGATTGCCATCCTGCCCGGGTGGGTTCCGGCAATGGCGGGGGGCGGCGACCACGAAGCGCCTGTGCCGGCTACGCCACCGGCCAGACCGTCGAGATGTACGACAGCTGCTTCTCGGGGTCGGCCCAGTTCGTGGGAGCTGGGTCCACGGTGCAGATTGTCAACCGTGGCGATCTACCCCACAGCCTGACCGCCGTCGACGGTTCCTTCGGCACGGGTACCCTCCAACCTGGGCAATCGGCGAGCATCGAGGTCGGCGATGCGGCGGTGGTAAGGGTGTTCTGCGAACTCCACGGGACACGCCAGGGCGACGGGATGGCCGGCTGCTCGTGGTGGGCGAGCCGACAGCGACGATGGCCGGCTCTGACCTTGTCTCTGCCGATCTCGAGACCAGCGGCGACGAACTTCCGACCGCCGATCCTGCGCCCGAAGTCGCTGCGGTCCCGGCGAGCGAAGGTGGCCCCTCTGGGCTGGCGATAGCCGCCATCGTCGCCGCCGTGGTCGCCCTGGGCGTGGCGGGGATGTCGCTCGGGATCGCCATCGGGCGGAAGCGCGGACCCGTCAATCGGCTCAGCTATCCGGCGAGCCGGTGATCGGTGCCGGCTGATCCCGACCCCTCATCCAGCTCAGTGGAAACTGACCGAGACGGGCGCAGACTGCCCAAGTCGAAACTCGACCGTTTGGCCGGGCCCGATGGGGAGCGCCGGGATGATCGAGCCGGTGATCACCACGTCGCCCGCCCGAAGCGCCTCCCCGGCTTCGGCCAGGGTGTCGGCGATGTGAGCTATCACGTCGAGCAAGCCGTCCGGTCAGGGTTTCCAGGTCGGTGATCGGCTGCAAGGTGGTGCCATCGTGGATCACCACACCGGTGAGACCATCGATGTTCCCGCCGGCGAGAACGGGGTCGGGGTCACCGAGCACCACGGCGCGATGGAAGATGTCACCGGCGAGGACTTCCTCGACGTCGTCGGGCGGTGGGTCGATGTCGGCCAGTTCGATGGCCGGTCCGATGGCGACGATCGCCTCACGGACCCGATCCGCTCCCGCCCCTCGCGGCACCTCGGTCCCAATGTGGACCGCGAGCTCGGGTTCGGCGACCGGGTTGGCCCATCCACCGACGGACACGCTCGCCCCGGTCTCGGCAAGGGTGGCATCGGTGAGGAAGCCGACAAGCGGTCCGGTCAGACCGAACCGCTGCAGCGCCGCCGGGGCGCCGAACCCCGCCTTCCAGCCGATGTGTCGCGCCCCCGAGTCCGAGCAACGCGCCGGCGATCCTCGAGCTGCCGGCTCATGCCCCGCTCTATGCGGGGATCCGTCGGCTCAGTGGTCAAGTTGGGCGCACACCTCGTAGCCGGCATCCTCGAGCGAACCGGCACCGCTCCATCCCCAGACGAGGGTGACATCCTCGTCGCCGGTGTTGTCGAACCCGTGCCAGTGGCCGCGCTCGGTGAAGATCACGTCTCCCTCGCCTGCCGGCTCCACACCCTCATCCGTGTAGACCTGACCGCGCGCCGCTGAGCACCACGAAGAACTCGTCGGCGTTGGGGTGCCGGTGCCGCTCGTGACGGGCGCCCGGGGGGAGCACCGTCCATCCCGAGCAGCAAGTGATCCGACCCGGCCGACGCCTTGTCGACGAGGAACTGCACCCGCATGTCCACCCATCCGTCGGCCGCTGTGAGACCGCCCACCACGGGAACGTCGTGCCGGCTGGTGCGGAAGTTGGCGGTCACAGCATCCCCGCCATGGTCCGGTAGACGTCGAAGACGGTGACGAAATCCCGTTCGTCCAAACCGAGGCCGTGACACGCATTGAGCATCTCGTTGGCGGCGGCGGCCAACGGGACCGGGACCCCCTGGCGCCTCCCCAGGTCGAGGGCGAGCAGCATGTCCTTCTGCTGGAGGAGGACGCTGGCCAGCGGCTTCTCCGGCATCCCCCCGTCGAGGATGAACGGCCCCCGGTATCCCATCACCGGCGAGGCGACCACGCTCTGCAGCATGGCGTCTACCGCCACTTCCCGTTGCACGCCCCCCTTCTCGGCGAGCGCCACCGCCTCGCAGAAGGCCACCATCTCGACGATCAGGCAGAGGTTGATGGCCACCTTCATCTGAGCTGCGGCGCCGGCTGCCGCCGATGTAGCTCACCTTGGGACCGATCGATCGCAACATGGGCTCCACCCGGTCGAAGGCCGACCGGTCGCCTCCCACCATGATCGACGCCTTCCCCTCCGCCAACGTGATCGGGCTGCCCGAGATGGGGGCATCGAGCATGGTCAGGCCTAGCGGCAGCGAAGGCGTCGGCGATCGATCGGGACTCTCCGGGATCGATCGTGCTCATGTCGAGGTAGACCGATCCGGGTCGCAACCCGGCGATCACCCCGTCATCGCCGAGCGCCACCTCCCGCACCGCGGCGGCGTCGGTCACGATCGAGATGACCGCCTCGGAGCGCTCTGCGACCTGGCGGGGCGAGTCGGCCCATTCCATGCCGATCTGGAGGAGAGGCGCCGCCTTCTCGATGGTTCGGTTCCAACCGGTCACCCTGTGCCCGGCATCGATCAGACGGGGGATGATCCCCTGTCCCATGTCACCGAGCCCGATGAACCCGACCTCCATCGTCCTCCTTTGACCGTCCTGCAGTAAAGCCGGTCTTACCTAGCGGGAGGCTCCGACCGACTCGGCCAGCGCATTGGCGAGCGGCTCGACCATCGAGACGTCGTAGGGCGACCGCATGCTGAAGACGACGACGTCCGCCCCTGCCTGGAACCGCTCCTCGGCGGCATCGGCGATCGCCTCCGGGTCATCGCCGCGGGAGTAACCCACGTGGACGCTGCAGGTGATCTCGGCCGGGTCACGGTCGATTGCCTCACAGTGATCGGTCAGCACCTCGTGCTTGCGCTTCCATTCCTCGGGCTCGGCCTGGAGCCCGTCCCACCACTGGGCCCAACGCGCCACGGTCTTGAGGGTGCGCTTCTCGCCTCCACCGCCGATGGCGATGGGTAGTTGGGGCCGCTGGATCGGCTTTGGCTCGCAGCGTGCCCCGGCTAGCCGGTAGTGCTCACCCTCGAAGTCGGTGGTCTCCTGGGTGAGGAGGCGGACGATGACCTCGACGCCCTCGTCGAAACGGTCCATCCGCTCCGTCATCGTCCCCAGGTCGAGCCCGTAGGAGCTCGCCTCCTGCTCCTGCCAGCCGGCGCCGAGACCGAGGTAGAGCCGACCGCCCGAGACGATGTCGAGCGATGCCGCCATGTTGGCGGTGATGGCGGGGTGGCGGAAGTGCATCCCGTTGACCATGCACCCGATGCGGATCCTCGATGTCGCCTGCGCCAGCGCGGTGAGGGTGACCCAGGCTTCCATGCACGGACCGTTGGGATCACCGTGGATCGGGTAGAAGTGGTCGAAGTTCCAGGCCGACTCGAACAAATCGATGCCATCCGCTTCACGCCAGATGGCAAGCATGTCCTCCCAGTTGGCGTTCTGCGGTGGGGTCTTGATGGCGTAGCGGCCCATGGAGGCTCCTCGATCGGGTGACGCTCACTCTGGCAGGGCAGGCAACTATCGGTTGCGGGGTGCCATCCTTGGCCGCACGGGTCATGACGGAAAGTGCCAACGGCGGCCGCCGTTTTGGCGGCCGGCGCACCAATCTCGCCCTGCTTCTCCTACTTGGCGGAGCCCTCGTCACCGGGCTGACCGCTCAAGCTCTGGGAACCCCTGCCCTGGGATGGGTCGCCGTGGTCCACGGTGTCATCGGATTGGCCATCCTGATCGTCGCCCCCTGGAAGTCGCTGGTCGTACGCAAGGGACTGGCGCGGCGCAACCGGGGACGGCTCTTCTCGCTCCTCTTCCTTCTGCTCACGTCGACCGTGCTGCTCACCGGCGTCCTCCATTCGATCGGATGGCCCGATGGCATCGGATCGCTCACCGTGCTCTGGGTGCACGTCGCCACCGCCCTGGTGCTGGTCCCGTTGGCGATCTGGCACGTGCTGGCTCGGAAGACGCTGCCTCGCCGTCAAGACCTGACCAGGCGCAACCTCATCCGGATGGGCGGGCTGGTGTCGGCCGCAGCGGTGACATGGTTTGCCGCCGACCGCGCTATCGCTCTGGCCCGTCTTCCCGGGGCCGACCGGCGATTCACCGGATCGCACGAGCGGTCCTCGCTCGAACCGGCCGGTCTCCCGGTTACGTCGTGGCTCGACGACCGGACCCCCGAGATCGATGGCGCCTCCTGGAGCCTTGGCGTCGAGGACGCCGCCGGGGGACGGTCTCTCGGCCTCGATGATCTCGCTGTCCTCCCGATGGACGACGTGACCGCGATCCTCGACTGCACCAGCGGTTGGTACAGCAACCAGGTGTGGCGCGGGGTGCGCCTCGACCGGTTGGTCGAGCCCGGCTCGGCTCGCAGCCTGGTCGCCTGGTCGGCCACGGGCTACGCCAGACGCTTCCCCGTGTCCGACCTGGGTTCGATCTGGCTGGTGACCGAGGTCGGTGGCAAGCCGCTGTCACCCGGCCATGGCTTCCCGGCGAGGATCGTGGCGCCCGACCGGCGCGGTTTCTGGTGGGTGAAGTGGGTGGTCCGGCTGGAGACCTCCGACCTTCCCTGGTGGATCCAATCGCCCTATCCGCTCACGTGAGCGTCGCTCGGCCGCCCACCTCGAGGCGAGCGGCCGAGTGTTGTGTCTGGGATGGTGGGCTAAAGCGGCTTTCGGTTCTGGAAGTCGCAGTAGACCGTCTCGTCGGCGACGAGATCGATGGTCACCGATCGCGCCGCAAGGTTGACCGTGAACGTGCTGGCGCTACCTACGGTCACCTGGCAAGCGATCCTGACCAGGTTCCATCCCGCCACCGGTTCCTCGAAGATCGTGTAGCTGTCGGGGTCCAGGCCGGTGAACGTCTGTTGCGAACCCGGGTTCCCTGTTCCTTGCTCGTCGTCCACGATCACGAATGAACCGAGATCACCCCCGAAAGTAAACGGCTGATCACCGTACGGCAGGGCGTACTTCTCGATGATGATCGTGCCCGGTTTGTCGGGCATGCTCGTGGACGTCGTGCTGCTCGTGGACGTCGTGCTGCTCGTGGACGTCGTGGGGGCGGGACGTGGTCGGTGGAGGCTGCTCGCAGGTGACCCAGAACACCTTGTGCTTGACATCGGCGCCTTGCGAGCCTTCAGCGTTGATCGTCAGCTTCACGTGGAAGCCCTGAACGGGGTGCGGCTCGAAGCCGGCCAACGCGGCGCTCAGATCGTAGGTTGCGCTGGCATCGAGATCGGTGCCGCCACCCGCCGGGTCCTCGCCGATGAATACCTCGTCGGTGAGCAGCACGGCGGTGCCGGTCGGCGGATGGGCCCGGAAGGTCACGTCGGCGGTGAGGTCGCCTTCGTCATAACCGTAGAAGTCGACCTGGAAGACACAGCCAACGTGCGGCTCGTTGTTCGGATGGTCATCGAACGCCACTCCGTCGATCTTCACCGTGCCGTTGTTGCCTGGAGGAACCGCGCCAGCCCACGGCAATGCGAGAGCGGACACCAGGACGACGACAAGCGAGATGCCAAGAAGCAGCCTGATCCTCGACAGCGGCCCGTGTCGTGCCGATTTGCCGTCAAAAGTGAACATGGGACTCCCCCACTTCCTCCGGGCAATGCCCGGCTCGCCGCTGAGACCACCGACGGTGGACTCTCCCCAAAGTTCAGCCACCCCTGACCACCTAGCGTAGCTGCCGACCACGCTAGCGCGTCAATGGACGAAGAGGGAAGTTCTGCGCTGGGTCCGAGCTTGACGGGATCGCTACTAGGCGCCTCGCTACCCTGCCCGGTCGGTGGCAGCGTCCAGTCGAGATGACGTCCCGGACGGGGCTCGGCGATCGATAGAGCGTTGGTTCTCGGCGAGGGGTGTGCCACAGCTCATCGAGGGCTACAGCTCCGAGCAGCGGATCGACCGCCGAGCGGTCCCCCTCATCGGGATTTGGATCGTGGTGGGCACCATTCTGATCTGGATTCAGCTTGCCGATCGACCGCTCGCTTCCAATGTTGGATCGATGCTCCTGGCACTCGCCGTGACCGGCGTTGTGATCGGAGGATTTCTCTGGGTCCGGAAGCACCCACCGTTCGGGTCGGCCAGCCGCCTCGACCTTTTCGACGTCGCGGTCATTGGACTGGTGCCGGGAGTAGTGGCCTCGGTTTTGACCGGCGACCCAGGCGCCGGCCTGGGATTCGTGACCATCGGGGAGCTGCGCCTGTTCACCCCGGGCTTCATCCTCATCGGCGTCGGGATCATCTATGCCGTGGTCAGCCCTCGGCGTATTCGAGCTGGCCGGTTGGAGCCTTCGCCATCTGCGCGACAACGTGCCGCAGATCGTCATGCTCGTGGCCCGCACGCTGCCGCTGCTGCTCATCCTCGTCGTGTTCCTGTTGTTCGCCTCGGAGCTGTGGCAGGCATCACACGAGATCGGAGCGGTCGACCTGGTGGCGATCATGGTCCTCTTGGTGATCGTCGGCGGGGTGCTGGTGGTGACCCAAGCAAGGGAGGAGATCCGCCACATCGAACGGCGTGGGCCATCTCCTGATTGGCCATGAGCTTTGCGCCGGACACGCCGGCCGCAGGGCTGAAGGTCACCAGTCTTTCCTCGGACGGGCTGCGGCCGCTGCAGCGGCTGGAGCGGCTCAACCTCTTGGTGCTGATGCTGATCAGCCAGTTCGTCCAGTCGCTCTTCGTTGCGGTGATGGTCACACTTTTCATGGTGCTGCTCGGGATGCTGGCGGTCCCGGCCTCGGTTCAGGAAGCATGGGTCGGCGCGCCGGTCAACGAGCTGATCGGTTTCGATTTCATTGGCGAGCCGCGAACGCTGTCCCTCGAACTGCTCATCGCCTCCGCACTGCTCGGAGGAGTATGCGGCCTCTACTTCACCGGTCTCGCCCTCACCGACAAGACCTACCGAGGCGAGTTCCACTACCGGGTCATCGCAGACATCGAGCGGATCATGGCCGTCCGCTCTGTCTATCTGTCGCTGCCCGATGTCGCCGGATCCGGCTGATGCTGGTCAGGCGACGAAACCGCTGACCTCGCACCGCATCTTGAAAGCTGCAAGAAGGGCCTCAGGTGTTTGCCTGATCGGTTTGGTCGATTGGCGGTATTACCGGATCGCTGAAAACGGGGTTGCGACGGGCGACGATGGGCTCGACCATCCTGCGCCAGCCGAAACGCCAGCGGGAGGCGATGCCGATCCTGCCCACGAGGTCACGAAGCGCCGATCGGTCGATTCCGAGTGGGGCGAGGTTCATCCCACTAGGGCCGGACACCGGTGGACGAACCCAGGCGAGTTGGGTCGCCGGTTTCAGAGCGGTTCGCGAGGCTTACGCCCGAGGCTGAGGCGCCGGCTTCAGCCCGCTACCACGAGGGTGGTCGTCATCTGCTCGTGGCCCACGACGGTGCAGAAGAAGACGTAATCCCCGGCCGGTGCCTCGAACTCGACCCGCTGGGACTGAAGTCCAGCGATGTCAACGTCGACGTCTAACCCGGGGGAGGTGAACGTGTGACGGGCACCGTCCTGGTTCTCGATCCAGATCGACACGCGGCCTGGAGTCGCAGTCAGCGGATCAGGTGAGAACTCATTGGCCTTGGCAACCACCGAGATGTCACCCTCGACCATGGGGACCGACTCGACCTTCGACGCCGCAAAGAGCGCAATAGCGGAACCGATCATGACGACCGCCGCACCGGGCCACACTACGAGTCCCCGTTTCGTCGGCCAACGAAAGAAGGCCGCCAGGCCGGACACCATCAGCACGACTCCAGCAGTCGTCGCTATCAGCGTGAGGATGAAAGCGAGTGCCGAAGATGGGTGTGTCAACTCTTCGACCATCGACGGGACGTTTCCACCGACAGCCGCAAGGCCAAAGAGCGTCGCTACCAGCCCGACCCAACGTCGACCGGTCCCCAGCAAGATGATTAGGGCTGCGAAGACAACACCAACAGCCAGCACCGGTGGGATGACGGTGCCGACCGTGAACTGAAGGACCGCCGACCAGACCACGAGCACGACAGCGGCAACGCGGACGATGCCCAGCCAGACTCGCGTTGTCTCGGCGCCGTCGGGCAAGGTCGTTTCGATGCTCATGAGGTCCAGAACCTCCGCACCAGCTTGTTGAAGGCCTCCGGCGTTTCCAGCGGGCTGAGATAGGCCGACCCTTCCAACACCTCGACCGATCCGTCAGGAAGGAGGTGGCTCGCTGTGCTCGCCTGATCCGGGGACCAGTCGGGATGTTCTGTCCCGGTGATGAACAGCGTCGGTGCCTTCACCTTGGGCAGCAACGGCGTCAGGTCAGGTCGGCGTAGCGAGAGCGACGCCACTGCATTGGCGAGGCCGCTGGCTCTCAGGAAGCCGTCGCGTGTTATCGCGACTGCCTCTGCGTCGTTGGTGCGTGTCTTCTGGGAGAGCAGTGCGTCGAGGACAGAGTTGACCAGGAAGCGACGCGGACCGAGCATCCGGTAGATCGCAAGGAGCAGGGTGGTCTGGATTCGTCCCGCGGTGGTGTAGCCGTGAACCGGTGTGCCCACGGTCACCAGGCTCCGGCATCGTTCCGGATAACGAACGGCGGCGATGATCCCGACATGCCCGCCCCAGGCGTTGCCTACCCAGTCGACTGGCCCCCCGATGCCCAGCTGGTCCAAGACCGATACCGCTGCGTCGACGCAATCGTCGAGTGTGTAACGCCGTCCAGGGTCGGTGCTGGCGCCGTGACCAGGCCCGGTCACCAACACCAGCCTGCGGTCTGTGGCGAGATCGGGTTCGGCACGCTTCCAGGTCTCGCTGTCGACGAACAGGCTGTGCCACAGCAGAGCTGTGCGCTTGCCGACATCCTCACCGACGATGCGAACTTCGAGATCACCCACACCCGTCGAGATCATCTGTCTTTCCTGCATCTGTTTTCCTCCACTTGACACTGTCAAGTGGAATCATGGTTCGCAGAGTTGACACTGTCAACTAGATTTGTTGATTCTGAGATGACTGACGAATCAGACCTGACCGATCGGCTCATCGCCACAGCGCTTGAACTGCTCGAGACGCAACCGGCGGAGCGGCTCAGCATCCGAGGGGTAGCTCAACGCGTCGGGGTAAGCCATCAAGCGCCCTACGTCCACTTCGGTGACAAACGGCGCTTTCTCGCAGCTGTTGCCGGTGCCGGACTGGAACGGGCGGCATCCGATGCCATAACCGGTGTTGCCGCCGCCGGGGCCGACCCCAGCGCCCGCCTCCACGCCCTTATGGATTCATACGTCGGGTTCATTGACGCCCGGCCCTATGTCCACGACCTCGCCTACGGCCCACTCGTCGCCATGTCGGATCACCCGCGGCTCCAGGCTGCGGCCATCGAGTACTGGACGCTCCTCAGAGAGACCGTCGCCGCCAATCAACCCCCCGATGTCGACGATGCTGAGGTGCTTCGACGCTCTGCGACCGCGTGGGGAACGGTCTATGGCATCGCCCGGCTCAATGCTGCAGGCAAGATCCCTCGCACCGTTCCGGCTGACCGTGCCCAGTTGCTGAGAGACGCCATCGAGGCCATGCGCCAGGGATGGCAGCGAACCGACGACCTGTCGCAATGACGGCTTCGAGCTACGAGCCTTGGGAGATGATTCTCAAACACCCTGAGACAGTGAAAGCCCTCGTATGCCAGTCCCACGCGTGGAATGGACGGCGGGATCGCATCCCGAACACAAGTCAGAGCCCCTGTTGAGATGGCCCTGACCTGGTGGTTTCTCAGTCGGGACGGCCGGATTCGAACCGGCGACCTCAGCGTCCCGAACGCTGCGCGCTGCCAAACTGCGCCACGTCCCGTCGGGAGGGGCGATCTTACCTGCTCAGGCGCGGACGATCGCCGTGGCTTCACCTCGACGGGAAGATGGCGACCTCTGACATCACCTCGCGTCGCAGCGCCTGGCGTTGCGCCAGGGTGTCGTCTGCCCGTTGGGCGGCCACCACGGCGAACGGGTCGAAGTCCTGGGTGCAGACCGTGCCCGGAGCGGGGGTGGTCCCTTCCAGTAGGTAGGCGGCGGTCGCCTCGTCGGCGCAGACGGAGAGGAAGAGCGAGGTGTGGCCCCAACCATCGACGGTGAGCAGGCTCGAGTTGGGGAGCAGGTCGTCGACGATGAGCGCGCCCTCGTAACGGGTCGCCGGGTCGTACCGGGTCCCGACAACGAGCACCGGGTTGGCGGTCTCACGGTCGAACGGGCCCGAGGTAGCGGTCCTGGTCGAAACCCTGCCAGACGGCGCAGATCGAGGAAACCCAGGTCCAGATCCGGCCGAAGTAGCCGAATTGGGCATCGGACTCGGCGCCGGCGATCGACCAGTAGCCGTGATCGTCGGGGTTGACGCTGTCCGAGCAGGAGACGCTGGGGAATCCTTCGACGAAATTGGGGTAGCGGGGCTCGGGCAACGACCCGGCGGCCAGTCCCACCTTCGCTTCGACCGCTGCCATCGCCTCCCCGATCTCCTCGGGCGATGCCTGTTGCTCGATCAGCGCCAACACCATGGCGAGCTCCGGCCAACTGAACGAGTCGTAGAGCGGCCCAAGCGTGAATCCGATCAAATCGGAGTAACGGAACAACGTGGGCTCGCCGGTGAATGGGTCGATGATCTCGATCGGTCCCTGCTTGAGCAGATCGGCCAAGGCGGCGAAACGCGCCGCCGAGTCACCGGCGAAAGCGCACCCGTCCGGTCCGGCCTCGTCGCACAGCCGGAAGAACTCGTCGAGCGTGGCCTGTGCCCCTGCATCGCTCCGCAGACGTGTCGAGAACGGTTGCGTGGCGGCTTCGTCACCTCTGCCGGTCGTCCAGGCGATCGGGTCGAGAACTCCATCCACGACGACCCGGCCCACGCGGTCGGGGAAGAGGCTGGCGTAGGTGACCCCGAGGAACGAGCCGTAGGAGTAGCCGACGAAGTTGAGCCGGCGGTCTCCGACCTTGCGACGAAGGACATCGAGGTCGCGAGCGACATCGGCCGTAGCCATGTGATCGTCGATCGCCCCGCCCCGTTCGGCGCAGGCCGTTGCCAGGTCCCGATCGAGTTGCTCGGCGATCTCTTCTTCGCCTGGTTCGAACGGGAAGGCGAAAGGCCAAAACATGCTGAGCGCCTCATCGAAGGAACGGAAGCAGAGCAGCGGTCTGCTTCGGTTGATCCCGCGCGGATCGAACCCGATCAAGTCGTAAGACGACCGCACCTCATCGGTGTACAGAAATGGACCCGCCTGAAGGACGAAGTTCACGCCCGATCCTCCCGGACCACCAGGGTTGACGAACAACGAGCCGAGGCGTCGTGCCGGGTCTGAAGCGGGAGCCGGACCATGGCGATCCCAATGGTGCGTCCCCGGGGCGGTCATGGTCGAGCGGCACCCGGGCAACGGCGCACTCGAAATCGGGACCGAACTCGGGATAACAGGGGCGCCAGCGAAGGCCTTGTCTGCGGGGGTGCTGCGGTCGGAGCGACAGGTGTGGCCGGTGCCGCCGAGACCGGCAGCGCAGACATCAGGATGCCAACGCACAAACGATCACGAACGAACTTGCGCATCTCCGCCCCTCCCGCTCTGGTGTCAATCGACCCTAGCCATTGGTCTCGGCGGTGCTCACCGCCTCGTCTTCGGGCGAGTTTCCTTGATCAACCGGCGAAGAGCCGCTCTGAGCTCCTCGGCGACGATCGGCTTGATCAGGAATGCGTCGGCCCCCGCCCGTCCCGGCGAGAAAGACGTCGGCGCTCCGATCGAGGAGGAGGATGGTTGGCGTCCGCGGCACCTGCTCCATCCCGGCAGCGTCGAGCAAGCGCCCTCACGATTGCCATCCCCCCCATCGAGCCGACCTGCATGTCGATGATGACCGCGTCGGGCTGATCCTCTTCGACGCGTTCGACCGCCCGACGGGGATCTGACTCCTCGAGCAGAACGATCGAGGAATCGGACAGCGCAGCCGCCACCTCGTTGCGGACCCACGGGCGCGTCGGCGATGAGCAGCAACGTGGCCACCGAGCCACTGTACCGGTGGGCTGCCGGGCGCGGCATAGCGGTGCCCCCGTCGATGCCCTCCTACCATCGAGGTATGCGTTGGGCCGCAATCCTGTTCCTTGCGGCAATCGCGGTGGGGGCGCCGCCCGCCGAGGCACAGGAAGTCCCGCCGGTGGACGTGCTCGAGGTCTCGGGATCACTCGACGCCATGGCGGGCGACTTCGTGACTGACCGGGATCGAAGAAGCCGCCGAGCGTGGCTCACAGTTGGTGGTGCTCCAACTCAACGTGCCGGGCGTACTCACCTCCGACATCGACGACCTGCTGGCAATTGGTCGCCGACCCGCCACTCCCGGTTGCGGTGTGGGTGGGACCGTGCTCCCTCGGTGGCGCATGGAGCCGCCGCCGAGATGCTCCGATTGGCCCCGATCCGTTCGGCTGCCCCCGGGGCCGTCGTCGGATACCGCAGCCCGCTGGTCACGGGGACCGACCTGGCGGCACCTGATGGCCCAGCGAACAGCGACGAGGTCGTGGTGGAGGCTCCGTTGCCGGGGCTGGTCGATGTGGTCGAACCGGCACTGTCCAACCTGCTCGCCGCACTCGATGGCACCGAAGTATCCGTCGGGGACGAGACGATCACGCTGGAGACGCTCGGTCCGGCGATCGGTCCCGACGGTGAACCCCTTCTCGACGAGGACGGCTCACCGGCGCAGACGGTGGTGGCCGAGGTCCGCTTCCACCAACCCGGCCCGCTGCAACAAGTGATGCGGGCGTCGCTCGCCCCCGAGGTGGCCTTCTTCCTGGTCGCCGTCGGGCTGTCGGTCGCCGCGTTCGAGTTCTACGCCGCCGGCCCCGGTGTCGCCGCCGCGGTTGCAGCGCTGTGCCTCCTGGTCGGCGGCTACGGGATGGTGACGCTGCCGGTGCGGTGGTGGGCGGTCCTGTTGCTGCTAGGTGGGATCGGGTTGCTCACCGCCGAGTTCCAGGTCGGTCGGTTTGGCCGGTGGAGCCTGCTCGGGGGTCTGTTGCTCCTCGGTGGGGGCATGCTCCTAACCGATGCGACCCCTCACCTGGCGCCCTCGTGGTGGGGGGTGACCCTCGCCACGCTCGGGGTCGTCCTCTTCTACTTCGCCGCACTCCCCACAGTGGCGCGGGCACGGTTTTCCACACAGACGGTGGGGCGGGATCACCTGATCGGGCGCGCCGGTGTGGCCACCACCAATTTGGGTCCGGATGGCGAGGTCGAGGTGAACGGAGCGCGTTGGTCGGCAACCGCCCACCGCGCTGCCGGCATCACAGCCGGAGACAAGGTGACAGTGACCGCGGTCCGGGGTACGGTCCTCGAGGTGGAGCCGAACGACGCCGAGCGATCCGTCGGAGCGGTGAATCGATTGGGAAATTCCTGAGCGAACTGGTAGAAACTTCCTGGTCTGGCTTCGAGGCCGCTGGTAGGTTCGCTCGCCGTCGGGCTAGGAATGGAGTTGCCTTGACGCTTACGAACGACTGGCAGGTGCGGGCACTGTGCCGCGGCAACCACTCGCACCTCTTCTTCCCTCCCAGTACCTTCGAGCGCAAGGAAGACCGAGAACGTCGAGAGCTTCGAGCCAAAGCCATTTGTGACGTCTGTCCGGTAAAGATCGATTGTTTGGAATACGCCAACGAGATCAGAGAGCCGTTCGGGATCTGGGGTGGCCTCACCGAGATCGAACGGCGCGACGAGTTCGCCGTCGCCACCGCTTAGCCGTCACCTGAACGTCCGTAGGTCGCCGCTCCGTTTGGTGATCCCGCGGCCGTCGAACCATTCCAGCAATGGGACGACGTACTTCCGGCTGAGCCCGAGAGCATCGCGCGCCTGGGCCACCGTGAATTCACCGTCGATCTGACGCAAACTTCCCTCGATCGCCTCGATCTGGTCGGGGAGATAGGCGAGGGTTTCGTTGACCAACACCACCCGTCCGGAGCGGACGATGGCGTGGAGCAATTCAGGGTGGAGACCAAGCTCGGCGACGGCGGGCACAGCGAGCCCGGATTCCTTCAGCTGGTCGGCCGCCTCCAGCCAGCGCAACTCCTGGGTCGGGTCGAGCCTCGAGGTGAACCCGATGATGGAGACGTCGGCGCCGCGCATCTCGAGATCGATGTGGGAGGCGATCACGCCATCGAGCTCGGCGAAACTCAACCCGAGCTCACCGGCGAGTTGGGCGGAGGGCATTCCCGGTCGGAGCGGATTTGATCGGTGGTGAGCCTCCACTCGCTGGAGCGCATCGGTGCGGAGCCGGTCGATTTCGTCATCCGACAGTGCCATCCCTGCGGCGACGTTCTTGTAGGGGACCCTTCCGCCCCCGCTTTGTGCCGCCAGCACATCGACATGCTCCCGCCGCCGCATCCGGAGCATGACGGCGGCGACCGCGTCCGGACCGATGGCAACCGCCTCGACCAACTGCGCCACTGCCGCTGGGTCGACGCGGCCCTTGGGCGCCGGGTCGAGGACGATGCCGCCGCCGACGACCCGCCTTCTCCCGGTCTCTCTGAGGATGAACCTGTCACCGGCGGTGAGCGGCAGCGTCTTGTCGAGCGATACGACAGCGGCTCCTTCGGCGCCCGCGAGCAATCTGATCTTCGCCGGCACCGCCTCCGACCCGATGTGCAACTGATAGGCGCCGCGGTGGCCGAGGCTGTCGTGGTAGCGGGCCCGTCGCAGGGTGGTGACAAACCGCCGGCTGGGCAGCCAGTGGCCCTCTCGTCCCAGCATGGCGCCGCGGCTCACCTGTTCCCGTCTGACCCCCGTGAGGTTGACCGCCGTCCGATAGCCGGGCTTGGCGATCGGCTGCTGCGTCTCGTGGACCTGGAGACCCCTGACCCGGACGGGTATTCGACCTGGCCACAAGATGAGCCGGTCATCGGTCTCCAGCATCCCGTCGAGCAGCGTCCCGGTGACGACTGTTCCGGCGCCGCCGATGGTGAAGGCACGGTCTACCCAGAGTCGGGGGCGTTGACGGTCGGCTGAAGGGCCGAGGCTGCTGACCGCATCCGCCAGCGCCTCGGCCAAGGCCCTTACCCCCATTCGCGATGGGGGCTGCCACCTCGACGATGGGAGATCCCTCGAGTGCTGTCCCGGCGAGCCGGTCCTCCACCTCGATGCGCGCCAGCTCGACGACGTCGGCGTCCACTCGGTCGACCTTGGTCAGTGCCACTACCCCGACAGACACCCCCAGCAGATCGAGCACGGCGAGGTGCTCCTCGGACTGTGGCATCCAACCTTCGTCGGCGGCGACGACGAAGAGGGCGACGTCGATCGACTCGATCCCGGCGAGCATGTTCTTGATGAACCGCTCGTGACCGGGCACGTCCACGAACGACACCTCCGTACCACCTGGGAGGGTCGTCCAGGCAAACCCGAGGTCGATGGTCAGCCCCCGACTCTTCTCCTCGGCCCAACGGTCGGGATCGCGGCCGGTCAAGGCTCGAACCAGGGTCGACTTGCCGTGGTCGACGTGACCGGCGGTCCCGATCACCGCCATCGGCTAGCCGCGGCAGGCGACAGCGAGCGCCTGTGCCACTTCGGCGTCGCGCTCGGGCTCGACCGTGCGCAGGTCGATGAGCGTCGAACCGGCGTGACGCCTCGCCACCACCGGGTCGCCACCCGAAGCGAGCAGGCGCAGCCAGACAACATCCGCACCTGGTCGTTCCACGACGATCAACTTGGTCGGGATACCCCCGTTGGGTGCCGACCCGGCCCCGGCGGCCGAAACACCGTGGGCGATCGTCGCCTCGACACCGGCCGCCTTCACGACATCTTCGGCGCGGCGGGAGATCTCGTCCCGGTCGACCGTTGCCAATCTCCAGAAGGGGATGGCGGTGGCGGCGCGTCCGTCGGCATAGAGCTCGAGGGTGGCACCCAAGGCGGCCAAGACGGACCACCGCAGCGGAGCGCTCTCGCTGCCGGATGACGCCGGAGGAGTGCCACCAGGTCCTCGCGTCCGACCACGATTCCCGCTTGGGGGCCGCCCAACAACTTGTCGCCCGAGAAGAGCACCAGATCCGCCCCTGTCTCGAGCGCCTGTCTCACGCCCGGTTCCCCTCCCAACCAAGGCGGCGGCCCATGGCGCAGCCATGGGGTTGTGGCGTCGAGCAGACCGCTTCCGGCGTCGAACACCACCGGGATCCCGGACGGATCGGCCCAGCGCAACCAACTCGGGGAGGGTGGCCTCTTCTGTGAAACCCTCGATCCGATAGTTGGAGGGGTGAACCTTGAGCAACAGGGCGGCGTCCTCCGCTGCGGTGTAATCCGATACCCGGGTGCGGTTGGTGGTCCCCACCTCGAGCAGCTGAGCCCCGCTGGCACTCATCAGCTCGGGAAGCCGGTAGGAGCCGCCAATCTCGATCAGCTCGCCGCGCGACACCGGGACCTGTCGCCCGCCGGCAAGCGCCATCAGGGTGAGGAAGAGGGCGGCAGCGTTGTTGTTGACCACCATGGCCGCGGGGGCCCCCGTTAGCCGGCGCAACAGCGTCTCGACATAGGCACCACGCCCACCACGGTCTCCAGACGCCAGGTCGAACTCCAGGTTGCCGTATCCCGTGGCGTGCTCCAGCGCTGCTTCCGCCGCGACGAGGGCCAGTGGAGCGCGACCGAGATTCGTGTGCAACAACACGCCGGTGGCGTTGATGACGTTGCGGGGGCGAAGCCGGGCAAGATCTTCGAGGTCCGCTTCCGCCAGTTGGGCGGGGTCGACGCCGTCGTCACCGGCTGAGCACCGCGGCACGTGCATGGTCGATCGCAGCCCTGGCGGATTCCACCACGAGCAGTCTCGGCAGGCCACGGCTGTCGAGTTGGCGCACCAGAGAATCCACCGCGGGGAGGCCGCGAACCGCCATGTGATGAGGGTAACGCCCGTGGTTAGGCTCGCTCGGTGCCCGACACCCGAGCCGTGCCTGGGCCGGTCCCGGCGGCGACCATGTGCGTGCTTCGACCGGAGCCCAGCGGGTACTCGGTCCTCATGGTCCACCGCGGCAGCGCTCCGTTCGCCCCCGAGATGTGGGTGTTCCCCGGCGGGAAAATGGAGGAGGCCGACCGGGGTGCAGAGGCAATCGCGGTGGTACCGGAGGGGAACCCGCCCGAGCTTCTGCCGTCGATACGGTGTGCCATCCGCGAGACCTTCGAGGAGGCCGGTGTGCTGGTCGGGGCCCATCCCGAGATCGCGGCATCGCTCGACCCGACCCACGACCCGGACCCAGGTCGCTTCTGGCAGGTACTGAAGGACGCCGGGGTAGTGCTCGGCACGTCCGGTATCGCCTACCTCTCCAACTGGGTGACACCGTCCATCTCACCGCTCCGGTTCGACACCCGGTTCTTCATCGCCCTGGTCGACCCCGCAACCGAGGCACGCCACCATCCCACCGAGATGCTCGACGCCGCGTGGACAACCCCCGCCGATGCCCTCATACGCCACTCGGATGGCCAGTGGGCGATGATCCTCCCCACGGTCAAGCACCTCGAATTGCTCGCCTCGTGGGAGGACGCCGCGGCATTGATCGAACACACCAGGGAGAGCGAGGTGGTGGCGATTCACCCGCGCCCGGTGCGCGATGGCGATGGCTGGCGGTTCATCCTCCCCGGCGAGCCGGGATACGAGGCGGCGGGATGAGGACGGCCCAATGAGAGTGCAGCGCATCCTCGCTCCCAACCCCAGTCCCTACACGGGTCCGGGGACGAACACCTGGGTCATGATCGACAAGGACGTCTGCCTGATCGTCGACCCGGGACCGGTGATCTCCAGCCACCGGATCCGCCATCCACGAGGCGGTGGAGGGACTGACCCCACTCGGGGTAATGGTGACGCACACCCACCCCGACCATGCACCCATGGCCAATCCGCTGGCGGCAGAGTTCGAGATCCCCGCCTACGGTCATGCTCCAGGGCCTGATTTCGCGCCAGACATCCGACTGGCAGACGGAGACACGGTATGGCTAGGGTCGAAAGAGGTGACCGTGCTGCACACACCCGGTCACGCTGAAGACCACCTCTGTTTCCGGTGGGGAGAGGTGTTGTTTACAGGAGATCACATCATGGGCGGCTCCACCGTCATGGTGGAGGACATGGGTGCATACCTCGCCTCGTTGCGCCGGCTCGAGGCGATGACCTTTGCCCGGCTCCACCCCGGGCATGGCGAAACCATCGAGGATCCGGCCGGAGTCATCCGGAGCTATCTGACCCACCGGCTGGAGCGGGAGCGGCAGGTTGCCGCCGCCGTCGACAACGGCGCCTCTACGGTGGGTGCCGTGGTCGAGGCGGTTTACGCCGAGGTCGATCCCCAGTTGCACCCGTTGGCGGCTTTCTCTGTCGAGGCGCATTTGCTTAAGCTGGCCGAGGAAGGGATCGTGACGCTGGGCGCGACCCCCGCCGATCGGTGGGACCGAGCGGTGGCGCCCTTGGGAGTCAAACGATGAAAGCGCTGCGCTGGGTCGCGGCACTGCTGGTGATAGGGGCGCTGGCGGCGCCTGCGGCCGCACAAGTGACACCGGACGACGTGGAGGCCGCGAGGCAGCGGGTCGCCGAGCTTCAGGGGGATCTCGACGGTGCCGTGGTCCGCTACAACGAGGCGTTGACCCGGTACAACATCCTCGAGGGCGATATCGCCCAGATGTCCACCGCCATCGAAGACACCGAGGCTCGCGTCGAGCTGTCGAGACAGCTTCTCGAGCGCCGAGCTATCGAGATCTACATGGGAGCGGCCAGCACCGGCGCATCGATCCTGAGCCTCTCCGCCACCCCGGAGGAGCTCGAGACCGGGGTGGGATACCTCGAGGAGCTCGGGGTCTCGGAAAAGGAGCTGCTCACCGGTCTCCAGGCGCAGGAGGCGGAGCTTGCGACCCTCAACACCGAGCTCGCCGAGGCGCGCGCCGAGCAGGCGGCGCTGCGCGACGAGCTTGGGGGTCTCGTCTCCGAGATCGACGGGCAGTTGCGGACCGCCCAGGACGATTACGAGACGGTTCAGGCGGAGCTCGCCGCCCAGATCGAGGCCGAGCGCCGTGCCCGCGAGGAGGCCGAGCGGAGGGCACGCGAGCAGGCGGCGCGCGACGCCACCTCGACCACGGTGCCCGCCGTGGGCGGTGACGATCCGCCCTCCACTGACCCCCCATCAACTGACCCACCATCCACCGATCCCCCGGTGACGGATCCTCCCGACGACCCACCAACGCCTACCGTCGGCGATGGCGCCGGTTATTGCCCGGTCCAGGGTCCCAACAGCTTCTCCGACACTTGGGGCGCCCCGCGCTCGGGTGGCCGGTACCACATGGGTGTCGACATCATGGCCGCCCGCGGCACTCCGGTGGTGGCGGTCTACGACGGGTCCATCTACCGCTTCAGCACCAGTTCGCTGGGTGGCATCACCCTGTACTACCAAGACAATTCGGGAAACATCTACTACTACGCACATCTCGACGGCTACGCCGCTGGGGCGGCGGCGGGTGTGCCCATGGCCGCCGGGGAGTTGCTCGGCTACGTCGGCAACACCGGAAACGCCGCTTGGACGGCATCCCACCTCCACTGGGAATTTCACCCCGGCGGCGGTGATGCGGTAAACCCCACCCCACTCGCAACCGAGCTGTGCCGGTGAGGACGGCACCGCCCGGAAGCACTCGCTGAGGCGCTGAGGCTCCTCGAACGCCAGGAAGGATCAATTGATGGTTCGTCGCCCATTCGACTTGGCCATGCGCCGACCGTGGTGGCCATGGCGGGTGGTCGCATTGGCGATGGTCGCTCTGTTCGTCGCCGGGCCGGCACCCGCCCAGCTAGACGAGGGTGATGTCGAGGCAGCCCGCGAGCGCATGGTCTCGACTCAAGCCCGCCTCGATGAGATGGGCGCCGAGTGGGAGGAGGCCGTGGCGAGGAGCGCCCTGCTCGAAGAGCAGGTCGAGCAGATGACCGCGGCACTCCACGCCAACGAGGCGCAGCTCGAAGAGTTGAAGAAAGACGTCGACCGCTACGCCCTCGAGCTGTACATGGGTAGTGCCGGTTCGAGCGCCTCGCTCCTCCCGTTCACCGCTTCCCCGGGCGAGTTCGAAGCCGGGCTCGAGTACCTCGAGGATGTCGGCGCCAGCGACGACCAGCTGGTCCGCGATCTGGAAGCCGCCCAGGCCCGCCAGATCGAGTTGACCGCCGAGCTGGAGGCGACCAAGCAGGAGCAGGCAGAAGCCGAGGCGGAGCTCGAGACGATCGTGGCCGAGTTGCAGGTGGAACTGGTCGGCCGCCCAGGACGACTACGAGCAGGTCCAGGCCGACCTCCAGGCACAGATAGAGGAAGAGCAGCGCCGTGCGGCCGAGGAGCGCGCCCGGCGCGAGGAAGAGGAGCGCCGACGGGCGGCTGCAGCCCAGGGCGACGATGGCATACGGGAGGATCAGGCTCCGGGACAGCCGGGGAGGATCCGCCTGCGACCGACCCCCCGACTTCGGAACCCCCGACCACCGAGCCGCCCTCGAGCCCTCCGACGATCGGGAACGGCTCCGGGTACTGCCCGGTCCAGGGACCACACACCTTCGGCGACGGATGGGGGGCGGCGAGGGGTGGGGGTCGGTACCACTCGGGGATCGACATCATCGCCGCCACCGGGACCCCGCTCGTCGCCGTCTACGACGGCTATGTGGAGCGAGCCGACTACAGCAGTCTGGGGGGCAACCAGGTCTACTACCGGGACAACGCAGGGAACGTCTACTACTACGCCCACCTCAACGGGTACGCCTCCGGCATCGGTTCGGGCGTCCACCTCTCGGCCGGCGACCTACTGGGCTATGTGGGGTCCACCGGCAACTCATCCGGACCGCACCTCCACTTCTCCTACGGCCCGGGCGGAGGCGGCTACGTCGACCCCTACGGGCTGGTTTCGAGCCTGTGTGGATAAGACGGAAGACGGCAGACGGAGACGGGCGGAGCTTCGGTGGATGCGGGGAGGGCCGTCGGTGACGGAGTCACCTCTCCGCTCACTGCTCGGGCCTTCAGAGCTACGACGTTGCGGCGGCGACTTCTCGGGTTTCGAGGCCTTCCAGGAGGCGGGCGATGCGGGCGGTGCAGGTCTCGTCGTCGGCGGGAGGCACGAGTTCCACCAGCCGCTCTGCCGCCGCGATGAACGCACGGGCCGCCGGGTTGTCGGGGTCGGCCCGAACCACGGGCAACCCGGTGTCACCACCGCTGACCACCGCCGGGTCGAGCGGGACCGAAGCGATCAGGGGAACCCCGAGTGATTCTGCGAGATCGCGCCCACCGCCCTCGCCAAAGAGGTTGTAGGTCTCGCCATGGTCGCAGGTGAACCCGGCCATGTTCTCGATGACACCGACGACGGGCAGATAGGAGCGGCGAGCCATGTCCGCTACCCGAACCGCAACCTTTTGAGCCGCCTTCTGCGGGGTGGTCACGACGACCATCTCCGCCTGGGGAACCATCCTGGCCAGAGCCATCTGGATGTCACCGGTCCCCGGCGGCATGTCGATCACCAGGTAGTCGAGCTCGCCCCACGCCACCTGCTTGAGGAACTGCTCGAGGGCCCGGGAGAGCATCAGACCACGCCACATGAGCGCCGTCTCCTCCGACTCGATGATGAGGCCGGTGGAGACCACCTTTATCCCAGCGGCTTCGACTGGGATGATCAGCCGCGAGTTGTCGTCGGCGGCAAGGCGGTCGGTCACCCCCAGCATCCTCGGGACCGAGAAGCCCCAGATATCGGCGTCCATCAACCCCACCCGGAGGCCGCGGTCGGCCAGAGCCACCGCCAGGTTGACCCCGACCGAGGATTTGCCGACACCGCCCTTCCCTGATCCGATCGCGATCACGCGGGTGGTCGGGGAGACCTGGGTCGGCTCGGCGTCCTCACGGGCGCGGCGGCGGGCGGTGGCCATGAGCTCGGAGCGCTGTTTCCTGCGTCATGCCGGTGGTACGCACCAGGACGTCACGTACCCCTGGGAGCGCCATCACCTTGCGCGCCGTGTCCTGCTCGATCTGACCACGCATCGGACACTGGGCGATGGTCAACGCCACCCCGACCGAGACCACCCCATCGGTGATTTCCACGTCGGTGACCATGCCGAGTTCGACGATGTCGTCACCCAACTCGGGGTCGACGACCCCGCGCAGCGCCTGGTAGACATCGTGCTCGGTGGTCACGACCCCATGATATGAGCCATTTGCACTATGCAGATCGTGGGAATAGATGTCGGCGCCGAGGCGTATAATGACGGGTAGCGCCATTTCCCAGGAGTCACCCACGAAATGACCCAGGTTCTCAACATCAAGCCACGAACTCCGAAGCGGGCGGTAACGCTCACCGACGGCGCCGTGGGCAAGATCAACGAGTTGCTCACCGCCGAGGGTGACAGTTCGCTGGCCCTCCGGATGGCGGTTCGTCCCGGTGGCTGCTCAGGCTTCTCCTACGAGATGTTCTTCGACGCCGAGATCGAGAGCGACGACGTGGTCGAGGAGTACGGCGGGGTGCGGGTCGTGGTCGATCCCCAGAGCCTCGACCGGCTGCGCGGCTCGGTTCTCGACTACAAGGACGGGTTGATGGAGGGCGGCTTCGCCATCAACAACCCGAATGTCAGCCGTTCCTGCGGGTGCGGCAACAGCTTCAGCTGAGGCACCCTCGGTCGTGACGGCGGACTCGGTGGCGCCGGCCGCGGCGGCAACCATCCGGGTCGAGCATCTCCTTTCTGCCCGCCTCTTCTTGGCTCCACAGATCGCCGGCGACCGGCTGTTCTTCATTTCTGATCTATCTGGGCGGTTGAGCCTCTACGCCATGGACGCCAGGGGCAGCGTCCCCGAACCTCTGCTGCCCCCCGACATCGCCCTCCTCACACCCGAGCTGATCGATGGGGAGTCGTTCGTCGCCTTGCCCAAGCTCGGTCAGCTGTTCGTCATGGTCGATCGGGACGGTGACGAGAACCTGCAGCTCTGCCGTATCCCGATCGATGGGGGCGACCCCGAGCCGGTCTTCGGCGAGCGGTTTGCCAACCAGCAGATGGTGCTGATCGAGCTTTCACCCGAGGGTGTCGGGACCATCTGGGTCGACCCCAGGCGCCGACCCGAGCAGGAGGCCTACGAGATCGACGTCACGGCCGAGACGGCGACGCTGCTGGCCAAGTCCCGGTACGGGGCGTTCGTGGTGGGGCACGACGATGACCGGTCGCGCTATCTGATCGTGGACGGTTACACCACCGGCGACGACACGTTGTGGATCTGGGAGCGCGAAGTCGGGGAGCGGCGTCTCCTCTACGGGACTCCGTTGGAGGAACGAGCCGACGACCAGGCCGTCGAGTTGACCGGGTTCAACGGAGCCTGGTTCGCCGACGACGCAACGGTCGTCATGGAGACGTCGCTCTTCGACGATCTGGGCGGGCTCGGGCGGTTGGCGTTGGACAGCCCCGATGTGATCGAGCCGGTCGAGATCGTGGGCACGGTGCACCCCGGGACCGGTGAGTGGGCCGAGGCCCACCGGACGGAGGACGGACGGTTCATCGTCCAATACAACGTGGACGGCGTCTCCTGGGGCTACGAGGGGAACGCTGGACCCAGCCGCCACCCGTCTCGAGTTGCACCGGCTGCTGTGGGGGAATGACCCGCTCGCTGCCGGAGTTATCGGGCACCACCACCACGACGAGACGACCGGTCGGATCGCGGTTTCCTTCTCGTCGGCAACCACCCCTGCCCAGTTGGCCGTGATCGACCAGGAAGGAACCGCTCTGGTCACGCGGAACCGGATCCTCGGAGTCGATCCCGACCTGTTCTCACCGGGCGAGGACTGCTCATACGTCAGCCACGACGGTCTGAGGGTGTCGGCTCGGCTCTACCTTCCCGCAGACCGCCTCGGGTATGTGGGTCCCCGGCCCGTGGTCCACTACGTCCACGGCGGCCCGCAAGGGCAGGAGAGGCCCGATTTCACCTGGTTCTCCATGCCGTTGATCCAGTACCTGACTCTGAACGGATTCGCCGTTTTCGTCCCCAATGTCAGGGGGTCCACCGGCTACGGGATGGCATACGTCAAGCATGTCGACCGCGATTGGGGCGGTAAAGACCGTCTCGACCACGTCGCCGGTGTCGACCACCTCAGGTCCGACCCGAGACTGGATGTCACTCGGATCGGGGTGACCGGGCGCTCCTACGGCGGATACATGACGCTGATGCTGGCCGGGCTCCACCCCGAGATCTGGACCGCCGCCTGCGACATGTTCGGACCCTTCGACCTGCCGACCTGGATCGAGGGGCTTCCAGCGGCGTGGCAGGTGTACTTCCATCTGGTCTTGGGAGATCCCGCCACCGAGCGGGAAGAGCTTGAGGCTCGTTCCCCCCGCACCCACCTCGGGTCGCTGGCCTGTCCGCTGCTCGTCATCCAGGGCGCCAATGATCCACGTGTCATGCGGTCCGAATCAGATGAGCTCGTCGCCGAACTACGGGCGGCTGGCAAGGACATCGAGTACCTGGTGTTCGACGACGAAGGGCACGACCTCACCCGATTCGCCAACAAGGTGAGGGGTTACCAGGCGATCACCGACTTCTTCGCCACCCACCTGCAACCCTGAATCCCTACCCTCGGATCAGTCCGCTGAAAGAGGTGTTTCATGCCGCGTCGAGTTGTCCCCACCCCGAACGCACCCGACGCCGATGGGTCCGTATTCACCGGCGGTCGAGGGCGCCGGCCTCGTGTTCTTCTCCGGGCAGGTGGGCGCCGACCCGGCAACGGGCAAGTCCGCCGGCGACGACGCTGATGCCCAGGCGCGACAGATCCTGAGCAACCTCGGTGTGGTCCTCGAGGATGCGGGGTTGGGTTGGGATGACGTGGTCAAGGCGACGATCTTCGTCACCGACATGGCCGACTTCGCCGCGGTCAACGAGGTCTACGGCGAGGTGGTGGGATCGTCGCCCCCGGCGCGGTCCACCGTGCAGGTGGCGGCGCTCCCCGGTGGCTACAAGGTCGAGATCGATTTGGTGGCGGCGCGCTGACTAGCCGGCGGCAAGTCAGCGGCGGGCCCGCTCCTTGGCCACCGAGTCATGCACCTCCCCGGTCAACTCGGCGAAGCGGCGGAGTTGATCCACGAGCGGCCCGTCCGGCCAGAAGATGAAGGTGTCTATGCCGTGGTCGACCGCCAGCGCGGTCAGTCGCTCCACCCACTGCCCGGGCGGCCCGTTGAGGAATCCGTCAGAAGCACCGTCGGTGATGGTCCCGTTGACGTTGAGGAGACGTCTGATCTTCTGTGGGTCGCGACCCGCTTTGGCGGCGGCGCCATCGATGATCTCATGACCTCGATCGAGGTCCTCGAGCGACACCCTGGGAAATGATGGGACCCAGCCGTCCGCCATCGTGCCGAGCAATTCGAGCATCCGGGGTCCCTGGACACCCAGCCACACCTCGATCCGGTGCGCCGGCACCGGCCCGCCGTGCGCTCCGTCGAGCCGATAGCGCTCGCCGTCCATTCTGATCCCGCGCTCGTCCGACCAGATGCGCCACAGCACCTCGATGGCCTCCTCCAAGGCGCGACGTGCGTCACCGGGAGCGAGTCGCGGCCCGCCGTATGCCTCGATCGCGTCCCAGAAAGCGCCGGCACCAAGCCCCATCTCGAACCGGCCATCGCTGAGGACGTCGATGCTTGCGGCGGCCTTGGCCAGCATTGCAGGCGGCCGCAGCGGGAGGCAGGCGACATCGGGGAAGACCCTCACCCTCTCGGTGACGGCCGCCACCCAGGAAAGCAGGGAAAACGTATCGAGGAACCGGCGTTGATAGGGATGATCCTGGATCCCGATCAAGTCCAAGCCGAGGTGGTCGGCCTCGCGGCAGGCATCGAGCACCTCGTCGAGCGACGCTGCTTCGGGAACGGGGAAGATCCCAAACTCGATCGGCCGGCCATAGTCCACCATCCGACCTCCAGCGTGCGGGTCCGCCGACCCTACCGCCGGGTGTGGTGTTTCCCTCTACTCCCCTGCTACGACCATGGATTGGCGTGTCCGGTTGACTTCCGGTTTGTAAGCCCTTACCTTTGAGCCCTTGTAAGCGCTTACAAAGGCAACGAGTCCTTGACCACTCGGCGGCGACCCAACGTATACACGGCTGGCAGAACGCGCCGGTGTCCTCCATCGCCACCGTTTCCAGGGTCCTGACCAGGGCTAGCGAGAGAGTCGGCCCCCGGGACCCGGCAGCGGGTCCTTGAAGCGATGGAAGCGCTGCAGTGGCGGCCCAACCGGTTGGCACGCGCCCTGGCGCAGCATGGGGGCGAGGCGGTGGCCATCGTTGTCACGGACCTCAGCGGTCCCTTCTACGCCCAGGTCATCAAAGGCTTCGAGGAGCACACCATCGAGCGTCAGGCCGCGGTACTGGTCCTCGGTACCCACGGCAGGGATGACTCCGAGCGCCTGGTTCTTGATCTGCGGACCGCGTCGACGGTCTCGTGGTCATGGGCGAACGGTTCCCGACGCCGCAGTCGCCGCTCTCGAGGCATCACGGTGCCACTGGTGCTGCTGGCTCGACCGCCTGTGGGCTCGGCACCTGCGATCCGGGCGGATAACCGCCTATCGGCCGAAGCGCTCGCCGCCCACCTGCTCGCCCACGGGCGTCGCCGGCTTGTTTTCCTGGGCGATCCCAGCTCCTCGCCGGACGGCGCCGAGCGCTGGGAGGGCCTTGTCGAAACATGTGCCACCGCTGGCATGCCTCGCCCGGCCACAGTGTCCACCGAGGGCTTCGAGCCGGAGCATGGACACAAGGCGTTGTTGCGAGCGCTCGATACGGGTACCGAATTCGACGCCGTGTTCTGCGTCAACGACCAGGTGGCGTCCGGGGCGATTCGCGCCGCGGACAGCTTCGGGCTGGACGTTCCCGGTGACCTGGCTGTCACCGGATGGGACGATATCCCATCGCCGCCCACCTCGTACCGCCGTTGACCACCAGTCCGGCAGCCGATGCGTCAACTGGGCGGCCGATCTGCCGACATGCTTTTCGAGCGGATCGCCGGCAGAGCGGTCCCCAGCGTGACCCTTCCGACCACCCTGATCACCCGCCAGAGCTGCGGGTGCCGAGTTGACCAAGGAGGCTGAGTGATGAGCACATGGCGAAGAGCGCTGATGCCCCTGGCAGTGGCGACCCTTCTCGTCGCCGCCTGCGGCCGTTCCGACGACGGCGGTGGCGAAGCGGGAGAGACGGCAACCACACAGGCGGCAGCTGTCGAGGAAGGCCCGGCCACCGGCACCATCTCGGTGTGGGCGATGGGCACCGAGGGTGACAACCTCGGCGTCCTCGGCGATGCCTTCACAGCGGAGAACCCGGAGCCACCGTCGAGGCGACCGCGGTGCCGTGGGACGCCGCCCACGACCGGATCCAGACGGCCCTGGCGGGGCAGCAGACCCCTGACAACAGCCTGATCGGAACCACATGGATGGGCGAGTTCGCCTCAACCGGCGGGCTCGACCCGACCGTGGAGAACATCGACCCCTCCGCCTTCTTCGAAGGAGCATGGGACACCACGGTTGTCGACGGGACCAGCTATCGGGATCCCCTGGTACGTCGAGACGCGGATGCTCTACTACCGCACCGACCTGGCCGAGCAGGCAGGGTTCGACGCTCCGCCCGCCAACTGGGACGAGTTGAAACAACTGGCCCAGGGCATGATGGAGCAGGGCGGCGCTGAATACGGCATCTCGCTCCCCGCCGGCGGAACCGGCGCCTGGCAGACATACATGCCCTTCGTGTGGCAGGGGGGCGGAGACGTTCTCGACGAGTCGGGCAACTTCGCGCTTCGACACCGAGCCCAACACCGCTGCGCTCGACTACTACCGATCCTTCTTCGAAGAAGGGCTCTCGCCCGTCACGCTCGAGGCTGGTGCGCTGGAGCAGGGGTTCATCGATGGCACCATCGGGATGTTCATCTCCGGCCCGTGGCACATAGGGTTGCTCGAGGACGGCGGTGCCGAAGAGGGCACCTGGGACGTCGCCCTGCTGCCGGAGGGAGCGGTCTCCCGCACCTCATTCGTGGGTGGTGGCAACATGGCGGTGTTCACCGACGCCGCCAACCGGGACACGGCATGGAAGTTCGTCGAGTTCGCCGCCGAGCCCGAAACCCAGGTTCTGTGGTTCGAGACGGTGAGGGACCTGCCATCGGTGCAGGCTGCCTGGGACGACCCAGCGCTGGCCGATGATCGAGCGGCTGGCCCTGTTCGGTGAGCAGCTCCAAGACGCCAAGAGCCCGCCGGCCATCCCCACCTGGGAGCAGATCGCCAGCGTGATCGACTCCCAGCTCGAGGAGGCGATCCGGGCCGACGTAGCTACCGCCGACGCCGTCGCCGCTATGCAGCAGGAGGCCGAGGCGATCGGAACCGGGCAGTAGAGCGATGACGCAAAGCGCCGCCGTGGCTGAGACGGAGGAGGCCACGGCGGCGCGCCTGCCCGACGGGGTGGGCCGCCGGCGCCGCGGGCTCAAGCAGAACCTGATCGGATGGAGCTTCGCTCTTCCCTTCCTGGTGTTGTTCGGGGTCTTCGTAGCCGGGCCCATCCTTGCCTCGCTGGGGATGAGCTTCACGGACATGCGGATCGCCGACATCCGCAATCCGTTTGCCGTGGACATCGTCGGGTTCGAGAACTATCATCGCCCTCTTCCAGGACGAGCGGTTTCTCCAAGCCGCGGCCAACACCGCCTACTTCGTGTCGTGGCGATGCCGCTCACCATCGCCGCCGGTCTGGCGTATCGCCCTCGCCCTCAACCAGGCGATCGTCAAGTTCCGCACCGTGTTCCGGGTTGGGTTCTATCTGCCGGTGGTGGCCAGCGTCGTGGCCATCTCTGTGGTCTGGCGCCTGCTTCCTCAACGAGGAGACCGGGCTGATCAACGGGTTCGCTCGGGGTGTTCGGGATCGATGGCCCGGGGTGGCTCACCACACCGGAGCTCGCCATGCCTTCGATCATCTTGATGACGGTGTGGCGCAACCTCGGCTACCAGATGGTGATCTTCCTGGCCGGGTTGCAGGCCATACCGCAGATGCTGTACGAGGCAGCCGACATCGACGGGGCGGACCGCTGGGCCAAGTTCCGCTTTGTGACACTTCCGTTGCTGCGCCCCACGACTGCTGTTCTCGGCGGTGATCACCCTCATCGGCTACCTCCAGTTCTTCGAGGAGCCGTTCGTGATGACCGAGGGTGGCCCGCTCGACGCCACTCTGTCGGTCTCCATGTATGTGATCAACCAGTTCGGCTTTGGCAACTACGGGTATGCGGCGTCGATGAGCTATGTGCTCTTCCTCGCCATCGCCCTGCTCACCCTCATCACGTTCCGCTTCCTTCGTCCCCAGGACTGACCGATGACCCAAAGCAATCTCCTCGGCACGGCCGAAGGTGCACCGATGACCAACGTCGCCCCTCCCCGGCTGGACACCGAGTCGTCCACCGTGGCAGCCGCCGCCGGCCTCGTCGGGGCGATCGCGCGGGATCTGGCTGCACGTCCTGCTTGTCGCCGGGCTGCTGGTGATGGTGGTGCCCTTCGTGTGGATGGTGCTCGGCTCGTTCAAGACCACCGCTGAGTTGCGGCAGCTGCCGCCCACCTGGATCCCGGAGAACCCCACGTCGGAGAACTACAGCGAGCTGTTCACCAGGCTCGACTTTCCTCGGTACTTCTTCAACTCGACCGTGGTGGCCGTGGGGATCACCCTCGGCAACATCGTGATCGGGTCGATGACGCGGCTACGCCCTGGCCAAGCTGGACTTCTGGGGAAAGCGGGCGCTTTTCCTCCTGGTGCTCGGCACGCTTCTGGTGCCAGGAGTTGTGCTCTTCCTCCCCCAGTTCGTCCTGATCAGCAACCTGGGGCTGGTCAACACCCACCTCGGGCTCATCTTCCCCTTCCTCGCCGGCCCTCTCGGTGTGTTCCTGATGCGCCAGTTCATGCTCAGCATCCCCGACGATCTGCTCCAGGCGGCACGGGTGGACGGGGCGGGGAGTACCGGATCTTCTGCCACGGTGGTGATGCCGCTCTGCGGTCCGGCGCTGGCCACCCTGGGGATCATCACCTTCCTCGGCGCCTGGAACGGCTTCCTGTGGCCGTTGGTGGTGGCCACCACCGAGGACCTGTACACGCTGCCGGTGGCGCTCGCATCTGTTCGCCATCGGCCAGCAGGAGACCAACTTCGGGCTGCTCATGGCCGGATCGCTGGTGGTGATACTGCCGGTTCTGATCCTCTTCGTGCATCCTGCAGCGCTACTTCACCGCAGGCATCGCCACGACCGGAATCAAATAGGAGGGGGTCCGCATGAAGCGCAGTCGCTTTGCTTTCGATCATTGCTCTCGTCGTCGCCACTCCGGCGGCGGCGGTAGCCGACGACGGCCTCGCCGGGGGCGACCGTCATGCCCTGGCGAGTACGCCACCGACACCTGGGCCTCGTTCGAGGCGATGGTGTTCGAGGAGACCGGGCTGGTCGCCGACAACATCGGAGGCGACCTGTCTGCCCGAGTCCCGGAGCCGGTTCACGTCGCCCACCAACATCGGCTCCTATCTATGGAGCACGCTGGCGGCGCGGCAGCTGCGGATCATCTCGTCACGAGAGGCGCGGGAACGCGTTGCCGCCACACTGGAGACGCTCTCCACCCTGGAGCGTCACGAGCCATCCGGTCAGTTCTACAACTGGTACGACCCGCTCACCGGTGACAAGCTCACCGTCTGGCCGGTCGATGGCAGCCCGGTCTACCCGTTTCTCTCCAGCGTCGACAACGGCTGGCTGGCGGCGGCGCTGGTGATGGTGCGCAACTCGGTGCCGGCCGTGGCCGATGAGGCATCGGCACTGCTGGAGCCGATGGACTTCGGCTACTACTACGACCCCGAGGCGCGTGGACCCGATTTCGGAGCCGGTCTGCTTCGGGGCGGGTTCTGGGCGGACCCGCCGCCCGGGTGTTACGTGGCGGACAACTACCGGGGTGACACCCCCGACGTGTACTACACCTGCCACCACTACGGCTCGTTCAACACCGAGCCCCGCATCGCCAGCTATCTGGGCATCGCCTTCGGCCAGATCCCGCCCGAGCACTACTTCGCCGCGTGGCGCACTTTCCCCGCCACCTGCGACTGGGGTTGGCAGGAGCAGCAAGCCGGTCGGCGAGTACCCGCACCTATCTCGGCATCGAGGTCTTCGAGGGTGCCTACACCTACCGCGGGCTGCAACTGGTGCCCACCTGGGGCGGCAGCATGTTCGAGGCGCTCATGGTGCCGCTCCTGGTTCCCGAGGAGCAGTGGGGTCGCCGCAGCTGGGGGGTGAACCACCCGCTCTACGTCGAGGCCCAGATCGAGCACGGTCTGGAGGAGGCCGGGTACGGGTATTGGGGCTTCTCGCCTTCGAACAACCCCGACGGCGGGTATCGGGAGTACGGGGTGGACCCGATCGGGCTCAATCCCGACGGCTACAGCTCCGACCAGGAGCGCACCACCGTCGACTACGGCTTCCCGGGCTGTCGTGACCGCCTCAGCCCGAGCCCACCGACTACGGCAGAGGGGTTGTCACCCCCCACGCCTCGTTCCTGGCGCTCGACTTCGCTCGAGCGGCAGCCATGGACAACCTGGCCGCGTTGCGCCAGGAGTTCGGCGACGGGGTATATGGACCTGGTGGGCTTCTACGACGCCATCGACGTGACCACCGGCGTGGCCTCGCAGCGTTACCTGGCGCTCGACCAGGGCATGATCATGGCCGCAATTGCCAACGAGCTCAGCGGCGATGTCTTGCAGGAGTACTTCGTCCGAGGCGAGATCCGGGCGGCGCTGCGACCGCTGCTCCGGTTGGAGACCTTCACCGCCGGTCGTCTGGATCAGTGACTCTGACGTCCCCGCCCGCCCCTCGTCCTGTCATTACCAGCCCGGTCTGGCGCCCATGAGCGGAGCCGAGGCCCGTGCCGACTGGGCGGCCCGCATAGGTCGCCCCAGCGACGACGCCACACCGGTGGTGCTGCCCCAGCTCGACCCACCGGGCAATCTTCGAGCCTTCGCGGGAAGGGCCCAGGTGACGCTGCAATGGGATCCGGTCGACGGGGCGGCCGGCTATTTCGTGCTGCGGAGTTCCGATCCAGGCGGCCCGTTCGAGCCGGTCGACACCGGATGGTCCGATGTGATCCCGGTCCCCCGTCCCCCATTCACCGATACCTCGGTCGTTCCCGGCGAGGAGGTCTATTACGCGGTGGCATCGGCGGCTTCGGTCGATGCCTCGCCACTCGAGCACGGCGCCCCGGTGGCGGCGGCGGCTCGGCTCGATGGTGACGCCACGGTTCGGGTGGAGGTCGATGCTCTCTCGGTTGTGTCCACGCTGCACCGACCGTGGCGTCCCGTGATCGGCTCCGAACGCCTGTCCCAGCTCGAAGAGGGCACCGGCCCGGGCGGGCGGCACATCGGCGATGAGTTCGGTGAAGCGTTGCGGCTCGCTCACGCCGAGCTGGGGGTGCGGGCCGTCCGGGCCCATGCCATCCTCCACGACGATCTCGGCGTTTACCGAGAGGTCACACGGGGTGCCGACTTACGATTTTTCGGCGATCGACCGTATCTACGACCGGGTCCTCGAGCTAGGCCTTCACCCAGTGGTCGAAGCTGTCATTCATGCCCCGCGACCTGGCTCTGGATCCCTCCAAGACCGTCTTCGCATACCACGCAATCGTGTCTCCGCCACGCCATTGGCAGGCATGGAGCGATCTCGTGAGCGAGCTGACGACACACCTGGTGGACCGGTATGGGAGAGAGGAGGTACGCGGCTGGGGTTTCGAGGTTTGGAACGAGCCCAACCTCGAGGTCTTTTGGAGCGGAACCCGCGAGGAGTACCTGCATCTCTACGAGGTCACCGCCAGAGCGGTGAAGGCGGTGGACTCCGGGCTGATGGTGGGCGGGCCTGCGTCGGCTGCCGCCGGATGGGTCGACGACCTACTGGCTCACGCCGTCGAGACCGGTGCCCCAATCGACTTCTTATCCACCCACACCTACGGCAACGAGCCGCTCGACTTGCGACCCATCGCCGCCCGCTACGGAAGGAACGAACTGGAGCTGTGGTGGACCGAGTGGGGCGTCCATGCCAGCCACTTCGACCCGCTCCACGACTCGGTGTACGCCGCCGCCTTCTGTGCCAGGGGGATGCGTAGCGCCATGGGACGGCTCCACGCCCTCGCCTATTGGGTGGTGTCCGACCACTTCGAAGAACTTGGGCCGTCCTACCTCGCTGTTCCACGGCGGGTTCGGTCTCCTATCGGTGGGGAATCTCAGGAAGCCTCGCTACTGGGCGCTCTGGATGCTCGAGCAGCTCGGAGATCGGGAGCTGGCCACCACGGTCGTTGGCGACGGTGCCGGAGGAATGGTCGATGCCATAGCCACCATGGACAGCCGACGACGTCTGTCAGTTGTGATGTGGAACGGTTCCCTCGACCACCGCAACGCCGACGGGGATCCCCGACTCGACCGCAATGTCGAACTCGCAATTCATGGGTTGGCGGACGGTCGGTACGAGGTCCGGCATCGTGGTGTCGACCAGCACCATTCCAACCTCCCGGCGAGGTGGAAGGAGATGTCGGGCGGCAGTCCATGGCCCGATGAAGGGCAGTGGGCCGATCTGCGCGGTGCCGACCGGCTGGAGGATTTGGAACCGCCCCGGGCGATAGAGACTGACGGAGGAGGCATCGTGTTTGAGCTCCAGCTCCGGATGCCTTCGATTTCATTGCTGGAGTTCACCCCGACCTGAATCGACGCTGCCCGCCGGCTTACGACGGCCGCGGTGCTGTTATGGCTGTTGATGGCGGCTGCAGAGCCCATACCCTCGCAAAGACCTCGAGTTCCCGTCGTGGTCGATTCCGGTACCGTTCTGACATGATCGCCAAGCAAGAGATCTTTGAGCGCCTCGGCATCGAGCCCCGCGCCTCTGGTGGCTTCGCCGGACGCTGGCTGGAAACCGGAGGGAGCGACCTCACGGTCCTCGACCCGACCACGGGTGAGCCGATGGGTCAGGTCGCCAAGAGCTCGGCGGACGATTACGAAACCGTCGTCGCCAGCTCCGTGGAGACGTTCTACCGCTGGCGGGACTTGCCCGCTCCGCGGCGTGGCGAGTACGTACGACTCATCGCCGACGAGCTCAGGGAGCACAAGGAAGCCCTTGGCGCCCTTGTCTCATGGGAGATGGGAAAGATCCACGCCGAGGGCGAGGGCGAAGTCCAGGAGATGATCGACATCGCCGACTTCGCCGTGGGGTTGTCTCGTCAGCTCTATGGGCTCACCATGGCGTCAGAGAGACCGCGCCACCGCATGTACGAGCAGTGGCATCCACTCGGCCCAGTGGGGATCATCAGCGCCTTCAACTTCCCGGTGGCGGTGTGGTCGTGGAACGCCTTCCTCGCCGCGGTGTGTGGTGACACCTGCATCTGGAAGCCGTCGAGCGAGGTACCGCTCTCTGCGGTGGCGGTGACCGAGATCTGCCGACGTGTCATGGACGGAAGCGGGTTCGAGGGTGTGTTCAACCTCGTGGTCGGCAGCGGCTCGGACGTAGGGGAGGCGCTGATCAACGACCGCCGCATCCCGCTCGTCTCCGCAACCGGGTCGAACACCATGGGGGAGCGGGTTGCGGTTGCGGTGGCACAGCGGTTTGGCCGGTCCATCCTCGAGCTGGGCGGCAACAACGCCGTGATCGTGATGGACGACGCCGACCTCGACCTCGCCGAGCGGGCCGTGCTCTTCGCTGCGGTGGGCACCGCCGGACAGCGGTGCACCACGCTGCGGCGGCTGATCGCCCACGGCGGCATCTCCGACGAGCTCGTGTCGCGCCTGGTCAAGTCGTACGAGCAGGTCCCGATCGGGGACCCCCTCCAGGCCGGGACGCTGATGGGTCCGCTCATCAACCAGTCGGCGGTGGATGAAATGATGGCGGCACTCGATGTGGCCCGGGCCCAGGGGGGCGAGATCATCACCGGGGGGAACCGGGTGGATCGACCGGGCTTCTTCGTCGAGCCGACGATCGTCCGCATCGGGGCAGACGCCCCCATCGTGCAGGAGGAGACTTTCGCACCCATTCTCTACGTGATCGACGTCGACGACCTCGACGGGGCGATAGCGGTCCAGAACGGTGTGCCCCAGGGGCTCTCCTCGGCGATTTTCACCGAGTCGATGAGGCACGCCGAGACCTTCCTCTCCCATGTGGGCTCGGACTGCGGGATCGCCAATGTCAACATCGGCACCTCTGGCGCCGAGATCGGTGGCGCCTTCGGAGGTGAGAAGGACACGGGTGGCGGTCGTGAGGCGGGCTCGGATTCGTGGAAGGCGTACATGCGCCGCCAGACCACGACCATCAACTGGGGCGGTGAGCTGCCTCTCGCCCAAGGCATCGAGTTCGGCTGAACCCAGCATCACCCTGCGACTCACCGGGCGGTCGCTGTCGCTAGATCATGGCGCCAGTCACACGCTGAATCCCCGGTGATAGATTCGCCAGCAGTATCGGGCGTCCCGGGGGCAGAGTTCATGGCAGCTCGGAAGGTGTATCACGTCGCCACCTCGGAGAAGGGTGGCTGGACGGTCAAGGCCGAGACCAACACCCGGCCAAGCAGCACGCACACCACCAAGTCGGAGGCGGTGACGGCGGCCAAGGTGCTGGCCAAGAAGAGCGGATTGGGGCAGATCATCGTCCACGGCCGGAACGGCCGGATCCAGTACGAGCACAGCTATGGCAAGGACCCAAAGGCGAGCGCCGGCTGAGCCGAGCCCTCGGACGGCAGACGGCGGATCGGCGCTATCGACGCCGTCCGCGGTCTGCCGTCTGCCGTCTCGGATGACTGCGTCCTATTGGCCAGCCGGCCGCCTTCGTACACCCTTTTGTAGGTGACGCCGAGCGCCACGTACCACTCGATGCCGTGGCGTTGCCTCTCGATCTCGTCGGGGCGTAGCTCGCGTAGTGGGCGGGCCGGGGTTCCCACCGCCAGGGTCCACGGCGGGATGGACGATCCCTCGGTGAGCACCGAGCCGGCCGCCAACCAGGCGCCTTCACCGAGCGTCGAGTTGTTGAGGAGGCGGGCGCCGATCCCCACCAGGCAATGGTCCCCCACCAGAGCGCCGTGGACGACAGCCCCGTGGCCAACGGTCACCCGGTGCCCGATGTGGCACGGGATCCCTTCGTCACAGTGGACCACCACCTGGTCCTGGAGGTTGGTCTCCTCGCCGACCACGATCTGATCGGGCTCGGCCCGCACCACCGCCCCGAATAGGACCACGGCGCGGGGTCCGATGGTGACGTCGCCGAGGATTGTCGCCGTCGGGGCGACAAAGGCACTTGGGTCGATCTTCGGGTCGGCGAGGTCGAAGGGTTCCATCGGCGACACGCTATCCGGATTCCATCGAAGAAATTTCGCGCTCTGGGCGACGCGTCGAGAGCGGTTCCGTTAGGTTGCCAGCCGACCTTGACAGAGGGTCGAGAGGGGGCTTCCAACCCCACTGCCCGATTGGTGCTGCGCGTCAGCGAAGGAGGGATGGGCAATGGTCGGAGTGTCGCGTGGTGTTCGCCGCGCCTGGTTTGTCGTCATCAACACTCTCGTTCTCCTGGTGGCTCTGGTCGCCCCGGCGGGAGCACAAAACGCCCCCACGTCGCCGGCGGAACCGGCCGACAAGGTCGATGCCGTAGTACAAGAGCGGCTCGATGCCGTAGGCGAGGCGACGTTCTGGGTTCGCCTCAGCGCCGAGGCGGATCTGAGCGGCGCCGAGAGCATCCAAGACTGGGCCGAGCGAGGTCGCTTCGTCTACGACGCCCTGGTCGAGAACGCACGGGACAGCCAGGCGAGCGTCATCGCCAAGCTCGACGATCTCGGCGTGGAGTACACCACCTATTGGGTGAGCAACGCCATCCGGGTCACCGGCGACGCCGAACCGTCGTCGAGGTGCTTGCCGAAGACCCGAAGGTGGACGCCATCGTCCCGCCCTTCAAGTTCGAGATCCCCGAACCGATCGAGGGAACCGCCGAAGACACCATCGACGCCATCGAATGGGGAATCGACCGCATCAACGCCAACGATGTCTGGACCGAGTTCGGGGTGAGGGGCGAAGGCATCGTCGTCGCCAACATCGACAGCGGTGTCCAATTCGACCATCCGGCTCTGGTCAACCAGTACCGCGGCAACAACGGCGACGGGACCTTCGACCACAACTACAACTGGCACGACCCTCGCAGATCTGCGGTAGCCCCTCCTGGAGCCCTGTGACAACAACGGTCACGGCACCCACACCATGGGCACCATGGTGGGTGACGACGGTGGCGACAATCAGATCGGCGTCGCCCCGGGGGCTCGCTGGCTGGCCGCCAAGGGCTGCGAGACCAACAACTGCTCCGACACCGCCCTCCTCTCCTCGGCGCAGTTCGTCCTCGCCCCGACCGATCTCAACGGCGCGAACCCTCGTCCCGACCTCCGTCCCAACGTGGTCAACAACTCCTGGGGTGGCGGGCCCGGCGATCCCTGGTACCTCGACATGGTCACCGCCTGGATCGCGTCGGGCATCTTCCCCCAATTCTCCAACGGCAACGCCGGACCCTCGTGCGACACGTCGGGCTCGCCCGGCGACTACGTCGAGAGCTACTCGGCCGGCGCCTTCGACATCAACGACAACATCGCCGGCTTCTCCAGCCGCGGGCCATCGGCCTTCGAGGGTGAGATCAAGCCCAACATCGCTGCCCCAGGTGTCAACGTCCGCAGCAGCTTCCCCGGCGACAGCTACGGCGCCATCAGCGGTACGTCCATGGCCTCGCCCCATGTGGCCGGAACGCGTCGCCTTGATGTGGTCCGCCGCGCCGTCACTGAACGGCGACATTGACGCCACCAAGGCGTTGCTCGACCAGACGGCGCACGACGTCGAGGACCTGCAGTGCGGCGGCACCGCCGCCGACAACAACGTCTGGGGTGAGGGCATCCTCGACGCCCTGCTCGCCGTTGAGCAATCCCCGCGCGGCGACACCGGAACGCTCGAGGGGACGGTCACCGACGCCACCACAGGCGACCCGATCGCCGGCGCTCGTCGTCACGGTGACCGGTCCGATCGACCGCACGGTCACCACCGACGACAACGGCTTCTACACCGTGCTCCTCATCGCCGGCACATACGAGGTGTCGGTCAACGCCTATGGGTATGCGGTGGAGACCGCCACCGCCGAGATCACCGCGGGCGCCACCACCACATTGGACTTCGCCCTGGACCCGTTGCCGAGCACTGTCGTCACCGGCACCGTCACCGACGGGTCGGGGCACGGGTGGCCGCTCTACGCCCGGATCGACATCGACGGCTACCCCGGCGGCCCGGTCTTCACCGACCCGCTGACCGGCCAGTACAGCGTCGAGTTGGTGGCGTCGACGACCTACACCTTCAACGTCTCCGCGGTCAGCCCTGGCTACGCGATCGAGAGCCGTGAGGTGACGGTTCCGCCCGACTCCGCCACCCAGGACTTCGCCCTCGAGGTCGATGCCGCGGCGTGCGTCGCTCCCGGATACGAGTTCCTCGGGTTCACCGGAGAAACCGAGACGTTTGACGAGCCGACCGTGCCCGAAGGCTGGACCGTGGTGGACAACGTCGGCAACGGTCAGGTGTGGCGGTTCGACGATCCCGGCGGTCGCGGAAACCTGACCGGCGGCGAAGGCGGCTTCGCCGTCATGGACAGCGACTTCTTCGGGCCCGATGGCCAGCAGGACACGGAGTTGATCTCACCGATCATCGACCTGTCCGGCGCCGATGATCCGGTGATCACCTTCAACACCGATTACCTCAGCCTGTCCGACACGGTTGATGTGGATCTCAGCATCGATGGCGGTGCCACCTGGACCAACGTCTGGCGGCGGACCGCCGACCTGCGCGGGCCGGCGTTCGAGGTGATCAATATCCCGGCAGCCGCCGGCGAGTCCGACGTCCAGGTTCGCTTCCACCACTACAACGCCTTCTTCGCCTGGTGGTGGGAGGTGGACAACGTGATGGTCGGCGACGCCGAGTGCGCCCCGGTGGAGGGCGGCCTCGTGGTGGGCAACGTCTACGACCTGATCACCGGTGAGCCTCTCAACGGCGCAACGGTGACGGTGGACGAGGCTCCTGAGAACTCGGCAACGACACAGGCCACCCCGGACGACCCGGCGGTGGACGACGGCTTCTACATCCTGTTCTCCCCGTTGACCGGGCCGACCGACATCACCGCCGACAAGGCGCAGTACGGCCCGTCGACCGAGACCGTGGACGTGGTGGCCGACGCGGTGGTCGAGCAGGACTTCCAGCTGGGATCGGGGAACCTCGTGGTGGATCCCGACGCGCTGGAGGCCGAGGTCCCGATGGGGAGCACCGCCGACCTGAACATGACCATCACCAACGATGGGACCGCAGCGACCGAGTTCGAGATCACCGAGCGGGACCGGGGCCGCGAGATCCTCGGGTTCGACGGGACCTTCTCGGCGCCCGCCGGAATTGGTCGAGCTCTCGGTCCCGGCTCGCTCAAGCCCGGCGCCGGCAGGCGACGGCGCAGGATCAACGAGCCGCCGTGGCTCGAGATCGCTCCGCCGCTGCCCGGTGGGCTGGTCCGCTACGCCCACGCCCAGTGCGAGGACAACGGCGCCACCAGCTACTACGTGTTCGCAGGCGTGGACGGGACCTTCAGCATTCACCGACGCCTCTGGCGCTATGACGCCGACCACCGACACCTGGACCGAGTTGGCCCCGGTGCCGGATGGCCAGGCGAAGGCCCGACCGCGGCCTGCCTCGAGGGGAGATCCACGTGATCGGCGGTGACGGCACCGACCAGCACTTCGTCTACGACGTCGCCACCGACACCTGGAGGCGGCCGCGCCGCTGCCCACGGCCGGTATGGGGTGGCCGCGGCCGCCGCCTTGACGGAAAGATCGTGCTCGCCGGAGGCGACTCCGACTTCTTCTTCGGAGGCACCTCCAACGACGTGTACATCTACGACGTCGGCTTCGGACACGCTGGACGACCGGGGCGCCGATGCCTGCGGCCGCCAGTACGCCGGCTTTGCACAGGCAGGCGAGCTCCTCTATGTCGTCGGTGGATGGGGCGACATCGCACCGGCGAGCAATGTCGATGCCACCCAGCGCTATGACATGTCGAGCGACGCCTGGGAGACCGGGCCGACGTTCGAGAGCGCCCGCGCCGACCTGGCGCTGTCGGCGACCGATACCGCCCTCTACGCCGCCGGCGGTGACGCCGACGGCGGTGGCCCTTCGATTGCCATCGGCCAGGTCGAGCGTGCTCGAGTCGCAGGTGGCCAGCGGGCGCCTGGGAAGAGGTGGACCCGCTGCCTGAGGCGATGACCGCCAACAACGCAGGTGCTCTGCACCGACGCAGTGGCTCCGGCGGCGAGATCTGGATCGGTGGGCGGGATCACCCGACTTCACCAGCGATGGCGAGACCTTCTACCGGTCCACCTCCGGTGAGGGCTGCGCCCTCGGCGGCGTCGACGTCCCGTGGCTCTCCGAGGACCCGGTGTCGGGGACTCTCGAGCCCGAAGAGAGCGTCGACGTGACGGTGACGCTGGACGCCTCGGTTCCCGAGGTCGACCAGCCGGGCGCCTACCGCGCCGAGCTCCGGATCAGCGAGGACACCCCCCAGACCGTCCCGCCCGTCCCGGTGACGATGAACGTCACCCCACCGGACAACTGGGGCAAGGTGACGGGCACCGTGTTCGGGTTGTTGCGCTGTGACGAGCCGGGGTCGCCCCTGGCCGGCGCCACCGTCCAGATCGGTGACTTCGTGGTGGAGACCGATGGTGATGGCGTGTACGAGTGGTGGCTCGAGGAGGGCACCTACCCGGTCACGGTGACCATCGACGGCTATGTCACCCAAACCGGTGAGGTGACGGTGACCGCCGGTGAGACCACCACCCTGGACTTCACCCTGCGGCTCGACGCACCATGCGCCGACGTCACACCGGACTCGCTTCGAGGCCGAGTTGCCGCTCGGCTCCTCCACCGACCTGGGCCTGACCGTGACCAACACGGGGGCCGCGGTCTACGAGTTCGAGATCGGCGAGCGCGACCGCGGTCGCGAGATCCTCGCCCAGCGGGGCTGCCGCCGGTCAGCCGGATATCCGGCACGTTCTCGCCGCTGTCGGCGGCCGGCCGGCCCCGAGGCGGCGCGCGCCCCGGTGGCTGCGCCGGAGCGATCTGTCCAGGAGCCACCCTGGACCGACATCGCCGACTACCCGACCGCCATCATGGACAGCACGGCCGACGCCTTCGACGGCCTGGTGTACTCGGTGGGTGGGTTCGACGGCGGGATCAACGTCGCAGACGCCTACGTCTACGACCCCGACCACCGACTCGTGGAGCCCGATCGCCTCGATGGGCTTCGACCGGGAGAAGCCGGCGGCGGCCTTCATCGACGGCCTGCTCTACGTGGTCGGCGGTGGGACAACTCGGGTGACACCGTCCCGGCGCTGGAGATCTACGACCCGGCAACCGACACGTGGTCGACGGGCGCCGACGTGCCCAACCGCATACGCGGCGGCGTCGGCCGTGGCGCTCGACGGTCAGCTCTACGTGATCGGCGGATGTCACGGACGAGCTGTGGCAGCACCGACGTGTTCGTCTACGACCCGGCCGGCGACACCTGGTCGACAGGCGGCGCCGTACCCGGAGCCGACCTCGTGGGCCCACTGCGGCGTGATCGGCGGTTCGATCTATTGCGCCGGCGGTGTCAGCGACGCGGCCGGTGAGAGCTCCAACGGGTACGTCTACGACCCGGGCTCCGACAGCTGGTCGCCGATCGCCGACCTGCCGCAGACGCAGTGGGGCGGCGGCTACGTGGCCGCCAACGACCTGCTGCTCGTCGTCGGGCGGAGTGACCGACAACTTCGCCACGCGTGACCAACGAGGGCTTCGCCTACGACCCGGCGACGGACGCCTGGACCCCGATCCCGAACTCCAACAACGTCGTGTACCGCGGCGCCAGCGCCTGCGGCTTCTACAAGATCGGTGGCTCTATCGGCGGGTTCTCACCGATCGCCAACAGCGAACTGCTGCCGGAGTTCAACGCCTGCGGCGCTCCCTCGGACGTGCCCTGGCTCTCCGAGGATCCGACCTCGGGCAGTCGTCGCCGAGGGCGAGAGCCTCGACATCACGGTGACGTTGGACGCCTCGGTTCCCGAGGTCGACCAGCCGGGTGCCTACCTGGCAGACCTGGTGTTCCGGGGCAACGACACCGTGCCCGCGGTTCCGGTGACGATGAACGTCACCCCACCGGACAACTGGGGCAAGGTGACGGGCACCGTGTTCGGGTTGTTGCGCTGTGACGAGCCGGGGTCGCCCCTGGCGGGCGCAACCGTCCAGATCGGTGACTTCGTGGTGGAGACCGATGGTGATGGCGTGTACGAGTGGTGGCTCGAGGAGGGCACCTACCCGGTCACGGTCACCATCGACGGCTATGTCACCCAAACCGGTGAGGTGACGGTGACTGCCGGTGAGACCACGACCGCTGGACTTCACCCTGCGGCTCGACGCACCATGCGCCGACGTCACACCGGAGAGCTTGGAGTTCACCGTGCCCGAGGGCGGGACCGACAGCGCCGAGCTCACCCTGACCAACACCGGGGCCGGGGCGTTCCAGTTCGTCATCGACGAGACGCCGTTCCCGTTGGGGCGGCAGGAACCGCCGGCGGCGACCGCAGATGCGAGCTTCTCGGCACCCGCCGAGATAGGCGAGCTGTCGGTGCGGTCGCTCGAGGCCGGGGCGCTCCCGACAGGGCGGCGATCGATGCGCCACCGTGGTTCGGCGCCGCCGACCTGCCCGGTGGGCTGGTGCGCTATGGCCATGCCCAGTGCGACGGCAACACCACGAGCACCTACGTGTTCGCCGGTGTGGACGGGACGTTCAGCGTCACCGACGCCTCGTGGCGGTACGACGCCGACAGCAACACGTGGAACGAGTTGGCGCCGATACCCGAGGGTGGCGAGGGCCCGACCGCGGTGTGCAACGCCGGGCGGATCCACGTCCTCGGCGGTGACGGCACCGACCGGCACTACGTGTACGACATCGGCAATGACAGTTGGAGCACCGCGGCGCCGGTTCCACGACCGGTCTGGGGAGCTTCGGCCGGAGCCTTCGACGGCAAGATCTACCTGATCGGAGGCGACCCCGACTTCTTCTTCGGAGGGACGTCGGACGAGGTGAGCATCTACGACCCGGCGACCGACAGCTGGAGCGAGGGCGCGGCCATGCCGGTCGCGGCGACCACCCCGGGCTACGCCCAGAGTGCCCAGTACGTGTACGTCGTAGGTGGGTGGGGCGACGGCTCACCCGATGTCAATGTCGATGCCACCCAGCGCTACGACATGAGCACCAACACCTGGGAGACCGGGCCGGTGTTCGAGAGTGCCCGTGCCGACTTCGCCCTGTCGGCAACCCGAGGGGCGATCTATGCCGCCGGTGGTGACGCCGACGGCGGTGGCCCCTTCGACTCCACCAACGTCGTCGAGCGGCTCGGCGTGGGCGGATGGCCCGGCGCGGGCTGGACGGCGATCGATTCGCTGCCCAAGGCGGTGACCGCCAACAACGCCGGCGCCTGCACCGAGGAGATCTTCGGTGGCGAGGTGTGGTCGATCGGCGGCATCGATCTCGACTTCGTGAACGACGGAAGGACGTTCTTCCGCTCCACTCCGGAGGAGACGTGCGCCAGCATCAGGGAGGACGTGCCGTGGCTCTCGGTCGACCCGACCGAGGGCGAGGTGCCCGGTGACAGCAGCACCACGGTCACGGTGACGGTGGATGCCACCGGTCTCGATCAAGGGACCTACGAGGCGACGCTGATCATCACCACCACCGATCCGGGCGCTCCTGAGTTCCTGGTGCCGGTCACGCTCACCGTCGAGGGCGAGGCCGAGCCTGAGGTGACGGCGTGGATCGCCTTGGAGAACAACGGCACCGTCGGTGACCTGACCGTGACAAGACAGGACATCGTGGCGGTGAACAGCGACGGCAGCGTGGAGCTTGCCTTCGACGGGAGCGAGGCCGGGTTACCCGGTAACGCCCTCATCGACGGCTTCGCCCACACCGACGACGCCTTGATGTTCTCCTTCCGCAACCCGACCTCGGTGCCGGGGATAAGCGGAGGGGTGGACGACTCCGACATCGTCATCTATCAGGGTGGTGTGTGGAGCCTCTGGTTCGATGGCAGCGACGTCGACCTGACCGGAAACGGTGAGGATGTCGACGCCGTCGAGGTGCTGGCCGATGGCACCATCCTGGTATCGACCGAGGGGCAGGCGACCGCCAGCGGGATTCGGGTCCAACCCGAGGACATGCTCGCCTTCACGCCCGAGTCGCTCGGTGACGACACCGTGGGCACCTGGGCATTCCACTTCGATGGAAGCGATGTCGGTCTGAGCGGCTCGAACGAGAACGTCGATGCGGCCGCGGTGGACGCAGCCGGGTCGATCGCCCTCAGCACGCGGGGTGCGCTCTCGGTGCCTGGTCTGACCGCCGCCGACGACGATGTTGCCGTCTTTGTCCCGACCTCGCTTGGACCGGACACTGCCGGCAGCTTCTTGCCCGACCTGCTGCTCGATGGCTCCAGCCTGGGGCTTGGACGCCAACGACATCACGGCGGTCGAGGTGCCTGACTGAGAGCGGATGGAGGGGCGGATGAGGCGGGGCGCGATCAGCGCCCCGCCTCTCCGTTAAGGCAGATCCCGTTCGGGTAGGGCGATGACTTCGGTGGTGGAAAACGATCGGGAACGGCGAGGATCGCCGGCGCATTCTGCGATCGGTGATCGCCGCCAACCGCTTCATGACGCTGGCTACGGCCGACGAGTCCGGGACGCCATGGGCGACGCCTGTGTGGTTCGCAAGTCCCGATGGTCGGCGCTTTCTGTGGGTCTCGCGGCCCACCACCAGGCACTCGCAGAACATCGCCGCTCGGCCCGACGTCGCCATCGTGATCTACGACTCGCAGACGACGCCCGACGATCGCCAGGCCGTGTATGTCGAGGCCACCGCCGGCCGGGTGGCGGATGATCGGATCGACGAGGGCATGGAGATCTACGCCCGTAAGTTGGTTTCCGAGGGTCTCGACGAATGGAGCCGCGTAGAGGTCACGCCTCCCCGCCAGCTACGACTCTACGAAGCGATGGCAACGGCCCACTTCATCCTCGCCGACGCCACCGACGAGCGCCTTTCCGTCACGATGGACTAGTTGCGACCGGGCTGCTTGGTTGGCCCTGCTGAAGTGCGGACCACCGATCGAGGGCGTGAATGCCGGCCCAGAGGTAGCCTTTGTCCTCATGAGCGACCTGATGACGCTAATCGAGAGTCACGTCGAGGATTTCAACCATGGCGTGCGGACCGGCGACTTCGGCCCGATGCTGGTCCGCTTCACTCCCGACGCCGAGCTCCGCTTCGAGGGTGAGCGCTTCGGGCCTTTCGTCGGGCGCGAATCCATCGCCGCCGCATATTTCGACCAGCCTCCCGACGACCGGATCGCAGTGGAGTCGGTCCGTCAAGAGGGGAGCGAAATCGTGGCCGATTTCCGCTGGGCATCGGAGCCCGACAGGGTCGCCGGCGAGATGCGGATCGAAACCGACGGGCCGCAGATTCGCCGCATGGTGGTAACCCTCTCCAGCTGACCCACCTTTGGCGTCACTTGAAGGGGTAGAGCCGCGTCGGTTGACGCCAAAACCAGATCGGCGCAGGGTCCGGCCGTCAGCCGAAGCGATAACCCACCGATCGGACGGTCGTGATCCAACTGGCCCGTTCCTCGCCCAGCTTGGAGCGCAACCGTCGCACGTGGACGTCAACCGTCCTCGCTCCGCCGTAGTAGTCGTAACCCCACACCTTGGACAGCAACTGCTCGCGGCTCCACACCCGGCCCTGGTGCTCGACGAAGAAGCGGAGCAACTCGTACTCCATATAGGTGAGGTCGACCGGCCGGTCCGCCACCGTCGCCTGGTAGGTGGCGGTGTTGAGCACCAAATCCTTGAAGTGGACGACGTGGTCGGCTGGCTCGGAGCGGATGATGCGCCGCAGCCGGAGCCTGATCTCGACGGGATCGGCGGGGTCGAGCACGAAATCGATGCCCGCACCTACGTTCTCGAGCAACATGGCGTGGTCTCGACCGGCGGCGATGAGCACGGGCACCCCAAACTCCTGACTGACCCGGAGAACTGTTCGAAGCTGGAGCGGAGCATCGTCGTCGAGTTCGACCACCAGCGCCTCCCATTCGCTGACCGTGTCCCGGTCGGCGTCGGCCAGGTCGATGACCGGCATTGGCTCGAACCCGGCGAGGGCCATCGCTTTGAGCAGACCGGGGGAGGGCTCGGCCGGCCACACGGCGACATTCATGCGACGACCGCCATTGAGGCTTGTCGGATGTGATGAGCTCCATATCGTGTCTTCTCGCAGGATCGGGATTCACCCATTACTCAGAACCCACAACCCATCACAGGATCGGGAGGTAGTTCTCGAGCTCGAATCGGGAGACATGGTGCTGAAAGCGGTCCCACTCGGCCCGCTTGTTCCGCAGGAACCATCCGAAGACATGCTCGCCGAGCGCCTCCGCCATCAACTCCGACCGTTCCATGTCGTCTATGGCGTGGGAAAGCGTGGCGGGTAGGCGCTCGATCCCGACCGCGGCCCGCTCGCTCGCCGTCATCTCGAAGACATTCCCCGTTACTTCGGGGGGGAGCTCGTAGTTGTTCTCGATCCCTGCCAGCCCGGCGGCGAGCAGCACGGAGAACGCCAGGTAGGGGTTGCATGCTGCATCGGGTGCCCGGTACTCGACGCGGGTGCTCGATGTCTTCCCCTTCTTGATGGTGGGCACCCGCACCAACGCCGATTGGTTGTTGCGGGCCCAAAAGACATAGATCGGCGCCTCGAAGCCCGCCACCAGCCGCTTGTAGGAGTTCACCCACTGGTTGGTCACCGCGGTGAGCTCGCGGGCGTGTCGCAACAGTCCGGCGATGAAGCCCTCGCCGACCTTTGACAACCCGTTTGGCGAACCCGGCTCGTGGAAGGCGTTCCGGTCACCCTCGAAAAGCGAAAGGTGCATGTGGAACCCGCTCCCGTCGTGCGCCTCGAGCGGCTTGGGCATGAAAGTGGCGTAGATGGAGTGCTCGAGGGCGATCTCCTTCACCGTCAACCTGTAGGTCATCACGTTGTCGGCCATGGTGAGCGCATCGGTGTAACGAAGGTCGATCTCGTGCTGGCTGGGCGCCACCTCGTGGTGCGAGTACTCGACCGGTATCCCGAGCTGCTCGAGGGCGTTGATCGTCTGCCGCCGGTACTCCTGGGCGACGTCGAGCGGCGTCTGATCGAAGTAGCCGCCGTGGTCGAGCACCTGGGGGTCGGGTGAGGAGTCCTTGAAATAGAAGAACTCCAGCTCGGGAGCGACATAGAACGTGTACCCGAGACGAGACGCCCTCTCCAGGTTGCGCTTCAACACATGCCGGGGGTCCCCCTCAAAAGCCTGGCCGTCGGGGGACACGATGTCGCAGTACATCCGGGCAACCTGCTGCTCGGGACGCCAGGGGAGCACCTGGAACGTAGAAGGATCGGGCCGGGCCAGCATGTCGGCCTCTTGGATCCTGGCGTACCCGTCTATAGCCGACCCGTCGAAGGTCATCCCTTCGTCGAAAGCCACCTCGAGCTCGGCGGGGCTGATCGAGACCGACTTGAGGAAACCCTGGACGTCGGTGAACCACAGCCGAACAAAGCGGATGCCCCGCTCCTCTACGGTGCGCATCACATACTCGGCTTGCTTGTCCATGTTGTTCACGGTAGACCCTTGTCTCGACGAGGGAACCGTAAACCCCCAAACACTCCAGTTTTCCATTTGAGAGCCTGCGAAACACAGTGTTCACACTGGGGCAACTGGCACGAAACCGCCCGGGTCTACAACCTTGGCCCGAGCCAGGTTTTGAGAGGAGTGAGGAATGGTCAAGTCAGCCGCGGACGTCCTGAAAACGGTGGCGGACGAGAGTTATGAGTACATCGATCTGCGATTCTGCGACCTCCCCGGCCAGGTGCAGCACTTCACCGTCCCCGCCCACGAACTGAGCGAGGACTCGTTCGAGGACGGGTTCGGGTTCGACGGTTCCTCGATCCGTGGGTTCCAGGCCATCCAGGAATCCGACATGCTGCTACTACCCGACCCCGATACCGCGGTCGATGACCCCTTTCGGTCACGCAAGACGCTGATCCTCTACTGCTTCGTCCACGACCCGGTGACCGGCGAGCCATACAGCCGCGATCCCCGGTTCGTGGCGCGCAAGGCCGAGGTCCACCTCCAGGGCACCGGGATCGCAGAAACCTCTTACTGGGGTCCCGAAGCCGAGTTCTACATCTTCGATTCGGCGCGGTTTGCCCAGAACCAGCACTCGTCGTTCCACTACCTGGACTCGGAAGAGGGCGCCTGGAACTCGGGCCGCGAAGAGGACGGCGGGAACCTCGGGTACAAGCCCCGGTACAAGGAGGGCTACTTCCCGGTACCACCCACCGACCACTTCCAGGACCTCCGGTCAGAGATGGTGTCGGTGATGGAGAGCCTTGGCATCAACATCGAGGTGCACCACCACGAGGTGGGCACGGCCGGGCAGGCGGAGATCGACATTCGCTACGACACGTTGCTGCGGCAGGCGGACAACGTGACCCTCTACAAGTACATCACCAAGAGCGTCGCCTGGCGCCACGGCAAGACGGTCACCTTCATGCCCAAGCCGATCTTCGAGGACAACGGGTCGGGGATGCACACCCACCAGAGCCTTTGGAACGGCGACACCCCGCTGTTCTTCGATGAGAACGGCTACGCCGGGCTGTCAGACATGGCCCGCTGGTACATCGGAGGGTTGCTGGAGCACGCCCCATCGATCCTCGCCTTCGCCGCTCCCACCACGAACTCATACCGGCGGCTGGTGCCCGGCTACGAAGCGCCGGTGAACCTGGTCTACAGCCAGCGCAACAGGTCGGCGGCGGTGCGGATCCCGCTCTATTCGAACAAGCCGGCAGCGAAGCGGCTCGAGTTCCGCTGTCCCGACCCGTCGTGCAACCCCTACCTCGCCTTCTCGGCGATGCTCATGGCCGGCCTAGACGGCATCCAGCGTCAGGTCGAGCCGCGGGAGCCGGTGGACAAGGACATCTACGACCTGCCTCCCGAGGAACTCGACAACCTGCCCTCGGTCCCGGGCAGCCTCGAGGAGGCGCTGGCGGCACTCGACGCCGACCACGACTATCTGCTCCAGGGCGGAGTGTTCACCGAGGACCTGATCGAGACCTGGATCGACTACAAGGTCGAGCGGGAGATCGACGCCGTCCGTCTCCGCCCCCACCCGCACGAGTTCTATCTGTACTACGACATCTGAGGTACGACTCAGGATCCCTACGACTCCAGATCCCGACGACCCCGGATCCCTAAGACGTAGCCTGGCGCGATGTCGTGCTGCACTCTGACAACTGACGAGGAGCGATACTCGAAGCCGTTGGCCAAAACAGGAGGCCACAGCAGTGAGTGAGCTTCAGGCTATCGCTCGGTTCAAGTTCCACGAGGGCAAGGTCGAGGAGTTCAAGCGACTCTCTGCTCAATGCATGGAGATCGTGAAGGCGATGGATACCGGAACGCTGCAGTACGAGAGCTACTTCAACGACGATGAGTCCGAGTGCATCGTCCTCGAGCGGTTCATGGACGCCGAGGCGCTCATCGAGCACGCCACCCACCTCGGCGACCTGACGGATGCAGTCCTTGCGACGGGATCGGTTTCCGGCGAACTCCTTGGTGAGCCGAGCGCAGAGCTCGAAGCGAATCTGGCAGAAAGCGGAGTCCGTCTCTTCACGCCCTTCCTGTCGATGTAGGCCGCTCTTGGAATGTCAGGGCGGGGACGCTTCTGCCCACCGGCGGGAGGGTCAGCGGGGTAGCTTCACGGACTCCGTCCCTTCCGGAAAGGTGTGTAATGAACGCGAATGACGATCGGATAGCCGCGTTTCGTCGCTTGCACGCCTCCGGTTGCTTTGTGATGCCGAACCCGTGGGACGTGGGGAGCGCCAGGGCTTTGGAACAGATGGGCTTCAAGGCGCTGGCGACGACAAGTTCCGGGTTTGCCTGGACGCTGGGTCGCGCCGGACAACGAGGTCACGCTCGATGAAGTCCTCGAGCATCTGCGGCTCGTCGCAGACGCCGTGGCGGTACCGGTGAATGCGATTTCGAGGGCGGCCACGCGGTCGATCCCGAGCAGGTCGATGCCAACGTGAAGCTCGCGGCGGCCACGGGGATCGCCGGTCTGTCGATCGAGGACTCGACCGGCGACGAGGCGGATCCGCTCCATGATTTCGATCTGGCCGTAGAGCGTGTCCGCGCCGCACGACAGGCGATCGACGAGAGCGGCACCGGCGTCGCTTCTGACCGGGCGGTCGGAGGGATTCGTGGTCGGCCGCCCCGACATCGACGAGACGATTCGCAGGCTCCTCGCGTACTCGGAAGCCGGCGCCGATTGCCTCTATGCGCCGCGGATCGACAATGTCGATCACGTTGCCGCCATCGTCGCCGCGGTGTCACCCAAACCGGTGAACCTGCTGATCAACGCTCCGTTCACCACGGTTACCGAAGCGGCGACTCTCGGAGTACGGCGGATCAGCGTGGGGGGCACGCTGGCGCGCACAGCGTGGCGTGGGTTCCTGCAGGCGGCGAACGAGATCGCCGAGGCAGGGACGTTCTCGGGGTTCGAGCAGTTGCCGAACGTCGATGGCCTGTTGAGCCATCGATAGGACCAAGCCAGCGTTGGCGCCGAGGACGCTCTGGAGCGTTGTCAGTCGCAGCGAGCGCAGCCGAACACAGCAATAGCCGTCTTCCGGGGCGAGGACGGGACGCAGGTCCCGCTCCCGGGCCCCTCCACCATCCCCTCGACCAGGGCCAGGTTCATCCCGCAGATCGTGTCCCGGTCCTGCTCCTTGAGCTCGTGGAACGGGCAGTTGCGGAACCGGGTCTCCTCGCCTTCTTCGGTCGGCTCGTACCCGGTCTCTTGGAGGGCTCCGGTCAATCCCCCTCCTCCCAGGTCCTCGCCAATCCGGCGAGCGGTGTCGGCGAGGGCACGGTCGGTGGCGAGAGCCTCGAGCATGATCTTGGCAGCTAGCTCGTAGCGGCGCGGTGGCACCGTGACCGAGAAGGACTGCGTCGACCTGCGGTAGAGCTTTGCCGGCCGGCCCGCTCCCGGGCCGCTCAGCCCGGTGAGACGCCGGAACTCGATATCGAGAAGACCGTCCTCCGCCAGCCGGTCGAGGTGATAGGCCGCGGTTTGCCGGGAAATCCCGCAAGCCGAAGCCGCATCGTCCCTTCCCACCGGCGTTGCCGATGCGACTACGTAGTCGTAGAGAGCGGCTCGGGTCGGCTCCGCCAGAGAAGCGATGGCGTCGAGGTCCGTGCAGCTGACATGTCCGGGGATTCTAAATCAAGTTGCTATTGACAATACAGTCGAGACACCGTGTAAAACTAAGTGAATCATCTATAGAGGAGGTCATGGTGACCACGACGTCGGTTCCGACTACTGCTCAACAGACCGGCTCCCGTAGGGCTTTTGAGATACTTCGTCTCGGGTTCACGATTGCGCCGATCCTCTTCGGGCTCGACAAGTTCTTCAATCTGATGGTCGACTGGGTCGACTACCTGCCCGCCTTCGTGACCGACACCGTTTCCGGCAGCCTCGTCATGGGCGTGGTAGGTGTGATCGAGATCGCTGCCGGGATCGGTGTCTGGCTCCGCCCCCGGATCTTCGCCTATGTGGTCGCCGCCTGGCTGGCGGTGATCATCGTCACCCTGCTCATCGGTGGCTTCTGGGACATCGCCCTGCGGGACTTCGGTCTGCTGCTCGGCGCACTCGCACTGGGACAACTCGCCCAAGACCACAGCTGACGTCGATCGAGGCGCCCGCCTGACGGGTGCCGAAGGCGCCCCGGTTCCCTGGTCCGAGAGCCCATGGAGCCGGGGTTCGCTCTATCCCAAGGTGCCACCGGGCTCCCTTATCATCGCCGACCGTGGCGACTCGCTCTCTTCGTGGCGCGAGCGGAACAGGGCGCCACCTTCGTGGAGCTGTTCTTCGATCTGGTCTTCGTTTTCGCCGTGACCCAGATCACGGCGATGCTGGCGCACGATCTCACCGGTATCGGAGTGCTTCGGGGACGTCATCGTCTTCTGGCTGGTGTGGTGGGCATGGACCCAGTTCACCTGGTCGCTCAACGAGGCGGACACCGAGAGCTCGGCCATCAGGCTGACCACTCTGGTCGCAACCGCACTCGCCTTCATCATGGCGATGTCTCTGCCCGTGGTAGCCACCGATTTCGGCTGGCTGTTTCCTCTGGCCTACCTCGTGGTTCGCGATCGTCGGCATCTGGCTGCAGTGGCTATTGGTCGAGGACGACGCAGGCTGGTCATCGGCGGTGCGGCGCTGGACGGTGATGTCCAGCTTCGGGCTGGTAGCGATTGCAGTGGCCGTCGTGGTCGCCCCCGAATATCGATTCCTTGCCCTCGGGATCGCAGCGCTGTTCGACGTTCTCGCCGCGGCACGGGCGGGGCGAGGCGAGTGGCGCCTCCACAGCGGGCACTTCGCCGAGCGCCACGGTCTGTTTGTCATCATCGCACTGGGTGAATCGCTGATCGCTGCGGGCATCACCGCCAGCGGTCAGCCTCCCACTGCCGTCCTCCTCGGGGTTGCCCTGATCGCGGTCGTTGCCGCCTGTGCGCTGTGGTGGACGTACTTCGGATGGGTGATGGGGGCGCTCGAGGACTCCCTCGCAAGGCAACCGGCGGCAAGGCTGGGACGTGCCGCCCGTGACGTCTACTCGTTCGGCCACTTCCCGGTCATTGCCGGGATCATCGGGTTCGCGGTGGCGATCGAGGAGTGCGTGGCGCATCCTCTCGACCCGCTGACGACCCCCGCAGTCATCGCCCTGATCGTCGGTGTCGGGCTCTTCGTAGGCGGGGTTGCGCTGGCCCTGCTGCTTGGTGGGTGCCCGGTGTCCCGGTGGCGACTGATCGCCCTCGGCCTGCTGGCTGTGGCGGCACCCTTCCTCACGCAACTCCCGGCCTGGATGGCGCTAGCCGCCGTCGCTCTGCTGGTGGTGGGCTTGCGATCAGTCGATCGACCTCCCGACAGGCTGGGTGCCGGGCCGGCTGCCCTTCGACGGGAGCCAAACGGCCTGAGAACGGCCGGCGCACGCTCAGTTACTATGCGCCGCTTACGAGTGCGGGCTCGATCAGGGTTCTCCTCAGCAGCTTCCCCGAAGGGGTGCGCGGCAGTTCATCAACCGGGTGCACCGCTGCCAGCCGCTTGTACGGCGCCAACTGCTCCGCCACCCATTGAGCGATTTCCTCGGGGTCGGCGCATCGCATCGTCGCGGATGACCACGAATGCCACCGGCAGCTCACCATGGCGCTCGTCCGGTCGAGCGAGCACCGCGGCGTCCCGCACAGACGGGTGGGCGAGAAGTACGGCCTCCAACTCGGCAGGCGCCACCTGGAAGCCATCGACCTTGATGAGGTCCTTGAGACGGTCGACGATGACGACCTCGCCCATCAGGCCGATATGGCCCAGGTCGCCGGTCCGGAGCCAGCCCTCTGGATCGATCATCTCATCGGTTGCTTCGGGACGGCCGAGATAGCCCGCCATCACCTGTGGGCCTCGGACCCAGAGCTCGCCGTCATGGCCGGGGCCCAGGTCCTCCCCGCTCTCGAGGTCGACAACACGAAGCTCGGTTTCGGGGAGGAGACAGCCAACGGATCCGGGAGTCGTGCCCTCGCCTCGTCGGGGCACGCACACCGCCCCGCTGGTCTCGGTCAAGACCCCATCCTTGACCGATGGCGCACCACGGCAGGCGGTCGGCGAGAGCGCGGTGTGTGTCCGCCGGGAACGCCGCACCTCCAACCGCCACCAGGTCGAGTGCGCCGAGGTCGCGTTCGAGGACGGCAGGGTGATGCGCCAGGAACGACCCGACCGGTGGCGGGACCGCCAAATATGTCACCCGATGGCGCTCCAGCAGATCGAGGAACCCGCATGGGATCGAATCGGGGCATGGTCACCACCGTGGCACCGGCGGCGAGGGGAAGCACCAACTCGGCGGCGAAGCCGAGAATGTGAAAGAACGGCGCAAGGGCCAACGTCACATCGTCGGGACCGACCTCGAGCGCACCGATGAGTTGCCGGCAGACGGCGACCATGTTGCCGTGGGTCAGCATGACTCCCTTGGGCACCCCGGTGGTGCCGCTCGAGTAGGGGAGGAACGCCAGGTCGTCGGGTCCGGCGTCGGATGATGTGCTCGGGGCATCGCTCGACAAGCACTTCGGAGATCGGAACGGCGCCGGGGGCTTCACCCGTGGTGACCACACGCGGGATATCGAGCGAAAGGGCGACCGGCACCTTCTTGGGGATGGTCAGCACCACCGACGGGCCGAGTCCACGAACTGTGCCGCCGCTTCCCGGTCGGAGGCAGCCGGGTTGAGGCTGGTGACGACCCCGCCTGCCTGGAGAGCGCCGAGGGTGAACAGTGCGAACTCGGGAACGTTCGGCATCCACAATCCGACCCGGTCACCGGGGGCAAGCCCGCCGTCGACCAGCCATGCGGCGACCCGATCGGCCTTGGCCACCATGTCGCTGTAGGTCATGGCTGGCGCCGGTCGAGCCATCGACCAGGGCCGTCCGATCGCCATGGTTGTCGGCCGCAGCCTTGATGAGGCCATAAAGATTGCCCCCCGCCTCGATGGGCCGTTGGGCGCTTACCCAGATCATGCTCCTCCCCCTTCTCGGTCAACTTTACGCGTGTAAAGTACTCCGTCTCCTTGACACATGTCAAGTGGGATATGAATCTTCCCAAATGACAACGGCCGACACCCGGGCTCGGATCCTCACCGCCGCCTGGGAGATCACCCAGGAACGAGGCATCGCCGCGATGACTCTCGGCGATGTCGGGCGCCGGGCCGGTGTCTCCCGCCAATCGGTTTACCTCCACTTTGGCAACAAGGCCACGCTGCTGGTCGAGATGGCGCACCGGGTCGACCGGACCTCGGGCTTCACCCAACGGCTGGCTGCCACCAGAGACCTCCCGCCGTTGGATGGTTTCAGACAGACACTCGAGGAGTGGTTCGGATACGTCCCGACCATTCTCGCTCTGGCCCGAGCGCTGGAGGCGGCCGCGGTCAACGGAGCCGATGGCGCCGAGGCATATCGGGATCGGATGGACGATTGGTGGAACGGCATCCGGATCGCCGTGGCTCGGCTCGACGAAGCCGGTCTGCTCACCGAGGGTTGGGATGTGGACCGGGCGACCGATTGGGTCTGGACCGTGGTCCATCCGTCCGCCTACCAGCACTTGGTGGTCGAGCGAGGATGGGAGCACTCCGTTGCGACGAGGCTTCTCATCGACACCCTCGAGCACGACCTGTTGGACGGCGGAAACCGACCGATGCCGGATTACCAGGCTGATCTCGAAGCCGGAATCCCGACTCCCGGCCTCGCCGGGCGCTAGCTTCCACCACGGCCCCGAGACCATATGAGGAGGAACGGCCGTGGAATCTCAGAGCTTCTTCAGCGGGCTCTTCGACTTCTCCTTCAGGGAGTACGTCACACCGAAGATCATCCGCGTCATATTCGTGATCCTCATCGTGTTCGCAGCCATCGGGGCGCTATTGCGGTGCTCGATCTCCTCGGCCCGAGGCGGCGGGTTTGGGATCGTGTTCGGGATCATCTTCGCCGTTGTGGGGTTCTTCCTCTACGTGATCCTGTTCCGGATCTACCTGGAGGTGGTCTCGGCGCTGTTCCGGATCAACGACAACATCGCCACGCTGGTCCAGCTCAGCGGCGGCACCCCCACGGTGGCCCCGACCGATGTGGTTGCATCGATCCCTCCACCACCGTCTTCCACGCCCCGCCCACCACCCCCCAGCGCTCCTCCCCCGGAAAGCGAGTTGCCGCCGAGCCCGTTGCCACCAGCTCGACGAGCCTCCCCCGGCGGTCTGACCTCAGCGGTCGAAGCGCCGCAACCGCAGCGAGTTGGTGACCACCGAGACGCTCGATAGCGCCATGGCGGCGGCGGCGATCATCGGGTCGAGCAGCCCGGCGGCGGCAAGGGGTATCGCGGCGACGTTGTAGCCGAACGCCCAGAACAGGTTTTGCCGGATCACGGCGAAGGTTCGGCGCGCCAGTCGGATGGCGGTCACCACCAGGGCGGGGTCGCCCGCCATCAGGACGACGTCGGCAGTTTCGATTGCGACGTCGGTCCCCGTGCCGATGGCGATCCCCACATCGGCCGCGGCCAGAGCGGGCGCGTCGTTGATCCCGTCGCCGACAAAGGCGACGGCCCTTTGGTCACCACGCAACCGGTTCAAGACCTCGGCCTTCTCTTCCGGCGTCACCTCTGCCTCGACCCGGGTGATCCCAAGGCGAGCCGCCACGGCTTCGGCCGTCCGTTGGTTGTCTCCGGTGATGAGAGCGGTGCCCAGACCCAGTTCGCTCAACGCGGCGATGGCGCCGGCGGCACTTTCGCGGGGCGTGTCCGCCACGGCGATCATCCCCTTCGCCTCACCGTCCCAGCCACCGAGGAAGGCAGTCGCTCCCTGGCTCTCGACCTCCGCCATCCGGTCGGTGAGGACATCGGGCACAAAGAATCCGCGATCTGCGAGCAGTTTGGGAGTACCCACAACCACCTCGACCCCGTCCACGGTCCCGATGACCCCCCGGCCCCCGATGGCATTGAACCCGTTCACTCCGGTCAGGTCTATGCCGGCTTCCTCGGCACCCAGGGCAACGGCGCGCCCGATGGGGTGCTCGCTGGCTGCCTCGACCGAGCCGACCATCCGGAGGAACTGGCGACGGTCACCGAGCGCCAGGACCTCGGTGAGTGTCATGACGCCCGTGGTGAGCGTCCCCGTCTTGTCGAAGGCCACGTCGGTCACCCGGGCCGACTGTTCGATGGCTTCTCCCCGTGCGAAACAGGATTCCCGACTCGGCGCCCCGGCCACTGCCGACCATGACCGCCGTTGGTGTCGCCAGACCGAGTGCGCAGGGGCAGGCGATGATGAGAACGGCAACCGCCGCCTGCAACGCCGTGGCGACGTCGGCCCCCGAACAGCAGCCATCCGACGAAGGTGAGGGCGGCCACCAGCACCACGACGGGGACGAACACAGCAGAAACCCGGTCGGCCAGGTGCTGGACGGGTGCCTTGGAGTTCTGCGCTTCCTCCACGGCCCTGACGATCCCGGCCGAGGGCGGTGCCGGCCCCGATCGCAGTTGCACGCACCAACAAGACGCCCGTTCTGGTTGATGGTCGCGCCGTAGACGGCGTCTGCCGGGTACTTCTCGACCGGGAGCGACTCGCCGGTGAGCATGCTCTCGTCGACCGCTGACTCCCCGTCGACCACCTCGCCATCCGTCGGGATCTTCCCTCCTGGCCGAACGACCATGAGATCGCCGACTGCGACCTGCTCGATGGGAACCACGGTCTCGACGCCGTCGTCGAGGACCACAGCCTCGCTGGCACCGAGTTCGAACAACCTGCTTATCGCAGCCGAGGCGCGTCCCCGTGCTTGGGCTTCCAGGGCACGGCCGAGGAGAACGAGCGTCACGATGACCGCCGCCACCTCGAAGTAGATCTCTTCACCGGCGGTTATCGGCCCAGACCGAATACCCATAGGCGGCGAGGGTCCCCACCGAGATCAAGGTGTCCATCGAAACGTCGCCCGAGCGGAGCCTCAACACCGTATTGCGGTGGAATTGCCAGCCGAGGACGAGGACCACCGGCGTCGCCAGCGCCCATTGGAGCACGCCGGCTCCACGTCGCATCCGGTCCGAACATGCCAAGTACCAACAAGGGCGCCGATATGGCGGCCGCCCACCAGAACGATCGCCACGAAGAGCCATGACCGGCGTGTTCGTCCGAGTGGTGGGCTGGGTCGTCATCCGTCACGACATGGAGGTCGTAACCGATTCGCTGCACGGCCTGGCGAAGGTCCTCTGGCTCGACCGGGTCGGAAAGGCTCACCACCGCGGTCCCGGTGGCGAAATTGACCGCGGCGTTGTCCACCTCGGGTTGGCGGGAGAGCACGCGCTCGACGCGCATTGCACACGACGCGCAGGTCATCCCCTCTACTTCGAAGGTGAGGTCGGGACGTTCGGTCTCGTTCAACCGGCCACCTCGTATCCCTGGCCCTCGATGGCGGTGACTATCTGGTCTGGCGATACGGACGTGTCGTCAAAGTCGACCGCCACCACCTTCGATTCGATCCCGACCTCGACCGATTCGACCCCGGCGAGCGCGCCGACAGCCTCCTCGATGGAGTGCTTGCAGTGGTCGCAAGAGATGTCTGGAACCGAGAAGTTGATCTGGGTCATCGGGTCACCTCGGATTCGATCGGGCCGGTGACAGCCGCGGTGTACTTCATGGTCTCGAGGAGCTCGTCCACGATCTCCGCGGTGCGCCCCTCGGCGACGGCCTCGCTGACGCACGTCTCCAGGTGGTTCTGGAGGAGCACCCGGTTCACCCGCTCGAGCGAGGCCTGCAGCGCCGATACCTGCTTCATGATCTCGGGGCAGTACCGCTCGTCCTCGACCATGGCTATGACCCCATCGAGATGGCCACGAACCGTCTTCAACCGGTTGAGCGAAGTCTGCTTGTGGTGTTGCTTCATGTGGGAAAGTGTATCACAGTCCCACCCCACCGGGGGTGGGGTTCTAGAGCAACCCAGGGTTCGAACGGTTGCAGAGGCGCGCTTCGAGCCCACGGTTCGTTGTGACGTGGCGTCAGCCCCCGAACCCAGGGTTCGAACGGTTGTAGAGGCGCGGCTCAAACCCGGGGTTCGCTGGGGTAGACGTGACGAGGCCCCGGGGAGGGGGTCCGGGGCCTCGTCGGACGCCGGGGAGGGAAGGGAATCCCGGCGCGATCTGTGTCAGGCGCTCCCGGGAGGATGCGGCCTCTCACCCGGGGGAACCTCACAGGGGCGTGGACATGGCAGTACTCGCGGCGGTTGTACATCGAGAGCTTGGTCTCACAGCCGCTCACGGCGCAGACCCGTCCCCTTGGCATAGGTGCGGGAGGGCCGCCTCCCGCTCTGGATCTTCTCACCTTTGAATGTGTCGGTGCTCATTATCGGGCCTCCTGACCCGGGCATCCATTCAACGTCTGACGGATGTCGCCCATTCCGCTGGGTTGCCCGTACCCGCTTGTTCGGAGCCGGAGGCCCTGGCGGATTAGTCGCCGTCAACCGTTTGTACGTAACTTCCGGGTCCGATGGTTCCCGCCGATCACCGGCTATCGAAGCCCCTGCGGTGATCAGATCCCGAGCTTCTTGAGGAAGGCTCGGTTGTCGGGTTCGCGTCCCAGGAAGTCGCGCAGCATGTCGGCCCCGTCGCGGCTGCCGCCAGGCTCGAGGACGGCGCGGCGATAGGCCATTCCGACCTGATTCGAGGTGACACCCTCCTCATCGAAGCGGCTGAACATGTCGTCGCCGTAGACCTCCGACCACAGGTATCCGTAGTAGCCGGCGTCGTACCCCGCCATCATGTGCCCGAAGCTGGCAGGGAAGAACGTGCCCTCGTGGAAGGGGATCAGCGTCACCGCGTTGGCCCTGCGCGTGATCGCGTCGAGATCGAGTTCGTCCCACGGACCGTGCAGCCCGAGGTCGAGGACGCCGAGTGAGATCTGACGAAGCATCATGCAGTCCCACGTCGAGGTTGCGCGCCGCAACGAGGCGATCCACCAGGTCGGCGGGAATGGGCTCGCCGGTCTCGTGGTGGCGGGCGAACCGCTGCAGGACCTCAGGCTTCCAGCACCAATGCTCCATGATCTGGGATGGCGCCTCGACGAAGTCCCCCTCGGTGTTGCTCCCGGAGAACCGGACCATCTCGGCGCGGGTCAGCGTCTGGTGGAGGATGTGCCCGAACTCGTGGAACAGCGTGACCACCTCGTCGTGCTGGAGCAACGAGGGTCGCTCGGGGGTCGGCTTTGTCAGGTTGGCGACGATCGTCGAGACCGGATGCCGGTAGCTGCCGTCGGGCTCCAGTCTTCCCGCCGACCAGGGTGAAGGCGGCGGCGTGGCTGTAGGTGCCCTCGCGGGGGAACAGATCCATGAAGACAGTGGCGATCTCATCGCCGGTGGCGCTGTCGACGATGGCCCGCGCCGTGACATCGGAGTGCCACACCGGCTGGTCGTCGAGCTCGCGGAACTCGACACCGAACACTTCCCCGGTTATCTCGAGCATCCCATCGAGCACCTGCTCGAGTGGGAAATAGGCGGCCACCTCGATCGGGTCGACTCCGAAGTCACGACGCCGGATCTGCGTGTCGTAATAGCGCCAGTCCCACGGCTGGACCGTCGTTTCCCCGGTGTCCTGCTCGAGGAGTTTGGCCATGACCTCCAACTCGAGACGCCCCTTCTCGGTCAACGGAGGGATGAGCTTGTCGTAGAAGTCCGAGACCTGATCGGGCTCCTTCGCCATCTGCTCTTCCATCGCGTAATGGGCCCAGGACGGGAAGCCCGAACAGCTCTGCGGTGCGGCGGCGCAGCCCGACCGCCTCCTCCAGCAATGGGGTGTTGGCCTCGACGGCGCGGGTGTTGAACTTGAAGGCGAGCTCCTGGCGGAGGTCACGCCGCCGTGCGTTCTCGAGGAACGGGATCGACGTCGGGATAGGCCATCGTGACCTTGTATGTCCCTTCGAGTTCGCCGGGCTGAAGACGGGCGATGTAGGCATCGGGAAGACCATCGAGGCCCTCGGCCGGCACGGTCAGATGGTCCTCCCAATCGGCGATGTTCCTGTCGAAGGCGACGGATAGCTCCACGAGGCGGGCGGCGATCCGTTTCGCCTCCTCTCTGGCCTGCGGATCGAGCTCGTGACCGGCCCTGCGCAGATCGCGCAGCGTGAAGTCGAGCAATCTTGCCGGCTCGCCGGTGAGTGCCTTGGCTTCGTCGGTATCGGCGTACTCCTTGACCGCCCGGTAGAGATCATCACGGAAGACGAGGTCCACCGCCCATTTCTGCAGACGTTCCTCTGCCCGGCGACCCGGCCTCCCGCACCGCCGGATCCGGGTGGACAAACGCCATGAATCCCCCCCGCCCGAACGAGTCGCCGATGATGGCGCCGATCTCGTCGAGCGGAAGCAGGGTTGCCGCGGTCGTTCTGGGGGACGTGGCGACGAGCGTGCTCGACGATGGCGTCGGCCCGCTGGATAGCCTGCTCGGTGATGGTGTCGATCTCTTCGGGGGTGTTGGCGAAGGTGAAGCTCATGAGCTGACCATAGGGCACCCCGAAGTGGCGCTCTGGATAGTTTCATGGACACGGGTCTGTCCGGTCAGGGAGTGCTGGTCACCGGAGGCGCCGGCGGGATCGGCACCGCGGTGGTGCGGGCCTTTGCCGCCGAGGGTGCCCGGGTGGCTGTGCACCTCCACACCTCACGATCCGGGGCGCAGGAGCTAGCTGGTCGAGGTCGGTGGGGTGGCGCTGCGGGCCGACCTTCGTCGCCCGCCCGAGGCCGACTTGTTGGTCGCCGAGGCGGTGGCCGCGCTCGGCGGGCTCCATGTCTGCGTGGCCAACGCCGGGGTCTGGCCGTCCCAGGACGAGACCATCTGGGAGATCTCATCCGCAACGGTGGGAGGCCACGATCGCCGCCAACCTCTCGGTCACCTTCAACACGGTGGCGGCCTTCCTCCGTCACGCAGCGAACACCGGCCGGGGAAACGTCGTGCTGGTGGGGTCGACCGCCGGAGTCTTCGGCGAAGCCGGTCACTCCGACTATGCGGCAGCCAAAGGAGCGATCCTGACCGGGCTCCTCCTCTCGGTGAAGAACGAGGTGGCGCGTCTTGGCGACGGGGTGCCGGATCAATGCGGTCGCCCCAGGGTGGACGGTGACGCCGATGATCGCCGACGCCAGGTCGGACCCGAGCTTGGTGGAGAGGGTCACCGCCACCATGTCCCTGAAGAAGCTGGGAGAGCCGGAAGACGTCGCCTCCGCCGATCGTCTGGCTGGCCAGCGATCGGCTGGCGGGCCACGTCTCGGGTCAGGTGATCACTGTGGCGGGTGGGATGGAAGGCCGGATCGTCCCGTGACCCCGTGGTCGGGGATTCCGCCAAGCTTCGTCTGCCATCGAGGTAGGTCGCCAGGACCTCGATCTGCTCCACGGCATGGGCTTCGGTCTCAACCGGGTCGGCCGCCAGGACGACCAGATCGGCAGGGCTTCCCGGCTGTAGAGGAGCCGGCAGCCCCGAGGCCCGTGCGGCACCGTCGGTGAAGAGCGCCAGGGCCGCTTCGGCTCCCAGGCCCTCCTCGGGGACGATCCCCGCCCGGTGACGTGCCGCTGCCATCCCGCGGAGCGGCTCGGGTGACTCAACAGGGCTGTCCGACCCACCAGCCAGCGGGACCCCGGCGGCGGCTAGCGAGGCGAACGCATAGGTCCAGCGCATCCGGTCCCGGCCGAGACGGCGCTCCAGCCAACCGGTCTCGGAGGGAAGGAAACCCGGCTGTACCGATGCAGTCACCCCCAGTGCGGCGAATCGCTCTATGTCCTCGGGGAGGGTGACCGAGGCGTGCTCCATTCGCAGTCGCGATCGGGTCGGTTCCGCCGTCGATCAACTCCTCGAAGAGGTCGAGCACCCGGGCCACCGCCCGGTCTCCGATGGCGTGGATGGCGACGTTTCCCCCATGTCGATGGCGCGTCGAGCTAGCGACGCGGTGCGAGCATCGATCCGGAGGGTTCCGGTCTCGCCTGGAGCGTCGGCGAATGGTGTGCGCATTGCGGCGGTGTGTGCGCCGAAGCTGCCGTCGGCGAAGTCCTTCAACCCGAGGAACCGAAGGCGGGCGCCCGCTCGATCGACCGAGGCAGCGGCGCGCTCCAAACCTTCGGGGCTGTCGGCGGAGACGAGCACCGAGAGGCGGACCGGAAGGTCGGGTGCCATCTCGACCAGGGTCGCAACCTCGTCACCGGCACCGCACCAGAGCGCCGTCCCCGCCGAGACGATGGCGCCTATGCCGGTGAGCCCCAGCGCCGGCAACCGCCGGAGCGCCGTCCAGCACCTGCTCAGCGGTGATCACCGGCACCAGGTCGCCGATGGCTTCGGTGACCACCGCAACCGCGGTCTCGCGGAAGATGCCGGTGGGCATCCCGGAAGCGTCACGGTCGAAGGAGCCACCAACCGGGTCGGCGGTGGTGGGCGAGATGCCGGCAGCTTCCAGTGCCGCCGTAGAGGCGACGGCGAGATGACCGCACACCCTGTTGAGCAGCACCGGACGGCCCGGAGCCATCTTGTCGAGGTCGTGCCGGGTGGGCAGCCGCCGCTCCGCCAGAGTCTCGTCGTTGAGCCCACGTCCCAGGACCGGCGAACCGGGGGGCAGTTCGGAGGCAGCCGCCTGTGATGCGCTCCGCCAACTCATCGAAGTCGGTGGTCGCTCCCAACTTCAATCCGGTTTCCTCCAAGGCGAACCCGAAGGGATGGAAGTGGGCGTCGACCAGACCGGGAATGATCACCCCGGCATGTCTGCACCTCCTCGGTCCGGCCATCGCGCAACGTGCTCGCATCGCCGACTGCGGCCACCTTCCCGTTCTCGATGAGGACCGCGTCGCCGACCAACCCGCCCGCGGTGCGGACCCGGTCGGCGACCACGAGGCGCCTCATCGCAGTTGCTCAGGGAGGTGCGATGCGACCAGTTGCAGGAGGTCGGCATGCACCTCCGGAGAGGCGGCCACGATCGCGGAGTCGCCGGGACGGGCGGGAGCGCCGGTGTGATCGGTCACAACTCCACCGGCCTCTCGCACGAGAAGGATGCCTGCGGCGACGTCCCATGGTCCGAGGCCGTACTCCCAGAAACCGCCGAATCTTCCGGCAGCAACTGCTGCGAGGTCGAGAGCCGCCGCCCCCATCCGGCGGACGTCGCGCCCGGCTTCGAGCACGGCCTCGAGGGCGCGGAGGTACTCCCCGGCGTGGGAGCGCCGGTCGTAGGGGAACCCCGTCCCGATCAGCGAATCCGCCAGCGGTGCTTCGGCAACATTCAACCCGCCGGAGGTGGACCATGCGCCCTCTCCCACCGAGGCCCAATAGGTGTCGTCGTGGAAAACGTCGGCCACCACCCCGACCAGCGGCCGGTCGCCGTCGTAGAGGGCCACGGAGACGGCCACCTGCGGGATGCGGTGCAGGAAATTGACCGTGCCGTCCAGCGGGTCGACCAGCCATCGGCGCCCGGTCCAAGCCGTCCCACCGGCTTCCTCGGCAAGCACACCGTCGTCGGGTCGGTAGCTCTCCAGGACCGAGAGGATCGATGCTTCGGCTGCGCGGTCGGTTGCCGTCACCGGGTCGACCTCACCTTTGAACTCGGCGTCGGCAAGTCCAAATGCACCTCGGACCACGTCGGCCCCCGCCCTCACCGCGAGCCGCGCCACGCCGAGATCGTCCATGCGAAGACGGTAGACGGACGGCAGACGGCAGACGGCAGACGGCAGCCAATCCGATCCGGGTTTCGCACCTCAGGGAGTGAAGCTTCCTCGACCGGTACCATGCCGGACCTACATGGGCGTGCTCGCTGCGCTGATCTCGGCGCTGCTCCTCATCATCGCTTTTCCACCGTTCGGGGTCGGCGCTCTTGCAGTGGTCGCCCCGATCCCTTTCCTCTGGGCGGTGCGCCGGGCCAAGTCGGGGTGGATGGGTGCCCTCTACGGCGCCGCTTTCGGTCTGGCCTTCTTCCTTGGGCTGATCTGGTGGATCGGGGCATTGGGATTCGTTGCCCTCGTTCCGCTCCTCCTCCTGCCAGGCGGCTTTCACCACGGTCTACGGCGCTCTGCTCGCCCGGGCAAGGGCTTGGTCGCCGCAGCGGTGGTGGGTGGCAGCGGTTGGGGGATGGGCTCTCATGGAACTGGTGCGGGAGCGTTTCCCGGTGGGCGGGCTCTCATGGGGAATGCTCGGATACCCGGTCGGGGAGTACGCCGCCACCCGTGGTGCCACCCAATGGATCGGTACCTCTGGGTGGTCGGTCGTCCTGTTGGCGGTTGCTGCGGGTGCCGTGGTAGCGCTGGAAAGCCGCCGGTTTGGTCCGCTCGCCGCCTCCGCCGCAGCGCTGATCGGGCTGGGCCTGGCCGGGTGGGCCTGGCCGGGGATGGCGGAGGGGGAGCCGCTGCGGGTCGCCATCGTCCAGGGCAACACACCTTGCCCGGGCACCCACTGCGCCGACGAGCGGTACGGCACGTACCAGCTCCACCTCGAGATGACCCGCACCATCCCGGAGGGGTCGGTCGACCTCGTCGTTTGGGCGGAGGGATCCACCGGATCGACCAACGCCGACCCGATCCTGGTACCGGAGGTGGCAGAGGCCATCGGGGACGAGGCGGCGCGCATTGGGGCGTATCTGCTGGTCGGCGGCGACCGGGTGATCAGCGACACCGAGTGGATCAACGCCAACGTCCTTTTCGACCGCGAGGGTGAGATCGTGGGCGAGTACCGCAAGAGACAGCCGGTGCCGTTCGGTGAGTACATCCCGTGGCGCTCGTTCCTTGCCCCGCTCATCCCAGAGCTGAGCCAGGTGCCGAGGGACATGATCAGGGGAGAGGACCCCGTGGTGTTCTCGACCGATTTCGGGATGCTCGGCTCGGTCGTCTCCTGGGAGGGATCGTTCGCCCGTTTCCCCCGCGACGTCGCCCGCAACGGGGCCGAGTTGTTGGTGGTTGCCACCAACAACGCCAGCTACCAGGTGTCACCCGCCTCGGACCAACTCATCGGCATGACTCGGATGCGGGGCGCCGAGCTCGGTCTCGACGTGGTCCATGCTGCGGTGACCGGTCGGTCCACCTTGATCACCGATGGCGGCGAGGTTGGTGAGCGGACTCCCATCTACGAGCAGGCGCTTCTGATGGGCGAGGTGCAAATGCGCGATGCCGGCCCGACTCTGTACACCCGCCTGGGGGACTGGGTCCAAGTGGCGGCGGTGTTGGGTCTGGTCGTCGTTCTGTTCCGGCGCCGCCCCGCTCCGCCAGAGGCGACCGAGGAGATCCAGCCGAACCGGCGGACTACCGCCGTCGGGTGGCGCCGGTGAGGAGTCGCCTGCCCCACCCGCTCTCCGGAGCGGAGCCGTCTGTCCGTCGTTCGTCTCCGTCTAACTTTGGTCGGCTGAGCGGGAGGACGAGAACATGACCCAGGCCATCGAGAACCTGCTGCGCGAGGAGCGGAGCTTTCCCCCTCCTCCTGAGTTCGCCGCCGACGCCAACGCCCAGCCCGGGATCCACGACGAGGCCGAGCAGGACTTCGCCGGCTTCTGGCTACGCAACGCCCTCGAGCGGGTGAGTTGGTTCAAGGAGCCGACGGTGGCCCTCGACGACTCCGAAGCCCCTTTCTATCGCTGGTTCACCGACGGAACCCTCAACCTCTCGTACAACTGCCTCGATCGGCACCTCGAGGAGCGGGGCGACAAAGTCGCCTACCACTGGGTAGGCGAGCCTGGCGACAAGCGAGACATCTCCTACCGGGACCTGCACCGCGAGGTGTGCCGCTTTGCCAATGCCCTCACTTCTCTCGGGGTGGAGCGGGGCGACCGGGTGGCCATCTACATGGGGATGGTTCCCGAACTGCCGGTGGCGATGCTCGCCTGTGCCCGGATCGGCGCCGCCCACTCGGTGGTGTTCGGCGGGTTCTCATCCGACGCGCTGGCCGACCGGATCGACGACGGTCAGGCCAAGGTGCTGGTCACCCAGGACGGCGCCTGGCGCGGGGGAAACATCGTCCCGCTCAAGGCAAACGCCGATGTCGCCGTGGCCAGGACCCCGTCGATCGAGCACGTCGTGGTGCTGCGACGGGTCGGCTCCGAGGTCGCCATGAAGGAGGGCCGTGACCTCTGGTGGGACGAGGTTGTGGCCGATCAGCCGGACACGTTCGACCCGGCCGAGCTCGACGCCGAGGACATGCTCTACATCCTCTACACCTCGGGGACGACCGCCAAGCCCAAGGGGATCGTCCACACCCAGGGCGGATACCTGGTCGGCGTGGCGGCCACCCACCACTACGTATTCGATCTCAAGCCGGACGACGTCTATTGGTGCGCCGCCGACATCGGCTGGGTCACCGGTCACAGCTACATCGTCTATGGCCCGCTCTGCAACGGGGCCACCGGGGTGATCTACGAGGGAGCGCCCAACCACCCCGACTTCGACCGTCTCTGGCAGATCATCGAGGACTACCGGGTCACCATCCTCTACACGGCACCCACCGCCATCCGCTCCTTCATGAAGTGGGGCGACCAGTACCCCGGGAAGCACGACCTCTCCAGCCTGCGGCTGCTTGGGATCGGTCGGCGAGCCGATCAACCCCGAGGCGTGGATGTGGTACCGCCAGGTGATCGGGGGCGGCCGCTGCCCGGTGGTCGACACCTGGTGGCAGACCGAGACCGGGATGATCATGATCACCCCGCTCCCCGGGATCACGGCCACCAAGCCGGGGTCGGCCACGCTGCCCTTCCCCGGGATCGAGGCGGATGTGGTCGACGACGACGGCAACTCGGTGCCGCTCGGCGGTGGCGGCTACCTCGTGCTCGACCCGGCCCTGGCCGGCGATGGCGCGCACCATCTACGGCGATCCCGATCGGTACGTCCAGACCTACTGGTCGCGCTTCTCCGGCCGCTATTTCCCCGGTGATGGGTGCAAGCGCGACGACGACGGATACTTCTGGCTGTTGGGGCGGGTCGACGACGTCATGCTCGTATCTGGCCACAACATCTCGACGACCGAGGTGGAATCGGCGTTGGTGTCGCATCCCGCGGTGGCCGAGGCCGCGGTCGTGGGGCGGAAGGACGCCGTGACCGGTCAGGCCATCGCCGCCTTCGTCACCCTGCGAGGTGGTGTCGAGGGGGACGAGAGGCTGCTGAACGAGTTGCGTGACCATGTGGCCCAAACCATCGGGCCGATCGCCAAGCCGAGAGCATCGTCTTCACCAACGACCTGCCCAAGACCCGGTCGGGCAAGATCATGCGGCGGCTGCTGCGGGACATCTCCGAGCACCGTCAATTGGGTGACGTGACCACCCTCGCCAACGACGACATCGTCGAGGAGATCGCCGCCGCGGCGACCAGCGCACCCACCGAGGAGTAGAGCAGAGGGATTCCGGCCGCACCTACCCTTTGAGCACGGTCAAGGCGTGGCGTCCGCCTGCCGATTACTCGAAGGTCGCTTGTAAACCAGGGGGGCTGGAGGGTTGTTCACACATGAAATCTGTCTTTAGGGCTGTTCTCGCGCTGTCCCTGTTGTTCAGCACCGTCCTGGTTGGGGCTTCGCCCGCGACGGCTCAGACCACCGGGACCGTGAGCGGCAACGTGCAAGGGAGTGGTGGCGGCAACCTCGCCAACATCACCGTGGAACTGACCAACACGTCCGGCACGTCCCATCGGGAGAGAGGCTGTGACGGACGGGACCGGCAACTACACCATCGTCAACGTCACCCCTGGCGACTACAAGGTGCGTGCCCGAGACCTCAATCTCGAGGCTGACTCCGGGCAGGACTGGGTCAGCGAGTACTACGACAACGTCCAGAACCAGGCCTCGGCGACGGTGGTCACCGTCGGCGACGGCCAGGCGGTGAACAACATCGACTTCGTGCTGGCCAAGGGCGGCCGGATCGAGGGGACGGTCACCGACAGCGACGGCGACGGAGTCGCTCAGATCTGTGTCAGCGTCTACGACCAGCAACTCCGCCTTAAGGGTTTCGCCAAGACCAGCGCCGACGGCATCTACACCGTGGCCACCGTCGCCGCCGGTGCCGGTCGTGCTCCGCTTCCACGACTGCACCGCGCCCTTCGACTTCGGCCCCGAGTGGTACGACAACAAGCTCACCGGCCAGGCGGCCGACACCGTCATGGTCACCGCCGGTGGCGAGGTGACCGGGATCAACGCCCAGCTGGGCGAGGGCTTCACCCTCACCGGCACGGTGACCGAGGAATTGACCGGCACCGCGGCGCCCGGTGCATGTGTCACCGTCTACAACGTCAACGGGTCGAGTGTCGACTCCGACAACGCCAACAGCAGCGGTGTCTTCGTGATCACGGGTCTCGACCCACAGGAGTACGAGATGCGGATCTCGGACTGCACCAGCGGCCAGGCGCGGTGGAAGACCGAGTGGTGGCAGAACGCCACCAGCCGGGACGGTGCCGACCCGGTCGACCTCAGCACCGGCGGGCCTGCCGGCGGGTTCAACCCCGTGGTCACCCCGATCGGTGACATCAAGGGCAAGGTGACCAAGCAGTCGGGTGGGGGTTCCCTCTCCGGCGTCAAGGTCCGCGCCTACCAGGGCCAGGACGTGGTCAAGTCGATCAAGACCAGTGGCAACGGCAAGTACACGCTGGACAACATCCAGGCCGGTACCTACGACATCAGCTTCACCAAGTCCGGCTACACGACCGAGTGGTACAAGGGCGTGACTGCCCGTGCCAGCGCCACCGACGTCACCGTCAGCCGTGGTGCGGTCAAGTCGGACATCAACGCTTCGATGCAGAAGCAAGGACGATGACGACGGCGGTGGCGGCGGTGGCGGCGGTGGTGGTGACAAGGGCTCGATTGCGGGCACCGTCACCGGCATCACCGGGAGCGCCGTGTCCGGGGCCAAGGTCGAGGTCTACAAGGCCTCCGGCAACTCCGCCGGCAGCCTGGTGAAGAGCGCCACGACCTCGAGCAGCGGCGCCTACAAGGTGAGCGGTCTCGACGACGGCACCTACCTGGTGTTGTTCGCCAACGGGTCGGCCTCCTACTTCGCCGACTGGTACACCAGCGCCCCGCTCTACCGCGAGGCCGATGCCACCAAGGTGACGGTCAACGGTGCCGAGACCGGGAAGAACGGGAACCTTCAGCCCATCTTCTCCGACATCGCCGGCAACACCTTCTACGGCGACATCCTCTGGCTGCGCAACACGGGCATCACGCTCGGTTGCGACGACTTCCACTTCTGCCCGTCGAGCAGCGTGACCAGGGGCCAGATGGCCGCCTTCCTGGTGCGCGGTCTCGACCTGACCGGCGACACCAGCGGCGACACCTTCAGCGATGACAACGGCTCGACCTTCGAGGACGAGATCGAGATCCTGGCGCAGGCCGGTGTCACCCTCGGGTGCGCCGACGGCCTGTTCTGCCCGGACGCTTCGGTGACCCGGGGTCAGATGGCCGCCTTCCTGGTGCGGGCCATGGACTATGACGACAACCCGGCGGGCGACCGCTTCACCGACGACAACGGCTCGACCTTCGAGGACGAGATCGAGAAGTTGGCCGAGGCGGGAGTCACCCAAGGGTGCACCGACACCCAGTTCTGCCCGAACGACCCGGTGACCAGGGGCCAGATGGCCGCCTTCCTCCACCGTGCCCTCGGTGGCGGGGTGATCTACCCGGGCTGACAGAAACCACGCAACCCAGGGTTCGAAGCGTCGTAGAGGCGCGGCTCGAACCCTGGGTTGCTCGCGTTTCCGGGAACCCAGGGTTCGAAGCGGTTGCAGAGCAGCACTTCGGGCCCACGGAACAGCGACGGCGTAGCCTCGGGCCCGCGATCGGCGGGAGAACATGAAGGTCGTCACCGGGTTCGAACCGGCAGTGCATGGGTTCCGTTTCACCAACCGCTTCCTGGGGTCGGCGGTGCTATCCCAACTGGGTCGCACCGGCACGGCTCGCCGAGGTCACCGGGATCGGTGTCCCCCATCTCGTGCAACAGGCGCTTGGTCTCCTCGGAGGGACGCGGTTCTGGGACGGGTTCGGGCTCTGCGGCGGCATGTCGTGGCTGGCCCTCGACCGGTTCGATGCGGACGAGACACCCGAGGAGGATCCCCAGCCGCCGGTTCCCGGCAGCGAACTGTTCGAGCGTCTTGTCGCCCGACAGGCCGACTCGCTCGCCGGGACCGAATCTGGTGGTCCGCTGTCTAGGGGCGCAGGCCCTCCACGACCACGACCGGTGGTGGTTGTTCTGGCGGGACAGTCTTGGTGCGTTGACCGAGAAGCTCGAGCTTCCCACGACTGCTCGCCTCGCTCGACGCAGGGCGACCCGAATCTGTCTGCCTCATCCGCACCTCAGGGGCCTCCGATCCAGGTGCCAACCACCAGGTCGTGGTCACCGGGTACGAGGACCTCGGCGATGGACGGCTGACGCTGAGTCTCTACGACCCCAACCACCCTGGGCACCTCGCCCACCATCACGCTGAGCACCGGTCAGCCCGGCCACCGGCTGGCACCGGTGCAATCGAGCGGGGAGACCGTTCGCGGTTTGTTCGTCTGGCCCCGGTCCGGCCGCTGAACCGCAGCCGGACTCACTGGCTCGGTCTCAGCCGGCGAATGCCGGCACCTCGCACGGCTCTTCGCCGGGGAGGAGGGGTCTGGGGAACACTCGCCAGGTCGTGTCACCAGCTTCGAACAGAGTTGCCTGGTTTGCTTCCCTGAACGCGCTGACGAGCGCTTGGGCATCTTCTCCTTCGAAGGAGGCGCACTTGATGCCCTGCTGACCGGCGAGGTCGTCCCATGTCGCGGGGTCCTCGTCGATGGGGAACTCGACCACCTGCTCGAACTCGTCTCCGGTTGCCTCTGCCTCCTGGGCGATCACCTGGATGCTCTCGGGCTCGAGCTCGGAGACATCGCCCTCGGCGGTGGCCACTCCATCGAGAACCCGCACCAGCCCGGCGAGTCGCTGCACCTGTTCGCTCTGCCCTTCCCCGATGTCGAGGGCATAGACCTCAAACCGGTGCTCGCCCTGGTCGTCGTAATAGGTGATCACCGTGGTCGATGCGTCGGCGATGATGTTGGCCGAGTTGTCGTCCACCTCGTCGGTGATCTGGTCGATCCCGGTGGCGGTGATGGCGTCCATCACCAAATCGAGCTCATCCTCGGTCAGCTGGCGGACCTGGTAGTTGGGCCAAAGCGGCTGCGGGAAGATCTCGATCATCGGGCCTTGGAAGATGAGCCGGCCGTCACCGGTCAGGACGTAGCGGGGTCCTCGGCCCAGGGCGAACTCGATTGGGACGAAGCCACCGATGTCCTCCACGACCAGGACGACGTCCTCGGCGGCGGGGAGAGTGGTCTCGGTGGGGGAGGTGTCGGTGGTGGATGCAACTGTGGTCGCTGCTCCGCCCGTCGCCCCGCAGGCGGCGAGCAGCATTGCTATCAGGGCGAGGCCGGTGACGTGTCGTTTCATGTGGTCTTGGACGAGGTATCTGGCCCCCCCGGTTCCCACCCGGATCAGGCCGTCCTGCCCCGCCCTTCGGGCAGGTGGATCTCGGCGTCGTCGACTATTCCGAGCTCGTAGTCGGCAAGCGCCTCCTCGATCACGTCGATCGCCCGGTCGAGCTCGTCGATCGTGGTGACGAGGGGTGGGATGAACCTGATGACGTTCCCGTCCGGTCCGCAGGGGATCAGGATCAGCTCGTTGGCCAACCCGTGCCTGGCGACCTGATCCATTGCCGCCGGGTCGGGATCTCGGGTCTCCCTGTCCTTGACCAGTTCCACCCCGATCATGAGGCCCAACCCACGGACGTCGCCGATCGTCGAATAAGTGGCCTGGGCCTTGCGGAACCGCTCGAACGCCCGTGCCGACAGGCTGGCGGCATGGGGGAGCAGTCCCTCCATGACCTCCATCACCGCAATGGCGGCGGCGCATGCCACGGGGTTCCCGCCAAATGTGGTCCCGTGCGAGCCCACCGGCCACGACTCCATCCGCTCGCGCGAAGCGCCGTAGGCGGAGAGCGGGAGGCCGTTGGCGATCCCCTTGCCCAGGGCGATGATGTCGGGGGCGATCCCGTAATGGTCGGCAGCCGTCCATCCTCCGGTACGTCCGAACCCGGTCTGCACCTCGTCGAACACCAGCAGGATCCCCTGCTCGTCGGCGATTCGGCGTAGCTCCCCGAGGAAGCGCTCGGGCGCCGGGTAGTAGCCCCCTTCCCCTTGGACCGGCTCGATGAGAAAGCAGGCGACATTGCCCGGTGAGATCTCGTGACGGAACATCCGTTGCAACTCGTCGAGGGCAAGGTCGGTTGCCTGCTCCTCATCGAGCCCCCATCGATAGGGGTGCGGGAACGGAGAGACGAGCACCGAGCCGAGCACGGGGTGGTACCCGTCCCGGTATTTGGCGTTCGACGTCGTGTACGAGACCGACCCCATCGTCCTCCCGTGGAAACCGCCACGGAAGGCGATGACGGCCTGCCGCCCCGATGTCTTGCGGGCCAGCTTGACCGCCGCCTCCACCGCCTCGGCCCCCGAGTTGGCGAAGCCGAACATCTCGATCCCCGGTGGGGTGATCTTCGGCCAGCCCCTCGGCGACCTCGACGATCGACTCGTAGTGGAAGACGCAACCGGAGTGGGCCATCCGCCCCATCTGCTCGATCGCGGCTGTGACCACCTGCGGATGGTTGTGACCCAAGTTGGTGACCGCGGTCCCGCAGGCGAAATCCGCCCACTTGTTGCCGGCATCGTCGTACACCCAGAGACCCTCGGCGCGTTCCACCACGATGTCGGTGTCGAAGGAGAGAACTGGGGCCACGGCGGCATGGTGACGGGATATGAGGTCGGACATGGCCGGCATGGTACGCGGGAAGAGACGGAGGACGGAAGACGGACAGACGGAAGACGGCAGCGGAAGGCGGCTGACCGGCGCGAGTCTGACGCCCTTGGCTATCTAGCTGAACTCGACTCCGCGCTCTCCTTCGAGCACCTCTCCGACCACCCAGGTGGTGTGGCCGAACCGAGCGAATGACGCCGAAACTCGCTCCACGGCTGTCGGGTCGACCACTGCCAGGAAGCCGAGACCGAGTTGAAGGTCGATCGCATCTCGTCGTCGGGGATCGATCCCATTCGCTGCAGGACTTGGAACACCGGGGCACCTCCCAGGCTGCCTCGATGGATCACCGCCCGGGTTCCCTCGGGGAGCACCCTTCCCAGGTTGCCGGCGATGCCGCCACCGGTGACGTGGGCCAGACCGTGGATCCCACCGGACGTCGACCGCCTCGAGGACCGCCGGCGAGTAGATGACAGACGGCTCGAGGAGCACTTCCCCCCACGTGCGGTCACCGCCGGGGAAGGGCTCGGCGAGGTCGCGCTCGCCGATGATGGCCCGAACCAGCGAGAAACCATTGCTCCGCAGGTTCGGGCTGGCGACGCCGATGACGACGTCACCGGGTCGGATGGATGATCCGTCTATCCGACCGTCCCGCTCCACCACCCCGAGCGCAGCACCAGCCAGGTCGATCTGGTCGGGAGGCATCACCCCGGGGTGCTCGGCGGTCTCACCACCGAGCAGGGGCACGTTGGCGAGGGCGCAGCCCTCGGCCACCGAGGCGACAACGGCGCGGTCCCGCGCCGGGTCGAGCCGGCCTACGGCCATGTAGTCGACCATCCCCAGCGGGGTGGCGCCGACGGCGGCGAGGTCGTCGACGCACATGGCCACCAGGTCGTGCCCCACGCCGTCCCAGCGACCGGTGCGGCGCGCCAGTTCGAGCTTGGTGCCGACACCGTCGGTGGTCAGCATCAGCACGGGGTTTTGGTACCCGGGAGGAAGCTCGACGCCGCCGGCGAACCCGCCGAAACCGCCAACCACGTTGGCGCCCCAGGTGGCGGTGACCAGATCGGAGATGGCGTCGACGTGGCGGTCGGCCCCGACGAGGTCGACGCCGGCCTCCCGGTAGGAGGCCATCAGGCGGGGGCTTGCTCCAGGACGAACTTGCCCGCATCGAGGTCCACCGCGGTGGGGTACTCACCGCTGAGGCAAGCGGTGCAGAACCCGGCCTCGGCGACCTCGGTTGCGGCGAGCAGCTCATCGAGCGACAGGTAGGCGAGGCTGTCGCATCCGAGGTAGTCGGCGATCTGCTCCACCGACATGTGCGCCGCGAGCAGTTGCGAGCGGTCGGAGGTGTCCATCCCGTAGAAGCACGGCCAACGGTATGGAGGAGAGGAGATCCTGAGGTGGACCTCGGCCGCTCCGGCCTCTCTGGTCATGGCGACGAGTTGTCGGGTGGTGCTCCCCCTGACGATCGAGTCGTCCACCAGAACCACCCGCTTTCCGGCGAGCGTCGCCGGTATGGGGTTGAGCTTGAGCTTTATGCCTCTGTCACGCTGCAACTGGGAAGGCTCGATGAACGTCCTGCCGATATACCGGTTCTTGACCAGACCATCTGTGTACGGAATCCCGCTGTGGGCGGCGAAGCCCTGCGCCGCCGGGATGCCCGACTCGGGCACGGGGACCACGATGTCCGCATCCGCCGGCGCCTCCTCGGCCAGCCGCCGCCCCATCCGCTGACGGGCTGCCTGGACCGATTGGCCGTAGAGCAGCGAATCGGGCCGGGCGAAGTAGACGAACTCGAACAGGCACAGGCGGGGCTCGCAAGTCTCGAAGGGACGCAGGCTCCGGATCCCGGTGGCGTCCACGATCACCATCTCGCCTGGCTCCACGTCGCGCACATAGCTGGCGCCGACCAGGTCGAGGGCGGCGGTCTCCGAGGCGATCACCCAACCGTCCTCGGCAAGCCGTCCCAGGCAGAGCGGGCGGAACCCGTGTGGGTCGCGCACCCCGATGATCCGGCCCTGGTCCATCACCACCAATGAGAAGGCGCCCTCGAATTTGGGAAGGGTGGAGAACAAGGCACTCTCCAAGCCCCTGCCGTCGGAGCGCTCGTCCTCGACGGCGGCGGCGATGGCATCGAGCATCAATTCGGAGTCGGTGGTCCCCGGGCAGTCGGGGTTCATCGATGCCAGCCGGGCGGTGTTTGTCAGGTTGCCGTTGTGGCCCAGGGCCACCCCGATGCTGCCGACCTGGCGGTACGCAGGCTGCGAGTTCTCCCAGAGGTTCGATCCGGTCGTCGAGTAGCGGGTGTGCCCGATCCCGAGGTGACCGGCGAGCGCCGACAACGATCGCTCGTCGAAGACCTGGGCCACCAGCCCGAGGTCCTTGAGAACGGTGACGGTCTCCCCGTCGGAGACGGACATCCCCGCCGACTCCTGGCCGCGGTGCTGGAGGGCGAACAACCCGAAGTAGATGAGGTGGGCGGCGCGCTGGTTGGGGGCGTATACGGCGAACACCCCGCAGGCCTCGCCGGGCCGTTCCATGGTCGGGGTCGAATCGTTCACTGCTGGCCAGTGTAGGAGTGGGGCCAACCGGCGAGCCGCCATCCGATCGGGCCGCTGATGTCAGCCGGCGAGCCGTCGAGGGATGGCTTCTCTCCAGATCTCTGCCGCGGTCTCCAGTGGGACGGTGAACGTCGCCGAGCCGACCCGGAGGACGATGGCATCGCCCCCGAACCCCCCGACGCGAGATGCGGCGACACCCATCTCGCCCGCTGCCGCGGCAAGGACGTCGCCGTAACCAGGGGAGATGGCGGCGACAAACCGGTGGGGGTCCTCGCTGAAGAGCCGCATGAAGTCGGGGCACCCGATGGTGGCGCCGACCGATGACCGGATGCAGATCTCGGCCACGGCCATCGCCAGCCCACCATCGGAGACATCCTGGAGCACGGGGGCAATCCCGGCGTCTGCCAGCCGTCTCGCCAGCGCCACCGCGGCGCGGGCCGCGGTCGGGTCCGGAGCGGTCGGCCTGCCTCCGACGTGGCCGAACAGCACCTTCTCCAGGCAGCTACCGGCTAGTCCCCGTCCCGGCAGGCGAGCCCAGAAGCCAAAGCTCCATGCCCTCGTTGGCCTGGTCGAGGCGGGGAGGGTTGGTGGGCAGTGGGCTCGACCACTCCGAGCAGCCCGACCACAGGGGTCGGGTCGATGTCCTGCCCGTCGGTCTCGTTGTAGAAGGAGACGTTCCCGCCGACGACAGGGATCGCCAGCGCTTCGCAAGCCGAGGCGATGCCCTCGACGGTCTCGATGAACTGCCACATCACCTCGGAGCGCTCCGGGTTGCCAAAGTTGAGGTTGTCGACCACTGCAAGCGGTCTCGCCCCCACCATGGCGACGTTGAGCGCAGCTTCGTAGACCAGTCGTGCGGCCCCGCGGCGCGGGTCGAGAGAGCAGAGCCTGCCGTTCCCGTCCACCGAGACCGCCATCCCCTTGCCCGTCTCACCCAGCGACAGCAGCGTGGCGCCATGACCCGGGCCGACGACGGTGTCCAGGTAGAGCATGTGGTCGTACTGCTCGTAGACCCAGCTGCGGTCGCCAAGAGCGGGGTCGTCAAGCAGCGCGAGGAGCGCTTCAGCGGGATCGGGAGGACGGAGGTAGCGGTAGGTGCTGCCCCAACGGTCCTCCAGCCACCATGGTTCACCTGCGGGTCGGATGTATCGGGGGCCGGCGGCGAGAGATTCGGCAGGCACCTCGGCGACGACCTCGCCGCGGTGACTCACTCGCACCATGTCACTCGATCGGACCGTGCCCACCACCGAGGCGTCGATCTCCCAACGACCCGCCACCTCGAGGACCTCGGGGACCCGCTCGGGGAGCACGAAGGCCATCATCCTCTCCTGCGATTCCGACATGAGGAGTTCGGCCGCAGTCATCCCGCTCTCTCGGACATGGACCCGGTCGAGGTCGAGGTCGAGCCCGACTCCGGCACGGGCCGCCGGCTCGGCGGCGGCACACGAGAGCCCGGCTGCTCCCAGGTCCTGCACCCCCACCACGAGACGGCGGCGATACAGCTCGAGGCAGGCCTCGATGAGTTTCTTCTCCTCGAACGGGTCGCCCACCTGGACCGCGGGTCGCTTCGACCCGCTGTCCTCTTCGAAACCGGCCGACGCCAGCACCGATGCTCCACCGATCCCGTCGCGTCCGGTGGACGCCCCGAGCAGGACCGCCACCGACCCGGGGGGTCCTGCGGTCCCAAGCACCAGTTGATCGCGCCTCATGACGCCGAGGCACATCACGTTCACCAGCGGGTTGCCCGAGTAGCACTCCTCGAAACCCAACTCACCGCCGACCGTCGGGACGCCCACCGCGTTGCCGTAAGAGGCGATCCCTCCCACGACACCGGTGAACAGGTAGCGGTTGAGCGGGTCGTCGAGCGGACCAAACCGGATCGAGTCCCAGAGAGCAACGGGTCGGGCTCCCATGGTGAACACGTCGCGCAGGATGCCACCCACCCCGGTGGCGGCGCCCTGGTGGGGCTCGACGAAGGATGGATGGTTGTGGCTCTCGATCCGCAACGCAGCCAGCCATCCATCACCCAGGTCGACCACCCCGGCGTTCTCGCCGGGACCGACGACGACCCATGGAGCCGTGGACGGGAGGCGACCCAAGTAGGCGCGCGACGACTTGTAAGAGCAGTGCTCCGACCACATCACCGAGAACATGGCGAGCTCGGCCGCCGATGGTTGACGCCCCAGCCGGGTGGAGATGTCCCCCATCTCTTCGTCGCTCAACCCGAGGAGACGGTGGGCCGGTGTGGGGTCGGTGTCGGGTCCGGCGGTCACGAAGCTCGCCGCATGGCACCTGATTCGCAGGCGCCGAGGAAGCTCTCGAGCAGCCTTACCCCCCCGTTCTCGGATCGGTCGAGCACCGCCCGCTCGGGGTGCGGCATCACCCCGACGACGTTCCCCGCTTCATTGGCGACCGCGGCTGCGGCGAGCTGCGACCCGTTGGGGTCGTCGGTGTAGCGGATGACCACGCGGCCCCGACCCGTCCGGGTCGACCCAGGCTCCCTCGTACGAGTTCAACGGGATGCGGAGCCGGTCGCCCACCCGATGCGCCGATGTGAGGATCGTTGTGTTGTCGGCGACCTCCACTTCCACGAACCGGCAGATGAACCGCAGGTCCCGATTGGCGATCAGCGCCCCGGGCAGGAGACCAGCCTCGCAAAGCACTTGGAAGCCGTTGCAGATGCCGAGCACAGGAGCGCCCTCGGCGGCACGTCGCTCCACCTCGGCCATGACGGGGGACAGGCGAGCTATCGCCCCGGTGCGCAGATAGTCGCCATGGGCGAATCCCCCGGGCAATACCACCCCATCGGCGCCGCTCAGATCGCTGTCGCCGTGCCAGACGAACTCTGGATCTCCTCCCACGGCCCGAATGGCGCGGACCACGTCGCGCTCGCAGTTGGTTCCCGGAAAGAGCACGACGGCGACCCGGGCGGTCACTCCACGACCTCGACGGTGAAGTCCTCGAGCACCGGGTTGGCCAGCAGACGACGGCACATCTCATCGACACGTGCCGACAGCGCCTCTCGATCGCCATCTCCGACATTCGAGGGTGATCACCTTGTCGACCCGCACCGACGTGACCTCGTCGAATCCGAGTTGGTGGAGAGCGCGGGCGATGGTGGTGCCTTGCGGATCGGCGATGTCCGCCCGGCGGGTGACTGTCACCTCGACCTTCAAGACGATCCCGGACCGTGGAGTGGCCGGCCCGTGATCCGCTGGTACGCCTCGAGGTACCGCTCCGATGTCTCTGCGATCACCTCGGGTGGCAGAGCGGGCGCCGGTGGAGTGTGGTCCCACCCGGAGGCATCGAGCCAGTCGCGCAGCGGTTGCTTGTCGAAGGAGGGCACGTCGTTCCCCGGCGACCAGGCGTCCGCCGGCCAATACCTCGAAGAGTCGGGGGTGAGGACCTCGTCCACCAGGATCAACTCGGCGGAGCCGCCGCGCGTGAAGCCGAACTCGAACTTGGTGTCGGCGAGGATCACACCCCGCTCGGCGGCATATGCGGCGCCGGCGAGGTAGATGTCGACCGAGCGTCTCCGGAGCTCCTCGTAGAGGTCGTCTCCGACCAACTGTCTTGCCCCCTCCTCGGTGAGGTTCTCGTCGTGACCAGTGGCCGCCTTCGTAGCCGGGGTGAAGATCGGCTCGTCCAGGCGGTCCGCCATCTGCAAGCCCGGCGGGAGGTGCTCGGTGGTGGGCCCGCCGCCGTCCCGGTACTCCCGCCATGACGATCCGTAGAGGTAGCCGCGCACCACGCACTCCAGCGGGACGACGTCGGCCCGCCGCACCACCATGGCGCGTCCGGTCAGCTCGGAGCGATCCTCCGCGGTCAGTTCGAGCCCGTCGAGGTCGGTGGTCAGCATGTGGTGAGGCGTGTCGAGCAGGTCGAACCAGAAGACAGAGAGGCTGGTTAGTACCTCGCCCTTGGATGGGATGGGGTCGGGGAGCACGACGTCGTAAGCGGATACGCGGTCGGTCGCAACGAACAGCAGGCGGTCCCGGTCGATCTCGTAGATCTCCCGCACCTTTCCCGACGCCACATGAGGCAGTGCCACCACGCCTTGCGATGGTAGCGAGGGCGCGCACGGCTGCTCCACCACCTCGCGGCTCGGCGGCGATAGCCTCGATGAATGACCGAGTCAGGCGTCATGGACAGGGCCGAGCGGGTCGAGAGCCTGCTGTCGGATGATCCTTATGCCGCGCTCCTCGGCATCGAGTTGGTGTCGGTGGATGACACCTCGATCGTGCTCAGCATGGATGTCCGGCCCGATCTCGCCAACTTCACCGGCTCGACGCATGGCGGGGCGGTGTTCTCGCTGGCCGATTGCGCCCTCAGCCTCGCTTCCAACATCGCCGGGCCGGCGGTGGCGGTTGACACCCACCTTGCCGTGACCGCGTCCTCATCGCCCGGCGAGAGGCTCGAGGCGACCGTGGTTGAGGAGGCGGTGGGGAAACGGCTGGCGACCTACCGGGTGACGGTGCGCCGTGGCGACGGGCGGGTTTGCGGTGCGTTCACCGGCACCGTGTTCCGTACCGGCTGATTATCGGTCTCACCACATCCCTCTAGCATTCCCTGTTCCGCTCTGGAGACCCCTTGCACGTCGCCCCGGTACCCCCTCGTCGTCGGCTGTTGAAGAGAATCCTGCTTGGCGCGGGCGCCGTGATCGTGGTCGCCGCCGTGGTCATCGGGATCCAGGTGTGGCGGACCTACCAGACGATCGAGACAGAGCAGTTCGACCCGGCTGCCGCCGGAGAGGCAATTGCCACCCGGACCGAGGGGGCAGAGGCGGCGCCACTTCGCCCGCCGGCAACCGACGACGTGGCAACGACCGCCGGTGCCGCTCCCGACGGTGAGCGGTGCATACGAGCGCCAGCTCACCCGAGCAGCCGAGGCGATCTACCTGGTCGACGTCCTCTCCGGGGTGCAACGTCCCTTTGAGCTGGTGCCCCAGCAGATCGAGCACGCCGAGAGCCCGCCGCTGCCAGACGCCATGTTCGATGCCTACCTGTTGGTCGGGAGCGACCTGAGTGGGGAGAGGGCCGACGCCATCATCCTCGGTCTGGTTCCGAGCGACGGGTCCGATCCCATCCTGGCCTCGATCCCACGTGATCTCTATATGACAAACCCCTGCTCTGGGGTCAACGACCGGATCAATTCGACGCTCATCGGGCTGTCCCGGCTACGCCACCGGTAGCGAGCTCTTGGCGCTGGCCGTGCAGCAGTTCACCGGGGTAGGAGTCGATCACCTCGTCAGGGCCGATTTCGACGGGTTCGCCAGCATCATCGACGCGCTCGGGGGTGTCGAGCTGTGCGTCGATGCACCGACCCGAGACGAGAAGGCCCACTTCGAGATTTCGCCGGGTTGCCACCAGGCCGACGGTGAGCTGGCCCTTGCCTGGGCCCGGTCGCGGACGACCGAGGAGCAGCACGACGGCGTGTGGCGGGTCGTCGCCGGCAACGACTTCACCCGCCAGCAGAAGCAACAGGAACTGCTGTTCAAGGTGGCGGGGAGGGTGGCTTCGTTCTCCTCGCTCGGATCGTTCACCAACGTCACCCAGGAGATCGCCGAGGCGGTGAAGCTCGACGCCGGGTTCTCCATCACCGAGGCGCTCGGCATCGCCTGGAAATACCGCACCCTGCAACCAGACGACGTCCAGCGAGTCTCCCTCTCCTTTGCCGACTACCGGACGGCTGCGGGCGCGGCGGTGCTCCTCCCGTCACAGACCTTCAACTCGGCTCTGGCCGAGGTGTACCCACCGGCAGCACGGTGAGCGCAGCCCGGTAGGTTGAGCGGCCGTGGCGGCTCGGCTGGGGATCGACATGGGCGGCACCAAGATCGAGGGTGTCGCCCTCGACGAGGACAACGCCCCCCTGGTGCGGTTGCGGGCGGCGACGCCGTCGGGCTCTTACGAGGCGATCGTGGACACCGTCGCCGAGGTGGTGGCGCAAGTGGATGCTGCCGCCTCCGAGAAGGGTCCGGTGCTCGAGACCGTGGGGATCGGGCACCCCGGCGTGGTCTCACCGTCGACCGGTGTGGTCAAGAACGCCAACTCGACGGCTCTGATAGGAAAGCCGCTCCACCTCGATCTCAACGCACGGCTCGGCCGCCCCGTGGTGCTTCGCAACGACGCAGACTGCTTCGCCCTGTCCGAGTCGACCGACGGCGCCGCTGCCGGTGCCACCTCCGTATTTGGAGTGATCATCGGCACCGGGGTCGGTGGCGGCGTGGTGGTGCGTGGCAGACTGGTCGAAGGCCCCAACGCCATCGCAGGCGAGTGGGGGCACAACCCGCTCCCCTGGCCGACGACCGGGGAGCTTCCCGGCCCGCCCTGTTACTGCGGGAAGAGGGGCTGCATCGAGACGTGGGTCTCCGGGCCGGGTCTGGCCGCCGATCACCTGCGCGCCACCGGTGTCTCGGTGGAACCGCCCGAGCTGCTCAGCCTGGCCGACGAGGGGGATCCCGATGCCGTTGCGTCACTCGACCGCTACATCGACCGGCTGGCCCGCTCGCTGGCGACCGTCATCAATGTCCTCGACCCCGAGGTGGTCGTCCTCGGCGGAGGGTTGTCCAACGTGTCGGTGCTCTACGACGCGGTCCCACGCCTCTGGGGGCGGTACGTCTTCTCCGATCAAGTCACCACCAGACTCGTCCCCAACCGCCACGGCGACTCCAGCGGCGTGAGAGGCGCCGCGATGCTGGTAAGTGGGTAGTGGGTAGTGGGTGTAATGGGTAGTTGCGGTACTCGGTACTCAGTACTCACTACTCAGTACTCAAGACCAGCTTCTCGAGCCGGTCGAAGATCACGGCTGAGTGCTCCAGCATCGATTCCGGTTGGAAGCAGGCGGTGAGCTGCGATTCGGAGAGGTCCATCTCGGGGTCCTCGGCGAGCAGGTCGGCGAGATGACGTCCCTCGTCCCAGGCGCGCATCGCGTTGCGCTGCACCAGGCGATATGCGTCTTGCCGGGTCCAGCCGGCGCCGACCAGTGCCAATAGGACCGACTGGCTGAATACGAGGCCCTTCGTGGCATCGAGGTTGGCCGCCATTCTCTCGACATCTATCTCGAGCCGCTCCACCACGTTGGTGAAGGCGAACAGGGCGTAGTCGAGAGCCAGGCAGGCGTCGGGGAGCGCCACCCGCTCCGCCGACGAGTGCGAGATGTCGCGCTCGTGCCACAGGGCGACGTTCTCCAGACCGACCTGGGCGTACCCCCGGAGCAGCCTGGCCAACCCCGCCATCCTCTCGGAGACGATCGGGTTCCGCTTGTGCGGCATCGCCGATGACCCCTTCTGACCCGAGCGGAATGGCTCGCGCACTTCGCCGACCTCGCTGCGCTGCAGGTGGCGGACCTCGGTGGCGAACCGCTCCAGCGAGGCGCCCACCAGCGCCAGGGTGGAGAGGAACTCGGCGTAGCGGTCCCGCGCCACAACCTGCGTTGCAGCCGGTTCGGGGGCGAGGCCGAGCCCGTTACAGACGTGCTGCTCCACTTCGGGGGGGAGGTGCGCGTAGGTGCCGACCGCGCCGCTCACCTTCCCGACTGCGACCGACCTCACCGCCGCCGCCAGCCTGGCGTGGTCGCGGGCCAACTCGAAAGCCCAGGAGGCAAGCTTGAGTCCCATGGTGGTCGGCTCCGCCCAGATCCCGTGGGTGCGCCCCACCATCAAGCTCTCGCGGTTCTCGAGCGCCCGTCCTCTGACCACCTCGAAGAGACGCTCAACCTTGCCCAAGAGGAGGGCGCCCGCGTCTCGTAGCTGGACGGCGCCGGCGGTATCGAGCACGTCGGAAGAGGTGAGCCCGTGGTGGACCCACGGTCCGCCCTCGGTCATCGAGGAGCTCAACACGTCGACGAAGGCAGCGAGGTCATGGTTGGTGACCTCCTCACGTTCCGCCACGGCCGCCGGGTCGACGGGTGGCGCCCGGTGCAGCGCATCGAGTGCCGATGACGGTGCCACCCCCATCTGGACCCAAGCCTCCAGGGCGAGGGTCTCCACCTCGGTCCACAGGGCGAGCTTCCGCTCCTCGGACCAGATCGCGCTCATCTCGGGGAGCGAATAGCGGGGGATCACGACCGATGATGATAAGGGCGACCCCGGTTGACGATGATGGTCCGACGCCATGGATTCGAATTCGCGAGCACGGAAGATGTTGGCCGCATCCCTCCTGGGGACGGCCGTCATGGCCTGCAACTCCTCCCCGGACTCAGGAGACCCGGTCGTACTGGTCCTCGACTTCCTCCCCGGAGGTGTCCACGCCGGGATCTACGCCGCCGAAGGTGAGGGCTTCTTCGCCGAGGAGGCCTTGGAGGTCGAGATCCAGACCCCGGCATCTGCCGCCGACACGCTGCGTCTCGTGCTGTCCGGCCGTGCGGACATCGGGATCGCTCCCCTTCCAGACGTGGCCCAGCTCCGCTCCGATGGCGAGGATGTCGTGGCGTTCATGGCGCTGGAGCAGGTCCCGCTCGGGGCGCTGCTGAGCACCGAATCGATCGGGATCACCGACCCAAGCCAATTGGAGGGAGGCACCATCGGGGTCACCGGCGCACCATCCGACGAGGCGATCACGCGAGTCATCCTGGAGGGGGCCGGCGCCGATCCCGACAGCGCCGAACTGATCACCATCGGATTCGATGCCGTCCCCAACCTCATCTCCGGCTCGGTGGATGCTGCCTTCGGGTTCTGGAGCTCGGAGGCGGTTGCTCTCGAGCTCGAAGGGGAGAGACCGGTCATCTTCCGTCCAGATGAATACGGGGCGCCGGCATACCCCGAGTTGGTCGTGTTCGCCACGGGTGAGACCGTGGCGAGCCGCGGCCCGATGCTGGAGAGGTTCTCCCGGGCGATGGGGCGCGGCTATATGTTCGCCATCGACGATCCTGATGCTGCGATAGCCCACCTCACCTCCTCTGCTGAAGGTGTTGACGCCGACTTCGCCCGCGCCGAGTTCGACAAGATCGCACCGCACCTACTCGGCACCGATGGTGCCTACGGCGAGATCACCGAGGCCGGTATCAACGACTACCTGAATTGGGCAGCCGACGTCGGGGTGCTCGACCGGTGTTCCCGACGATCTCGTCGACCCCTCTCTCCTCCCGTGACACCACGGGTCGAGGTCCGTTCACTCCACAAGAGCTTCCCCACTGGGGGAGGGACCATCGAGGTCCTCGACGGGATCGATCTCGTCGTTGAGAGACGCCAGTTCGTCACGCTCCTCGGCCCCAGCGGATGCGGCAAGTCGACCATGTTCGACATCGTCGCCGGGTTGGAGGACCCGACCGTCGGGCGAGGTGCTCATCGACGGTGATTCCGGTGGGCGGGCCGGCCGCTGCGGATACATGCCGCAGAAGGACCTCTTGATGCCATGGAAAACGGTCGGCGACAACGTCGCGGTGGGCAAGGTCGCCAAAGGTGTCCCACGCCAGCAAGCCAGGTCTGAGGCCCTCGAGGTGCTCTCCCGGTTCGGGTTGGCGGACTTCGCCGGTCTCTACCCGCGCCTGCTGTCGGGTGGGATGCGGCAAAGGGCCGCCCTGGCCCGCACCTACTTGGCGGGGAACGACCTGCTCCTGCTCGACGAGCCGTTTGGCAGTCTCGACAGCCTCACCCGGCTGCGGATGCAGTCGTGGCTGCTCGACGTATGGCGCCAGACCGATTCGGCCGTTCTCTTCGTGACCCACGACATCGATGAGGCAATCCGACTCGGCGACCGGGTATACGTCCTCACCGAGCGTCCCGCCTCGGTTGCGCTGATACTCGACGTCGACCTGCCCCGACCCCGGCCGTACGAGACAGTGCTCTCCCCTCAGTTCGCCCGGCTCAAGGCGATGGCGCTGGAGCATCTCCATCTCGGAGCCGCAGGCGATGGGTGATCGCCGCCTTGCTCCAATCGCGGCACCGGTCGGTTTCGCTCTGCTGGTCCTGATCGTCTGGCAGATCGTCGCCGACGTCACCGGTGCCGACCCTCGGATCATCCCCTCGCCGCTCGATGTGTGGGCCGCGCTGGTTCGTCAGCCGGGGATTCTGGTGACGAACGCGGCGGTGACTGTCGTCGAGATGGTGCTGGGGTTTGCCATGGGGGCGGCGTTTGGCGTCCTGATCGGGGTGCTCGTGGGGTCGTGGATACTGGCGCGCCGCGCCCTGTACCCCTGGCTGGTGGCGAGTCAGACAGTTCCCATCCCGGCGATCGCCGCGGTGCTGGTCATCTGGTTCGGGTTCTCGATACTCCCCAAGTTGTTGGTGGTCGCACTGATCACGTTCTTCCCGGTGGCGGTGGCCACCGCCGACGGGTTCGCCTCGGTGGACGATGACCTGGTTCGCTTGATGCGCAGCTTCGGTGCCGGCAAGACGACGATCACCCGCGAGGTGCGTATCCCGGCGGCGCTCCCCTTCGTCTTCTCCGGTGCCAAGGTGGCGGCTGCCCTCGCCGTGCTCGGTGCTGTGTTCGGCGAGTGGGTCGGCGCTCGCGCCGGGCTGGGCTACCTGCTCCTGCTCGAACAGCGGGCGCTCGACACCGACGAGGTCTTCGCCATCATCGCCCTCCTCTCCTTGCTCGGCATCGGATTTGTCGCGCTCGTATCGCTGCTGGAGCGTCTTGTGATCCCCTGGCACAGTCGGCGGGTCTGATCGGCGGAGCGGCATGTCCGCAATCGACGAGGTCTATAGAGTCCCGACACCATGAAGCTGACCCTTCAGCAGGCGCGTCGGATCGCAATCACCGCCCAGGGCCTGGCCGATCCGCGCCCCGAGAAGATCGATGTCCGTCATCTCCGGCGGGTGCTGGGGAAGGTGGGGCTTCTCCAGATCGACTCGGTCAACGTGCTCGCCCGCGCCCACTACATACCCCTCTTTTCCCGGCTTGGCCCCTATCCGATGCGACTGCTCGACGACTATGCCTACCGCCGACGTCGGTTGTTCGAGTACTGGGGGCACGTCGCATCGCTGATCCCGGTCGAGCAATGGCCATTGTTCGTCTACCGAATGGAGGCGTTCAGGGAGGAACGCGCTCAGGGGCGTCTGCAGCGGGAGAGACCGGGCCTCTTGGAGTCGGTGTTGGAGGAAGTCGCGGCGCGGGGGCCGGTGACCGCTGCCGAGTTGGACGATGCCGAGAGGGGGCGAGGGCCGTGGTGGGACTGGAGCGACACCAAGCTGGCCCTGGAGTCACTTTTCATAACTGGCCAGTTGTCGGTGCCCGACCGGGTCAATTTCGTCCGTCGCTACGACCTCACCGAGCGGGTGATACCACCCGACATCCTCGCCCAGGAGCCGCTCCCCAAGGACGAGGCACACCGACGGCTCCTGCTCATCGCCGCCCGCGCCCACGGGGTGGGCACCGTGGCCGACCTGGCCGACTACCACCGCATCCCCACCGCACCCGCTCGTCGCCATCTCGCCGGGTTGGCAGCTTCAGGGGTGCTCAGGGAGGTTTCGGTGGAAGGGTGGACCGAGCCCGCTTACCTGCATCCAGAGATCCCACTCCGGCGCCGGGTGGATGCCTCGGCGCTGCTGGTCCCCTTCGACCCGCTCGTCTGGTTCCGACCGCGCACCGAGCGTCTCTTTGGCTTCCACTACCGGATCGAGATCTACGTTCCCGAGCCGCAGCGTCGATTCGGCTATTACGTGCTCCCCTTCCTGCTCGGAGACCAACTCGTCGCCCGGGTCGACCTCAAAGCCGACCGGGCCGGTGGGGTGCTGCAGGCAAAAGCGGCGTACCGCGAGGAGGGGGTCGACGGCCGATTGGTGGCCATCGCCCTGGCGACGGAGCTGGGGGAGATGGCGAAGTGGCTCGGGTTGGGCGCGGTGGCGGTTGGCCGGAAGGGCAACCTGAGCACCGACCTATCTCGAGCCGTTTCCTGAGGTGCACTAGCTGCTGAGATCTTCGATCACCTCGGCCAGCGCCGCATCCCGCGCTTGCCCCCCTAGGCGTCTGGGGACGGCGACCGCCACCACCGCCCCGGTCACCGGGTCGCGCGCCGCAGCCGCCAGCCAGGTTTCGCCGCTGGTGAGCCGGTCGCGCCAGATCGGGCTCCCGGTGGTGCGGATCAAAGCTCCGGGGAGCGAATCGGACCGTTCCGACCCGGAGAAGTTCCTGGCGAACCAGTTCGGCGCGGAGAGCAGCCGGACATGGGCGACCGTGGCATTCTCGTTGTCCGCCGGCGGACCGAATTCACACAGGAACCCAGCCCAGGCGAGTACCTCCCCGCTCACCTCGGCGTAGACGCGGGGCGGTCCTATGGCCGAGGCGTAGGCGTCCTCGAGATCCGGGGCGAGATCGCGACAGCGGCGGGGAAGGGCATCCAGGACCGACGGGTCGACAAATCCATCGAGCGCCTCGCCGATCTCCCTGAGGACGGCGGTTCCCGGGATCGGGCTCTGCCCGCCGAACTCGGTCCCGACACTGAGCACGGTCGCCGCCGGATCGGCCTCTACTCGGCGGCATGCCCGGAGCAGCGGCTGTGCTCGGGGGGGGAGCACCGGAACGGTTGCAAGCTTGACCGCTGGCAAGGTCGCCCGGAGGTAGCGGTCAGAATCCGACGCCTCGGGATCCAACCGACCGTCGGTGGTCACCAGCCATCTCACCGACCGCTCGAGCGGGTCCACCCTGGCGAATCTGATGGTTCGCGCCGTCGGCCCCGCGGTGGATTCGCCGAGGGTCCGATAGGCCGAGACCAGCCTGTTGAGGAGCCGCGCCTCCGGTGTGAGCGGGGCCTCGACCCCTTCGGGTGTGCGGGCGAGTTGGCGGGTGCGGATGCCAGTCATCCTTTCGGCCTGATCGAGCAGGGCCTGCAATGCCTGACAGGCGGTCGGCGGGGGCGCGGTGGTGGTAGTGGGCGGGACCGTGGTTGGGGCCGCGGTCGTCGCCGGAACCGTGGTGGGCGGGACGGTGGGGGCTGTTGTCGTGATCGATGCCGATATGGACGGGTTGACGGCGTCGCCCGGGTTGCACGCCACCAGCGACACGAGGGCGATCAGAGCCGTCCGTCGCAGCCTCACCCGAGCCAGGGTAGGGCCGGGTCGCCACACCCGACCCGGGCGCTCAACCCCGGAGGGTCGCCTCGGCCAGGTCGACCCGGTACTTGACCAGCGAAGCAGCCAGGTCGTCGTCCGACAGGGCGAGGATGGCGACGGCGAGCAGCGCGGCGTTGACCGCACCGTCTATGGCAACCGTCGCCACCGGGACGCCGGTCGGCATCTGAACGGTCGCCAGCAGCGAGTCCAGGCCGTCGAGGGACGCAGCCAGTGGGACCCCGATCACGGGGAGGGTGGACTTGGCCGCCATCACACCTGCCAGGTGGGCCGCCTTGCCGGCTCCGGCGATGATCACCTTGAACCCGTCATCGGCGGCAGATGCGGCAAAGGCGAACGCCTCGTCCGGGGTCTTGTGGGCCGAGAGCACTCTGAATTCGTGGTCCACACCGAATTGCTCCAGCGTGTCCGCAGCACGTTGCATCACGGGCCGATCCGATCCCGAGCCCATCAGAATTGCCACGCGGCCCCGGCCGCTCCTCGGCTCCTCGGGAGAGGTCAAGCGATCACACTCCTCTGATCTGGAGCCGGCACGGTACCGGTCTCGGTGACAGGGGAGATCGGTGCTCCGATGTCGGTTCGGTAGTGCATCCCGGGAAATCCGATCAGATCCACCGCCTCATAGGCGCGCCTGCGGGCGGTGGCGATGTCATCGCCCAACCCGACGACGTTGAGCACACGGCCACCTGCGGTGAGCGGCCGTCTGGCATCGCCTGCCGTTGCGGCGTGGAAGAGGAGCACATCCTCGAGGTCGGCAGCGGAATCGGTCCCGCCTATGCGATCGCCGGTGCGGGGGTGGTCGGGGTACCCGGCCGAGGCGAGCACCACGTCGACCGCAGCGCGGCGTGACCACCGAAGGGTCTCGGGCAGGCTCCCCTCGATTGCGTCGAGCATCACCCCGACCAGATCGTCCTGCAACCGGGGAAGCACCACCTGCGCCTCGGGATCACCGAGGCGACAGTTGAACTCGAGCACCTGGGGACCGTCCTCTGTCAGGACCAATCCCGCATAGAGGAACCCGGTGTATTGGTCGCCGTGCTCGCCCATCTCCCTCAGGACGGGAAGGATCACCTGGTCACGCACCTCCTCGACCAGCCCGATGGGAAGATCCTCGACCGGGGAGAAGGCACCCATGCCTCCGGTGTTCGGTCCCAGGTCGGCGTCGAGGAGCCTCTTGTAGTCGCGTGCCGGCGCCAGCGTCACCGCTTTGCCGCCGGCGCACAAGGCAAAGATCGAGACTTCGGGACCCGACAGGAAGTCCTCGATGAGGACGATGCTCCCCGCCGTGCCGAAGTCGCCGCCGAAGCACCGGTCCACCCAGCGATGTGCTGCGTCGACGTCCTCGGTCACGAGGACGCCCTTGCCGGCGGCGAGCCCATCGGCCTTGACGACAAAGGGACCGGTGCCACTGCTGAGGTGGTCGTGGGCTGCGGCCGCTTCGTCGAAGACGGCAGCCGTCGCGGTGGGGACCCCGGCCCGTCGCATGACCTCCTTGGCATACGACTTCGACGATTCCAGCCTCGCCGCGCCCCTGGTCGGCCCGAACACCGGGATGCCGCGGGAAGCCAAAGCATCGGTCAGCCCGGCGGCAAGCGGCGCCTCGGGGCCAATCACCACCAGATCCACCCGCTGGGCAGCGGCGACGGCTGCCACCGCTCCGACGTCGGTGGGCTCGATGCCCTCGATCCGGTCGCCAAGGGCCGACATCCCGGGGTTCCCCGGCAAGAGGAGCAAGTCGCGCAGCGACCCGTTACGCCGCATCGACCATGCCAGTGCGTGCTCCCGCCCGCCCCCACCGACGAGGAGCGCCTTCATGTCCTCGAGATCATCTGCTGGCGCTCCGGGCCGACCGACACCCACTCCACCGGGACCCCGGCGCGCTCCTCGATGAACTCGATGTACTGGCGCGCCTCCTTGGGGAGATCGTCGTAGGTGCGCACCCCGCTGATGTCGCTCGACCAGCCGGGGAGGTCCTCGTACACGGGCACGCAGTTGTAGAGGACGCGTTGCTGCCGGGGGAACTCCGTGTAGCGCTCACCGAGCGACGTGTAGGCGACGGCAACCCGGATCGATTCGAAATGGGAAAGGATGTCGAGCTTGGTGAGGAACAGCCCGGTGAGCCCGTTGATCCGAGCGGCATAGCGCAGCGCCACCAGGTCGAGCCAGCCGCAGCGTCGGCGACGACCGGTCACCGTCCCGTACTCGCCGCCGAGCTCGACCATCGCATCACCCACCTCGTCATCGAGCTCGGTGGGGAAGGGGCCGGTGCCCACCCGCGAGATGTATGCCTTGGTCACCCCGATGACCCTGTCGATCGCCGTCGGGCCGATCCCGGTGCCGGTCAGAGCGCCACCCGCCGTGGGATTGCTGGAGGTGACGAACGGATACGTCCCGTGGTCGATGTCGAGCAGGGTGGCTTGGGCGCCTTCGAAGACGACGTCACCTCCCTCGCTCATCGCTTCCCACACGAGGAGCGACGTGTCGGCGACGAAGGGCAACAACCTCTCCGAGTACCCCAGGTACTCGGTGGCTATGGGCGCCGCCTCCATCGGAAGCTGGTTGTAGACCCTGGAGAGGATCTTGTTCTTCTCGACCAGCGCGGTTTCCAGCTTGTCACGGAAGATGCTCGGGTCGAACAGATCCTGGAAGCGGATCCCGGTGCGCGACACCTTGTCGGTGTACGCCGGGACCGATTCCCTTCTTGGTGGTCCCGATCTTGTTCCTACCCAGATAGCGCTCCATGACCGCGTCGAGCTTGCGGTGATAGGGCATCACCAGGTGGGCGTTGCCGGACACCCGCAGCCGGCTCGGGTCGATTCCCCGCTCGGTCAGCATGTCGATCTCATCGAGGAGGACCTTCGGGTCGACGACGCAGCCCGAGGCGATCACCGGTGTGCAGTGCGGGTACATGACACCGCTCGGGATCTGCGAGAGGGCGAACCGCTCGTCGCCGACGACGATGGTGTGCCCGGCGTTGTTGCCGCCCTGATAGCGGACGACCATGTCGGCGGTCTCGGCGAGGGCGTCGACCACCTTCCCTTTCCCTTCGTCACCCCATTGGGCACCGAGGACGATGGTGGCGGGCATGACCCTCCGGGACGGTGGAGCGGCGATGGTAGTGGTCGCCCGCCATGCGAGGCTCCCAGCGGAATACCTCCCCGGCCCACGCCGTTGCCGGGTCCATGGACAGCATCATCGAGGAAGCGTTGGAAGCGGGCGGTCCCGTGGACATCACGACGACGGGGAGAAAGAGCGGCGCACCCCGCCGCAAGGAGATCTTCTTCCACACCTTCGACGGGGAGCACTACATCAGCGGCCGGCCCGGGTTCAAGCGCGACTGGCTGGCGAACCTGGTGGCCAATCCCCGCTTCACCCTCCACCTCAAGCGTGGCGTGACCGCAGACCTGGATGCGGTGGCCGAGCCGATCCGCGACCCCGATGAGCGGGCGCCATCCTCTTCAGGATCCTCACCGAGAGCTGGGGCACCGACCCCGAGCGTGCCCGCGCCGACCTCGACACGCTGGGTGACCACCGCACCACTGGTCCGGTTCACAGGTCGTGGGCGCCGGATCGCCGCCCCCGACCGGGGGAGTGCGGAACTGGAGGCGGCCGTGGCCGCGCAGCCGTTGGTGAGTTCGGTCGGCTCGCCCCTACCCGCTGCTCCGCAGCGGGCCCTGCCCCCTCCGGAGACGGATCGGTACTGCCGTCTGCCGTCCTGCTCCGTCCACCATGACCTTGGCCACTCATCCAGGGATGCGGGACGGCAGTAGTACTCGACGAGCCATGCCGATACCCTCCGTCCGTGCCGATCACCGTCCTGCTCGGGCCGCAGCGTCTCGGGCCCACCCTCGCCCCGGTGGCCGAGCGGCTCGGGCTGGAGGGGCCGGTCGGCCTGGTCACCGCCGGCTGGCAGGAGCTCGAGTCGGCCGACTCCGAGCTTCGTGAGCATCTCGCCACCGACGTGGTCAACCTGGCGCTGTACCGCCGGGCCGAGGAGGTCTTTGCCGAGGACCCCGAACTTGCCGAGGCGCACCGGAGACGGCAGGACCGGCTGAGGGCGCTGCAGTCGCTCCACCGGGTCCGGCTGCGGCACACACTCGAGGCGGCCCGCCAGCTCATGGGGCGACAGGGGGAGAGCGACGACCTCGATGCCGAGACGGGAGGCCGCCCTCCGCCAGCTGGCCGACCTCGACACCGAGCACGCCGAGAGGTTGAAGGCGGTCCACCGGCATGGGACGACGAGGTCCGTCTCGCCGAACGACCTTCGGTCGCCCGCCACCGGGCCGAGGTGGCCGAGCTCCTGGGAGGGGTGTCCTTCCTTGGCCATCGCCGGTGGCCACGTGGTCGTGGTCCTCAACCGGCTGCGGCTGTTCGACGTGGTCGGGCTGTGGGGAGATGGCCCGGTGGTCGCTTGGTCGGCGGGCGCCATGGCCCTCGCCCGGCGGGTCTTCGTCTATCACGACAACCCACCGCAGGGCGCCGCCAACACCGAGGTGCTTGGAGAATGGGCTCGCCAGGTACCGGTCGGTCCAGCCGTTCCCGCACGCCAAGCGGCGGCTCCGGCTCGACGACCCGGTGCGGACCTCGGTGCTGGCCCGCCGGGTGGCGCCGGCGGTGGCGGTGCCACTCGACGAGGGTGAGTGGGTCGTGCTCGACGGAGACCGGGTCACCGTCCACAACGGGGGGCGTCGTCTCACCGCCGATGGATCGGTGGTTGCTTTGGAGCAGCATCCATGATGACGCCGACGGTGCGACGGCTCCGGGCGGCGGCCCGTCGGGGAGAGCGCGGCTCTGCAGCGGTTCCTGGAGCGGCACCGTGTCCCTATCCAGGGAGAAGGGCTGACCACCTTTGTGTTTGTGGGGGAGGCTGACAGGGTTGACCTGGAGCACTGGATCTACGGGCTTCCCGGCACCCAGCCATTCGACCATGTACCCGGCACGACGTTGTGGCACCTCTCGGTCGATCTCCCCGCCCAGTCGCGCATCGAATACAAGCTGGGGATCACCCTCGACGGTCGCCGCGAGCACCATCCTCGACCCGCTCAACCCCCGGCTCGCCCACGACCCATTCGGCGCCAACTCGGTCTGCTCCACCGAGGGCTACCAGACCCCCGAATGGGCCGGCCCCGATCCCGAGTCGCGACCCGGCTCGATCGAGCACCTCGAGATCGACAGTGCCGCGCTCGGGAGCCGGACGGACGCTCCACGTCTATCTGCCTGCGCGTTATCGGGCCGGGCGGAGGTACCCGCTGCTGGTGGTCCATGACGGGTCCGACTATCTGCGCTACTCGTCGCTGCAGTCATGTGCTCGACAACCTGATCACCCGGCTCGAGGTGGCGCCGCTCATCGTCGCCTTGACCGACCCGGGCAATCGGCTCAAGGAGTACGCCGCCGACCCCCGCCACGCCCGGCACATCACCGAGGAGGTACTGCCTCTGCTGGCCGACCGCTACCCGCTGGTCGACGAGCCCGGGGGGCGAGGTCTGATGGGCGCCAGCCTCGGCGCGGTGGCCTCGCTGTCGACCGCCTGGATGCACCCCGGGACCTGGGGCCGGCTCATGCTCCAGTCGGGATCGTTCGCCTTCACCGACATCGGACAGACACGGCGCGGCCCCGAGTTCGAGCCGGTGGTCACCTGGATGAACCGGTTCCGGTCCGACCCGGGGCGAACCTGCGGACCGGGTGTACGTGAGCTGTGGCGTGTACGAGTCGCTGATCTACGAGAACCGGTCGCTGGTGCCGATGCTGCAGCGGGCGGGGATGCAGGTCCTCTTCACCGAAGCCCGCGACGGGCACAACTGGGAGAACTGGCGCGACAGGATGAGACAGGGGCTGTCCTACCTCTTTCCCGGACCGCTCTGGCTGACATATGAGTAGCCCAGCCGCTCACCGGTCCGATCGGTCTCCCGTAGCCTGTCGGTCATGGCTGATGCGACCAGGGTCATCGGGCTGTCGTTGGGGGCGGATCTCTGCTGGCCGGCTTGTTTCGAGGGGATCGTCAACCGCCTCGGCGCCGTCACCCACGAAGGCGAGACGCACCGGATCGAGGTCGAGCGGGTCACCATCGAGCCCTTCGACCTACGGCAGGACACGCGGTACGACGTCGTGCTCGACCGGCTCACCCACTGGTACCAGACCAGCCGGGAGTGGATCAAGAAGGCCGTGCTCATGGACGGGCTGTACGTCTTCAACAACCCGTGGTCCCTCCAGGCGATGGAGAAACACAGCTCGTACGTGGCGATGATGCGGCTCGGGCTGCCCGTGCCCGACACCTGGATGGTCCCACCCAAGGAGTACGAGCCCACCACCGACCTGGAGCCGACCCTGCAGCGTTACGCCCGGCTGTTCGACCTCGGCCAGGTTGGCGAGGAGCTCGGCTACCCCATCTACATGAAGCCGTACGACGGAGGCGCCTGGGTGGGGGTGAGCAGGATCGACGACGCCGACCAGCTGCAGACGGCGTACGAGGAGTCGGGCCGCCGTGTCATGCACCTCCAGCGCGCCGCAGAGCCCTGGGACGTGTTCGTCCGGGTCCTCGGGGTGGGACCGCAGACCCGGATCATCCGCTACGACCCGGGCGCCCCGCTCCACGAGCGGTACTCCACCGACTACGGGTTCGTGGACGCCGACGAGGCCTCGCTTCTCGAGGACATGGCCCTCACCATCAACAGCTTCTTCGGTTGGGACTTCAACTCGTGCGAGGCGCTGCGCTCCAACGGGAGCTTCGTGCCGATCGACTTCGCCAACGCCTGCCCGGACTCGCAGGTGACCTCGCTGCACTACCACTTCCCCTGGCTGGTCATGGCCAAGGTGCGATGGGCGCTGTTCTGCGCCATCACCAAGAGGCCCATGAGGATCAACCTCGATTGGGACCCGTACTTCGAGTTGGCAGACCGAGGCCTCCCCTATCGGGAGAGCCTCGCCGGGTACGGCGCCATAGCAAGGGACCGGTTCGAGACCGAGCGCTTCGAGGAGTTCTGCGACACGACCCTGGCCGACCTGGACGAGGTGGCGCACGACTTCTTCGGCAGCCCCGAGGCGCGCCAGGCGGTCCGCTCCAAGGTCGTCGCCCTATTCCCCGAACACGAGTGGGATCAGTTCACCGACCACTTCTGGGGGCTCATCCAGCAGTGGCGTGACGACCACGCACGGGGTGAAGCCTGAGCAGAGTTCACCGGTTGGTTCTCGGATCGGACTGGGTCAGCACGTCACCGTGGCCAGGTGGGGGTCTTGGGGCACACCGGTCCTGGTCTTCCCCACCGCAGGCGGTGACGCCGGCGAGATCGAGCGGATGGGGCTCATCGGCGCGCTTTGGCGCCTGATCGAGCGGGAGCGGATCAAGGTCTATTCCTGCGACAGCATTGCCGGGCGCTCCTGGCTGGTGGGCGCCGACCCGCGGCACTCCGCCTGGCTCCAGGGTCAGTTCGACGGGTTCATCCACGAGGAGCTGGTGCCCGCCATCCGCACCGACTGTTCCGACGGCAGCATCGAGATCATCACCGCCGGCGCCTCGATCGGCGCCTTCAACGCGGTCGCCTCGTTGTGCCGCCACCCTTGGACGTTCCGGGCGGCGATCGGGATGAGCGGGACGTACGACCTCGCCGCCTGGCTCCACGGAACCTGGAGCGACGACGTCTACTACTCGTCGCCGCTCCACTTCCTACCCGGGCTCGAGGGAGAGCAACTCGATCAGCTTCGGCGCCGATTCGTCGTGCTCGCCACGGGGAGGGGGCGTTGGGAGAACCCGGGTGAGACCTGGAAGATGGCCCACGCCCTCGGGTCGAAGAGCATCCCCAACCGGGTGGATCTTTGGGGCCACGAGCACGACCACGACTGGCCGACGTGGGCGCAGATGCTCCCTCTCTACCTGGACGACCTGGCGTGAGCCGACCGCGCCCTAGAGCCAGCCGCTCTTCTTGAGCCTCCGGTAGATGAGGAAACTGGACGGCGGCCATGATGAGCAGAGCCACCGGGTACCCGAATGGCGAGTCCAACTCGGGCATGAACTCGAAGTTCATACCCCAGATGCCGGCGAGCATGGTGGGCACTGCGACGATCGCCACCCAGGCGGTGATCTTCCGCATGTCGTTGTTCTGACGAACCCCGACCTGGGTGAGGTTGGCCTCGAGGATCGAGGTCAGCAGGTCGCGGTACTGGTTGATCTGCTCCACCACGCGGGTCAGGTGGTCGGCGACGTCGCGGAAGTAGGAGTTCAACGACTCCGGAATCTGCTCGAAGCGGTCCCCCTTGGCCAATTGCTCGAGCGGCTCGAGCAGGGGATGGGCCGCCCTGTCGAACTCGAGCACCTCCCGCTTCAGGTAGTAGATGCGCTCCGCGGGGTTGTCCCCTCCACCGACAGCCGAGAAGACCTCCTGCTCGACCTCCTGGATGTCGTTGTCGAGCCCATCCATGACCGGCAGGTAGTCGTCCACCACCTTGTCGAGAATCCCGTAGAGCACGGCACCGGGGCCAAGTGCGAGCAGGTCGGGGCGGTCCTCGATCCGCTTCCGCACCCCCGCGAGACCGGTGGCCGGCCCGTGGCGCACCGCAACGACGAACTCCCTGCTCAGGTAGAGGGCGATCTCGCCGAAGTCGACGACTTCATCTGTGTCGACATAGCGTGCCGTCTTGAGCACCACGAGCAAGGTGTCGTCGTAGATCTCGAGCTTGGGCCGCTGGTGACCAAGCCGTCCGTCTTCGACGGCGAGTTCGTGGAGGTCGAACTCGGCGGCCACTGCGGCGAACTCCTCCTCGGTCGGTTCGTAGAGGCCGATCCAGGCGAAGACGTTCGGGTCGCGACAGGCGTGGCGCGCACCTTCGAGGATGAACGGCTCCTCGCTGCGTTTCCCGTCGACGTAGAGCGCCTGATCGACGATCACCCGTCACCTCCGGGCCTTAGACCGCAATCTAGGGATCTGAGCGGGCAGGGCCGGACCACAGACGACGGCGGATCGGGGATCGAGTCCGCAGAGCGCTCAGGAGACGAGGCGGCGGGTCTGCATCAGCCAGCGGCGACGGACCGGGCGCCGCTCCTCCTCGGTGAGCCCTCCCCAAATGCCGAAGCGCTGGTTGCTGGCCAGGGCGTAGTCGAGGCACTCCTGGCGTACCGGGCAGCCGATGCAGATCCGCTTGGCCATCGCGATCTGCGCTCCGGCCAGCCCGGTCTCTCCCGCCGGGAAGAAGAGCTCGGGTGTGTACCTGGCGCACGATGCCAGCGCCCGCCATTGCGGGATCGTGGCAACCTGCTCGCCGTCCTCTCGGCTCTCCATACGTGACCCCCTTTGATTCGCGCTAAATCTAGGTCATCGGGCCGGGAGCGCAACCGGCCGTCTTCGCGTTCTCGCCGACGTTGGCCTCACCGACCGGTGCGCTATTACCACTCAATGCGCTCTCCTCCTAGCCTGCCTACGTGTCCGGCGACGTTTTGGGCCTGGTGGAAGTGGCGCAGACGCTTGGCGTCCACTACATGACGGCATACCGCTATGTGCGGCTCGGGCAGTTGCCGGCGAACAAGGTCGGGTCGGTGTGGCAGGTCGACCGGTGCGACCTCGACGGATTTCTCGAACGCGGTCGCATCGAGACGTCACCCCGCCGCCGGGCCGACTGGGCGAGCCGGATGGAGGCGCGGCTTCTCGGCGGCGACCAGGCCGGCGCCTGGGCGATCGTCGAGGCTGCGCTCACCGGCGGCATCGAGCCAGTGGAGGTTTACACCGAGGCTCTCGGACCGGCGCTGAGGTCGATCGGCGATCGCTGGGCTGCCGGCGAGATCGACCCCGGGCAGGAACATCTGGCCACGGCCATCGCCCACCGACTGATAGGGCGGCTTGGTCCCCGCTTTGCGCGCAGGGGCAGGACACGCGGTTCGGTGGTGCTGGCGATGCCACCCAACGACAGACATGGACTCGGGATCGCCATGGCGGGAGATGTCCTACTCGGCGCCGGGTTCGAGCCGATCGATCTCGGGGCCGATGTCCCGCTCGACTCGCTGGCATCTGCCATCGGACGGGTCGATCGGCTGAGGGCGGTAGGCATAGGCGCGGTGGTGTCCAACAACCGCAGGCAGTCTGGCTGCGGCCGTTCGAACGGCTCGCCGCGCCGCTGGGCCGGACACTCCAGTCATCCTCGGCGGGCGGGGGACCAACCAGGAAGAAGCCACCGGCATGGGAGCGGACGGATGGGCCGAAACCGCCGCTGAGGGCGTCGAATTGCTCGAAGTCCTCTTGGCGGAGCGGGGAACGAACGGCCGGCCCGCCGCCAATCGGTGAGCATCGCACCGCGGCCGCGACGCCGGGGGGTCTTCACCGGCCCTCTCGTCTGGGCGGCATCGGGAAGAACCCGCTGGTGCGACGGACGTAGTCGTCGTATCCGGGGCGTCGCTTCCCGATGGTCTTCTCGAGCATCGCCTTGCCGGAGACCCGGATGAGCAGGATGGACATCACGATCGGCCCTATGACCGTCCACCAGGCGACACCGGTGGCCAGAGCGATCAGGTAGAGGCCCCACCAGACCATGAAGTCACCGAAGTAGTTGGGGTGGCGGGTGTACCGCCAGAGCCCACGGTCCATCACCTTGCCCTTGTTCGCCGGGTCGGCCTTGAATCTGGCCAGTTGCCAATCTCCGACCGATTCGAACACCAGTCCCACCAGCCAGACGCCCGCTCCGAGGTAGTCGACCCAAGTCAACGCTGGGTGGTGTTGTCGGGACCTGGCCGACCTGTACGGGGAGCGAGACCACCCACATGAGCGCGCCCTGGAGCCCGAAGACCGTCCCCAGGCTGACGAGGCCGAAGCGGTCACCGTGGCGGCGCCTCATCTCCTGATACCGGTAGTCCTCCTCCTTGCCGAGGTTGCGCATCGCCAGGTAGACGGACAGCCTCAGCCCCCAGACCGTGGTGAGCGCGGTCAGCAGCCAGCGGCGCGGGTCGGCGCCATCGGAGACGAGGAACGCCGTCCAAGCCACGATGACGAAGCCCGAGACCCCACACGATGTCGACGATCGAGGCGTTGCGGATGGGGAGGCTCACCAGCCAGGTGGCGATCATCAGCAACGGCGACCGCCACTGCCGAGGCCATGAGCACCGATCCGAGGCCCTCCATCATCCGACCTCGGACTGGACCGATTCGATCCAATCGTCGACCTGTTGCCACTGATCGAACAGCCAGGCGACGCGCTCGCTGCGGTCCTCGGGGATCTGATCCGCCTCGACCCGGCGGAAGCCGACGTGGATGGTCTTCCCCACCAACCCGACGCGCAGCACGTCGCTCACCCGGGCCAGTCCCTCCAGGCCCTGATGAGCGCATACCACCACATCTGCGCCCGAGTCGAGCAGCGCCAGTGGTCCACCCGGCCGGGGCGGCAGCAGCCGACGGAGCCGCCTCGCCCCATCCGCCAATCCGGGATCGGTCCTCTCCAACCGACGGATCGCCTGATCGCGCTTCCTTGGCGTGAACCGGGTCCCCTCGGGGTAGATCAGCACCCCGTCACGCTCGGTCAGACCCGTCCCCAGGCGTCGGATCTGGGCGATCTCGGTGACCGAGTCGGCGCCTTCGCGGCGCACGAAGACGTTGGGGAGCCGTTGACCACCGATGTCGAGGACCGGGTCCCAGAGAAGCTCCTTCTTGAGCACGTAGCGCAGCCGGATGCCATGAGGAAGGCTCACCAACCCGGCTGGCAGCAGGTTGTCGACGATGCTGGCGTGGCGCATCATCAACAGGATCGGGCCCGGAGCGATCTGCTCGTCACCCTGGACGACGAATCGAAGCTGGAACACCGAGCGCAGCGACTTGAAGAGTGTGGACGACCACCACCTCTGAAGCGCCCAGGTGAGATCGACGGTTCGCCGGCCACCGCCACCCACCAGCCAGGCCGCACCGAGCCCGATGAGCCCGATCGTCTCGGAGGCGAGGAACACCCAACCGAACACGGCGAGCCGGGTGATCATCCAGCGGTGTCGTCCCACCCCCCTGATCAGATCGGCGATCACGGTCAGCCCGAGAATCGCCGGTGACAGCAAGCTGACCGCAACGAACAGCACCACCACGGTGGAAATCGTCCGCGCCCGCCGGGCGAGCCGCTCGGAGTCCTTGTTCGATCGGCGTAGACGAGCGGTTCCTCATCGGTGCCCAGTCTCGGTTCGGCGCCATTCCCGCATCGAGCAGGTTGATAGCAGCCGGTACAGGTTCGGCCGGTGCCATCACCGCCCACCGAGGCCCTCACGCTCGAGTGCCGTCCTGAGTCGCTTCATGCCCGATCGGATCCTGCTTTTCACGGTCCCCTCTGGCTCACCGAGGAATTCCGCCACCTGGCGGTAGGTGAGCCCATCGAAGTAGGCCAGTTCGATGGCGCGCCGTTCTCTGTCGTCGAGGCGCAGCAGAGCAGCGCGGAGCCGCTCGGCCTCCACCCATGTACACACCTCGTCATCCGGGGCGGCCGGCACACTGACACTTCGCCGCCCAGCCCTCTCCTGGCGTGAACGACGCGCCGCCTCGGATCGGATGAGATCGACGCTCCGGCCGTGGGTGTGCGATAGGAGATAGGAGCGGAGGGTTCCACGGAACGGGTCGAACCGCTCCGGGCTTCGCCAAAGCCGGAGGAACACCTCCTGGACGACGTCGTCGGCCAACCCGGGGTCATGGGTGAGCCGGCGGGCCAGGCCATGAACCGAACCGGAGTGGAGTCTGTACGCCTCGGCAAGCGATTCGTGGTCGCGAGACGTGAGCTGGGACCGGAGCCGCATATCACCTTGCTCGGCCTGGGTACGGCTGCGTTGAGTCGTCATGAGGGAGTTTTAGCACTAAATACTCACAACCCAAAGGCCGCAGAGTCATCCCGACCGAGACGCGCTCCGTATGTGAGGCATGTGCTCGAGAGAAGGGAAAGAGATGCGGATCAGAACATTGGCCGTGGCGTTGATACTTGCGATGCTCCCGGCATCGGCCGCCTTGGCTCAGGAGACCGGGATCGTCACCGTGGTCCATGGGATCCCGGGCGAGGATGACTTCCCTGTTGACGTGTATGTCAACGGAGACTTGACGCTCGAAGGATTCACATTTGCGACGGTGACCGATCCGTTGGAACTACCAGCCGCTGACTACGACATCGAGATCTTCCCGGGTGGAGCCGACCCGGAGGCCGACGAGCCGGCGCTTGCCGACACGGTGACCCTCCCGGCCGGTGCGAACGCGTCGATCGTGGCGCACCTCACAGAAGGCGGTGACCCAGCACTCACGGTATTCGTCAACGACACGTCGCCGATAGACGCCGGTAACGGGAGGGTTGTTCTTCGCCATACGGCGGCGGCCCCAGCGGTCGACATTCTCTCGGGCGACACCGCGCTCGCCGAGGGTCTGACAAACCCCAACGAGGCGCAACTCGACGTTCCTGCCGCCGACTATCCGGTCAGCATCGTGCCTGCGGGCGGTGGCGACCCGGTGTTCTCGACAGATGCGGTGCCGGTGGCAGAGGGTGAGGCGCTGATCGCCTACGCCATCGGAACGGTGGACGGTCCATTCACCGTCGCAGTTCAGACCATCGCCGGCCTGCACGGGTCACCATCTGGAATACCCACCGGCGATGGCGGTGCTGCCGGTGCCTTTCCCCTCTGGCTGGGTCTGTTGATGGCAGTGGCCGCGGTCGGTGTGGCGGGCTCGGTCGCCTTGGCACGCCGGCGCTGAAACCGGGTTTTTGGCGTCACCAAACGCGGGCATATCACCGCTGGGTGACGCCAAAAACGGGATGGGGACCAACCCGATCGGCGTTCTGCTCCGTACATTGGTTGGGATGTCTCGAATCGCCCTCGGGTTGGTCGCCGCTGTCTGCGCCGGTGTGTTGGTTGGTGCACCATTGATCTGGCTTGCCGGGAGGCCGGCGGCGTCGGCGGGAGACCATGCCGCGGTGGTAGACCGGTTGATGTCGTCTGAGCCTGCAATCGGCGCCACCGATCGAGAGCCGGCGAACCTCCAGCCGACGCCTGCGGTGGACGCGACCGTTCCAGAGCCGATGGCGATCACGACTGCGCCGGCAGGCTCGCTCCGGCTTCCCGAAGTCGACGAGTCCGAGGAGTCGGAGGCCGACCACCTGCGACTGGCCGAGAGCAGGCGCCGTTTGCGCCAGCAGCGCCGGCAGGAGGAGAGGGCCGCGCTTCTCGACTTCCGGCCCGCCGGGATCGAGCATCTCGACACGGCGGCACCACCGGCACCGGTGCGGATACGGATCGAAGCCATCGAGTTGGACGCACCTGTCGCCGCCCTGGGTATCGACCCAGACAGCGGCCAGATGGACGTGCCGGCGAATGTGAGCGAGGTCGGTTGGTATCGCCACGGCCCCGTCCCTGGCGAACCCGGTTCCTCGGTGATGGCGGCACACGTCGACCTCAGTGGCCCGGGCCAAGGTCTCTTCTGGTCGCTCGGCGAGCTCGACCCGGGTGACCGCATCGTCGTGGACTACGCGGACGGCACCTCCGCCGAGTTCACCGTCGAGGCGCGGAACACCTACTTGAAGACCGAGCTACCCGTCGAGGCGATCTTCTCGCGGGGAGGGACCCCGGTGCTCACCCTGGTGACCTGCGGAGGCGGGTTCAACACGTCGATCGGGCGCTACGACTCGAACGTTGTGGTCTATGCGGTACCCGTGTCAGGCGGCGCCTGAGATCCGCAAGGCGGAAGACGGAAGACGGAAGACAGGAGCAAATCCCCGCGACCCGATGGCGGTTCAACCTCTCGACACTCGGGTCACCCAGGCGAGGCGGCGGGTCTCTGGCTGCCGTCCGCCGTCCGCCGTCTGCCGTCTTGTCCAGTCCGCCGTCTGCCGTCCACCGTCTGACGTCTCTCTCCGCTCCTACCCTTGACGGACGATGGATTCCATGGGCTCGAGCCACACGGTGCGAACCGGTGACGGGACCCACCTCCACGTCGTCGAGTGGGCTCCCGAGCTTCGCCGACGGCGAACACCGCGAGGTGCTGCTCGTCCACGGGCTCGCCTCCAATGCCTTCGTCTGGGAAGGCGTGGGCCGGCGACTGGCGGGGAAGGGCCATCGGGTCGTGGCCGTCGACCAGCGCGGCCACGGTCGGTCGGACAGACCCGAACGCGGCTACGACTTTGGGACACTGGTCGAGGATCTCCGCTCGGTGATGGTTCGGCTCGGCGTGGATACGCCGCTGGTGGCGGGGCAGTCGTGGGGAGGCAACGTTGCGCTCGAATTGGCCTACCTGCACCCCGGGGAGGTCGCCTCGGTCACGGGGGTGGACGGAGGGTTCATCGATCTGACCTCATCCTTCCCCACTTGGGAATCGGCGCTCGAGGCGCTGACCCCCCCGGAGCTCGACGGGATGAACCTCGAGGATGCCGAAGAGTGGCTCCGCCGCCAACACCCAGACTGGCCGGAGACCGGGATCGCCGGGAGCCTCGAGAACCTCCAGGTAGGCCAGGGCGGGAGGCTGGAACGCCGGCTGCCGCGGGACCGTCATCTCGAGATCCTCCGACAACTGTGGAACCACCGTCCGGGCCGCCGCTTTCCGGGGCTCTCCGTCCCCATGCTCTTCGTCGTGGCTTGCGGTCCCGGCCCCGACGCAGCCGCCAGGGCGGAGAAGATCGAGCAGGGGGCAGAGGCCATTCCGCGGTCCCGGGTGGTGCTCCTCCAAGGTGACCACGACCTCCATGCCCAGCATCCAGTCGAGGTAGCGGATCTCATCGCCGCCACCGAGGATCCCGGGTTCTTCGGATGACGGCGCGCCTACTCGTGATCATGGGTTCGGGCGAAACCGCACCCACCATGGTCAAGACCCATCGCGCCGTGCTGGAGCGCTTTGACGATCCCGTCCCTGCCGTCCTTCTCGACACGCCATACCGCTTTCAGGAGAACGCCACCGACATCTCGGGGCGGATCGTCGAGCACTTCCGATCGAGTCTCAGTCAGGCGATCTCGGTGGCCACGCTCCCCGAGGAAGGTGAGCCGGGGGCAACGGCGAGCGTCATCGAGACCATCCGGCATGCCAACTACGTCTTCTCCGGCCCGGGTAGCCCGAGCTATGCCCTCCGCCGGTGGCGGGGGTCGGACGTTCCGGCGGTCCTCGACGACACCATCGCCTTCGGCGGCGCCGTGGTGTTCGCCAGCGCAGCGGCGTTGACGCTCGGTCGGTGGACCGTCCCTGTGTACGAGATCTACAAGGTGGGCGAGGACCCGCATTGGCTCGAAGGGCTCGATCTCCTCAGCCAGACCGGGATCGACGGGGTGGTGATCCCCCATTTCGACAACGCCGAGGGGGGGAACCACGACACCCGCTTCTGCTATCTGGGGGCGCGCCGGCTGGCGTTGATGCGCTCGCTGCTCCCCGAGTCGACGACGATCATCGGTGTGGATGAGCACACAGCCCTGACCATCGACCTCGACGCGGCGGTTGCTTCAGTGAGCGGGTTGGGGACCGTGACCATCCTCACCGATGCCGGTTCCGAGGCGATGGGTGCAGGTGACGAGGCGACTCTGTCCGAGTTGGGATCTGCCGTGGACGCGACAACGGAGCACGACCTGGCCGAGTTCGCACCGTCGTACCCCGAGAGCGGGGATCCCTTCGCCGCGGGCTGGCGCGAGTTGGAGCAGCGGTTCGAACCTGCACTCCTCGACGGTGATGTCGATGTCGCCCTCGACTCGGTGGTGGGCTTGCACCAGTTGATCCTGGACTGGGCCGCAGACACCAACCAGTCACCGGAGAGCGAGCGGGCCGAGCGTGCCATGCGGGGAATGCTCGTGCGACTTGCCGGATTGGCGCAACAAGGGGTACGCGATCGCCGGGAGCTCGTCGGTGGGCTCGTTGAGACCGTGCTCGAGGCTCGGACCGCGGCGCGCGCCGACGATCGCTGGGGCGAAGCCGATGCCCTACGTGCCCGGCTCGATGCACTCGGGATAACCGTCAAAGACACCAGAGACGGGTCGATCTGGGAGTTGTCCGACGACGGGGCAGACGGTTGATGGGGAGCGTCATCGCCGGCACCGGAATCCACCTGCCCGATCGGATCGTAACCAATGACGACCTCGCCCGGGTCATGGACGTCTCCGACGACTGGATCCGCTCGAGGAGCGGTGTGGAGCAACGCCGGTTCGCCGATCCGGGGGTGGGCGCCTCCCAACTGGGTACTCAGGCAGGGCTGGCGGCGCTCGACGATGCCGGTCTTGTCGCTGACGAAGTAGACGCAATTGTCACCGCCACCATGACCCCCGACCTGTTCGCACCCGGGATCGCCCCGATGATCCAGAAGGCGATGGGTCTGCGACGGATCCCGGCACACGACCTGCGGGCGCAGTGCTCCGGATTCCTCTACGGCCTCGACCTGGCCGACGCCCTCATCGTGTCGGGGCGGGCTGCAACCGTGCTCGTGGTCGGGGCCGAGGTACACGCCGGCTACCACCCGTGGTGGCAGAACCGCGACTACCTGTACGGCATGTCCGACGAACCTCCGACACCTGACCAGTGGGACGAGAACACCAGGCACAGGTCGTGGAGCGTGCTTTTCGGTGACGGGGCGGGTGCCGTGGTGCTCAGACGGAACGACGATCCCGGGTCCGGGTATATCGGATCGCGCCTATGGACCGATGGCGACTTGCTGGAGTTGATCCACGTCCCCGGGGTGGGTTTTCGCCACCAGCCCTGGGTGGACCACTCCCAACTCGAGGCCGGGCTCCATATACCGGTGATGGACGGGCGCGAGTTGTTCCGCAAAGCGGTCGAGCTGATGCCGGATGCGATCAGGGAGGTGCTCGCCGATCACGGGCTCGATGTGGCCGATCTCGACCTCGTCCTCGCCCACCAGGCCAATGCCCGGATCGTCGATGCGGTCCGGAAGGCGATCGGAATGGACCGCGACGTGGTCCCGGTCAACATCTCCCGATATGGCAACACCACCGCCGCCACGCTCCCCATCCTCCTCCACGAGATGCGGCGGGAAGGAAGAGTGCCGCCCGGAGCCCTCGATCTGCCTGACCGCGTTTGGCGCCGGTGCCCACTGGGGCGCCTCGCTCTACCGGGAGCCGGCGCACGGCGCCCTCGGGCACAACCGGAACGTAACCTGGAGCGCCATGCCGCGGATACGCGCCGCCAACATCGAGGAGCACAAGGAACTGACCCGGCAACAGTTGATCGATGCCACACGCCAATTGCTGGCTGAAGTCGGATACGAGATGCTCACCTTGGGTGACATCGCCGCCGCCGTAGGGATCGGGCGAACCACGATCTACCAGTATTTCCGCGACAAGGAGGACGTGCTCGCCTCGCTGGTCGAGGAGACTCTCCCCCAGGTCGTGGAGGACATCATCGCCTCGGTCCCCGACGATCTCCCCGTGGAGAGCCGGCTGACCGCGCTCGCCGAGTCCACGGTGGGGTTCGTCGCCAGCGATCCGGTTCTCGGCCTGGTTCTCCACCGTGACGTGTCCAAGCTCTCCGAGTCGACCCAAGAGAGGATCAACGGCGCCCACCGGGATCTGTCTGCCGAGATCGCCCGGCTCTACCTGGTCGGCGTCGAGCAGGGTCGCTTCCGGGCGCTCCCGCCCCGGTTGGTCGGGCGGTTCATCCAGGACCTGATCATGTCGTCGGCGCGTGCCCTGGTCGACGCCCCCGACCCGCGGGCCGTGGCAGGCGAGACCACCGGCGCCATGGCGGAATTCCTGCTCCACGGATTGTCGGCGCGGTGACCCGCATCGTTTTCACCGGAGGGTCGGTGTTCGACGGCACCGGGCATCCTCCGGGGCCGGGTGACGTGGTCATCGAGGACGGCCGCGTGGTGGACATCGGCTCCGGTCTCGATGGCGACGAGCAGGTCGACTGCTCGGGGCGGACGATCCTCCCCGGTCTCTTCGACACCCATGTCCACTTCATGATCAGTGGCATCGATATGTGGGGGATGCTGCAAACGCCCCTCTCATATCGGTTCTTCCAGGCGGCGCGCAATCTGGAGGCCACCCTCGACGCCGGGATCACCACGGCGCGCGACGCGGGCGGCGCCGATGCCGGGTTGCGCAAGGCGGTGGATGAGGGTCTGATCCCGGGCCCGCGGATGCAGGTGTCGATCGGGATGCTCAGCCAGACCGGCGGGCACGGCGACCCGTGGCTCGCCTCCGGGGTCACCGCACCGCTTTTCCCCGCATGGCCGGGAAGCCCCGAGACCATTGTTGACGGGCCGGACGAGGTGCGCCGCAAGGTCAGGGAGTTGATCCGCTGTGGGGCCGACGTGATCAAAGTGGCCACCTCCGGGGGAGTCCTCTCCGCCTCCGACGAACCGACCCACGCCCATCTGTCACCCGCCGAGCTCGATGTGCTGATGGAAGAGGCAAACGCCGCCGGGCGGTTTGTCATGGCGCACGCCCAAGCGACCACCGGGATCAAGAACGCCATCCGCGCCGGGATCAGGTCGATCGAGCACGGCATCTATCTCGACGACGAGGCGATCGAGTTGATGGTGGAGCGGGGCACATGGCTGGTCCCGACCCTGTTGGCGCCGCACGGTGTGATCGCCGCGGTGGAGCAGGGTGCCCGGGTGCCCGACAGCGCAGTTCGCAAGGCGACCGAGGTGATCGAGATCCACCGAGACTCATTTGCCCGAGCGGTTTCCGCCGGGGTGAAGGTGGCTATGGGGACCGACACCGGAGTCACACCCCATGGCGCACAATCTTGCGGAGCTGAGCTTGATGGAGCAGGGCGGGATGTCGCCGATCGATGTGCTCGTTGCCACCACCCACAGCGCCGCCGAGTTGATGGGTCTCGACCGTGAGTTGGGGACGCTCCAACCGGGGAAGCGGGCGGACCTGGTGGTGGTCGATGGCGACCCGCTCGATCTCGAGGCACTGCCCGCCGCCATCGTCGAGGTTTGGAAGGACGGGGTGCGCGTCAAGGGATGAGCCTCACCGCCCGAAGGTTGAACCGGGCCACCCTTGCTCGCCAGATGCTGCTTCGTCGGGAGTCGCTCGACGTGGTCGAAGCGGTCCGCCGCATCGTCGCTCTGCAGGCTCAGCACGCAGCCTCGCCGTACCTCGCGCTGTGGAACCGGCTCGCCGACTTCGACCCCGCCGACCTCGACACGGCATTCGCCGACCGCACCGTGGTCAAGGCGTCGCTGCTGCGTCTCACGCTTCACGCCGTCCACGCCGAGGACTACCCGGAGTTCCACAACGTGATGGTTCCCAGCCTCCGTGGCTCGGTGCTCCACGACACCCGCTTCACCTCGACCGGGTTGTCGATCCCCGATGCGGACGCGCTGGTTCCCCCGCTCGCCGAGTTCACTGCCGAGCCGCGGCGTGGCGCCGAGATCGAGGACCTGCTCGAAGGCTTGGTGGGCGAACGCAAGCCGCGGGTGTGGTGGGCGCTGCGCAGGTTCGCCCCCCTGCACCACGCACCGACCGGCGGGCCATGGTCTTTTGGTCAGCGGGCCTCGTACATCTCTGCCCAAACCAAGGACGAGGCACGGGAGGAGTCCACCCAGTTGTTGGTTCTGCGTTATCTGCAGGCGTTCGGCCCCGCCTCGGTGCCCGACTTCGCCCAATTCACCATCTTGCGGCGGCCTGTCACGCAGCAGGCACTGAAGGCGCTCGACGGCCGGGTCGTCGAGGTGGAGGGTCCCGGAGGCGCCAAGCTCTTCGATGTGCCCGGGGCACCGCTCCCAGCCGAGGACACCGTCGCTCCTCCACGGCTGCTCCCCATGTGGGACAACACCCTCCTCGCCTACTTCGACCGCAGCCGTGTTGTGCCACCTGAATACCGCCCCTTGGTCATCAAGCGCAATGGCGACGTCCTCCCCACGATGCTCGTCGACGGCCAAGTCGCCGGTGTCTGGCGGCCGGTCGACGGAGGGATCGAGGCGACGACTTTCCATCGCCTCGAGGACGAGGATTGGCATTGGCTCGCCGCAGAGGCTCGGGCGCTTGTTGCGTTCCTCGCCGACAGGGACCCGAAGGTCTACAGCCGGTATACCCACTGGTGGGACAAGGGGTTCCCCGGCGTCGAGGTGCGGGTGCTCCCGGGTTGAGGCCGGCTGCCCGACCATCCGGTGAGGCGCTTCTCACTAGCCTCGCTGCGTCGTCAGCCCCGAGGGCCAGTGTCGGATCGGTATACCAATCGTGAGCTCTCCTGGCTCGACTTCAACGAGCGTGTCCTCGCGATCGCCGAGGATCCGGCAACCCCCCTGCTGGAGCGAACCAAGTTCCTCGCCATCTACTCGTCGAATTTGGACGAGTTCTTCCAGGTGAGGGTGGCGGGGCTTCTGGAGCAGCAAGCGGCGGGTGTGCGGACCGTATCCGCCGACGGGATGTCGGCCACCGACCAGCTGGAGGCCATCCGGCAACGGGTCCTCGGTCTGTCCGACCGCCAGTCCCGCTGCTTCCACGAGTCGGTGGCTCCTGCTCTGGAAGAAGCCGGGATCGCCTTCTCCTCATACGACAGTCTCGACGACGACGATCGGAAGTATCTCGACGAGCAGTTCCGCGAGCGCGTCTTCCCGGTGGTGACACCGCTTGCGGTGGACCCGGCACACCCTTTCCCCTACATCTCCAACCTCTCGCTCAACCTGGCGGTGTTCGTCCGCAACCCGCGTACGGGGGTCACCCGCTTCGCCCGGGTCAAGGTGCCCCCGATCCTGCCCTCGTTTCGTGGTCATGCCCGACGGAGAGCGTTTCGTGTCGCTCGAGCAGGTGATCGCGGCGCATCTGGACGCTTTGTTCCCGGGGATGGAGATCGTCGACCATCACCCCTTCCGGGTCACCCGCAACGCCGACTTCGAGGTCGAAGAAGAGGAGGCTCACGACCTGCTCGCCGCCATCGAGACGGAGCTCACCCGAAGGCGTTTCGGCCGGGTGGTCCGGCTCGAGGTCGAGCCGGGGATCCCCGACCACGCCCTCGAGCTGCTGATGCGCGAGATGAAGGTCGGTCCCGAGAATGTGTATCAGATGGCCGGGCCGCTGGACATGGCTGGTCTGTTCTCGCTGTCGGCCCTCTCCCGACCCGACCTCAGCTGGCCGGCTTTCACCTGGGTTACCGACCCAAGGCTGGCCACGGTCGATGGCGTGCCTCCGGACGTGTTCGTCGCCATCAGCAAGGGCGATCTGCTCGTTCATCACCCTTACGACTCCTTCTCCACATCGGTCGAGGCCTTCCTCGCCGCAGCCGCGGCCGACCCCGATGTGCTCGCCATCAAGCAGACCCTGTACCGCACGTCCTCGGGGAGCACGATCATGGAGGCGCTCATCGAGGCCGCCAACGAGGGCAAACAGGTCGCCGTTCTCGTCGAGCTCAAGGCCCGCTTCGACGAGGAGCGGAACATCGAGTGGGCCCGCGCCTTGGAGGAGGTGGGGGTGCACGTCGTCTACGGCCTGGTCGGGCTGAAGACCCACACCAAGACCACGCTCGTGGTGCGCGAGGAGGAGGGCGTCATCAGGCGATACGCCCACATCGGCACCGGCAACTACAACGACTCCACCGCCCGCATCTACGAGGACGTCGGGCTGTTCACCGCCGACGACGACATCGGCGCCGACCTCTCCGACCTCTTCAACTTCCTCACCGGTTACAGCGAGCAGAGCCACTACCGCAAGCTGCTCGTGGCTCCGGTCGAGTTGAGACAGCGGATCCTGGCGCTGATCGACCGCGAGACCTCCCGCCCCGGCGGACACATCGTGATGAAGATGAATGCGCTGGTGGACGCCGAGATGATCGAGGCGCTGTACAAGGCCTCCGAGAGTGGAACCCGGATAGAACTGTTTGTGCGCGGGATCTGTTGTCTCCGTCCCGGCGTGGAGGGGATGTCATCGAACATCACCGTCCGCTCGATCGTGGGCAGATATCTGGAGCACTCACGGATCTACCGCTTCGGCGCCGAACAGCCCCTCTACTACATCGGATCGGCCGACATGATGCCCCGCAACCTCGACCGCAGAGTCGAGGCGCTGACACCGGTGGAGGACCCGGCGCTACAAGGACGGCTCGAAGAGGTGCTCGATGTCCTTCGTGAGGATGACGAGTTGGCCTGGGAACTGACGGCGGAGGGAAACTGGGTCAAGGTTCCCACGGTGAGAGGCATCGAGACCCACAGGCGGCTCCAGGAATTGGCGATGGAGAGGGCGTCGAGCCGCGATGACTGAGGCGAGGCGAACGCTTCGTTTCGCATTGGAGCGTGGGGAACGGATCCCGGACCTGGGCTCGCTCGGCCTCCGGGTGGTGGCGCCCCCAGCCCCGCCTTCCCTGTTCGAGACGACCTATCACGACACCGCCGACCTCCGGCTGGCGCGCTGGGGGGCCACCCTGACATTCCGGGCGGGCGAGGGGTGGGCTGTCGAGCTGCCCGACCCCGATGGCAGGCCACGAGCAGTCGGGCGCCTGCTCGGTGGCGATGGTGATGTCGTACCGCTCGACGCCCTCAGCCTTACCCGCTCGTTTTCCCGCGGTGCGCCGATCCTGCCCCTGGCCTCGCTCCGCAGCAGCCGTCGCACCTACCGCCTTATCGACGGTGCGGGTGGTCTGTTGGCCGAACTGCACGAGGACGCCGTGATCGTGCGACGTGATGCAGGCCCTGCCTCGGGGTTCCGCGAGCTCGAGGTCCAATTTGTCGCAGATGGCGAACGCGCCGACAAACTCCTGGCTGCACTTCGTGGAGACATCGGAGACGCCATCGGGACGCGTCTCGCTCGGGTGTTGGGGCCGAGAGCGGTCGATCCGTCAGACGTCCCCGTTGTGAGTTTGGGAGACGATTCGACCGCGGCGGAATTGCTCGTTTCCGAGCTTTCGTCGGCGGTCCGTCGGTTCATCCTGCATGCGCCGATGGCGGTCGAAGGGGTGGACCCGGAGGGCGTCCACCAGGCGAGGGTCGCTGTTCGCAGGTTCCGCTCGTATCTGCAGAGCTTCCGCCCGGTGCTCGACCAGGAGTGGTCCGAAGCTCTTCGCGCCGATCTCAATCTGCTGGCCAGCATGTTCGGCGAGGTGCGCGACGCCGATGTCCTCATCGAACGCCTAACCGGGATGGGCGACCAGCTACCGGCCGAGGACGGATCGATGGTGGACAAGATCGTGCTACAGCGTCTCGGCGACAGGCACGTGGCCCGGGCACGCCTCATTCACTTCCTCGAACAGCCGGAGTATCTGGCACTGCTCGACCGCATGGTCGAGGGCGCTGTGAGTCCGAGGCTGCTTGACAACGCCGGCGAGCCCGCTGTCGAGGCACTCCGACCGATGGTGGCCAAGCGGTGGCGCAAACTGCGCAGCGCAGTGAGGGCTCTCGACGACCCGCCCGCCGACGAGCAACTCCACAATGTCCGTCTCAGGGCGAAACGGGCGCGCTACGCCGCCGAGGCGATGGGACCGGTGGCCGGCAAGGACGCCTCTTCGTTCGCCTCGGCCGCCGCCGACCTGCAGGAAGTGCTCGGGTCCCACCAGGACGCCGTCGTCGGTCAGCGCTGGCTCCGCGACGAGTTCCGCGCCGGGGACCCCGACCTGAGTTTTGTGGTCGGAGAGCTCGCCGGTCTCGAGCGATCGACCGCGGCGCGCACCCGGGCCGAGTGGACCGCAGCCTGGGACCGGGTCCGCAAACGATCGAAGTGGCTGAGATGAAGGTCTGCCCGGACGGCAGACGGCAGCCGGCAGCAGGGCTGATGCGGATGACGGTCCTCATTGTTATGCGGTGCTCTCGAGTCGATGCAGGACACGTGATCCACATTTCACCCAACAGCCACACGGACAACACCGGCGGTCATCCAACCTGATAGACCTTCATCGGGCTCGAGGTTCCATCGCACGTTCCTCGTCCCTTCCGCCTCCGAGTAGGGGTCCGTCACCGACGGGCCCCAGCTCGTCTGCCCGGCGGCAGGCCGCCGGCAGGCAGCGAGCGGCCTTCGGCCGCACTGCTGGTCGGGCGGAGCCGCCCGCCCGGCCGAGGGGGGCTGGCAGGCCGACCTCTGCCCTCTCTGCCGCCGACACCTCCTCCGCTTCACCTTCCGACGAGGACCCCGTTCACTCGAGGCGCAAGCGTCGCGAACGTTCACCCTGCGTTCACCTTCGAGCCAGGGTGCGGTCAAGACCTGTGGATACCTTGCCGGCCGGCGGCCGGGCGTCAGCCCGGCCGCGGCCCTTCGGGCCAGAGCTCGGATGCTGCAAGGAGCAAAGATGACATTCGGGAAACAGGTCCGCCTGGTGGCCGTGCTGAGCCTCTTGGCGCTGGCAATCGCCGCCTGCGGGGGCGGGACCACCGACACCACGACCGCTGGAGGGGGGACCGATACCAGCGCTGCCGACGGGGGATCCGATACGACGGCATCCGGAGCAGCCGGGAGCATCGTCGTCTCGGGGTCGTCCACGGTCGAGCCCGTCACCGCGCTGGTCGGTCAGAACTGGGGAGCGGACAACCCCGAGGTGGCCATCTCGGTCGAGGGTCCCGGGACCGGCGACGGGTTCGCCCGCTTCTGCAATAACGAGATCGACATCTCCGACGCCTCGCGGGCGATCGATGAGGACGAGATCGCCCTTTGCGAGGAAGCAGGGGTCGAGTACGTCGAGCTGCTCATCGGGCTCGACGGATTGACCGTCATCACAAGTCCACGACAATGCCGAGGTGACCTGCCTCGATTTCAACGATCTCTACGCTCTGGTTGGGCCGGAGTCAGAGGGTTTCGCCAACTGGTCGGACGCCAACGACCTCGCTACCGAGCTGGGAGCCGGCAACGCTCCCTACCCGGAGGCGCCATTGGTCATCACGGCCCCGGGCGAGGAGTCGGGCACATACGACTTCTTCGTCGAGACCGTCATCGAACCGATCCAGGAGGAACGGGCCCCTGAAGATCTAGACGGTGATGGCGAGAACGATTACTTCACCCGGGCCGACTACCAGGCGTCGCCCAACGACAACGTCATCATCGAGGGAGTAGCCGGCAACGACACCTCGCTCGGCTGGGTCGGGTTCGCCTTCTATACCGCCAACGAGGACACAGTCAAGGCGGTTGAGGTTGACGGTGGCGAGGGATGCGTGGCGCCGAGCATCGAGTCGGTGGCAGACGGCAGCTACCCGATCTCGCGTCCCTTGTTCATCTATGTCAAGACCAACGATCTGGCCAGCCGGCCCGAGTTGGCCTCGTTCGTCGACTTCTATCTGAGCGAAGAGGGCATCAGCGCCACCACCGAGGCCGGGTACGTCGACACACCTGAAATTGAAGCGACGCGGACCGCCTGGGAGGACGCAAAGGCGGCAGCCGGAGGCTGAGAGCCGGATCGACCGGGCGGGTAGCCTTGCCCGCCCGGTCATCCACGAGGAGTTAGATGACCACGCAGCAGGACATGGCCAAGGTTCTGCGGGGGAACCCGCGCCGGCGACGGCGCGAGGCGATCGTTCGTACCCTCTTCTTTTTGGCCGCCGCACTCTCCGTCGTGGTGAGCGTCGCCATCGTGCTTTCGGTGGTTGATCGATGCTGTCGAGTTCCTGCGAGTCGATCGACCTCAATCAGCTCTGGGCCGATGGCTGGTTCCCCCGGCGCGGCCGATTCAGCATCCCCACGATCTTCGTCGGATCGCTGATGATCACTCTGGTGGCCCTGGTCGTGGCGTTGCCCCTCGGCTTGGGCGCCGCCATATATCTATCGGAGTACGCCCGCCCCGGAGTGCGGAGGACGCTCAAACCGACGCTCGAGATCCTGGCCGGGGTCCCAAGTGTGGTGCTCGGGTTCTTCGCCCTCTCCTTCATCACACCGAACATCATGCAGGCGATATGGCAGGACACCCAGGTTTTCAACTATGGCGCCGCCGGGATCGCCGTCGGAATCCTCATCATCCCCCTTGTCGCATCGGTCGCCGAGGATGCCATGCGCGCCGTGCCTCAGTCGCTCCGCGAGGCCTCCTATGGGCTCGGCGCCAAACGTTGGCACACCAGCCTCCGGGTCATCTTCCCAGCTGCCCTCTCCGGGATCGTTGCCGCGGTGATCCTCGGGTTCGCCCGGGCGCTGGGCGAGACGATGGTGGTCGCGATCGCAGCAGGAGCGTCAGGCGGCGCGTTGCTCAACGTCGACATAACCCAGGGAGGGACAACGATGACGGCGGCGATGGCCTCGCTCGCCATCGGTTCCGACCAGGTGGCGGGCGACTCGAGCGCGTTTCAGAGCCTTTTCTTCGTCGGCTTGCTGCTCTTCTTGATGACGCTTGGGCTAAATGTCCTCAGCGAGCGTTTGGTCCGCAGATTCAGGCAGAAGTACTGAGATGGCTATCACTACCGAGCGCCGAGAATTGACGCCGGAGTTGGTGCGTCGCAGCCTTGAAGGGAAGCGGCTCAGTTGGGTTGACATCCTCATCCAACTCCTGCTCCTTGTGGCTCTTCTGTCATCGCTCCTGATCCTGGCGGTGTTGCTGATAGATGTGATCCGTACGGCATGGCCGGTGTTCGCCGAACGAGGCCTCAGCTTCATCACATCGCCGTTGTCCCCCGACCCGTCGCAGTCGGGGATTCTCCAGGGCATCATGGGGTCGCTGGCACTCACCGGCATCGTCGTCGTGGTCGCCTTCCCACTCGGGATTGGGGCAGCCATCTACCTCGAGGAATACGCCAAGGACAGCCGTCTCAACCGGCTGTTGGTTGCCAACATCCGCAACTTGGCCGGGGTCCCCGTCGATCGTCTACGGGTTGCTCGGTTTGGCGGTGTTCGTCCAGGCGATGGCTGGCGTCACGAACGGGCGAACCGTGATCGCCGGCGGGCTGACTCTGGCGGTCCTCGTCATACCGATCATGATCATCACCACTCAGGAAGCGCTCCGCGCCGTCCCCCAGGCGCTACGCGAAGCTTCGTTCGGAGTCGGCGCAACCAAATGGGAGACCATCCGCCATCACGTCCTTCCGGTGGCGATGCCGGCGGTGCTGACCGGGTCGGTGCTCACCGTCGCCCGCGCTTTCGGAGAGGCAGCGCCCTTGCTGCTCGCCGGAGCGTTGGTGACCAACTTCTTCCAGGTCTCGGCGGGCGCGAGCTTCGTGGACCTGATGACTGTGGAGCCCTACACCGCCCTGCCCGTGGTTATTTTCAACTGGTCGCGCCAGCCGCAACCCGACTTCCAGGCACTCACCGCGGCTGGCATCCTGGTCTTGCTCGTCCTGCTGCTGATCATCAACGCCGTAGCCATCATTCTCAGAGACCGCTATGCCCGACGCTGACCCCGGAGGATCCGAGCCCATGACCACGCCGCAACCGGCCCAGATCGAGGACGTGCTCGATCACTCGCCCACTGCCCCGCATATCGCTGCGCCCGAGGTACATCGCCTCGCCGACGACGACCGCGGACCGGCCGATAGTGCTCGACGTGCGGAACCTGCACGTCTACTACGGCGACTTCCTTGCTGTGAAGGAGGTCGACCTGCCCGTTCGCAAGAACGAGATCACAGCCCTCATCGGCCCGTCGGGATGTGGCAAGTCGACGATGCTGCGTTGCTTCAACCGGATGAACGACCTGATCGAGACTGCCCGTGTCGAGGGGGAGATCCTCTACCACGGTGTCGATCTCTATGGCGAAGGAGTAGATGCAGTACAGGTTCGGCGCCATGTCGGGATGGTCTTCCAGAAGCCGAACCCGTTTCCCAAGACCATCTACGAGAACATCATGTTCGGGCCCAAAGTCGCCGGCTTCAAGGGCGATGCCGACTCGCTCATCGAAGAGAGCCTCACCCGGGCAGCACTCTGGGATGAGGTCAAGGACAAGCTCCAAGAGTCGGCGCTCGCCCTCTCCGGTGGGCAGCAGCAGCGGCTTTGCATCGCAAGGGCGATCGCCACAAACCCCGATGTGGTGCTGATGGACGAGCCCTGCTCTGCGCTCGACCCAATCGCGACATTGAGGATTGAGGAGCTCATGCTCGAGCTCAAGAAGGACTACACAATCATCATCGTCACTCACAACATGCAGCAGGCCGCCCGGGTGAGCGACAGGACCGCATTCTTCAGCGTCGATGTCGGCTCCCAAGGCGACAGGACCGGGCGTCTCGTCGAGTTCGACCACACCGATCAGCTATTCACCTCCCCGTCCAAGACAGAGACCGAGGACTACATCACCGGGAGATTTGGCTGATGGCCGATACCAGGGCCCGGTTCCACGATGACCTGGCCGCCCTGGAGGAGCTGGTGCTCGACGTCGGCGACAGGGCGGAGAGGGCGGTCGCTGCCGCAGTCGACGCCTTCGTCGCCGACGACATCGCCGCAGCCAACCTCGTGGTGGCGATGGACGACGAGATCGACCGGATCTACCTCGAGGCCCATCGTCAATGGATCGAGATAGTCGCTCGTCAGAACCCGATGGGTGCCGATCTGCGGATGCTCTCCTCGCTCCTCCACCTGCTGATAACGCTGGAGCGTATGGGCGACCAGGCGGTCAACATCGCCACGATCACCAAGGCCACGGCGGGTCTGCCCCGCAGCGAGCGGATCGTCGGCCAGATCAGGGAGATGGGCGATCAGGTGCTCCCCATGATCCGGACCGCTCTCCAGGCGTTCGTGCGGCGCGACCCCGACGAGGCTCGGCTGCTTCCGTCCATGGACGAGCCGATCGACCGGCTCAATCGCAACATGTACCGGGAGGTGGTCGACACGGGGTCCGACCCGGCACTGCTCGAGTGGGCGACGCGGATGATGATGGTGTCGCGTGCGCTCGAAAGGATCGGCGACCAGGCCGTGGACATCGGCGAGCAGGTCGCATTCGTGACCACAGGGCAGCTTCAGGAATTCATCGAGGAAGGCATCTCAAACAGGAATGGTCACGACTGACCACCCACCGAGGATCTTGATCGTCGAGGACGAGCCGGCACTGGCCGACTCGGTCCGTTACGTCCTTGAGATGGAGGGTTTCGAGGTCGTCATTGCCGAGAACGGGCGGGCCGGGCTGGAAGAGGCCCGCAAGGGACAGATGAACCTGGTGTTGCTCGACCTCATGCTCCCCGAGGTCTCAGGTCTGGACGTCTGTCGCCATATCAGGGCGATCTCCGACGTGCCGATCATCGTGCTCACCGCCAAGGACAGCGAGGCCGACAAGGTCGCCGGACTCGAGCTTGGAGCGGACGACTACGTAACCAAACCCTTCTCGATGCGAGAGTTGGTGTCGCGGGTGCGGGCGGCGCTGCGCCGCTACGACATGGCAGACATCAGGGCAGTCAACGGAGGAGAGGTCCTACGCGCAGCCACGGTCGAGATGGACATCGATCGCCACGAGGTCCGGGTTGCCGGTAGCCTTGTCCCGCTGCGGCCCAAGGAGTTCGAGCTGCTCGAGGCGCTGATACGCCGCAAGGACAAGCTTGCCACCCGCGAGATACTCATCGATGAAGTGTGGGGCCCGCACTACTTCGGTGACACCAAGACCCTGGACGTCCATATCAAACGCCTCCGTCAGAAGCTCGAATCCGATCCACACCGACCGGCGTTGATCACCACCGTCCGCGGGCTGGGGTACAAGCTGATCGATGCCTGAAGCCGTCGGGGCGCGCCGACCCTCGACGCTGGGCCGACGTCTCGTCACCTGGTACGCCCTCACCGTTCTCATCGTCCTGATCGGTGTTGGTGTGGGGGTGGACCGCCTCCTTGCCGACCAGGTGCGCCAATTGCTCACGGAGTCGCTGGAGAGGCAGGCGGCGACCATCGCCGCACTTGCCGAGCCCGATGGATTGCAGAGCATGGCGAGCCGTCTGGGCGAGGAAACCGGCATGAGGGTCACCTTCATCGATATCGAGGGCGTCGTCCTGGCCGACTCGGACGCAGATGCCGCCGCGCTGGAGGATCACAGCACGCGCGAGGAGGTGCGCGAGGCGATGCAGGGCGAAGTCGGGTCGGCGGAACGGGAGAGCGAAACGACCGGGCAGGCATACCTGTACACCGCTATACCGCCACGCGACGGCCTCATCGTGAGGGTTGCCCTCCCGCTCGAGGAGGTGCAGGAGAGGCTCGATCGCTCCCGGCTGGCGATGTTCCTGGTGGGTCTGGCGGTGGCCGCCGTTGGGCTCTTGGTGGTGTGGCTGGTAGCCCGTCGTCTCGCCGCACCCATCGAGAAGCTCACCGCATCTGTCGACCGCATCGCCGAGGGCGACCTCGCTACGCGAGTGCCGCCGAGCCGGGTGGTCGAGGTGGGGCGGTTGGGTTCCGCCTTCAACCACATGGCGGAGCAACTCGGGGCCCGGTTGGAGGAGGCCGACCACGAGCGGGCGCGGCGGGACCTGGTGCTGGCCACACTGGACAGCGGCGTGGTCCTCATCGAACCGGACGACACGGTTGCCTACGCCAACAAGGCGGCAGCGGACCTGATCGGCCCAACTCCCGAGACGCTCTCTCGGTTGGTCCCCCACCCGCTACAGGGGCTGGTGCGTACGGCACGGGAATCGGGCGAGACTGCGGCCGACGAGATCCGGCACGGTCGCCCCGAGCAGGTCTTCGAGGTGAGCGCCGTGCCGTTGGATGCACATGGCGGTGTGGTTCTCGCCATCCGGAACGTGACCGAGCAGCGCCGCATTGAGTCGATGCGCTACTCCTTCGTCGCCGACGCATCGCACGAGTTGAAGACCCCGGTGGCAGCGATCCAGGCGGCAATGGAGACCGTCCAGACGGCGATCGACCGCGATCCGGCGACTGCCAAGCGTCTCGCCGCCGGTGCGGAGCAATCGGCGGTTCGACTCGGCCGGATCGTCGGTGACCTTCTCGATCTCTCCCGGCTCGAGACCGAGCAGATCAGCCCAGAAGAGGTCGAGCTTGCCGGTCTGGTTGCCGAGGTGCTCGACCGAGCCGCGCCGTTGGCGGGGGAGCGCGGGGTGACGCTCGAGAGCAGCCTCCACCCGGTCGAGGTGTCGGGTCAGCAGAGCGACCTCGTGCTGGCGGTAAGGAACCTGGTGGAAAACGCCATCGGCTACACCGATCGGGGCGGCAAGGTCACGGTCCGGCTCGACGAGGTCGAAGGAGGAGCAGTGCTCGTGGTCGAGGACACCGGCATCGGCATACCGACCCGTGATCTGCCCAGGATCTTCGAGCGGTTCTACCGGGTAGACGCCTCTCGCTCCCGCAACACCGGCGGAACCGGTCTCGGCCTCGCCATCGTCCGCCACGTCGCCCACCGCCACGGCGGCCGCATCGAAGCCGAGAGCGAACTCGGCCGCGGCAGCGTGTTCCGGCTGTACCTACCTAGCGGCGGAGCCGCTCGGTAAGACGGCAGACGGGACAGGACCCGCTGCGGAGCAGTGGATCCGGCGCCGCCGAGGGGACGGAGAAGACGCCGGGCGAGGGACTCAATCGCAAGGGAAAAGAGCCGACAGGCGGCGGCCGAGTCTTTGACGCTCGGTACCATGCCGGTCCCCCTAAGGGGCCAAAACGGAGGAAGCAAATGATCAGGAAGCGATGGGCGACTTCTGCCCTCTTGGTGGTGGTGTTGTTGCTGGCGGCATGCGGTGGCGGTACGTCCGCCACCACCGTTGCCGGCGGCGGCGCCGAGACCACTGCCGCGGGTGGCGCCGAGACCACGGTGGCCGCCGACACGACGGCTGCGGCCGACACGACCATGGCGGCGGAAACGACGATGGCGACCGAGACCACCGAGGCGGCGACCGAGACGACGGCGTCGGCTGGGGCACTGCCCGATCTGGGCGGCCAGGCGGTGACCGTGGCGGTGGAGAACGCCTACCCGCCGTTCAACTACATCGACGAGGACAGCGGAGAGCCGGTGGGGTGGGACTACGACGCCTGGAACGAGATCTGCTCGCGGCTCAACTGCACGCCGGAGTTCGTGGAGACGGCTTGGGACGGGATGATCATCGCCGTCGGACAGGGTCAGTACGACGTCGCCGCCGACGGGATCACCATCACCGAAGACCGCAAGGAGCAGGTCGACTTCTCCGATGGCTACATCTCGGTCGAGCAGCGCCTCATGGTGCGGATCGACGAGGACCGTTTCACCACGCTCGAGGAGTTCAAGGCGGGCGACTACATCGTCGCCACCCAGACCGGGACCACCAACCTGGAGACGGCCACCGCCGAGTACGGCCAGGAGCGGGTCCAGGCCTTCGAGCAGTTCGGGTTCGCCGTGCAGGCGCTGATCAGCGGTGACGCCGATGCGGTGATCATCGACGACACCGCCGGTCAGGGCTACATCGGTCAGAACGCCAACAAGATCAAGTTGGTGCAGGGATCGCTCAAGTCCGACGAGCTCGGGTTCATCTTCCCCAAGGGGAGCGAACTGGTCGATCCGGTCAACGCCGCCCTCGAGTCGATGCGTCAGGACGGGACGCTCGACGAGATCAACGCCACCTGGTTCTCGGGCTGACACACCCGCCGTGTCAGCTGAGGGGCGCCGGGTAGCCTGGCGCCCCTCAGCATGACCGGACGTCCATCAGACCCGGGCCCCAGAGTCGAGCGCCGCACCCCTGAGCTGGAGCGCGCCGGTATCGAGGTGCCGGGGCTGAGTCGACGCCTCGTCGACGCCCCCTGGTGGTTCTTCACCCTCGTCGGGATCCTCATCTACCTCGGCTACCTGGTCTTCTTCGACCCCAGGTACGCCGGCGCCAAGGACGCGGTGGTCCAGGGGATACCGGTCACCATCCGCTCGACGATCCTCGCCTTCACCCTTGCCTTGGTGGTGGGACTCTTCACCGGGTTGGGGCGGATCTCGCGCAACGTGGTCGTGCGCAACCTGGCGACGCTCTATGTCGAGTTCGTTCGAGGGGTTCCGATCCTGGTGCTCATCTTTGTGGTGGCGCTCTGGATCGTTCCCGAGGTGAGCGACGCCCTCGGGTTCGCCAACCGCATATCCCAGGAATGGAGGGCGATCATCGCCCTCACCATCATCTACGGGGCGTACATAGCCGAGGTCTTCCGGGCGGGTGTCGAGTCGGTCCCGGTCGGGCAGATGGAGGCGGCCCGCTCGTTGGGTATGAAGTCACCGGACCGCGATGCGGGTGATCGTTCTGCCCCAGGCGGTGCGCAACGTGCTTCCCGCCCTTGGCAACGACTTCATCGCCATGCTCAAGGATTCGTCGCTGCTGTCGGTGCTCGGCGTACGCGAGATCACCCAAATGGGGAGGCTCTATGCCAACTCGTCGTTCCAGTTCCGGGAGACGTTCCTCGCCATGACCTTCCTCTACCTGTTGTTCACCCTCATCCTCTCTCTGGTGGTGCAGTGGTATGGCCGCCGGCTCCAACGTGTCTGAGGCCGCCGCACCCGACAGGGTGGTGGTGCGCGACCTCCACAAGTGGTTCGGCGAGATCCACGCCGTCGCCGGGGTGAACCTCACGGTGCGCACCGGCGAGGTGATGGTCATCGTCGGGCCGTCGGGGTCGGGGAAGTCGACCGTGCTGCGCTGCATGAACCATCTCGAGGTGCCCACCAGCGGCGAGGTCTACATCGACGGGGTCCACCTCGAGGCCTCGAGCACCGACATCAACCGGGTGCGGGCCGAGGTGGGGATGGTCTTCCAGCAGTTCAACCTATTCCCGCATCTTTCGGTGCTGGACAACATCACTGTGGCGCAGCGGAAGGTGCTCAAGCGACACCGGCACGAGGCCGAGGAACGGGCCAGGTCACTCTTGGAGAGGGTCGGCATCCCGGAGCAGGCTGGAAAGAAGCCGTCGCAGCTCTCCGGGGGTCAGCAGCAGAGGGTCGCCATCGCCCGGGCGCTGGCGATGACCCCGAAGGTGATGCTCTTCGACGAGGCGACGTCGGCGCTCGACCCGGAGATGATCAAGGAAGTGCTCGACGTCATGCGCGATCTGGCCCACACCGGGATGACGATGGTGGTGGTCACCCACGAGATGGGGTTCGCCAGGCAGGTCGGGTCGCACCTCGTCTTCATGGACGAGGGCAAGGTGGTGGAGGAGGGTCCCGCCGATGAGGTGTTCGCCAACCCTCAACACGAACGGACCCAGAACTTCTTCGCCAAGATCCTCTAGGAGCGAGACGGCAGACGGCAGACGGCAGACGGCGGACGACGGACAAGTAGCCTCTCGTGCCGTGCCAACATGAGGCCTCGAGCCATGACGCCACTCCTCGACCAAATCAATGACCCGTCCGACTCTGCGCGATCTGACCTACGGATCAACTCGAGGACCTCGCCGCGGAGATCCGCGATCGGCTGATCGAGACGCTGGCACGCACCGGTGGCCATCTCTCGCCCAATCTGGGGGTCGTCGAGCTGACGCTGGCTTTGCATCGGGTATTCGACAGCCCCAACGACCGGATCATCTGGGATGTCGGTCACCAGGCGTATGTCCACAAGCTCATCACCGGGCGTCGCGACACCTTCGACTCGCTGCGCACCTTCGGTGGCGTCTCCGGGTACCCGTCGCGCGCCGAGAGCCCCCACGATCATGTCGAGAACAGCCATGCCTCCACCGCCCTGAGCTATGCGCTCGGGCTGGCCATTGCCGCCGAGGATCAGGGCGAGGAGCGGTGGACGGTGGCGGTGATCGGGGACGGCGCTCTGACCGGTGGGATGGCGTACGAGGCCCTGAGCCACATCGCGGTTCGGCGACCCCGTCGGTTGGTGATCGTGCTCAATGACAACGGGATGTCATATCAGGCCACGGTGGGCGGGGTGGCCGCCTCGCTTGTCCGGCGTCCGGCTCGACCGGCGCTACGAGTGGGTCAAGCGGACCATCGGCCGGGTGCTGCGGAGCATGCCGCTTGTGGGCGACACCGCCGACGAGCTGGCGAGGCGTCTCAAGGAGAGCCTCAAGCAACTGGTCGAGCCGAGCACCGTCTTCGATGCCATGGGTATCAAGTACGCCGGCACGGTCGACGGCCACGACCTCGAGCGGCTCGAAGAGACGCTGGTCAGGGCCAAGGGGCTCGACGAGCCGGTCGTGATCAGGGTGCAGACCGAGAAGGGCCGCGGCTACCCGCCTGCGATCGCCGACGAGGTCGACCGCCTCCATGCCGTTGGTGCCTTCGACGTGGGCACCGGCAGGCCGCTCAAGGAAGAGCGCAAGCTGACCGATGTGGCCGGCGCCGCGCTGCTCGATGCGGCGAGGCGACGGCCCGAGGTCGTGGCGATCTCGGCGGCGATGGTGTCGAGCACCGGACTCCACGACATGGAGACCGAGATGCCCGACCGGGTGATCGACACCGGCATCTGCGAGCAGCACTCGGTCACGCTCGCCGCCGGGCTGGCCATGGGGGGGCTTCGCCCGGTGGTGGCGATCTACTCGACCTTCCTCCAGCGGGCCCTCGATCAGATCATCAGCGACGTGGCGCTCCACGACCTGCCGGTCACCTTCCTGGTGGACCGTTCGGGTGTGACCGGGCCCGATGGTCCCTCGCACCACGGCGTCTTCGATCTCACCTTCCTCCGGATGGTCCCCAACATGGTGGTGGGCGCCCCTGCCGATGCGGACGAGTTGTGCTCGATGATCGAGACGGCGATCGACCATCCCGGCCCGATCGCCATCCGCTTCCCCAAGGCGGCCGGGTCGGCCCTCCCCAGCCTTCCCGCCCCGGCGCTTCCGGTGGGCCGCTGGGACGAGGTTCGTCCGGGGAGCGATGTGTTGGTCCTTGCGGTTGGTCGGATGGTGGAACCGGCGCTCAAGGCGGCCATCGGACTGGAGGGCAACGGGATCTCGTGCCGGGTTGTCAACGCCCGCTGGGTCAAGCCGCTCGACTCGCGGCTCGTCGAGTGGGCGGGCGACCACGAATTGGTGCTCACCATCGAGGACAATGTCGTCAGCGGGGGGTTCGGCGCCGCGGTGCTCGAGGCGCTGTCCCCTCACGGCATGGCGGGGAAGGTGCGGATGCTCGGGATCGGTGACGGCTTCCTCCCCGCCGGCTCCGCCGACGAGGTGCTCCGCACCGCCGGGCTCGACGTCGAGGGGATCAGCACTCGGATCCTCGAGTTGACCCGAGCCTGATCGCAACGCCCGCTGATCCTCTCTGATTGATCGAGCACCGGCGGCATCCTCCTGCTGCGCCCGTTATGTTCACAGTGCCGAGGACTCCCAAGGAAGGGGCCAAATGATGAAACGAAGGATGTTGCTTCTCGCCTGTTTCGCCGTGGTGATGGCGGCATGCACCGCGGCTGCTCCTGATACGACGGGTGGGGCCACCGACACGACGCGCCGCGGCACGGACGACCGCGCGAGGCACCGCCACCACCGCAGCCGGTGGCACCGACACGACCGCCGCCGCCGCTCCAGCCGGCGAGACCCTGGCCGCTGTGCAGGAGCGCGGCACTCTGATCTGCGGGGTCAACGACGCCGTGCCCGGGTTCGGGTTTGTCGACGCCGATGGCAACTTCGTCCGGATTCGACATCGACTTCTGCCGGGCGGTCGCCGCAGCGGTCCTCGGCGATCCGGAGGCGGTGGAGTTCCGTCCGCTGACCACCGAGCAGCGGTTCACCGCCCTCCAGTCGGGTGAGGTCGACGTGCTCATCCGTAACACGACGCGCACCGCAGGGCGCGACGGCGAGCTCACATCGACATTCCTCACCACGACCTTCTACGACGGTCAGGGGATGATGGTGCAGGGCCGACAGCGGGTTCGAATCCATCGACGACATGGCGGACACCGCCATCTGCACGCTGTCGGGGACCACCACCGAGGGAAACCTGGCCGACCGGATGGGCGACATCCCATACGAGCCGATCACCTTCGAGGAGAACGAGCAGATCCAGGCGGCTTTCATCGCCGGCCAGTGCGACGGTTGGACCTCCGACCGGAGCCAGCTCGCCGGCGTTCGCTCGACCTTCCCCGATGAGGAGGGCGGACCCGAGTCGCTCGTCATATTCGACGAGATCTTCTCCAAGGAGCCGCTCGGCCCGGTGGTGCGCGACGGCGACAGCCAGTGGGCGCAGGTGGTCGACTGGGTGGTGCTCGCCACGATCCAGGCGGAGGAGTTCGGGATCGACTCCACCAATGTCGCCAGCTTCGACGACAGCGACGACCCCGATATCCGGCGCTTCCTCGGCCTCGAGATCGAGGACCCGGAGACCGGAGAGCTGGCTGTGTTCGACCCCGGGCTTGGTATCGAGCCCGGCTGGCAGGCCGACGATGATCGAGGCAGTGGGCAACTACGCCGAGATCTACGAGCGCAACGTGGGGCCGGAGAGCCCGCTCGGACTGGAGCGCGAGTTCAACGCCCTTTGGACCGATGGAGGGCTGCTCTACGCCCCGCCCTACCGGTGATCATCGCTGAGGGGGGCGGCCCTGGCGCCGCCCCCCAGGCCCGATGAGCGCACCGGGCCAAGCCGCCCGCATCCCGTTCTGGCGCAACACCAGGGTGCTGCGCGTCGGCGCCCAGGTCGTGGCGGCGGGGGCCGTGATCCTCATCTTCTACGTCCTCTGGTTCAACCTGACCAACAACATGCGGCGTGCGGGGATCTCGACCGACTTCGACTTCCTCAACCAGCCCTCGGGGGTCGACATCGCCGGCAGCCCGATCAGCTCCCGCGCTGCCATCAGACGCACCCTGCTGGTCGGTGTGAAGAACACGCTGGCGCTGGCCGTCATCGGGGTTCCACTGCTGGCCATCATCGGCGTGATCGTGGGGGTCGCCCGGCTCTCGTCCAACTGGCTGGTGGCCAAGGCGGCGACGGTCTATGTCGAGGTCCTGCGCAACATCCCGCCGCTGCTGATCATCTTCTTCGCCTTCAACGCGGTGATCCTGCAACTCCCCCCCATCCGCGAGGGCTACACGCCTTTCGGATGGTTCGTGGTCAGCAACCTGTTCATCGCCGTTCCCGGACTGAGTGCCGGCGCCAACCTGGCGGTATTCCTCGGAGTGCTCGGCACCGGTCTCGTGGTTGCGGCATTCGTCTGGTGGTGGCGAACCAGGGTCTCGGAGCGGACCGGTGAGCCACACCACCGGGCTCTGTGGGCGGGCGGAGTATTTCTCCTCTTCGCCGTGGCCGGCTACCTGATCCTCGATCGGCCATTCACCATCTCGCTTCCAACGCTCGAGGGGCGGCGCATTGCAGGAGGCTTCAGCGCGCTCGGCTCGTTCGTGGCGGTGATGGCGGCTCTCGTCCTCTACACCGCGAGCCATGTCGCCGAGATCGTGCGGGGGAGCATCCAGGCGGTCGCCAAGGGCCAGACCGAGGCGGCCGAGGCGCTCGCCCTCCGCTCGTTCCAGCGACTCCGCTTCGTCGTGCTTCCCCAAGCCTTTCGTATCGCCGTCCCACCCATGATCAACCAGTTCCTCAACTTCGTGAAGAACACATCGCTCGCCTTGGCGGTGGGATATGCGGAGATCACACGGATCGTGCGTCAGACCATCGGGAACGGGCAGCCGGCACCCCAACTCATCCTCCTCCTCATGTTGGCCTATCTCGCTTTCTCGATCGTGATCTCGTTGGTGGCCAACGCGGTCAACCGCAGGCTCCAATTGGTGGAGCGATGAGCGTCGAGGTTGTTTCCCCCGAGGAGCACCAGGCGCCATCGACCAGGTTGCGGCCGGGGGAGTGGGCCAAGCGCAATCTGTTCTCCACCTGGTACAACACCCTGCTCACCCTCCTGGTCGGAGGGGCCCTCGTGGTGGGTGCGGTCCTTCTACTTCGTTGGGTCTTTTTCGAGGCCGACTGGGAGATCATCCGGGTCAATCTCCTGTTGTTCCTGATGGGGCGATTCCCCCGCGACCAGCTTTGGCGTCCCTGGGTTGCCACCGGGCTCATCGCCGTGCTGATCGGTGTCGTTGCCGGTGCCGCTCGAGCCACGGCAACGGGCCGAGCCGCCGAGTCGGGGCTCCCTCCCCCTCGGCCCACTACTCCGCAGGGCTGGGTGCGTCGCTTCTGGCCGGTGATCGTCCTCATCGGGGTGCTGCTGGCCCTCACCCGGACCTGGATCCCGGCGCTGCTCACCGTGGGGTGCATCGGCGCCGGGGTCGGCGCTTATGCCGTCGGGCTGCGGCTTCCCGCCGCCGTCCGTCGCTGGACCTGGCTGATCGCGCTCGGGTTGTTGGTCGGGATCTACCTGGTGCTCTCCGGGGGCGGTGTGGGTTGGGAGCAGTGGGGCGGCCTCCACCTCAACCTCTTTCTCACGGCGGCCGGGATCCTCTTCGCCTTCCCCATCGGGGTGCTGCTGGCGTTGGCCCGCCGATCCACTTTGCCCGTTGTCCGCACCATCGCCGTGGGTTACATCGAGTTCATCCGCGGCGTTCCGCTGATCACGCTGCTCTTCATGGCTGCATTCGCCCTCGGCTTCCTCATCCCGGTGAACCTTCGGCCCGGGCAGGTGACAAGGGCCCTGATTGCCATCACCGCTTTCGAGGCGGCCTACATCGCCGAGATAGTCCGCGGCGGACTCCAGGCCATACGACGTGGGCAGGTGGAGGCGTCCCAGGCGCTCGGCCTCCCCGCCTGGAAGACGACACGCCTGATTGTCCTCCCCCAGGCTCTGCGGGCGGTGATCCCAGCAATGGTCGGCCAGTTCATATCGCTCTTCAAGGACACGTCGCTGGTGACGATCATCGGGCTCACCGATGTGCTGCGTGTCTCAACGCTGGCGACGACCCAACCGGACTTTCTCGGCCGCGGTCTCGACGTGATCACCTTGACCTTCATTGCCCTCATCTTCTGGACTGGTTCGTACACCATGTCGCGCGAGGCGCGGCGTCTGGAGAAGCGACTCGGGGTGGGTGAGAGATGACCGGGATATCCGACGCCACGCAGGCCAAGGGCGAGGCGATCATCGAGTTGGAGGGTGTCAGCAAGTTCTTCGGCGATTTCCAGGCGCTCGACTCGATCGACATGCGGGTCGGCCGTCAGGAGGTGGTGGTCGTGATCGGCCCCTCGGGGTCGGGCAAATCGACCTTGGTCCGTTGTATCAACCGTTTGGAGAAGCACGATCGCGGGCGGATCGTCGTCGATGGCATCGAGTTGACCGACGACATCCGACATATCCAAGAGGTCCGGCGCGAGACCGGGATGGTCTTCCAGCAGTTCAACCTCTTCCCCCACCTCACCGTGATGGAGAACATCACCCTCGCCCCCCATGAGGTCCGCCACCTTCCCAAGAAGGAAGCCGAGGGCCTGGCACTGCGGATGCTGGAGCGGGTCAAGATCCCCGAACAGGCGCACAAGTTCCCCGGCCAGCTATCGGGCGGGCAGCAACAGCGGGTCGCCATCGCCCGTGCCCTCGCCATGCAGCCCAAGGTCATGCTCTTCGATGAGCCCACCTCGGCGCTCGACCCCGAGATGATCAGGGAGGTGCTCGAGGTGATGGAGGAGCTGGCCCAGACGGGAATGACCATGATCGTGATCACCCACGAGATGGGATTCGCCCGCGCCGTGGCCGACCGTGTCGTCTTCATGGCCGACGGCCAGATCGTCGAGGTCGGCACCCCCGAGCACTTCTTCGAGGACCCCGAGGAGGACCGGACGAAGCTGTTCCTCAGTCAGATCCTCTAGGAATGACGGCAGACGGCAGACGGCGGACGGCAGCAGAGCGGCGAAGCGCCTGCCTACGTGCGTCACGTTCCTCGTCCGTCCCCGGAGGGAGCGCCTACCGCGCAGTAGCGGGTAAGGGGGCTGGTGAACTGCCCGACGGTGATCGGCCGCGAGGTCGTTGCGCCGAGTCACCGGCCGGCCGCCCGCGACGCCTGCGACCAGCCGCCTCGCCGCGGACACCCGTGCGGGTCATCGACCTCCCTCGGGGGGAGGCTGCCTCAGTGCCTCGTCTTACCGACACCTTGGTCGAGGTCATCCCATAGGTTCTGCTCCGCCAGGTCGATCACGGTCCAGGCCATGGCCAGGGCGCCGTCGCGGATCGCGCTCTCGCCCGGATTCGGTCACGGTCTTGGCGGCGAACTCGGGCTGATGGTTGACCGTCGGGAAGCAATCGAGTCCCAGCATGGGATGGATCGAAGGGACCGCCCAGGAGACATTTCCCATGTCGGTCGATCCCGCCGCCTCGGGTGGGAAGTCGCTGGCGTGGAGCATGGTGCGTCCCATTTCCTCGCTGTTGGCGGCGAAGAGATCAACCAGCAGAGGGTTGCTCCGCAGGCTGTCGTACGCGTGGCCGATGGGCTCGATCTCGACGGTGCACCCGGTGGCCAGCGCCGCCGCCTCGAAGCATGCCTGCACCTTCGCCATCACCTCGTCGAGGCGTTTGCGTTCGGGGGCCCGCACATACCAGGTCGAGCTTGTCGATGACGGGGATGATGTTGGCGGCGTCACCGCCATGGGTGACGATGCAATGCACCTTGTCGGAGGACAAGAGTTGCTGACGGAGAGTGGCGACGTTGACGTAGGCCTGCACGAAGGCGTCGAGCGCGTTCACCCCGAGGTGGGGGGCGAAGGAGGCGTGTGACTCCTTGCCTCGGAAATGGACGTCGAGGTGGGCGACGGCGAACATCGCCGGGTCGACTATGTCGAATGGTGATGGGTGGATCATCATGGCAGCGGCGGCATCGGAAAAGGCACCCGCCCCTATGAGGTCCACTTTGCCCCCGTACTGCTCCTCGGCGGGGGTGCCGAGGACGGTGACCCGGCAACCCAGGTCTTCGGCGAGCGGCGCCAGCGCCAAACCGGCGCCGAGCGCCGCGGTGGCGATCAAATTGTGCCCGCAGGCATGGCCGACGCCGGGCAGGGCGTCGTACTCGGCGCAGATCACCACCTCGGGACCGGTGGAGCCCGATCTGGCGACAAAAGCCGTCTCCAGACCGTAAGCGGGGAACTCGACTTCCATACCGCCATCGGCCAAGAACCGGGAGAGGCGGGTGGCGGACTCGTGTTCCTCGAAGGCGATCTCCGGGTTGTCGTACATCCATTGGCTCAGCTCACGCAGGTCGTTCTCGACCTCACCGAACCGTTGTTCTGCCCGCTCCTTGTGCTCCATCAGCCTCCTCACCCGACCGGGCGAGGGTACCCGAGACGATGTTGCCAGTTTCGATGGCGCGTCCTTCGCAGCGGCGGTTCTCACAAGGCGTGAATCACCGAGGTTGATCTTGGAGCAGTTGGGTATGACACTGCTCACGAATGACAGTCCTCGTCGTCACTGCCGTGTTCCTCGCCGTCTACAACAACGTGGCTCACATCTCCATTTGGGAGAAGGTCTGGAGCCGCAGCTATGTCGTCCTCAATCTCGCCGTCGCCGGCTCGATGCTTCTCTTGGCACGGCCCCTGCTTACCGCCACCCAACTCGGGTTGGGAGAGGACTCATGGCTTCCCGGGCTGGCCTGGGGAGCGCTGACCATGGTCGCCGGGGCGGCGGTGCTCTTCGTGTCCCAGCGAGTGCCGGTGGTTGCGAAGACCTTCGAGGACCGGCGCTACGCCGAGCTGAGCGATGCCGATGCGGTGAGGCACGCCCTGGTCAGGGTGCCGCTGGGAACGGCACTGCTCGAGGAAGTCGCATTTCGCGGCATCCTCTTTGCCCTCTTGGAGTCGGCCTTCTCCACATGGGTAGCCGTGATCGGGAGCAGCGTCATATTCGGCATCTGGCATGTGGGCCCGGTGCTCCGCGGTCTTCGGGCCAACGGGTCGCCACCGGGGACCCCCGGTGGGTGGCCAGGTTTGTGGCGCGGACTTGGCCTCACCACATTGGCGGGGCTCGGGTTTGGGTTGCTCCGGGTATGGAGCGGCGGCATCCTCGCCCCCTTCCTGCTCCATTGGGCCGTCAATGCTCTCGGAGTGCTGACTGCGGTGCAACGCCAGCGACGGCTCGCCAGCGAGAGGGTTGTCACCTCCGAGACCTGAGCGGCGATTGTCACCCGGTCGCCGGGTAGGACCCTGGGTCGAGTTGGTTGAGGAACTCGGTGCAGCGCTGCGCCTCCCCGCTCTCTCCGATGGCCCCCGCCACCCTCCGCAGCCCATCGAGGCAGCGGAGGAACCCCCGGTTCGATGGATGCTCCCATCGAACGAAACCGGACCCGCGCCACCCGTTGGCCCGTAGCGCGTCGAGGCCGCGGTGGTATCCCACGCGGAAGTAGGCATAGGCCTCGACCAGTTGCGGAACCGTGGCGGCACTGCTCTCGACCAACTCGCCGAGGGTTGCCCAGCTGAGCGAAACGGTGGGCGCGGCGGCGGTCACCGCCGCCAGGGTCAGCCGCGGGTCATCACCCGAGAGCGCCTGTGACAGACCCAACCTGACCTGCGGGTCGACCTCGGGGAGAACGGTCTCGGACGGTCCTTCCGGCGAGAAAGTGACATCGGCCATGGCCACATTCTGCCAGCGACAACCCCGGAACCCAGGGTTCGAAGCGCGCCACAGCGACAGCTCCAGCCCACGGAACCGGGGGAGAGCTCCCACCGCCAACCCAGGGTTGCCAGCTACCCCACCGGTACTCTCCAACCCTGGGTTGACAGGTCAGGCGCTGATGGTGAGGTCCAGTGGCTCCGGGGTCAGCAGCAACTCGTCGCCGGCCACTCCCACGTTGAGGATGTCGCCCTCCGAGATCTTCCCCTCGAGCAGCATCATGGCCAGTGGGTCGGCCAACTGGGTCTGGATCACCCGCTTGAGCGGTCGCGCCCCATAGGTGGGGTCGTAGCCACGCTCTGCGAGCCAGTCCTTGGCCTGGTCGGAGACCTGGAGGGTGATGCGGCGCACCTCGAGCCGCTGCGCCAGGTGGCGAAGCTGGATGTCCACGATCTGCCTCAGGTCCTCCGGGCTGAGCCGGTGGAAGACCAGCATCTCGTCCACCCGGTTGAGGAACTCCGGTCGGAAGTGTTCCCGCGCCCGTCCCAAGACCCGGTCCTCGACGACCTCCTCGGGCAGGCCGGGGTCGATGAACTCGGAGCCAAGGTTGGAGGTCATGATCAGGACGACGTTGGTGAAGTCCACCGTGCGACCCTGACCGTCGGTGAGCCGGCCGTCGTCCATCAACTGGAGGAGCACGTTGAAGACGTCGGGGTGCGCCTTCTCGATCTCGTCGAGCAGCACCACCGAGTAGGGGCGGCGGCGGACGGCCTCGGTGAGCTGTCCACCCTCTTCGTACCCGACATAGCCGGGTGGGGCGCCGATCAATCGGGACACCGAGTACTTCTCCATGTACTCCGACATGTCGATGCGGACCATGGCCCGCTCGTCGTCGAAGAGGAACTCGGCGAGCGCCCGCGCCAGCTCGGTCTTGCCGACACCGGTGGGTCCGAGGAAGATGAACGAGCCGATGGGACGGTGCGGGTCGGATAGACCGGCACGGCTGCGGCGGATGGCGTTGGAGACGGACCCGACGGCGTCGTCCTGTCCGACGACCCGGTTGTGGAGGTGCTCCTCCAGGCGGATCAGCTTCTCGATCTCACCCTCCATCAGGCGCGACACCGGGATCCCGCTCCACCGGCTGACCACCTCGGCGACGTCTTCTTCGGTGACCTCCTCGGAGAGCATCCGCATCTCGGATTGCAGCTCGCCGAGGCGGGCCTCCTGTTCGGCCATGGTCCGTTCGAGGTCGCGCAGCCGCCCATAGCGGAGCTCGGCAGCTCGTTGCAGGTCCCCCTCCCGCTCGGCCCGCTCCGCCTCGGCCTTGGCCTGCTCGATCTGCTCCTTGGTGGCGCGGATGGCGGTGATCGCCTCCTTCTCCATGGTCCAGTGCGCCTCGAGCCGCTGGACCTCCTCCTCGAGGTCGGCCAGTTCCTTCTGGAGCGACTCCAACCGCTCGATCGAGGCGCGGTCGGACTCCTTCTGTAGAGCGGCCTCCTCGATCTGGAGCTGGATGATGCGCCGCTTCAGCTCGTCGATCTCCTCTGGCATCGAGTCGATCTCGATCCGGAGCCGGCTGGCTGCCTCGTCCACCAGGTCGATCGCCTTGTCGGGGAGGAACCGGGCGGTGATGTAGCGGTCGGAGAGAACCGCTGCCGCCACCAGTGCGGCATCGGTGATCCGGACACCGTGGTGGACCTCGTAGCGCTCCTTGAGCCCGCGCAGGATCCCGATGGTGTCCTCCACCGACGGCGGTTCGACCAAGACCGGCTGGAACCGGCGCTCCAGGGCGGCGTCCTTCTCGATGTGCTTGCGGTATTCGTCGAGAGTCGTGGCGCCGATCATGCGGAGCTCGCCCCGAGCGAGCATCGGCTTGAGCATGTTGGAGGCGTCCATCGCGCCCTCGGCGGCACCGGCCCCGACGACGGTGTGCAACTCGTCGAGGAAGGTGATCACGCTCCCTTCGGATGCCCGGATCTCGTCGAGCACCGCCTTGAGCCGTTCCTCGAACTCACCGCGGTACTTGGCCCCGGCGACCATGGCCCCCAGGTCGAGGGCGATGATCCGCTTGTCGGTCAGCGAGGTGGGCACGTCGCCGTCGGCGATACGGCGGGCCAGCCCCTCGACGATCGCCGTCTTCCCGACCCCTGGCTCGCCGATGAGCACCGGGTTGTTCTTGGTGCGCCGGGAGAGCACCTGGATCACCCGGCGGATCTCTTCATCCCGTCCGATCACCGGGTCGAGCTTCTGACGGCGGGCCAACTCGGTCAGATCGCGACCGTATTGCTCCAGTGCGTTGAACGTCGACTCGGGGTCGGGCGAGGTGACGCGCTGTGCGCCCCGCACCGCGGCGAGTGCCTCCAACAGCCGTTGCCGGTCGATGCCAAGCCGACGCAGTTCCACCCCGATGGGGTCATCCGACTCCGACAGAGCCAAGAGAAGGTGCTCCACCGAGACGTAGTCGTCCTTGAGATCGGCGCGGGCGGTGTCGGCCGCTTCGAGCACCCGGTTCAACCCCGGGGAGAGTCCAGGCTCATTTGCTCCGTATACCTTGGGCAGGCCGTCGAGCACGCGCTCCGCTTGCATCCTCAGTTCGGCTGGCTGGATCCCCATGCGGGCAAGCAGCGGGTAGACCAACCCATCGGTCTGTCCGAGCAAGGCGGTGACCATGTGGGCTGGCTCGATGGCCGCATGGTTCGCATCCACCGCCAGCTGGCGGGAGTCGATGAGCGCTTGGCGGCTCTTTGTTGTCAGCTTCTCGAAATCCATCGGTGTGTCATCCCCGTGTAGCGTCCTCGAGGGTCAATTCCCAGAGTCTTGCTGTTCAACGCAGAAAACCTGAGTCGTATTCTATCAAGTTTGAGGCTGCCTGTGTCGAGAATCGAACTGGTCGAACTGATGGAACCGGGCGATGTCAACATCCGCGGGTTCGTCCACGGCGGGGTGATCATGCGGCTGGCCGACACTGCCGCTGGGCTGGCCGCGGTGCGACATGCAGCCATGGCGGTGGTCACCGCATCGGTCGACTCGCTCGCCTTCCTCGCCCCGGTGCACGTCGGCGATCTCGTCCACCTCATTGCCGAGCTCACCAGGGTGTGGAGGACGTCGATGGAGGTCGAGGTCGAAGTCTGGCGGGAGGTCGTCAGCACCGGTCAGAGCGAACTCACGACGACGGCGTTCTTCACGATGGTCGGCGTGGATCAGGAGGGGAGGCCCATGCCGGTGCCACCACTGGAGGCCGAGACCGACGAGCAGATACGCCGGGCCGCGGCGGCCGATGAGCGTCGGGCGCGTCGGTTGGAGTTGCGGGGAGCCTGACAACCACCTACCTAAGGTCGGCCGTCGACCAAGGGAGGATGTCAGGTGCTGCAGGAGTTCCGTAACTTCCTCAATCGCGGCAACGTGATCGACGTTGCGGTGGGGTTCGTATTGGGCATCGCTTTCACAGCCATCGTCACCGCCATTAGTCGAGGGTGTGGTCAACCCATTGATTGCGCTGGTGATCCCCGGGCTGGACGACCTGGGGCAGTGGATGGTCGGGTCCTTCGCCTTCGGGCGGGTTCTCAGCGCAATCATCAATTTCGTCGCCGTCGGGCTCGTGGTTTTTCTGATCGTCAGGGCGTACAACAAGTTCAAGAGTGAGCAACCGGCCACGCCAGACAGCGCGTCGGATGAGGTGGTGCTGCTCACCGAGATCCGCGACGAGTTGAGGAGCCGCCCTGGTCGATGAGCCCGGTGCGCTGGGAGTGGTTCGCCTCCGCCGACCCTAGGGTTTGAACCCGTGCCATTGGTGGAGAGAGACTCACAACTCGCCATTCTCGACGAGGCGCTCGGCGAATCTGCCTCGGGTCGCGGGTCGGTGGTTCTGGTGCTGGGTGAAGCGGGGATGGGGAAGACCTCATTGGTGGAGAGCTTCCTCGACGCCCACCCGGAGGTGCGATCGCTATGGGGCGCCTGTGACGATCTGACGACGCCCCGACCTCTCGGGCCCGGTCCACGACATGGCCCGGCAGGGAGACGACGGCCCGTTGCTCGAAGCTGTCGACTCGGGCGACCCGGTGGAGGTGCGCGCCGCGTTCCTCGCCGAGTTGGAGCGGCCGCCCCCCGTGGTGGCGGTGGTCGAGGACGCTCACTGGGCGGATCAAGCGACGGCCGAGGTGGTGCAATGGGTGGGGAAGCGGATCGACCGGGCACCCGCCCTGCTCATCGTGACGGCACGGATCGACGCGCTTCCGGTGGGGCACCCCATGCAGAGGGCGATCGGTCTGCTGCCACCTCGTGTCGTGAAGAGGATCGAGCTGGGTCCGCTCACCCAACAGGGGATCGACCAACTTGCCGCCGATCAGTCCTTCGATCACGCCCGGCTGCGCCACCTCACCGGGGGAAATCCCTTCTTTGTTACCGAGTTGATTGCCGCAGGCAACGATGCCGTCATCCCGGGGAGCGTGCGCGACGTGGTCCTGGCTCGCACCGCCACGCTGTCTCCCGAGGCACGGCAATTGGTCGATCTGGTTCTGTATCCCGTCCCGGGCGGAAAGGTCACTGCTCGCCGCCACCGATGAGATCCTGGGCGAGGTCGAGGCAGCCGGGATACTCCGCTTTGATACCGAGTGGGTCTGGTTCCGCCATGAACTTGCCCGACGGGCCGTCGAAGGCGAGTTGTCGGCCGTTCGTCGCGAGGCGATCAACCGGCAGGTGTTCGATGGGCTCGAACGGGCGGGAGCCGACGCCGCCCGGCTTGTCCACCATGCCGAGCACGCCGGCTACGGGGCGGGTGTGGTCAAGTGGTCGCCCTTGGCGGCCAGCAAGGCCGAGGCCGCCAGGGCGCACGTCGAGGCGTTTGCCCACCTGACCCGAGCCGTTGACCGTCTCGAGTCGTACCCGCTTGAGGAACAGGCCGACTTGTTGGGACGGCTCTCCTACGAGTCCTATGTCATCGGACAGGCTGCGGTCGCACTGTCCTCGAGCGCCCGTCATGTGATGCTTCGGCGCCAGTTGGGAGATCAGGCGGCCTTGGGGAGAGCCCTCCGCCTCGAATCGCGGGTTCACTGGACGTTCGGCGACCACGAACAGACCGCGGCGGCCGCCGCAGAATCGGTTGAACTTCTCGAAGTCAGGGGCCACCCGGTCCGGATCTGGCGATGGCCTACTCGATGCTCTCTCAGTTGGCGATGCTCGCCTACAGGACAGACGAGGCGCTGGAGTGGGGAGAGAAGGCGATGACACTGGCCCGTGAGTTGGGGGACACCGACACGCTCTCGCATGCCCTCAACAACGTTGCCGCCACCTTGGCCACCTCTTCCGATGAGTCGGAATGGCGTCCTCTGATGGAGGAGAGCCTCGCCATCGCCTTGCGCGAGGGGTATGACGACCACGCCGCCAGGGCCTACGCCAATCTCGCCTGGTCCAACCTCCGCCAAGGACGCGGGGACATATCGGCTGTTCTCGAGGAAGGCATCACTTTCACCCACGACTCACAGCAGCAGGTCTTCGAGCGTTACCTCATCGCAACCAGAGCGCTGTACAGGATGCATCATGGGGATTGGGACCAGGCCGAATCCGACGCCAGATCGGTGCTCGAAGCCGATCAGTCGTCGGGCCAGGGGATATTTCCGACGCTCACCGTGCTCGGACGGATCGCGGCGCGACGCGGCCGGTTCGACGAGGCGGAGGCGATCATCCAACGCATCTGGGGCATGGCGCTCGCCACGGGAGAACTGATGCGAATCCAACCGTTCGCGGGCATACGAGCAGAAATTGCCTGGCTCAAAGGGACTCCCGAAGCCATCGTCTGACGCCGTTGTGGAGGTCTCCGAGATCGCTGACCGGGTCGATGCCGAATCCTGGGAGTTGGGCGAGATCGCACTCTGGCGCCACCGGGTCGGGCTTCCGGTCACCTTCAAGAGGATCGCTGAGCCATACCGTCTCCATATCGCGGGACAATTCGCCGAGGCGGCGAGGGCATGGCAGGAGATCGGACAGCCGTACGAGGCGGCCGATGCGATGGCCGATTCGTCCGACCCGGCGCTGCTCGGGGAAGCCGTTGCCATCTTCGACCGGCTCGGGGCGGTTGCGGCTCAGCGAGCCAAACGCCGTCTCGGTGAGCTGACCAGGACAAGGCGCCGGCTGACCACGATTCTCTTCACCGACCTCGTCTCATCGACAGAGCGGGCAGCCAGGTTGGGCGACGCCGCTTGGAGGAAGATGCTCGACGAGCACCACCAGTCCGCCGAGGTTGTCATGGCGGCGCACGGCGGCACGGTGGTGGCGACCACGGGCGACGGCGTTCTCGTCACCTTTGATATCCCCTCGTCCGCCGTCGACGCCGCTCTGGCGCTCCGAAAGAGGCTCGGCCTCGATGGTCTCGACATGCGGGCGGCGATCCACACCGGTGAGGTCGAGGAGACCGACGGTGAACTGCGCGGAGTGGCGGTGCACATCGCCTCGCGTCTTCTCGCCGAGGCAGGCGACCGGGTAGTGGTGTCGAGCACCACCCGTGACCTCGCAACCGGGTCGGGCCATCGGTTCGTCGACCTCGGTGAGCACGAATTGCGTGGGGTACCGGGGAGTTGGCGGATGTTCGAGGTGGTGGAAGGCGGCTGATGGGCTAGCGGTTCGCTTCTCAACAGCCCTAGGTGCGGTCGAGTTGGGCGAGCCGCCACTCCAGATACCGCTTCTCCGTGGGATTGGCGCACAGTTCCAGGGCGCGGCCGAAGGCGGCGGCCGCCGCCTCCACCCGGCCGAGACGAGACAGCAGGTCTCCTCGGGTGGCATGGAGGTACGGATACTCCTCGAGGCGGCCACCCGCCAATACCTCGTCGGCTTCGACCAAGCCGGCTTCCGGTCCATCGCGCATCGCCACCGCAACGGCCCGGTTGAGCGCCACCACCGGGCCCGGCCGCATGTCGAGCAGGGCGTCGTATAGCCCGACGATCTGGTCCCAATCGGTGTCGGCTGGATCCGCAGCCTCGGCGTGTACCGCCGCGATCGCCGCCTGGGTCTGGTACTGGCCAGGCATCCGCCGCCGCAGTGCACCGGCGAGGATCTCGATGCCCTCCGCCATCATGGTGTGATCCCACAGCTGGCGTCGTTGCTCTTCGAGGAGAACAAGGCTGCCGTCGTCAGCGACGCGGGCGCCGCGCCGGGAGTGGGTGAGCAGCATCAGGGCGAGCAGACCACCCACCTCCGGCTCGTCGGGCATCAGGCCCCAGAGGACGCGGGTCAGCCGAATCGCTTCCTCGCACAGATCGAGCCGTAGAAGACCGTCCCCGGTCGAAGCCACGTGGCCGGCGGTGAATGCCAGATAGAGGGTCGCCAGGACGCCGTCGAGCCGGTCGGGAAGCTCGTGGGCACTGGGGATCCTGTACGGGATCCCGGCTGCGGCGATCTTGCGCTTCGCCCGGACCAGTCGCTTTGCCATCGTCGCCTCGTTGACCAGAAAAGCGCGGGCGATCTCGGGGGTGGACAACCCGCCGAGGAGCCGGAGGGTGAGCGCCACCCTCGCCTCGGCGTTTAGAGCCGGGTGGCAGCAGGTGAAGACGAGGCGCAGCCGATCGTCGGGGATCTCCTCGGCGGTGGTGGGATCGTCATCGATCACGAGGGCAGGTCCTTGAGCCGAAGCCTCCAGATCGGATCGCTTTGCCTCGCGCCTGACCCGATCCAGCGCCTTGTTACGGGCCGTAGTCGTGATCCATGCCGCCGGATTCTCGGGGATGCCCCGCTCCGGCCATACGCGGATTGCCGTCTCGAACGCTTCCTGGACCGCCTCTTCTGCCAGGTCGATGCTGCGAAAGACCCGGGCGAGGGTGGCCACCACCTTCCCGGACTGCTCCCGGAAGGCGATGGCCACCGCTCGGTGCGGGTCGGGAGCCGGTGGCTCACCCGCCACCAGGCTCATCGGCTCAACCGAACTCCAAGATGGGCCGCACCTCGATGGAGCCGGTCTTGGCACCCGGAATCTGAGCCGCCCAGTGGACGGCGGTGTCGAGGTCGGGGCAGTCGAGGACGTAGTAGCCGCCGATGACTTCCTTGGTTTCGGCGAAGGGGCCATCGGTGAGAAGAATCTCGCCGTCGCGCACCCGGACGGTGGTGGCGGTGCTGCTCGGCTCGAGCGCCTCGCCGCCGGCGAGGACGCCCGCCGCGCCTCCGGCCTCACCGAAGGCGTTGTAGGCGTCCATCACCTGCTGCCACACCTCGGGGGAGACCTCTTCCTGAGACTCCTCGCCTGCGATCAGGGCCAGGTACTTCATGCCACTCCTCCCGGAGCTCGTGGGCCGGATCTCGCCACCGGCACCCTACGAGATGACGACGAACCGGGTCATGCCGAATGGACAGCCAATCGCCGCGCTGCCCTAGCGTCAGAACGGAGCGGGACCGGCTCCGACGACGCGCACGGTGGCGCTGTTCCCCGAAATCTCGTTGCCTGGGTCGAGCACCGCGGCGCTGCGGGCGGTGCCGGTGTCGATGAGGACCTGAAGAGCCTTCCCGGCGATGCTCGAACCACGGCTCACCTCGACCTCGCCGTCCCAATGCCCCGGGTGGCCGTCGACGGAGGAAAGCGTTCCGGCACCGACGTCGAGCAGCACCCCGTTGGGGTCGAGCACCCGTATCGGACCTTCGTATTCGGCCATGCGATCAGTCGTCTCGCCGCGCTCGAGGCTGGCTCATGCTGTGCAGCACGATCTCGCGACGGTAGCTGCGGTGGACCTCGCGCACCCTCCGCTCGGCCTCTTCGGCCATCTCCTCGACCTTGCGCCTCATCTCGGCGACGTCCTTGCGGAGTTTGTCGATCTCTGCTTCGAGCTTCATGACCCGTTTCACGCCCTCGAGGTTGAGCCCTGCTTCGGTCAGCGCCTGGATCAACTCGAGGCGCTCCAGATCGGCGCGGGAATAGCGGCGGGTGCCCCCCGGAGTGCGGTACGGCTCGATGAGCCCACGACGCTCGTAGATCCGCAGAGTCTGGGGGTGAACCCCGGTCAACTCGGCGGCCACCGAGATGACGAAGACCGCCTCGCTCCTCTGCGCGTCCTCAGCCATGTCAGACCCTCAGGTTGGCACGCGGGTTCTCCGGCTCGAAGGCACGAAGCTCCTCGAGCAGCTTCTTGGCGTCTCTGCTGACCTTCTGAGGTACCACGACGTCCACCGTGGCCAGGAGGTCTCCCGGCTTCCCCTTGCCGCGATCGATGCCCTTTCCTCTGACCCGGAATGTCTTACCCCCCGGTGTGCCCGGGGGCACCTTGAGTGTGACCGACCCGTTGAGCGTGGGGACTTCGACCTTGGCGCCCAGCACCGCTTCCGAATAGGTGATGGGGACTCTCACAGTGAGGTCGTCACCGCGGCGCCCGAATACCTGGTGGTGTGCCACGTGCGTCTTGATGAGAAGGTCTCCGGGCGGGCCGCCATTGCGACCCGGGGCTCCCTTGCCTTTGAGCCTGATCGTGCCTCCCGGCTTGACGCCCGATGGCACACGCACCTTGACGTTCCTGGCGCGGACTTCGGTCCCGGAGCCGTGGCATTTGGCGCAAGCCTGTTCGATCAACATCCCCGAGCCGCGGCATTGAGGACACGGCGAGGCGAACGAGAACACTCCCTGGTTCTGGGCGACGGTTCCCGAGCCGCGGCAAGTGGGGCAGACGGTCACGTCCGTACCCGGCTCGGCGCCCGACCCGTGGCACCGGCTGCAGGTTGCCTCGCCACGAACCGTGACCTCGGTGTCGACCCCTCGCACCGCTTCATCAAAGGTGAGGTGAAGCTCAGTGGTCAGGTCGGCTCCCCGCTGCGGGGCTGAGGTGCGGCTCCTCGACCCTCCGAAGAGATCGCCGAACCCGCCGATCCCACCGAAGAGGTCGGAGAGATCCTCGACACGGACCCGTTGCCCGGCACCGTATTGCCCGGTACCACCGAACCCGCGGAACCCGCCGCTGTCGACCATGGTGCGGACTTCGTCGTACTCCTTGCGCTGCTCGGGGTCGGAGAGCGTTGCGTACGCCTCGGAGATGTCCTTGAACTTCTCCTCCGCCTCCTTGTTCCCCGGGTTGGCGTCGGGGTGGTGCTTCTGTGCGAGCTTGCGGTAGGCGCGCTTGATCTGGTCCTGGTCGGCATCGCGGCCGACTCCCAGCACCTTGTAGAAGTCCTTGTCTACCCAGTCACGGTTCATCGGTTTGGGGTGAGCTCCTATTTTCCGGTGAAAGGCTCATCCATGGTCGACTACGACCAGTGTGGGCCGCAGCACCCGGTTGCCCAGCATGTAACCGCGCCGAAGCTCCTGGGTCACGATCAGGTCGCCCTCGCCACCACCGGGAGCCGCCACCGCTTCGTGAACTGTCGGGTCGAAATCCGCTCCCAGCGCCTCGATCGGCACCAGACCCTCCTTGCCGATGGTGTCGAGCAGAAGGTTGAAGGTCCCCTTCACCCCGTCGAGCATCTTGCGCTCGGTCTCGGTCTCCGGCTCGATCGCCATCGCCGCGTCGAGGCTGTCGAGAACGGGGAGCAACGACTGGACCACACGCTCCGAGGCGCGCTCGACGATGGCTCCCTGGTCGCGCAGTGCGCGCTTGCGGAAGTTGTCGAAGTCGGCCGCAACGCGGCGCAGGTCATCCAGGTAGCGCGTGGCCTCGTCGCGACTCTCGCTGAGGGCGCTCAACATCACCTGACGCGCCTCTTCGGGATCTTCCGGGAGCTCGAGACCGAGGGCGTGTGGGTCGAGAGGCTCCGGTTCGGAAACGATCTCGCCCGTGACAACCTCGCCAGTGGACGCATCGCCTTCGATGATCTCCACCTCCGGCGCACTCGCCTCCTGGTTCACTGCCGTCTGCCGTCTGCCGTCTGCCGTCTGAAGAGAGCCATCAGGCCTGCTCCTCCTCGCCTTCGTCGACGATCTCGGCTTCGACGATGTCCTCGTCGGCGGGTGCCGACGACTCGTCGCTCGCCTGCTGATCGGCCGCCTGCTGGTAGATCCGCTGAGCCAGTGCCTGCGATGCGGTGATCACCGCCTCCATCTTGGGGCGGATCTCGTCCGCCGCGGCCGACTGGTTCTCCAGCGTGGAGCGAAGCTCCCCAAGGGCTGACTCGATCTGGGTGCGTTCGTCGTCACTCAACTGCTCGGCCTGCTCGGTGAGCAGCTTCTCGGTCTGGTGCACCAACTGGTCGCCCTGGTTGCGGGTCTCCGCTGTCTCGCGCCGCTGCCGGTCCTCGTCGGCGTGCTGTTCGGCGTCCTTCACCATCCGGTCGATGTCGTCGTTGGCAAGTGCGGTGCCACCGGTGATCGTCATGGCCTGCTCCTTGCCGGTGCCGAGATCCTTGGCGTTGACGGAGACGATCCCGTTGGCATCGATATCAAAGGTGACCTCGATCTGAGGTATCCCCATCGGTGCCGGTGGGATCCCGGTCAGGTTGAACCGGCCCAGGCTCTTGTTGTCGGCCGACATGGCCCGCTCGCCCTGGAGGACGATGATCTCCACCTCTGGCTGGTTGTCCGCCGCGGTGGTGAAGACCTCGGAGCGTCGGGTCGGGATCGTGGTGTTGCGCTCGATCATCTTGGTCATGACCCCACCCTTGGTTTCGATCCCGAGGGTCAGTGGAGTCACGTCGAGCAGCAGGATGTCCTTGACATCGCCCTTGAGCACGCCTGCCTGGATGGCGGCGCCTGCGGCGACCACCTCATCGGGGTTGACACCCTTGTGGGGGTCCTTGCCGGTGAGCTCGCGTACCAGTTCCTGAACGGCGGGCATCCGGGTGGAGCCACCAACCATCACGACGTGGTCGATGTCGGAAACGTCTACCCCGGCATCCTTGATCACCTGGTTGAAGGGCGACTTGGTCCGGTCGAGCAGATCCTCGGTCAGCTTCTGGAACTCCGACCTGGTCAGCTTGCGCTGCAGGTGGAGCGGGCCTTCTGCTGTCGCCGTGATGAAGGGGAGGTTGATCTCGGTTTCGGGGACCGACGACAACTCGATCTTGGCCTTCTCCGCAGCCTCCTTGAGCCGCTGCAGCGCCATCCGATCCTTGCCGAGGTCGACCCCGGATTCGTTCTTGAACCCGGTGACCAGCCACTCGATCACCTTCTCGTCCCAGTCGTCCCCCCCGAGGTGGGTGTCGCCGGACGTGGCCTTGACCTCGAACACGCCCTCGCCGATCTCGAGCAGCGAGACGTCGAAGGTCCCTCCCCCGAGGTCGAACACGAGGATTGTCTGATCCGATGCCTCTTTGTCCAGTCCGTACGCCAGAGCGGCGGCGGTGGGCTCGTTGATGATGCGGAGCACGTTGAGACCGGCGATCTGGCCGGCTTCCTTGGTCGCCTGGCGCTGGGCGTCGTTGAAGTAGGCGGGGACCGTGACCACGGCGTCCGACACGGTGTCGCCGAGGTACGACTCGGCGTCCCTCTTCAACTTCTGCAGGACGCGGGCGGAGATCTCCTGGGCGGTGTACGTCTTCCCGTCCGCCTCGGCCTTCCAGTCGGTCCCCATATGACGCTTCACCGAGCGAATGGTCCGGTCGGGGTTCGTGATCGCCTGGCGCTTGGCCACCTCGCCCACGAGAACCTCGCCGTCCTTGAAGGCGACTACGGACGGGGTGACCCGCGAACCCTCCGCATTGGGGATGATGGTCGGCTCGCCACCCTCCAAGACGGCGATGACGCTGTTCGTGGTCCCAAGATCGATGCCTACGGCCCTGGCCATGTCTTCCTGCTCCTCCGATGTTCAGTGTGTTCGTACACTATAACTTGAGTGCACCCTTGTAATATTTCCGCCACATCTGAGAGGAGCGGCGGAGACGGCAGACGGCAGACGGCAGACGGCAGCCAATCCGGCGGCTATCGGAGCTTCGGGAGTGAACCATCCCCCTCCCGAAGAGCGGAAGCCCGTTGCGCCATTCTTTCCGTCCCACCCACGGGGAACGGACCGACGCGGAGCAGCGGGCAATGGGAGTTGCCGAACCTCCTGACGGTGATCGTTCCACACCCGTTCGCACCGCGAGGTGCGAGCCGCCGTCATTCCCGCCCTGCGAGAGAACCCCTCGGGGGCAGCCCTCGCCCTTCCTGCCGTCTGCCGTCTGCCGTCTGCAGCGCGGCTGCTAAGCAGCCGCCTCCAGTGGCTGACACTTCTTGCAGGGGCGATATCCCGCGCACGGCGGCTTGGGCGGCGTCGTGGAACCAGACGCGGTGCTTGTCGGTGACACGGCGGGCGTGGTGGCAGCTGGGGTAGCAGTAGATGTGGGTGGTGTCGCTGCCGGTGAGACGCCGGCCGGCCACGGCTTCGGCCTCCATCTCGGCCACGTCGAGACCCTCTGCCGTGAGCAGGGCCCGCTTCATGTCGGGGCCGTAGGCGTAGTTGCCCACCGTCCCGTCGGAGCGGATGACCCGATGGCAGGGGACCACGACCGGGACCGGGTTCCTCGCCATCGCCGTCCCCACCGCGCGGACCGCACCGGGACGCCCGACCTGGCGGGCAACCCAGGCGTACGGGCGGACCTCGCCGGGCGGGATGGCGGTGATGGCCCGGAGCACCTCGGCCTGGAACGGGGACACGCTGCGGAGGTCTACCGGGAGCGAACCCAGCCGACCCGTTTGGAGCGCCCGGTCGAGAGCACGCTGCCACTTCGGTGGGAATGTGGGCACCGGCACGATGTCACGACCAACGTGGCGGCGGAACGCCGCCTCGAACTCGGCTTCGTCTCCCGCCGGCGCAATCCAGGAGACACCGTTGGTGCTGAAGGCGACGAAGAGATCTCCCAGCGGGCCGAGAACCCGCAGGTAGCCGTCCGCCAGTCCCGTGGAAGCCAACACCCGGGGCATCAGCGAGCGCGGTGCCTCGGACCGCAGTGCTTCCAGACCATCGATCACGGCGTCCATCATCGTTCCTCCTCGTCGAGCAGCGTTCGTAGCTTGGCCAGTCCACGGTGCACATCAGCCTTGACCGTCCCCGCCGGCCGCCCGGTCGCCTCGGCGACCTCGTCGTAGCTGAGCCCGACGACGTGGCGAAGCACCACGGCGGTGCGTTGCGAGGGCCCGAGCGTCGCCAGTCGGCGGTGCCACTCGTTCTCGGACTCGGCGAGGAGCGCCGAATCCTCGGGTCCCGGCGCGGTCACGGCCGGTTCGAGCGGGACGGTCAGCTCCAGCGGAGGTGGCTTGCGGCTCGCGGTCCTCGCCCGGTTGCGGGTGAGGTTGAGGGCGATCGTCCACAGCCAGCCGCGGAGTCGGAGCGCACGGATCCGGTCGGGTTGGAAGTCCCGGAGTGAGCGGTACGCCCTGGTGAACGTCTCCTGGGCGAGGTCCTCGGCGTCTGCCCGGTTGCCGACCAGCCGCAGCAGCCCGGAGAACAGACCGTCCTGGAAGGTGCGCACCAGAGCGGGGAAGGCGTCGTCCACACCGGCGGCGAGGAGGTCGATCATCTCGAAGTCCCGGGTCTCCGCGTCCATCACAACTGTCATGCTCGCTCCGCCGTCGGGGGTCTGCAGGAAGAACACCGGCCGCACCCTCTTGGTTACACGCTCTTTCTATGGTGGACGGGTGGGGTTCACCAAGTCGGAGCTCGAGGCGTTCCGCGATCGGCCGGTGGACGACCTCATCGCACCCGGAGTGCGCCTCCTCTTCGTCGGGATCAACCCCGGCTTGTGGACCGCCGCCACCAACACCCATTTCGCCAGGCCGGGGAACCGCTTCTACCCGGCGCTGCACTTGGCCGGCATCACCGATCGGCTGCTGGACCCCGCCGCCGGGCTCGACACCGAGGCCCGTCAACATCTTCTGGACCGGGGGGTTGGGGTCACCAACCTGGTCAATCGGGCCACCGTGCGAGCCGACGAACTGACCCCTGCCGAGCTACAGCAAGGTGCGGTCGCCCTCACCGCGCTGGTGGAGATGTGGCGGCCGAGAATTGCCGCGGTGCTCGGGGTCACCGCTTACAGGACCGGGTTCTCTCGTCCCCGTGCGGTGGCGGGACGTCAACCCGAGCGGCTCGGGGGAGCCGACCTGTTCGTGTTGGGCAACCCGAGCGGGCTCAATGCCCACGAGACGGCGGCTTCGCTGGCGCGTTCGTTCAGGGTCGTTGCCGAGGCCGCCGGCGTCCCGCTCGACCCGCCTGGCTGGTGACCCTCATCTCACCTCGAGCACCGCTTTGCCCAGGAGTCGGCGTTCGGCCATGGCGTTGAGGGCATCGGCGCCCTGAGCCAGGGGAAGGATGGTGGAGACATGGGGTCGAAGTTGCCGGGTGCGCACCCAGTCGAAAAGCCGGTCGAAGAGCTCACGGTTCCGATCGGGCTCCCGTGCCGTGAAGCTTCCCCAGAACACCCCGACCACCGATGCCCCCTTGAGCAGGGCGAGGTTGGCGGGGACCGCCGGTATGGCCCCTGAGGCGAATCCGATCACCAACAACCGCCCCTTCCAGGCAAGTGAACGGGCCAGCACCTCGAACTGGTCTCCACCAACCGGATCGAATATCACATCGAACCCGTCGGCGCTCATCTCTCGGAGTTGTGCGCGCAGGTCACCTTCGAGCACGACGACCTCGTCAGCGCCGAGCCCGGCGGCAAGCGACCGCTTCTCCTCGCTGCTCACGATGGCCACCACCCGCGCTCCCAGCAGCCGTCCCACCTGGATGGCTGCCATCCCCACACCGCCAGAGGCGCCGGTCACCAACAGCGTCTCTCCGTCTTGGAGGGCCGCTCGGTCTACCAGGGCATGGATCGCGGTTCCGAAGGCGAGGGGGAAGGCGGCGACCTCGACATCTGTGAGCTGCTCCGGTGCCCGAAAGGCCGTAGCCGCCGGTGCCACCACCTCCGATGCCCAGCCGCCGTAACCCACCACGGCCATCACCCGGTCACCTACCGAAAACCCGCCTACGTCGTCCGCGACCTCGCTCACTGTCCCGGCGACCTCGAGCCCGGGTGCGAAGGGGAGCTCCGGGCGGAACTGATACCGGCCGTGGGTCATGAGGAGGTCGGGGAAGTTGACGCCGGCATGGCTGACTTCGATACGTATGGCGCCCGGAGCGCTTTCCGGCGCGGGAAAGGCCTCCTCGAGCACGAGGTCGTCCGGTCCGGTGAGCTGATGGCAGATGAGCGCCCGCACCGTGGCGACGCTACCCGTGACCCGGCCAGCGCCCTGACATGAGACGGCGCATCGCCACTCGTCCCTGCTCGGCGGCGACCGATGCCACTCGTGGTCGAGGCGCAGCAGCCCACCACCACCACGGGGGCCGGCCCCACCACGACCTCGGTAGCCGGCCCATCGACGCTGCCCGCCACCGGGCGCGAGGGAGCGATCTGGATCATGCTCGGTGTCGCCGGACGTCACGGGGGTGACGGTGGCGGCGGCGGTGAAGTCACGCTGGGCGGCCGCCGACTAGGACGAGGGCCCAGCAGCTTTCCCGGTTGGTAGATCACCTGAGTCCTGGCGATGTGGTCGTGCCAGCCGCGCCGCTCGTCGTCACCGAGCACCCACAGGAAACCGGCGCCGAGCGGGAGAAGCGACACGATGTAGCCGAGGAAGCGCAGCACTGACCTGCCCAGGCCCATAGTCGGCACCGTCGGACGAAACCACCTGCAAGCCCATCAGCCACTTCCCGGGGGTGCGCCCGGTGATGTTGACGAAGATAGAGAAGTAGAGGAGGACGGTCAGCGGCGACAACCAGAGGAACACTTGAGCATCCATGCCCGGGGATCGTGGGCCGAGGAGCAGGTCGGCGAAGCTCCTGATCACCCAGGTGGACGCACCGATCCCGATAGTCAGGACGGCGGTGTCGATGCTGATCGCCAGTGCACGGCTGGCGAACCCGGCGGTGGTTCCGACCCATTCGTCGGTGCTGTCCTCTCTGCCGGTCACTCGCTGGCGACCGATGGATCGGTGCGGCGGGATCGCCGCAGTATGCGCCGAACCAACGCCTCGGCCCGATCGTCGGCGGCCGCGGCCCCACCGCGGACCTCGTCGACGGCGGTCTTGGTTAGCCCGGCGCTGGCGTCGGCGACCAACCCAATCAAAGCATCGCTGTTGGCGAGGTAATCCATGAGGCCGGCAACCGTCCCCTCGAAGGCCTGGACGGCCATCCGCTCGGCGCGGGGTGCCTCGAGCCTTCCCAAGATCACAACCCGCTCGATCTCCTCCTGGATCAGTGAGCCGGAGGTGGTCGACCCGGTCGGCCACCGCCGAACCCGGCCATACCGCGGAGAGCAACGAGGTCACCGGGCCGGTGAATCGCCCTACCGACCGTCGCGCCCGATCGGTGGTCGCCAGCGCCGCCCTGGCGTAGTCGGGCAGCGAGAGGATTGCGCCGACGGCCAGGGCTGTGGCACGCCGCGTCTCGTCGCTCGCCGGGTCTCCGGGGACCATGGCGAGGCGTGCCTCCAACTCCGACGCGTAATCGGTGAGCCGCTCGATGCCGAGGGCGACGACACCGGCAATGAGGCGCAACATGGAGGGTGGAGTCGGTGTTCGACGATGACGGCGGGGACCGGCGGGTCGGTCATCGTCTCGGCACCGCGACAGCGGCGATAGCACGATGGTCCAGCCCGGAGGGCAGAGTGCCCAGTGCGAGCCCGTGGTCGGGGTCGAGCCTCGAGGCGCAGAAGGCATCGGCCACCTCGGGGCGCCCCCACCTGACCAGCAGGGAGCCCTGGAGGGCGAGAGCCATCTGCTCGACCAGGCGTCGGGCGTCTGACTCGTCGGACGGGCTCGCCATCGCCTGCCGGAGACGCCGATGGGCGGCGGCGAGACGCCGGTCGAACCCGCACCCCTCCGCCACCTCGTCGAGGAGGGCATCGACCGTTTCCGGGTCACGCGACACGGCGCGCAGCACATCGAGGCAGATGACGTTGCCCGAGCCCTCCCAGATCGAGTTGAGCGGAGCCTCGCGGTAGAGACGAGGCATGATCGACTCCTCGACGTACCCGTTGCCGCCGAGACATTCGAGCGCCTCCCCGACCACCTGCGGCGCCCGCTTGGTCACCCAGTATTTGGCGACCGGGGTGATGATGCGCCTCAGCGCCGCTTCCGCCGGATCGATCGGTGCCGCATCGAAGCTCGCCGCCACCCTGACCATGAGCGCCACCGCCGCTTGGGTCTCGACTTCGAGATCTGCCAGCACGGCCGCCATGAGGGGCTGGTCGATCAGCTTCCGGCCGAATGCCGTTCGATGGGCGGCGTGGTGCGCCGCCTGGGACACGGCCTGTCTCATGAGCGCGGCCGAGCCGATCACGCAGTCGAGCCGGGTGCCGGCGACCATCTCGATGATGGTGGGAACGCCCCGGCCCTCCTCGCCGATCAGCCTGCCCCAGGCGCCGTCGAGTTCGATCTCGCTCGAGGCGTTGGAACGGTTTCCCAACTTGTCCTTGAGCCGCTGGATGTGGATGGTGTTCCTCTCACCGTCCGGGTTCCAGCGGGGGACGAGGAAACAGGACAGCCCGCCGGGCGCCTGAGCCAGCATCAGGAAAGCGTCGCTCATCGGGGCCGAGCAGAACCACTTGTGCCCGGTGAGCAGGTACTCACTTCCTGGGGCACCGCCATCCACCGGGACCGCGCCGGTCAGGTTGGCCCGCACGTCCGAACCCCCCTGCTTCTCGGTCATCGCCATCCCCATCAGCACACCGGTCTTCTTCGATGCGGGCTGGTTGGAGGAGTCGTAGGTGCGGCTCAGCACCAGCGGCTCCCACTCGGCGGCGATCTCGGGCTGGACGCCGCAACGCCGGGACCGCCGATGCCGTCATCGAGATGGGGCACCAGTGGCCCGCCTCGACCTGTGAGCTCATGTAGGTGAGCGCGGCACGCCGCACCTGGGCGGCCTTGCCGTCTTCCCAAGGGAGCGAGTGGAGTCCATGGGTCACCGCCATGTCGAGCAGGCTGTGCCAAGAGGGGTGGTACTCGACTTCATCTACCCGGTGCCCGTATGCGTCGTGGGTCCGCAAGCGGGGAGGGAAGCGGTTGGCTTCGAACCCCCAACCGAAGACCTCGGCGGACCCGGCGAGCGTCCCGAACTCGGCCAATTCGGCGTCGGACGAGCCGGCGCCGGATCCCTCCAAGGCACCGGCAAGGAATGGATCGGTGGTGAAGAGGTCGTAGTCCACCAGGGGAGGAGGTTGGTTCAGGACCTGGTGCGTCGGCGGCATCAGGACTGACGCTAGACGGCACGAGGACGGCAGCAGCGAGCAGCGGCGTCACGCGATGGGTCGTGGGACCCATCGAGGTATCCCCCAAACCTGTCGAACCATCCCGTCCAGGGGGATCTCTCGGAGGATTCATTTGCGATTTCGACTGTTGGGCGCGCTCGTGCTCATTGCGCTCGTGGCTGCACCTGCTGGACGGTCATCGCCGATCATCATCTGTCCCGGGTGACACCGACGGCTCGATCATCCTGCTGCACGACGGAGGATCGACCGCAGCCAGACGGTGGCAGCGCTGGAAGAGGTGCTCGTCGAACTGGATGCCCGCGGCTACGACTTTGGGCGGCTCTGCGCCTAGCCCTCGGGTTGGAATGCCCCCTCGGTGAAGAGGGAGGCGGCGTTCCACACCATGTACCCCATGTCCCTGGAAGCCGCGGCATCGATCTGGGCCCGTAGCTCCGCGACCTCGTACTCGGTCGAGCCGCATGGCGTCCAATCGAAGTCCTGGATCCAGGGACGTATCTGAGCAGAGCCGAGAGGGCGGTCCAAGGCGTCGTCCAGCGCCCCCGACATCACCGAGCCTGGGTAGTCGTTGGGGCAGTCGTGACCAAACCACCCGGTCCCGTAGTGGCTGGGATAGACCATGGGCGAGAGGACATCCACCGCCTTGGTCAACTCCTCGAGTCGCTGACCGATGCCGCCGTCGTCGGGTATGGAAACGATGAAACCGAAGATGTCGGCGCCCACCGCGCAGCCCTCGGCGTGGAGTCGGTCGCGTGCCGTCTCGAGGAACCCGGTGATCGTCTTGACACGACCTTCTTCACCGGTCGGTCCGTCGAAACGGGCCGAGTCGGGGTACCCGTCTGGGAATCTGACATAGTCGAACTGGATCTCGTCGAATCCGGCGCGGCAGGCTTCCACCGCGATGTCGATGGCGTACTTCTGGGCGGCGCGATCGGTGGGGTCTAGGAACCACTGACCGTTCTTGGTGAACGGCTCGCCGGTGGCACGATCCATCACCGCCATGTCGGGGATGGCTTGAGCGGCGACAGGATCCTGGAAGGCCACGACCCGGCCGACCAGGTAGATGTCACGGTCCTCCATGACCTGTGCCATTTCGGCGGCGTCGTAATCGGTGCGACGGGCGCCGATACGCCTTGCCACCGGGACGTCGCTCATGTGGAAGACCATCCCGGATTCGTCCTTGACGTCTACCACCATGGTGTTGATCTCGGTCTGGTCGGCCAGGTCGAGCAGCGACTCCCAGCGGTCCTGCGCTGGGACCCAACCACCTATGTGGAGGCCCCGAGCCATGAAGGGCTCGAGGCTCAATCTCGATCTGGTCGGCCTTGCCACCCCACTCGACGGTCGTTGCCTCCCAACCGGGCTTGGAAACGACCACCTGTCCGGGAACGACCCGACGCAGGGCGAACCGGCCGTTCGCCGAGGTGACGACGGACCGGCCCCCCAAGGTGACCGTCGGCGCCTCCCAACCCCGCTCCCTCGTCGGTGGTCACCCGTCCCCGCAGCACAACCGGGTCGATCGGCAGCTCGAGCGGCTCCTGTCGCCTCTGGTCCACCACGAGCGTCGCCGGGGTGAACCCGCGTGCTGCAGCGACCACCTCGACCGGGTCACCGAGCCAGGGAACCGAAACCAGACCGTCGTTGGCGGTGATCATCGGTGTCGCCCCGTCGAACCGCACTCTCGCCTTGGCCACGGGGTCTCCTCGATCGTCGATCACCTTGACCTGGAGAAGAGGGGTATCGGGCACGATGGGCGCGGTGGCGGTGGCACCACCTTGTTCCCCGACGTCGCCGGGGAGCGGGGTGATGGCGTCGGGGAGGCAACCGGTCAGAGCCAGCGACAGGGCGGCCAACCCGCTGACCAGCACCAGTCGATGGTGGCGTAGCGGTCGCATGGGATCGCGAAAGGCTAGCTAGGGACGTGCCGATACATCACAGCACGCAGTATGCTTGCAATTGCAAGCACTACCCACAGCTATGGACATTCAGACCCACATCCACACCTTGCGCGACGGCACCAGCTTGTCGGTTCGCCCACTGCGGCCTTCCGACAGGCATCTGGTCGCGGCCGGGTTCGATTCGCTTTCCCAGGAGTCTCGCTATCGGCGGTTCATGACGCCGACCTCGAGGCTCACCCATCGCCAACTGGACTACTTCACCCATGTTGGACCAGATCGACCATTTCGCCTGGGGCGTTCTCGGACCCATGGAAAGGCCGGTGGCCACTGCCCGGTACGTCAGGTTGGACGATACGCCGACCATCGCCGAGCTTGCGGTCACCGTGGTCGATGAGTTCCAAGGGCGGGGTGTGGGGAGTTTCCTGGTGTCCGCCACCGCCCTGGCGGCGCATCGCAACGGGATCGACCTGCTCAGAGCCCATCTGCTCACCGACAACCATCGGATGCTCGCCGTGCTGGAGGGACTCGGGGGGACCGTGACCGAGGTAGACGGTCCGACCCTGGTGGTGGATCTGGCCACCGCAGCCGCCGCCGAAGTCCTCGGCGATGAGGAGCGGCAGCCACTGATGCGGATGATCGAGGCGGCGCCGCTCGCCGCCTGAGGTCAGTCGGCAGGCTCCTCTGAATCTGCATCACCGTCGAGGACCGCGGCCAGTTGCCGGTACGCCTCCGCCGCCGCAGATCGGGGGGCGTGCTCCAAAACAGACAACCCGCGACCTGGGGACTCGGCCACCCGGATGGAACGGGGGACGGGAGGCTCGAGCAGGTTCACCCGATAGGTTTCGCCGACGAGTTCGAGGATCTGGCGGGCCAGCCTGGTGCGGCCGTCGTACATGGTCGCCACGACACCGCGCACAGTCAGACCCGGGTTGGTGAATGTGCGCACCTCTTCGACCGTCTCCAGCAACTGCCCCACCGCGCGGTGGCTCAGCGTCTCGGGCTGCAGCGGTATGAGGACCTCGGTAGCGGCCGTCAGCCCGTTGACCGTGAGCAGCCCAAGCGACGGTGGACAGTCGAGCAGGACAAATTGGTAGTCATCGAGCAGAGGCGCCAGTGCCCGCGCCAGGGTGTGCTCCCGCCCAGTGCGTGTCACCAGATTGACCTCGGCTCCGGCGAGGTCGATGGCCGCGGGGAGGATGTCGCACCCCGATGCCTCCCACAGGACGGCGCCGGCTTCCACCCGACCCATGAGCACGTCGAAGAGCGACTGCTGCAACTGGTCGGCGTCTATCCCGGCGGAGTAGGTGAGCCCCGCTTGGGGGTCGAGGTCCACCAACAAGACCCGGCGCCCCCGTTCCGCCAGCGCCGCGCCCAGCGAATGCACCGTGGTGGTCTTGGCCACCCCGCCCTTCTGGTTGGCAACGGCAATCACCCGGCCCATCGACCGAGGCTATCTACGCAAGCCTGCGGTGACGCGGTTGCAAGCGCCGTTGGGAGTTCGGTAGCCTCCCCGTCCCGCTGCTCCGCAGCGGGGCCCTTCCCCCTGCGGGGGGACGGAATCCGGACGCTGCACGGGAGCGGGTCGGCTGCCGCCTGCCGTCTGCCGTCTGCCGTCTGCCGTCCGCTCTAGTTCCGCTCCAAGCTCCAGTGCGGCTGAGTTCATGCAGTAGCGCAGACCGGTCGGTTGCGGGCCGTCGGGGAAGACGTGGCCGAGGTGGCCATGGCAGGTGGCACACCTCACTTCGGTACGGGCCATGCCGGTGCTGAAGTCGTCATGGGTCTCGATGGCGGTGGGTGACACCGGCTCCCAGAAGCTGGGCCATCCGGTCCCCGAGTCGTACTTGGTGTCCGACGAGAAGAGGGGCGTCCCGCACCCCATGCAGCGGTAGATGCCGGGCTCCTTCTCGTTCCAGTAGACGCCGGTGAAGGCTCTTTCGGTCCCCGCCTGGCGGAGAACTTGGTACTGCTCCGGCGTCAGCCTGCTCCGCCATTCCTCCTCGGTGGCAGGCAGGTCGGTCCGTTCGGTGTCGGTCATGGCGCTCCTCTCGGTGGTTCCGGTCTGGTCAACACGCTTGTTGCTCGGTCCGTTCCTGGGAATGATGACAAGAGATGACAAGAAGTCGGCCCGGGCGGCCCCGGCCTCGTCGCGTGCCCAGCACCCGACGACATGATCGTTGACCACTCCCATGGCCTGCATGAACGCATACACGGTCGTCGGTCCGACAAACGACCAGCCGCGCCGTTTCAGATCCCGGCTCATCTCGGTGGACTCGGGCGAGGTGGAGCGGAGGCTCGGTGTCGTCTCGGTAACCGGCGGGGCGTAGCCCCACACGTACGAGGCGAGCGAGCCCTCCTCCTCGATCAACCGCAGCGCCAGGGCGGCGTTGCCGATGACCGCGGTGATCTTGCCGCGGTGACGGACGATCCCCTTGTCATCGAGAAGGCGGGACACGTCGGCCTCGCCGAAGCCGGCGACTGTGGCGATGTCGAACTCGGCGAAGGCGGCTCGGAAGGCGGGCCTCTTGCGCAGGATGGTGAGCCAGGACAATCCCGCCTGGAAACCCTCGAGGCTCAGTTTCTCGAACAGAAGACGGTCGTCGCCGACCGGGCGGCCCCACTCATCGTCGTGGTAGACGATGTACTCGGGCGGGCTTGCTCCCCACCAGCAGCGCGCCTTGCCGTCGGCGCCGAGTACGGCTGCACCAGCGTCGACTTCGGCCATGGCGGAATCCTATGACCCACCCGTACGATTCGAGGATGGTCGACGGACCGGTGCAACCCCTCCCTGCGCTCTACGAGCGGCTCGCCGAATGGTGGCCATTGTTCAGCCATCCTGATGACTACTTCGAGGAGGCGACCTTCTACGCCACGTTGCTCGCGGACGGGTCACGGAGCAGGCGCAAGGTGCTCGAGTTGGGGAGCGGCGGCGGCAACAACGCTTTCCACCTGAGGCGGCACTTCGACATGACCCTGGTGGACCTGTCGCCGGCGATGATCGAGGTGAGTCGGGCGCTGAATCCCGATTGCGAGCACGTCGTCGGCGACATGAGGACGGCAAGGCTCGGCGAGGCACTTCGATGCGGTCTTCGTACACGATGCCGTCATGTACCTCACCACCGAGGAGGACCTGCGAGCCACGATGGAGACCGCTCGCACCCATTGTTCACCCGGCGGCGTTGCGCTGTTCGTACCCGACTGGACCAGGGAGAGTCTCCGACCATCCACAGATCACGGCGGGCACGACGGCGAGGGGAGGGCGCTCAGATACCTGGAATGGACGTGGGATCCGGATCCGCGCGACCAGCAGTACGTCATGGACTTCGCCATCCTCCTCCGAGCCGGGGACGGCAGCGTTCGGATCGAGCAGGATCGCCACTTCCTGGGTGTCTTCCCCCGTGCCACCTGGCTTCGGCTGCTCGAAGAAGTTGGTTTCAAGGCGTCGGCCGTAGAGGTCCCCGACTCGGGTGAATGGCCCGAGGGTGCCGAGGTGTTTCTGGGACGCTGCTGACTGTGTGAACCGTGGCGAAACTCGGGCTGAGGCGGTCCCGGTAGGGCCCGTTCCGGCCGTAGATTTGTATTGCCATGGCCACGACCGAAACACCTGTCGCCCCACCTCTGCCGGTGACGTCGAACCGCGGACGCCAAGCCATCTCCGGCGTGGTGGCGGCGTTGGCCGCTCTGGGCGCCGCCGAATTGGTGGCAGGGATGCTCACCGAGGTCCCATCGCTGCTCGATGCCGTTGGGACGTTCGTGATCGACACGGTGCCGCCCGGGGTGAAGGACGCCGCCATCGCCATCTTCGGCACCAACGACAAGACGGCCCTCCTCGTGGGGTCGGTACTCGTCATCGCCGGCATCGGTGCGGTGGTGGGGTTGCTGGCCGCTCGCTGGATGGGATGGGGGATCATCGCCTTCGCCGTTTTCGGGGTGGCAGGGGCGCTGGCTGCGATGCGGCTACCGGACGCCCCTTTGTTTGGCGTCTGGATCACGGCGATCGTCGCCGCTCTGGTGGGCACGACCGTCCTCGCCGGTCTGTTGCGGCTGGCCACCGCGACCGCCGCCCCGGGCGCGGATAGTGGAAGGCGGGCATTCATACTCGCCGCCGGCTCGGTGGTGGCGCTGGCTGCGCTGGCTGCTGCCGGCGGGCGCCTCCTTGCCGACCGGGCCCGGCGAATGCTCGCCGGCAGGGAGGATGTGGTCCTGCCTGCGGCGACCGAGACAGTCGCCCCGCCCCCGGCCCAGGCGTCGTTCCAGGTCCAGGGACTCTCTCCATTGGTCACACCCAATCCCGACTTCTACCGGATCGACACCGCGCTCACCGTGCCGAGAGTGGATCTGACGTACCTGGCGGCTCGGGTTCACCGGGATGGTGAATCGCCCCTTCGAGATCGACTTCTCCGAATTGATCGAGATGCCCATGGTGGAGCGGCACATCACCATCGCCTGCGTCAGCAACGAGGTCGGCGGCAACCTGATCGGAACGGCGAAGTGGCTGGGCGTCCCGCTCCCGGTGCTGCTCGAACGCGCTGAGCTGCAGCCGGGGGCCACCCAGATCGTGGGTCGTTCCGCCGACGGCTTCACCGTCGGCTTCCCCACCGAGGCGGCGCTCGACGGGCGGGACGCATTGGTGGCGGTGGGGATGAACGACGAGCCGCTCCCCTTCGAGCACGGGTTCCCCGCCCGGTTGATCGTCGCCGGGCTGTACGGGTACGTGTCGGCCACCAAGTGGCTGACCGAGGTCGAGCTCACCTCCTGGGACGCCTTTGATGCCTACTGGGTACCGCGGGGATGGTCCAAGGAGGCCCCGATCAAGACCCAGTCGCGCATCGACGTCCCGGTGGACGGCGCCACCATCCGTCCCGGCCAGAGGGCGATCGCCGGTGTCGCCTGGGCGCCGACCCGCGGGATCAGCGGTGTCGAGGTGAGGGTTGACGGCGGGCAATGGCAGCCCGCCGAGCTCGCCGCCGAGCTGGTCGACACGACATGGCGGCAGTGGCGGATGCCATGGGAAGCAACCTCAGGGACGCACTCGATCATGGTTCGGGCCACCGACGGCAACGGTGACACCCAAACCGATGAAGTTGCACCCCCAGCCCCCGACGGAGCGACCGGATACCACTCGATCGTGTTCGGACGTGGAGTGAGAAGGCAGAGACGGCGGAATTCGTTCCGTCCCCCCGCAGGGGGGAAGGGCCCCGCTGCGGAGCAGCGGGTAGGGGGGCTACCGAACTCCCAACGGTCGCTCTAGTATGACCAGCCCCCTCCCTCGACGCCTCGGGCGTCGGGCTCCCCCCGGCGGGGGGAGTGCAACCTCTACCCCCCGTTCACTGGGGTGGTGCTCCGGGCGTAGGCGAGAACGGCTGCCGCGGTGGCGTCGGCGTTGAGGTCGAGCACTTCGAGTGACACGTTGTCGAAGGTGTCGCACGCCTCGTGGTAGCAGGGGTCGTATTGCTCACCGACCTGACCGCCGTAGACCGCCGCTTGCTCCGCCGTCTTGATGCCCTCGGCTCCGGTGAACAGCCCACCAAAGGGGACTCCAGCATTGAAGAAGGCGGCGTAGTCGGAGCGGAAGCTGATCTCGGACGGTTCCGAGGCGAGCCCCCGGTCGGCGTAGAAGTCCTCGAAGAAGGCCTCGATCGCCTCCGACCCCGGTGGCCCGGCAAGCCCGAAGGCGGAGCCGTCGCCGTCGTAGATGAACCGGACGTAGTTGGGAGATCCCGACCATGTCGAAGTTCAGGTAGAGGGCGATCCGATCGAGCTGGCCGGAGCCAGGTTTGCGACGTAATAGTTCGACCCGAGGAGGTTTGACTCCTCTGCGCTCCACCAGGCGAAGCGCACTTTGTTTCGGGGATTGTATCCGGCGCATCTGCTCCGCCACCTCGAGCAGCACCGCCGACCCGCTCCCGTTGTCGTTGATCCCGGGCCCGGCCGGGACCGAGTCGAGGTGCGCGCCCACCATGACCACGTTCTCCGCGTTGCCACCGCCGCGACTCGGCGAAGACGTTCGATGTCGTCTCCGGGGCCCGGTACACGTCGGCGACCATGTGCATCTCGAGCCCGGTGGTTTCCGACAACTCCACGCCCAGTGCGTACGGGATGAGCATCACCGGGATCCCGCCGGAGTAGGCGTCGGTCAGGTTGCCGCCGAACAGACCCGTGCGGTCCTCGGTGTTGCCCTGGTTGAAGATGATCACACCGACTGCGCCCGCTGCGGCGGCGTTCTCCGCCTTGAGCTGGAAGGTGCAGGTTCCCCGCTGGATCAGGGCGATGTTCCCGGCGGGGAAGTCGGCGAAGTCCTCGGTCTCGCAACCGCTCGTCGTCGTGTTCCCAAGCCCGAGTTGGAGGTCGACCGCAGTCACGGGTCCGGCCACGTCGCCCGGCTCGGTCTGTTGTGCCAGTTGGTAATCCACTCCCTCGACGTAAGTGACCTGCTCCGGCGACGTCTGTTCGAGGGTGGAGGGGCCCAGGGGTATGAAGGCGACGAACTCGAACTCCTGGATGGTGACCCGGTAGCCGGCGCGCCGCATGCGGGTGGCGACGTAGTCGGCCGACTCGTCGTAGCCGTCGAATCCGGCGACCCGGGTGCCGCCGTTGGCGTCTGCGATCTCCTGGAAGGCGGCCTGGTGTTCCCGCACTCCCTCGACCGTCACACACTCGAGGAGCCTCTCTGTCGTGTTGTTCGGTCTGCGTTCGCACACCGCCGGTGTCACCTGCGCCGAGGCCGGAACCGCAGTCAACAAGAAGAGGACCACGGTCAGAGCTGCAACGGCCTTGGATCGCATGATGCCCCCTCAGGGTCGGGTCACTGGCTGTTTCGATCCTACCGGACTGCCGCCGGCGTCCGCTGGGCGAGTACCACTCTCCGAGCGGTGACCGGGGTTAGGATCGGTCACCGCCGTGCTCACCATCGCCCAGTTGTCCGACATCCACTGCGGCTCCCAGTATTTCGACCCCGACCTGCTCCGTCACGCCGTCGAGGAGATCCTCGCCCTCCAACCCGACATGGTCGTCGTCGCCGGCGACCTCACCCAGGAGGGCTATGCCAACGAGTTCCAGATGGCTCGTGACGCGCTCCGTCCCCTGGTCGACGAACTGCTCACCGTGGTCGTCCCCGGCAACCACGACGCCAAGAACGTCGGCTATGTCCATTTCGAGGACCACTTCGGCAAGGGCGACGCCGGAAACGACGTGGTCGTCGACCTGGCCAGGGGTATCGAGCCGGAGCGGGTGACGCTGGTTGCCGTGGACAGCTCCAAGCCCGACCTCGCCGAGGGAGAGGTGGGGAGGGTCCGCTACCCCTGGATCCGCGAGCAGTTCGCCACGCCTTCGGACCTGCGCATATTCGCCCTCCATCACCACCTGGTGCCGGTCCCGGGGACGGGGCGGGAGCGCAACACCGTGTGGGATGCCGGCGATGTGCTGGCGGTGCTCGAGGAGAGCGAGGTGGATCTGGTCCTGTGTGGCCACAAGCACGTGCCCCACATCTGGGTGGTCGACGGGATCATGGTGGTCAACAGCGGGACGGTCTCGTCCTTCCGGCTCCGCGGTTACACCAGACCGTCGTACAACGTCGTCACCGTTGACTCCGAGGCCATCTCGGTGACGCTGATGTACCCGGGCAGCGGCGAGAAGCTCGCCGCCAGGTACGACCGAAACACACGGGTACTCGACCGCAATCCCGAGTTGGCAGGCATGTTCTCCAAGTCCAGTTGGGGCTGGTGAGCTACATCCGCTTCTTCCTCTCGGCGGTCTCCCCCGACGATGTCGAGGAGGTCGATCAGCCTCTTCGAGGCGGACGTCGTCCCCGCCTTTCGCGATCACCCCGACTGCCTCGGGATCGACCTGGTGATCGCAGAGGAGGCCGGGGTGAGCGGACTGGTCGAGGGTGGGGTGGTCACCCGCTGGACATCGGTGGAGGCCATGGAGGCCGCTCTCGACTCCCCGGAACTCGTCGATAGCCAGGAACGCGTGCGGGGCTTGCTCCGCCGCGAGCCGATCCGCAAGATCTACCGCGTGCTCGGCTGAGGCTCCCGAGGCGAGGCCAGCCGCTGCTCCAATACCCCGGCCAGAGGCTCCATGCCGCCGTCGATCTCGACGACGTTGTGCAGCAGCCCGACCTCGATCCCGCCGCGATCCGCCCAGGGGAGCACCACATCGGCTGCGGCCGCCTTCACCTCGGTGAGCACCAGATCGCATGGGGGAGTGGCTTCGAGGTCGGCAAGAAGGCGGTCGCGCCTGGAGAGGGTGTGGACCACGGAGACCGCCGCCGCGCCGAGGCCGCGCAACTGGGCGGCCAACTCTTCTCCGGCGGCTTCTGGGGCGGTGGTGGCCACGATCAGCCGTCGGCCTTCCACCGGCACCGTCGGTTCGACCCGGTAGCGACCCTCGAAGATCGCCGCTCCCGGCGATACCCGGCGGACGGTCGCTGCGGCCTGGCCGCCGTCGTTCACCACGACCACGGCGTCGGCCAGCGCCAACCGAAAGGGCCCCAGGTAGCCGGTGATGTACTCGGGATCGAGCCGGGACCGCATCACCAGGACGCTCGCATCCGAGTGTGCCGGGGGGAGGGCGGTCCCGCTTCCCTCGAAGATGAGCAGCCCGGGGTCGAGGAGGTCCGCCGCGGCCACCCCTGCGGCGAACGTGTCGGCGACGGTGACCCCGGCAGGGCCGGCGCCGATACGCCTCGTCCCGACGGTGGGGACCCCGGCGAAAATGGCGTCCTCGACATAGTCAGAAGCGGCGTGGAGCCCGCGGCTCGCCAATGAGCGGAGCGCTTCGACGCCATCACCGAGATCTGTGGGGTCGAGGACTATGGGCGCCGCTGGTCCGCCGCGTCCCATCGTGACCACAACCGGTTTTCTGCCCGTGCCCGACCAGTGGCGCGCCAGGGCGATCGACACCGCCGTCTTGCCCGTTCGCTTCCCGGTGCCCACCACCGCCACCGACGGTGTTGCCGTCAGCCGGGGCATGGGCGGGAGGGTCGAACCGGAAGCCCCCACCGGCGTAGGCGACACCGGCGGCGAGCGCCACCCCGAGCAGGGCGAAGCGGGCCCGGTGATCGAGCACCGGTTCGTCGCTCATGTCGAAGACGATCTCGGGTCGGTAGTGCGCGATCAGGTCATCGAGGGTCTGCATCGGGTCGCCGGTGTGGACCGGGATGAGCAAGGTCGGGGGGGCCTGCCGTCTTCTCAGATCCACCCAGGAACAACGCGGCCACCGGCACCATGCCTCGTCGCTCCAACTCGGCCAGGCCGTCGAGCACCACAGATGGATGGTGCTCTCCGTCGATGAGGATCAGGGCCCGGGCGGGCGTCACCCGGCGACGACCACCTGGTTCTCCCCGGTGATGCTGGTGACCTCTGCCACCACCAGATCGAGTACCTGTTGGATCGCCTCGTCGAGGTCGGCTGCGTCCACGAGTGAGAACCCGTGCGGCCAGGCCAAATCCTCCAGGTGGGCCTGGATCCTCCGGATCTCACCGAGATTTCGCAGGTAGCGCTCCGGGCGGCGGCCATGCTCGCTCTCCAGGCGACCGATGAAGTGGGCCCTGTGCACCGAGGCATCGCTCAGGGTGAGCAGGACCTTCACCACCGCCGCTTCGAGGCGGAAGCGATGGAGCATCTCCTCGTCGAGCATCCCCGGCACGAGGTGGATCCCCTCGACGATGGAGTCCTTGTGCTCGGCGATCATCCTCCCCACCAGACCGTCGATCCCGGTCGCGACCGATCGGCTCTGGCGGAGGAAGCCGTCGATCAGTTGGTCCGACCCCCCGCCCACCTCGAACGACGACGAGTGCAGCTCCGGCGCCTGCAGGGCAGGCATGAAGGTGCGCATCACCTCGCGTACCGTGTCGGTGGGAATGACCCTCGTGATGCCCAAGCGTGCCGCCAGCTTGGTGGCGACCGTCGACTTGCCCACGCCTGTGGCGCCGCCGATGAGGACCACGATGGGGCGTGGGGAGCGCTTCGCCGCTCTCCATGCAAGATAACGGCGCGCAATGTGGTCGCCCTCATGTCGGAGCAAGACATTGCCGGCGATACCCGAGAGCGTGTCGGCATCCACCGAGTCCTGTCCCAGGTAGAGCAGGTCGTGCTCGATCAACTCGGCGAGGTCGAAGGCACGGCCAGGCGGGATGCCCGTGGCCATGATCGAAGCGGCCATCAACCCTTTCGAGTAGGGCAGGTTGGCGCCCTCGCGATCGGCGACCAAGACGCGCCGTCGCACTTGCCCGTTGATGTCGGCTCTCCGGTGCGGCATGTCCTCCGCCCCCTCATGTCGGCCGGTCCCAGACCGGCGATCCGCGGAGAGCCAGCGAACTGGCCTCCTTCCTGCTGCCTACGGGGTTAGCTGACGGGCTCGGGCCGGAAGGCGCCCTACCCGGTGTACCCGGGATTCGCCCCATGAATTGGGTCCCCCGCCCCGATCGCACCCGACCGGGCTCGGCGTGACGGAGAGAATACCGAAATTTGGAGGTATGCGGACCCGGCGGCCGAAAAATTTGCCGACCCGCGGCGTCGGGCGGGACGGTCCGACCGACCAGAATCCCAGCGTGCGACCCGATCTCCACCTCGACGATGGCGACCTCGGCATGCTCGACGGTGACCGCGGTGAGGGGGCGCGAATCGCCATGGAACTGGTCGTCGGGGCGGCCAAGGCAGTTGGTGCGGATCGACTGCTCGACATCAGCGGAGCGCACGTCGATGGGTGCCTCTACCACGGTCAGGCGGGTCTCGACTTCGCCCAACGGCTCGTCGGATCCGGTGCCAGGGTGGCCGTGCCCACCACCCTCAACGTGTCAACGCTCGACCTGCTCCATCCCGAGCGCTTTCGGGGGGATCCGGAATTGGCTGCGCAGGGCCGCAGGCTCATGGATGCCTACGTCGAGATGGGCTGCCGTCCTACCTGGACCTGTTCCCCATACCAGTTGATCGAGCGTCCATCGTTCGGAGACCAGGTTGCCTGGGCCGAGTCGAACGCCATCGTTTTCGCCAACAGCGTCCTCGGGGCGCGTACCGGTCGTTACGGAGACTTCATCGACATATGCGCCGCAATCACCGGTCGGGCCCCTGCCGCCGGGCTCCATCTCGACGCCGGGCGGCGAGCCCGTCTCGTGGTGCGCCTCGATGGCGTCCCCGACGACTGGTTGGCGGATGACGCCCTCTATCCGGTACTTGGTCACCTCCTCGGCCGGGTGGCGGGGTCGAGGGTCCCGGTGGTGGTCGGTCTTCCCCCCGACACCGACGAGGACCGGTTGAAGGCGCTCGGTGCCGCCGCGGCGTCGGCGGGCTCGGTGGCGATGTTCCACGCCGTGGGGGTGACTCCCGAGGCGGCCACCCTCGAAGACGCCCTCGGGGACCTCGAGCCCGAGTCCGAGGTGCTCGTCGATCCAGCATTGCTCTCGGCCGCCGCCGCCGAGCTCTCAACCACGAGCGGGGGGCGGCTCGATGCGGTGTGCCTGGGCACACCTCACGCTTCGAGGGCCGAACTCGCCGAGCTCGCCGGGATGTTTGGTGGCCGCAAGGTGCGAGTCGACACCTATGTCAACGCCGGTCGCGGAGACATCTCAGCTGCCCGATCAGATGTGGAGATCCTCGAGGCCGCCGGAGTCCGGTTGGTCAGCGACACCTGCACCTACATCACCCCGATCCTCGACCCCGCGGCGAGGGTGGTGATGACCGACTCGGCCAAGTGGGCCTGGTACGCCCCGGCCAACCTCGGGGTGGAGGTGATGTTCGGCTCGCGCCGCGACTGCGTCGCCTCGGCGATAGCGGGAGAGGTTCGTCGGGAGTCTCCACTCCGGCCCGGTGGTGGCCCGATCCGTTGGGAGGAATTCGCCCTGATCGATCAACAGGAGACTGCCAGTGCGCGTCCTCGTTCCCGGGTAGGGCCGCCGGCCCGGCACTGCCGCTCCACCAGCCACTCTCGTTCTGGGGTGGAATCGATCCCACCGTGGGGCGGATCATCGATCCCCATCACCCCCAGTTGGGGGAGTCCATCACCGGCCGGGTAGTTGGTCATGCCAGCCGGGCGAGGGTCCAGCTCGTCGTCGAGCGTCCTCGCCGAGTCGCTTCGGCTTGGGACCGGTCCGGCGGCGATCGTCCTCTCCGAGCGGGACGTCATCATCGCCGTCGGGGCGATCGCCGCCTTCGAGCTCTATGGGGTGGTCTGCCCGGTTGTGGTCGTCGCCCCCGAGGAGGCGCCCTCTGTATCAGGGGTCCCGGTTGCGGTTGTGGCGGGTGACGGTGAGTTGAACGTCGTCTGGTAGCCGCCGAGGAGCTCGCCGAACCGGTCGTCCCAATCCAAGGATCTCCCCTCGATCGCAGCCCCGAGCAGGTCGAGATAGGCGTGCCATCCGGCGCCGTAGCCGGGAGCCTGGCCGACGCCGAGCAGGCGGTGGGTGAGGGTCAGGACGGTGCGGTCGCCTTCGGCCCGCAGTTCGAAACGCACCAAGCTGTCGGGCTCACCGGGGAAGCGCCACTCGTACTCGATGAGGTGGGGCGCCTCGAGCCGCTGGATCCGCCCGTGGACAAGCCCGTCATCGGTCTCGTCGAAACGATGCTCCACGGTTCCCCCCACCCGGAGGTCGATCTTGGTAGCCGCCAGCCACCGCTCGAGTCGGTCCGCCTCGGTGAGCCATCGCCAGGTCTCGGCGATGTCGGCGTCGACGCTCCGTTCGAACCGAACGGTGGCGTGGTGCGGATCACGCTCGATGAATGTCCCGTAGTCGCTCATCGGTCCTCCCGGTCTCGCATCGAGATCTCTTCTGCCAGACGTCCCAGCCGTTTGTCCCAGTCATGCGCCGTTCTGTCGAGCCACCTCTCGACCTCGGCCAGCCCGCCTCGATCCATCGAGTAGATGCGTCGCTGCGCCTCGCGCCGATAGCTCACCAGCCCGGCCTGGCGGAGGACACGAAGGTGGCGGGAGACCGCAGGCTGCGACAGCCCCGGGAACGCCGCCACCAGGCTTCCCGCGGTCCGGTCACCGGATGCAAGCAACTCGAGCAAGCGGCGGCGGGTGGCGTCCGCCAGGGCCGAGAACTGGTCTGTCACCAGGCCAGTATATCGACTACTTGTTATATAACAAGATCGAGAACTAAAGGACGTCGGTCGGTCGCGGCACGAAGTCCCGGTCGAGCCGGAAGGGGTTGTCATCGATCCGGCCGGTGATGAGGTCGACCAGGTGACGGCTCCCCGCAGGACCCCCCATGATCCCATGGCCGCTGTAACCGCAATTCGTCCACAGCCCGGCGCACAGCGGTTTCGCCGAGCAGGGGTCGGTGGTCGGGTGTCATGTCGTATTGCCCGGACTGGACCATCCACGACACCGAGCCATCGCGCCAGGCGTCGGCCCAGAATGGAGCAACCTTGGCCAGGGACACCGGGCTCGACGGGTCGAGCAGCCGGAAGGCGAAGGCGGCGTCGGGTGGCACGTCTTCCAGCGGCGGTCCTGGTGGGGTGGAAGGGTCGGTGTGGAGCAGGTAGGCGCCTGCCAGGGCCGGACGCCAATGGGCACCGGTGTCGTCGTCGATCGTCATCGGTGCCCACTGCGGGACTGCCGGTAGGTCGGGGACGACGACCTTGTGCCTGATCACCGCCTCGAGCGGCAAGCTCGACGCCCGCCATCGCTGCCACCACACCGGAGAACGGGCCGGCGGCGATCACCACCGGTCTTGGCCGACAAGGTGCCCATCGATGTCTCCACAGTGGTGATCCCTTCGCCGGTCACACCGAACCCGGTCACCTCGCACGAGACCACCACATCGGCACCGGATCCCTCGATGAGCCCGAGCGCCAACTGTCTCGGGTCGAGGAAGCCGTCACCGCCGCGGAAACGTGCCTGGAGGACATCTGAGCCGACGAAGGGGAAGCGGGAACGGACCTCGTCGCCCCCGAGCAACTCGATGTCCGTCTGCCCCCAGCTGTGCTGTAGCTCGACCAGCCGGCGTTGCTCGTCCATCCGCTCCGGCGACGTCGTTGCCCACAGATAGCCCTGGCGGCGAACCATCGGGTCGTAGCGCCGCTGGCCCGTCACCTCGGCGAAGTCATCGAGCAACGCCACCGTCTCGCGGACCAGATCCATCTCCTCGCGGTTGTCGAACTGGAGACGGAAGGCCCCCGTGCTGGCCGCGGTGGTGTGGGTCACGGGGGCCGGGCGGCGCTCGAGGATCACGGGGTGGATCCCGGCAACTGCAGCATGGAAGGCGGTGGATGCACCGGCGATGCCTCCACCGACGATGACCATCTCGGCGGTACGGGGGAGAGCAGCTGTGATCAGCACGGACGGCCCTTCAGCTCCAGTCGAGCATGGAACGCGCCGCCCAATAGACCTCGGGCTCATTGCCAGCGGTTGCAACGATTCGACCTCGGCCGGCGAGAGGCGCACGCCGACCGCCTCGAGGTTGGAACGGAGTTGGCCGGGGGTCACCGCACCGGATAGCACCATGTCCACCCATGGCTGGGTCAAGACGGCGGCGATAGCCACGGCGTCGGCTCCCACTCCGTGATTCCGGGCCAGCTCGGCGATCTCGGGCGGCGCCGTCTCGCCGACCAGCCTGCCGTTGGCGAGCGCTTCCTTGACCATCACCCCCCAGCCTGCCTGGTGCGCCGCTTCGAGGGCGGACCCTGCCGAGGTCTCGAGGACGTTCCACGTCGCCTGCACCTGCTGAAAGGGGTTGACCCCATCCACCTCGGCCGCCAACGCCCGCTCCACCGCCTCCGCCTGGCGGGGGCCGCTGGTGGTGAGCCCCATCACCACACCCTCCTCCTCGTTGATCCGGACGAGTTCGGCGAGAACCGCCTGATCCTCGAGCACGCCGGTGTCGAGCGTGGCCGAGTGGATCTGGTAGAGGCGGAGGCTGCTCCCGAGCAGCCGCCGGCTCTCCGCCCACTGGCTCTGCAGGGCGGTCAGCGAATGGTCCTTCACCTCGTGGACCGAGGCGTCCATCTGCCAATCACCGACGTATCGGTAACCCCACTTGGAGCCGATCGTCAATTCGCTCGATGGATGGTCCTCGAGCCATTCCGCCAGGAACCACTCGGCCAGCCCATAGGAGCGGGCGACGTCGATGTAACCCACCCCGAGCGCCGGCGGCGAGGTCGAGCATCTGGTTGGTGCTGCTCCCTCATGGCGCTCCTCGGTGCGATGCGCCCCGAGGTCGCCGCCGCGGTGGGGTGTTATGTAGGCGGGCCGGCCGAGCGCAGCCAACCCGAGCCCGATTGGGGTGACCGAGAGCCCGGTGGATCCCAGGGGTCGCGTTCCACCGCGGCGAGTCAAGCACCCGATGATTCCATCACCGGTCGGCCGCGGACCTGGCTCGGGACCGTCGCCAACAGCTCTGGGGGGATGCGTGGTTGGTCCTGGCTCGGTGGTGTCGGTTGGAGACGCCGGCTCATTGGCGGCCCGGGCGTGCGACCGTTCGAGCAGTTCTGGCGGTATGCGTGGTTTGGCGGGCGGCTCGCCGGCATCGGTGGTCTCTTCCGGCCCGGCGGGCGCCGTGGCGGGTCTGGCGCGGGTTCGCTCGAGCAGTTCGGGTGGGATGCGGTTCTTGGCCGGGGCCTCGGCGACGGGGGTCGCTGCGACCTGGTCGAGGTCTCGGCCGAGGCCATCCGCCGCGACGGTCGAGCCCCCTGATCTTGACCACCCTGAGGACGATCAGGCCGATCACTGCGGTCAACGTGGTGGCGTACATGACCACCATCACGGGCTGCCCGGTGTCGGTCCCGGCGGTGATCCCGTGGATCGCCGCCGCCAGGAAGCAGCCAAAGGTGGCGAAGTGGAGGGTGCGCCAGGCGCGCTGGCCGATCCGATGGCGCAGGTAGAACGATGGTGTGATCACCGCCAGCGCCCAGAACGCGACCACGCCCAGGGCGACGGGAACCGGGCGGAAGGTCGAGGCACCCGGGATCAACAGGTGGCGCAGGTCGAAATCGATGAACTCCTCCAGCCAGAGACTCACCATGTGGACGAGAGTCGCCGCCACCGCAGCCAGCGACAACGACTCGTGGACCCATGTGAGGTCGCGGGCCGATGCCGATCGGTCGAGCACCTTGCTGGCGAGCAGCAGCCCCCAGATGGTCGCCCCCGAGAGCAACAGGTAGGCGGCGACCCCCGAGCCCCGAGCCAGCATCCAGATCGGGTTCATGCCGCCACCTCCAGGCCCGAGGTGGCGAACACCGATCCGTCCCACCAGACCACCAGACCGGCGCGCACCCAGCTCTGCTCTTCAGCCCACTGCAGCGAGTCGACACCGGACAGCAGCATCGCCTTGGCCGCCGCCTCCGCCTCGACCGCGGTGGCGGTTATCGCAGTCGCCGACTGCACGGGTGACTCGACCGGCTCACCGGTTCTCGGGTCGACCAGATGACTCGCCGTCGGTCGCCTGCCCGCCAGCGGCGCCGGGTGGTCGAGCTGGTGGCGAGGGCCCCATCGCCCAACCTTCACGGTTGCGGCGGTCGATCCGTCGGGGTGGAGGACCTCCACCCGCAGGTCGGGATGATCGGAGCGAAGATCGCCACCGGCGTTGACCACGGTCGCCAAGCCGTTCTCCACCGCACGATCACAGGTCCATCCCTTGGCCACCCCGCCGAGATCGAGCCGCGTCCCCTCACTTCTCCATACAGAACCGGCACCCAGGGTCCACGAGCCCAGCCGGCACCGGGCCGGGGTTCGCCTCGGTGTCGGTGACAAGCTCGAAGCTGCGGTCGTACCCCCACGCCTCGACTGCGGCGCCGATCGCCGGGTCGACCAGCCCATTCGTCCTCGATGCGGGCCTCATCGGCTGCGGCGAGGACGGTGTGGAGGAGTGGTGAGACAGCCGACCCAACCCGGACTGGCTGCAGTTGAGACGCGACAGCTCGCTGTCCTGGCGGAACCGGCTGCACACGTCCTCCACCTGCTCGAACCAGGCAGCGACCCGATCAGCGCTGCCCCCGTAGACCCATACGTTGGTCCCCATCGCCCGAAACGTGGTCATGAGCCCGAGCTCTGGGTGCTGGGCGCCGGTGCCGGGGCGGGCAGTCGGGAGCGGGTGCCGGAACGGGCGCCGGGGCCGGCTCAGGGCGGGAGCCGATTCCTCGCTGTCCGACTCGGTTCTGGGTCGGTCGGTCGTTCGGCTCCGTCGATGGCGGATGATCGACCAGCCCCTTCGTCGGTGCCTTGGGGAGGGGCGCCGCCTGTACGAGGGAGGTCGTCACCGTCGTGACAACCGGCTCGGGCGTGGGCGCGGCCTCGTCGGCCAAGGCGAGACGTGCCATCCCGGCGGCGGTGGCAGCGGTGACAGCGGCCGCCCAGGCGATGATCCGGGCGACCCGGGCCGGTCGGAGCCGGGTAGCCGCAACCGATCGAGCCCTTGGTACTCTCGGTCATTTGCCCACCGTGAGGGCGGTCTGCTCGGCTCGGAGCACCGCAACTACGAGTCGGGGATGCGCCGTAGCTGAGCCGGTGGACGACACGGCTCGCCCCGCTGTCGGCGAGCACCCGCTGGACGGCGGTGTCCAGCCCGGAGACGCGAGGCTGGCCGGCAGCGGTCGGCTGGGCCACGGTCGATTGAGGTGCGGAGCCCGCCGTCGAAGGAGGGGTGGACGTGGCGGGCTCTACCGCACCTCCCACGGTGAACAGCAGCACCGCGATCGATGCCGCAGTCACCATGGAGGGGACGACCAATCGCCTGGTCAGGCCGCTGCCGGGCCCCGATCGATCAGTCGTCGTCATCATCGTCGTCGTCCCGGTCGTCGTCATCGTCCACTTCGTCCTCGTCCCTGTCGTCCTCGTCCCAGTCGTCCTCGTCTACTTCGTCCTCGTCCCAGTCGTCGTCGTCCGAATCGTCCGGGTCGTCGATCGGAGGCGCCGCAGCTGCCGCCTGAGACACGCCGGGGCGGCTGCCGCAACCGGCGCCGCCACCGTCTCGATGACGACCTCGGGGGTCGGGCTTGTCGGCTCCGGGCAGCGGCTTCCCCCGCGCCTCGCAGATCGGTCGGAGAGCGGCGAGGGCCGCCTCCTCGACCTGGCTGGTCTTGCCGGCTTCCTGGCGGCTTGACCAATGCCCGGCCGTCCGCTTCCGCATGCGAGGCGGTAGTCGCGTCCGCTGGCTACTGCAGAGACGGTCTGTGCGCGCTGCCGCCGTCCTCACCCCGGTGGGCGCGGCGACGGCCACCGGTTCCTGGTTTGCCGCGGCAGGTGGCGGGTCTCGGCGGAGCCGACAAGCGCCACTGCCAACAGGGCGATGGCAGGGACGGTGACAGCTCCCAATGATGAGCGAACGGGTCAAGAACGCGTCGCGGTTTGGCTTCCATGGATTCCCCTCGTCGACAGGCGCCAATCGTCGGGGTCGCGATGGTCAAGACCTCATCAACGAGCGGTCAACGGAGTCAAACAATCCCACCGCCCCCAAGGCCGATCGGAATTACCGTCTTCGGGCTTCCCCACGAGGATTCCGATGATCCCGGTTCGCCGCTACTGGAAGCTGCTACGCGACTATCTCCGCCCACACCGGGCCGGGGTCGTCGTCCTTGCGCTTCCTGGTCGCCGGCGGGATCGCCCTGCAGTTGGTCAACCCGCAGTTGATGGCGCAGATCATCGATGGTGCGGTGGCAGGCGACGATGCCTCCAGGCTGGTTGGTCTCGCCGTGCTCTTCATGGTCTTGGCGATGGCTCAGCAGGGGCTCGGCTTGGCCGCCACCTGGGTCGGGCAGCGGATCGGGTGGGCGGCGACGAACGAATTGCGTGCCGACCTGGCCGACCATTGCGTCAGGCTCGACCTCGGATTCCACAAGCAGCGGACTCCAGGCGAGCTGATCGAGAGGATCGACGGGGACGTGACTGCCCTGTCCAACTTCTTCTCGCAATTCGTGGTCCATGTCGTCGGCAACATCGTCCTTCTGGTCGGGATCCTGGTGCTGCTCATGATCGAGAGCCTCTGGATCGGCTTGGTGATGATCGTGTTCGCCGCCGTCTCGATGTTCGCGACGCTCCGGGTCCACCATCTCGCGGTTCCCTGGTGGACCGGGTTCCGGGCCCGCAGCGCCGAGTTCTTCGGCTTCGTCGGGGAGATCCTCGGTGGCACCGAGGAGGTGCGGGCCAACGGCGCCGCACCCTTCTTCATGGGCCGGCTCATCCGGATCCTCCGCTCCTGGCTCCCCGATCAACTGCGCGCCGGGGCCGGATGGTCGGCCCTCTGGTCGGCCAACGTCTTCATCTTCGCCTTCAGCACCGCTCTCATCTACTGGATGGGGGAGCGCTTGTTCGGTGCCGGGGACCTCACCATCGGGTCGGTCTATCTCGTCTTCACCTACGTGGAGTTGTTGCGGATGCCGATGGAGCGGATCCGGGACCAGATGGAGGACCTGCAGAAGGCCGGTGCCGGGATCAACAGGGTGGAGGACCTGTTCTCGGTATCGACCAAGGTCGAGGACCTCGGGAGCTCGCCACCTTCCCGCCGGCCCTCTATCGGTCTCCTTCGACCGCGTCACCTTTGGCTACGACGACGAGGATGCCGGTGGAGGACCGGCTGCTTGACGAGGTCTCCTTCGAGGTCGGGAAGCAGGTCGTCCTCGGCGTCCTGGGACGAACCGGCAGCGGGAAGACCACCGTCGCCCGGTCTGATCACTCGGTTGTACGACCCCGATCAGGGCGTCGGTGGCGGTGGGTGGGGTCGCGCTTGCCCGATGTCGAGGCGGCCGATCTCCGGCGGCGGGTGAGGATGGTCAGCCAGGACGTACAGCTCTTCCATGCGACGCTGCGCGACAACCTCACGCTGTTCGCCGAGTCGGTCGACGACGACCGGCTGCTCGACGTGCTCTCCCGGCTCGGGCTGGGCGACTGGGCGATGGCGCTGCCGTCGGGTCTCGACACGGTCCTACCGCCTGGTGGGGGAGGTCTGTCCGCGGGCGAGGGCCAGCTGCTCGCCTTTGCCCGCGCCTTCCTCGCCGATCCCGGTCTGGTCGTGCTCGACGAAGCGTCGTCGCGGCTCGACCCGGCAACCGAGCGGCTGATCGAACGCGCCGTGGACCATCTACTCGACGGTCGCACCGGGATCATCATCGCCCACCGGCTCGCCACGTTGGAGAGGGCCGACGAGATCCTCATCGTCGATCGCGGCCGGGTCGTGGAGCACGGTCCGCGTGGCGACCTTGCCGCCGATCCATCGAGCCGGTTCGCCCACTACCTCCGGGTCGGGCTGGAAGAGGTGCTGGTGTGACCGGCCGCCCCATCCCGGCGGCGAGGATCATGGCCCGGCTGATGCGGACCGAGCCGTGGCGCTATGCTGGCCAACGTCACCCTCTGGGTGATCATCTACCTGGCGCCGATCGTGCCCGGGCTGCTCACCAAGTGGTTCTTCGACGAGCTCGACCGGGGATGCCCCGGCCGGCGCTCGACGTGCCCACGCTGATCGCGCTGCTCCTCGGCTACGCCGTCTTCCGGGTAGTCGAACATCTTCGTCGCCATCTGGAACGACGTGAACTTCCGATTCCGCATGGCATCACGGCTCCGGATCAACCTGATGAGCCGGATCCTCGAGCTGCCCGGTGCCACCGCGGTCCCCGGGTCGACCGGCGATGCCATCACCCGTTTCAGGGAGGACGTGGAGCAGATCGAGGAGACGGTGAGCTGGACGGTGGATGTCATCGGCTCGATCCTGTTCTCCACGGTCTCGCTTGTGGGTGCTCGCCTCGATCGATGCCCAGCTCACGCTTGTCGTGTTCGCCCCGCTCATCGTGGTCGTCGTCCTGGCGGAGCGGGCCGGCTCGATGGTGGAGCGAGCCCGCCGCCAGGCGCGTGACGCCACCGGCGAAGTCACCGGTGCCATCGGCGAGATCTTCGGGGGAGTACAGGCGGTGAAGCTGGCGGGGGCCGAGGATCGGGTGGTCGGCCATCTGCGCCGGCTGAACCAGGGGCGCCTCAAGTTCATGGTGCGCGATCGGGTCCTCGAGGAGGGACTGGATGCCCTCTTCTGGAACACGGTCAACCTCGGCACCGGCCTCGTGCTGTTGCTCTGGCGGCCGACAAGATCGGGCAGCCCGGAGGGCTGACCGTGGGCGATTTCGCCCTGTTCGTCTACTTCATGGGTTTCATCACCGAGAACGTCCATGTCCTCGGGTCTCTTCATCGCCCGGTTCCGACAGGCCCGGGTGGCAACCGACCTCATGACCGGGTTGCTGGGCGGCGCCCCCCCACAGCGGTCTGGCGGAGCCGGTAGACCTGCACCTCGACGACACCGATCCGGTGATCACATCCGCACCTGCGGGGACGCACGAGCGACTCACCCTGCTCGAGACGAGAGGCATCAGCTATCGCCACCCCGACACCGGGCGTGGCATCAGTGAGGTCGACCTGACCATCCCGGCCGGGACCTTCACTGTGATCGCAGGCAGGATCGGGTCGGGCAAGACGACCCTCCTCAGAGCGATGCTGGGCCTGGTCGTGCCCGATGCGGGAGAGATCCGGTGGAACGGGGCGCGAGTCATCGACCCGGGCGTGTTCATGGTTCCCCCCAGGGCCGCCTACACGCCCCAGGTGCCGCGCCTCTTCTCGATGACGCTGCGCGACAACCTGGATCTCGGGCTCGAGCACGACGACACGCAGATCGCTGCCGCTCTCCGCACCGCGGTCCTCGACGAGGACGTCGTCGACATGCCCGACGGCCTCGACACCAAGGTCGGCCCGCTCGGTGTCCGCCTCTCCGGCGGCCAAGTGCAGCGCGCCGCCACGGCCCGGGCGCTGCTCCGCCGCGCCGACCTGCTCGTGTTCGATGATCTCTCGTCTGCGCTCGACGTCGAGACCGAGCGGACCCTTTGGGCACGGCTCTTCGCCGATCAGAGCGATGTCACCTGCCTGGTGGTGTCGCACCGCCGAGCGGCCCTGCGCCGTGCCGACCAGATCGTGCTGCTCGAGGAGGGAAGAGTGGCGGCGGTGGGCACGCTCGACCACCTCCTGGCGACCAGCGACGTGATGCGCGCCATCTGGTCCGCCGATCAATCGAGCAGGGAGATCGCCGAACTGGCGCCGGTGACGTAGACGGCAGAGCGTCCGCCGTCCGCCGTATGACGTTGCCGTCTCGTCTTCAGCCCGTCAACCTTTGCCGTTCGCACAGCGAACAACTCCAAGTTTTGACAACCTAAAACCCTGCCTTCTAGGGTCGAGATCCCGTGTCTATCAACCAACAGGAGCGGGAAACGCTCAAGGCGATCTGGCGGCTCGCCCCGAATGGAGGCGAGGCGCGCACCGGCGATCTCGCCGCCGCGCTTGGGGTGCAGCCCGGCCACCGCAACGAGCAGGGTGAAGCGACTCACCACCGATGGCCTGGTTGATCACGCCCCTTATCAGGGCGTGACCCTCACCTCAGAAGGTCGTCGTCTGGCCGTGGCGGCGATCCGCCGGCACCGGATCGTCGAGCGGTTCCTGGCGGACACGCTCGGGTACCGGTGGGATGAGGCTGATGCCCTATCGGTGACCTTCGAGCACCATCTGCCACAGGAGGTCGAGGAGCGTCTCTTCGTGGCGCTGGGCCGACCCGCCACCTGCCCGCACGGTTTCTCCATCCCCCCGGAGATGCCGATAGCCTTCCGGTCCTACCGACGCTCGACACGTTGGAGCCGGGAGACGTCGCCGAGGTGGCGATACCGGGCACAACCAACCCCGACGTGGTGAGCTTTCTCAACGAGTTGGGGATTCGCCCCGGTGTCGAGGTCCAACTGAAGGAAAAGCAGAGGTTCGAGGGGCCGCTCACCCTGAGTGTCGCCGGCAGCGAGCGCACTCTGGGGAACCGGTTGGCCCGCGAGATCTATGTCCGACCGAAGAAGGAGAGCAATCGATGAGCGTCGTTCTGGCCGCGGAGGGCGGCTTCCAGGAATTCACGCTCGGCACCGCCGAGTGGTTCTGGCTGATATTCGCCGCCGTGACTGCGGTGATCGCCCTCATCGTTGGACTTGCCCTGTCGCGCACCGTCATCAGGGCGGACCAAGGCACGCCGAAGATGATCGAGATAGCCAAGGCAATCCAGGAAGGGGCGATGGCCTACCTGAAACGCCAATTCCGCACCATCGTGCTGATCCTGCTCCCGGTCGCCGCCGTGGTCTTCCTGACTTCGACCGCCGTCTTCGATGCCGACGGGGCCGAGGTCTTGACCTTCGCCCAATCGGGCACCTACCGGACGCTGGCGTTCATCGCCGGGTGCTTTCTCTCCGGGCTCACCGGTTTCATCGGGATGAGCCTGGCGGTACGTGGGAATGTCCGCACCGCAGCAGCCGCAAAGACGGGATCGCTTCCGGCGGCGTTGCGGATCGCCTTTCGCACCGGCGGGGTGGCGGGGATGTTCACCGTCGGGCTCGGGCTTCTCGGGGCGACATTGATCATCATGATCTTCCAGAACGTCTCGTCGGCGATCCTCATCGGCTTCGGGTTCGGGGGCTCGTTGATCGCCCTCTTCCTCCGTGTCGGCGGCGGAATCTTCACCAAGGCGGCAGACGTGGGCGCCGACCTGGTGGGCAAGGTGGAGCAGGGGATCCCGGAGGATGACCCGCGCAACCCCGCCACCATCGCCGACAACGTCGGCGACAACGTCGGGGACTGTGCCGGCATGGCCTCCGACCTCTTCGAGAGCTACGAGGTCACCCTCGTGGCGTCGATCATCCTCGGTGTGGCCGCATTCGCCTCGATCGGCGCCAACCCGGTGCTCGGGTTGATCTTCCCGGTGATCGTGCGCGCCATCGGCGTGCTCGCTTCGATCGCCGGGGTGTTCGCGGTGCGCGCCACCGACCGGGACCGGACCGCCATGGCTCCGATCAACCGGGGCTTCCTCACCGCCGGGATCCTCACCGTCATCGGGACTCTCGGGGTGGCTCTGTTCTATGTGGGCAACGACAACGGCGGTGAGGGTTGGAAGGTGTTCGCCGCAGTGGTCGCCGGGCTGATCCTGGCGCAGGTGGCGAGCCGGCTCACCGAGTATTTCACCTCGACCGAGGAGAAGCCGGTCCAGGAGATCGCCGATGCCACCCGCACCGGTCCCGCCACCACCGTGCTCGCCGGGACGAGCATCGGGCTCGAGTCATCGGTGTGGGCGATCGTCGCCATCGCCGGTGCCATCGGTGTTGCCGTCGGGCTGGGCGGGGGGAACCTGATGTTCTCGCTCTACCTGGTGGCACTCACCGGGATGGGGATGCTTGCCACCACGGGTGTGGTGGTCTCCGAGGACACCTTCGGCCCGGTCGCAGACAACGCCGCCGGGATCGCCGAGATGTCCGGCGAGTTCCAAGGCGAGCCGCAGCGGATCATGGTGAGCCTCGATGCGGTGGGCAACACCACCAAGGCGGTCACCAAGGGCTTCGCCATCGGCTCGGCGGTGATCGCCGCGGTGGCGCTGTTCGCCTCGTACATCGAGACCATCGGGGGCGAGCTGAGCCTCGGCCTCGAGGGAAGTGCCCTGTTCGAGGACGTGGCGACCTCGATCAACTTGGCAAACCCGGTGACCTTCATCGGGCTGCTCATCGGGGGCGCCGTTCCCTTCCTCTTCGCATCGCTTGCGATTCGAGCCGTCGGCCGAACGGCCGGTGTGGTCGTGGAGGAGGTTCGGCGGCAATTCGCCGACGGCAAGATCATGTCGGGGCTGAAGCGGCCGGACTACGCGCCGGTGATCGACATCTGCACCCGCGCCTCGCTGCGCGAGTTGGCCACACCGGCGCTGCTGGCGGTGCTCACCCCGCTGATCATCGGGTTCGGCATCAACTACTTCGCCGCTCGGTGCGTTCCTGGCGGCGGTGATCCTCACCGGACAGTTGATGGCCAACTATCTGTCGAACGCAGGCGGTGCCTGGGACAACGCCAAGAAATACATCGAGGACGGGCATCTGGGCGGCAAGGGATCGGAGTCGCACAAGGCGGCGGTGATCGGCGACACGGTCGGCGACCCGTTCAAGGACACGGCCGGGCCTGCCCTCAACCCGCTGATCAAGGTGATGAACCTGGTGTCGCTGCTGGTTCTCCCGGCGGTGATCGCCCTCCAGGACAGCGGGTGGCGCTTCGTCGTCGCCGGGGTATCGCTGATCGTGTTGCTGGTGGCGATCTTCATATCGAAGCGCAGCGGTGCCGTACTCCGTCCCACCGAGGAAGAGCCGGTCCGGGCCGCCGCCTGAGCTCTTGCCCGGCGGCCGGCCGCCGGCGGGCAGTTGAATCGAGCGGCCTTCGGCCGCGCTCGTTCGTGCTCGTTGGGCTGTACACGCCAGCCCGATCAGGCACGAGGGGGGCTGGCAGGAGCCACCCCCCTCGAGCACCCCCCCTCAGGATCTCCCCCATCGCCTTCTGGCTGCCGTCTTCCGCCTTCCGTCTCCGATCTACCGTTCCCGCCCACATGGATCTGGGTGGGTCGATCGGTGCCGTCACCACCCGGTTCTTCACCTACGGAGGACCGGACGACCCGGTGCGCCTCCAGAGCGGCGCATCGCTCGCCCAGGTGACCCTGGCCTACGAGCTGTACGGCGAGGTTTCCCCGGACGAGAGACAATGTGGTACTGGTCATCCATGCTCTCACCGGGAGCCAGCACGCCGCCGGGTGGAACGAGATGGTGGGCGGGATCGGCGACCGTTGGACCGAGGAGTGCTGTCCGGGATGGTGGGACCCATTCATCGGGCCGGGCCGCGCCATCGATACCGACCGTTTCGCCGTGCTCTGCGTCAACTACCTGGGTGGCTGCTACGGGTCCACCGGCCCGGCCAGCCTCGACCCGGCGACGGGCCGGCCCTACGGCTCGACCTTCCCGGCGGTGACCTTCGACGACATCGTCGACAGCCAGGTGCGGTTGCTCGACCACCTCGGGATCGACCGTCTCCATGCCGTTGTGGGGGGGTCGGTCGGCGGGCAGATGTGCCTCAGCCTCGCCACCCGGTACCCCCAGCGCGTCTCGATCGTCATCCCGATCGCCACCGGGCTGCAGACCACGGCGCTGCAGCGTCTCCACAACTTCGAGCAGAAGGTGGCCATCCTCCACGACCCCGACTTCGCCGGCGGTGACTTCTACGAAGGGCAGCCGCCCGACCGGGGCCTGGCTCTGGCCCGGATGATCGGCCACAAGACATTCGTGTCGCTGTCCGCCATCGAGGAGCGCGCCAGGGGCGAAGTGACCTCGCCGGGGGATGCGCTCGGCGGCCGGATCCGGCACCCGCTCGAGTCGTACATGTGGCACCAGGGGAGCAAGTTCGTCCGCCGCTTCGACGCCAACACCTACCTGCTGCTCATGGAGGCGTGGCAGCGCTACGACCTGGTAGCCGAGCACGGCGGTTCGGCCGTACCTGCCTTCGCCCGCTGCCGGCACCAGCGCTACATGGTCTTCAGCATCGATTCAGATGTCTGCTACTACCCCGAGGAGCAGGAGGCGCTGGTCGGTGTGCTCAAGAGCGCCAAGGTCCCGGTGAGACGGATCACCGTCCACTCCGACAAAGGCCACGACTCGTTCCTTCTCGAGCCGGAGTTGTTCGCACCCCACCTCGCCGACACGCTGGAGCGGGAGTGGAAGGTCGAATGAGGTCACCAGGGCCCACAGGGCCCTGCTGGTAACGTCGCCGCTGCGGTGACGACTGAACGAATGGTGGCTGCTGCTGGTCTTGCCCGTGGGGGCATACCTGATCGGCTCGATCCCTTTTCGCTTCCTCGTCGGGAAGGCTTCCGGCGTAGACCTCAGCAACGAGGGCACGGGTAACCCCGGGGCGGGAAATCTGCGCCGGGTGGTCGGATTCCCGGCGGCGTTGACCGCCGGGCTGCTCGACGGGTTCAAGGGTCTCTTCATCGTGCTGGCTCTCCTCGGCAATGTCCCAGACCCCGTCCTCGTCCTCACCGCCCTCGCCACGGTCGTTGGTCACAACTGGTCGATCTTCCTCGGGTTCCGGTCGGGCCGTGGGCTGGCCACCGCGGCGGGTGTCGTCCTCGCCATATCGCCCTTGCTGCTCCTCTGGCCGACGGTGTGGGGCATCGCCGGATGGTGGATCGGGGGAGGCGTCGCCGGGTTCATCGGCTGGACCGCTCTCCCCTTCGTCGCGGCGCTCATGGTCGACCCCAGGTGCCGCAGGTGGCGGTCCCGGTGACCGCGGGGCTCGCCGTGCTCATCCTGATCCGCCGGATGCAGGGCAACGCCGATGCGGTCCGTGGATGGCACGCCGCCGCCCAGCGGATGGTCTTCGACACCGACCGCGCCGTGAGCAAGCTGGACGGCTGAGGGGTGCGGCTTCCGAAGTCGCGCTGGCTGCAATGGCCGGCGTGGGTGGCGCTGGGGGTCGGCGCCTACCTTGTCGCCGTTGGCTTTCTCGGCGAGCGAACCCGCCTCCCCGCCTTCGATCTGACGGTCTGGCTTGTCGCTGCTGGCGTCGCTGCTCGCCCACACCGCCGCCATCGCCGCTTTCGGGCTCAACTTCATCGAGGCGGCGTCGCTTTCGGGTATCGCAGTGAGCCGGTGGGGTGGCTTCAAGGCCGCTTTGGTGGCGACCGGGGTTGCCCGCCTCATCCCCGCCGGCGGCGTCTTCACCCCGGCCGCCATGGCGTGGACGGTCCGATCGGAGGCACCCAGGACCGGTGGCCCGGCGGCGAGGGCGACCGTGCTCGCCTATGGCTCGTTGCTGGTGGTCACCGGTGTCGGCGCCCTGTGGGTCGCCCTGCTCGGTCTGGAGACCTCGCTGACCGTGTCGATGGTGGTGCTGGGAATCATCCTCGCCGTGCTCGGTGGCGTGGTCTGGGCCGGCTCCGGCCGATTGGCATCGCTGGTCGGCCTGCTCCCCGCTGGAGTACGCAAGCGGGTTTCGGCGACGCTCATCGACCGACCAGTGACCTTCGTCGAGGTGATGACCGTGCTGGCCCGGACCGGTTTCGAGGTGCTGGCACTCGGGCTGGTGCTGAGACCTGTTGGGATCGACCTGCCCGTGCCCGCCCTGCTGGCGGTATACGGCTTCTCCCAACTCGTCGGCGGCCTTCCCGGGCCTCCGGGTGGGATAGGACTGGTCGAAGCCGGTCTGATCGGGGCGCTGGCGGCGTTCGGCATCGATCCCCAGACCAGCCTCCCCGCGGTGCTCGTCTACCGGCTGGTGTCGTATTGGATCCCGGCCGCAGCCGGCCTGCTCGCCGGCGGCGCCGCCTTCGTCAGAGCCGGTAAGCCGACACCCGCCGAGGTCACCGCTTCGCCTGTCCCCGAAAACCTGGAGTCGGCAGAGGTCCGGCGGTAGGGCGGGCGTCAGCCGGTCGGTGGCTGGGCTGGCGCCCCGGCCCGGGCGGGCCGGCGAAGCACTGGGCGATCTCCATCCACTGCCGGGCGATCGGGCCGTCGACGACCAGTTCGGTGTCGTCCACGTGACGCCGTTGGGTCACCACCAGTGAGAAGTCCTCGAGCGTGCCGACCACCGACTGGGTGTCGGTCTCGTTCCAGCGGTGCACCTCTCCGTCGGTGTCGGTCAACTCGACTCGGACGCGGTGGTCGGGGACGGCGAGCCCTCGGTTCTGGAAACTCCAACCGAACGTCTTGACGCCCAGCGCGGCGACGTGGCGCAGGGGGCCACCCACCTGGAAGGGGACACCCACGGCATCGGCGACATCGGTCCCGTGGGCGAACGTCTCCATGACCCGCGCCCCGACGAAGGTGCGGCTCGCCATCGACGGCCCGAACCAGACGACCCGGCCCGCCGGGTCGAGCCCTCGGAATGCATCCTGGGCGACACCCCGCGCCTGGCGCCACCAATCGAGCACCTCAGGACCCGATTTCTCCCGGCCGAGGTCGATGGCCACGGCCATGTACCCGTCGACCCCGCCGCTGAGCATTTCGTTGAGCGTGGAGGCGAACCTCTCCGGGTCCCGCGCCGCTAGCTCTGCCTGCTCCTCGAACCAGGCGAGATGGCTGACCGTGTCGCCGATACTCCATCCCTCGGCGGGTGTCGGTCGTCGCCACCCTTCCTCGTCGAGCGGTTCGAGGATTGCGTCGAGCGAACGCTCTATCTCATCCAGGTCGGCGACGACGTCGTCCACCATGTCGACGCTACTCGGGGCGACGCTACTCGGGTCGACGCTACTCGGGTCGACGCTACTCGGGCGGGGGGCATATTCTCTGGGTCTCACTCCACCACGACCAGGATCTGGTCGGACTCCACCTGGTCCTCTGGCTTGGCCTTCAGCGAGGTCACCTTTCCGGCGTGGGGGGCGCGGAGGGTGTGCTCCATCTTCATCGCCTCGAGAACCAAGAGCGCCTGTCCTGGCTCCACCGGGTCGCCCTCGGCGACGAGCACCTTCACCACCCTGCCCGGCATCGGGGCGTGGAGCGAACCAGGAGTCTCATCAAGCCCAGAGTCTCATTAAGCATCGTCTCGGCAAAGCGGGGGTGCTCGACGAGGTGTGAGCACCCCTCCGGACCATCGACCCAATGGTCCCAACCGTGGCGATTGACGCGGTACCTGCGCCGAACTCCGCCCGATTCGATGTCAACCGTGCTTTCGGTCATGGTGCCGACCGCCAGGTCCGGCATCGACACGCCGTCGACCTCGACCTCGAGACCGGCGCGGGCGAACCGATACCCCACCTCCACCGGTCCATGCGGTCCCTCGAAGAGGACCCGTTGGGGTTGCGAAGGGTTGTTGCGCCACCCAGAGGGGAGGCCCGAAAGAACGGTGGGTGAACCGCGCCGCTCCACCTGGGCGGCCACCGCCGCGGCCACGGCGTGGAGCGCGGTCTCAGCGGGGCTGGGGAGCGGCCGGCCCAGTTCGGCTGGATCGTGACGGTCGAAGAAACCGGTGTCGGCCTCGCCAGCGACGAACTCGGGGTGGCGGAGCACCCGGACGAGCAGGTCCCTGTTGGTGGTGACACCATGGATCTCGGCGCCGGCAAGCGCCGCCGCCAAGACCGCAACGGCCTCGGAGCGGGTGGGGGCGTGGGCTATCACCTTGGCAAGCATCGGGTCGTAGTGGACGGTCACCTCGGACCCGTCCTCGACACCGGCGTCCACCCTGACCCGCCGGTCGGAGATGCGGAAGCGGTGCAGCGTCCCAGTGGCGGGGAGGAAGTAGGTGGCGGCGTCCTCGGCGTAGATCCGGGCCTCGACGGCGTGGCCTCGCATCTCGGCGGCGGTTGCCTCGGAGGGAAGCGGTTCGCCTTGGGCGACGAGCAACTGGAGCCGGACCAGGTCGAGCCCGGTTACCGCCTCCGTGACCGGGTGCTCCACCTGGAGCCTCGTGTTCATCTCGAGAAACCAGAACCCGTCGTCGTGGAGCAGGAACTCGACGGTCCCCGCCGAGACGTAACCCACGGCCCGGGCGGCGGCGATGGCCGCATCGCCCATGCGACTCCGCAACTCCTCGTCGACCACCGGAGAAGGCGACTCCTCGATGATCTTCTGGTGGCGGCGCTGGATAGAGCAGTCCCGTTCGAACAGATGGGCGACGGTCCCGAGGGTGTCGGCGACCACCTGGATCTCGACATGGCGCGCTCCTTCCATGTACTTCTCCAGGAAGACGGTGGGATCGCCAAACGCCGCCCCGGCCTCTCTGGCGGCACCCTCCACCGCCCCGGCCAGATCGCCTCGATCCCTGACCACGCGCATCCCCTTGCCCCCGCCGCCGGCAGAGGCCTTGACCAGTACCGGCCAACCGATCTCCTCGGCCGCCTGGTCGACGGCTTGGTTGTCTAGGCCGGTCAGGTCGATCGAGGGGAGGGCTGGGACACCCGCCTCCTCCATGATCCTCTTCGCCTCCAGCTTCGACCCCATTGCGGCTATCGCCGCTGGTGGGGGTCCCACCCACACCAGCCCCGCATCGACGGTTGCCTGAGCGAACGATGCGCTCTCGGCGAGGAACCCGTACCCGGGATGGACCGCATCGGCCCCGGTCAGCTTTGCCGCGGCGATGATCAGGTCGGAACGCAGGTAGGAGTCGGCCGGAGCGCACCCACCGAGAGGGACCGCCTCGTCGGCCTCGGCGACGAAGGGCGCATCCGAATCCGGCTGGGAGAACACGGCGACAGTGGCGATCCCCATCGTCTTGGCGGTGCGGGCAACCCGTCGGGCGATCTCGCCGCGGTTGGCCACGACCAGCTTGGTGATGCGGGTCACGATCGCTGAGCGTAGTTGTGGTGCCCGAGCGGCCGACCTCGACATCACATCCGGAAGACGCCGAACTCGGTGGTGCCGCGGACCGCGGCGGAGTGCGCTGCCGACAGCCCCATCCCGAGCACCGTCCGGGTGTCCCGAGGGTCGAACAAACCGTCGTCTCGCACCCGGGCGGTGGAGAAGTAGGCAAGCTCCTCGTGCTCGATCTGTTGTTCAATACCAGCACGCATCGCCGCGTCTGCATCCTCGTCCGGCTCGCGGCCCTGCGCCTCGGCGGCCTGTCGTCCCGATGATCGACATGACACCGGCGAGCTGCTTGGGGCCCATCACAGCGACCTTGTGGGTCGGCCAGCCAAAGACGAATCGGGGGTTGTACGACTTGCCGCTCATCCCGTAGTTGCCCGCCCCGTAGGAGACACCCGCCATCGAGCGCGATATGGGGGACGGTGGAGTTGGCGACGGCATTGATCATCTTGGCGCCGTCCTTGATGATCCCGCGCTGCTCGTAGTCCCGCCCCACCATGTAACCGGTGGTGTTGTGGACGAAGATGATCGGGGTGTCGTAGCGGTTGCACAGCTGGATGAACTCGGTCGCCTTGTGGGCCTCCTCGGAGAAGATCACCCCTTGTTGATTGGCCACCACCCCCACCGGGAACCCGTGGATCGACCCCCATCCGGTGACCATCGAGGTGCCGTAGAGCGCCTTGTACTCCTCGAACCGAGAGCCGTCGAGCACCCGGGCCAGCACCTCGCGCATGTCGAAGGGGACCCGGAGGTCGCGAGGGATGATGCCCAGCAGGTCCTCGGGGTCGTGGACCGGCTCGTCGCCGGGCATGGTCGGCCCAGGTCCCAGCTTGCGCCAGTTGAGGTGGACGACGATCTCACGGCCGATCCGGATGGCGTCCTGCTCGTCGATGGCGAAGTAGTCCGACAGACCCGAGGTGCGCGAGTGCATCTCGGCGCCCCCCAATTCCTCATCGGTGGACTCTTCGCCGGTGGCCATCTTGACCAGCGGCGGCCCACCGAGGAACACCTTGGCACGCTCCTTGACCATCACCGCGTAGTCGCACATCGCCGGCACATACGCTCCGCCGGCGGTGGAGTTGCCGAAGACGATGGCGAGGGTGGGGATGCCCTTCTTCGACAGTTGGGTGAGATTGCGGAACCACTTGCCGCCGGTGATGAAGACCTCGGCCTGATCGGGCAGGTCGGCGCCGCCCGATTCGACCAGGTTGACCAGGGGGAGGCGGTTCTCCATCGCAATGTCCTGGGCGCGCAGCGACTTCGCCAGCGAGTAGCGGTTCGACGACCCTGCCTGGCTGGTCGGATCGTGGGCGGAGATGACGCACTCGACGCCGGAGACGACCCCGATCCCGGTGACCACGTTGGCGCCCAGCGGCTTGTCCGAGCCCCATGCCGCCAAAGTGGACAGCTCGAGGAAGGGCGAGTCCCTATCGAGCAGGAGTTCGATCCGCTCCCGGGCCAGCAGCTTGCCCCGGGAACGGTGACGGGCCACGTACTTCTCGCCCCCGCCGGCGCGCGCCTGCGCCAGCAGTTGCTCGAACTCCTCGAGCCTCTCCACCATCGCCTTGCGGTTGGCCCGGAACTCCTTGTCGGAGGTGTCGATCCGGCTGGGGAGCATCTCCATGGACGCAGAGGTTATGCGCGCCGCGACTCTCACGGACAGCCGGCCACCGCCCACTGGACCGCCCGATCAGAACGAGCAGCCATCCGGCCGCGGTGAACGCCGCTCGGGGCCAGGTGGCCGGAGGGAAACCCGATACGGCAGGCAGGTGCCGGTGCACCACCAACCAGTGCGTCGCCGGGTCCGTAGGTGAACAGCCCGGGCTTCCCCGCCACCGTCGCCACCACGTCTCGCGCGGACCCGGGGATGCCCCATCCCATGGTCTGGTGGGAGGACGTGATTGTGACCGTCCCGCTCAGCCCGGCGGCCAGGGGGTGCTGGGCGTTCGGGAAGGCCAGCGTGCTCGCGGAGGCGTTGCCGTAGTCCACGTCGGCGAGGGCACCGGCGAGGTTGAGCGGGTCGTAGGACCAGGGCTTCCAGGAGACGACCGGGGTGGCCACCCGCTCGAAAATTGCCGCCCGGCCCGTGGAGATGGTGGAGGAGAGGAGCACCGCATCGGCCGATGTCGCCTGAGCCGCCGTAGCCAGGTCATCGTCCACGGTGACCACGTCGTATCCAGCACCCAGCAGCCGGGTGCGCACCGCGGCGTCACCGGCCCCGAGGGCAGCTGGGTTGGCCACCACGAAGAGCAACTGCGCCGGGCCGGACGGGATCGTGGTCGTGGTCGTTGAGCTCGTGGTTGTCGAACTGGTCGTCGTAGTTGGGGCATCACCGCCGTAGTAGGGATCGGCGCCCATGGCGGTGAAGGCGGCGCTTGCCGCCGTGCTGCTGTCGATCCACCATTGGCAGGGCGACCCGGTGGCGTGGGCGTTGTGGAAATAGAGGACGCCGCGGAACTGCTCCCAGCCCGGGCTTTGGAACAGCTGGCGGGCCGCGTCGATCCACTGCGCCTTGCGGTCCGGTTGGGCCGGATCCTCGACCGAGGCGAACTCGGCCAGCCACAATTCCTCGGCGGGATGGGCGGCACCGAACTGACGCATCGGCTCGACGATCTGCTGCAGCGACCACCAGGGGATGGGCACCCCCGGACGGCAGGTGTACCAGTTGTAGGCGTCGCCGGCGATCCCGTCGACGTAAGCATCGCCGGGATACCACTTCGGCGCCGAGCGCCGGTCGGCCGGGTTCACGAGAAGCTGTAGTCGGTCATGATCCACAGGAAGCGGGCGTTGCTGACCCCCTGCTCTCCGAAGATCCCGACGATCTTGCGCCAGGCGGCGATGAACTCGGGAGCGGTGCCGTTGACCAGGTTGACCTCTGCCTCCGGCTCGTGATGGAAGGTGAAGTAGAGCGGTGCGCCGAAGCCCTTCACCGCGTTGGCCCAGCCCACGATCTCGTTGTAGAGCGCCGTTCCGGGAGCGGCGTTGGCGATGTCGCTCCACTGGATTTGGGTCCCGTTGGTGCGCTTGGGCCGGACCGAGAGGACGACGGTGTGCCCGCTGTCGCGCAGCCAAGTGGTGTACGAGTCGGGAAACGGGGTGTTCCACAGGTCGAACACCCGCACATGCCCGAGCGGGCGGCCAATGTGGCCTCGAGAGCCTCGACCGCGGCCCTGCGGCGACTGGCCGCCGCGGGGCTGGGCATACGCACCCCACAAGATCGGCTCATCGGGCTCCTCGGTACGAGCCGGCTGCGGCGTCCCCGCCAGTATCCCTGCGGTCAAAGCCAAAACGACCAGAGCGCCCGCGACACGGCGCGCGCGTTGGACCAAACCTAGATTCATGATCCCTTCCCACCGACTTCCCGACTCCCTGTGTGGAGCGTACGGATCCCCGGGTCATTTACGGCATCGAGAGCCTCTCCACTGAAGCGCACTGGTGCCGGCGAGAGGTAGCGTGTGCCCTCATGCCGCCGGAACTGCTGCCTTGGACCGGCAATGCCGATGCCGACCGGTTCCTCGCAGAGAACGGACTGGCGCTGCTCATCGGGATGTTGCTCGACCAGCAATTCCCCATGGAACGAGCTTTCTACGGTCCGTATCTCCTCCAGGAGAGGCTCGGTGAACCGCTCGATTGTGCGCTTATCGCCGAGACCGATCCCGACCAGCTCGCCGTCATCTTCCGCGGGCCACCGGCGATCCATCGCTACCCCGGTTCGATGGCGAAGCGGACCCAGGAGGTGTGCGGCGTCCTTCTTGGAGAAGTACGACGGCGTTGCCGAGCGGCTTTGGGAGACAGCCGAGACCGGGGACGAGCTCTTCCGGAGGCTGCGCGAGCTGCCCGGGTTCGGCGTGCAGAAGGCGCGCATCTTCGTCGGCATCGTGGGGAAGCGACTTGGCGCCGGACCACCCGGTTGGGAGGAGAGTGCCGCCGACTGGCCGTCGATCGCCGACGTGGCGAAATGGGAGGATGTCGCCGATCTCAGGGCGCGCAAGAAGGAGATGAAGAGCGCTCGATGAGACCGATCTGACCGCCACAACCGTGTCCGGCTCGTCGCCCCAGCTCGCCCCCGATCTCCTCGCCTCCTGGCCGCTCGGCAAGTCGCTGGTGGTGGGGATCGCCGGAGGCTCGGCATCGGGCAAGTCCCTCATCGCCCAGGAATTGGTGTCGCAGGTGGGAGCCGACTCGGTGGCGGTCCTCGAGCACGACGGCTACTACCACCACCGTCCCGATCTGCCCTTTGAGGATCGGGCGGCGATCAACTACGACCACCCCGACTCCTTCGAGACCGATCTGATGCTCGGGCCACCTCGAGGACCTGCTCGCCGGGAGGCGGGTGCTCAAGCCCCGATACGACTTCGCCGCCCATCTGAGGATGGACGAGACCGTGGTCGTCGAGCCCCAGCCGGTGATCCTGATCGAAGGGCTCATGATCCTCGCCGAGCCCGAGCTGCGCAGGCGGTGCGACCTCAAGATCTACGTCGATGCGGACGCCGACCTCCGGTTGCTGCGCAGACTGCGGCGCGACACCCGCGACCGGGGACGCACCTTCGCATCGGTCATCGACCAGTACGAGGCGACGGTCCGGCCGATGCACCTCCAGTTCGTCGAACCGTCGAAGCGTTACGCCGACATAATCATCCCCGAGGGCTTCAAGCCGAGCGCGGTGCGCACGGTCGGAGGGATGCTCCGGGACCACGTTCGCCAGTCGCCGTTGTCTACTGTCTGACCGCCATGAGTGCCCGCCCGACCGTCGCCATCCTCGGCGCCGGCGCCATGGGTCAGGCACTGGCGCTCGGTTTGCTCCGGGCCGGCTGGGAGCCCGACGAGATCACGCTGGCGGCACGCCGCCCCGAGAGAGCCACCGATGTGGAAGCGAGGGTCGGGGCCCGATGTCTCCTCGACCCGGCCAAGGCGCTCGAAGGTGTCGATCTGGTGGTAGTGGCGGTGAAGCCGGTGGACGTCCCCGCCCTTCTGGGACAGATCAACGGCGCCGTCAACGAGCAACAGGTCGTCCTGACACTGGCCGCCGGGGTCCGAACCTCACTTCTCGAGGAGATCCTGGGCACGGTCGGTGTGGTCAGGGCGATGCCCAATACCCCGGCACTGGTGGGCGAGGGAATCACCGGGATCGCCCCAGGTCGTCATGCCGACCAGAACGCGGTCGACCTCGCCGCCTCGGTTCTACGAGCGGTTGGTGAGGTGACCGTGATGGACGAGGCGCTATTGGATGCGGTGACTGCGGTCTCCGGGACCGGCCCCGCCTATGCCTTTCTCCTCGCCGAGGCGCTCACCGAGGCAGCGGTCCGCGAAGGGCTACCCCGCGATCTCGCCGAGCGTCTGGTCAACCAGACGATCAAAGGGGCGGGAGCACTGCTCGTCGAGACCGACCTCGGTCCATTCGAGTTGAGGTCCCAGGTCACCTCGCCGGGTGGGACCACGGCGGCTGCGGTCCATATCCTCGAAGAGCGCGGCTTCCGGGCGATCGTCGAAGACGCGGTCCGCGCCGCCGCCGAACGGGCCCGCCAGCTTGGCTCGGCCGCAGAAGCAGAGGACTGAGGTGCCCGGCCTGTTCACCGGGGCGGTGATGGCGGCAACCCGGTTCCCACCGGTGCGCGCCGCATTCACCGGCACCTCAGCCGGTCTGGCGCTGGCGCATCGCTTCGTTGCCGGGGACACGCTGGCACAGGGGCTGCGGGCTGCCCGCGAGCTCAACGAGTTGGGGATGCAGGCATCGCTGGATCACCTCGGTGAAGAGGTCGGCGACCCAGCGGCGTGCAGGAGCGCGCAACGGATCTACCTCGATTGCATCGAGCAGATATCCCAACAGGAGATCGACGCCAACATCTCGGTCAAGCTCACCCAACTGGGGATGGGGGTGGACGACGACCTCGCCCGGACGCAGCTCAAGGAACTGGCTACCGCTGCGGCTGACGCCGGGATGACGGTGACGGTGGACATGGAGGACAGCCGCTGGACCGAGAAAACGGTTCGCCTCTACGCCGATGCGCAACAGGAGTCGGGAAACCTGGGGCATCGCCCTTCAGTCATGCCTCCATCGAAGTGCGGCCGATTTGGCTGGCGTTGGCGCCTCTGGGTGGACACATCCGCCTCTGCAAGGGCGCCTACGCCGAGCCGCCAGAAGTGGCCATGCAGAGCAAGGAGGCCGTGGATGGCAATTTCGCCCTTCTCATGGCGCGTCTCATGCCGGAGGAGGGCTGCATCCCGGCTATTGCAACCCACGATGAGCGTCTGGTCGAGATCGCACTGATCCTCGCCCAGGGCAGGAGCAACCCCTTCGAGTTCCAGATGCTCTACGGGGTCCGCAAGCCATTGCAGCGAAGGCTGGTGGAGGCGGGCCAGAGACTCCGCGTGTATGTCCCCTACGGTTCGCAGTGGTACCCCTACCTCACCCGCAGGCTGGCGGAGCGGCCCGCCAATGTTTGGTTCTTCCTGCGTGCCGCTGTTCGGCGGCTGAGTCCGCCCCTGCTCGATTGGCCATGCGAGCCAAAAGGAGGAGAACGACATGCAAACCGGTGATCCGGCCCCCGCCTTCACACTCGCCGACGACACCGGCGCCGAGATGTCGTCAGCTGAGTTGTTCCGGAAGCCCACGGTCATCTTCTTCTACCCGGCGGCGATGACGCCGGGATGCACCGCCGAGGCATGCGACTTCAGGGACCGATACGAGTGCTGCAGGATGCCGGGTACCAGGTGGTGGGGATCAGCCCGGACGCGCCCGGAGCGGAACGCCAAGTTCAAGGCGAAGGAAGGACTTCCCTTCCCGTTGCTCTCCGATGAGGACCATGCGGTAGCCGAGGCGTTCGGAGCCTGGGGGACCAAGACCCTCTACGGAAAGAAGTTCGACGGCCTCATCCGCTCCACCTTCCTCGTGGGGACGATGGGAATGTCGATCGGGCATGGCGCAACGTCAAGGCCAAGGGACACGTCGCCAAGGTGACCGACGACCTGCTCGGCGAGTGGCCCCGGAGACTGAGTGACTGGGCGGGTTTAGGATCGCTCCCTAACTGTCAGGAGGCGGGGCACCGATGTTCAGGCGCATCTGGAGCTACATCAAGCAATGGTTTCGCGGCACGGCCGAGCGGGTCATGGACCCCGAGGTCGAGATCGAGATGGCCATCACCGAAGCCCGCAAGCGCGACCAGGAGCTCCGCAACCAGGCGGCGAAGGTGATAGCCCACCGCACCCAACTGGAGCAGAAGCTCGAGCAGTCGGCCGACTCGGTGGGCGAGACGCGGGAGATGGCAAAGCAGGCGCTGCTCAGAGGGGAAGCTGGCAAGAACGCAGGAGATGCTTCGGCGGAGAGCAAATGGAACCAGGCGGCGCAGAGCCTGGCGCTCAAGCTCCAAGCGGCCGAGAACAACCTCGAATCGCTCAAGGACCAGTACGAGATCGCGGTCGGTCAGGCCGACGCGGCCAAGGGCGCCGTCCAGCAGAACGCCATGCGGCTCCAAGAGCTCGCCGCCAAGCGGATGCAGCTCCTCGGGTCGCTGCAACAGGCGCGCATGCAGGAAGCGGTCAACTCGGCGGTCGAGTCGATCTCGGCCAACATGGAGTCCGAGGCGCCCTCGCTCGAAAAGGTCGAGGACAAGATCAACCAGCGGCTCGCATCGGCCAAGGCGCGCACCGAGTTGCGAGAGGCGACACCAGCGGGCGCCGAGGCCGAGTTGCGCGAGGCGATCTCGGTGGCCGGCGCCGACGCCAAGCTCGAAGAACTCCGCCGCGAGCTGGGTCTCGAGACAGAAACCCCCGAAGCACCCCGGTCGAAGCAATGCCCGCCTCGGGCGACGGGGAGCAATCCCCCGAGACTAGACGGCAGACGGCAGCCATGCGGAAGCTCGCTCCGTCATCCGTCCCCCCGCGGGGGGAAGGGCCCCGCTGCGGAGCAGCGGGTAGGGGGTGCTCCGAACTCCCAACGGTGCGTCGCCTCCTCGGCTCGCTCCTGGGAGTGACGCAGCCCCCCTCCCCCGACGCCTGCGGCGTCGGGTACTCCCCCCGCCGGGGGGAGGGAATCGCTCACCACCTATTCTCGGCGGCTCATGACCGAGCCGGCGGGGACCGAGGAGCGCAAGCGGAGATTCACCGCCGCCGGGTTCCTCCTCGGTCTGGCGTTCGTGCTCGCCGGTGGGACGCTCTGGCTCTGGTGGCTGGGAGAGCTCTTCGAGGACACACGTCCCGAGGTCGGACGCGAGGTCTTCGGCAACATCCCGGGGGCGGTGATAGTCCTCTTCTATGTCGCTGTGACCGCCGCGGTGTTCATCGCGGCGTATCTGTTCTCCCTGAGAGCACGCAACTGGGGAAGGGGCGGCACCGAGCCCCGGCTCGGTCAGTGGAAAGAGCGGGTCGTCCAGTTGCTGCGCGGTTTGTCGATGCGGACCCTGATGCGCGACCCGGCTGCCGGGTTGATGCACTCGATGATCTACTGGGGCTTCGTCGTCCTCTTTCTGGGGACGGTGACGCTCGAGATCGACCACATCCTCCCCGATCAGTTCAAGTTCCTCGAGGGGAGGGTCTACCAGGGATACTCGGCGATCCTCGACCTGGCTTCGCTCGTGTTCCTCGGCGGGCTGGCCCTCGGAGCGCTCCGCCGCTACGGACAGCGCCCCTGGCGGATCCGCTCCAAGACGAGACCCGAGGACGCATGGATCCTGGCGATCCTCGCGCGTCATCGGGCTGAGCGGGACTGGCCACCGAGGCGGCTCGCATCGCCGTGGACGGCCGGCCCGCATTCGAGGTTTGGTCATTCGTCGGTTATCCGCTGAGTTTCCTCGTCCCCGAGACGGCGGCCGTTGCTCTCCACCGCACCTTCTGGGTGGCGCATGTCGTCGCTTTCGCCGGGTTCCTGGTGATCCTCCCCACCACCAAGCTGCGGCACATGTTCACCTCGCCGGCGAACATGTTCCTCTCGCCCCACCAGCGCCCCAAGGGGGCAATGCGTCCGGTCCCCAACCTGATGGAGACCGACGACATCGAGTCCGTCGGGCGCCGCCGAGATCACCGAGTTCACCTGGAAGCAATTGCTCGACACCGATGCCTGCACCATCTGCGGGCGGTGCACGTCCGTCTGCCCGGCGCAGCTCACCGGCAAGCCGCTCGACCCCCGCGAGATCGTCATCAAGCTCGGGCGAGGTCGCCGCTCTCACCGGCGACCCGGCAGTGTCGCCACCGGTGGGCACGGTGGATGGCATCACGGTCAGCTCGGCGAGCGTCTTCGAGCGGATCCAGCCCGAAGAGGTTTGGTCCTGCACCAGTTGCAAGGCGTGCGACGAGATCTGCCCGGTCAACATCGAGATCCTCGACAAGATCCTCGACATGCGGCGCCATCTCTCGCTGATGGCGTCGGATTTCCCACCCGAACTGGGCAAGGCGTACCTGGCCATGGAGAACCAGTCGAACCCGTGGGCGATGAGCCAGCAGAGCAGGGCCGACTGGACGGCCTCGCTCGACTTCGAGGTACCGGTGCTCGGTCGCGACGGCGTCGAGTCCGCCGACTATCTGTATTGGGTGGGGTGCGCCGGCTCCTTCGACGATCGCAATCGGGCGGTCACGCTCTCGATGGCGCGGCTTGATGCACCACGCCGGGCTCGACTTCGCCATCCTCGGGCCGCGGGAGCTGTGCACCGGTGATCCGGCACGTCGCTCCGGCAACGAGTACGTCTTCCAACAGCTGGCGCTGCAGAACATCGCCACGCTCGACGAGTTCGGGGTGCGCACCGTGGTGACCCAGTGTCCCGCATTGCTTCAACACGCTGGCCAACGAGTACCCGCAGCTGGGCGGTTCATACGAGGTGATCCACCACAGCCAGCTCCTGGCAGAGTTGATGCGGCGCGGTCTGGTCCCGTCCCCCGAGGACGGGGAGGGTGCGATCACCTACCACGATCCCTGCTACCTGGGAAGGCACAACGACGTCTACCTGCCACCGCGTGAAGTTGCCGCATCGGGCGCCGGCGGGAACCTCGTGGAGATGCCACGCAGCGGCAATCGGGCCATGTGTTGCGGGGCGGGCGGCGCCCGGTTCTGGATGGAGGAGCACACCGGGAAGAAGGTCAATGTCGAGCGGGCGGAGGAGGCGGTCGCCACCGGCGCATCGACGGTCGCCGTCGCCTGCCCGTACTGCCTGGTGATGATCGACGACGGGGTCAAGGAGATCGGACGTGGCGACGATGTCCGGGTTCAGGACATCGCCATGATCCTCGCCTCCGCCCTCGACCGACGCTCCCCGAACCGGCCGACTGAACTCAGGCCCCGGCTCGCCAGACGGCGGCGGAGCGGGGTCCGAGAGCGGCGCGGGTGATGCCATCTTCGGTGGCGATGCCGCCGAAACCCCAGAGCGTCTCGAACCGGTCGCCGATCGACGGGGTGCTCACCGATGCCGCGTCGTGCCCGGCGTTGACCGCAACCACCAGGCGTTCCTCTGGATGGTCGAGGAGGAACCAGTGGAGCCCGTGCACCGATCCCGGTGGGAAGCCGCACATATTCGCCGTGACGGAGACGCCGGGTGCGCCCTGCGGAGCGCCACCAATGAGCGGACCGAGGAGAGGATCCCCGAGTGCCAACTGTCGTGGTCGTCCCACGGGAACGCGGCGCGCGACGCCGGTTCCCGGCCCCCCTCCATCCCGATCTCGTCGCCGTAGTAGATACAGGGCGCCCCGGGGAAGGTGAGCAGCAGGACCATCGACAGCACCACCGCGGTGACGTCGCCCCGCGCCAGGCTGAGTATCCGAGGGGTGTCGTGCGAGCCGAGCAGGTTGAGGTTCGCCCTGTTGGCGTGGTCCGGGTAGATGTCGAGCAGTCGCTCGACGGCAGAGCCATAGGCCTCGGCGTCGAGTTGCGGGGTGATGGGGTAGTGGAGCCCCCGGGCAAGATCGGCAGTCGATTGCGTCGCCGATGGTGAAGGCGAGCGTCCACCCACCGAACAGGTAGTTCATGGTGGCGTCGAAGCGGTCCCCATGTGCGATCCAATCGGTGGCGTGCTCCCAGATCTCGCCGACGATGTACAGGTCGGGGTTCACCGCTCGCACTCGTTGTCGAAACCCCTCCCAGAAGCCCGGCGTGGCGATCTCGGTGGGCACGTCGAGCCGCCACCCGTCGATGCCACGCGCCGCCCAGTGCTCGCCCACCGCATAGAGGTAGTCGACCACCTGAGGATTGGCCGTGTTGAACTTGGGGAGAGCATGGAGCCCCCACCACGCCGCGTAGTTGGGCGGCAGTTCCTCCTGGTAGGCCCTCATGGGGAAGCCATCGACGTGGAACCAGTCGATCCAAGGTGACCCGGCGCCGTTCTCCATGATGTCGTGGAAGGGGAAGAAGCCTCGAGAGGCGTGGTTGAAGACGCCGTCGAGCACCACCCTGATCCCCCGGGCGCGGCACGCCGCCATGAGCCGCTCGAACCCGTGATCTCCGCCAAGCAGCGGGTCGACCACGAAGTAGTCATGGGTGTGGTACCTGTGGTTGGACCCCGACCGGAAGATGGGGTTGAGGTAGATGGCGTTGGCGCCAAGCTCCTCGATCCAATCGAGCTTGTCGGCGATCCCGATGAGGTCGCCACCCTTGTAGCCGTGGTGGGTGGGCACCCCGTCCCACGGCTCCAGGTTCCCCGGTTGCGGCACCAACCCGGAACGGGCGAACCGGTCGGGGAAGATCTGATAGAAGACGGCATCGGCCACCCATTCGGGCGGCCGGTCGGGGAGGGTCGGCATCGGCGGGCAAGGGTAGAGGTGCCGCCGGCAGGCGAGCCATACGGCGGGTGAGTGCGGCCGAGATCTACTGTCCGCCCGGAATGGACCGCATACTCCGGATCGGCTACCAGGGCGAAGAGCTCTCCTACAGCCACCAGGCGGCAGGGTGAGCTCTTCCCGGGATGCACGCGGACCGGGCTGGCGTCGTTCTCCGACGCCTTCGCCGCCCTGGAGCGGGGCGAGGTCGACCGCCTGGTCCTCCCCATCGAGAACTCGACCACGGGGAGCGTCCTCCCCGTGCTCGATCGGCTGCTCCGCTCATCGGCGTCGATTGTCGCCGAGCACATGTTGGAGGTCCGCCACGCCCTGCTCGGTGTCCCCGGTTCGTCGCTCGACGGCGTCACCCGGGTTCGCTCCCACCCCGAGGCGTTGGGGCAGGCGGAACTGGTCATCGCCGAGCGGGGCTGGAAGGCGGTGGCGTCATCGGACACCGCCGGAGCGGTTCGTGAGGTAGCCGAGCAGGGCGACCCGCATGAGGCGGCGCTGGCGCCCCAATCAGCGGCCGATCGGTTCGGGTTGGAGGTCCTCGCCACCGAAGTCATGGACCGATGGCACAACACCACCCGCTTCGCAGTACTGGCGCCCGGCCCCGAACCGGTGGCGCCCGACGCCGACAAGACGACGATCAGCTTCATAACGCTTCATCAGCCGGGGGCGCTGGCGTTGGCGCTCACCGAGCTCGGGCTGCGTGGCGCCAACCTCACCAGGATCGAGTCTCGTCCCAGCGAAGAGGCGTGGCGCCACCGGTTCTTCGTTGACCTGATGCACCCCCCAGGTCCCGACGGCTACGCCGCCGTCTTCGAGCCGATCCCGGCGACGCTGGTCGAGCTACGCCATCTCGGCTCCTACCGGGCAGCGTCCACCTCCGGGCTCGGCGAGCGCGACGTGGAGGGGTCGTAGCGACTCGACCATCCGAGTCGACGGGCCGGCGCCGGGCACACCGAGCCTCTCGTCCTCGTCCAACACCACCGCCGGCTCCAACCCGATGAACCGGCGGGCCGCCACCGTCGCCGCTCGCCGATCCTCCACCCGGTTGAGCACCAGCCAGGGGATCGGGCCGCCCCACTCGGCAACCAGACGGGCGGTCCTCATCAGGCCGATGGGCGAGGCGCGGCACACCAGCACCGCCGAGTCTGCCGCGACCAACACGGGGTCGTCGCCCACGACCGGTCCCCTGTCGGCGACGACCATCTCGAACCCGGACCGTCCGGCCACGAGGAGGTCATCGACCGCGGCGGGGGGCATGGCGGTCCTTCCCCAGGCACGACACTCAAATTGCCGACGCGGTGGGCTCCGTTCTCCAGCCAGCCGGCATCGCACCGAAGCCGCTCGGTGACCATCGCCAGCCCGTTTCCCGGGGGAAGCCCCAGCCGCATGCCGATGCTGGGGGCGGCCAGGTCGAGGTCGACGAGGAGCGTCCGCGTCGATCCGGCCAGGCCCGTGGCGAGTGCCAGCGCCATCTCGGTTACCCCCGGGGCGCCTCGCCCCCCCACGACTGCGGTAACCCTGCCTCGACCGCCGGAGATCGTGCTTGCGGGTCGCCGCCAACCGAATCGACGCCAGCAGCGCCTGCAGAGGAGTGTGCTCCGGCGTCACCATGGCGCCCGAACCGGTGAAGCGGGCCGCCGCCGGCCTGTCTCCATCGGGAACCACACCAAGCACGGCGATCCCCCGGTCGCACCACGACCGCACCCGAGCCGGTGTCGCCCAAGTCGTCTCGGCACCGACCACCAGCACGTCGACACGGCGCAGTCGCTCGAGGTCCTCGGGCTGGTAGAGACGCCCTACCACCCTGATGCTCCCGGCGGCGCGCGCCATCGCCACCAGACGCGCTTCCCAGGGGCGTGCCGAGAGCACGGTGGCCACCATGGGTCGCTCGGTCACTGACACCGTCTCCAGGCTGACGATATGGCGCAGGGCGACCACCTGTTCCTTCTCGGGGGCGAGGACCACGGCGACGTCGAGCCCGACGCCACCGAGTCTCCCCACCCGACGGCTGCCATCACAGCAGGTGATGACGACCCTGTCCCCGTTGTCCTCCGCCAGGATCAAACGGTCGCGCATCGTCTCGCTGCGACGAGCGATGGCGTGCGCCGCGGCTCGCTCGGCATCGAGCACAGACTCGAGCTGCGATCTCAGTCTGCGCGCCATTTCAACGAGGTCGGGGTGGCGGAGGGGGTCATCCGGACTCAATACCATGATGGTAAGTCGTGTCATCCTATATATCTCAAGATATCGCAAACATATATCGAACGAGCCTGAATCGGACGATTGCGTTTCGCGCTCCGGTCTCTCTGCGCGAGTCGAGAGCGCTAGCCTCACCCCCGTGGACCCGATCCGGGTGACTATCCCAAAGGACTGGCTCTCGGTGGCCGACGTGTGCGCCTACCTCGAGGTCTCGCCCTTCGTGGTCACCGCCCGGCTGAGGTCGGGCGACATCCCCGGGGTCAAGGTGGGCCGGGAATGGCGCGTGGCGCGCCAGGATCTCGAGGACTGGCTCAACCGGCACCGTCGAGGCGATGGCTGGTGAATTCACCGGGGCGCTGCCGGTACGCACCGACCGCCCAGACGTCGACGAGGTCGTGGTGGGCGACACCCCGTGGAACGTCGTCGTGTGGAACGATCCGGTGAACCTGATGGAGTACGTGGTCTATGTATTCCGCAAGCTCTTTGGCCACTCCGAGGAGGAGGCCACCCGGTTGATGCTCGCCGTCCATCACGAGGGGCGGGCGATCGTGGCGTGCGGACCGAGGGAGAAGTCGGAGGTCGACTGCTACCGGCTGCACCACTACGGGCTGTGGGCCACCCTGGAGAAGGCGTGAGGGAGCCGTTCGCCGCCGATCGCAAGGGGCGGATCAAGGTCAAGCTCGACGTCAACGAGGTGGCGGTGCTCGGACAGTTGGTGCCGCTGCTCGTCACCGAAGCACCGTCGCCCACCAACCCTCATGGCCGGCTGCCGGTTTACCCGGGTTCTCCCGGCGACGACGACGAGTTCTGGCGGCTGATGGGTGGCGAGCTGACCAGGGACAAGTTGGACGACCGGACCCGCTTCGAGGAGACACTCGGTGCGGCCGACCGGGGAGTGGTGCTCTCCGAGGACGAGGCAGAATCCTGGCTGCGCGTCCTGGGAGAGGCGCGATTGGTCCTCGCCGCAAGGCTCGGGATCGATAAGGAGAGCGACTACGAGCAGGCTCGGGAGAACGGTGGCCCCGAGATGGCCACCCTCGACTACCTCGGCTACCTCCAGGCTTCGCTGGCCATGGCGCTCTCCTAGTCGTGGTCCCCGGCGGTCAGCGCGTCCCGCTCGGGCTCGCTCAGGACAGCCGAGACTCCGACATCGTCGGTTTGAGCTTCCGACCACCGAATGGCCCTGGCGAGTAGTGCTGCCGTCTGTCCGCGGGTGATCGTCGCCTCCGGACAGAACGCCGTGCCGGTACAGCCGTTGATCACGCCGGCGGCGGCGAGCCGATCGATGCTGCGCCGCGCCCAGTGGTCGTCGTCGTCGGTGAAGAAGTCCTGGCTGGTGCCGGGAGGCTCATAGGCCCGGTCGAGGAAGGTGGCCAACTCGGCGCGGGTCACCGGGTCTTCCGGGCAGAAGAGACGCCGATCACACCCCATGGTGATCCCGCTGGCGGCGAGACGATCGATGTACGCCTCGGCCCAGTGGTCGTTGTCGTCGCCAAAGTGGTTGCGTGTCGGTCTTGGGGAGGGAGAGCACCCGCACCAGCAGCACCGCCATCTCCGCCCTGGTGAGCGTGTCGTCCGGACATGCAAGGCGGCGTCTGCAACCCTCGAAGAACCCGCGGGCGTGGAGGTCGATGAGGTCGGCCTCGTGGGTCGAGTTGTCATCGTCGGTGAATGGGTCGATGCACCGTGGTCGCCCGTCGTCGGAGACGGCTATCTCGTCGAGCCTGAGCACCAGGCGGTTGGGCGTGGCCGACGTACCGCCGAAGTACACGTCCATCCAGAACTCCTTGATCTGGACGAACTTCTGCCCGGCGAGGCGGAACCGCAGGTCGGCACGCCGGAAGGCCTTCTCACCGTCTATCCACCCTTCGATCACGCCGTCGGACTCGCCGAGCGTGTTGAGCCGCACGTGGCCCTCGATGCAGTGCCACCGCTGCCTCTCGAGCGAACCGGGATCCCAGGCGAGCGCATTGCCACACTCGGTCGGCTGGTCGAGGTGGTACACGTACGATCCGATCGCCGTCTCCCCGACACCGACGCCGTCGACGCCCGGTGGCAGCCAGTAGAGCCTCGCCGACCACCCGGGATTGCCCGGCACCGACGGGATGCACCCTTTGGCCGACGAGCCGTACAAGCCGGAGAGCCCGGGGAGCTTTCCCGAGTAGGTGGGACGCCAGCGCTCCAACCAGACGTAGTAGCGGAACCACGCTTCGGTAGGCCCCTTCCCCTTGAAGTTGTAGAAGGGACCGACACCGCGCTGCTGACCGGCGGGGATCGCCACCTGCAGACCCGACTCGAGAAACCCCGGACCGAGACGGCTGTTGGCGAAGTCGGCCGAGCGCACATCCGACCAGGGCGCGTTGCCGCCGTCGGCGCTCCAGGGGTACTCCTCGAAGTGCTCGTCCATGATCCGATCGGCGCGGGCGGGCGACGGCGATCGAGGTGACGGCTGCCACCACCACGATCATCAGGCTGAGCAGGCGATATCGCATTCTCGGCGACAACCGTAGGTTCGATTGACGATCGTCACCACTCACTCGAGGGCCACACAGCCGACATCGCCGCTCCGGCTCTGATAACTTCGGCCGGCGGTCCGACAGCGACGACGGAGCCGTTTCGCAAGGGGGTCTGGGAGGAGGAGCTATGCAGGTAGGCCTCACCGTCAACGGGCGACCCGTCAAGGTGGACGTGGAGCCCAGGACGCTCCTCGTACACCTCATCAGGGACAACCTCCACCTCACCGGCACCCATGTCGGTTGTGAGACTTCGTACTGCGGGGCCTGCACGGTTCTGGTGGACGGGACGACGATCAAGTCATGCACCATGCTGGCCGTGCAAGCCGAAGGCACCGAGGTGACGACCATCGAGGGGCTGGCGAGCGACGGCGAGCTCCACCCCGTCCAGGAGGGGTTCTGGGAGCGCCACGGTCTGCAGTGCGGGTTCTGCACCCCCGGGATGATCATGTCGGCTGTGGGGCTGCTGGCGGACAACCCGGACCCGTCCGAGGACGAGATCCGCCACGGGATCGACGGCAACCTCTGCCGCTGCACCGGCTACCACAACATCGTGCGCGCCATCGAGTACGCCGCGGCGAAGATGCGCGGCGACACCCCGGCACCTGCCGAGTGGGAGGAGGTGCCGGTATGACCACCACCAAGCTCTTCGGCAAGGCGATCAAGCGCAAGGAGGATCCGGCGCTGATCGCGGGCACCGGCCGCTACGTGGAGGACGTGCGGCTCCCCGGCGAGTTGTCGGCTGCCTTCGTGCGCAGCCCGTACGCCCGTGCAATGGTCAACTCGATCGATGGGTCGGCGGCCCTCGAGATGCCGGGTGTTCACGCCGTTTACACCATCGAGGACGTCCGCCATCTCGGTCCACTGCTGGCGCAGGTCCCGGTGGGAACCTTGAAGCCGCTCCTGGCCGATGGACAGGTGCGCCATGTCGGCGAAGCGGTCGCCATGGTGGTGGCCGACGACAAGTACCTGGCCCGCGACGCTGCCGACGCGGTCGAGGTCGACTACGACCCCATGGACGCAGCCGTGGACCTCGAGGATGCCGCCACCGACCGGATCCAGGTCCACGACGCGTCCAACGTCGTCCACACCTGGGAGGCGGGGGACGCCGACGGCTGTGCCGAGGCGTTCGGCAGGGACGACGTCGTGGTGGTGGAGCGCAAGTTGGTCAACCAGCGGCTCATCCCGGTCCCTATCGAGCCCAGGGCGGTCCTGGCGGAATGGAACGACGGCTACGGCAGGGTGAACGCGTGGTCCACCACCCAGATCCCCCATGCCCTGGCCGGCGCCATCGCCACCACGTTCGGTCTGGACGCCAACGACGTGCGGGTGGTCGCACCCGAGGTCGGCGGTGGGTTCGGATGCAAGCTCAACGTCTATCCCGACGAGATCCTCTGCACATTCGCCAGCAAGATGCTGGGGAGCCCGGTCCGCTGGACCGAGACGAGGCGGGAGGCGGCCGTCGCCACCATCCAGGGGAGAGGCTGGGTGGCCACTGCCAAGATCGCGGCGACCAAGGAGGGCGACATCCTCGCCTATGAGCTGGTCGGGCTGGCCGACATGGGCGCATACTCGCAGAACTTCACCATCGCCATCCCGGTGCTGGGCCAGTTCACCGCCTCCGGTCAGTACGACATACCCAACGTCCACTTCAAGATCGACTGCGTGTACACCAACACACCGGTCACCGATGCGTACCGGGGCGCCGGACGACCCGAGGCCGCCTACTACCTGGAGCGTGCCGTCGACGCCCTGGCCGCTGAGCTCGACATGGATCCGGCCGAGCTGCGGAGCCGCAACTACGTCAAGCCCGAGGACTTCCCCTTCGAGACCAAGCTCGGGATGGTGATGGACTCGGGCCAGTACGCCGCCACGCTCGACCGCCTGCTGGAGATGGCCGATGTCGGCGGTCTCCGCGAGGAGCAGGCCAAGGCGAGAGAAGAGGGGCGCTACCTCGGGATCGGGCTCACCACCTACGTCGAGAACTGCGGTCTGGCTCCCTCGGCCATGTTCGAGGGCGGATTCTCCTGGGCGGGCTATGGGCTGCCGTCGGCATTCAACGAGTCGGCGGCGGTGCGGGCCAACCCCGATGGAAGTGTCACCGTGGTGACGGGCACGGGGCCAACCGGGCAGGGACACGAGACCACCTGGGCCCAGATCGCCAGCGACACGCTCGGGGTTCCATTCGACCGGGTAAAAGTCCGTCACGGCGACACCCACGATTCGCCCATGGGCATCGGCACCTTCGGCAGCCGGTCTGCCGCCGTCGGGGGCCCGGCCGTTGCACGGGCCGCGGGACGGGTCCAGGAGAAGGCCGCAAAGATCGCCGCCCACATGCTCGAGGCGGCCGCCGAGGACATCCGGTTCGAGGACGGCAAGGCCTTCGTGGCCGGGTCGCCGGACCAATCGGTGGACTGGGACGATCTGGTCGCCACCGCCTACCAGCAATACCAACTGCCCGAAGGCGTGGAGGCCGGGCTAGAGGACATCGCCTTCTTCGACCCGACCAACGCCACATGGCCGTACGGGGCCCACATGGCGGTGGTGGAAGTGGACCCGGAGACTGGCGACGTCGAGTTGCTGCGTTATCTGGCGGTGGACGACTGTGGGACGGTGATCAACCCGATGATCGTCGCCGGCCAGATCCATGGCGGGATCGTCCAGGGGATTGGTCAGGCGCTCTTCGAGGAGGCCATCTACGACGAGAACGGGAGCCTGCTGACACCATCGCTGGCCGATTATCCGATCCCGACGGCGGCGGACATTCCGTCGTTCGAGATGGACAACACGGTGACCCCGACCGACGCCAACCCGCTGGGAGTGAAGGGCGTCGGCGAGGCGGGGACCATCGGGTCGGCTCAGACCATCGTGGCCGCCGTTCTCGACGCCCTCAGGCCGCTGGGGGTGCAGACCATCGACATGCCGCTTCGACCAAGGCGGGTGTGGCAGGCGATACAGGATGCACGCAATGGAGGTGAGGGCTGATGTACCCGAGGAGCTTCGAGTATGTCGCCCCGGCGACCATCGAGGAGGCGCTCACCATCCTCGCCGACAACCCGGGGGCGAAGGTGCTGTCCGGTGGGATGTCTCTACTCCCACTGATGAAGCTGCGTCTCCTCTCACCCGAGTTGGTCGTGGACATCGGGCGGATCCCGGGCCTCGACCAGATCGAAGACAAGGGCGAACACATCTCGATCGGGGCGCTGGTACGCCACAACCAGATCGCGTCGAGCGATCTGATCCGGGAGCACGCCACGGCGCTTTCGCAGGCGGCTTCGTGGACCGGCGACGTCCAGGTGCGGAATCGGGGGACGCTGTGCGGCTCGATGGCCCACGCCGATGTGGCCGCCGACCAGCCAGCCGCGGTGATCGCCCTCGGGGCCACCATGGTGGTGCAGTCGTCGGGCGGGTTCGCGCCAGATCGCAGCCGGTGACTTCGTCGTCGACGTGATGACCTCTGCATTGGAGCCAGATGAGATCCTGGTGGAGATCAAGCTTGCCCAAGCGCGATGGTGGGTCCGCATACGACAAGATGGGGCGGCGAGGTGGCCACTCCGACTACGCCGTGGCCGGGGCTGCCGCATGGGTGCGGCGCGAGAACGGGAGCATCGCAGAGGCATCGGTGGCGCTGACCGGTGTCGGTACCAAGCCGACGCTGGCCCACGGCGTGATCGAGGCGATCCAGGGTGCGGATGCCAGCGAAGACGCCATCGCCGCCGCGGCGGAACGTGCCGCCGAGGGGGTGACGGTTCTCGAGGACCTGTACGGTTCGGTGGAGTACAAGACCCACCTGGCCAAGGTCTTCGCCCGCAGGGCGCTGAGTCAGGCGCTGGCGGCGGCGAGCTGAGGCAACCGCCGCCACGAGAGAGGAGGCCCTTCTGGGGCCTCCTCTCGCGTCTCCATCGTCGATCCGTTCGGCTGCTCGCTCCGATCAGCAGCCGGTCAGGTCTCTTCGACCTCGAACCCCTGCTCGGCCCAGGCGACGATCCCTCCCTCGAGGTTGACCACGTTGTCCATTCCAGCCTGCTGGGCGAGCGCCTCGACCACACGTCCCGAGCGGGCGCCGGTCCGGCAGTAGACGACCACGGTGCGGTCGTCCGGTACCTCGGCCCACCAGGTGGCGAACTCGGTCATGGGACGGTGTACCGCACCGGCGATGCGGGCCTCGTCCCACTCGATCTCCTCGCGCACGTCGATGAGCATGGCGCCGTCGCCGAGCAGGTCGGGCACGTCGGCTGGGTTCACCGTTGGGATGTCGGGCAAACGGTCACCTAGGCGTCGGTGACCTCGATCGTACCGGTCATGTTGGAGTGGATCGAGCAGACGTAGTCGTATGTGCCCGGGTCGTCGATGGTGACGGTGGCGCTCGATCCCGGCGCGATCTGGCCGGTGTCGAAGGCGCCGTCCGGCTGGGTCCATGTATGGGTTGCCTCGCCGTTGTTGACCACGGTGATCTCGGTCCCGACGGCGACGCTGGCCGGCGCGCTGAACTCGAAGTCGACGATGCTCACCGATGCGGCGCCGCCCCCGCCCTCCTCGGCCGGTGCCGCGGTGGTCCCGGACCCGCCCCCCGCCGTGGTCTCGGACCCGCCCGTCTGTGGTGGCGGACCCGCCACCCGACCCGCTACATGCGACCAAAGCCAGCAGGGCCACCATCGCCAGCCCGACAAAGCTGCGTTTCATCGTTCCTCCTCCGGCAATCGTCCGGTGACACTACGACGCTCGGGGAAGGAGTGGTTCGCCGCCGACCACTAACGTGGCCCCTTCGATGGCCAATCCGCTCCCCGCCGACGTCGACGCCGTACAGCAAGCTCTCGACGGGAGCGAGTACATCGCCGATCGCAGTCTGGCGATCGCCATCCATCTCGGTCTGCAGTTGGGCAGGCCGCTTTTCCTCGAGGGCGAGGCCGGCGTTGGCAAGACAGAAGTGGCCAAGGTGCTGGCCGGGTTCCTCGATGCCCCGCTCATTCGGCTGCAGTGCTACGAGGGTCTCGACGCCGGGCATGCCCTCTACGAATGGGACTACGCCAGGCAGATGCTCGCCATACGGCTGCTCGAGGCGCGCGGCGAGGGCCAGGCCGCCGACGTCAAGGACATCATGAGCCGCGACTACCTGGTGGCGCGCCCGCTGCTCAAGGCGGTCGAACTGGCGGCTCTCGGGGAGCGGCCTGTGCTGCTCATCGACGAGATCGATCGGGCCGACGAGGAGTTCGAGGCCTATCTGCTCGAACTGCTCTCCGACTTCCAAGTCACCATCCCCGAAGTGGGGACCATCGCCGCCGAGGATCCGCCCGTGGTCATCCTCACCTCCAACCGCACACGTGAGATACACGACGCACTGAAGCGGCGGTGCATCTACTACTGGATCGACTACCCCACCTTCGAGCGCGAGGTCGCCATCGTCGGACGCAAGGTCCCAGGCATCAGCGATGTCCTCGCCTCAGAGTTGGCGAGAGTGATGGAGCGGTTGCGCGAGATGGATCTGTTCAAGCCTCCGGGAGTGGCGGAGACGCTCGACTGGGCGCAAGCGCTCAACGTGCTCGACGCCACCCGGCTCACCCCTGAGGTGATCGAGCAGACCATCGGTGTGGCGCTCAAGTACCGCGAGGACATCGAACGGGTGCGCTCCACCGGGTTGGAGTCGCTGCTCGCCGGGTGAGCCAGAACTCACCGATTGGATTATGTTCCCCCTCATAGAGGGGTCCAATGATCGACGCTGAAACGCTCGACCGGCTCGCCGAGGCGGAGGCGCCGGTGCTCTCCGTCTATCTGTCCCGACCGATGCAGGTCAACCCGTCCGCTCGGCTCACCGATCTGCTCCGCCCGATCCGCGAGGCGGCGGCCGAGGGCGAGCACCGTGAGGAGAAGGCGATCCGGCAAGCGGTCCGGTCGGTGCTGGAGCTGAGTTGGCGGTTGGAGACGGAGCCGGCGCCGGGTGTGGCCATATTCGCCACCAACGGGGAGGTGAGCTACGAGGCACTTCCCGGCGAGGTGTGGGATGTGGCCATGCTGGCCGACACCCCCTACCTGCGACCGATGCGCGCCCTGCCCGAGCCGACCGTGACCCTGGTCGCCACCACCGACAGACGCCGGGCAGACATCTTCGTCAAGAGGGACGGAGAGATGGAACCGGCCGGAGTGGTCGAGGAGGAGACTGGGCACAAAGCCAACTACGGCGGATGGAAGGGTCTTGCCGAGCACGGGGCGCGCAACGCCGCCGAGGAGATGGCACGGAGGCACTTCGATCGAGTCGCCGAGCGGTTCTTCGAGATGCACAAGAGCGATCCGGTGACCTGGGTGGCCATAGGTGGCCACCAGGGTCAGGTCGAGGAGCTTGCCGGGCACCTCCACCCCTACCTCCGGGAGCGGATGATCGGAACTTTCGTGATCGACCCGGCGACGGCGACCGCCCATCTCGTGAAGGAAGCCGTGTCGACTCTCGAAGAGGCGGCACGGAACCGAAATTCCAGGGCGGTGGCCGAGCAGCTGGCTGCCGGCTCGGAATCGGGGCAGACCGTGGCCTGGGGCCTCGACCAGGTCCTCGCAGCCGCCAACCTGGCCGCGGTCGATCTCCTCGCCGTCGCAGGTACCCAGCCCGAGCCCGGTGTTGTGTGCCCGGCGTGCAGGTGGATCGGCCGAGGCGCCAAGAGATGCCCGGTTTGCGGCACAGAGACCCGCCACCACCCCGACATCGCCGCCGAGGCGATCGAGCGGGTCATCGGATCGGGCGGACGGCTCGTCTAATCTCCCCGATGGCTCACCGGTTGATGAGGCGGCTGCATCGCTCCGCTTCCCGCTGCCCGTGGTCGACTGAGCCAGGCTGGCGACAGTGACCGCGTTCGCCGACAACCTGGTGCTCTTCGTCCGCCACCTCCGTGGGCTCGGGTTCCGGCTCCCTCCGCAGTCGGCGGGGGAGCTGTCGAGAGCCGCTGTCGCTGTCGGGTTGGAACGGCGTGAGGACGTCTACCACGCCTTCCGATCGATCATCGTGATCCGCCCCTCCGAGGTCCCACTCTTCGATGAGGCGTTCGACCTCTTCTTTGGCAGGGGTGCGGCGGTGACACCGGCACCCGTGATCTCGACCACACAGGCCGCTTCGGTGACGACCGGGCTTTCGGTGGTTTCCTCGGGAGCCGTGGGTCCCGAGACAGAGGAGGTTGCCGATCGAACCGGGGCCTCTGCAGCCGAGCGGCTGGGGCGGCGCGACTTCGGCGAGATGTCGGCCGCCGAGAGCGAAGAGGTCCGCCGTCTCATCGCCAGGATGGTGTGGAGACCGGCCGATGCCAGGAGCCGACGCTTCGCCCCGGCGCGGAACGGTTCCCAACCGGACCTTCGTCGGACGCTGCGCCGAGCCGTGGGCACGGAAGGCGAGCTGCTCAGGCTCGCCATGTCGGAGCGCCGCCGCCGGCGACGGCCCCTGATCATCATCGCCGACGTGAGCGGCTCGATGGAGCGGTACGTCGAGATGCTGCTCTACTTCGCCCATGCCGCCCGCGACCGTCTGGGCCATCTCGAAGCATTTGTCTTCTCGACCCGTCTCACCCGGATAACGCGCCAGCTCCGACGGCGCGACCCGGCGCAGGCCATCGACGAGGTCGCCGGGCACGTCGTCGATTGGTCGGGTGGGACCCGGATTGGCGAGGCGCTCCACACCTTCAACGTCGAATGGAGCCGGCGGGTGGGGCGGGGCGGGCCGGTGGCACTGATCGTGTCCGACGGTTGGGATCGGGGCGACCCCGAGTTGCTCCGCGAAGAGATGGCACGTTTCGCTCGCAGCGTCCATCGGGTGGTGTGGCTCAATCCGCTGGCGGGACGCGAGGGCTATGCCCCCGAGACGAGGGGGATGCGAACGGTGCTTCCCTATATCGATGACCTCCTCCCTGCCGCAAACCTCACCCACCTCGTGGATGTGATCCGGCTCCTAGAGTCACTGCCGGCGCGTCGACGGGAGGTAGCGAGAGCATGAAGGACGCCCTCGAGATCTACGACCGCTGGACGGCGGATGGCAAAGACGTGGCGGTTGCGACGGTTGTGCGCGTCTCGGGGTCGGCGCCCAGACCTGAGGGTGCCAAGTTTCTGGTCTCGTCGGAAGGCGACATGGAGGGGTCGGTGAGCGGAGGGTGTGTCGAGAACGATGTGTTTCTCCACGCCCAGGAGGTGCTGGCAGGCGCCGAGCCGCGACTCGTCACATATGGCATCGCCGACGACGAGGCATTCGAGGTGGGGCTGGCCTGTGGGGGGACGATCCAGGTCTACGTCGAGCGATGGTGAGCCCCCACCTCGAGGCGATCCGCCGGCTGCACAAAGAAGAGAGGCTTGGCGCCGCGGTGACAGTGCTCACCGGGCTCGATGAAGGGTCCCATGCGGTTCTCGATGCCGAGCAGGGCGTGATCGAGGGGAAGCTCCCCCCGGTCTCGAGGACCACATCCTCGATGATGCGCGCCAACTCATGGACCAGGAACAGAGCCGGACGCTCGAATACGACGACACATCGGTGTTCATCGAGACCCTGGCTCCGCAACCGCGGTTGGTGATATTCGGAGCGGTGCACATCGCCCAGCCGCTCGCCGTCTTCGCCAACGAGCTCGGCTTCCGCGTCACCGTCTCCGATTCGCGCCCGGCCTTCACCACCACCGAGCGATTCCCCGACGCCGAGGTGGCGCTGGGGCGACCCGAGGATGTCCTCACCGATCTCGACCTCGACCGCCGCACCTACGTCGTGGTCCTCAGCCACGACGCCCGTTTCGAGGACCCTGTGTTCCCGGCCGTGTTGCGGAGCCCGGTGCGCTATATCGGCGCCATGGGGAGCCGGCGCACCCACGCGGCGCGCCGCGAGCGCCTCTTGGCCGCAGGGTTCGACACCGATGCGATCGACCGGATCCACGGCCCGATCGGGCTCGACATCGGAGCAGAGGCCCCGGCCGAGGTGGCGATCTCCATCCTCGCCGAGATGATCCAGGTGCGTTACGGGGCGGGCAGCGGCCGTTCTCTCCGCGGGCGTGAGGGACGGATCCATCGCCAAAGAACCGACGACGAGGGCGACATCTGATCCGTTTCCAAACCGCCGGTTCGAGATGACGGTCGCAGCCCTGGTCCTTGCGGGCGGCGGTTCTCGTCGGCTGGGTCGACCCAAGCAATTGCTCCCTTGGGGAGGAGCGACGCTGCTCGATCATGTCCTCGACCAGGTGCGGCGGTGGGGGATAGACGAGATCTGGGTCGTGCTGGGCGCTCATGCCGAGGAGGTGCGCGACCAGGTCGACCTCACCGGGGTGGGTGTCGTCGAGAACCCGGAGTGGGAAGAGGGGCTTGCGTCCTCGCTGCGGGCGGGTCTGGATGCGATCGGCCGGTTGTCAAAGATGGACGGTGCGCTGATCGTGATGGGAGACCAACCCGACGTGAGCGACGATGTGGTGGCGGAATTGGTCGCCGCCTACCGACCGGGGAAGACGGCCGCCGTCGTCCCCAAGTACCGGTATACCCGGGGCAACCCTGTCCTGGTCGACCGGTTGCTCTGGCCGCGGTTGATGAGTCTCGAAGGGGACGAGGGTGCCCGCCGGTTGCTGGAGGCGCATCCCGACTGGGTCACCGAGGTCTGGTTGGAGCACCTCCCGCCGAGGGATGTCGACACCAGTTTCGACGTCGAGGAACTCCAGCCACGCCACATTCGGCACGAAGTGGACGAGGGGCGGTCCCCAAAGAGCGGCGTCTAGTCTCGGCAGACTCCGGATCGGCATGAGGAAAGGACTGTGATGGCTTCGATTGCCGCCATAGTGAGCATCGGCGCCAAGGACGCCGCCAAGCTCCGGAGAAGCGGAGTGCGCACCACTGAGGCGCTGTTGAGGCGAGGCGCCACCCGGCGCGGCCGCGCCGAGCTAGCCGCCCAATCGAATTGCGCTGAGGCCCAGATCCTGGCGTGGGTGAACCGCGCCGACCTCATGAGGGTACGAGGCGTCGGTCCGGAGTACGCCGACCTGCTCGAAGCGTCCGGGGTGGACACCATCAAGGAGCTCGCCCGCCGCAAGCCGGCCGCCCTTGCCGCCAAGTTGTCCCAGATCAACGAGCAGAAGAAGCTGGTGCGGCGGCTCCCCACCGAGGCGATGGTCGAGCGCTGGGTCGAGCACAGCGGTCAACTCGACGGCAGAGTCACGTACTGAATTGTCACAAATTGAAGACGAGGGACCGGGCTGGTCCCTCGTCTTGTCGGCTCCGACCGGCCCGGACTCGTTGCACCTCCGGGAGGAGGATTCGGCGGTGCCGGGCCCGGGCTCGGTCAGGAGAGCTGTGATCAGGCTGCGGTCGACGTGCCCTTGGTCGTGGTCTTGGTCGATGCGGGCTTGCGGGCGGCAGGCTTGCGGGTGGTGGTGCCGGAGGCTGCCTTGGCTGCCTTCTCCACCGACTCGAGCGCTTCGCTGGTCGCCTTCTTGATCGTGCTCTGGGTCTTGTCGGTGCCCTTGCGCACGTTGCCGGCTGCTTGTCGGCGGCCTCGTCGATCTCGACCTTCACCGCCTGGGCGGCTTCGACCGGCTTCTCGGGGTTGAAGTTCTGGCGCCATGTGGCAACGAGGTCCTCCAACTGGCCGCGCAGCTTGCCGACCTGCTCGGAGATGTTGTCGACGTCCACCCGGGAGGTGAAGTCCTCGACCAGCTTCTGGTCGGCGATCCGGCCGACGACCTTCTCACCTTCGGTGGCCCAGGTTCCGTACTCCTTGCGGAAGTCACCGGCGAACTTGGTGCCCAGTTCGGTGAGGGTGTCGGTCAGCTTGCGGGTGGCCACCACGGGCGCACCCACGGCGGCGTAGAACGCCGTCTTGGTCCCATCCAGCTTCATGGTTTCTCCTTCCGGACCTCGTCTTGGTCCCCGACCAGCGTCCGGTACAGGTCGAGGAGCAGTTGTTTGTGTCGCACGGAGAGCTGCGGGTCAGCCTCGACCGATTCGATGACGGTCGGAGGTTGCGGCCCCTGCTCGATGAGCCCGGCCTGCGAGTAGAGCGACTCGGCCTGGATCGACAGGGCCCGGGCGATCGACTTGAGGATCTCAGCCGAGGGCTTGCGCAGCCCCCGTTCGATCTGGCTGAGGTAGGGATTGGAGATGCCCGCCTGACTCGCCAACCGGCGGATCGAGACGTTGGCCCGCTCCCGCTGCTGACGAATGAACGACCCAACGGCCGATCCGGTCTCTTCCCTGTCCTCGAGGTCGGTCATGTGGTAGCAAACGTAGCAGTCGGTGCTAGCAAATGCAAGCACTTTGTGAACGAATTCACGAATGAATCGCTGAATCGGGTCTGTTCAGTCGTCAACCCAGGCTTGGTGAGAATCGCAGGGGTAGCTGTCAACCCTGGGTTGGGGGCACACACGGGTCAGTAGGGGCGACCCCGCAGGGTGATCATCTCGTCGAGCGCCGCCTGGATCTGGGTACGGACCCGCTCCGCCAATTCCAGGGCGGCGAGCCCGTCGAGGTCTCCCGGGGAGGTTGCGATAGGAGGGAGGAACCGGATCATCCACCGAACGGGGAGCGGTATCGGGTTGACCCAGACCGCCATCTCGTCGACCCGCTGCTCGGGGAAGACGGTTCTCACCAACTTGGCCAGGGCCTGTGAGGTGAAAAGCGCGGGGTGGGTCTCTTCCGATCCCAGGATGGCGACGGGAACGATCGATGCTCCCGATTCGGCGGCGAGGGATGCGAACCCGCCACGCCCGAACCGGCGGAGCCTGTAGGACTCTGACACCGGCTTCTGAAAGCCTCGTACCCCCTCGGGAAACACCCCGAGGAGCTGGCCATTGCCCAGCACCCAGCGGGCGTCCTGGCGCGAGGCGTATGCAGCCCCGATCTTGCGGTAGAGATGCGAGACGAAGGGCATCAGGTTGAAAAACTCGGTCCCCACGACCCGCACACGCCGGGGGACAGCCGGCTCGTTGAGCACGGCCAAATGGAGCATGACGGCGTCGTAAGGGATAGCCGCACCTCCGTGGTTGGCGGCGAGCACGGCGGGCCCGGTCGCAGGGACGTGATCGATCCCTTCGACGCGCACCCGGAAGTATTCGAAGTAGAGGCTGTTGCCGAGGTGCCAGGCGATCTCGGCCAGGACCGGGTCGAGTCCGAGCGCATCGATGTCGTAGCTTGCGAGCCTCAGGTGTCGAACCAGTGCCGGCCAGGTGTCTGTCCCCAGCCTGCCGAGCGCTGGGACGGCGAGGTCCGACGAGTCGACCCCTCCGTGGAGCGAGCATCGCTCCTCGCCCTTGACCGCAGGGAGGCCGCAGGTGAAGCCCTCCAGGGTCCGATGCGGACAAGCGCGATCCTTGTCGACCATCTCGGCGAGCCGGGCGACCAGGGCCGACCGACGGGTGGCGGCATCCGGTTCCTCGGCGAGCGACTCGCGCCTCGGGGAGCCCGGCGCGCCTCCGCAACTCGGCGGCGATCAGCCCCGCCAGATGGGCGGCGGAGGCATCGGGCGGCGACTCGACGCCGAGAGCGCCCGCCACCGATTCCAGTTCGGCGACATCGAGCGCCTCGAGGGCGAACACGATGGGGTCGCTCACTCGGGCCAATCCTCCATTCACACCGCCAGAGCCGAGTCGAGCCGGCCGTAGCCGGCGAGGACCGTCTGTCGGCAATCGAGCATCGATGAGAAGCCAAGGATCTCGCGCATTCTCGTGGTGTCCACCACTCTGCCGTGGTGGAGCATGGAGAGAAGATGGCGTTGTTTGGCCACCTCGCTCGCCCCGAGCACGCGCAATGCCCTCTCGAACTGCGGGCGGGGGATCGGCCGGACCCGGCGCCGGCCCAACCGCAGGATGCGTGACAGGTATAGCTGGCCTTCCGCAGCGACGTTGAAGGTTCCCGGGAACCGGATTGTCGAGCGCATGGAGAACTGCCCTGACGGCTTCGTCCTCATGGATCAGCTGGAGACGAGGGTCCCACCCGAGAACCGTCGGGACGGTCTGCATTCGGAGGTAGTGCGAAATCCCGTTACCGACGGCCTCGCCGAAGATCCCCACAAAGCGGAGCACGGTGAAGTCGACATGGGGCATCCTCTTGGCGACGTCGGCGACGAACCGTTCCACCTCTTCCAGATTCCGCTCGTAGCGATGGGTGGTCCGCTCTGCGACCTCGGTCGACTCGTCGAGGATGGAAGGGTGACGGGGGCCCGCCCCGTATATGGCGGTGTCCGATTTGACCACGACCTGGCGGACCGTCCCCACCCTCGAGATGGCGCCGAACAGAGCCTGGGCTCCCAGAACCATGCCCTCGCGGGATCGGACCCTCCCCAACTCGGCGATGCGGTCGAGGGTCTGGAGATGGATCACCACATCGGGACGGAGATCGATGACGCTCCGGGCGAACTCGAGCGTGTCGAGCGAGGCTTTGAGCAGCGGGGTGGCGAAGGCCACGCGGGGCGTGAGTTCGTCCACCGGGACCACGGTGGTGTCGGGCCGTGCCTCCAGCCGCTGGACCAGCCGTCCCCCCACCCATGTGGCCGCACCGGTGACCAGGATGGTCGCCATCGCGACGAGTGTACGGAGGGCGGCGTCACCAATACCCTGCCAACCCGGGTTGACAGCTACCCACAGGGTCTGCCAACCCTGGGTTGGGGAGTCGGGTGGACTCGGGCCGACCTGGCACAATCCGGCCCATGATCATCGTCATGCGGTCGGCGGCGACCGACGAGGACATCGCCGCCGTCTGCGAACGGCTCCGCCGGATCGGGTGCGAGGCACACGTCTCCAACGGCCGCGACCGGACGGTGATCGGGGCGGTCGGCGATCGCGATCGGATCCAGCAGTTGCCCTGGGAGGCGATGTCGGGGGTGGAGCGGGCGATCCCGGTGCTCAAACCGTTCAAGCTGGTGAGCCGCGAGTTCCAGCAGAGCGACACGGTGGTGAAGGTGGGCGAGGCGCGGATCGGCGGGGGTTCTTTCACACCTATCGCCGGTCCGTGTGCCGCCGAGACGAGGGACCAGGTGCTGCGCACCGCAGAGGCGGTGAAGAAGGCGGGTGCCACCGTGCTCCGTGGCGACGCCTTCAAGCCCCGCACCTCGCCCTACTCGTTCCAGGGGCTTGGGGAGGAGGGCCTGGAACTTCTCGCCGAGGCGCGCGAGGCATTCGAGATCCCGTTCGTCGCCGAGGTTGTCGACCCGAGACATGTCGGTCTCGTGGCTTCATACGCCGACATGATCCGGGTGGGAACCCGGAACATGGCCAACTTCAGCCTGCTGGCCGAGGTTGGGACGGCGGGAAAGCCGGTGCAGCTCAAGCGGGGACTGACCGCCACCGTCGAGGAGTGGCTCAACGCCGCCGAGTACATCTTCAAGTCGGGCAATCACGAGATCGTGCTGGTCGAACGGGGGATCAGGACATTCGAGACAGCGGCGCGCAACACCCTCGACATCACCGCCATCCCGGTGGTCAAGGAGCTTTCGCACCTCCCCATTCTGATCGACCCCTCACACGCCGCCGGGAGGCGGGAACTGGTGGCCCCGCTGGCACGGGCCGCCGTCGCCGTGGGCGCCGACGGGTTCATGGTGGACGTCCACCCCGCTCCGGAGTCGGCGTTGGTCGACGGCGCCCAGGCGCTGCTTCCCTACGAGTTTGCCGCGCTGATGGACCAGGTTCGGGCCCTGGCCGACGCTCTCGGCATCACCGTCTGAAGTGAAGGCTGGCGTCGTCGGCACCGGTCTGATCGGCACGTCGATCGCGCTCGGGTTGACCGATCTCGGATGGGAGGTGGTGGGGTGGGATCCGGACCCCGCCGCGTTGGAGGGCGCTGCCGGGAGGGGGGCGGTAGCGCAGTCCGCAGCGTCCGCCGAGGAGGCGATCGAGGAGGTGGACCTGGTCGTGCTCGCCGGGCCGCCCGCCGCCATCGTCGACCATCTGGGCCGGCTACAGACCTCCGCCCTGGTGACCGACGTCGCCGGTGTCAAGCGTCCCGTCGTGGCCGCCGGGGCTCACCTCGATAGGTTCGTCGGCGGGCATCCCATGGCGGGGAGAGAGCACCCCGGTCCCGATGCCGCGTCGGCCGGACTCTTCCGCGGCTCGGCGTGGGTGCTCTGCGATGATGGCGCCCGGGCTGCCGACATCGAGGAAATGTCGGGCGTTGTCTCCTCGCTCGGTGCCCGGCCCGTGGTGATGTCTGCCGAAGGCCACGATCGGGCCGTGGCGGTCATCAGTCATCTGCCCCAGCTGCTTGCCGCGGCGCTGATCGAATCGCTGGAGGGCGAGCCCGAGGCTGCCGATCTCGCATCGGGCAGCTTTCGTGATCTGACCAGGGTGGCGCTGTCGGAACCGGGTTGGTCGTCAGAGGTGTTGCTGGAGAATCGAACCGAGGTGGAGTCGGCACTCGGCGAGATGGTCAGGACGCTCGATGGCTGGTCAGCGGACCTCTCCGGAGGAGATGCCGGTTCGGTGTTGCGACGTCTCGAGCGGGCCCGTGATGGACGCCGCCGCCTGGCGCCGGCGGTGGTGCTCGTCGAGGTTGCGCTGCGCGACGAGCCGGGCGAGGTCGCCGCAGTCGGCAGGGCGCTGGCGACGAGCCGGGTGGATGTCCGGGACCTCCAACTACGGCACTCACCGCATGGCGGCGGTGGGGTGTTGGCGGTCTCGGTGCGGCCAGGCGAGGGCGGCGCGCTGCGCAGGGCGCTGCTCGACGAAGGCTTCTCGGTGGTGGACTAGCCCAGATCGGAGGAACTGTCGGGCAGCTCGAAGAGCTGGATGACGTTCCCGTCCGGGTCGGCGTAGGTGGCGACCCGGCCGCCCCAGCTCTCCAGCTCCGGGACCCGCAGGCAAGGCACCCCCGCCTGGATCAGCCGTTGGTGCATCGCGTCCAGCCCATCGACCGCCAGGTTGACCATGATCCGGAGTGGATCCCGCGCTGGTCCGGTCACCTCGTGGTGGACCGCCACGGTGAGACGTGCCTCACCCAGCTCGAAGTTGACGAAACCGGGCCGGTCTGATCGGGGCCGCATCCCGAGGGTGTCGGCGTAGAAGGCGCGCATCGCACGGTGTCTTTCGGTCGTGGTCCAGAGCAACACCCCGGCGAGCCCGACGACTCCCGTGTGTCATCAGACCCGGCGGGCGACGGTGAGGCCGTCGCCGACCGGGAGCATCACCGTCACCAGTCTGTCGTCGCTCGACCATCTGTTGGTTGAACCGACGCAAGCCCACCACATCGGGGTCATCCTCTGTGGCGGTGACTACTTCACCCCGCCAGAGCACGTTGTCCGCCAGGAACAAGCCCCCGGGGTTGAGCCGGACGACGATTTCCTCGCGGTACTCGGGGTAGGACCCCTTGTCGGCGTCGAGGAAGGCGAAGTCGAATGTCGGTTCCTCCGGGAGTTGTCGCAGCGTGTCGAGCGCCGGGCCGAGACGGAGTTCCACCCGGTCGGCCACGCCCGCCGCCTCCCAAGCGGCGCGGGCGATATCGGTCCACTCGCGGTTGATGTCGCAGCAGAGCAACGAGCCGTCCCCTGGGAGGGCGCGGGCGATGGCCAGCGAGGAGAGACCGGTGAACGTCCCCACCTCCAGGGCACGGCGCGCTCCTGTCGACGCCACCAGCATCCGTATCAGGATCGCCTGCTCGGGTGCCACCTGCATCGAGGCTGGCGATCCGAGTTGCGAGGTCGCCTCGATCAACCGGAGTTCGACCTCATCGAGCGTGGTCGAGTGCTCGACGACGTACGCCTGAAGTTCGTCGGTCAGCCCGATGGAAGCTCTGCTCATGGCGCTGCAGAGTAACGAGAGAGTGAATCTCGCCCGCCGGGCGGTTCAGAGCGCCGGCGTCGAGCTGAGGAGCCTGGTGAGGATGGCGCAGCCCGCGAGGATCCCGACCTCGATGGCGGCTTCATCCACGTCGAATGTGGCGCTGTGCAGATCTACCCGCCGGCCGTCGGGCGCAGCGCCGAGCCGCAACAGCGCCCCGGGGGCAAGCTCGAGGTAGCGGGCGAAGTCCTCGGCTCCCATGCTCGGCTCGGTGGTCGTCACCGCGGCTACCCCGAGCATCTCCGCCACCGCGATCTCGGCCTGGGCGGTGATGGCGGCATCGTTGATAACTGGCGGGATGCCCCGCTGGAACTCGACCCTCGCCTTGGCGCCGGTCGGGGCGACGAGGTCGGCGACCAACCGGTCAACCAGAGCGGGCATCTCTTCCCACAGCGCCCGTGACAAGGTGCGCGACGTGCCGGAAAGCTCGACCGTGGTTGGGATCACGTTGTCGGCCTCGCCACCGTGGATCTGCCCGAAGACCAGACACTGCGGCGAACGGGGGTCGGTGAGGCGAGCCAGCAACCCGGGAAGCTCGGCAGCCACGCGGGCCGCTGCATAGACGGTGTCCACGGTCTGGTGGGGTCGGGCAGTGTGACCACCCGGACCCTCGATCACGACCGACACCCGATCGGAGGAGCTGGTGACCGCTCCGGCGAGCAGCGCCACCTTCCCTGGAGGGAGGGTCGGATCCACATGGAAGCCGAGAACCGCGCTCACTCCGGTCATCGCTCCTTCGCGGATCAACTCGGCAGCACCACCTGGAAAGGTTTCCTCGGCGGGCTGAAATAGGAAGCGCACCCGACCACCGAGATCCTTCACCTGCGACAGCACCCTGGCGATGCCGAATGCGATCGCAGTGTGGACATCGTGCCCGCAGGCGTGCATCACACCCGGGATGCGCGAGGAGAAGTCCAAGCCGGTCCGCTCCTCGATGGGTAGTGCGTCCAGGTCGGCGCGGAAGGCGACCACCGGTCCGGCGGCGCCCACCTCCGCAACCAGCCCGCTCCGTCCCGGCCGGCGGTTGACCGTGACCCCCGCGCCGAGTGCGTCTGCGACGAGGTCGGTGGTGTGGAACTCCTGGTTGCCCAGCTCAGGATGACGATGGATCTCGCGCCGCAACGCCACCGCTTCGGCTGCGGCTGCCGCGGCGAGGACTCTGAATTGCTCGTTGAGATTCGTGGGCACGTTTTCTCGGGGTTTGCCGGAAGAGTTCATGGTATCGGCAGCGATGCCCACCGACTTCATCAAATGGGTTATGGGTTGTCCCGTCTCGTCTGCCGTCTGCCGTCTGCCGTCTGCCGTCTCAGTCTCTATAGAACCGTCCGCTCGACGACGCGGCGGGCTCGTCTGGTCAGCCGGCGGTAGTCCTCGCGCAGACTGGCACGTGGCGCATCGAGGAAGCCGAGCGACAGGCCGAGCCTGATCGCCTCCTCGGGGTCGGTTGGAAGGGAGTCGCGACCCTGACCCGTCTGCAGGAAGAGCCGGTTGCGGGCGCGGGTGCAGAACCGGTATGCCTCCTCGAGCGCCGTCACCTCGGGGGCGGGGAGCAAACCGGCGATGGCTGCCGCCCTCAGCGCTCCCAGCGTCGCGGGATCTCGCAGCGAGGTCATGGCCCCGCCATGCCGCTGCTGGAGGAGTTGTGTGGTGAACTCGACGTCGACCAGCCCGCCGGGGCCGAGCTTGAGATGGAAGTCGGGGTCCTCACCTGGTGGGATGCGCTCTCTCTCGACGCGCGCCTTCATGGTCCGAATCGCCCGGACGCGCTCGGGCGGGAGTTTCTCTGGCCAGACGAACGGGGCGGCGGCGGCGAGGAACCGGGCCGCGAGCCCTTCGTCGCCCGCCACGGGACGGGCCCTGATCAGCGCCTGGAGCTCCCACGGCTCCGCCCACCGCTCCCAGTAGATGCGGTACGAGTCGAGAGTTCGCGTCAGGGGGCCGGCCCGGCCTTCGGGCCTCAGCCCTGCGTCTACCCGGTAGGCGATGCCCTCCGGTCGTACCCCACCGAGAGCCTCGCCGAGCAGGTTGGCCAGCTTGAGAGCCTGCTCTCTCGCCTCGACCGGGTCCCCGCCATGGGGCACGTCGTACACGTAGAGGAGATCGAGGTCGGAGGCGTACCCCAGATCCCCACCGCCCCACCGTCCCATCGCGATGACGGCGAACTGCACCGAAGACGGGTAGCGGAGGATGAGGCGGTCCCGCACCAGCCCGAGGGCTGCACCGGTGGCTGCGTCGGCGATGGCCGACAGCTCCATGCCGATCTTCTCCTCGTCGGCCACCCCGAGAAGGTCCCTGGCCGCCACCCTCAGGACGCGCCGGCGGACAAAGCGCCGCAACTCGCCGAGCTGCTGCTCCCAGGTCGCCCGGAGCGCCATGGCCCCGGTCACCTCAGACTTGAGGTCGTCGATGGTCGGAGCCAGCCCGAGGCGACGGACATCCCCGAGTTCGGGGAGGAGGTCGGGGAGCCGGTCGATGTATCGGCCCACCAAGCACGCTGTCACCGAGAAGGCGGCACAGCCGTTCCGCCGCAACCGGGTCGTCGCGCAACACCCCGATCAACGTGGCGTTGTCGGTTGTCGAGGTCACGAGCAGTCGGAGCTGGTTGAGGCCGAGGTCGGGATCGGGAGCGGAGGAGAGCCAGTCGAGTACGAGCGGGAGGGTTTGCCGCATGAGCCGCGACCGCCGGGAGAGACCCCCTGTCAACTCGTCTACGGCCCGCCGGGCCGAAACGACATCCCTGAACCCGAGCGCGGCGAGTTGCCGGGCGATCTCCTCAGAGGTGAGTCTGACCGTGGGCGAGGCGGCGATGGCATCGAGCAGTGGGCGGTAGAAGAGCTGTTCATGGATCCCCCGAACCCTCGACCTGTGGGTCTGAAGGTCGTGCTCGAACTGCCCGAGTGCCGAGCTCTCGGCTTCATCACGATATGCCATCGCCTTGGCCACCCGCTCCCGGCCGGCAGGAGTGGTGGGGAGGGCGTGGGTCTGTCGCAGGTCCCACAGCTGGAGCCGGTGCTCGAGGGTCCGCAGCCAGCGGTACGAGGCGCCGAGGGCGTCGGCGTCCTCCTGTCGCACGTAGCCGCCGGCCGCCAACGCAGCCAAGCGCATCGAGCGTTGCCGGCGGCCGGAGCGAGGTGTCGAACCGACCGTGGACGAGTTGAAGGAGCTGGACGGCGAACTCGGCGTCGCGGATGCCGCCGAAGCCCCGTTTGATCTCGGTGGCGGCATAGCCCTGCTGCTCGACGCGGGCTTCGCTCCGAGCCTTCATGCCTCTGATCGACCGGATCGAGGCGGGGTCGAGGGAGTCCGGCCACACGATGCGCACCGCCATCTCGGCGAAGCGCTCGCCCAGGTCTGGGTCACCGGCCACTGGTCGCGCCTTGAGCAGTGCCTGGGACTCCCAAGGCTCGCCCCACTTCTCGTAGTAGGCGGCGTACGAGGCGAGGCTCCGGGCGAGGGGTCCGTTCTTGCCTTCAGGTCGCAGGCCGGCATCCACGCGGAATGCGATGCCATCGCGGGTCTGCCGGGCCAGCAACGTCGTAAAGGTCGAGGCGATCCGCTGGGCGGCGTGGCGGACCCGATCCGGATCGGCGCCCTCGGTCAGGTCGTAGACGAAGAGGCAGTCGATGTCGGACGAGTAGTTGAGTTCGCCGGCGCCCCACTTCCCCATGGCTACAACCGTCATGGGGAGATCGGCCAGTCCTTCGAAGCGGGATGATGAGAGGACCTCGTCCTTCGACCAGCGCAGCGCCGCTTTCGCCGCGGTATCGGCCAGGTCGGCGAGGCGCTTCCCCACCTCGGGCATCGCCACCTGCCCGCAGAGGTCATCGACCGCAATGCGCAGCACCGATTGCCGGGTGAAGCTCCGCAATTCGGCGCTACGCAGTTCGGGCTCGACTTCGACTCGAAGGTGAGGATCGCCGTCGCCCAGTTCGGCTATCCACCCGGAGTGGGCTGCCAGGGTTGCCGACAGCGCCCGGCTGGCACCGCACACCGTCACCAGTGCCGTGCCGATCTCGTGGTCGGCGAGAGCCACCTCGGCCAATCGACGATCGGATTCCACGACGCCGGTGAGTCTCTCGAGTGCCCCTTCAGGATCGGGCCCACCTCGCAGGAGCCGAAGCAAACCAACCGCCGGCTCGACGACCAGACCGGCATGGTCGATCCAACCGACGGCACGCAGCCGTGGCAGCAGCCCGTCCCATATGCCGAGCCGGGCGGGCGATGCGTCGTGCGACCGCACGGCGACAGGGTACGCCGCCGTCGCAGGCATCCCCCTGTGTGCGTAGGCTGACGGTCCCAGGGGATGGAGGTGATCTTGTGGTGTCGAGGAAGCAGCAGATCGAGATGCTTCGGCGTGTGCCCCTCTTCTCCGATCTATCCAAACGGGAGCTCGACCAACTTGCCAGGACCGGGCGGGTGGTGGACCACGCAGAAGGCCATGTCGTGGTCACCGAGGGCGAGAAGGGGGTGGGGTTCCACCTCATCCTCGACGGGGAGGCACGCGTCACCAAGGGCGGGAGGACCGTGGCCAAGCTCGGGCCGGGACAGTGGTTCGGTGAGATCTCGATGATCGATGGTGGGCCACGCACCGCCACAGTCAGCGCCGCCACCCAACTGCGCACCTTCGGGGTGGCGTCGTGGGACTTCCACCCGCTGCTCAAGACGTCTCCGACGATCACCTTCAAGTTGCTGGTGACCATGTGCAGCAGGCTGCGCGACGCCGAGAAGGGCAAGACCGCCGTACTCATGTAAGTACTTGGTACTTAGTACTTGGTACTTGGTACGGAGGACAGGTAGTGACATCTAAGGCGGGCTCCGGGACCATCTCTAAGCTGACCGGATGACCGTCTTTCGGGTGGCGGGCGCCCAACTCGACCTGGTGGTTGGCGACCTCGAGGGCAACGAGCATCGGATCCTCGAGGCGATGCGCTGGGCCGAGGACACCGGTTCCCACGTGTTGCTCCTCCCGGAACTGGCGGTCACGGGTTATCCCCCCGAGGACCTGGTGCTGCGTCCCGGGTTCATCGAGGCCAACCTGAAGGTGGTCGACCGCCTTGCAGCCGCCTCCGGGGACGTGGTCACGGTCGTCGGCTTCGTGGACCGTCAGCCCGGGGCGGGTCGCAATGCTGCCGACTCGGTTCCTCGGAACGTGGCCAACGCCGCCGCCGATCCTTTGTCGGGGTCGACCTCATCGGCGTCTACCACAAGGTGCTACTTCCCAATTACGGCGTGTTCGATGAGGACCGCTACTTCTCGGTGGGGACCGCCCCCGACCGGGTCTGGGACATCGGCGGGGTCTGCGTCGGCATCTCGATCTGCGAGGACATTTGGCTTCCAGATGGTCCTCCGAGCAGGCAGGCCGCCGCCGGCGCCCAGGTCCTGCTCAACATCAACGCATCACCATTCCACTACGGCAAGGCGTTGGCACGCGAGGCGATGCTGGCCGAGCGCGCCGGTCCTGCCGGGGTGCCGCTGGTGTACCTCAACCTCGTCGGCGGGCAGGACGAGTTGGTGTTCGACGGTGCCTCGGTAGCGATCGCTGCCGACGGCAGAGTCGTTGCCCGGTCACCCCAGTTCGAAGAGCACCGTCTGTTGGTGGATCTCGAGGTGGCCGAGTCCCGCGAGGGAACCGCGCTGCCCGTCCGCCCCGATCCTCTGTCGATCCCAGCGGAGCCTGTCGAGGCCGAGATCACCCCCTTGCTCGAGCCTGTGGAGGCCGAGGTGTATCGCGCCCTGACGACCGCCCTCGGCGATTACGTGCGCAAGAGCGGGTTCGGCAAGGTCCTTGTCGGGCTCTCCGGGGGGATCGACTCGGCGCTCACCGCCGCCATCGCAGTCGATGCCCTGGGACCTGATTCGGTGTGGGGGGTGGGCATGCCCTCCCGCCACAGCTCGGAGGGCTCGGTGCTCGACGCCAAGGACCTGGCGGCCAACCTCGGGATACGGTTCGACCTCGTACCGATGGATGCCGTCTTCACCGCCTACCTCGAGGCGCTCGACCCTCTGTTCGCCGGGACCGCCACCGGCGTCACCGAGGAGAATCTCCAGGCAAGGATTCGAGGGGCCATCCTGATGGCCCTCTCCAACAAATTCGGGGCGATGGTCGTCGCCACCGGGAACAAGTCGGAGATGGCTGCGGGGTACGCCACGCTCTACGGGGACATGGTCGGTGGGTACGCAGTGCTCAAGGATGTCTTCAAGACTCTGGTGTACCGGCTCGCTCGATGGCGCAACCGGCAGTCAGAGGTGATACCGCAGAGCAGCATCGAGAAACCACCATCCGCCGAGCTGAGCCCGGGGCAGATGGACAGCGACAGCTTGCCCCCATACGACCTGCTCGATTCCATACTCGCCGGATACATCGAGGGCGATCTTTCGGTGGATCAGATCATTGGTCAGGGGCACGATCGCGACATGGTGGAGTGGGTTGTCGAACTGGTCGATCGCAACGAGTACAAACGGCGCCAGGCGGCCCCCGGGGTGAAGATCACGACGCGGGCCTTCGGCAAGGAGCGGCGGATGCCCATCACCAACAAGTATCACGGCGGTTGATGTGGCGTCCACGCAGGTACTGGTCGATGGAGTCGCCTTCCCGCCGACCGAGGCCGTACTCCCGGTATTCGATGGTGTGGTGCTGCGGGGCGACGGTTGCTTCGAGGCGATCCGTTCGTATCGGGGGGTGCCCTTCCAGACCGAGGCCCATCTCGCTCGGCTGCAGCGGAGCGCTTCGATGCTCGAGCTCGACCTCCCCGACACGGCCACGATCGCCGATTGGGTGGACGAGGTCGCTTCGGCTGCGGGTGACGGGATCGTCCGGATCCTGGTCACCAGAGGCGGCGAGGCCGGTCAACCCGACGGAAAACCCCGGGTGGTTGTAATGGCCCTCCCCCTCCCGCCTCGCGAGCCGAACATCACTCTGGCTGCCGTCCCGGCCCCGTGGCATGCCGGTGGTGCCGCATGGGATCTGTCGGGAGCGAAGACGCTCAGCTATGCGCCCAACATGGCTGCGACCCGCGCCGCCCGCCGGGTGGGGAAGACCGACGCTCTCTTGGTGAGCAACGAGGGCTGGGTTCTCGAGGGCCCGACATTCTCGGTGGGTTGGGTGAATGGTGGTGTGTTTGAGACGCCGGGACTCGGTTTGGGGATTCTCGACTCGATCACCCGCAGGGTGCTGCTCGAAGAGGCGGCGGGCAGAGGGCTGGAGGTTGTCGAAGGAACCTTCGACCTCGACCGCCTGCTCGGCGCCGACGAAGTTATCGCCTTCTCCACGGTGAAGGAGGTGACCCCGGTCGTCGAGGTGGACGCCCGCCGGTATCCCACGGGCGCGGTCACCATCACGCTTAGGGAGGCGTTTACGGCGCGGGTCCAGGAAGAGACCCGAAGCGGGTGGTGATCAGTCGGCGAAGGGTCGGGCGCTGACCGGCACTCGATGCGGACCGCCGTAGAGATGCATCTCGGCTATCGCCGCCGTGTCGCAGGACTCGGTGTCGGCGATGCCGGCAGCGCGGGTCATGAGCGAGGCAAGCGCTCCGCGGGTGACATGGGTTCCGAGCAACGAGGCGGGACGATCGGTGCAGGTGGCGAGGACGCCGTGGTAGGTGAGGTCCCGGACCGAGTCGAGCATCGGGGCGTTGGGAGCCGTGCGACCGGGTACCGGCTCCAGTCCCAGGACGCCGTCGATCACCGCCGCAACCTCCTCGAGCGAAACCGCCACTGAGTCGCACAACCTCCACTGCCCGCAGCCGGTGTCGACCTCAACCGGAGCAGAGGCAGCAGCAGCGATGTTGCGCTTCTCCTCGGCGAGCGCGTCGCGGCCGGCAGCACCGTCGGCCGGCCGGACCATCTGCGGATCGGTCACCAGGATGGTGCCCGCCGGAGCGGCCTCGACCTCGGCGGCCGGCGCCGCCTCTTCGGTCTCGGCGAGGTGGCTGGTGTCGAAGGGAACGCTGTAGGGGATGAGCCGACCGATGTGGACACCCTCTCCCTGCCAGGCGTTGACGACCTCACGCAGTGCCTTCCCGGTGACGGCGCCGTTGGGGCAGAAGTTGAGGCTGCGCTCCCCACAGGACGTTGCAAGCCCTGCCGATGCCAACAGGTTGATCATGACCTCCTGGGGGTGGCCCGCAATGTCGATGAAGGCGGGAGAAGCGCCGTCAAATGACACCTTGATGTGCTTGGCCGCCTTCAGGCTCGCCTGGGGATCCACCGCCGACCCCGCCGGGTTGCGAAGCTCGAAGTGGAGGTGAGGGATCGTCCCCTCGGCGTTTCCACTGTCGCCGACCCAGCCGAGCAGCTCGCCCTTCTTGACCCGATCGCCTTCGGCGAGACCGGGCCTGACGCCTTCACCCTGACCGTCGTCGGTGCCGTACAGGTCGTTGTTGAGGTGGATGTAATGCGAAGACCATCCGTCGTCGTGACGTATCCGGACAGATGTTCCCGACAGGTAGCCGCCGTACTCGATCTCCTCGACGATGCCGCTCTGGACCGCCACCACCGGGGCCATCCGCGGTGCGGTGAGGTCGTTTCCAGCGTGGAGCCGTGCCCCGCCATCGCGAGCCGCGCCGAAGGGGGACACGTTGGCCGACTCTCCAACGATGGGGTAGGTCATCGGATAGACGAAGCAAGTGCTGCCCGAGATCGCCGTTTGCCGCGGCGTCGTGGTGGTCGTAGTCGGAGGCACGGTGGTGGGCGGCACCGTGGTGGTGGACTCAGGAACAGTTGTGGTGGTCACGGGGATGATGACCGGAGGCACGGTGGTGGGCGGCGCCGTTGTGGTGGTGGTCTCGGGGATGGTGGTGGGAGGCACCGTGGTGGGCGGCACCGTTGTGGTCGTGGTGTCAGGGATGGTGGTGGGAGGCACCGTGGTGGGCGGCACCGTGGTGGGTGGGGCCGGCACAGTGGTCGTCGGGGGGACCTGAGCCAGAGAAGCTGCCAGCGAGGTGACTCTCGCCACCACCGGTGCGTACCAGCGGGACACCGTTGCCGAAGAGGCCGGAGCCGGCCGATGCGGATGCGTCTTCGGCGCCCTCGACCGGGTCGATCGTCGGAGACTCGGTGGGAACCGTTGTGGGGACGCTGGTCGTTGTAGAGGGGTTGTCGTCCGGAGTGAGATCGGTGATCGTCCTCGGGCTGCATTTGGGCGCGCTCGCAGAGGCAGGCCCGGCATAGCCGGCGGCCGGCAACAGCCCGAGAAGAAGACAGCACCACCACCGCGGCGGCGGCACGCCTCATCCGCACCCTCACTCGTGTCAGGCTACCCATTTATCCAGTCCCGCCACAATAGGCTTTCTCACAGAAACCATCACCGGCCGGGTGGCCGCCGAAGGCACCGTCGCTGGTGGAACGCGTTGAAAAACCACGACGTTGAAGAGTCGTCCACCCCGAGGGAGATACCAGCATGCGACGACAATCTTGGGGTCCAGCGTTTCGAGGAGCAGCAGCCGCCGCTCTGGCGGTGACCGTCCTCGCCGCGTGCTCCGATGATCCCACTGTCTCCACGGCAGTCACAGACACATCGCTCGAATCCGGTGACGACCGTCGCCGCCGCGCCGGACACAACGCGACAGAGAGGCGGTTCGAACCGCAGCACGTCGACCAGCATCCGGGAACCCATCGAGATCTCCTACGACATACGTCACCGGGAGCCCTCCGACAGTGGGGACAGGCTCGTCGTTTTGATCGAACCTGGTGACTACACAGAGATCGACCTATCGAACCTCGTTCTTGACATAGTCGAAGCAAATGAGCCGGTCGACCAACTCGATGTGGTCGATTCACAGGCGGCGCTCCGTGCGGTCATCCGCAACTCGGAGAACCTGACCCGCCAGCAGAGCCGCCACTACGTGCTCAGGCTGGAGAACGGGAACCGCGTCGTTTTCCTCGGCCCATACTCGGATCTGGGCTCGTTCATCATCGGTTCCTGAATGTCCCTCGAGCCGATCGTCCTCGAATCGGACGTCGGGCGGTTCACCAGCACGGCGGACGCACAAGGGCGGCTCAGTTGAGCAGCGCCGAGGCGACGGCGAGAAAGCCGGCGAAGCCGAGCAGGTCGGTGATCGTGGTCAGGAAGAGGTTCGACCCCAGTGCGGGGTCGAATCCGAGCGAACGGAGCGCCAGCGGTATGCCGGCCCCTGCCAGGCCCGCGATCAGCAGGTTGGCCCATGCCGCGATGGTCATCGCCAAACCGATCTGGAACGGGTCGGGGCCTCCCTGCATGGTCTGGAGCACGAAACCCAGGATGCCTGCAAGCACCGCGATCGCCAGCCCGTTGATCGCACCGATCAGAGTCTCACGCCGGATGACCCTGGGGATGGCCGAATTCGAGATGTCGTCGGCGGCGAGGCCCCGTATGACCACGGCGAGGCTCTGGGCTCCGGCGTCACCGCCAATGCGAGCCACGAGGGGCATCAGGGCGGCGAGAACGGTGAACTGCTCGAGGATCCCGCTGAAGCGGCTGATGGCGACCACCACCACAGACGAGATCACCACGTCGAAGGAGATCCACGGGAGCCGGCTGCGGATCGAGCGAGGGACCGGGGTGTGCACCGTTTCCTCGGCGCCGGCACCGACGGCGACGGCGAAGTCTTCGCTGGCCTCCTCTTGAACCGCCTCGAGTGCTGCCTCGGTGGTGATCATTCCCAGCAGACGGTGCGAGCTGTCCACCACGGGTAGCCCGAAGAGGTGGTACCTCTGGATCAGCTCGGCGACCTCGCCCCGGTCGGCATCGGAGGCAACGGCGATCGGGTCGGCGACCATCACCTCGTCGAGCCCCACACCGGGGCGGTTGAACACCAGGTCCCTGAAGGAGAGCACTCCGAGGAGCCGCTGCTGTTCATCGACCACGTACACGTAGGAGAGGTCCTCGAGCTCGTCGTGGAGGCGGCGGATGGCTTCGATCGCCTCGCCCGCGCTCATCCCTACTGGCAGGGCAGCGATCTCGGTGGTCATGATCCCACCGGCGGAGTCCGCCGAATAGGCGAGTAGCTCGAGCACCTCACCGGCGAACTCCTCGTCGAGCTCGGCGATGAGCCTGGTTCGGACCTCGGGCTCGACCTCTGCGAGGAGGTCGGCAGCATCGGAGGTGTCCATCACCTCCAACAGATCGGCGGCATCCTCGGGAGGGAGGACCTCGAGGATGTCTGCGGCCAATTCGGTACGCATCTCCTCGAGGACCTCGGCGGCCTCCGCCGGGGGCAGGTCGGTGAGCAGCTCGGTGGCGGCCTCCTCACCCAGTTCCTCGAGGATGTCTGCTACGTCGTGAGGGTTGGCGCCGGCGAGCGCCTCCCACTCCTCACCGTGGCTATCGAGGTATTCCTCGACCTCATCGGGGCGGCGACGCGCCAGATCCAGGAGGCGGGCTGCGAGCTCTCGAGGCTTGAGCAGACGGATCCGCACCATTTCGGTCCTTGGTGAGGCGGCCGGTGAGGGTACCGCCGCCTATCGGGGGCTAACCCTCGAAGGGACGGATGTCGGCGACCCGCAGCGTGAAGGCTCCGCCGGGAGCTTCGTAGCTGACGTCGTCACCCACCGCAGCGCCGATCAGCGCCCTGCCGAGCGGGCTGCCCGGGGAGGCGAGGAGGAACCCGGGCACCTTGTTCTCCTGGGGAGCCACCAGATACTCGATCGGGTCGCCGTCGCCATCGACCACGGTCACCACCGAGCCCACCTGGACGGTGCCGGTGTCCTCGACGTCGCGCACTTCTGCGGTGTCGAGGATGTGCTGCAACTGGCGGATTCGCGCCTCCATGAGGGCTTGCTCGTCCTTGGCGGCGTCATAGTCGGCGTTCTCGCGGATGTCCCCGTGCGACCGGGCCTCGGAGAGCCGTTCCTCCATCTGCCGGCGACCATCGCCGAGGAGTCCCTCGAGCTCTACCTTCACCTTCTCGTATGCCGTCGGGGTGAGCCAGACAGTGTCTTCAGTCATGTGTACCGGACCTCGATGAGCGGATCAGAGTAGTTCTGCGTGGGTGGCACCCCGCCTTTGGCGTCACCAAACGCGGCCATACCCCGCTGAGTGACGCCAAAGCGGTTGGAACCGCCCCCCGGGCTACCGTCCGAGCGATGTCGGAGGTGAAGCTCACCTCGTACTCGCACGGCGCCGGGTGCGCCTGCAAGCTCGGGCAAGACGAGCTGAGCGAGGCGCTCTCCGGGCTTCGTGCCCATCCTGCGGCGAGCCACCCCGACCTCGTGGTGGGCATCGAGACCGGAGACGACGCCGCGGTCGTCCGTCTCGATGGGAAGCTGCTGGTGCAGACGGTGGACTTCTTCACCCCCATCGTCGACGACGCGTACGACTGGGGCCGGATTGCTGCCGCCAACGCCCTCTCCGACGTGTACGCCATGGGCGGCCGGCCGTTGAGCGCTCTCCAGATTGTTGCCTGGCCCCGCGACGAACTGCCCTTCGATCTTCTCGGCCGCGTTCTCGACGGCGGCGCCGCCATCTGCGAGCAGGCGGGTTGCGTGATCGCCGGCGGCCACTCGATCGATGACCCCGAGCCCAAGTACGGGCTGGCGGTCACCGGCGTTGTCGAGGAGGACCGGCTGACGACGAACCGTGCCGCCCGTCCCGGGGACCGGTTGGTGCTGACCAAGCCGATCGGCTCGGGGGTCGTCACCACTGGCCTCAAGAGGGCCGAGGCGTCAGCAGAGGAGGTGGCCATCGCAGTCGAGGTGATGGTCACGCTCAATGCTTCCGCAGCCGAAGTCCTTGGCGCACACGATGTCAAGGCCGCCACCGACATCACCGGGTTCGGGCTGCTCGGCCACCTGGGAGCGATGATGCGCGCCAGCGGCACCGCCGCCACCGTGACGGCGGGTGCGGTCCCCTACCTCCCCGGCGCAAGGCGGTTGGTCGCCTCCGGCGTTTACGCGGGTGGAAGCCGGCGCAACCTGGAGACCGCATCGCGCTTCACCGACTTCGGGTCCCTCGCAGAGGAGGACCGGATGCTGCTGGCAGACGCCCAGACCAGCGGTGGTCTGCTGGCGGCGGTCGATCCCACCCAGGTAGATGCCGTGATCACCGAACTGGTCGCCGCCGGAACCCCGGCGGCCGCGCTGATCGGCGAAGTGACCGACGGTGTAGCGGGGCGGATCTCACTCGGAGTGAACCAGGCCCCGGCAGATCGCCACCAAGCCAAGCAGGTGGAGAACTGCGTCGCTCGTCAGGGCCGGCTGCCGTCTGCCGTCTGCCGTCTGCCGTCTCGGCCGTCGCCTGCCCCCTCCTGCACATAACTACCGTTTTCCTGTGGACGACCGAGATCTCGACCATCGGCTGCAGACCATCGCCGAGGCGCTTTCCATCGGGGGGCTACAGCGTCATCTCTTCATCTGCGCCGAGCAGTCCAACCCCCGGTGCTCGGGATATGAGGAGTCGGGGCGGGTGTGGAAGCACCTCAAGTCCAGGCTCAAAGCGCTCGGGCTGACCAGTGCCCCGCCTCTCTGGCAAGGCGACATGGATGCCGAGCCGACGCCCCAACGAGGAACTGGAGTCGTGCTTTCGCACCAAGGCAGACTGTCTGAGGGTCTGCGAGCAGGGTCCGATCGCCGTCGTCTACCCGGACGGGCGTGTGGTACCACTCGGTGACAGAAGAGGTGATCGATCGGATCATCGACGAGCATCTGGTGGGAGGTCGCCCGGTCGCCGACCACGTGTTCGCCATCGACCAACTGCGAGGTTTCTGATGATGCGCTGGATGCGCCGGCTGCTCGGTGCCTGGTTCCTGTGGCGGCTCTTCGGTCCCGAGGTCCCCCCGACCTTCGATGGGCCACAAGAGGCGCCCATGCGGATACCCGGGAGGTCTGTGTTCATCGGGGATCAGGAGATGTTCCTGCGCGAAGCCGGCGACCCCGCCGGCCCGCCCGTCGTCCTGATTCATGGTTGGGGCGACCATTCGGTGGTGGTGTGGCAGCGGATCATCCCGCTCCTCGACGGGAAGTACCGGATCATCGCTCTCGACAACCGAAACTCGGGGCATTCGGAGTTGGTGCGCGAGAGGTTCGACGTGTCCCGACTGGCCGACGAGGTCGCCCAGGTGATGGATGCGTTGGACGTGGACCGGGCGGTCGTGGCCGGTTACAGCCTCGGCGGGATGGTCGCCCAGGAGCTAGCCCACCGTCATCCCCACAAGGTCGTCAAGCTGATCCTCGGCGGGACCGCCGCCCAACCGGCACCTCGGTCGCGCCAGCGCTGGGCGGCGCGGATCGTCTTTCTCCTGGGACGAGCGCTCGACCGGCTCAGCCGGGTGGAGTTGTCGCGCGCCCGGTACCACTACCTGGGCCGGGTGGGGGCGCTACAGCCGCGACACCAGCGTTGGATGTGGGGCCACCAGATGAGCCGTGACCCCGACCTCTATTGGCTGTCGGGTTTCGCCGCCCTCTCGTTCGACAGCACCCGCTGGATCGGCCGACTGGAACAGCCGGCGCTGGTCATGATCACGGCTCACGACCAGTTGATGCCGGTGGCCGCCCAGTACCGACTGGCGGCGCTCATTCGAGACGCCAAGGTGGTCGAGTTGGATGCCCGTCACGAGGCGCCGCTGACGCACTACGAGGAGATCGCAAGGGCGGTGAACGTCTTTCTGAGCGACCGTGCCGATCTGCGGGTTGTCACCGACCGGGTGGGTTGATCCCTACTCGGTCTCCTCCATCATCTTCCAGGCGATGAGAGCAATGACTCCCAGGATGCTGAGGATCAACAGGGCTTTCTTCATCGAGTCCTCCTCTCGGTCGTGAGCCCAGGTTAGGGCCGGCTTCCAGGGATGGGCAGCGGGTGAGCTGATCACCTCGACCGCGGTCGTCAGGGCGGCGCGTAGCCGGCGCCCCCACCCCCGCAATGTCACCACGGTGGCCGTCCACGAGACCATGGCCAGCAGGATCCCGGCTCCGGCGGCGTCTCCCACCGCCCCTGCCATCCAACCGACCAGGAAGAGCACCACAGCTGCTGCGGTGCCCGCCAGGGCGACGGTACGTCCCTTGCCGAGGAGCCCGGCAGCGTCCGCCCTGATGTCGACCACGCTCCGCCCCCCGCCGAGCGTCCGTACGTCGAGGATGACACGGTCGGCTGTCCGGAGGGTTCGCGTCCCCTTGGTGAGGTGCAACCCGAGCCGCAGCCGGGCGGTGAGTCGTCCGTCGGCGATCCAAACCGCGCCATCGCTGGTGCGGCGCTGGAGGCGCAGACCCTCCTCGCCGGCCAGCCAGGAGACTGCGGCGCGCTCGAGCCAAGGCACCGGACGGTCGCTCATGCGGCGCTGGTGCAGATGCCCGAGCCCGGTGATCCGAGCGAGCAACCCCACCCGTCCAGCCTCGGGGCTGGTTGACAACTCCTCGGCGAGCGCCCGCTCGACCACGGCCGGATCGATGTCCAGCTCTTGAGCGATGCGGAGCAGGTCCGACCGGGTGAGTCCGGGGTCATCCGGTGCGTGCTCGGCGATGGCGCGCTCCAACACCCGCTGTGCGGTGTCGGGGCTGAGCCGGTGGAGCCGCTCGTCGACGGAGCCACCGCCCACCTTCGGAACCTCGTTCTGGCGGGCGGTGCTGCGCTGTTCCATCGCTCCAAGTATGCCCTTTCCGCGACCGTCCCGGGACCGTTTCGTGCCCGGGGCAGTGGGTGACCCCCTGGCTATGCTCCCCGTCGATGAGCGAGAACCTCGAGGCGGCGGCGCGAGCGCTCAATGCACCCGAGGCGATCGTGCAGCGCTCGGCGGCCGCTCGGGCGCAGGCATCGGGGACCACCGTCGACGAGGTTCTGGCGGCATGGGCGGGCGGCGGTTCGGTGGCCGAGCGCGGCGGCTCCCGCCGAGGCTGGGCCGGCCGAGTCTGGGCCGGAGCCAGAGCCCGAGCGTGAGCCGGAGACATCGCCCGATGAGGCGGCCGCCCCAGAACCGGCGGCCTCCCCCGAGCCGGTGGCGGAGGCACCGCCGGCTGCAGCCGCGGCGACTGCGGCGCTGGTACCCGCCCCGGTGCGAACCGTTGTCGAGGAAGACGAGGACCTGGTGGCGGCGCCGGTTTCCGAGCGGCTGCGTTGGGCGGCCGGAGTGGGCGGGTTGGCGGGTGCCGCATTGGGGATCGTCGCCGCGGTGGCGGTGACACCGCTCGTCGTCGACAAGGTGACCCTTGTCGGCGAGCCAGGCGCCTTTCGCCCGGCGATCGAGGTAACGGCCCTCCCCGTGGTGATTGTCGGTGCCGTCATCTCACTGATCTTCGGTGCCCTTGTGGGGTTGGCGGTGCGGATCGTCCCGGCGTGGTTCCGCCCGGACATGCGCATGGAAGGACGGGCCGGCATCGCGGCATTGGTCGGTGGTGTCACCGGTTTGCTGGTCGGAGTCGTTGGAGCTGCGCTCCTGCTCAACTTGGCCGGGCAGCCCTCAGAGGCCGACGAGACCATCGTCCAGATCGGAGTGCGGTCGGGGTTGCTGCTGGTGCTCTTCGGCGGCGCTGTCTTGGGGATGATCACCGCGGCCGTGGTCCAGGTGCTCGCCGTCCCCGTCGGTCTCGACGCCGAGGCGGCCGACGAATCGACCGCGGTCCGGCGGCGGCTGTCAACCGGGGTCGGCGTCCCCCTGGCCGCCATCGCCGTCCTCGCACTGATCGTGGTTGCGCTGGGGAGCCTCTTCCTCGCCTACCACGTTGCCGCCCCGCTTCTCGCCATCGTGGTAGCCGGCGGCATCCTCGCCTTCGCCGGGCTGACCGCCTCGAGGCCCAACGTGCGGCTCTCACTCGGCGAGTTGCTGGCGGCCGCAGCCGGGATCCTGGCGGTTGTTGTGCTCATCGTCGTCGTCGCCGGCGCCCTTGGCGGTGGTGAGGAGGGTGCCGAGGAGCCTGCGGAGGCGTCAGCCGTGGCCGCCGTCGGCATCGTCTAGGGCCACCGCCACCAGCGTCCCATCCTCGGCAGGGCGGTAGTCGACTCGAAGTTGCTGGCCGCTCACCAGGTGCTCGCGCAGGTGCGGCAGGGGGAAGGGGTAGCGGCCGAAGGGATCGGGCTCGAAGGTCAGTGTCTCACCGTCCTCGGTCACCATGGTGAACGACTCGACGGTGCTGAGATCGCCGTCGACCTCGATGACACTGCCGACCACCGTGGTCTGCCCGGAGCAGGCGACGACGATCGTCAACGCAATCCCGGCGGCGAGCCGGGTGGCTCGGCTCAGGAGACGGTGGGGCGCCGCAGCTCCCGTTCCAGCCGCTCCCAGGTCTGCTCGTCCCGGTACCAGCGGAACCAGATGACCGCGATCCATCCCCACAGGAGGAGGCCGCCGCCGATCTTCATGAGCAACCCGGCCATCGTCTGGTCGGTGACCGCCGAGATGCCCCAGATCTCGGCGGCGTCGCCGTAGACCCGGTAGAGCGGCTCGTGTCCCGAAGGTGAGGAACGAGGCGGGGATGGTCGGGATGATCGACTGGGCGAAGAGGTAGCCGATCTGGACGAGGGGCCGGGCACGGGGGATCAAGGGGGTCGGGCTGAGGATCGGCATCCACATCACGATCGCGCTGGCCAGCGCCAGGGCGTGGAGCGCGAAATGTGCCGGGCCCGAGGTGACCGCCAGGGTGACCACCGCCGGCCAATGGGTGAAGATGAGAACGGCGATCGAAATGAGCAGCGCCGGGACCGGGGCACATATGGCGCGGACAAACGGCAGGACGCGCTTTGGGATCAGCACCTCCGCCAGCCAGCGCGGCGTTCCGGCGAGCAAGAGCGGAGGAGCGACGAGGGTGATGGCCATGTGCTGCGCCATGTGGACCGAGTAGAGCGACTGCTCGGCGATGTCGTGGACCGGCCAGTCGGACGCCAGCCAGAGGACACCCACTCCGGCGAGGAACGAGCCGATCTGTTTCCCGGTGGCGGCTCTTGATCCCTTCTCGACCATCAGCGGCCCGACCCTGATCACCGCGTACAGGTAGATGGCGATCAGACCGCCGAGCACCAACCACACATCCACGTGGGCGGCGAAGGCGGGGACCGGCGTCACCCGATCGCCACCGCCAGAACCCCGAACACGGCGAGCACGATGGCGTAGAGGCTTATCGCCAGCACGAAGCCGAACGCGAAGAAGCGGCTCAGAGTGGCCGGCTCGAAGCGGAGGTGCATGTAGTACCCGATGACGATGATGAACTTGAGCGCAGAGAGGATCAGCAGGAAGGGGATGACCAGCGCCCCCGACCACCGGCTCCAGGTAGTACAGGCCAACTTCGACCGCGGTCATGATGGCCAGCAAGATGGCGATCCGGACGTACAGCTTGGGGGAGGGGTAGGTGTGGGCCCTGGTGTCTGAGTCGGTCATTCGTCCCTCATGGAATCAGGTAGACGAGAGTGAAGATGACGATCCAGATGATGTCGACGAAGTGCCAGTAAAGGCCGACGAGCTCGACGTTGAGGCCTCGATGCTCGCTCAGCCGGTCGTAGCGCAGCGAGATGCCGAACAGCGAGAACAGCATCAGCACGCCGATGGCGACGTGGATCCCGTGGAATCCGGTGAGCAGGTAGAAGCTCGACGCCGCCGGGTTGGTGGAAAGCGTCATGTCCCTCTGCGATGAACTCGCTGAACTCGAAGAACTGCCCGCCGAGGAACGTGGCACCGAGCAGCGCGGTGGCCGCCAGCCAGGTACGCACCCCCTGTTGGTCGTCTCGCTCCAGGGCGCTGTGACCGAGCACCATGGTGAGCGAGCTCATCAGCAGCACGAACGAGCTCACCGAGGTGAAGGGGATGTCGTACAGCTCTCGGGGGTAGGGGGCGGGGAAGCCGGGCCGGTTCTTGAACAGCAGGTAGTTGGTGATGAGGGCCCCGAAGAAGAGGAACTCGGAGGAGAGGAACACCCACATCCCGAGCTTGCGGTTGTCGACACCGGTTCCCTCGTGGGCGTGGCTTTCGTGGACCTCGCCCATCTCAGAGGTCATCTCGGGGGTGAGCTCGGCCATCAATGGGCCCCGGCGTGCTCGACGTCGTGGGGCTCCTCCTCCTCGGCGGGCTCGACCGCCCACCCGAAGGCTCCGGCCATGGTGACGATGGCACCGATGACGATGAGCGGGATTCCCCACGGCAGGGTGTGGTAGACGATCCCGTAGGCGATCAGCGGCAGCCCGGCGGCCATGACAAACGGGAAGTAGGAGGAGGCCGGGAGGTGGATCGGCTGGGGCGGGTCGGTGCCGTCTCTCTCCAAACGGGCCATCAACTCGTCGGCGTCCTCGTTCCTGACCGGTCGGCCATCCTCGCCCTCTGTGTACTTCTGGTGCCAGAAGTCGTCGAGCGAGTGGACCACCGGCTCCACCCCGAAGTTGTACTCGGGTGGTGGTGACGGGATCGACCATTCCAGGGTGCGGGCATCCCAGGGGTCCATCGGGGCGATCGCACCCCGGCGGCGCGACATCGACCAGTTCACCATGAAGATCGCGATCGAGACCGCGATGAGGAATGCCCCCGCGGTCACCACCTGGTTCCAGAACTCGAACCCGTAGTCGGCGGGGTAACGCCAGGTGCGACGCACCATTCCCTGCAAACCCAGCCAGTGCATCGGGCCGAACGTCAGGTTGAACCCGATGAACATCAACCAGAAATGGAGCTTGCCCAGGCGTTCGGAGAACATCCGACCGGAGAACTTGGGGAACCAGTAATAGAGCCCGGCAGAAGATCCCGAACACCGCGCCGCCGAAGAGGACGTAATGGAAGTGCGCCACCACGTAGTAGGTGTCGGTCTGCTGCCAGTCGGCGGGCACGACCGCGTGGGTGACGCCGGACAGACCGCCGATGACGAACATGGCCACGAAACCGATGGCGAACAACATGGGTGTTTGCAATCGGATTCTCCCCAGCCACATCGTCCCCAACCAGTTGAAGATCTTGATGCCGGTGGGGATGGCGATGGTCATCGTCGACAGCCCGAACGCCGCTTGGGCGACGGTGCCGATGCCCGAGGAGAACATGTGGTGGGCCCACACCCCGAAGCCGAGGAAGGCGATGGCGGCGCCGGCAAACACGACGGCGGCATATCCGAACAGCGGCTTTCGACTGAACACCGGGAGCACCTCGGAGACGATCCCCATCGCGGGGAGGATGAGGATGTAGACCTCCGGATGGCCGAACAGCCAGAACAGGTGCTGCCAGAGCATGGCGCTCCCGCCTTCGGCGGGTTGGAAGAACACCGTGCCGAACTGCCGGTCGCCGGTGACCATGAACAGCGCGACGGCGATGATGGGGAGCGAGAACAGCAGCAGGAAGGCGACGATCATCGTCATCCACACGAACACCGGCATCCGCAGCAGCCGCATCCCTCTGGCCCGCAGGTTGAGGATGGTGGTGATGAAGTTCACCGCCGAGATCAGCGATGCGAGCCCGAGGATCTGGAGCCCGAGCGCCCAGTAGTCCAGAGCGGTGCCCACCGAGTAGGTGGGTCCGGCGTTTGGCTGATACCCGAACCACCCGCCGTTGGGGCTCCCGTTCAACAAGGCGCCGGCATCGATCGGGTCGAGGTTGCCCCCGGTCGGCGCCAGCGCCGTCCCGAAGATGAAGGACGAGTAGAGGAAGATCCCGCCGAAGAGGAAGATCCAATAGCTCAGCGCATTGAGCCGGGGGAAGGCGACATCCCGGGCGCCGATCATCAGAGGCAGCAGATAGTTGAAGAAGGCGGCGCCGACCGGCATCACGAAGAGGAAGATCATCGTGGTGCCGTGCATGGTGAACATGGCGTTGTATTGGTCCGCGGTCAGGAAGGTGGCATCCGCCGAGGAGAGCTGGATCCGGAGCAGCAGGGCCTCGAGTCCTCCGACGATGAAGAAGATGAAGGCCGTGTACCCGTACATGATCCCGATCTTCTTGTGGTCGACGGTGGTCAACCAGCCGAGCAAACCCGTCTTCGCCTTGGGGCGGCGGAAGATGGTGGTCGTCGGTATCGGGCGGGTGGTGGCGGTCACCGCAGGCTCTCCAGGTAGGCGATGAGGTCGTCGATGTCGCTTTGCGACAAATTCAGGTTGGGCATGTAGGAGCCCGGCTTCACAGCGGGTGGATTTGCCAGCCAGAGCGCCAGGTTCTCGGGCGTGTTGTCGAGGGTGGCGCCGGCGAACACGTTGCGGCTGGCGAAGTGGGTCAGGTCGGGCCCGTAGATCTCCGCCGTCGCCGTGTCCAGCGGGTTGACCTCCGAGATGTTGTGGCAGCCGATGCACGCTTGCCCGAGGAAGACCTCTTCGCCCCGAGCCGCCGCCGATCCTTGCTCGGCTGCGAGCGCCGGCTCGAGTTGGGCGGCCGTCCACGCCTCGAACTCCTCGGGGGTGAGTGCCTCGACCCTGGCCCGCATCATGGCGTGGGACAGACCGCAGAACTCGCCGCACTGCCCCCAGTACTCGCCCGGCTCGTCTGCCTGGAGCCGGAGCAAGGTCTCCTCTCCGGGGACGAGATAGCGCTTACCGTTGAGCTTGGGGATCCAGAAGTTGTGGATCACGTCGTCGGAGGTCATGTTGAGGCAGACCTCCTGCCCGGCGGGTATCACCAGCACGTTGGCGCTGACCACACCGCTTTCGGGGTAGCGGTACTCGAACCACCATTGGTGGCCGATCACCTCGATCGGCATGGCGCCGCGCTCCGCACTCGGTGAGGTCGAAGACGGTGCGGACCGTCGGCACCGCGATCCCGGCGAGGATCAGCGCAGGTATCACAGTCCATGCCACCTCGAGCCGGGTGTTGCCGTGGATCTGGCGTGGTTCCTTGCTCTCGGGTTTCTCGCGGAACAGGAAGACGGCCAAGAGGATCCCGCCCTGGACGAGCACGAAGATCCCGGTGGCGATCCAGAAGGTGACCCAGAACAGGTTGTCGATCGTCTGGGCGAACGGCCCCTGGGGGTCGAGCGAGTCGAGCGGGCTGTCCTGGATGCAGGCGCTGAGGAGGACGGCGGCGACGGCGAGCGCTGGAAGTCGCCTTCGACTGGGCTGCTGTGGCACGTCGCGCTGCTTCCTGACCACGGTGACCAGCGGCGATGTTACGAGATTGGACCGCCGTGCGGAAAGCAGGACCGCACCTTGGTTCCGGGATCAGGTATCGATGGTTGCGAAGCCCTCGACGAGTTCCTCCGGGCTCACCGTTCCCTCGTAGCGGGCGGTGACCACCCCATCGCCGTCGACGAAGTAGAGCCAGGGCTCGCTGGGCAGCCCCCAGGCGACCGCCGCCGGCGCCGGGTTCAGCTCCTCGGCGCTCGTGGCGCCCTGGAAGTCCTCGTAGACCTCGACGTGGATGAAGGTGACCTCTGGGTGCTCGGGTGCCGCCGCCTTTACCTGGTCGAGCATCGGCCCGCACGTCTGGGACTGACAGAAGGCCGGCGTGGCGAAGACGACCACCGTCGGTTGACCCGATTCGACGGCTTCGTCGAGCGAGACCTCGTAGAAGCTGGGGTCGGGGTCTGGATCGGTGGTGATGGTCTCGAGCGGCGCTTCATCGCCGGTTGGGCTCGGAGCAGCGATCGCTCGGTCCCCGACCTCGGGCACCACCGGGTCGTCGCTGACCGTGAAGTTGACCTTGACGCTGGGCTCACCCTCTGCGGGGAACGCCTGGATCCCATACACCCCAGCGTCGGCGAACTCCGGCCGGATGGTGTACACGCCGCGTACGTCCGGGATGGTCCACTGGAACACGCCGTCGGCTTCGGCGACGACGTCCCCCTCAGAGTCGCTGATCTGGAAGGCGACCGGGAGGTCTGGCGAAGCGAGCGAAGAGGCGTCCCTCGCCGCCAAACCGAGGACCATCCGCTGTGGCCCGGGTCCCAGGGTCCCCGGGGCGTTGGCAACGATGACGAGAGGTGCGGTGTCCGAGTCGGTGGATGCGTCGGTGGCGTCTGTGTTGCCGGCGCCCGCCGAGCAGGCGGCGAGGGCGAACACCGCCGCGACGAGGATCCAACTGCGCACGGCGAGCAGGGTACCGAGCGTCCGTGAGTAGGCATCCCCATCGAGTGCGGTCATGGCCGCCGGCGGTGGTGCGGCCGGTACGCTGGCGGCGATGGCTGCTCCCCCCGATCTGCCCAGGCGCATCGTGGTGAGCGATCCCGCAGCCACCCGATCGGGGCCGGTCGACCGAGTCAAGTCGTATGTGGCGCTGACCAAGCCCCGGATCATCGAGCTGCTGCTCATCACGACGGTGCCCGCGATGGTGCTCGCCGCAGGTGAGTGGCCCGGAACCTGGTTGGTCCTCGCCACGCTCATCGGCGGAACTCTCTGTGCGGCGGGCGCCAACACGCTCAACTCGTGGGCCGATCGGGACATCGACGAGGTGATGGGCCGCACCGCCCGGCGGCCCCTGCCCCGTCACCGAGTGGAGCCGCATTGCAGCGTTGGTGTTTGGCACGGCACTGGGCGTCGCCGGGTTCGTCTGGCTCTGGCTCGTGGTCAACCTGATGGCTGCGGTCATCTCGGGGGCGGCCTTGCTCTTCTACGTTTTCGTCTACACGCTGGCGTTGAAGCGGACCACCTCCCAGAACATCGTCATCGGTGGAGCGGCGGGCGCGGCGCCCGCACTGGTGGGGTGGGCGGCGGTCACCGGTGGGTTGGCCCTTCCGGCCTGGATCCTCTTCGCCATCGTCTTCTACTGGACCCCACCGCACTTCTGGGCGCTGGCCGTCCGCTACCAGGGCGACTATGCCCGGGCTTCGGTCCCGATGCTCCCGGTGGTGGTCGGTGTGAAGCGGACCGCATGGCAGATCCTCGCCTATTCCGGGGTGATGGTCCTGGTGAGCCTCATGCTGGTGCCGGCAGCGGGGATGGGTTGGGTCTACCTGGTGGCCGCCATCGGTCTCGGCGCATGGTTCCTCATCGAGGCCTCGCGAATGGTCCGCCACCCGGAGCGGGCGATGGTGCTCTTCCGCGTCTCGACGATCTACCTGGCCGCACTGTTCGGAGCGGTCTGGCTCGACGTGGTGGTCGCTAACTCGCGAGCCCACGGTGCGTGCGGGCGGAATCTCTGACCAACGCTGCGAGCCATAGGCCCAAGCCGACCGACACGACGGCCAATGAGATGAACCGCGATGAGCCGGCGCCCTGGTCGCTCCCGATGAGGCCGACCGCGTCGGGTACCCACACGATCACCATCCAGCTGCGAAGCCAATCGCACCCACGCCTGTGAGCGGCCCGGGGGCGCGGCAGGCGGATCGCAACCACCGCAGTGCCAAGCCGACGAGCAGGGAGAGTGCGATCCGCAGCCAATCGCTCGTCTCGGGATTGGCCTCGAGCATCCCGATTCGACCACCCCAAACATCGAGAGTCCATCCGCAGCCAGCGCGGCGACAACTCCGAAACGGCGCCCGGCATCGTCCAGCGTAGGTCGGGCGGGCGAGCCATCCCCGCCCGTACAATCCCGGGTGCTCCTCGCCTTGATCAGCTATCCGCCCGTGCCGCTCGTCGAGGTCGGCCCGCTCCGGCTCTCGTTGCACGGGGTCTTCGCCGCACTCGGTTTCCTGGCGGGGGCATGGATCGCCACCCGCGATGTTCGTCGTCGTGGGCTCGACAGCGCCGGGTACCAGTCGGCGCTCACCTGGGGGCTGATCGGTGCGCTGCTCGGCGCCAGGCTGCTCACCATCCCTGCGGAGATCATCGACGAGGGGTTCAGTTGGTCTCTCTTCAGCCTGACCGGGAACTTTTCCATTCTGGGCGGCTTTGCCGGGGGGATCCTGGCTGGTGGTTGGAGGATGCGGATGTTGGGGCTCCCCATCATGCCGATGCTCGACTCATCGACGACCGGTCTCGCCTTGGGGACGGTGATCGGGCGGATAGGTGACCTCGCCATCGTCGAGCACCTGGGGAGCCGCACCGACTTCTTCCTCGGCTACGCCGTCCAAGCCGGGTTCGACCTCGCTCCCCAACACGACGCCTTGGAGTGCACCGGTTCGGTCGGGACCGTGTGCACCGACCCGGCAACCGGGCTGCCCGCCATATATCACCATGCGGCCCTCTACGACATGCTTGGCGCGGCTCTGCTCTTCGCAGTCCTCCTTCTGCTGCGTCAGGTGTGGGTCAACCGGCGTCCCGGCCAGCTATTCGCTTTCTGGGTGATGTGGTACGGACTGCAGCGGTTCCTCATCGACGCAGTTCGGTACGGCTCGGGTGACGCCACCGTCGGTCCGTTCACCTGGAACCAGGTTTCCGGGCTGGTGGCCGCCGTCGGCGCAGCGGTGCTCATCTGGTGGTTCGGTCGCCGCCCCGAGAAGACCGCCACGCCACCGCTGTCACCGCCTGCCGACGACGCCGAGACCGTCACCGAGGACGACAGCACCTGACCCGACCGGTCGATCACCTGGTTTGCCCCCTTCCACCGCTGGAGCCTCAAGGGGTAGTGTGTGCGGCTCATGGATCGGCTCTACGGCTATGCCACCTTCGTCTTTACCGGGCCCCCGGCCCGGGCCGAGGGAGCGCGCTAGACAGAGCCAATCTGCACAGCCAGAACCCGAACCCGGAGCCGAGGGCTCCGGGTTTTTCAGTTCCCGGAGCCCAGGCTTTGAACGAGCAGGAGCCTGAGCATGGAGCGCAAAGCGGAGCGGAACGGATCGGGGCCACCGACGGTGGTGACGGTCGGGTCGGTGAGGTTCGGGCGCGACCCGTTCCCGGTGATCGCCGGGCCGAGTTCGGTCGAGGAGTGCCGACCAGGTCAAGCAGGCGGCGGTCGGCCGTGGCCGAAGGGGGAGGGGCAGTCCTCCGCGGTGGGACCTTCACCGGGAGCACATACGGGTTCGCCGGGCTCGGGCTCGCCGGTCTCGACATGCTGGCGGCGGCGGCGGAAGAGGTCGGGTTACCCGTGGTTACCCAGGTGGTGGCGCCGGGTGACGTCGACGCCGTCTCCCACCGGGTTGACATGCTCGAGGTCGGGGCGGGGAACATGCAGGACTTCGAGCTGCTTCGGGCGGTGGGCTCGTCGGGAAAGCCGGTTCTGCTCCGCCGTGGCCCGTCGGCGACCATCGACGAATGGCTGTGGGCGGCGGAGTACGTCCTCGACGGGGGCAACGACCAGGTCGTCCTGGTCGAGCGTGGCATCCGCACCTTCGGTGATCACGGAATGACCCTCGACATCGGCGCCATCCCGATGGTCAAGGAGCGCAGCCACCTACCCGTGCTGGTCGACCCGAGTGGTCCCGCCGGGGGCACCAGCCGGGTACCGCCGTTGGCATTGGCCGCTCAAGGGGTAGGCGCCGACGGGCTGATCGTCGAAGTCCACGCCCAGCCGGACCAGGCTCGCAGCGGCGGACCTTCACAGCTCGACCCCTCCGGATTCCGCGCCCTGATGGACGTCCTGGGGGTAGGCAGGATGCGGCGCGAGGTGGACATGGTGGACCGCGACATCGTCCGGCTGCTCGCCGATCGGCGCCGGCTCGCTCTCGCCATCGGGAGGGTCAAGGCGGCGCGGGGCATTCCGGTGCACGCCCCGTCGCGCGAGGCGGAGTTGCTCGACATCATCAGAACCGAGGCCGAGCACCACGGTCTCGACCCCGACCACACCATTTCGCTCTTCGAGTCGATCCTCGAGGAATCCCGCGAAGCCCAACGCCGGGCGAGACAGGAGTAAGCCGCCAACCCAGGGTTGGCAACAACCCTGGCGGTAGTCTCCAACCCTGGGTTGACGGCTACCCCCGGCTGTCGCGCCAGGCGAGCCAGTCGACGGCGGGGCTGATGTCCCACTTGGTGCGTCCGTCGACCCCGAGCGTGATCTGCTGGGCGCCGGCGGCGACCAGATCGTCCCCGGTGCTCGGGTCGCGCAGATTGGCACCGACCGAGCGCTCGATCTCCTTTGGATCTCGTCCGATCTCTGCGCACCAGCGGTCGAGCACCCCGTTCTTGTGCCGCAGCCGGTCGGCGTCGCCGAACCCGTGCCAGATCTGGGCGTGCTCGGCGGTCATCCGCAGCGTCTTCTTCTCGCCGCCACCGCCGATGAGGATCGGGATCTGGCGGGTGGGCGGCGGGTTGAGCTTCTCCCAGCGGGACCGGATGCGGGGAAGCGCCTCGGCGAGCGCCGCCAGTCGTGACCCGGCGGTCCCGAACTCGTACCCGTACTCCTCATAGTCACGATCGAACCACCCGGCGCCGATCCCGAGGATGAGCCGCCCTCCGGACATGTGATCCACGGTGCGTGCCATGTCGGCGAGCAGATCCGGGTTCCGGTAGGTGTTGCAGGTGACAAGGGCGCCGATCTCGACCCGCTCGGTGATCTCGGCAAACGCTCCGAGCATGGTCCAGCACTCGAAGTGCTCGCCGTCGGGCGGACCACTGAGCGGGAAGAAGTGGTCCCAGTTGTAGACGATGTCCACGCCGAGCTCTTCGGCTTTCACCACTGCTGCCCGGAGGTCGCTCCAAGCGCCGTGCTGGGGATGGAACTGGATGGCGATGCGGATGCGGTCGCTCAACACTGCTCCTTTCGGTGAGGCGGAACGTAGCGTGACCTTTCTCGTAGCGTGCGCCGACACGAAGGGAGGGTGAAGTTGACAGCCTCGATCGAGATCTCCGACGGTCTGGCTCGAAGACTCGACGATGAGCTTGTCGTCTGGCTGACGACGGTGCGATCCGACGCCACCCCGCAGCCGTCGCTGGTCTGGTTCCTGTGGGACAACGAGGAGTTCCTCGTATTCAGCGAGCCGGGGAAGGCCAAGCTGCGCAACATCGCCGCCAACCCGGTGGTCTCGTTGAACCTGAACTCGGTCGGTGACGGGGGAGTAGCCGTCTTCACCGGGGAGGCGCGGCTCAGCCCCGAGGACGATGACCCCTCCACCAACCAGCGCTACATCGATAAGTACCGCTCGTTGATCGAGGGCGAGCTGGCGGCGACGGTCGAGGCGTTCGCCACCGCCTACCGCGTCGCCATCAGGGTGAAGCCGATTTCTCTCCGCGCCTGGTAAGCCCGTCCTGCCGCCGATGCCGTTCCTGCGTGACTGCGGTGTCGGACGGACATCTCAGCCACGCAAGTTGGGTCTGGGGTCGCGGCCGGCCCCGTTCTTGCGTGACTGCGGTGTCGGATGGACAACTCAGCCACGCAAGTCTGCGGTCTGCCGTCTGCCGTCTGCCGTCCCGTCCGTCTGACTTTGACCCCTTGACCCCTCAGCGCCCCCTGATATAGGATTCGCGCTCAAACAAGCCGGCCCGGGAATACCGGGCGGGCTGATCAGGTTACGTTCTGATGACGGCGTAGCTTTGCTATGCTGTCACGTTGCTGTCTCCGGCCGGACTGCTCTCAGGAGGATGAATCCCTTGACCTCGCGCGTCGCCCAGCGCCTGTCGTTTGCCAAGATCCCCGAAGTACTTCCCCTCCCCGACCTTCTCGAAGTCCAGCACGAGTCCTTCCGATGGTTCCTCGACGAGGGCCTGAAGGAGATCTTCGAGGAGATCTCCCCGATCGAGGACTTCACTGGCTCCCTCGCCCTCGAACTCACCGACCATCGCTTCGGCGACCCCCCGATGACCATCGACGAGGCGAAGGACCACGACTCCAACTACGCCAGGCCGCTGTTCGTCACCGCCCGGTTCTTCAACCGTCAGACCGGTGAGATCAAGGAACAGCAGGTCTTCCTCGGCGACTTCCCGATCATGACCGAGAAGGGCGTCTTCATCGTCAACGGGACCGAGCGAGTGGTGGTCAGCCAGCTGGTTCGCTCCCCCGGCGTCTACTTCGATCAGACGCTCGACAAGACCTCCGACCGCGACATCTTCTCCGCCAAGATGATCCCTGGCCGGGGAGCGTGGCTCGAGTTCGACACCGACAAGAAGGACACCGTCGGTGTCCGGGTCGACCGCAAGCGCCGCCAGTACGTCAGCGCCTTCCTGCGCGCCCTCGGCATTGCCGAGACCGACGAGGAGATCCTGGCGCTGTTCAACAACGCCGAGTCGATCAAGAACACGCTCGAGCGCGATCCGGTCACCGACAAGGACGACGCACTGCTCGACCTCTACCGCAAGCTGCGCCCCGGCGAGCCGACCACGGTGGAGTCGGCCCGCAACCTCATGCAGACGTTGTTCCGCAACCCGAAGCGTTACGACCTGACCCGAGTGGGCCGCTACAAGCTCGACCAGAAGTTCGGCCGGCCGGAGACGTCCGAGCACCGCTCCGCCGGGCGCGGGCTCCTCTCGGACGACGACATCCTCGACACCATCCGCTATCTGGTCCACCTTCACGCCGGAACAGCCACCTTCACGCCGACGAACGGCGCCGAGGTGCCGGTCCAGACCGACGACATCGACCACTTCGGCAACCGCCGGGTGCGAACCGTCGGGGAGCTCATCCAGAACCAGGTCCGGGTGGGACTGACTCGGCTCGAGCGGGTGGTCAGGGAGCGCATGACCACGCAGGACCCGGAGTCGATCACGCCGCAGAGCCTGATCAACATCCGCCCTGTCACCGCCGCCATCAAGGAGTTCTTCGGGACGAGCCAGCTGAGCCAGTTCATGGATCAGCCGAACCCCCTGGCCGGGCTCACCCACCGTCGCCGCCTGTCGGCGCTGGGCCCCGGTGGTCTCTCGCGCGAGCGGGCCGGGTTCGAGGTGCGTGACGTCCACCCCTCGCACTACGGACGGATGTGCCCCATCGAGACCCCTGAAGGCCCGAACATCGGGCTGATCGGATCGCTCGCCAGCTACGCCCGGGTCAACCGCTACGGGTTCATCGAGACCCCGTACCGCAAGGTGGTCAAGGGCAAGGTGAGCGCAAAGGTGGACTACCTCACGGCCATCGAGGAGGAGCGGCACGTCATCGCCCAGGCCAACGCCCCGCTCAACCCCGACGGGTCCTTCCAGCGCGATCGTGTGCTGGTGCGCCGCGCCGGTGGCGAGGTCGACCAGGTGACACCCGACGAAGTCGACTACATGGACGTCTCGCCGAAGCAGTTGGTCTCGGTCTCGACGGCGTTGATCCCGTTCCTCGAGCACGACGACGCCAACCGGGCCCTGATGGGCTCCAACATGCAGCGGCAGGCGGTTCCCCTGCTCCGCTCCGAGGCTCCCCTGGTGGGCACCGGGGTAGAAGGGCCGCGCCGCGATGGACTCGGGTGACATGATCGTCTCCCCGGTCGCCGGCGAGGTGGTCGAGGTCAACGGCGACCAGATCGTGGTCAAGGAGAGCGGCAGCAACCGCAAGCACACCTTCCCCCTGGGCAAGTTCGTCCGGTCCAACCAGGGCACCTGCATGAACCAGAAGCCGATCGTCCGCGAAGGCGATCAGGTGAAGGCCGGCGAGGTCCTCGCCGACGGGCCGTCCACCGAGTCGGGCGAACTGGCCCTTGGCCGGAACCTCCTCGTGGCGTTCATGCCGTGGGAGGGCCACAACTTCGAGGACGCCATCATCGTCTCCGAGCGCCTGGTGAAAGAGGACATGCTCACCTCGATCCACATCGAGGAGCACGAGATCGATGCCCGCGACACCAAGCTCGGCGCCGAGGAGATCACCCGTGACATCCCCAATGTCGCCGAGGAAGTACTGCGCGACCTCGACGAGAACGGGATCATCCGGGTAGGTGCCGAGGTCAACCCCGGCGACTACCTGGTCGGCAAGGTGACGCCAAAGGGCGAGACCGAACTGACCCCCGAGGAGCGCCTCCTCCGGGCGATCTTCGGTGAGAAGGCACGTGAGGTTCGTGACACCTCGCTCAAGGTCCCCCACGGTGAGAGCGGCAAGGTGATCGACGTGCGCGTGGCCAAGCGGTCCGAGGGATATGACCTGCCGCCGGGTGTCAACGAGACCGTCCGGGTGTACGTCGCCCAGCAGCGGAAGATCTCGGAGGGCGACAAGCTCGCCGGCCGCCACGGGAACAAGGGCGTCATCGCCAAGATCCTCCCCGAGGAGGACATGCCGTTCATGGAGGACGGCACCCCGGTGGACATCATCCTCTCGCCGCTCGGCGTCCCCTCCCGGATGAACCTCGGCCAGGTGCTCGAGACCCATCTCGGCTGGGCGGCGGCGCGCGGTTGGAAGAAGTTCGACGGAAACAGCCCGGCTGCCCGGGGCACCCCTGCCTGGAGCAAGGTGGCAACGCCGGTGTTCGACGGGGCTAGGGAGGAGGAGATCGCATCGGTCCTGGCCAATGCCCTCCCCAACCGCGACGGCGACAAACTGGTCGACGACCTGGGCAAGGCGAAGCTCTACGACGGGCGTAACGGCTATGCCTTCGACACGCCGATCACGGTGGGCCACATCTACATCCTGAAGCTGGTCCACCTGGTGGACGACAAGATCCACGCCAGGTCAACCGGGCCCTACTCGATGATCACCCAGCAGCCGCTGGGCGGGAAGGCGCAGTTCGGCGGTCAGCGATTCGGCGAGATGGAGGTCTGGGCGCTGGAGGCCTACGGGGCCGCCTACGCCCTCCAAGAGGTGCTGACCATCAAGTCGGACGACGTCCAGGGACGGGTGAAGGTCTACGAGTCCATCGTCAAGGGGGAGAACATCCCCGAGCCGGGGATACCCGAGTCCTTCAAGGTGCTGCTCAAGGAGATGCAGAGCCTCTGCCTCAACGTGGAGATGCTCTCCGCCGGTGAGGAGGTCCAGCTGCGCGACCTCGACGAGGACACCTCGTTCCGCAGCGTGGAGACGCTGGGCATCGACCTGAGCCGGCCCGAGCGGCGTGACGATTTCGACGTTTGAACAAGACAGAGCACGTAAGACGGAAGAAGGAGCGGAATGCGCCAGCTTTTCGATGAGCTGAAGATCAGTCTCGCCTCGAGCGACGAGATCCGGTCCTGGTCGTACGGCGAGGTGAAGAAGCCGGAGACGATCAACTACCGGACGCTCAAGCCCGAGAAGGAAGGCCTTTTCGACGAGCGCATCTTTGGTCCGCAGAAGGACTGGGAGTGCTACTGCGGCAAGTACAAGAGGATCCGTTACAAGGGCATCATCTGCGAGCGCTGCGGCGTCGAGGTGACCCGGTCGAAGGTGCGACGCGAGCGGATGGGCCACATCGAGCTCGCCGCCCCGGTGACCCACATATGGCTGTTCAAGGGTGTGCCCAGCCGGCTCGGCTACCTGCTCGACATGTCGCCCAAGGAGCTGGAGAAGGTCATCTACTTCGCCGCCTACCTCATCACCCACATCGATGACACCAGGCGCCAGAAGGACCTACCCGAGCTCGAGGAGACGATGCGCGCCGAGGTGCAGATCGTCCACGAGGAGTTCGCCACCTGGAAGGAGGCCCGTCTCGAGCGTCTCGAGACCGAGCTCGCCCAGATGGAAGAGGGCGGCGCCAAGAGCCAGGAGATCACCGCCCGCCGCAAGGAGGTCGAGCGCGAGATGCGCGACCGCGAGGAGCGGGCGCAGCGCGAGGCCGAGCTGATCGAGGACGCCTTCGACACCTTCCGCTCGATGAAGCCGAAGCAGCTGGTCGAGTCCGAGCAGCTGTGGCGGGAGATAGCCGACCGGTACTCCACCTACTACGAGGGTGGGATGGGCGCCGAGGCGATCAAGGACCTCCTTGGGCGGCTCGACCTCGAGAAGGAGATGGTGCGCCTCGGGGAGGACCTGCTATCCGGCTCGGCGCAGAAGAGGCAGCGGGCCACACAGCGGATCAAGGTGGTCAAGCCCTTCCACGAGGGCAAGAACCAGCCGCGGGACATGATCCTCGAGACGGTCCCCGTCATCCCGCCCGATCTGCGCCCGATGGTGCAGCTCGATGGTGGGCGGTTCGCCACGTCCGACCTCAACGACCTCTACCGCCGGGTGATCAACCGCAACAACCGGCTCAAGCGCCTGCTCGATCTCGGGGCTCCCGAGATCATCGTCAACAACGAGAAGCGGATGCTCCAGGAGGCGGTGGACGCCCTGTTCGACAACGGGCGGCGTGGTCGCGCCGTGACCGGCCCGGGCAACCGGGCGCTCAAGTCGCTGTCCGACATGCTCAAGGGCAAGCAGGGCCGGTTCCGCCAGAACCTGCTGGGCAAGCGCGTCGACTACTCGGGCCGTTCGGTCATCGTGGTCGGCCCGCAGCTCAAGCTCCACCAGTGCGGGCTGCCCAAGGTGATGGCGCTCGAGTTGTTCAAGCCCTTCGTCATGAAGCGACTTGTCGACCTCGACATCGCCCAGAACATCAAGTCGGCCAAGCGGATGGTGGAGCGGCAGCGGCCCCAGGTGTGGGACATCCTCGCTGAGGTGATCCAGGAGCACCCGGTGTTGCTCAACCGCGCCCCCACGCTCCACCGTCTCGGGATCCAGGCTTTCGAGCCGGTCCTGGTGGAGGGCAAGGCCATCCAGATCCACCCGCTGGTGTGCGAGGCGTTCAACGCCGACTTCGACGGGGACCAGATGGCGGTCCATCTCCCCCTGTCGGCGGAGGCGCAGGCCGAGGCGCGCATCCTGATGCTCTCGACCAACAACGTGCTCTCTCCGGCGAGCGGGCGGCCCATCGTCACCCCGAGCCAGGACATGGTCATCGGCGTCTACTACCTCTCCGAGGAGGTCGAGGACGCCTTGGGTGCGGGGCGGTCGTTCGCCACGGTGGACGAGGCGGTCATGGCATACGAGAACGGTGACCTGTCGCTGCACGCCCCGATCCGGTTGCGGCTGGGCAAGGTGGCCGGCACCCCCGAGCGCTACCAGGAGCTCCGCACGAGGTTGGAGGGGCTGGTCACCGAGGAGCCGGTGGACGGGAGCCAAGTCCTTCGATACCACGCTCGGCCGGGCCATGCTCAACCGGGCGTTCCCCGAGGACTTCCCCTACGTCAACAGTGTGGTCTTCAAGTCGGACGTGCGCCGGATCATCGAGGAGATCATCGACATCTACGACAAGGCCGTCGTGCAGCACACCCTCGACGACATCAAGGAGCTCGGTTTCAGGTTCGCCACCAAGGCGGGTCTGACCATTGGTCTCGATGACGTGAAGACCCCCTCCAACAAGGCGGAGATCCTCACCGAGTACGAGGCCAAGGCCGACAAGGTGCAGGGCCTGTACCAGAAGGGCGTGATCACCGACGAGGAGCGCCGCCAGGAGCTGATCGAGATCTGGACCGAGGCGACCGACAAGGTGAAGGACGCCATGGAGGCGACCCTGCGCAAGGAGAAGTTCAACGCCATCGACATGATGGTTCGCTCCGGCGCCAGGGGGAACATCATGCAGGTCCGGCAGATCGCCGGGATGCGTGGGCTGGTGGCCAACCCGAAGGGTGACATCATCCCTCGGCCCATCATCTCCAACTTCCGTGAGGGTCTGTCGGTTCTCGAGTACTTCATCTCGACCCACGGAGCGCGCAAGGGCCTGGCGGACACCGCACTGCGGACCGCCGACTCGGGATACCTCACCCGACGGCTCGTCGACGTCAGCCAGGAGATCATCGTTCGCGAGGACGACTGCGGCACCGAGCGGACCGTCAAGGTCAAGGTGGTGGACGGGGGAGGACGGACGATCCGCAACCTCCGCAGCCGTGTCTTCGGCCGAGTGCTCGGCGCCGACGTCGTCGGCAGCGACCGCAAGGTGATCAAGACCGCCGAGGGCGAGCCGCTGAGCCGCGGCGCCATCCTGCGTCGTCACTACCTCCAGGCGTTCGAGGCGCACCCCGAGGTCGACACGGTGTCGGTGCGGTCGGTGCTCACCTGCGATGCCGAGTACGGGGTCTGCCGCCAGTGCTACGGGCTCTCGCTCGCCACCGGGCGTGACGTCGAGATCGGCGAGGCGGTCGGGATCATGGCGGCGCAGTCGATCGGCGAGCCGGGTACGCAGCTGACCATGCGTACCTTCCACACCGGCGGGGTCGCCGGTGAGGACATCACCCACGGTCTGCCGAGGGTGGTGGAGCTCTTCGAAGCGCGTGAGCCAAAGGGGAAGGCGCTCCTGGCCGAGGCCGGCGGCACCGTGCGGCTCGACGAGGATGCCGAAGAGGGCCGGAAGGCGGTCATCGTCACCGCCGAGGGCGACGAACTCGCCCATGGCCTGTCACGGCGGGCGCGCCTCCTGGTTCACGACGGCGACGTCATCGAGCCGGGAACCCAGCTCACCGAGGGCCCGCTCGATCCCAAGGAGGTGCTCAGCATCTCCGGGATCCGCAAGGCTCAGCAGTACCTCGTCGATCAGGTGCAGGAGGTGTACCGCTCCCAGGGGGTGGACATCCACGACAAGCACATCGAGATGATCGTCAGGCAGATGCTGCGCAAGGTGCGGGTCGTCGAGGCGGGTGACTCCGACTTCCTCCCCAACCAGTTGGTGGATGAGAAGGACTTCCGCGAGGCCAACCGGCAGCTGGCCGAGGACGGCAAGGTCCCCGCAGCGGGTCGTCCCGAGCTGATGGGGATCACCAAGTCCTCGCTGGCTACAGACTCGTGGTTGTCGGCGGCGTCGTTCCAGGAGACCACCCGGGTGTTGACCGAGGCCTCGATCCAGGGGCAGTCGGACTTCATGCGTGGGCTCAAGGAGAACGTGATCATCGGCAAGCTGATCCCGGCGGGAACCGGTCACAGCGACTACCAGTCGCTCCACCCGGTGCTCCCCGACGCCACGCCGATTTCGGCGCTGGGGATCTTCGGGGAGATGCCGGAGCGCACCGAGGAGGAGCTTCCCTCCAACCCCGCCGAGTGGCTGGCCAGCCTTGGCCGCCAGCGCGGCGACGGCGACGGCGAGCTCGACGAATCCGACGAACTCGCCGGTATGGTTGCCAACCCGGACGGCGACGAGGAGTGATCTAGTAGGCCGGGCCCGTAGAGGGCCCGGCCGGCTCACCTCGGAAACTCAGCGAAGGGGGTTTGCCCAATGCACACCGTGTACCTCGACTCCAACGCCTCCGACCTGGTCCGCCGCAGCCGCATCTTCGAGGGCCAGATATTTCTCTTCTCGCCAAGGGCGTCGATTCGGGCGCTGGCCGAGCACGCACGGTCGATGATCGAGGGGGCGTTCCCCGGCAAGGACCCCCGCTACGTCCAGTTCGACATGCCCGTAGAGGATTACGTCGTCGTGGTCGCCCCGCTGAAGCCGCGGTTCATCCACAACGACGAGACCAAGCGGCTGATCCGGGAACGTGCTTGCCGACCTGGGGTGCGATCTCGAGACCACCTATCAGGACGTGCCCAGGCTCCGCATGGTCACCAGCGACGCCTACCTGACCGCCGGTGTCGGCTATGCCCACCACCTTCACCGCGACGCCTGGTACTCGGCGCCCCTGGCACAGTTGAACTGGTGGCTTCCCATCTACGACATCGAAACCGAGTGCTCGATGGCCTTCCACCCCCGCTACTGGTCGGAGGGAGTGCCGAACGGCTCGGCCGACTTCAACTACTACGAGTGGAATGCGACCGGCCGCAAGGACGCCGCCAGCCAGATCAAGGCGGACACCCGGAAGCAGCCCAAGCCCCCGGAAGATCTCGACCCCGACCCGCAGGTCCGCTTCGTGGTCCCACCGGGTGGGTTGGTCCTTTTCTCCGGCGCCCAGATGCACTCCACCGTTCCCAACACCTCGGGCTTCACCCGGTACAGCATCGACTTCCGGACGGTGAACCTCGAGGACCTGGAGTCAGGCGTCCGGCGCACCCAACGTCGATTCCCACTGCACGGGCACTTCGTTGCGGGACTTCAAGCGCTCGAGCGACCTCGCCGACATGCCCGAGGATCTGGTCGCCCGTTACGACACGGGCGCCAGGCCCGCCGAGGGAGTGCTCGTCTTCAGCCCTAAGGGTTGAATCGCTCAGCGGACGCACCGTTGGAGTTCATCAGCCCATCTACCCACTGCTCCGACGAGGTCCTTCCCCGCGGAGCCGAAAAGAACAGCCAGCGAGCGAGCACGCTTTTTGACCAGATGGTCGGGCTCGGGGGTACACTTCCGCCGTGGTCTTGAGACCTCTCCCCCTCTCCAGAGGGCTCCGCTTGGCCTGACCCGGGCCCGGCGGTTCGGCCGGAGAGACGGGTCAGTTTCAGAGGGTCGGCGATCCGGTTGTGTCCGGGGCGCCGACATTCGCGTTAGGAAGGCGATGCCAACCATCCAACAGCTTGTCCGCGAGGGCAGGCGGCCCAAGCCCAAGAAGGAGAAGACCCCCGGTCTCGCCGGCGCCCCGCAGCGGCGCGGTGTCTGTACCAGGGTCTACACGGTCACACCCAAGAAGCCGAACTCGGCTCTGCGCAAGGTGGCCCGTGTCCGTCTCTCATCTCAGGTCGAGGTCACCGCCTACATCCCCGGCGAGGGTCACAACCTCCAAGAGCACTCGATCGTGCTGGTACGTGGCGGCCGGGTGAAGGATCTTCCCGGGGTCCGTTACAAGGTGGTGCGGGGCACGCTCGACGCCGCCGGGGTACGGGACCGCAAGCAGGCCCGTTCCCGCTACGGGGCGAAGCGGGAGGGCTGAGATGCGCCGAGGTCCAGCCCCCAAGCGCCGCATCGACCCGGACCCGGTCTTCCGGAGCGTCCTGGTCAGCCAGGTGATCAACAAGGTCCTGCTCCATGGCAAGAAGGACGTCGCCCGCGGCATCGTCTACGACGCCCTCGAGATCGTCGAGCGGCGGAGCAACCAGGACCCACTCAACGTCCTCAAGCGTGCAGTAGACAACCTCCGGCCGCAGTTGGAGGTCCGCTCGAGGCGGGTCGGTGGATCGTCCTACCAGGTGCCGGTCGAGGTGTCCCCCCGCCGCTCCAACACGCTGGCCATCCGCTGGTTGGTGGGGTTCTCCCGCCGCCGCCGCGAGACGACCATGGCACAGCGCCTCGCCAACGAGGTCCTCGACGCCGCCAACAACGCCGGAGCCGCGGTCAAGCGCAAGGAAGATGTCCACAAGATGGCGGAGTCCAACAAGGCCTTCGCCCACTACCGCTGGTAACGCCAACCCGCCGAAAATTGCCCGACTGACAACTGCATAGCGACCCGAGAGAAGCCCACGACGATGAGCACGAGAAGCGAAGCACTGGCACACCTGCGCCAGATTCCTCTGAGCCGGACCCGGAACATCGGGATCATGGCTCACATCGACGCGGGCAAAACGACGCTCACCGAGCGGATCCTCTACTACACGGGCAAGACCTACAAGCTCGGCGAGGTCCACGAGGGCGCCGCGGTGATGGACTGGATGGAGCAGGAGCAGGAGCGGGGGATAACCATCACCTCCGCTGCCACCACCTGTGTCTGGCACGACACGACGGTCAACATCATCGACACTCCGGGTCACGTCGATTTCACGGTCGAAGTCGAGCGCTCGCTTCGCGTCCTCGACGGTGCCGTGGCCGTGTTCGACGGCGTCGCCGGCGTCGAGCCGCAGTCGGAGACCGTGTGGCGCCAGGCCGACCGCTACCGGGTCCCACGGATCTGCTTCGTCAACAAGCTCGACAGGATCGGCGCCGACTTCTACGCCGCGGTCGACTCGATCCGGACGCGCCTCGAGGCGAATCCGGTCCCGATCCAGATCCCCATCGGCTCCGAGTCGAAATTCCAAGGGGTGGTCGATCTCGTCGAGATGCGGGCCCACATCTGGCGGGGCGATGACGGCAAGCACTGGGAGACCACCGACATCCCCGCAGATCTCGTCGCATCCGCCGAGGAGTGGCGGGGCAAGTTGCTCGAGGCCGTCGCCGAGGTGGACGAGAAGCTTCTGGAGAAGTACCTCGAGGAGCTCGAGATCAACCCCGAAGAGATCCATTCTGCGGTGCGCAAGGCCACGCTCGACCAGCTGTTCGTACCCGTCCTCTGCGGGAGTGCCTTCAAGAACAAGGGTGTCCAGCCGCTGCTCGACGCGGTGATCGCCTATCTCCCCAGCCCGGCCGACCTGCCCCCGGTGGAGGGCTTCAAGCCGGGCGACGAATCCGTCGAGATGGAGCGGGCCGCCGAGGACAGCGAACCTTTCACCGCCCTCGCCTTCAAGATCATGAGCGATCCCCATGTGGGGAAGCTCACCTATTTCCGGGTGTACTCGGGTCACGCCGCCAAGGGCGACAGCCTGCTCAATGTCAGCACTGGCAAGAAGGAGCGGCTCGGCCGGATCCTGCGGATGCACGCCAACCACCGCGAGGACATCGACGATGTCTTCACCGGTGACATCGTTGCCGCCGTCGGGTTGAAGGGGACCACCACCGGCGACACGCTGGCGGCACCCGAGAAGCCGGTCCAGCTCGAGTCGATGACCTTCCCCGCCCCGGTGATCAACGTGGCCATCGAGCCCAAGACGAAGGTGGACGAGGAGAAGCTCTCCAGCGCCCTCCATCGGCTGGCGGACGAGGACCCGACCTTTCTCATCCGGAGCGATGAGGAGACCGGTCAGACGATCATCTCTGGGATGGGCGAGCTGCATCTCGAGGTCCTGGTCGATCGGCTGGTGCGTGAGTTCAAGGTCGGCGCCAACGTCGGCCGCCCCCAGGTCGCCTATCGGGAGACCATCAAGGGCCCGATCAGCCAAGATCGAGGGCCGCTACATCCGCCAGAGCGGTGGCCGTGGGCAGTACGGGCACGTCGTCATCTCCCTCGAGCCGACCGGCCCCGGTGGGGGTTACGAGTTCGTCGACAAGGTGACCGGTGGCCGCATCCCGCGGGAGTACATCCCCGCCGTCGACGACGGGATCGAGGAAGCCCTCGACAACGGGATCCTCGCCGGGTACCCGCTGGTGGATGTGCGGGCGACCCTGCTCGATGGCTCGTACCACGATGTCGACTCCTCGGAGATGGCCTTCCGGATCGCCGGCTCGATGGCGCTCCAGGAGGCGGCGAAGCGGGCCGGGGTCAAGCTGCTCGAGCCGATCATGGCGGTCGAGGTGGTCACACCCGAGGACTACCTCGGCGACGTCATCGGCGACCTCTCATCGCGGCGTGGGCGTGTCGAGTCGATGAACCAGCGGGGGAACTCGCGGGTCGTCGCCTCGCTGGTCCCGCTGGCCGAGATGTTCGGGTACGCCACCGACCTCCGGTCGCGCACCCAGGGCAGGGCCACCTACACCATGCATTTCCATTCGTACCAGGACGTCCCAGACTCGATCGCCCAGGAGATCGTCTCCCGGGTTCGCGGCGAGGCTTGAGCCAAAAGGAGTTGTGATGGGGAAGGCGAAGTTTGAGCGGACGAAGCCTCATGTGAATGTGGGGACGATGGGTCATATTGATCATGGGAAGACGACGTTGACGGCGGCGATCACCAAGGTGTTGCATGAGCGTGATTCTTCTGTGGCGTTCACCTCCTTCGATCAGATCGATAAGGCGCCTGAGGAGCGGGAGCGGGGGATCACGATCCAGATCGCCCATGTGGAGTATGAGACCCCGAACCGCCATTACGCCCATGTGGATATGCCGGGTCACGCCGATTACATCAAGAACATGATCACGGGCGCGGCGCAGGTGGATGGGGCGATCCTGGTGGTGTCGGCGGCGGACGGCCCGATGCCCCAGACCCGGGAGCACGTGCTCTTGGCCCGCCAGGTGGGGGTGCCCTCGATCGTGGTGTTCTTGAACAAGGTGGACATGGTGGACGACCCCGAGCTGTTGGATCTGGTGGAGCTCGAGGTGCGGGACCTGTTGACCGAGTACGAGTTCCCCGGGGACGAGGTGCCGGTGGTGCGCGGCTCGGCCCTCCAGGCCCTGGAGGGGGAGGGGGAGGGCCCCGCCCAGATCGTGGAGTTGATGGAGGCGGTGGATTCCTACGTGCCCGAGCCGGTGCGTGACGTGGAGAAGCCGTTCATGATGGCCATCGAGGACGTGTTCAGCATCACCGGGCGGGGGACGGTGGTCACCGGTCGGGTGGAGCAGGGCGTGCTGAAGGTGAACGAGGAGGTGGAGATCGTCGGGATCCGCCCCACCCGAAAGACGGTGGCCACCGGGGTGGAGATGTTCCGCAAGCTGTTGGACGAGGGGCGGGCGGGGGACAACGTTGGGGTGCTGCTGCGGGGGGTGGGCAAGGATGAGGTGGAGCGGGGTCAGGTGTTGGCCAAGCCGGGGTCGATCACCCCGCACACCAATTTCGAGGCGGCGGTGTACGTGTTGACCAAGGAGGAGGGGGGTCGGCACAACCCGTTCTTCTCCGGTTACCGCCCCCAGTTCTATTTCCGCACCACCGACGTCACCGGTTCGGTGACCCTGCCGGAGGGGACGGAGATGGTGATGCCCGGTGACCAGACGCAGATGACGGTGGAGTTGATCGCCCCCATCGCCATGGACGAGGGGTTGCGTTTCGCCATCCGGGAGGGGGGCCGCACCGTCGGTGCCGGCCGGGTCACCAAGATCCTGAAATGAGCGGAGTATTTCAGGGTAAGTGGAAGTAGTTGAGTAGAGACCTAATACCCATCACGCTAATACCCACTACTGCGAGCGAGCGAAGCGAGCGAGCACTTTGGCTGAAGAACAGAAGATCCGCATAAGGCTCAAGGCCTACGACCACCAGGTGGTGGATGAATCGGCGCGCAAGATCGCCGAGACGGTGGTGCGTACCCAGGCCCAGATCAAGGGCCCGGTGCCGCTGCCGACCGAGATCCACCGCTACTGCGTCATCCGCTCACCGCACGTCTACAAGGACTCGCGGGAGCACTTCGAACTGCGGATCCACAAGCGGCTGATCGACATCCTCGAGCCAACCGCAAAGACGGTGGACTCGTTGATGAGGCTCGACCTCCCCGCCGGCGTCGAAGTGGAGATCAAGCTATGAGGAAGTACGGCAGTACTGCAGTACTGGCAGTACGGCAGCTAGAGGAAGAATGTCATGAAGGCGATCTTGGGGAGAAGGTCGGGATGACCCAGGTGTTTGATGAGGAGAGCCGGGCGCGGCCGGTGACGGTCATCAAGGCTGGGCCGTGCCGGATCGTCCAGATCAAAACGCCCGAATCCGACGGCTACGGCGCCATCCAGATCTCCTACAAGGAGCTCCCGGCGCGGCGCACCAACAAGCCCACCGTAGGGCACTTCGCCCGGGCCGGGCTCGAGCCGGCGCGGAATCTGGTCGAGGTCAGGGTCGACGATCCCGAGTCCTACGAGATCGGCAGCGAGATCACCATCGCCGACATCCTGGCCAAGGGCGACAAGGCCGATGTGGCCGGGATCTCCAAGGGCAAGGGCTTCCAGGGCGTGATGAAGCGACACAACTTCTCCGGCCAGGGCGCCAGCCACGGTGCCCACAAGGTGCACCGGGCCCCGGGCTCGATCGGCGCATGCGCCACCCCCTCACGCGTGTTCAAGGGGATGCCGATGGCGGGCCGGATGGGTGGCGAGCGCGTAACCGTCCTCAACCTCGATGTGGTCGACATCGACACCAATCGCAACCTGCTGCTTCTCGGCGGCGCCGTACCCGGTCCGAATGGCGCAGTCGTCCTGATCCGGCAGGCGGTCAAGTCGCCTGTCGCCGGGAGGGCCGGCTGATGGCAGAGATCAAGGTCGCTCTTTACGGGGCGGACGGCGAGGCCAAGGGCGAGATCGAGCTCGACGCCGCCGTTTTCGGGATCGAGCCCAACATGGCGGTCCTCCATCAGGTGGTCACGGCCCAGCTGGCCGCGGCGCGTTCCGGCTCGGCATCCACCAAGACCCGGGCAGAAGTTCGGGGAGGGGGCCGCAAGCCGTGGAGGCAGAAGGGATTGGGACGGGCCCGGCACGGTTCGATCCGCGCACCGCAGTGGACCGGTGGCGGCGTCGTCTTTGGGCCCCGGCCCCGCAGCTACGACCAGCGGACCCCCAAGAAGATGAAGAAGCTCGCTTTGCGCAGCGCCCTATCGGCACGCGCCGCCGAAGAAGCGGTCCGAGTGGTGGACAACTTCGAGCCGTGGGCGACGCCACGGACCAAGGACGCAGTCAGCCTGCTGGCGGCTCTGGGTGCCGGACGCAAGTCGCTTGTGGTGCTCGAGCCGGGCGACACCGTGGCCGAGCGCTCTTTCCGCAATCTCCCCCATGTGCGCCTGCTGCGAGCCGGGCATGTCGCCGCCTACGACGTGCTCTGGGCGGACACCGTGGTCTTCACCAAAGCAACTCTGCGCTCGGTTGGCGACGGCGGCTACGACGTTTCCGACACCGACTTCGTGCGTGAGGCGCCGGAGAAGGTCGAGGAGGAATCGTGAAGAACCCTCGTGACGTCATCCTCGCCCCGGTCGTGTCCGAGAAGTCGTACGACCTGATCGAGGATGCCAAGACCTACACGTTCGTCGTCGACCGGCGTGCCAACAAGACCGAGATCAAGCAGGCGGTACAGGAGATCTTCTCGGTGCGGGTCGATTCGGTGAACACGCTCAACCGCAAGGGCAAGACAAAGCGCACCGGATTTGTGAAGGGCAGACGGGCCGACTCGAAGCGCGCCCTGGTCAAACTCGCCCCCGGCGACCAGATCGACATCTTCGGAGTATGAACGTGCGAGCCCAAAGTCCCACCACATCGTTAGGCCCGGTTCTTATTTCCGTCTGTCCGTCTTCCGTCTTCCGTACTCGGCCGACGCAAGGAGGCCGCTCATGGCAGTGAAGAAGCGCAAGCCCACATCGGCGGGACGGCGGTTCCAGACGGTCTCCGACTTCGTCGAGGTGACCAAGTCGGACCCCGAGAAGTCGCTCACCGAGCCGCGCCAGCAACAATCGGGTCGCAACTCGTACGGCCGGATCACGTCGCGCCATCGCGGCGGCGGGCACAAGCGGCTCTACCGGATCATCGACTTCCGCCGCACCAAGGATGGGATCCCGGCGCGGGTGGCGGCAATCGAATACGACCCCAACCGCAACGCCCGGATCGCACTGCTCCACTACGCCGACGGAGAGAAGCGGTACATCCTGGCGCCCCAGGGAGTCAAGGTCGATGACCGGCTCGAGTCGGGCTCGAAGGCCGACATCCGTCCCGGGAATGCCCTTCCGCTACGCAACATCCCGGCCGGTACCTCGGTCCACGCCATCGAGATGAGGCCTGGCGGCGGCGCCAAGCTGGCCCGGTCCGCCGGGCTGTCGGCCCAGCTCATGTCGAAGGAAGGCGTCATGGCGCTTCTCCGGCTCCCGTCGGGGGAGATGCGGATGGTGCCGCTCGACTGCCGGGCGACAGTCGGCATCGTGGGAAACGCCGAGGCCGAGTTGGTCAAGGTCGGCAAGGCGGGTCGCGCCCGTTGGAAGGGAGTGCGCCCCCAGACGAGGGGTGTCGCCATGAACCCGGTCGACCACCCGCTTGGTGGTGGCGAAGGGAAGAGCTCGGGTGGCCGCAACCCGGTCAGTCCGTGGGGCAAGCCGGAGGGTCGCACCCGCCGCAAGGGCAAGGAGAGCGACGCCTTGATCGTGCGCCGCCGCACCAAGAAGGGACGGAGGTAGCCGATGGCTCGCAGTCTGGAGAAGGGACCGTTTGTCGACGACCATCTCATCGACAAGGTCGAGGAGATGAACCGACGTGGCGAGAAGCGGGTGATCCGGACGTGGAGCAGGCGCTCCACGATCATCCCGGAGATGGTGGGTCACACGATGGCGGTACACGACGGCCGCAAGCACGTGCCGGTGTACATCACGGAGTCGATGGTGGGTCACAAGTTGGGCGAGTTCGCCCCGACCCGAACCTTCCGTGGTCACCCCGGCACCCGCAAAGAGAAAGCAGCAAAGAGACGATGAAGGTGAGGGCGCAAGCGAAGTACGTGAGGCAGCCGCCGATGAAGGTGCGGAGGGTGCTCGATCTGGTGCGTGGGCTCCCCGTCCAGGAGGCGCGCCATGTTCTCGAGTTCACCCAGCGCCGCCCGGCGGTGACCGTGGCCAAGGTGCTGAACTCGGCGGTGGCCAACGCCGAGCACAACCACGCGCTTGATGCCGACGAGCTCGTGGTCGCCGAGGCGTTCGCCGACGAGGGACCGACCCTGAAGCGGGGTATCCCACGCGCCCGGGGCCGCTACACGCGGATCCGCAAGCGGACCAGCCACATCACCATCGTGGTCGCCGATCGAGCGGAGGAGCGCCGCTGATGGGACAGAAGACACACCCCTACGTATTCCGTCTCGGCGTGGTCAACGACTGGAAGTCTCGCTGGTACAGCGACAAGGACTACGTCGAGCTGGTCAATGAGGACTGGCAAATCCGCGACTATCTGCGTGGCGAGCTGACAAGAGGCGCGCTCTCCAGGATCGAGATCGAGCGCACCAGGGACAAGGTCGTCGTCGAGGTGCACACGGCACGCCCCGGCGTGGTCATCGGGCGCAAGGGCGTCGAGGCCGACCGGCTCAGGGCCGGGCTGGAGAAGCTGTGCGGCAAGCCGGTCAAGCTCAACATCATCGAGGTCAAGGATCCCGAGATCGACGCCCAACTGCTGGCGCAGGGAATCGCCGACCAGCTATCCAACCGGGTGGCATTTCGACGCGCCATGAAGCGAGCCGTCGCCACGGCGATGAAGGCTGGCGCCGAGGGTGTCAGGGTGGAGTGCACCGGGCGCCTCGGTGGCTCCGACATGGGACGAAGGGAGTGGTACCGCGAGGGCCGCGTCCCGCTTCACACCATCCGCGCCGACATCGACTACGGGACCGCAACGGCGGCGACCACAGTCGGCTCGATGGGGGTCAAGGTCTGGGTCTACAAGGGCGATGTCGTTCCGTCGCTAAAGGCGACCAGGGAAAAGATCGCCGCTGAGGCGGCGCTGGCAACCGGGGGTCCCGCCGGCCGGGGCCGTGTGGCGCCGGCGAAAGCCCGGGCGGAGCATGCCGTTGGAAGTGATAAGGTTCCTCGGCTCATCGAGGCCGGTGGCGGCAAGCGCCTCATCGAGGCGGGTGGCGGCAAGCGCCGAGAGCCGAGCAAGCGCGACGAGGAATTGCGGCGCATCGCGCCCGAAGAAGCCCAGTCGCAATACGAGGAAGAGCGCGAGGTCGTCACCGACGAGGTGATTCCCTCCATCGCCGAAGAAGACTCCGAAACATCCGAGTCGCCCACCGCTGCTGCGCCGGAGGCGGTCAGCGGGGACGCGGGTGCGGTCGGGGAGGTCACCGAAGCAGCCGAAGCCGAGACCGATGCAGCCGAAGCCGAGACCGATGAAGCGGTAGTCGCGGTGGACGATGCGACCGGAACCGAGGTGGCGGCTGACGGGGCGAGCAGTGAGCAGACCGGGTCCGAGGAAGAGGACCCGGGAGAGAAGTGAGAGCGTGAGGAAAGAGGACCGGCCATGTTGATGCCAAAGCGGACCAAGTACCGCAAACAGCATCGCGGCCGCCGAACCGGGATGGCCAAGGGCGGCACCAATGTGTCATTCGGCGACTATGGACTGAAGTCGCTGGAAGAGGCTTGGGTCACGGCGCGCCAGATCGAGGCTGCCCGTATCGCCATAACCCGCACCATCCGCCGCGGCGGCAAGGTGTGGATCACCATCTTTCCCGACAAGCCGATCACCCAGAAGCCGGCCGAGACACGGATGGGCTCGGGCAAGGGCAACCCCGAGTTCTGGGTCGCCGTGGTCAAGCCGGGACGGGTCATGTTCGAGCTCTCCGGGGTCCCCGAGGACCTGGCGCGGGAGGCGATGCGCAAGGCCGGGCACAAGCTCCCGGTCAAGACTCGTTTTGTGACCCGGGAGGATGTGTGATGGCCGACATCGTCACCGCCACCGAGTTGCGCAAGCTCACCGCCAAGCAGCTGGCCGAGCGTTTGGACGACGCCAAAGCGGAGCTCTTCAACCTCCGCTTCCAGTTGGCGACCAACCAGTTGGACAACACGGCACGGCTCACCCACGTGAAGAAGGACGTGGCGCGCATCCTCACCGTGATGCGGCAGCAGGAGATCGAGGCCTGGGAGGCCTCCGTGGCCGGAGGCCACGGAGAGACGGAAGACGGCAGACGGAAGACGGAAGCCGATCCACGACGAGGCCGCAAGAGCCAGCCGCTGTCGAGATCGAGGCTCCCACTGCCGAACCCGTCGATGAGGAACCGGCTGCAGAGCCGGAGGAGAAGAAGAGGCGAATCAGGAGAGGACGATGACCGAGAGCTCAGAGCGTGGACGGCGGAAGACCCGCGTTGGCGTGGTGGTCTCCGACCTGCGCGACAAGACGGTCACCGTCGAGGTTCGCAATTCCGCCCGCCACCCGAGGTACGACAAGACCATCAGGCGGAGCGTCAAGCTGCACGCCCACGACGAGGCGAACGAAGCAAAGGTTGGCGACACGGTGCGTGTCATCGAAACCCGGCCCCTTTCCCGCACCAAGCGGTGGAGGGTGGCCGAGATAGTCGAGCGAGCCAGATGATCCAACAGGAGTCGCGGCTCAAGGTGGCGGACAACAGCGGAGCCCGCGAGCTCCTCTGCATCCGCGTCCTGGGCGGTTCGACCCGTCGCTACGCCGGGCTCGGCGACACCATCGTCGGCGCGGTCAAAGACGCCATCCCTGGCGGGACGGTGAAGCGGGGTGACGTCGTCAAAGCGGTTGTGGTGCGCACCGCCAAGGAGTCGCGCCGGCACGACGGAACATACATCCGGTTCGACGACAACGCCTGCGTCATCATCGACAACAACCAGCAGCCACGAGGCACCCGCATCTTTGGCCCTGTCGCCCGCGAGCTCCGCGACAAGCGTTTCATGAGGATCGTCTCGCTCGCCCCGGAGGTGTTGTGATGGCGCTCGGGATCAAAGAGGGAGACCGGGTCAAGGTGATCGCCGGCAAGGACTCCGGCAAGGAGTCGAGAGTGTCGCGTGTCATCCCGACCCGCCACAAGGTGATCGTCGAAGGTGTCAACACCGCCAAGAAGCACCAGAGGGCGACGGGGCGCACCATGCAGGGCGGGATCATCGACAAGGACATGCCCATCGATGTCTCCAACGTGATGATCATCTGCCCGGAGTGCGGTCCGACCCGGATCGGCGCCCGCTTCGACGACAAGGGCAAGAAGCTCCGGATATGCCGCAAGTGCGGGGGTGACCTGTGACCCCGCGGCTCAAGGAGCGTTACACGAAGGAAGTTGCGCCCAAGCTCGGCGAGGACCTCGGTGTCGGCAACGCCATGCTCATCCCGCGTCTCTCCAAGATCGTGGTCAACATGGGGATCGGCGAGGGGGTCCAGAACCCGGGTCAGGTCGAGTCGGCCACCGAGGAGCTAGCGCTCATCACCGGCCAGCGTCCGCGGGTCAACCGTGCTCGCAAGTCGATCGCCAGTTTCAAACTGCGTCAGGGAATGCCGGTCGGTGTGTCGGTGACGCTGCGGGGCGATCGTATGTGGGATTTCTTCGATCGGCTGGTGGCGATCGCCATCCCAAGGGTCCGTGACTTCCGAGGGCTCAGCCCTCGGTCGTTCGACGGCAATGGCAACTACACGTTCGGGGTCACCGAGCAGCTCATCTTCCCCGAGATCGACTACGACAAGGTGGGAGCGGTGCGTGGGATGGACATCACCATCTGCACCACGGCATCGGATGACGCGGGCGCCAAGGCGCTGCTCGATGCCTTCGGCTTCCCATTCCGACAGGAGGCGAGGGCCTGATGGCCAGGAAGTCGTTGATCATCAAAGCCAACCGCAAGCCCAAGTTCGGGGTGCGCGGATACACCCGTTGCAGGCGGTGTGGCCGAGCGCGCGCCTATCTGCGCGATTTCGGCATGTGCCGTATCTGTTTTCGAGAACTGGCGCAGAAGGGGGAACTCCCCGGCGTCAGAAAGGCAGCGTGGTGACATGATGACCGACCCTGTCGCCGACATGCTCACCCGCGTGCGCAATGCCGTCATGGTGTCGCACCCCACGGTGAGCATTCCGTCGTCGAAGTTGAAGGAGGCGATCGCCGGCATCCTCGCCTCCGAGGGCTTCGTCGACTCGTTCGACGTCCAGCCCAAGGGACCCGGCCGAGAGCTGACCATCCGCCTCAAGTACGGGCCAGCCCGGGAGAAGGTGATCACGGGAATCCGCCGTGTGTCCAAGCCGGGGCACCGGGTCTACCGCGGCTCATCTGAGCTACCGCGCGCCCAGGGGGGGCTTGGGGTGGTGATCGTGTCGACCTCGCAGGGGCTGTTGACCGATCGCGAGGCGCGCCGGCGCAGCCTCGGTGGCGAGATCGTGTGTGAGGTGTGGTGAGATGAGCCGAATCGGCAAGATGCCCGTCGCGGTGCCTGCCGGCGTCGAGGTGGCCGTGGCGGGAACCCGGGTCACCGTCAAGGGCCCGATGGGGACCCTGGAGCGCGACTTCCCAGATCGGGTGGGGATCGCGGTGGAGGACGGCACGGCCAACGTGGCCAGACAGGACGACCAGCGGGAGTCGCGTGCTCTGCACGGGCTGTCGCGCGCTCTGCTGGCCAACATGGTGACCGGGGTGTCTGAGGGTTTCCGCAAGGAACTGACCATCGTCGGGGTGGGTTACCGGGCGGCACTCCAAGGCTCGACCATCGAGTTGCAGGTTGGCTACAGCCACAACGTGCGGGTCGAAGCGCCCGATGGGATCACCTTCGAGGTGCCGGAGCCCACACGGATCTTGGTTTCCGGGATCGACAAGGAGAAGGTTGGCCAGGTCGCTGCCGACATCCGCAAGGTGCGGCCTCCCGAGCCCTACAAGGGCAAGGGCATCCGCTACGTCGACGAGGTCGTCCGGCGCAAGGCGGGCAAGGCGGGTGCGGCACGATGAAGACGACACGAAGCGCGGCGAGGGTGCGTCGTCACGACCGGGTCCGGAAGCTACGTGCGAGGTTCGGTGGATCGGCCCCGTCTGGCTGTGTTCCGGAGCAACCGGTACATCTATGCCCAGGTGGTGGACGACGTCGCCGGCGCCACGCTGGCCGCTGCGTCATCCCAGGAGGCCTCGTTGCGGGAGCGGACACTGAGCACCGAGACCGCCGCCGAGGTCGGCAAGCTCCTCGCCGAGCGGGCAACCGCCGCTGGGGTGAGCAAAGTGGTATTCGATCGTGGGGGCTTCGCCTTCCACGGACGCGTCAAGGCGTTGGCGGACGCCGCTCGAGAAGCAGGACTGGAGTTCTAGGCATGGCTGAAGCACAGGCGCTCGACGAGCGGGTAGTCCAGATCAACCGCGTCGCCAAGGTGGCCAAGGGTGGCCGGCGGTTCTCGTTCACCGCGCTCGTCGTGGTGGGAGACGGCCAGGGTCGGGTCGGGGTCGGTTACGGCAAGGCCAAAGAAGTCCCCGCAGCGATCCAGAAGGGGATGGAACTCGCCCGCCGATCGATGTTCACCGTGCCCATGGCGGGGACCACGCTCGTCCACCAGATCATCGGCGAGCATGGCGCCTCCCGGGTACTGCTCAAGCCGGCCGCCCCAGGTACCGGGGTCATCGCCGGGGGTGCGGTCCGTCAGATCCTCGAGGCAGCTGGGATACGAGATGCGCTGGCCAAGTCGCTCGGTTCGCCGACCCACCTCAACGTGGCCAAGGCGACGATCGATGGCCTCCTCAGGCAGCGCCGCCCCGAGGAGGTGGCCAAGCTGCGCAACAAGCGCGCCGAGGACCTGGTGCCGCCCGCGCTGCTCGCCGCCTACCGTTCGACCGAGGCGATGAGAGCCAGGACCGGGGAGTGAGCGTGGCCGATCCCACCATCACCGTGACGCTGGTCAAGAGCACGATCGGCCAGAAGCCCAAGAACCGGGCGACGGTGCGCTCGCTTGGGCTGCGCCGCCTCCATCAGTCGGTTGAGCATCGCGATACACCGGAGATCCGTGGCATGATCCACCGGGTGAACCACCTCGTCGTGGTCACTCCTGAAGACGAGTCGTGAGACATGGCTGAGAATCAGACGAGCGGCCGTCGCCAACTCAAGCTCCACCACCTCAAGCCGGCACCCGGTTCAAAGAAGGCGCCCGTCAGAGTGGGCCGTGGAGAGGGAGGTCGGCGCGGCAAGACCGCAGGGCGGGGCACCAAGGGGCTCAAGGCACGAGGCGAGGTGTCGCTGTACTTCGAGGGCGGGCAGACCCCCCTGGCGCGCCGTCTCCCCAAGCTCCGCGGCTTCACCAACCCCAACAAGGAGTCGTTCACGGTGGTGAACGTCGCCCGGCTCAACGACTTCCCGGCGAAGTCGGTGGTGACTCCGGACGAGTTACGGATGCGCGGCATGGTCAAGAAGCGGGGTCGGGTCAAGGTCCTCGCCGAGGGAGAGATCGACCGCGCCCTGACCGTCAAGGCCCACGCCTTCAGCAAGGGCGCCGCCGAGAAAATCCAATCCGCCGGAGGTACAGCGGAGCTCATTTCATGAGCTCCGCAGACGGCAGACGGCAGACGGCAGACGGAAGTACCGAGGCACTGATGCTCGCCGTCTATCGGCACATGTTCACGATCCCGGATCTTCGGAAGAAGATCCTGTTCACCTTGGCGATCTTCGCCGTGTACCGGTTGGGGGCGTCGATACCGGTCCCTGGGATCGATCTGGAGGCTGTGGAGCGGGTCGCATCGGTCTCGCAGCAAGGCGGGATCTATGGCCTGCTCAACCTTTTCTCCGGCGGTGCGCTGGAGAGCTTCTCGGTGTTCTCGCTGGGGATCATGCCCTACATCACCGCCAGCATCATCATGCAGCTCCTGACGGTGGTCATCCCGCGTCTTCAGGCACTCCAGGAAGAGGGCGAGTCGGGGCGGCGGATCATCACGCAGTGGACCAGGTACGTCACCGTCGGGCTGGCGCTGGTCACCTCGGTCGGATATGTGTTCCTATTTCACAGCGGAGCGTTCACCGGCGGGATCGACCTCATCCCGGACTACAGCGCAGGCAGGGTGGGGCTGATGGTGCTCACCATGACCGCGGGAACCGCGTTCATCATGTGGCTCGCCGAGTTGATCACGCAGCGGGGCATCGGCAACGGGATGTCGCTGCTCATCTTTGTGAGCATTGTCAGCCAGTTCCCCTTCCTTTTCAGCCAGATCTGGGGAGCCACCGCCGCCATCGGGCGGATCGTGAGGTTCGTGCTCATTTGCCTGATCTTCCTGGCGATGATCGTGGCGATCATCTACGTGGACCAGGGGCAGAGGCGGATCCCCATCCAGTTTGCCAAGCGCGTCCGAGGTCGCCGGATGATGGGTGGACAGAGCACCTACATACCGCTCAAGGTCAACACTGCCGGTGTCATCCCCGTGATATTCGCCACCAGCGTTCTCGTCATCCCTTCACTGCTGGTCAGCGCCATACCGTCGGACAACACCGTGGTGGCGGGCATGTTCCGTTTCGTCAACGACACGCTGGCCAACCCGCAGAGCTGGGTCTATGTCATAACCCTCTTCGTCCTGATCATCTTCTTCACCTACTTCTACACGGCTATCCAGTTCGACCCGGCCCGTCAGGCTGAGATGATCCAGCGGCAGGGCGGATTCATTCCCGGTGTCCGGCCCGGGCGGGAGACGGCCAAGTACCTGGAGCACATCCTCAACCGGATCACGCTCCCCGGCTCGATGTTCCTCGGTCTGATCGCGGTCCTCCCCGCCATCGCTGGGATCATCTGGGGGATCCAGATCGGGCTGAGCGGGGTGTCGATCCTCATCGTGGTTGGAGTTGCCCTCGAGACCATGAAGCAGATCGAGAGCCAACTCACCATGCGGAACTACGAGGGATTCCTGACATGACCTTCGGTCATGTCAGTACTGAGTACTGGGTACTGAGTACTGAGTACGGCCGCCCGAAGGGCGGCCAATGAGGCTCCTTTTCTTGGGGCCGCCGGGGGCGGGGAAGGGGACGCAGGCAGCGCGAGTGGCCGAGCATCTGGGCATCCCGCACGTTTCCACCGGGGAGATGTTCCGTCGCCACGTCGCCGAGGGAACCGACGTTGGGGCGCAGGGTCAAGGAGATCATGGAGGCGGGCGAGTATGTCCCCGATGAGATCACCATCGCCATGCTCGCCGAGCGCTCCGCCGCAGATGACGCTGCCGATGGCTTCATCCTCGACGGATTTCCCCGGACACCGGGACAGGCGGAGGCGCTCGACGTGCTCCTCGACGACAAGCCGCTCGACCAGGTCGTCGTCTTCGAGGTCGAAGAGGACGAATTGGTGCGTCGCATCCTGGCCAGAGGTCGAGCCGATGACACCGAAGAGGCGATCCGGACCCGGTTCAGGGTCTACCAGGAGCAGACGGCGCCGCTGATCGATCTCTACAAGGACCGCGGGATCGTCATCGGGATCGATGGCTCCGGAGATGTCGACCAGATCACCGAACGAATCCTCGAGGCCATCAAGCGTGAACCGCCGTCCGCCGTCCGCCGTCCGCCGTCCGATCATCGGCCGCCCATGATCACCATCAAGTCGAGCCACGAGTTCGAGAAGATGGCCGTTGCCGGCGTCGTGTGTCGCCGAAGTGCTGCGGAACGTCCGGGCAGAGGCGAGGGTCGGCGTGAGCATGCTCGAACTCGACGAGGTCGCCGCCGAAGTGCTGCGCTCCCACGATTGCACCCCGTCGTTCCTCGGTTACCACGGCTTCCCGGCCCGTATTTGCGCATCACCCAACCACGTCATCGTCCATGGGATACCGGATCGGTACCGGCTCAAGGACGGCGACATCCTCTCCATCGACGCCGGGGCCATTTACGAGGGATACCACGGTGACGCCGCCATCACTTTCGCTGTCGGCGACGTCCCGCCACAGGTGCAGGCTCTCATCGACAACACCGAGCGGGCGTTGTGGGCCGGGATCGCCCAGGTCCGCCCGGGTGCGAGGTTGGGGGATATCGGCTCGGCGGTCAAAGAGATCGGCGCCGATGCCGGTTACGGCGTGGTCCACGAGTACGTCGGCCATGGGATCGGCCGTCAGATGCACGAGGACCCCCAGGTCCCCAACCATGGGACCCCGGGCAAGGGCCTCAAACTTCGAACCGGCATGTCGATCTGCATCGAGCCCATGTTCAACCTGGGAACCGCCGAGACCCGGTGTCATGCCCGATGGCTGGACGGTGGTCACCGCCGATGGTGCCCTTTCGGCCCATTTCGAGCACACAATCGCCCTCACCGAGGACGGCACAAAGGTGCTAACCCTCGCCGAGGAAGACGCCAACGCCGAGTTTGTCCAGACCGCTCTTGGTGGCTAATCTGGTGCGTCGGTCCGCCTGGACCGAGAAAGTCTCATGCCCACCCGGGCTGGCAGTTGACTCTGCAGGGACGCCATCGGAATCGCCGTCGGCCACTCGTTCGAACGTGCTGGTCGGCGATGGCGCGGAACCCTTGGCGCACCCCGACGAGTGTTTCACCCGGGTGATCGCCGCGATACAGGTGAGGATGCCAGCGATGAAGGTACGCCCTTCCACCAAGAAGATGTGCGAAAAATGTCGGATCATCCGGCGGCGGGGCCGCGTCTGGGTGATCTGCAGCAACCCGCGTCACAAGCAGCGTCAGGGGTGAATTGAATGGCTCGAATCGCCGGTGTCGACCTGCCACGTGAGAAGCGGCTCGAGTTCGGGCTGACCTACATATACGGGATCGGCCGCACCCGGTCGCTGGAGATCTCACAGCACCTCGACATCGACTCGACCACCAAGATCCGCGACCTCACCGAAGACGAGGTGATGAGGATCCGGCGGTTCATCGAGCAGAACTACCGGGTCGAGGGAGATCTCAGGCGGGACGTCCAACAGAACATCAAACGCAAGGTCGAGATCGGGTGCTACCAGGGCATCCGCCACCGGAGGGGTCTGCCGGTGAGGGGCCAGCGCACCCACACCAATGCCCGGACCCGCAAGGGCCCGCGCCAGGCGATCGCCGGCAAGAAGAAGATCAAGAAGTAGAGGAGCCCAGGCTTGGTCAAGGAGCAGAAGAGGGTCCGCCGGCGGGAGCGCAAGAACATCTCCCACGGGCATGCCCATATCAAGGCGAGCTTCAACAACACGATCATCACCATCAGTGACACCGTGGGCAACACCGTCGTGTGGTCCTCGGGTGGCTCGGTTGGTTTCAAGGGGTCGCGCAAGTCCACGCCCTACGCCGCCCAGGTGGCCGCGGAGGAGGCAGCGCGGCGCGCCGGCGAGCACGGGATCCGCAAGCTCGATGTCGTGGTGAGCGGCACCGGATCGGGCCGCGACACCGCTGTGCGCACTCTGCAGAACATGGGTATGGAGGTGTCGAGCATCCGCGACGTCACCCCGATGCCCCACAACGGGTGCCGTCCCAAGAAGCGCCGGGGGCGCTGAGCCATGGCCCGCTACACCGGACCCACCCACAAGGCCTGCCGCCGGGCGCGTACGCCCCTCTGCCAGTCGAAGCGGTGCGCCGCCGACCGCCGGCCCTATCCACCGGGCGAGCATGGCAAGGGCCGCATCCGCGAGAGCGACTACCTGGTCCAGCTCCAGGAGAAGCAGAAGCTGCGGTACATGTACGGGGTACTCGAGCGCCAGTTCCGCAAGTACTACGAGACCGCCGCTCGCCAGCAGGGCATCACCGGTGAGAACCTGCTCCGCATGCTCGAGTGCCGGCTCGACAACGTCGTATACCGGTCGGGCTTTGCCTCGACCCGTGCACAGGCGCGCCAGCTGGTCAACCACGGGCATTTCCAGGTGAACGGCAGGAAGGTAGACATCCCGTCGTACCAGGTCCGGCAGGGCGACGTGATCACGCTCAAGGAGCGCAGCGCCAACCTGTTCGTAGTCCAGCAGTCCGTCGACACGATCAACCGCGCTATCCCCGAATGGCTCGGGGTCGAGGCCGATGCCCGCCGCGTCGTCATCAATGAGCTGCCCAGCAGGGCCCAGATCGACACACCGATCCAAGAGCAGCTCATCGTCGAGCTCTACTCCAAGTAACCCCACTCCCACCCGAAAGGGACTCCCAGTGCTGATCGTCCAACGACCGCAGATCGAAGAGCAGCCTGTCTCCGACTATCGCTCCAGGTTCCTGGTGGAGCCGCTGGAGCCGGGTTTCGGCTACACGCTGGGCAACACCCTGCGCCGCACCCTTCTCTCCCGGATCCCCGGAGCCGCGGTGACCTCGCTCCAGATCGAAGGGGTGCAACACGAGTTCTCGACCGTCCCCGGTGTAGTCGAGGACGTGGTCGACATCATCCTCAACGTCAAGCAGATCGTGGTCCGCCTCCAGGACACCGACACCCACACGCTCTACCTCTCGGCGAAGGGGCCAGGCGATGTCACCGCCAGCCAGCTCAAGGTTCCGGCCGGGGTCGAGATCGTCAACGGCGACCTCCACATCGCGACCCTCTCGGCCAACGCCAGGTTCGAGATGGAGCTCACCGTCGGTCCGGGTGTCGGATACCGGAGCGCCGATCGCAACAAGTCGGCTGACGCCATCGGGATCATCCCCATCGACTCCATCTTCTCGCCGGTGAAGACCGTCGCCTACCGGGTGGAGAGCACCCAGGTGGGGCAGATGACCAACTTCGACCGTCTCGTGCTCGACGTAGAGACCAACGGGGCGATCAATCCCGGCGAAGCGGTGTCCTCGGCGGGAAGACGCTCCGCGAGTTGCTCGGGTTGTTCGCCGACCTCGGCACCGGAGTCGGTCTCGAGTTGGGCGAGGTGGCACCCACCGAGTCGGGCTCGCCCGACCTGGAGCTTCCCATCGAGGCGCTCGATCTCTCCGAGCGGCCGCGCAACTGCCTGCGCCGCGCCCAGATCAAGACTGTCCGCGAGCTCATCGAGCGAACCCCGGACGACCTGCTCAACATCACCAACTTCGGGCAGAAGAGCCTGGAAGAGGTAATCGCCAAGCTCGACGAGTTGGGGCTCAGCCTCACCAGCTCCAACGAGGTGCGCGGCTGATGCCCACCCCCCGCAAGGGACCGCGCCTCGGAGGCAGCGCCTCCCACGAGAAGGCGATCCTGGCCAACCTGGCCTCGTCGCTGATCTGGGATGGCAAGCTGACCACCACAGTGACGCGCGCCAAGGCGGTCCGGCCGGTGACCGAAAAGCTCATCACCAAGGCACGGCTGGGAACGCTCCACGCCAGGCGCCAGGTGCTCTCCGTGATCCAGGACACCGAGGTGGTGACCAAGTTGTTCGACGAAGTAGCTCCCAAGTACGCCGGCCGACCGGGCGGCTACACCAGGATCGTCCGGACCGGACCGCGGCGCGGTGACAACGCGGAGATGGCGGTCATTGAGCTGGTCTGAGCTACGCTCAGACTAGCAAGTACTTAGTACTTAGTACTTAGTACTGGCACCAATACCAGCCACCCATTACTCAATACCCAATACTCAATACCGAAGACCTCTTTCTCGACTTCACGCGAGCCCAGTGGGCGCGGCCTGCGGGAGAGCTCACCTCTCACCCTCACCGAGGCTGATCTCGATGAGCTGCGGGGGATCAACGAGCGGGTGTCGCTCGACGAGGTGGCGGACATCTATGTCCCGCTCGCCCGACTGCTCAGCCTCCACGTGACCGCCAGCCAGGAGCTCTTCCGGGTCACCGACACCTTTCTCGGCAACCCGGCACAGAGGGTCCCGTTCGTCATCGGGGTCGCCGGCTCGGTGGCCGTGGGCAAATCGACCACGGCACGGATTCTCCAGGCTCTCCTCCGCCACGGGGAGTCGCACCGTCACGTCGACCTGATCGCAACCGATGGGTTCCTCTACCCCAACGCCATGCTGTCCGCCCGTGGCCTGATGGATCGCAAGGGGTTTCCCGAGAGCTATGACCGGAGGCGGATCGTCTCGTTCCTGTCAGAGGTCAAGTCCGGCGCCGCCGTGGTGGAGGCACCCGTGTATTCGCACCACAGCTACGACATCGTCCCCGGCGCATCCCAGGTAGTCGACCGTCCCGATGTGCTCATCGTCGAGGGGCTCAACGTCCTCCAAGCGGGCGAGGGTGATCGGTTGTTCGTCTCCGATCTGTTCGACTTCTCGATCTACGTCGATGCCGACGAGCGTCATGTGGCGGAGTGGTATGTGGAGCGCTTCCTCACGCTGCGCAGCACCGCATTCCAGGACCCCGGCTCCTACTTCCACCGCTGGAGCAGCCTCGGTGACGACGAAGCAAGGGAGACCGCCGAGCAGATCTGGCGCGACATCAATGGGCGCAATCTGGTGGAGAACATCGCACCGACCAAGGAGCGCGCCCGGCTCATCCTGGAGAAGGCGCGCCGACCACTCGGTCGTCGGTGTGAGGTTGCGCCGACTCTGACCGCCGGCGGGCTGCAGCCCGACGACTCCTATCCTGTGCGACCCATGATCAAACAAGCGGCCCGCGCCGCCCGCCTGGATCGATCGGTCTACACCGAGCTCTACTTCGACGGGTCGGCAGTGGCCAATGCGCTGTTGGTCGTGGCGCTGTACGCCACCCTGTGGGGAGCCGGCGCCATGGCGCGTGGCGGGCGCGTTCAATCTGTTCCTGCTGGTCCAAACGGTGATCCTGTCGTTGTTCAGTTGGGTGGTTCTCACCTTTGCCGTCTTTCTGATGGGGAGCCGCGTTTTCGGGGGAAGGGCCGACTTCCAGAAGCTGCTTGCCTCCACCGGCTTCGCCCACGCCCCTCTCCTCCTGCTCGGCCCGGTTCTGTTCGTCATCTCGCTGATTGGGCTTGGTGGGCTTGGCGACTCTTCGTCTTCCTCCTGCTCTGGGCCTGGTTCCTGGTGGTGCTGGAGGTTGCGGTGGAGCAGACCATGGAGCTGCCTCGTCAGCAGGCATGGCTGACCACGCTGCTCGGGTTCGCCGTCTGGTTCGGCATCTCGTTGCTGCTCCCCGGCGGGCCGTTCTGAGCTCGCCTTGGTCACCTACCGGCTCGACCTCGCCTACCTGGGCGGTGGCTTTCATGGTTGGGCGGCGCAGCCGAGCGTCAAGACCATCCAGGGCGAGTTGGAAAGTGCGCTCCACCGGATCACCGGACACAAAGCGACTCTGGCGGTAGCGGGGAGGACCGACGCCGGGGTCCATGCCCGGGCTCAGGTGGCGAGCTTCGAGTTGCCCGAGCAGGTGCAGGAATCCAAAGTGGTCAACGGGCTCAACAGCCTGCTCGGGCCCGAAGTGGCGGTGGCATCCTGTCGGTTGGTCGAGGACGGCTTCCACGCTCGCTTCTCGGCATGTTGGCGCTCCTACCGTTACCTGGTTCTCACCGCCGAGACCCCCGACCCGTTCCGAGCGGCGACCACATGGCACTATCCCGCTCGGCTCGATGTGGTCGCGATGGACGCCGCGGTTCGCCATCTGGTCGGCGAGCACGACTTCGCCTCGTTTCTGCCGGGTCCCCCCGGGAGGCACCGCCCGGCGACGGGTACTCGAGGCAGGTTGGATGATGGGCGACGACCAGGTCGCCGTTCTCGCCATCGCCGCCAACTCGTTCTGCCATCAGATGGTCCGATCGGTCGCCGGGCTCTCGACGGAGGTGGGAAGGGGCCGGGTGGACCCCGCCGCGGTCCCGGACATCATCGAGAAGCGAGACCGCTCGGCGGCTCGCCGGGTGGCACCTCCTCATGGGCTCACCCTCTGGCAGGTCGGATACTGGGAGTGGCCCAATGAGTGACGACCGCCCCGAGGCGGTGCTGTTCGACGCCGGCGGCACGCTCGTCGTGATCGATGCCGGCACCCTGGCGGAACGCCTCGCGCCGTTGGGGGTCGCCGTACCTGAACAGGACGTCGTCACCGCGGCGCACTACCGGGCCATGGCCGAGTTCTCCGACCATCTATCCGCAGGAGACGATGTCCATTGGGAATGGTGGATCCACCGCTTTCTCGACCTGTGCGGCATCGACGCCACCGTTCCCGTCATCGAGGCGGTGGATGGAGGGCGCTGGTTGTGGCACCACCCGCTTCCGGGGGCGGTGGAAGCCGTGCGCCTTCTCGCCGCTAGGGGCATTCGGGTCGCAGTCGTCTCCAACTCCGACGGGACGGTCGACGAGGAGTTGATGACGGCCGGCTTCGACGGGTTGTTCGAGACGGTTGTGGATTCCCACGTGGTCGGCGTCTCGAAGCCAGATCCACGGATCTTTGCCATCGCCCTCGACAGGCTCGGAGTGCCGGCTGCCTCCACCGTGTACATCGGCGACTCACCGCACCACGACATAGGCGGCGCCTCCGCCGCCGGGCTGGGTCGGGTCTACCTGGTGGACCCGCTCGGTCTCCACCAACCCAGGGTTGGAGACGACCCTGTGGGTAGCTACCAACCCTGGGTTGGCGTTGTGGGGAGCGTGGCCGACCTACTTCGACCGAGTCGAGTTTGCGCTGTAGTCGGGCGGTGGTGCGATTGGCGATGGTGGCCGGGCTGATCTAGCATCATCGCTGCTCGCCGTCCGGCGGGCTCTCCTGCGCGAGACCCGAAGGTTCTCCATGAAGCCGAAGCTGCAATCCACCTATTCGCCACGCCCCGGCGAGGTGGAGCGCGTCTGGCACGAGATCGACGCTGCCGACCTCCCCCTTGGCCGTCTCGCCACCGAGATCGCCCGACTGCTCCGGGGCAAGCACAAGCCCCAGTTCGCCGCTCATGTGGACACCGGCGACTTCGTGATCGTGCTCAACGCCGCCAAGGTGGCGGTGACCTCGGGTAAGAGCCAGAACGAAGATCTACTACCGCCACTCGGGTTACCCGGGCGGTCTGCGCGAGGAGTCGTTCGAGCGACTGATCAAACGACGTCCCGAGGCGGTGATCGAGCGGGCTGTGCGGGGGATGCTCCCCAAGAATCGGCTGGGCAGGGCGATGCTCCGCAAGCTCAAGGTCTACGCCGGCCCCGAGCATCCGCACCAGGCCCAGCGCCCCCAGCCCTATGCCGTCGACCTGCGAAAGGTGGAAGCCTGATGGTCCAGCCCCTCGTCCAGGCCACCGGTCGCCGCAAGGAGTCGGTGGCCCGTGTCCGTCTCTACGACGGCTCCGGCCAGTTCGTCCTCAACGGCCGGGCGCTGGAGAACTTCTTTCCGACGATGGCACAGCGCATCCGGGTCATGGAACCGCTCCAGGTGGCGCAGGTGATCGGCCGTTTCGACGTCCAAGCGACGCTCGAGGGCGGCGGCACCACCGGCCAGGCGGATGCCCTCAGGCTCGGGATCGCCCGAGCCCTCGTGGATTACGACCCCGAGTTGCGCCCGGTACTGAAGCGTGGCGGTTTTCTCACCCGTGATGCCAGGCGCGTCGAGCGCAAGAAGTACGGGTTGAGGAAGGCCCGCAGGGCGCCGCAGTACACCAAGCGGTAGGCCACCGACCGGTGCCCTCGAGCGACTTCGGCGGAGCCTCCCGTTTCTTCGGGACCGACGGGATCCGTGGCGTCGCCAACACCGAGCTGACCGCTGATCTGGCGCTTGCCTTGGGCCGGGCGGCAGCCGAGGTGCTCGACAGGGGCCCGGTCCTCGTCGGCCGCGATACGCGGCGGTCGGGCGACATGCTCTCGGCGGCCTTCCAAGCCGGCCTGCACTCAGCCGGCATCGACACGGTCGACGTCAACGTGCTCACCTCGGGAGGGATCGCCCATCTCACCGCTGCCACCGGTGCCGCCATGGGCGCGGTGGTCTCGGCGTCGCACAACCCTGCCGAGGACAACGGGATAAAGCTGCTCGGCGACCGATGGCTCCAAGCTGAGCGACGCCCAAGAGGAGGAGATCGAGCGGCTGTTGAGGTCGGGTGAGCAAGGCGACCGTCTCCCCGGCATAGGGGTCGGGATGAGAGCCGACCTGCGACGATGCCGTCGAGATCTACGTGGACCATCTCGTCGGACAGGCCCAGATGCGATTCGATGGGCTGCCGGTGGTGCTCGACTGCGCCAACGGCGCGGCGCACAGAGCGGCGCCGCTGCTGTTCGAAAGGCTGGGAGCACGAGGTGGAGTTGCTCGCCGCCGAGCCCGACGGGTTCAACATCAATCTCGGCTGCGGCGCCACCCACCCCGAGTTCCTCTCCGCCCGGGTCGACGGCAGGATCGGACTGGCTTTCGACGGCGACGCCGACAGGCTCATCGCGGTCGACGAGGACGGGGTGCCCGCCAACGGTGACGTCGTCATGGCGGTCATCGCCCGCCATTGGGCTGCGACCAAGCGGCTGGACCCGGCCACGGTGGTCACGACCGTCATGGCCAACCTCGGGTTCCGCAAGGCGATGCAGGCGAACGGGATCGAGGTGGTCGAGACCCAGGTGGGCGACCGCTATGTGATGGAGGAGATGCGCGCTCGCCGGGCGGTGCTCGGTGGCGAGCAGTCGGGGCATGTGATCTTCTCGGAGTTGGCGCGTACCGGCGACGGGTTGCTCACCGGAATGCTGCTCCTCGAGGTGGTCGCCGCCACCGGGATCGAGCTGCGCACCCTCCGCAAGGAGGCGATCACCGAGTTTCCCCAGGTGCTGTTGAACGTGCGTGTCGTCGACCGGGATCGGTTGGGCGAGGCCGATGCTGTCTGGGCGGCGGTGCGACGCGCCGAGGAGCAACTCGGCTACGACGGGAGGATCCTGGTGCGCGCCTCGGGCACCGAGCCCCTGGCCCGGGTGATGGTCGAGGCATCCGACGAGGCGACCGCCCGAGCCATCGCCGAGGACCTCGCCTCGGTGGTTTCCACCGAACTGGGGTAGCTCGGCGGCAGGCCGCCGAGCAGGTCAATCGTGCGGCCTTCGGCCGACGCTGCGGTTGCACGGCGGCTTCGCCCCCGTGCATATCAGTAATCGTGCGGCCTTCGGCCGCGCTCATTCTGCTGGTCGGCCTGTACACGCCAGCCCGACCAGGCCGAGGGGGCTGGCAGGAGCCACCCCCTCGGGCACCCCCCAAAGCCCAGCATGACTCTTTCGGGTTGGCTGCCGCCGGTCTGCCGTCTGCCGTCCGCCGTCCGCCGTTGGGTCTCACCGACCCATGGAATATGGGGGGTTTCCAGGTAGGGTGACGCTCGACAAGCCGACCGGGACGATTTCAGCCCAGCGCCTGGCCCCATTAGTGGGTGACGAGGAAGAGGGAGTATCGAACCACTCGGCGGATGCCCTCTCGGCCTTCCACGGTCGTGACGGGGCGGAGCAAAGTCCGGTGGCGACACCGGGGACAGAGACCGCTCCGATGTGGAGGCGCCGGCGCAATCGCCGGCAGCCAGCGTCCGTCCCGGTCTAAAGCATTGCGCCTCTCGGGCCGTTACCCAGAGACGCGGGACACGGGAAGGAGCTGACCGCATGTGCGGCATAGTCGGCTATGTAGGGCCGCGGCCCGCTATCGACGTCCTTGTCTCCGGGCTGGAGCGCCTGGAGTATCGGGGCTACGACTCGGCAGGGCTGGCAATCCACGACGGTGACGTCCTGGCTGTGGTGCGACGCGCCGGCCGGGTCGCCGATCTGGTGGATGCCGTCGAGGTGACAGGCGGCGCCGAGGGAAGCACCGGCATCGGGCACACCAGGTGGGCTACCCACGGTGCCCCAACCACACGCAACGCACATCCCCACGGTGACTGCGCCCAACAGGTGGCGGTGGCACACAACGGGATCATCGAGAACTGGCTCGAGCTCAAGGATGACCTCATTTCCCGGGGCCACGTCTTCAGCTCCGACACCGACACCGAGGTGGTGGCGCACCTCATCGAGGAGATGGCCGGAGCTTCCACTCGCCGAAGCGGTGCGGCGGGCGATGGAGAAGACGGAGGGCGCCCTCGCCTTGGCGGTGGTGCGGCGCGACGAGCCCCAGGTGGTCGTGGGCGCCCGACGGGGGAGCCCGCTGGTCGTGGGCGTTGGGCGATGGAGAGAACTTCCTCGCATCGGACATCCCCGCCTTCCTCTCTTTCACCCGGAACATGGTCGTGATCGACGATGACCGTGTCGTCGAGGTGAGGCCGGATTCGGTGGAGGTGACCGACCTCGATGGGCGAGAAGGTGACTCCCGAGACCCGCACCGTGGAGTGGGACCTCGAGGCCGCCGAGAAGGGCGGTTACCGGGACTTCATGCTCAAGGAGATCCACGAGCAGCCCAAGGCGATCGCCGACACCCTCGCCGGCAGGGTCGACACCCTGGGGCGCATCCACCTCGACGAGCTCGCCCTCGATCGGGATCAGCTGCGCGGTTTCGACAAGGTGTTCGTGGTCGCCTGCGGGACGTCGTATCACGCCGCCCTGATGGCCAAGTACGCCATCGAGCGGTGGACCCGGATGCCCGTCGAGACCGACATCGCATCGGAGTTCCGCTACCGCGACCCGGTGCTCGACGACCGGACCCTCGTCATCGGGATCAGCCAGTCGGGGGAAACCGCCGACACGCTCGCCGCCACCCGCTACGCCCTCGCCCAGGGCTCGACCGTGGTCGGGGTGAGCAATGTGGTCGATTCTTCGCTGGCTCGGGAGTCGCATGCCGTCCTCTACACCCGGGCGGGGCCGGAGATCGGGGTTGCCGCCACCAAGACGTTCACCACCCAACTGGTGGCGATGCAGCTGCTCGCCCTCTACCTGGCACAGGAGCGGGGGACACTCGACCCGGGGACGATCGGCGTCATGGTCAACGCCCTGCGCTCGCTGCCCCGCCAGGTCGAGGAGGCGCTGCGGCGCAACTCCGAGGTGGAGTCACTCGCCGCCCGGTTCGAGGGGCTGCGCGACTTCTTCTTCCTCGGTAGGGGTGCCGCCTACCCGGTCGCGATGGAAGGGGCGCTCAAGCTCAAGGAGATCGCATACGTCCGTGCCGAGGCCTACGCCGCCGGAGAGATGAAGCACGGTCCCATCGCCCTGATCGAGAAGGACGTCATCGTGGTCGGAGTGGCCACGGGCGGCCATGTCCGGGCGAAGACGCTCTCCAACATGCATGAGATGCGGGCCCGCAACGGGACGATCGTCATGGTGCTCAACGAGGGCGACGAGGAGGGCGCCCGGGTGGCCGACGAGGTCCTCTGGGTCCCGCCGGCACCCGAGCTGATCAGTCCTGTCAGTGCCGTCGTCCCGCTCCAGCTGCTCGCCTACTGGGTCGCCACCCAGAACGGCCTCGACGTGGACAAGCCGAGGAACCTGGCCAAGACCGTCACCGTGGAGTGAGGCGCGCCGCCGAGCCTCGCGAAAAATCAACATGACGATGGGGTCACGCGGTACCTGACCGGGCAGACTGACGGCATGCGCATCGTCGGGTTGGGGATCGACCTCGCCGACATCGACCGCGTCCAGCGGGTGCTCGACCGATATCCCGCGCTTCGCCGATCGGGTCTTCACCCCGCACGAGCGCGCCTACGCCCAGCGGTTCGCCCGACCGGCACGCAGGCTCGCCGCCCGGTTCGCCGGGAAGGAGGCGGTGATGAAGAGCCTCGGCACCGGGTGGCGCCGGATCCGCTGGCAGGACATCGAGATCACCGGTGGCGGGAAGCCCACCGTGCGTCTCATGGGGTCGGCGTTGCAGCGTGCCGGGAACCTGGGGGTGACCGAGGTGCAGGTGAGCATCACCCACACCGACACCACGGCGATGGTCTTCGCCATCGCCCTCGGCGAGCACTGACCGGATCCCGGAACCGGACTCCAATGGTCGCCGCTAGTCAACCGGCGACTACTTCCTTGATCCACGGTTCCCAGCGCGCTTGGAGGGCGGCGATGTCCTGGTCGCCCCACAACGAAACGGCTACGGAGACGTATCCCTGTTCGGGGGACGGGACGATGCTCGCTTCGAGAAGCCCGTGGTCCAGGGGTTCGACCGCGAGCAACAGCTTCGATGGCGGGTCCATCGCCACCACCTCGCCGTAGAGGTGGTCTCCGAGCGAGGTGGTGATGTCGTACCGATCGCCGGCGGCGAGCCCGGACAACGTGCCCGACTTCGCCAACGCGGCGGTGAGCCTTTCCCATCCGATCTCGGCCCGGTCCGTGAAGGGGACCATGATCCAGAACGCGTTGCGTGGCTGGCCGGCGTGATGGGTCAGATAGTGGCGCAGCGCCAAGAAGAAGCCGTCCCAACCGACGTCGGTGCCGTCGTAGAAGGCGTCCCAGTCGGCGGACTCGGGTATCCCCGAGTTGACCATGCGGAGCACCGTGGTCCCGCCTGACGCCTCGATCGTGTACTCCTCGATGATCGGCTCCGTCCAGCGGTGGGTCATTTGGGCCAGGGTCGCCACCACCGGCGGGAGGTGGACCAGGCGGAGGCGGTGGGGCGGCTCCCAGACGTCGATCCTCCCCAAACCGTCCATCCCCTCTCCCCAGGAGATGAAGTACTTGCCACCGGCGCGAGGCTCGACCTCGGCGCGCTCCACATACCAGCCGGTGAACTGGTCGGCGTCGGTGAGCGCCCGCCACACCTGGTCCGGGGTGGCCTCGATCTCGATCTCGTGCTCGTGGCTCCTGGTCATGCTTCCTCCTCGGCCTTGGTGATCACCGGGTACGAGGTGGCCACCACCCGGTGGCGTCGTCCCTTGCCGGGCCGGTGGTACCGCTCGACCAAAACAGCGACCGAGTCGCGCAGGTCGGCGGCGAACGAGTCGAAGTCGGCTGGGGTGGCGAGATTGATCTCGGTATCGAGGGTGAAGGTGGCCAGTGGCTTTCCCGCTTCCTCGGCCCTGTCCCTGAGCACCGCCACCTCGCGCACCGCCCTCGCGGCGACACCGACGAGGTGGGCGCTGGAGAACCGGTCGGCGTCACCCGGGGAACCACCCCGAGCACATTTGGGTCGACGATCACCGAGCGGGCGGTCGCCCGGTAGAGCCGCTCGGTCAGCCCGCGGCGCGGCCGCTCGCCAACCAGTTCGACAAGCCCGGCCCGTTCCAGCTCCCGCAGGTGGTAGTTCACCTTCTGGCGGGTCAACCCGAGACGCTTCCCCAGAGTCGTTGCCGACTCGGGCGTCGCCAACTCGGAGAGCAGCCGCCGGCGCAGCGGTGAGAGAGCAGCCGCCACCCGCTCCGGGTCGGACACCACCTCCATCGCACGTATCGCCACAGCCATCGACGCAAGTGTGCCATTTGACAAGAGAAGTTGTCAAATGATGAGCTGATGAGCGGCAGTCGATCGTTCTTGCGTGACACAGGTGTCCGATCGACATCTCAGTCCACGCAAGAATCGCTCCGTCCGCTCGCTGTCCGCCGTCGCCGTCCGCCGTCCATTTGCCCGAATACCATCCCCGACCTATGGACGGAGTCACCGACCGATGATCCCCGTCCTCACCCCGGAGATGGCGGCGGCGGCTGATCGCGCCAGCGTCGAACCGGTCGAAGTGCTCATGGAGCGGGCCGGCGTGGCGGTGGCGCGGGTCGCCGCCGAGATGGGGGCCGGGTACGGCGCACGTGTCGTGGTATTGGTAGGACCGGGGAACAACGGCGGCGACGGATACGTGGCGGCCCGTCATCTTCTCCGGCGCGGGGCTGCCGTCGAGCTCCACGTGTTGGAGCCCCACGAACCGAGGCCGCCCGCCGCGCCGCGATCGAGGCGGCCAAGGTCGGCATACCCGCGAAGCCTCTGGGCGAGCCTCGGGCCGCAGATCTCGTCATCGATGCCATCTTCGGGGGCGGCTTCCGCCAGGGGATACCCGCGACCGTCTCCCGTTGGATCGGATCGGGGGCTCGGGTCCTGGCGGTGGACGTCCCTACCGGGCTGGATCCCGGGACGGGGAGGTGGAGCACTCGGCGTTCCATGCCGAGCGCACCGTCACCTTTCAGGCTCTCAAGCTTGGCCATGTCTTCGGAGAGGGCCCGGAGCGCTGCGGAGAGGTGGTGATAGCCGACATCGGTCTCCCGGCGATGGAGCCGGAGCTTCGGCTCTGCGAGGACGGCGACGCACCGCGACCGGTGCGGTCCCGCACCGCTCACAAGTGGTCTTCGGGGTCGGTGCTGGTGGTGGGTGGCTCCCCGGGTATCGCCGGGGCGCCATTGCTTGCGGCGAGGGCCGCTCTGCGCTTTGGCGCCGGATCGGTGGCGCTGGCCTGCCCCGGGAGGCTCGCCGCCACCTATGCCGCGGCCGACCCCGAATTGCTGTTGCTCCCGGCCGGGGATGGAGATCGCTTCTCCCCGGCCGACGCAGCGGGTGTCGCCGATGCGGCGACCCGGTTCGACGTGGTCGCTCTCGGTCCCGGGTTGGGTACCCAGCAGGAGGAGTTCGTGGCGAGGTTGCTGCACTCGGTGAGCAGGCCGGTGGTGCTCGATGCCGACGGGATCAACGCCGCTTCTCCCGACCTGATTTCGCGCCGGCCGGGGCCAACGGTGCTCACTCCCCATGGTGGCGAGTTTCGCCGCTTCGCCGGAACGGCACCCGGTCACGTTGCTGCTGCCGAGTTGGCCGTGCGCACCTCGGCGACGATCGTGCTCAAGGGGAACCCCACCGTGGTCGCCGGCAGGGAGCGGTGGGTGGTCAACAGTGGTGGGCCCGAGCTGGCCACGATCGGGACCGGCGACGTCCTCACCGGGATGATCGGGGCGCTATGGGCACGGGGCCTCGAGGCCGAGGTGGCAGCCCGAGCGGCGGCTCACTGGCACGGACGGGCCGCGGCGTCCCTCGCCAGTCGGCGGACCGTCACCGCCGGCTCGCTGCTCGACGTCGATCGCCGAGTTCGCCGGCGTGACCGGCATGAGGCCGTCGTGGGTCGAGGTCGATCTCGGCGCCATCGCCCACAACGTGGCAGCCGTTGCCGAGCTGGTCGCCCCATCCGAGGTGTGCGTCGTGGTCAAGGCCGACGGCTACGGCCACGGCGACGTGCCCGTCGCCGAGGCGGCGCTGGAGGCGGGCGCATCGATGCTCGCCGTGGCGTTGGTCGAGGAGGGGGTGCGGCTCCGCGAGGCGGGTATCGAGGCGCCCATCCTGCTCCTCTCCGAGCCCCGTCCGGACGAGGTGGGCGGAGGTGATCGAATGGCGTCTGATCCCCACCGTCTACCGGGTGGAGTTCGTCGAGGCGCTGGCCGCCGCCGCCGGCTCGACCATCCCGGTTCACGTCAAGGTCGACACGGGAATGCATCGGGTGGGCGCCGCCCCGGACCAGGTCCCTTGGGTCGTGGATGCGGTGCTCGCCCATCCATCGCTGCGAGCTCGCCGCCCTGTGGACCCATTTCGCCGTCTCCGAGGAAGACGGGACGATGACCGACATTCAAATGGGGCTCTTCGACGATGTGAGTGCGTTGCTCGCCGAGCGCGGGGTCGAGCCACCGATGCGCCATGCCGCCAACAGCGGTGGAGCGCTGTTCCATCCGGGGTCGCGGCTTTCGATGGTCCGGCTTGGCATCGCCGCATACGGGCTGTCACCGGCGCCGGGCAGGGAGCTACCCGTCGAGCTCCGCCCGGCGATGCGTGTGGTGTCGCACGTCTCGATGGTGCGGCGATACCCGGCCGCCACCCGTCTCTCCTACGGATTGCGCCGCGCCCTCCCCAGCGACTCCAACGTGGCGACGGTGCCTATCGGCTATGCCGACGGCTATCCGCGGCTCCTGTCCGCCCGAGGTGGCGAGGTGCTCATCGGCGGCCATCGCCACCCGCTGGCGGGGACCGTCACCATGGATCAGATCGTGGTGGATTGCGGTGATCAAGAAGTTGCGGTCGGAGACGAGGTGGTGCTGCTCGGTCGCCAGGGCGACGCCGAGATCACCGCCGACGAGTGGGCAGAGCGGCTGGAGACGATCAACTACGAGGTTGTCTGTCAGATCGGGCCCCGCCTGCCGCGGCGCTACGTCCGGGATCGGTGATAGCTCTTGAGCCCGCGAAGAAGGAGATCGAGTCCGAACTCGAACCGTTCGTCGGGACTGCCGACGACCATGTCCGAGGCCACCGCCGCCAGGTTGGGGAACCGGTCGGGGGGCAGTGCCGCCAGGTAGTCACCCATGGCGTTGATCACCGGATCTTCGCCAGTCGAAGCCATGTCGTCCTCGACAGATTGGGCGGCGCCGACCAGGGCGATCAGGTCGACGAACCAGGTGGCCGGGCGGTTGGGGATCCCGGCAGCACGGAGCAACCCAAGCAGCCACTCGGCGATACGTATCAGGTTGGGCCCCATCGGAACCCTGCCCAGCGAGGCGAGGCCCACATCGCGGTGCTTTCGGAACGTGGCCCGCGCCCCTGGGCGAACTCGCGGATCTGCTCCTCCCAGCGCGACTGATCGGGCTCGGGTAACTCGATTTCTCCCATCACCCGGTCGAGGATGAGATGGATCAGTTGTTCCTTGTCGGCGACATGCCAGTAGAGACTGGCTGGACCGGTACCGAGCGTTTCGGCCACTCGCCGCATGCTCAGCCCATCCAACCCGTTGTTGTCGAGGACATCCATCGCCGCGTCCACGATTGCCTCCCGGCTCAGCGTGGCACGCGGTTCGCCTCGTTTGGGTACCTCCCACCAAGGGGGCTCGGGGAGGGCTTTCTCGGCGCTCGGCTGCATGCCCCTGATCATACCCTGACTCGAACATCATTCGCTTGACACGAACAGTGGTTGACAGATCCATCAGATTGTGGAATGATGTTCGAATGCAAACGAACACCGTTCCAGTCAACAGCAGATTCAATCGTTTCGGTCAAGGGGCTCCGCAAGACCTACCCCGATGGTGTCATCGCCCTCGATGGGCTCGATCTCACTGTCTCGAAGGGGACCGTTTTCGGCTTGCTCGGGCCAAACGGCGCAGGCAAGTCGACCACGGTGAAGATCCTCACCACGCTTTCCTATCCGGATGAGGGTGAGGCGTCGATCGCCGGTGTCGACGTGCTCTCCGATCCTGACGCCGTGCGCCGTTCGATCGGATACGTGGCGCAGCGGTCGGGCTCAGATGTCCAGTCCACCGGCATGGAGAACCTCGTTCTCCAGGCACGCATCAACGGTTTCGATCGGAGCGAGGCGCGCCGTCGAGCCGCCGGGCTCTTGGAGCGCTTCGGGCTGAGCGAGTCGGCAGACCGGCTGGTCAAGACCTGGTCGGGAGGAATGCAGCGTCGCCTCGACATCGCCCTGGCCCTGGTCCACGGTCCCCAGATCTTGTTCCTCGACGAGCCCACCACCGGTCTGGATCCGGAGGTTCGTGCCGAGCTGTGGGACGTGATCCGCACGCTGCGCGACGTGGACGGTGTGACAGTGCTCCTCACCACCCACTACCTCGAGGAGGCAGATCACCTGGCCGACCGGATCGTGATCATCGACCACGGACGCGTCGTCGCCGAAGGCACACCCGGCGACTTGAAGGACGGGATGCGCGGCGATGCCCTCCACATCGAGTTGACCTCAACCGACATGGTCGGATCGGCCATGGAGGTCCTGGCAACCAGCCAGCTCCGTGAGGTGGTGGTGGACGGGCGGAGCGTTCACGCCCGCGCCGACAGGGGAGCGGAGGCGGTCCCCGTCGTCTTGGCGGCGCTCGACGCCGCCGGCGTCCGGGTGCTCGAGGTGACCGTCAACCGCCCTTCCCTGGATGACGTCTTTCTCCGTCACACCGGCCGCAGATTTGCCACAACAGAGAATGAGAGGACCGCATGACCGCTCTGTCGCACTCCGGGTTCATCGCCAACCGACACATCAAGGCACTCGTCCGTCAACCGTGGTACGTGGTGGCGTCGCTGGCGCAGCCGTTGATCTGGCTGCTCCTCTTCTCGGCGCTGTTCGAGGGAGTGGCCGGGCTGCCGGGGTTCCCCACCGACAGCTATATCGCCTACCTCGCTCCTGGGGTGGTGCTGATGACCGCCATGTTCGCCAACTCCTGGAACGGGATGGGGTTGCTCGACGACATGGAGAGCGGGGTGCTCGACCGCCTGCTCACCTCGCCGGTACGGCGGAGCGCCATCCTCAACGGGGTGAACATCCAACAGGTCATCTCGCTCACCATCCAGGCTCTGATCCTGATCGGGCTGGCACTGCTCCTCGGCGCCCGGTTCGAGGGCGGGATCGTGGGGGTGGCGGTGCTCTTGGGGGTGTCGGTGCTGCTGGGAGCCGCTTTCGGTGGGATCTCGATGGCCACCGCCCTGAGCGTCCGCAAGCGTGAATCGGTGATCGGGATGAACCAGTTGCTCGTGCTCCCCGGGATCTTCCTCTCGACCGCCTTCATGCCCGCCGCGCTGCTCCCGGAGTGGATCGCCACTGTGGCCCGCTACAACCCGGTGGACTGGGCGGCGGTGGCATCGCACGAGGCGATGCTCACCGCCAACCCCGATTGGATGCTGATCCTGGGCCGGGTGGGTCTACTAGTCCTGTTCTGCATCGCGGCGGTGCTCCTCGGCACAGCCTCGTTCCGGAGCTATCAGCGCTCGATCTGACCGGGGCAACCCGGCGCTCGGTGTACCAGGATGAGCGCATCATGAACGACCGGCCGCCGACGATCACCGATGTCCCTGGGGTCATGGTGGGGCACTGGACCGACCCGGTGGGCATGACGGGCTGCACGGTGGTGGTGCTCCCCGAGCCGAACGTCGTCACCGTCGAGATCAGAGGCGCCGCCCCGGGGACGAGGGAGACGGCGCTCCTCGAGCTCGGGGATGAGGGTGGAGCAGGTGCAGGCCATCCTGCTCACCGGGGGCAGCGCCTTTGGGCTCGGCGCCGCAGACGGGGTGATGGCTCGGCTCGACGCGCAAGGCCGGGGTCATCCCACCCCGGCCGGCCCGGTGCCGATAGTCCCCGCAGCCGTCGTCTTCGACCTGGCTCAGTCGGTGACCCCACCGCCCGGCCCGGCCCCGACCAGGGAGCAGCGGCCTTCGACGCAGCCACCGCTGAGCCGGCTGACCCAGGGCCGGGTGGGGGCAGGCACCGGGGCCACCGTCGCCAACTGGCGGCTCTTCGACGATCCGCTGCCGGGTGGAGTGGGGTCGTTCTCGGTGGACTGGCCCGATGCGGTGGTGGGTGCGCTCGTCGTGGTCAACGCGGTGGGCGACGGCTTCACGCTGGAGGGGGAGCCCCTCACCGGTGGACCTGCCGTGGCGCGAGGCCCGGTGCTGCCGGTCCCGCCCCACACCAACACGACATTGGGGGTGGTCGCCACCGATGCCCGGCTCAACCGGGTCGAGTTGGCCCGGTTGGCGGTGAGGGCGCAGGATGCGGTCGCCGTCTGTCTCCGACCCGCCCACACCCGCTACGACGGCGATGCCGTTTTCGCCGTGTCGTGCGGTGAGGTAGATGCCGATCCGGATGCACTGGGCGAAGCCGCATTCGAGGCGACGGGGCGTGCCATAGAAGCGGCGTTGCGAAGCTCCGCGGTCAGCTGAAGCCTGAGTTTGGCTTTGCCGCCATACACTGCGAGGCAGTGTCGTTTTCTGCCCTATGAGCACCGATCGCGCCGCGGCGGCGGCCGAGTTGCGTCTCCTCGCCGAACAGGCGGCGGTGTGCATCGCCTGCGACCTTTGCCAGACGAGGACCCAGGCGGTGTTCTCCCGAGGCTCCCCGGATGCGGCGGTGATGGTGGTGGGAGAGGCCCCCGGCTACCACGAGGACCAGCAGGGGCTTCCGTTCGTCGGCGCCGCCGGGAAGCTGCTCGACAGCCTCCTCGAGGAGATCGGGCTCGACTGCGATCGCGACGTCTACATAGCCAACACCCTCAAGTGCCGCCCTCCGGGAAACCGGGACCCCCTCCCAGCCGAGACCGAGGCGTGCAAGGGTTATCTCCGCCGCCAGTTGGTGCTCGTCGACCCGTTGGTGGTGGTGACCGTCGGCAATTTCGCAACAAAGCTCCTGCTCAAGACGGATACCGGCATCAGCCGGCTGCGCGGCCAGGCGTATCCCTGGTGGCACCGATGGCTGGTGCCGACCTTCCACCCCTCGGCGGCGCTGCGGGGAGGGGACCGGGTGCATGGAGGCGATGCGCCACGACCTCGGCCTGGTTGCCGGGCTGTTGCAGAGAGCAGAGATGTCCGCCCTCGAACCGGAGCCCGAGCCGGAGCGTCGAGCCCGAGCCTGTGGACTCGGTCCAGTTGGGGCTGTTCGGGTGACGGTCGAGATCACCTCGCACAGCGGCGGCGACACCCGCGCTGCCGGGCGGAGGCTGGCCGGGCTGCTCCGACCAGGCGACATCGTCCTCCTCAACGGGGAACTGGGTGCGGGGAAGACGACCTTCATCGCCGGGATCGGCGAGGCTCTCGGGATCGCCGAGCCGGTCACCAGTCCGACATTCGTCATCGTCCGCCGCTACGACGATGGCTTCCTCCCGCTCACCCATGCCGATGTTTACCGGCTGGGGAGTACCGGCGAGTTCGACGACCTCGATCTGCTCGAGACAGGTGCCGACGGTGTCACCGTGATCGAGTGGGGCGAGGCGGTCGCCCCGATGATCGTCGGCGACCACCTCAAGATCGATCTTGCTGGTGGACGAGGACGGCGATCGGCTCATCCGGCTTCATCCCCAGGGCTCGTGGGCGGCTCGGCCGCTGTGGGAGGTGGCCTCTTGAAGATCCTCGTCATCGAGACCTCGACGCCGGCTTCGTCGGTGGCGCTGGGGGACTCCGGGGCGGTTGTGGCTTCCGCCGAGCGAGTGGACCGCACCGGGCACGCCGGCTTCATCGTTGCCGCCATGGATTTCTGCTTCGACCAGGCAGGCTGGGGTCCCCAGGATCTCGACGTGGTCGCCGTGGACGTCGGTCCCGGTCTCTACACCGGGATCCGAGTGGGAATCTCGACCGCGCAGGGTCTGGGCGCCGCCCTCGGGGTGCCCCTGGTGGCGGTGAGCAGCCTCGACGGCCTCGCTCTGGGAGCGGCAACGGGACGGCGGCACATCGTGGCCGTGGTGGACGTCCGCCGCCGTCAGTTCGCCGTCGCCTCCTACCGGCCGGTCCCCGGCGGGGTGGTGCGGGAGGGGCCGCCCGAGTTGATGGACTCCGACCGCCTTCGGGCGCTGCTCGAGTCGGACCCCGACGATGTGCTGGTTGTGGGCGACACCCCCCAGATCCCGAACGAGGTGTTTCGCGGGCTCCACCGGGTCAAGAATGCCCGGCCCAGTTATCCGTCGGCTGGTGTGCTCCTCGGCCTGGTCGAGCCTGCGGCGGAGCGCGAGGAATTCCTTCCCCTCGACGAGGTCCGACCCCTGTATCTGCGTGAACCCGACGTGGCGATCAACTGGGCGGTGTTGCGACAGGAGGGCCCGTGGCCGCAATCACCGTGACCACCATCCGGCCGATGACCGAACTCGATCTCGCCCGATGTCATGGCCATCGAGCAGGCGACCTTCTCCACCCCGTGGACGGAGGGCATCTTCCGCGACGAGTTGGGCCAGCCATCGCGGACATATCTGGTAGCCGAGGAGGCGGGCAGGCTGGTGGGGTACATCGGGATCATGTCGGTCGGGGAGGACACCCACATAACGACGGTGGCGGTGGCCTCTGACTCGGCGGGCCGTGGCATCGGCACCCGGCTCGTGCTGGCCGGGGTCGAGGCCGGGCTGGCTGCCGGCGGCCACAGTCTCACCCTCGAGGTCCGCAGCTCCAACCGGCGCGCCCAGGACCTCTACCGGCGATTCGGTATGGGCCCGGTGGGTGTCCGCAAGCACTACTACCGGGACGAGGACGCCATCATCATGTGGGCCCACGACATCGACGGCCCGGAATACCGCGCCAGGCTCGATGGCATCCGCCGGGAGCTCGGGTGATGGCCGTATGGAGCCCACCGTGCTCGCATTCGAGACCAGCTGCGACGAGACCGCGGTGGCCGTGGTCCAGGGCCGCCGCATCCTCTCCAATGTGCTCTCCTCGCAGGTCGAGCTTGCACGAGCGTTTCGGGGGGGTGGTCCCCGAGGTGGCGGCGCGGGCCCATGTCGAGGCGATTCGCTCGCTGACACATAGAGCCCTGGCCGAGGCCGGGGTGCACCCGGCCGATCTCGACGGCATGGCCGCCACCCAGGGTCCTGGGTTGGTCGGTTCGTTGCTGGTGGGTTTCTCGTTCGCCAAGGCGATGGCCTGGTCGGGCCGGCTTCCGTTTGTCGGGGTCGACCACATGGAGGGTCACCTCATGGCGCCGCTGCTCGAGCACGAGGAGTTCGCCCCGCCGGCAGTGGCGCTGCTGGCATCGGGCGGCCACAGTCAGATCGTCCACCTCGCCGACTGGGGACGCTTCGAGGTTGTCGGCGCCACGATCGACGACGCCGCCGGCGAGGCGTTCGACAAGGTGGCGCGCTTTCTCGGTCTTGGCTACCCCGGAGGCCCCGCCATCGATGCCGCCTCCGAGGGTGGCGACCCTTCCGCCGTTTCCTTCCCGCGGGGCCTCGCCAACCATCGCTACGACCTCTCCTTCTCGGGTCTCAAGACCTCGGTGGTCTACCTTCGTCCGCAAGGCCGAGGCGGCGCGAGAACTTCCGTCGCTCCCCGACATGGCGGCTTCGATACAGGAGGCGATCGTCGACGTGCTGGTCAAGAAGACCTTCAACGCGGTGGACGACACCGGGGCACGGACGGTCTCGGGAGGCGGCGGCGTCCTGGCCAACCGCCGTCTCCGCCAGAGGTTCGCCGAGGAGGCCGACGCCCGCGGGGTGAGACTCCTCCTGCCCTCACCGCTGCTGTGCACGGACAACGCCGCCATGATCGGCATCGTCGGTGTCGGTCAACTCCTGGCGGGCCAATACACCGACTGGGACGCCCAGGTCGATCCGGGGATGAGACTGGGTGCAGTCCGGCGGCAGTCCGCCGGCAGCGTGGGTAAGCACGTGCTGGGCAGCTCGGCAGCCCCCCTACCACGCCGCTCGCAGCGGGGCCCTTCCCCCCTCCGCGGGGACGCAACGCGAATGGCTCGTCCGCCTTCCGTCTTTCCCAACTAGCACTCCCACCAAGACATTGCTAAAGTTGCCTAGCACTCATGCGATCGTGAGTGCTAACCCACGTCTGGGAACAGGTGTGGGTTGCACTGTCTAACCGAAGGGAGGATGGGAAGGATGAAGCTCCAGCCTCTTGGTGACAGGGTGGTGGTCATGCCCAAGGAGGACGCCGAGTCGCGTACTCCATCGGGTCTGGTGATCCCCGACACCGCCAAGGAGAAGCCGCAGCTGGGCGAGGTGCTCGCCGTTGGGCCTGGAGGCCTCAACGACGATGGCGACCGGCTGCCCATGGATGTGAGCGTTGGTGACGTGGTCGTCTACTCCAAGTTCGCCGGAACCGAGCTCAAGCTCGACGGCGAGGAGTACCTGATCCTGTCGTCGCGCGACGTCCTCGCCATCGTCAACTGACCCGGGAGGAACCTGAGAAATGGCAGCGAAGGATCTTCGCTTCAACGAGGAGGCCCGGCGTGGCCTCGAGTCGGGAGTCAACAAGCTCGCCGACGTAGTCAAGGTGACCCTCGGGCCCCGCGGCCGCAACGTGGTGCTCGAGAAGAAGTGGGGCGCTCCCACCATCACCAATGACGGTGTCACCATCGCCAAGGAAATCGAGCTCGACGACCCGTACGAGAACATGGGCGCCCAGCTCGCCAAGGAAGTCGCCACCAAGACCAACGACGTAGCCGGCGACGGCACCACCACCGCGACCGTGCTCGCCCAGGCGATGGTGAAAGAAGGTCTGCGCAACGTCGCAGCCGGCGCCAACCCGATGGGGCTGAAGCGGGGCATCGAACAGGCCGTGGAGAAGGTCGTCGAGTTCATCGGCTCGTTCTCCAAGGACCTCGAGACGTCCGAGGAGATCGCCCACGTGGCGGCCATCTCCGCCGCCGACATGACCATCGGCAAGAAGATCGCCGAGGCCATGGACAAGGTGGGCAAGGACGGCGTGATCACGGTGGAGGAGGGCCAGACCTTCGGGATCGAGCTCGAGTTCACCGAGGGAATGCAGTTCGACAAGGGCTACATCTCCCCTTACTTCGTCACCGACCCCGAGCGGCAGGAAGCGGTCCTCGAGGATCCCTACATCTTGATCGCCAACCAGAAGATCAGCTCGGTCAACGACCTGCTTCCCGTGTTGGAGAAGGTGATGCAGACCGGTAAGGGCGTGGTGGTGGTCGCCGAGGACGTCGAGGGCGAAGCCCTGGCCACCTTGGTGGTCAACAAGATCCGCGGCACCTTCTCCTCGGTCGGGGTGAAGGCACCCGGGTTCGGCGAGCGGCGCAAGGCGCAGCTCCAGGACATCGCCATCCTCACCGGCGGGACCGTCATCTCCGAGGAGGTCGGTCTCAAGCTGGAGAACGTGACCGTCGACATGCTGGGCCGTGCCCGGCGCGTGGTCGTGACAAAGGACGACACCACTGTCGTCGACGGCTCCGGTTCCGAGAGCGACGTCCAGGGCCGGATCAAGCAGATCGAGCGTGAGATCGAGAACTCCGACTCCGACTGGGATCGCGAGAAGCTCCAGGAGCGTCTCGCCAAGCTGGCCGGCGGTGTGGTGGTCATCAAGGTGGGCGCCGCAACCGAGGTGGAGCTCAAGGAGAAGAAGCACCGCATCGAGGACGCCGTGTCGGCCACCCGCGCTGCTGTGGAGGAAGGCATCGTCCCTGGTGGTGGTGTCGCTCTGCTTCGTGCCCAGGAGGCGATCGACAAGCTGCGCGGCGGCACCGATGACGACCGCACCGGTCGGTCCATCGTCCGCCGGGCGCTCGAGGAGCCGATCCGCCAGATCGCGGTCAACGCCGGGTTCGAGGGCGGGGTCGTCGTCGAGCACGTGCGGGGCGCCGACAACAAGCAGTTGGGCTTCAACGCCCAGACCGGCGAGTTCGAGGACATGCTCGCGGCCGGGATCCCCGACCCCGCCAAGGTGGTTCGGTCGACCGTGCAGAACGCGGCATCGATCGCCAGCTTGCTGCTGACCACCGAGGCGCTGATCGCCGAGCAGAAGGAAGACAAGCCGGCCATGCCGCCGGGTGGCCACGGCGGCCACGACATGGACTTCTGATCTAGATCAGAGTCAGAACGAAAGAGGGGCCCCTATCGGGGCCCCTCTTCTTTGGACGGCAGACGGAAGACGGCAGACGGTAGTCCGTCTCCGTCCCGCCGCGCGGGGAGGGAGCCCGTTCCACGACGCCTCGGCGTCGGGTACTCCCCCGTCGGGGCGAACGTCATTTCCGTCCCGCCGTGCCTACACCTGGCCGGGACCGGTGTTCACGAACCGGCGCTGTATTCGGGCGAGGGTCCATTGCGAGAGGAAGCCGATGGCAAACGTCAGGATCAATATCGTGAAGGCCGCACCCGTCAGCGGTATCTTCGCCGACTCGAGATCCTCGGATCTGAGTGGCATCGGGGAACATCCGGCTCAACCCGTAGACGATGGCATAGGCGCCGGCGGCACTCGTCGCCAAGATGGTGAGCCATAGGCCGAGACTCCGGGCGAAGAACCCCACCGCAACTGCTGCGGCGAGGACCACCACCACGTTGACCACCGACGACCCGATGTTGAGGAACGAGAGGACGATGAGGGCCACCAACGATCCGAGCAGCCCGCCGGCCAAATAGACCCCGAGCCGGACCACCGAGTACCCAACGATGGCGAGCACCCCACCAAGGGCGAATGCCACGATGATCTGGGCGGTGTCGCTGGCCGATTCCAGGAGCCACCAGCCGAGAGCGAAACCGACCACGAACCCGGCGACGGCGATGGCGAAGCGGAAAAGCATCGTCCCGTAGACGAGCAGGAACACGCCGCAGGCAACGAGGAGAAGCCCCAACCAGAACATGGGACACCCTCCCTCAGCACGCTCGTCCGAGGCTCCATCGAGTCTACGCGGCGGCCCCATCGCCGTGATGTCATCCGTTTACGATCTGGGCGATGGACCTCGACTACCTCGGTTCGATCGAGCGCGACTCGGCTGGGTTCGCCGAGGCCGCCGCCGAAGCCGGCCGCGGAGAAGCGCGTGGCCGGCTGCCCAGGGTGGACGGTGCGCGATCTGGTGGCCCATCTCCACGAAGTGCAGGATTTCTGGCGGACAATCGTCGAAAGGCGGCTTCAGGATCCTTCCCAGGTACCAGAGGAGCTGGATCAACCGGAGGACTTCGGGGAGTTGCTCGGTGCCTTCCGCAACGGAGCCGCCGGTTTGGTTGATGCCCTGCGTGGCGCCGACCCGAGCGAACCGGTTTGGACCTGGGCAGCTCAGAAGGATGTTGCCTTCGTCGTCCGCCACCAGGCCCAGGAGGCGGCGGTGCACCGTTGGGATGCCGAGGCAGCAGCAGGGAGAGAGTTCGCCATCGACCCCGCCATTGCCGCCGATGCGGTCGACGAGTTCCTCGAGTTCTCCACGCCGTCGCGCATCGAGGGCGCCGCCAGCGTTGGGCGGGTCGGTCCACATGCACCCCACCGATGCCGATGGCGAGTGGATGCTCAGCGAACGGGACGACGGTTCGCTCGGCAGTGGAACGGGCCCACGGCAAGGGTGACGCGGCACTGCGAGCGACCGCCTCCGACTTGCTGCTCATCCTCTACCGGCGGGTGCCGATCGATGTCGGCCAGATCTTCGGCGACCGCGACCGTGCTGGAGCGCTTGGTGGCCCAAACCGACTTGAACTGACCGACTTGACCTGACGCTTGAACTGAACGAACCGTCAGTCCTCCACCCGGAGCACCAACGCCGCACCGGTGTCCCCGGCGGCGCACCCGGTGAAAAGCCCCACCCCACCGCCCCGCTCCACCAGGGTGTGGATCAGTTCGACCACGAGCCGGGCGCCGGTGGGGGCGTGGGGGTGCCCGTAGACGAGGCTGCTCCCGTGGACGTTCATCCGCTCCACGGGGAAACCGGTCTGGCTGGAGAACCAGAGGTCGTTGACCGCAAACGGGTTGTGGGTGGTGACCGCGTCCACCTGCGCCATCTCCATACCGGCTGCGGCGAGCGCGGCCTGCGCCGCCGGGACCGGCGCCTTTGGCATCTCCGACCGACCGACACGGGCGAACCCGCTGCCGAGGATCCGGGCGATCGCCGCGCCTTCGGCCAGCTCACGGGCTCTGCTCGTGCCCGGTGACGATCATCCCGGCGGTCCCGTCGGCGGGGTGGGTCTGCGAACCGTATGTGACCACCCCACCCGGGATCACCGGGTCGAGCTTGGCAAGGCCCTCGGCGGTGGTGTCGTGGACGCCGACGTCCTCGCCGACCTCGATGCCGCCCACGCCGACCAGGCACCTCGACCGGCACCATGAATCGGCGCTGGAACGACGCGGTCGTCGGCGAGGGCGGTGCGGTACTGGTCGTAGCGGAGCAGGGTGAGTTCGTCGATCTCCTCGCGGGTGATGCCGGCCTGATCGGCGACACGCTCGGCGGTCTCCATCATCGATTTGCCCGCCCAGGGGTCGCGACGGATGTTGTCGAGGAACCAGTGCTCGCGACCAGGCTCGCCACCGGTCGCCGTGCTCGACGGATAGACCACCAGCGGCGAGTTGCTCGTCCGGTCGGTGGTCAGGACCAGGTCGATCGTGTCCGGCGACGACCTCGGCGTGGAGCGCCGCCGCCTCGATGCACGCCGCCGAGGTGGCACAGGCCTGGGCGATCATCGGTCCGCTGACACCGGGCGCCCCGATCCTGGCGGCCATGGTCGGAGCGCCGTAGAAGCCACCGAGTTGCGGTGTGGTGATCCCGAGCACGAGACGGTCGATCGATGACGGATCGAAGCCTCGCTCGTCGAGGGCTCGGCTGGTGACGTCGACGCCGAGGTCGAGGGCGGACATGTCGGCGAGTGGTCCTTGCCAGCGAGTGAACGGGGATGACCAGGCCAGCCGGACCGGGATGGCGGCCGAATCTGAAGGCGATGTTCATCCTCGGTCCTCCTCGAGCGCTGTGGCGTATGAAGAGCGGAGCGCCCGCTTGTCGGTCTTGCCCACCGCCGTGTGAGGGATCTCGGCCACGGCGATGAATCTGTCGGGGATCCACCACGAGGCGACCTTCGCAGCGAGGAAAGAGCGCATCTCCTCCTCGTCGAGATGAGCCCCCGGGCGAAGCACCAGGAGGGCAATCGGCCGCTCCTGCCAGGTGGCGTGACTCACCCCGATGACGGCTGCCTCGACCACATCGGGATGATCGGCAAGGTGATTCTCCAACTCGAGGCTGCTTATCCACTCCCCGCCCGACTTGACCACGTCCTTGGCCCTGTCGACTATCCGGAGATAGCCCCACTCGTCGATGGTGGCGATGTCACCGGTGCGCAGCCATCCATCGTGGAAGCGCTCCTCGTTGGATAGGTCGTCCGGCCGGTAGTAGGCGGCGGCCACCCAGGGCCCACGCGCTTCCAACTCTCCCGCCGACGCCCCGTCGTGAGGGAGCGGATTCCCATCCTCGTCCACCACCCGCAGTTCGACACCGGCGACGGCCACGCCGGGGAGGGCGAGCAGCCGCCGCCTCTCCTCATCGGTGGAGTCCTCGAATGTGGAGCGGATCATCGACATCGTTCCCCCCGGGGACATCTCGGTCATCCCCCACGCCTGCGAGATCCGGACCCCGCGCCCCTCGAAGCGGGCGATGAGGTCCTCGGTGACCGCAGCACCACCGCAGATGATCCGTTCCAGCCGACCGAGACCGTGCTCCGGGTGCTCGGTGAGCCAGCGGTCCACGGTGATCCAGACGGTGGGGATCGCCGCGGCCACGGTGACGTCGAGCCGTTCGATCAGACCCACCACCGCAGCCGGCGACAGGTCGCGTCCGGGAAGGACCAGCGTCGAGCCGGCCAGGGCGGTCGAGTACGCCAGGCCCCAGCTGTTGGCGTGGAAGAGCGGGGCGAGCGACAACACCACGTCCCGTTCGGCGATGGCATGCGAGTCCGCCCCCAGAGCTCCAAGTGCGTGGAGAACCTCGGAGCGGTGCGAGTAGAGGACACCCTTCGGCCGCCCGGTGGTGCCGCTCGTGTAACAGAGCACTGCCGCGGTGTTCTCGTCGAGGATCGGCCACTCGATGTCCGGGCTCTCGGTGGACAAGAGCTCCTCATAACTGAGGTGTTCCCCGAGGTCGGGGTCGACCTCGTCGGTCGGTCCTCCCATGACCACGACCTGCTCGAGCAAAGGGAGATCGCGTCTGATCGCGGCCAGCGTCTTGGTCAGCCCGGCGTCGACGAATATCACGCTGATCTCGGCATGCCGGGCCACCCATGCCACATCTGAAGGATGGAGACGGATGTTGAGGGTGGTCAGCACCGCGCCCGACATGGGCACGGCGTAGTAGAGCTCGAGATGCCGGTGGGTGTTCCAGGCGAGAGAGCCGACCCGGTCTCCGGGTCTGATGCCCAGGGCGGCGAGGGCGTTCCCGAGCCGCCCGACCCTGGCAGCGGTCTCCGCCCAGCTCTGGCGGTGCAGCCCGTCGCTCTCGGCGGAGATCACCTGCTTCAGGCCGTGAGCGGTGGCGGCGCGTCGAAGCACCATCCCGACGTCGAGCGGATGCCGCTGCATCAACCCTTGGAGCGGCGCCGCCATCTGGCTCCCCACGTTAGATGGGGCGGAAGGCCCGGCGGCCGGCGCGGCCGAGTGGGCCGCCGTGCTCTCCGTTTGCCTGTCCGGCGGATTGGGAACGGTGTCAGTCCACCAGCTAGACAACGGAGCCCACCGTGACACACCCAGAAAAAACCACTTCCACGGTTGGGCAGGTCCCCGACTCGTCCATGACCCGGAAGGCACGAGTTTCTTCGCATCTACCTCGCCGACCACCACGCAGGGTCGGTCGGAGGCGTCGCCCTGGCCAAGCGGCTGGCACGGCGCGACGGTGAGATTGGATCGACAGTCAGCGTGGTCCTTGGTCACATCCAGGAGGACCAACGGGCACTGCTGCGGTTGTTGAGCCGGGTTGGAGGTACCCGCCACCGGGCCAAGGAAGCCGCAGTGGTGTTGGCGGAGCGTCTCGGCCGGCTCAAGCTCAATGGCCGATTGATCGGTCGGTCACCTTTGACCCCGGTGCTGGAACTCGAGGCGATGGTTCTGGCGATCGAGGGCCGCAGCAGGTTGTGGCTGACCATGACCCAGCTCGCCAAGGATTCCTACCCCGACTGGGACATCGACGACATGCGGCGGCGCGCCAACCGGGCAGAGGCCGATGCCGCCGCCGTAGATCGCATGAGAGAGGCAGCTGCTGGAGCTGCCTTGGGCTGAGCTCAGTCGGTTGCCCGGGCGGATCAGGCGGAATCCCGGCGCGATGCCAGCTCCGGTTCGAGTTCCTTCTTCCAGAACTCGATGAAGCCCTCCTGGTCGGGACCGATCTGGTGGAAGTAGATGTGGTCTGCTCCGGCGTCGAGCGCTTGGTCCACCGATTCCAGGAGCGGCGTCGACGTCGGGCCCGCATGGGATCGACTCGGCGATCATCTCCGGCGTCACGTTCTGCGAGGCCTGCTCGAAGTGGGTCGGCGTGGGGAGATCCTGGCTCAACTGGCCGGGAACCCCCGTGTTCGGCCAGGTGCTGAAGGCCGTCTCCACCGCCTTCTCCTTCGACGAGGCGTGACACAGGCTCAACTGGGAGAAGACCGGGCCTGATCCCCCTTCGGACCGGAACTGCTCGACGGTCTCGTCGTCGGTCCCGGTGGTCCACAGCCCATCCCCAATGCGAGCGGCGACCGACGCCGCCTTGGGACCGAATGCGGACACGATCACGGGGATGCGGCCGGGAGGCGGGTCGTAGATCCGGGCGTCCTCCACCGTGTAGTAGTCGCCCCAGTGGTTGACGCTCTCGCCTTCCCAAAGCTTCCTGATCAGGTCGACGGCTTCCTCGAGCATCTCGAGTCGAATCTCGATCGGGCGGCCACCGGTCGGCCAGGATGTGCTCGTTGAGTGCCTCACCCGTTCCGACCCCCCAGATGAAGCGGTCCGGGAGGAGGTTGGCGGTGGTGGCTGTCGCCTGGGCGAGGATGGCGGGGTGGATCCGCATCGGTCGGGCAGGTGACGCCGACTCCCACGTCGATCGAGTCGGTGACCTGTGAGATGGCGCCGAGCACGCTCCAGACGAACGGGGAGTGCCCTTGGGCATCGATCCACGGGTGGTAGTGGTCGGATATCGAAACGAAGTCGAATCCCGGCCTCTTCGGCCATGGTGGCCATCTCGACGAGACGGCTCGGGGGATGCTCCTCGCTCGACAGGGTGAGCCCGAATTCGATGGGCAAGTCCGTTCCTTTCCTTGCGTTGGCCGTCCCTACCCCTTCGTCGGATTGTCGAATCCTGCGGGACGGTCAGAATGCAGCCGGTCTATTTGCATTCAGTGCAGCGACCGAGAGGAAGGCCGTGGACGCCTCAGACGACGACGGCGGAGATCGATCGGTCGGGCAATGGTCCGACCAAGAGCTAATCGATCAATACCGGCTGGTACGAGCCGATTCGGAGAATCCCCACTCCTCTGGCCCGGAGGCGATGGCGGGGGCGCTTCGCTCGACCAGATCGTGGCCGAGATGTCGAAGCGCGGGATGGATCCGGCGGATCTGGGCTTGGATCCGCTGGGCACCGAACCTTGATCGAGGCAGGCAATTGACCGCATTCATCGGGTTCCACGCCTCGCACGAGCAGCTTCCGCCGAGCGTCCTGCTTCGTGCCGTGGTCGCCGCCGAGGCGGCAGGGTTCGAAGCGGCGATGTGCTCGGATCACCTGGCGCCCTGGAGCGCGCGCCAAGGCCAGTCTGGCTTCGCCTGGTCATGGCTGGGCGCGGCCCTTCAGGCCACCTCCCTGCCCTTCGGGGTCGTCAATGCCCCCGGCCAGCGGTACCACCCGGTGATAGTGGCTCAGGCCATCGCCACGCTCGCCGAGATGTTCCCCGGTCGGTTCTGGGCGGCGCTCGGTTCGGGCGAGGCGATCAACGAGCACGTCACGGGCGACCCCTGGATGACCAAGCCGCTGCGCGATGAACGGCTGCTGGAGTGTGTCTCGGTGATTCGCCGTCTGCTGCGTGGAGAAGAGGTGGACCACATCGGTTTGGTCGAGGTCGACCGGGCACGGGTTTGGAGTCTGCCGGCCAAGCTGCCCGACCTGGTCGGTGCAGCCGTCAGCGCCGCCACCGCCGAACAGGTGGGAGGTTGGGCGGACGGTCTGATCACGGTGCTCCAACCGACCGACGACCTCAAGCGGGTTCTCGACGCGTTCCGTGGGGGTGGCGGAGAGGGGAAGCCGGCCTACCTCCAGGTGCATCTCTCTTGGGCTGAATCTGAGGCGGACGCCCTGCACGTCGCCCACGAACAATGGGCCACCAACACCTTCGGCAGCGAGCTGGCATGGGAGCTGGAGACACCCGCACAGTTCGACGAAGCCGCCCGGTTCGTTCGTCCCGAGGACGTGACCAGGAGCGTCCTCGTCTCCTGCGACCTCGGCCGCCATACCGCCTGGCTCACCGAGTTGTGCAACCTCGGGTTCGACGGTCTCTATCTCCACCAGGTCGGACCTGACCAGGAGCGGTTCGTCGAGACCTTCGGTGCACAGGTGCTCGACGAGGTGGGGCGATGAGCCTCGCCCAGATGAGCGACCTGTGGTGGAAGAACGCTGTCATCTATTGCCTGGACGTCGAGACCTTCTACGACAGCAACGGCGACGGGTGGGGCGACTTGACCGGTCTGATCGAGCGAATCGAATACCTCGCCGATCTCGGGGTCACCTGCCTCTGGTTGATGCCCTTCTACCCATCGCCGGGCCGCGACGATGGGTACGACATCGCCGACTTCTATGGGGTCGACACGTCGTTGGGGACGCTGGGGGACTTCGTCGTCCTCATCCGCACCGCCAAGGACAGGGGACTCCGGGTCATCATCGACCTGGTGGTGAATCACACTTCCGATCGCCATCCCTGGTTCAGGCAAGCCCGCGCCAGCCGGTCTTCGCCTTTTCGCGATTACTACGTGTGGCGCGACGAGCGGCCGCCGGGCCCTTCTCCCAACATCGTGTTCCCCGATGCCGAGGACAGCATCTGGAGCTGGGATGAACGGGCCGGGCAGTGGTACCTACACCACTTCTACGCACATCAGCCCGACCTCAACTACGCCAACCCGGTGGTGCGCGCCGAGATCGAGAAGATCGCCGGCTTCTGGATGGAGCTCGGTGTGGACGGCTTCCGCATCGACGCCGTCCCCTTCCTGCTCGAGGAAGGAGCACAGGATGTAGGCCTCGACCCGCACGAGCTCCTCAAGGACCTCCGGTCCTTCATCTCGCGGCGCAACGGCGGGGCCGTGTTGCTCGGCGAGGTCAACCTGCCGCCGAGACCGCTGACCAAGTTCTTCGGGGGGCATCCCGGCGACCAGCTCCACATGCTGTTCAACTTCCCCGTCATGCAGCGGATGTATCTCGCCCTGGCCCGCGAGGATGCCCGGCCGCTAGCACGGCAGCTCAAACAGTTGCCCAAAATCCCACCCGAGTGTCAATGGGCCAACTTCGTCCGCAACCATGACGAGCTCACCCTCGACCAGCTGACCGAAAACCAGCAGGGCGAGGTCGCCGACGTCTTCGGTCCGGATGAGGACATGCAGCTGTTCGGTCGCGGGTTGCGGCGGCGTCTTCCCCCGATGCTCGACGGTAACCCCGAGCGGATGCGGATGACCTACAGCCTCCTGCTCTCCCTCCCGGGTACGCCGGTGCTCTTCTACGGAGAGGAGATCGGAATGGGTGAGAACTTGTCCGTGCCGGGGAGGCTCAGCGTCCGGACACCGATGCAGTGGTCGAGCGACCGGAACGGCGGGTTCTCTTCGGCGACCCCGAGTCGGCTGAGGCGCCAGCCCCCATCAGGGAGATTCGGGCCGATGGGGGTGAACGTGGCCGACCAGGAGCGGGACCCAGATTCGATGCTCATCTGGATGGAGCGGATGATCCGGCGTCGTCGCGAGACCCCCGAGTTGGGGTGGGGGGCTCTCACCGTGTGCGATACCGACGAAAACGCTGTGCTGGCCCACCGTTGCGATTGGGAGGGGCGATCGGTCCTCGTCGTACACAACTTCAGCTCGAGTCCGACGACCACGCGGGTCGACCTCGGCCGGCTACCGGCTGACTATCGGTTGGACGACCTGTTGTCACCCGGGCTCGGCGAGGTGCGACAGCGGAGGAATGGGCTCGAGATTGACCTTCAAGGGTTCGATCACCGCTGGTTCAGGATCGAGACCGCAAACCAACCGCGCCGGCCTTGACTTCTTGATCCGGTTGGTTTCTCGTTGGCGGTGATTGGGAACGATGGCTCTTCAGTGGCATTGAGCACGGAACGCTGGCACCGGTCGTACTGGATGGACTCCACATCGGGGGAGGATCCTCCGTCGTCATCGCTTCCAGAAGACCCGGTCGATGTGGCCGTCGTCGGCGCCGGAATAGTCGGGCTGACGACGGCTCTTCGTCTTGCCGACCAGGGGCTATCGGTCGCCTTGCTGGAGAGGGATCGGGTGGCAGGGGGGACCACCGGGCACACGACGGCCAAGGTCACCGCCGCTCCATGGCGCCGCCTATCACGGGCTGCTCGCGATCACGGTGCCGACGTCGCCAAGGCGTACGCCGCCGCCAACCAATGGGCCGTGGCGAGATGGCACGCCTCGCCGCCGAGGTGGAGTGCGATTGGGCCGCAGCGCCCGCCTATACCTACACCACCGATCCCGACCCAGGTCGAGGTGATCGAGCGAGAGGTGGCTGCAGCCAAAGAGGCGGGACTCGGTGTCAGCCACGAGTCTGGAGACATCGGCCTCCCTTTCCAGTGTCGGCCGCGGTCAAGCTGTCTGATCAGGGGATGTTCCACCCGCGCCGTTACGGCCTCGGTCTGGCTGGTCTGCTCGGCGCTAAGGGCGTGACGGTGACCATCGGGGTGCCCGGTGCTCGACGTCCATAGCGATGGCCGGGTCGAGACGAGCCTGGGGACCTCCGCGCCGGATCCGTCGTCCTCGCCACCCATCTCCCCTTCTCAACCGGGGCGGCCACTTCGCGGCCACACAGCCGAACACCTCGTATGCAGTGGCGGCAACCATCGAGGGTGACCCTCCCGCTGGGCATGTACCTGGGCATCGGCACGGGCGGCCGCTCCGTGCGGCCGCTTGCCGCCGATTCGATAATCGTCGGCGGCGGCGGGCACGTGACCGGCCGCCACCCGGACAGCGTGCGCCGCCTGAACTCCTTGGAGGAGTGGGCTCGCGGCGTGTTCCCGGTCGCTTCGGTGACCCATCGGTGGTCGGCCCAGGACTACATTCCGGCAACCCGGCTCCCCTCGGTGGGAGAATCCCATCCGTCGGGGTGCCCGTGTACACAGCGACCGGGTTCGCCAAGTGGGGGATGACCAACGGCACGGTCGCCGCCCGCATCCTCTGCGATCTGGTGACGGGTCGGTCCCCATCCGTGGCCCGAGCTCACCGGGCTGTCGCGCGCCGTCCTCGGTCCGTTCCCCGCGATGCTCCGTTTCAACGCCGAGGTGGCGGCAGATTCGTCGGCGACCGGATCGGCGGATCACATCCTCTCGAACTCGATGCGATCCACCCGGTTCGTGCGGCGGTGGGCATGGTCGATGGACGGAGGGTGGCCGCTCACCGCGACCGAGAGGGGATCTCCACTTGCTCGATGCATCGTGTACCCATCTCGGTTGCATCGTCCGTTGGAACACAGCGGAAGAGAGTTGGGACTGTCCATGTCATGGCTCGCGCTTCGCCCCCGACGGCAGCGTCCTCCATGGGCCGGCGGTCGAGCCCCTGGAGAGGGTGTGTCCATTGCCGACGGGCAGTCCCGAGGCTCTCCTGGAGCGACGCCGGTCAGTGGGCTGCGGCGGTCTGCCTGGCGTGCTGAGATCCGGCGACCCGGCGGGACCACTGGCGGTGGCTGTCGCCGAGGGGGAAGTTGCTGGAGCAAATCCTCGGTCAGGCGTGCGATCCCGGCGACGGCGTGTTCGAACGCCTCCTCGGTGTGCGGCGAGGTCTTTTGAACACCGCTCACCTTGCGGACATACTGCCGGGCGGCGGCCTCGATCTCCTCGGCGGTGGCCTCCGGCTCCAGACCTCGCAGAGTCGTGATATTGCGACACATGGGCATCAGCGTAGAACGCATCGGGCGATGTCACAGCGGACGACGTCGCCGCGCAAGCCCTATGATCGGATCTCAGGAACGGAGCGCACCTTGCTCGGGTGTTTGCGGTGGTGAGGGCGGCGGGGGTGGGGCGATACCGAGAAACGCTCCGCTGGTGCGAGCCGGCTCAGCCGGCCGCTGGCGTATCTCTTCGCCTCGCTTATCGCGGTGGTTGGGATCGTCCTGGCCGTCTGGTTGTCGAGGCGACGGGAAACACGCTCTTCATCTCGATGCTCCTCGCTGTTGTCGTCTCGGTCTGGCTCTTCGGCCCTGGCCCGGGTTGGTGAGCCTCCTCATCACCGGCGTAGCCAGCCCGTTGTCATCGAACCGGGTGGCGGTTATCTCGACCTGACTGCGGCCAGTTGGCTGCTGATTGGGGCATACCTTGTGATCGGGGCGGTGGTCGTGATGCTGGGATGGGGGCTGGCCAGGGCCCGCCGGGGCGCTGCCGGTGCCCTGAGCGCCAGCGAGGATGAGCGCCGACGTTTCGAATCTGCCCTCGATGCCATGCCAAATGGGTTGATCCTCGTTGACAGGGCGGGCGGCTCATCCTGGCCAACAGTGAGGCGACCGAGATCCTGGGCACGGCCGTCGAGGGCACGGATCGATACCGACGCCCGCTTCATGACAGGGCACAGCGCCGATGGTCAGCGGATAGTCGGTTGAGGAGTCTGCACTGCTGCGGTCGCTCCGCGGCGACCAGGTGGTCCAAGGCGAAGAGATCGAGCTGCTTCGCGCCGATGGCAACCGTCGCATCATCCGCGCCAGCTCGGCCCCCTACCACACAGAGAATGGAGATGTTGCCGGCGCGGTCGTCGTCTTCGCCGACGTCACCAGGCGCCGGGAGGCCGACGACCAGGCTCGGCTCGCCTCCGAGGTGTCGGGCGTCCTGGATCGTACCCTCGAAGTGGAGGAGGGGCTGTTGGGGGTGGCTGGCCTCATGGTGCCTGGGGTGGCCGATTACTGCGCCATCGGCTTGGCCGATCCGCCCCGGGTCGTGGCGGTGCGGCACGAGGACCCGAATCCTCCAGGCTCTAGCCGAGAAGTTGGCCGCCGTTTGGCCGGTGACGCCGAACTCCCCGGAACGGTGTACCACGTGATGCACACCGGCATTGCTCATGTCGAGCCCGCGTCGACCTCGACGCAATCCTCGAGGCGGCCTCTTCGTGAGCGACGGCGAACTGGCCCATCTCGTCACCGAAATCAAACCACGCTCACAGCTCGTCGTACCGATGCGGGCGCGTGGCAGGGTCGTGGGCTGCCTCTTGCTGGTCATGGCCGACTCGCGGAGGCGGTTCGAGCACGGCGATCTTCCTCGCTTCCAGGAACTCGCCGACAGGCTCGGTCTCATGACCGACAACGCCATTCTCTTTGCCGCAGCAGGAGAGGCAAGACGTCAGGCCGAGATGACGGGTGGACGGCTCGAAGTCCTACAGCAGGCGACCGCCGGCGCCGCCCAGGCGTTGACCGTGGAGGAGGTCCTCGGAACGCCATCGACTCCGGGCTTGCTGCACTCGGCGCCGTTGCGGGATGGGTGGCGGTGCCAGTCAACCGACGGGGTCGAATTGCTCCATGAGAAGTGGTGGGGTGTGGGAGCGGGACACTCCCCGCCAGGGTCGTCAACTATCAGCGAGGCATCCGTTCGCATATGTGGTGCGCACCGGCAGGCCGCTTTGGTACCCCAATGCCGACCTGTTGACCCGGCGGTTTCCGGAGGGCCTGCATCCTGTCCCGGCGGTGTTCTCCTCGATCGCCGTCGTGCCCATCAACTCGGACCCGGCACGGTGGGTGCGCTTGGCGCCGGGTTCAGCCAGAGCGACCTTCTCGGCGGAGGACCGCTCGTTCTGGCGGCGCTGGCTGCGGTGACGGCCCGTTCGATGGAGCGGGCGCGGCGGTACGAAGAACAGCACGATGCCGCCCAGACGCTCCAGCAAAGCCTGTTGCCCCGGATCCTCCCCCGGGTGCCCTGGCTCACTCCACGCCCGGTACATACCGGCGCAGGAGCGGACCGCGGCGGGTGGCGACTGGTACGACGCCATACGAGTCGCACCCGGACCGGATGGCGTTGACCGTGGGCGATGTCGTCGGCAAAGGGATCGCAGCCGCGGCCATCATGGGCCAACTCCGCTCGGTCCTAGACGCCCAGCTACGCGAAGGGCTGTCTCCGGTCGAGGCGCTCAGCAGACTGAGCCGGCTCGCTGGCGGCGTCCCCGGAGCCACCGGTACGACAGCTGCGGTGGCCCTTTACGACAGACCGAGTCGGGGTGGTGCGCTATACCTGCGCCGGCCAGCTGCCCCCGCTTCTCATCTCCTCACAAGGCCCCGCTATCTGGAAGAGGCCCGGTCGGTCCCGCTGGGGATCATCGACGTCGAACTCACCGAGGCGACGTGTGCAGTGTCACCCCGGCGACATCATGTTGCTCTACTCGGACGGCTTGGTGGAGACGGGAGGAGAGCATCGATGTCAGCCTGGAGCGGCTGCTCGACGTCGCCGGCTCGTTGGCTGGCGAGTCCATGGCCGGCCTCGCGACGAGTTAATCGCCCAGATGGTCGGCGAGCACACCGAGGACGACGTGACGTTGCTGGCCGCCGAGTTCGAGCCCGGCCGCGCTCCTCACCGCCACCCCGGTCCTGATCGCGGGTTTGAATTTCGTCGCGGTTGGGGAAGACCGCACAGACGCGAGAAGGAGGACAATTGGGTCAGCGGATTGCGGATGTGATGACTCGCAACGTGGTCACTTGCAGCGACTCCGACACGGTCGAGCAGGCGGCGCAGGCGATGCGGGACAACGACCTGGGCGATGTGGTGGTGACCTCTAACGGTCAGTTGGCGGGCATCCTCACCGATCGCGATGTCGTGATCAGGGCGGTTGCCGACGGCGCCAACCCGGCGCAGACCACTATTGGCGAGATCGTCACCGACAATGTGGTCACGGCGACCCCGGAAGAATCGGTGGGGGAGTCGCCTCGCGGATGGCTGATGCCTCAGTGCGTCGCATCCCGGTAGTCGACGGCGGGGAGGTCGTAGGCATCGTCTCCCTTGGCGACCTGGCGGAGGAGCAAGATCCCGATTCGGTTTTGGGCGAGATCAGCTCGGCACCACCGAACCAGTAGGTTCAAACGGCCCAAATCGGCGACCAGGCCGTCGAATGCCTTCTCTTGATCATGGACCTGCGCCCTCAGCACGGCTGAGGGGTGAATGGTCACCACGACGAATTGAACGGGTTCCAGGGGAGGGGACCCTGCGGTCGCGGGTCACGCGGATCTGCGGGTGCGAGAAGCGACTGCCGCCGTCGCTCCACGCCAACTCGATGGTCGACACTCAATCATCTGGTTCAGGACGTCCCGTTGTACGCTCCGACCCGCCGAGCGCCGGAGTGGAATCGCGTGGCGAATGGCCAACCGTCCACATCTGGATCGACCCGGAGCAGGGTGTATCGACGCTCCCCGAAGCAAACCCGCTCGACAACGTGCGTCGCAGCCGAGCGATCCGACGCATCGGCTTGGGTCTGCTCCTGATCATCGTGGTCGCGGCGTTGCTGGGTGGGCAGGTCCCCGGCCCGCGGCCGCTTTGGCCGAAGCATCCGGCTACCGGTTGGAGGTGAGCCACCCGTCGGTGTCCCGTCCGGGCTTGGCCATACGGTTGAGCATTTCGTCAGCCGGGAGGGTGGGTTCGACCAGCCGGTGAGCCTGATCCTGGGGCGCGAGTACATCGAAGCCCTCGACTTCAACGCCATCTACCCGGACGCATCTGCGCAGATCGCCGATGACGGGCATGTCATCTGGGAATTCGACCCGCCACGGGGGGACATCCTGACCGTCGATTTCGACGGCAGGCATGAGCCGGGAGCAGAAGGCGTCATCAACGGGGACGTCGCCGTGCTCGAGCAGGATGAGCGGGTGGTCGAGGTGGAGTTCTCGACGACGGTGCTGCCCTGATGGGGGTCGTGCTCCGCTCCGCAATCGCCTTCCTCTTCATATTCCTGCTGCTCAAGCTGGTGGGGAAGAAGGAGCTCTCCGAGCTGTCGCCTTTCGAATTGATCCTTTTCGTTGTCATCGGCGACATCGTGCAGCAGGGAATCACGCAGGAGGACTTCTCCCTGGTCGGAGCGGTTCTCGCCGCCAGCACGCTGGCGCTGCTCACCGTCGCCTTCTCCTATATGAGCTTCAAATTCGATCCCGCCCGGCGCCTGCTCGAGGGCCTTCCCGTCGTCATCCTGCGCGACGGTGAGCTTCTGCCAGAGGCGCTGAAACTCGAGCGGCTCCAACCCCACGAGGTCGATCAGGCGGCTCGGAAACAGGGTCTCGATGACCTTTCCTCGGTGGAGTTGGCCGTCCTCGAGCCTGACGGGACCATCTCGTTCCTTTCTCCAAGCTCGGGGAACTCGGGAGAGACCAAGCACAAGCTGTGATTCGGAGGGCCTTCTCGCCGAACCGGGTGGCCCGCCGCGTTTCGGCACCGCCTGACCGCGGTATGCACCGGCTCACCGATCATGTTCTGATCGATTCGGCCCGCAAGAACCGAGCCAGGAAAGCAGTGATCCATGGGTGGTCGTCGACGGATGGTGGTGAAGAGAGGTGATGGCTCGCCGGACCGGGGGGAGGCGCTCGAGAGGCGCCGAGCCAAGCCGGAGCCGGCGGATTCGCTCGCCATCAGCGATGCCGCCCAGGAAGCTGCGGAGGAGGCCGGTCTCAGGTACACGACCGATGCCCGGCCCGGGATAAGAAGGGTGAGGCGCGGCAAGGGCTTCTCCTACCACCGTCCTGACGGCGAACGGATCACCGACGAGTCAACGCTTCGATGGATCAGCTCGCTGGTGATCCCCCGGCATGGAGAGAGGTCTGGATCTCGACCGACCGCAGGGGCCATCTCCTCGCCACCGGGCGGGACGACAAGGAACGCAAGCAGTACCTGTACCACCCGCTATGGCGCGAGGTGAGGGATGCCGACAAGTTCGACTCGCTCCGCACGTTTGGCGAGCGCCTGCCCCGGTTGCGGAAACGGGTCGAGCTCGATCTCACCGGAGGGGTGGATACCCAGACCGGGGTGATGGCTCTGGTGGTGCGGCTGCTCGACGAAACACTGATCCGTGTCGGCAACCGCGAGTACGCCAGGGACAACGAGACGTTCGGCCTCACCACTCTTCGCCCCGATCACGTGGGCCGCGACGGCGGCGACCTGGTCTTCGACTTCCGGGCCAAGGGTGGTGCAGAGGTGCGCGTTTCAGTACCCGACCCCGAGCTGGTTGCCGCCGTACTCGCCTGTCAGGACCTTGGCGGCCAACAACTGTTCTCCTACCTCGGTGGGGATGATCTTCCGGTGAGCGTCGACTCCGACCAGGTGAACCGTTACCTCGGCGAGCTCACCGGTAGCGACGTCACCGCCAAGGACTTCAGGACCTGGGGTGCAACCGCAGTCGTGGCCGGTGCGCTCGCCATCGCCGACGTCTCATTGGACGAAGACGAGGCCGACAAGGCGGTCCTGGCCGCCATCGACCTCGCCGCCGAGCGGCTGGGGAACACACGCGAGGTGTGTCGCAGCCTCGTATGTCCACCCGGCGATACCAGACGCCTACCGCGCCGGAAAGCTCGGGCCCGTGTGGCGAGGTGTGCGCAGCTCGCGCTGGATGGACAGGACGGAGCGGCTGACGCTGAGGGTGCTCGACGAGACCTGAGGCACCCTTGGAACCCAGGTTCGAACCGCGCCAAGGGCGCCTTCGGACCCACAGAACGACCGGCACCCCTCGTTCAGCTGCCGGCGAAGACGGCGTACTCGGCGGCACGACGCCGGTATTCATGCTCCAGCATGCTCCACACGGTGTGGTCGAGCCATTGACCGCGCACCTTCAGTTCCTCGCGCAGCACCCCTTCCTTGACGAAATCGAGTTTCTCCGCCACGCGCTCGCTACCTCGATTGCCGACGGCGATACGGAGCACGATGCGGTGCATCCCGAGCCGATCGAACCCGACCTGGAGCATCCGGGCGGTCACCTCGGTGGCGATGCCCTTCCCGGTCCTGTCGGTGCGCACCCAGTACCCGATCTCACCGACATGAAAGCCCCGCGAGACGTGCCAGATCGAGACATTGCCCAGATGGGTGACCCCGTCACGCTCGGTCACGGCGAAGTCGTAGGCGCGGTTTTCCCGCCATGCCTGGACCGAGTCGCGCACGAACCGGGTGGCATCGTCGCGGGTGTACCCCTGGTGCGCCCATGGCAGCCACCGGCTCAATTCGGGGAGCGACTCGCGCACCGCAGCCAACAACGGATCGACGTCGCGCCGTCGGAAGGGATGGAGCGAGAGGTTGGCGGTGGTGATCGTCTCGGGAAGGAGATCCATGCCGAGGCCAGCTTATGCGCCCGTACGATGGGTCCATGTCACCGACCTGGGCCAAGCTCGCCGCGCTGGCTGAGATGGAGCCGCCGACCGACGGTCAGTCGCGGGCGGCGGTTTTGGTCCCGTTGTACGAGGACGATGAGGGAGCTGTCCGCGTCGTGCTCACCAAGCGCCCGGACACCATGCCCACCCATGCCGGCCACCTCGCCTTCCCCGGTGGGCGTCCCCACCCGGGTGATCGGAATGCGGTCGACACCGCCCTGCGCGAGGCCGAAGAAGAGGTGGGCATCCCCCCCGAGAACGTCACCGTCCTCGGGTTCCTCGAGCCGATCCACACCGTGGAGTTCAGTCTGCTCGTGGTCCCCGTGGTTGGCCGGATCGACCCGGTTCCCGAACTGAAGCCGTCGGCCCGCGAGGTGGCCATGGTGTTGGAGCCGACGCTGGAGCGGTTCACCGACCCGGCCGCATGGCGCTCGGAGATTTGGGCGGGGCGGGTCGTCTGGTTCTCAGAACTGGATGGCGAGATCCTCTGGGGAGCCACCGCCATGATGATGCGGCGTCTGCTCGGGCTGGAGCCGGCTCCCGGGTCCTGATCCTGCTTCAGTCGCCGGCAGCGGCTGTGATCAGACGCCAGGCCTTCTCGATGTCGTCGCGTCCGGTTCTGGGGCTCCCGATGGCCAGCCTCAAGGTCAGGCTGTCATGCACCCGGGTGTGGGTCATGTAGATCTCGCCAGAACGGTTCACCGTATCCAAGATCCGCTGGTTGACGTCGTCCCCTCCGCGATGGCGGAAGCAGACGAGCCCAAAGGAGTGGTCGGTGACCACATCGAAGTCGGGGGAGGACTCGACCAGAGAGGCGAAGTAGTTGGCCAGTTCGATGTGATTCCGCACGTGGTCGCGGAGTCCTGCCAACCCGTAGCTGCGGATCACGAACCACAGCTTGAGCGCCCGGAACCGCCGGCCTAGCGGGATCTGCCAGTCGCGGTAGTCGATCACCGACCCCGACTCGGACGCTGCGTTCCGCAGGTACTCGGGTAGCACCGAGAGCGTCTCGACGAGGTGGGCCCGGTCGGCGACGTAGAAGGCGGTGCAGTCGAAGTTGGTCAGCATCCACTTGTGTGGGTCGGTGCAGTAGGAATCGGCCAGTTCCAACCCGGCGTTGATCCAGCGCATCTCGGGGAGCAGCGCCGCGATCCCGGCATAGGCGGCATCGACATGGAGCCAGACACCATGTCGGCGGCACACCTCGGCGATGGCGGGCACCGGGTCCACCGCGGTCGTAGAGGTCGTCCCCACCGTGGCGGTGACGAACGCCGGGATGAGACCGGCGGCGCGGTCGGCCTCGATCGACTCCTCGAGGCGATCGGGTCGCATCGCCAGGTTCTCATCCACCTCGATGGTTCTCAGCCGCTCCATGCCGTACCCGGCGATACGCACCGCCTTCTCGATCGAGGAATGCGCCTGGGTCGAGGCGTATGCAGTCAGGCCACCTCCGGTCCCGATCCGGTTGGTCTCGAACCCGCTCGCCCTCTCCCGTGCCGCCAGCGCCGCCACCAGGCTTGCGCTCGACGCCGAGTCCTGGATCACGCCTCCACCGGCCGTGTCCGAGCGGAAGCCAGCGGGCAAGCCGAGCATCTCCACCATCCAGTCCAGAACGTGGGTCTCGAGCTCGGTGCATGCCGGAGAGGTCGCCCAGAGCATCCCTTGAACCCCGAGCCCCGACGAAACCAGATCACCGAGGATGGCCGGTCCGGATGCGTTGGCGGGGAAGAACCCGAAGAACCGAGGCGACTGCCAATGGGTGATCCCGGGGAGGATGATCCGGTCGAGATCGCTGACGATCTCCTCGAACTGCTCCCCGTGCTCGGGTGGGCTGGCGGGGAGCTTCGCCCTGGTCTCGCCGGGTGCCACCTGCGAGAGGACCGGGAAGCGGTCGACCCCTTCCATGTAGGCAGCCACCCACTCGATGAGCTCGTGCCCCGTCTTGCGGAACTCGTCCGGGGTCATGGCGACACGGTAGCCATGCGCCGGCGACCGCCCCGGGGTCGGCATTGAGTCAGGCACTCTCAGCGTCCCAAGCCTGCCGGTGGAGAACGGCGGATGTTCGTCACTCCAGATCGACGGCGTAGGGGCGCGACTCCCGTCGCCAATCGGAGAGGTCGCCTCGGTAGCGCGGCTGGTACTTGGCGACCACCAGGTCACGCGCCAGTTGGTCCTCCTCCGGATCGGAGACGGCACGGGCCTGGCCCGCCGCCTCGGTGCCGTCGATGGAGAACGTCACCTCTGGGTTCGCTTCCAGGTTGCGGCACCAGTCGGAACGCCCCGCGCTTCCCGACAGGAGATAGACGGTGTCGCCTTGGAGGGCGAACCAGATCTCGATGGTGTGCCGCTGCCCGCTGCGGCTTCCCGTGGTGGTGAGGTACCCGTTGCTCCGATCCGCCAGCGGTGTCAGCGCGTTCACGGGCCAGCCCTGGGACGAGCCTGGGTCCCGCTCCGGCGGCACTCCGCAACAGCCCGACGACTATCCCCTCTGCCAGCGCCTCCCATGAAGCCTCGATCACGTTCTCGTGGACCCCGATCGTTCCCCAGGAGCCGTCGCCGTCGCTGGTTTCCAGGAGCACCCGCACAGTGGCCGCCGTCCCGTCCTTGGAGTCGAGTACCCGGACCCGGTAGTCGGTGAGCCGAAGCTGGTCCACCTCGGGGTATCGGGTGCGAAGTGCCGCCCGCAATGCCTGGTCGAGGGCGTGGACCGGCCCGTTGCCCTCACCGGTGGTGATCACCCTCTCGTCTCCCACCATGAGCTTGACCGTCGCTTCGGCGCCCACATCCTCGCCGGGTCGCCTCTCGACGAAGGTGCGGAACGATTCCAGCTCGAAGAAGGGCTGGACCCACCCGGCGGCTTCTCTCACCAGCAACTCGAATGACCCGTCAGCTGCTTCGTAGTGGTAGCCCGCCTGCTCCTGCTTCTTGACGCGGTCGAGCACCGTCCGGGCCAGGTCGTCATCCATCTCGAGCCCGAGCTCGGCTGCCTTGTGGAAGACGGATGCCTTACCTGCCTGCTCCGACACCACCATCCGGGTGTGGTTGCCCACCAGCGCCGGCTCGGTGTGCTCGTAGGCGCCGCGCCTTCTGGCCAGTGCCGAGGTGTGGAGTCCCGCCTTGTGGGTGAAAGCCGATGCACCCACGTAGGGCCGGTGGGGGTCGAGGGCGATGTTGACTATCTCGGCGATATGGTGGGAGATCGGAGCGAGTGCCCCCAACTGCTCGTCGGTGACCACGGGGATTCCCATCTTGAGCACCAGGTCGGGGATGATCGTGCAGAGGTCGGCATTTCCGGTCCGCTCGCCGTATCCGTTGACGCAGCCCTGGAGTTGGCGGACCCCCGCCCCCACCGCCGCCAGCGAGGATGCCACTGCGCACCCACTGTCGTTGTGAAAGTGGACACCGATCTCCGCCTCGGGAAGCTCTGCCCGCACTTTGCCGATCACATCCACGATCTGGTGGGGGAGCGTGCCCCCGTTGGTGTCGCAGAGGACGAGCCGCTCCGCCCCCGCTTCCACTGCGGCGCGGGCCACCGCCAGCGCAAATCTCGGGTTGGCCTCGTAGCCGTCGAAGAAGTGCTCGGCGTCGAAGAAGACGCGGCGACCCTGACTGCGGAGGTATTCGACGGTGTCACCTGCCATGGCAACGGCCTCGTCGAGATCGGTCCGCAGTGCGTGGAGGACGTGCTCGTCCCATGCCTTGCCGACGATGCACACCGCCTCGGTGTCGGCCCGAGCACGGCTTGGAGCTGTGGGTCGGCTTCGCACCGCAGTGCCTGGCCTTCTGGTGGAGCCGAATGCGACCAAGGTGGCGCCCTTCAGGTCGAGTTGGCTGCGCCCGTCTGAAGAACTCGTCGTCCTTGGGGAGGGCTCCGGGCCACCCGCCCTCGATGTAATGAACCCCCAACTCGTCGAGCAACGCAGCGATCCGCAGCTTGTCGCCCACGGTGAGCGATATCCCTTCCTGCTGCGAGCCGTCACGCAGGGTGGTGTCGTAGATCTCGAGCTGGGTTTCCATGGCTCCTCCGCAAAGAAGAAACCCCCTGCCGTTGGCAGAGGGCTTCGTTGCGCACGCCGGTTCCGGCGTGCGCTCAGGCGATGATGATGGTTGTTTGGCGGCTCAAAGCCATTGGAGCATGCCACGAGGGGGTGGCCACTGTCAATGTGCGACGGCAGACGGAAGACGGCAAGACGGACGGAGACGGAAGACGCAGCCAAGGATCCGCTCGCCGCTCGCTACCGGAAGAGATCGCGAAAACGAAATTTGTTCGGAGTCGCAACCTGTGCACCGTTGGGTTAGTAAGTTCAGTGAACAATCGAAGTTGACACACCTCTCACCGTGGCGGCGCACAAGGCCACCAGGGCGGAAACACGCACTCGAAACATGCGACTCGCCTTGCAGACGATCTACCGCAGGGGCCCAACCAGCCGGGCCGAGATCGCTCGTGAGACCCACTTGGCCAAAGCGACGGTCTCCGACCTGGTGGGTGTTCTGCTCGACGAAGGGCTGGTGGTCGAGCTGGGGACGGGTGTCTCCGCCGGCGGGAAGCCTCCCACCATGGTGTCGTTGGCACCGGGCAGCCGGAGCATCGTCGCCCTCGATCTCAGCACTGTTCCCTTCACCGCAGCGATCGCCGATCTGCAGGGAAAGATCGAGCACCGGGCCGAGGCGACGGACAGCCACACGGGCGACGACGCATTGGAGGAGGTTGGCCGACTGGCCGAGCGCCTCATCTCCCAGGCGCCATCCGACGTGATCGGGGTGGGGGTGGCCACGCCGGGCATCGTGGACCCTGACGGCACTGTGCGGAGCGCGTCCCATCTCGAGTGGGACGAGGTGCCGCTGGCGAGTCTTCTCGGCGCCCGCTTGGGCATCCCCGTCCACGTGGCCAACGACTCGCACGTCGCCGCCTTGGCGGAGTACTCGCACGGGTTCCCCGAGGGCGAGAGCCTCGTCCTCGTCCGGGTGGGCGAGGGGGTCGGCGCCGGAATCGTCCTCGACGGCCGGCTCTACCGTGGGCCCGGCTCCGGGGCGGGAGAGATCGGCCACGTCGTGGTCGATGCCGATGGCTCGCCCTGTTGGTGCGGACGCAGAGGCTGCCTCGAGACCGTCGTGGCCATGCATTCTCTGCTCGCCGCCGCATCGGTCGTCCTCGGTCGCCAGGCCTCTCCGATCGACCTGGCTTCCGACTTCGGTGGCAGGGATCGTCACAGCTGCGGGGCACGCGCTGGGAGCTGCGCTCGCCCACGTCGTCGCCACGCTCGACGTACGGCATGTCGCCCTCGCAGGGCCGGTCCGAGCCGCCGGTGAGCCGTTCAGAGAGGCGGTCGCCGAGACGATCAGGGACCGTGTCCTCCCCACCATGTCGGCCCACGTCGATGTCCGTTGGGCGGCCCTCGACGCCGACCTCGTCCTGGCCGGCGCCTCGGCGATGGTGCTCGCCGCCGAGCTCGGGGTGGTCTGGCGATGACCGGGACGTTCGTCGGGGTCGACGTTGGTGGCACCACCATCGAAGCGGTCGTGGTGAACGGCACGGGGCTGGCAGGGCGGTCGCAGTGTCTGACCAACCGGGCCGGATTCGACCGGGTCGTCGCCGACATCGCCCGCCTGGTGGAGACGACGCTGGCTGATGCCGGACGATCGCTCGACGAGATGACCGCGGTCGGGATCGGCCTCCCCGGCCAGGTCGACCGGGAAACCGGCTGGGTACGTCACGCCGTAAACCTCGGTGTGGGAGCAGAGGGATATCCATTCGCCACCGCGCTGGGCGAGATGCTGGGGGACCCGCCGTTGGCCGTCGAGAACGACGTGCGCGCCGCCACGCTGGGCGCCTACGAACACCTCGCCAAGAAGCGGCCCGGGCTGCGGAACCTCGCCTACCTGAGCATCGGCACCGGCATCTCGGCAGGGCTCATCATGGACGGCAAGCTCCAGCGAGGAGCGGAAGGGATGGCCGGGGAGATCGGCCATGTCGAGGTGGACCCGAACGGGCCGGAATGCCGCTGCGGGCTGCGGGGCTGCCTCGAGGCGGTCGCTGCTGGTCCGGCGATTGCCAAAGCATGGCCCGGGAACGGGAACAGCCCAGCGACGAGCCTCTACCGGGCGGCAGCCGACGGCGATCAAGCTGCCGCCGCGGATCGTGAGTCGAATCAGCAGGATTCTCGCCAACACCGTCCAATGGCTGGTGATGGCCTCAGGTGTCGAGGTAGTCGTGCTTGGCGGAGGCGTCGCCTCCGTCGGACACCCCTTCCTCGCGTCAATCCGGGAGCACCTCGAAGAGCGCGCTGCCCGGTCGGAACTGGCTGCTCTAGTGTTGCCTCCGGACAAGGTGGTCCTACTGCCTGCCGGGCATCCAGTGGGCGCCATGGGGGCGGTAGAACTGGTACTTCGTACCGCCGCCGGAGTGGGTGGGACCACCGTGTCCCAAACGAGAGGAGGACCATGAAGACCCTGAGAGTCATGGCGCTTGTGCTCGCCTTGGCGCTGGTGGTGGCGGCCTGTGCCGCCGAGCCCGCGGCCACCACGGCGGCGGGTGGGACCGACACCACCGCCGCAGGTGGCACCGACACCACGGCAGCCGGCGGCACCGACACCACGGCAGCCGGTGGGACCGACACCACCGCTGGTGGGACCGATACCACGGCGAGCGCCGCTGGCGAGACCCCGTACGAGCACCTCAACCAGGCGCTAGCCGGCGAGTTCGAGGGCACCGAGGTTGTGATCTCGGCGCAATGGATCGAGGCGGAGGAGGATTCCTTCAACGCCGCGCTCCAGCCGTTCCGGGACGCCACCGGGATCGACGTGGTGTACGAGCCACTCACCGACTACGAGACTGCTCTGCAGACTCTGGTCGACGGGGGTGACCCGCCCGACCTGGCCCAGATCGCCCAGCCGGGCGTGATGCAGCGTTACGCCAGTGAAGGCTTCGCTCTCCCGCTGGACTGGATCAACCAGGAGCAGTTCGAAGCCGACCTCGGGCCCAACCTGGTGCTCGCCGGCTCCTTCGAGGACACCCTGTACGGGGTCTTCTACAAGGGCGACGTGAAGTCGATCGTGTGGTACCCGGTGCAGGCGTTCGAGGAGAACGGGTACGAGATCCCGACGACGTGGGACGAGCTGATCGCTCTCTCCGACCAGATCATCGCCGACGGCAACGGCAACCCGTGGTGCTTCTCGGTGAGGCACACGGGGGCCAACGACGGCTGGGTGGCGACCGACTGGTTCGAGGACGTCATGCTCCGCACCGCGCCGCCGGAGACCTACCAGGCATGGATCGATCACGAGATCCCGTTCAACGACCCCGAGGTTCTCGAGGCCGCCGAATTCATCTCCCAGATCTGGTTCAGCCCTGACTACGTCATCGGAGGCACCGACGGGATGCTCGCCACCAACATCGAGGTGGTGCAGGACCCGATGTTCAACGAGGACGGCCCGGGGTGCTGGATGCAGAAGCAGGCAGCCTGGATCCCCGGCTTCTGGCCCGAGGGCACAGTGGCAGGGGAGGACAGCTCCTTCTTCTACTTCCCCCCGATCGAAGAGGAGTTCGGCAGCCCGGTGCTGGGCGCCGGCGACATGTTCGTCATGTTCGACGACCGGCCCGAGGTGCGTGCCACACTCGAGTTCCTGGCCACCCCGGAGGGGGCACAGGGGTGGATCGAGTCACCCCAGGCGTTCCTCTCGCCCAACAAGTCGGTCCCGGTCGACTGGTACACGACGTACCCGACGAATGAGCTGGCGCCAATGGTGGCAGAGGCCAGCACCTTCGGGTTCGACGCCTCCGACCTGATGCCGGCCGAGGTCGGCGCCGGTACCTTCTGGACCGGTATGCTCGACTGGATCAGTGCCGATGGCGAGAACACCGAGGCGATCTTCCAGGAGATCGAGGACAGCTGGCCTTCGGGCTAGGCGGGATCCATTGATAGTCGAGTTGCGTAGGGAGAGAGCCTTCGGGCTCTCTCCCTGACGCACCCGTAGGGGAGGACATGGCGGCAGCTCCGACAAAAACCGTCATCGAGGAGAAGACTGGTACCCCGGTCCGGACCAGGTTGGCCTCGCTTGGTTGGGGGCTGCTGCTTCTCGTCACTCTCGCCGGCGGCTATCTGTTCCTCACCGACGAGGAGCAGCCGGCGAGGCTGATCGGTGGCTTCTACCGGTTGATTGGGTTCAGCAGTGAGGCCGATGCCATCGAGGAGTATCGGGCTCAACCCGCTCCTCTCGAAGCTGATCATTGCCCTGGTGGCCTTGGTGCTGGGCGTCGCCGGAATCTGGGCGCTCTATTTCATCGCCAATCGTCTCCTCAATACCTTCTCAGGGGAGACCCAGACCCGGCTGCGCCCCTATGTGTTCGTGGGCCCCGCCGTCGTGATCTTGGCGATCTTCCTCGTCTATCCCATCGTCGGGACCGCCATCAGATCAGTGACGGATGGCGGGTTCGCCGAGAACTACGGGTTCGTGTTCACCAGCGACGAGATGCTGCTGGCGTGGCGGAACAACATTCTCTGGTTGGTCTTGGGAGTCTCGGGAAGCGTCATCATCGGGCTGCTCTTCGCCGCTCTGGTTGATCGAGTACGTCGTGAGGCTCTCGCCAAGACTTTTGTCTTCCTCCCTCTCGCCATCTCAGGGGTTGGCGCCGCCGTCATCTGGCGTTTCATGTACGACTGGCGGCCACCGGGTCAGCCTCAAATCGGCTTTTTCAACGCCATCATCACGGCTCTTGGAGGGAATCCGGTCGTCTTTCTCCAGACCCCGGGGCTCAACACCCTTGCGATGATCGTAATAATGATCTGGCTCCAGACCGGATTCGCCATGGTCATCTTGTCTGCAGCGATCAAGGGCGTACCAGATGAGCACCTCGAGGCGGCGCGGATCGACGGCGCCACCGAGCTTCAGGTGTTCTTCCGGATCATCATCCCCTCGATCCGAGGATCCATCATCACGGTGGCCACCACCATCTTCATCGCCGTTCTCAAGGTGTTTGACATCGTCTATGTGCTCACCGGGGGAAACTTCGAAAGCCAGGTCCTCGCCAATAGCATGTTCGAGCAGATGTTCCGCTTCAGGAACCTCGGCTTCGCCAGTGCCATCGCCATGGCCTTGCTCATTGTCGTGACGCCCGTGATCATCATCAACGTACGGAACCTAAGGCGACAAGGGATCGGCGCATGACTGCAACCGCGGAAGCAGCACCAACGGCGGAACGGCGCGGGGTTCCCATTGCGACCACGCCCCCAGGTGGCACCTTCTGGACCAAGCTCCCCGTTCGTGTATCGGTCGTCCTCATCGCCGCTATCTGGACATTGCCGACATTTGGCCTGCTTATCACTTCTTTCCGAGAGCCCAACGAGATCCGTTCGTCAGGGTGGTGGACGGTTTTTACGAATCCGTTCATGGAGACATGGACGATGGCCAACTATTCGGACGTGCTCTCCAGCGAGGGCATGCTCAATGCCTTTGTGAATAGCCTCATCGTCACCATTCCGGCGACTGTGATACCGATCACGATGGCTGCGTTCGCTGCCTATGCCTTTGCCTGGATGAAGTTCCCTGGGCGGGCAGTTCTGTTTGTGATCGTTGTCAGCCTCTTGGTGGTTCCGTTGCAGATGGCCCTCGTCCCCCTGCTGCGGGGCTATGTCACCTTCGGACTAACGGGGACGTTTCTTGGGATTTGGCTGGCGCATACGGGTTTCGGTCTGCCGCTCGCGATCTATTTGCTTTACAACTATATTTCCCAGCTCCCCAAGGACCTGTTCGAGTCGGCCTATATCGACGGCGCCTCGCATTTCACAGCCTTCATTCGGCTGGTGCTCCCGCTATCGGTTCCCGCCCTGGCGTCGTTTGCCATTTTCCAGTTTCTCTGGGTGTGGAACGACCTCCTGGTGGCGCTGGTCTTTCTCGGTAGCCGAGAGGACGTAGCCATACTCACCATTCAGCTCAACGAGCTGGTCGGTTCGCGGGGTCAGGACTGGCATGTCCTGACGGCCGGGGCATTCGTCACCATGCTCGTCCCGCTCATCGTGTTCCTGCTCCTGCAGCGCTTCTTCGTCCGAGGGATCCTCGCCGGTTCGGTCAAGGGCTGACATGAGCGCCGAGCGGGCGCTCATGGCGGCCTTCGAAGGTATCGAGGTTCCAGCGTGGCTGGCTCGGGTGCTCCCGGACAGCCCGGGAGTCACCCTCTTCGGCAACAGCAACGTGGGGTCGGTGGCCCAGATGACGGCGCTCACCGCCGCATTGCAGGAGGCGGCCGGCACCGACCTCCCGTTGCTGATCGCAGCCGACCACGAGGGGGGTCAATTGCTCGGGGCCGGTCCCGCCACCACACCATTCCCGGGCAACATGGCGCTCGGCGCCGCTGACGACATCGATCTCACCGAGGCGGTGGGAAGGGCGATGGGACGAGAGTTGCGCGCCCTGGGGATCACGGTCGACTACGCCCCGGTGTGCGACCTGGCCACCCATCCCGACAATCCCTCGCTCGGCATCCGCGCCTTTGGCGATCACCCGGCTCGGGTGGGCGAGATGGCGGCGGCGATGGTGCGCGGGCTCCAGGCAGAGGGTGTGGCGGCGGTGCCGAAGCACTTCCCCGGGAAGGGCGATGCCGTGGTCGACCCTCACTACGAGCTTCCCGTGCTCGACCACGACCGGGAGAGGCTCGAGGAAGTCGAGTTGGTGCCGTTCCGCGCCGCGGTGGAGGCGGGTGCCCGGGCGGTGATGGTCGGCCATTACGCCCTCCCGGCGCTCACCTGGAGCCACGACCTGCCCAGCTCGCTGTCGCCCGAGGTGGTGGACGACCTGCTGAGGAAGGGCATCGGGTTCGATGGGGTGGTGATCACCGACGCGCTCAACATGCACGCTCTTGCCCAGGGGCCGGGGATGGTGGTCGATGTGATCGCCGCGCTTGGGGCCGGTGTCGACCTCCTGCTTGTGCGCCGACGGCGAGGAGCAACAGGAGTTGCTGCGATCCGGTCTCGCCTGGCGCTTCGCCGCAGACTGGTCGACCCTGGCGGGTTGGAGCGGTCGGCCGACCGGGTGCTCGCCCTGCGAAATTGGCTGACGGGTTTCGAGCGACCCCCGGTGGACGTGGTCGGGTCACCCGAGCACCACGCCCTGGCCGACGATGTGGCCCAGCGGTCCATCACATTGCTGCGCGACCGGGAGCGCTTGCTCCCTCTCCGCCCATCCGCCGATGAGACGGTTCTGGCTGTCATGCCCGCGCTGACCGACCTCACCCCCGCCGACACGTCGAGCACCGTGCCACCCCTGCTGGCTGCGTCGCTGCGAGAGCACCATCCTCGGGTGGTGGAGATGGTCACCTCCCAGCCGCCACTCGCACGATGAGGTGGCGGCGGCCCGGCAGAAGGCCGAGGAGGCGGACCTGGTGGTCGTGGGCACGATCTCCGCCCACCTGGACCCCGCGCAGGTCGAGTTGGTCGGGGCTCTTCTCGAGACCGGGACCCCGACGGTCACAGTGGCACTCCGTACCCCTTGGGATCTCGCCGTCTACCCCGCCGCCGGCACCCATCTGTGCACGTACGGGATCCAGCCGCCTGCGATGAAGGCGTTGGCAGCGGCCCTATTCGGGGCTTTGCCCGCCCCAGGTCGTCTGCCGGTACCAATCGAGGGCTTGTACCGAGCGCGGTCACGGAGCCGGGTCGTGAATTCGCTCGTGGTCCGCAACGGGTCGGTGATCACACCAGCCGGCCCGATCATGGCGGATGTCACCATCGAAGAAGGGACGATCACAGCATTAGGGGAGAAGGGCCCGGATGGTCGCCTCGACTTCGATGCCACTGGTCTGCTGGTGGCACCCGGTTTGATCGACCTCCAGGTGAACGGGGTTGCCGGTCACGATTTCAGCTCGCACCCGGACTCGGTATGGCCCGCGGGCGAATGGTTGGCCTCCACCGGTGTCACCGCGTATCTCCCTACAGTCATCACCGGTTCCGACCCCGAAGCAGCCATCAAGGTGATGGGCGCCGGCCCGCCATCCGGCTACAGGGGCGCAATCCCGCTCGGTCTCCACCTCGAAGGCCCGTTCCTGTCTGCCGCGGCGCGGGGCACCCACCCCGAGCACCTGCTGGTTCCTCCCTCGGAAGACGACGCACAAAGGTGGGCGCAATCCGGCGTGGTGGCGATGGTGACTCTTGCGCCCGAGATACCTGGGGCGACTGAGGTGGTGGCCCTGCTGCGCGCCGCCGGAGTCGTGGCCGCGGCGGGACACTCGCTCGCCACCTACGAAGAGGCCAAGGCGGCGGCCTCGGCCGGGGTCACCCACGGCACCCATCTCTTCAACGCCATGCCCCCTCTCCATCATCGTGCACCCGGTCTCGCCGGGTTTCTCCTCACCGAGCCAGGGCTCACCGCCGGTGTGATCGCCGACGGTGTCCACCTCCATCCGGCAATGGTGAGTCTCGCCTGGGCGGCATTGGGTCCCGACCGTTTGGTGCTGGTCACCGACGCAGTGGCGGCGGCGGGTCTGGGTGATGGCGCTCATCCTCTCGGATCCATGGCGGTGACCGTCGAGGGTGCAGTGACGGTGGGTCCCGACGGGCAGCTCGCCGGGTCTGTGCTCACCCTCGACGAGGCGGTCCGGAACCTTGTCCGGTTCAGCGGATGCCGGCTCGAGCAAGCGATCCTCGCCGCCTCGACGGTGCCTGCTCGGGTAATCGGTGACACGACCCGGGGCCGAATTGCTGTCGGCGCCCGCGCCGACCTCACAATCTTCGACTTCGACGGAGATGTAATCGCCACCATCATCGGCGGTCAGGTCGTGTTCCAAACCGACCGCCAGGGGGCGCGTCAATGAGCAGTGAGCTTTGGGACGAGATCCACCAGCAACCGGACCGGTTGGAGTCGGTCATCGAGGGAAACCGCCGCCAGGTCTCGCGGATCGGGGCGCTCATCGACGGGTCCGACATCGGATGGGTGTTGATCGCGGCGCGTGGCACCTCGGACAACGCCGCCCGCTATGCCCAGTACGTATGGGGAGCGCGCAACGGACTGGCAGTCGCCTCGGCTGCACCGTCGCTATTCGGGGGATACAACCAACCACCGTCCCTCGAAGGAGCACTCGTCGTGGGGATCTCGCAGTCCGGCCAGTCGCCCGACCTGGTCGGCGTGCTCGAGGAGGCGCGGAGGCGGCGCCGGCCGACGCTCGCAATCACCAACGACCCCGACTCCCCGATGGCTTCTGCAGCCGACGAAGTGCTCGCCCTGTATGCGGGCGAAGAAAGAGCGGTGGCCGCCACCAAGACCTACACCTGCCAGCTTGCGGTTGTGGCGATGCTCTCCGAGGCACTTGCCGGAGAGCCCGACCCCGGTGCGAGCCTGGCCGAGCTTCCGCAACATGTGGCGGCTGCGCTGAGCCGGACCAAGGAACTGGAGTCGGCGGTGGCGCACCTGGCCGAGGACGACCGGTGCGCGGTCCTGGCACGCGGCTTCCAGCACTCCACCGCTTTCGAGTGGGCCCTCAAGCTCCAGGAACTGGCGCAGGTGCTGGCCCAGCCCTACTCGACCGCCGACTTCCGGCATGGGCCGGTGGCGCTGGTGGAGCCTGGGTTCCCGGTCCTGGCCATCGCCACCGCGGGAGAGCTCGAGGACGATGTCGACGACTTGATCCGATCGGTGGCAGAACGTGGTGCCGAGCTGATGGTGCTCAACGACCGCCCGGACCATCCACTGCCTGGGGCCGTGGTGCATCTGGCGCCAGGGTTACCCGAATGGCTGGCGCCAATCCCGACCATCGTCGCCGCCCAGCTTGCCACCTACCACCTCACCCGCGCCCGCGGCCTCGACCCCGACGCCCCCCGCGGCCTACGCAAGGTGACCAGAACGGTGTGACGAGCGAACATACTCGACGACCGCTCAGTTCGATCCAGACTCGGATTGGGTTCCAGTGCGAAACCTGACCTCTCGCTTCGATGCAGAGCTCATCGTTAGCGAGCTTCGAGCGAATGGGGTGGAGAGTCGGGTCCGCGCGACGACGCAGGTCGAGTCCCAATTGATCGCAGGACCCCGACGACCGAGCCGAGGACGGGCCAGGCCGACACCCGGGGTCTCGGCCTCTCCCGGGGTGTAGTTGCGGACTTGTCCACAGCAACGCATCGAGACGGCCACTCGTACCATCAGGTGTGCTGAGGTTCGCCCTCGGCCCGATTCCGGTGCGGATCCACTGGTCGGCGTTGGTGCTCGCCCTCTTCGCCTGGAACTCCGGGTTCCAAGGGGTCGAGATCGCGGTGTTCACCGGCGTCGCCATCCTGTCGGTGCTGATCCACGAATTGGGGCACGCCGTGGCGGCGCGCAGCTTCTCCGGCGAGGCGATGGTGACCCTCTATGCCCTGGGAGGCGTCACCCGGATGGTCCCGACCAAGCCGTTCACCAACGGGCAGGGGTTCATCATCTCCGCCGCCGGTTCGGCTGTCGAGATCGTTGCTGGAATGGTCGTCTGGCTCGCCGCCCGTCAGGGTCTCTTCGGGCACAGCGGCTGAAACCTCGGCCGACGGAACCTTCGGGACGATGATCGGTTTCGCCATAGGCCAAGGAGATCTGCTGGCGCTGGGTGTCGCCGTGTTCATCTGGGTGAGCGTCGTATGGGGCATCTTCAACTGGGTCCCCATCCGCGGTCTGGACGGGCATCACATGCTGGCGAGGATCCTCGACGCCACCCTCCCGCCGAAGCCATCCGTGATCACGCTTCGGGTCATCTCGATCGTGGTCGGGTTGGGAGTGGCGGTGTGGGCGTGGACCTCGGGTCAGCGTTTCGTGGCCCTCTTCGTGCTCATTCTCACCTTCTCCGACGTGTTCCCGAGGGCAGTCGGATCGGTGGCCGGAGGTCGGTGAGCAGCCGGACGGTCACCTCGCACCGGGCTAGGCTCGCGACCATGAGCGCATGGTGGTGGCCCCCCCTTTAGAACGGGCCTCGCCGCGACATCGACCCGCCGGAGGCCCCGGCGGTTTTCTTTGTGAGGAAGGACGATGAGCGATCGGAAGCGTGTGTTCTCGGGGATACAACCCACCGGGAACGTCCATGTCGGCAACTACGTGGGGGCGGGACGCAACTACGTGGCTCTGCAGGAGGAGTACGAGACCGTCTATTGCGTGGTCGATCTGCATGCGATGACCGTTCCCTACGACCCGGCCGAGCTGCAACGGGGCCGGATCGAGACCGCCAAGATGCTCCTGGCCATGGGGGTCGATCCGCATAGATCGTTGCTCTACTACCAGAGCCAGGTCCCACAGCACGCCGAGTTGGCGTGGATCCTGGGCACCATCACCGGTCTCGGCCAGCTGCAGCGGATGACCCAGTTCAAGGAGAAGTCGGACCGCTCCGGCCAGAACCTGGGCTTGCTCGCCTATCCCGTCCTGATGGCCGCCGACATCCTGATCCACCGTGTCCATGCCGTCCCGGTGGGTGAGGATCAGACCCAGCACCTCGAGTTGACCCGTGACCTGGCGGAGAGGTTCAACCACCGCTTTGGCGACGAGTTCCCCGTCCCCGATCGCATCACTCCCGACATCGGAGCCCGGGTCATGTCCCTCCAGGATCCGACGGCGAAGATGTCAAAGTCGGACCCCGATCCGACGTCACGAGTGCTGTTGCTCGACGACGCCGACACGGTCAGGAGCCGCATCCGCAGCGCGGTCACCGACTCGGAGCGCTACGTCGAGTACGACTGGGACCGCAAGCCGGGGATCTCCAACCTGCTCGAGTTGCTCGCCTTCTTCACCGGCAAACCGGTCGACGACCTCGTGGGTGAGTACCACGACGGGGGATATGGCCCTTTCAAGACGGCCGTCGCCGAGGCGGTTGACGAGGGCCTGGCCCCGATCCGGCGTGCCTACCTGGCTCTCGACGACCGCGAGGTGGCCAGGCTCATGCAGGAGGGTGCCCTCGAGGCGCGGATCCGCGCCGAAGAAACCATGGTCTCGGTCCGGCGCCGTGTCGGGTTGGGCGCCTCGTAGCGTCCTCAACCGGGGGCGGTGATGAAGAGGGCGATGACGCCTATCAGGTTGAAACCGGCGTGGGTGAATATCGCCGGTCCCAACCGGCCCTTGCGGAGGGTGAGGCGTGCCACCACCAGTCCCATGATGAAGAAGCGCGGGAGGGTGATCACGGCGGCCGCCAGGAACTGGCTGGGGTCGAGGGTCACGAGGTGAAGAGCGGCAAAAGCGATCGACGTGATCAGCACTGCCGGTCGCCTTCCCCATCGCGCCAGCGTCGTCTGGAGCAGCATCCCGCGGAACATGAGCTCCTCCACCACCGGAGCGAGAAGCGCCGTGCTCAGCATCAGGGCGACACGCGCCGCGGTGGTCAGGTCGCCCACGATCAGCGACTGGATCTCCTGAGGGCTCTCCACGATCGGCAAGCCGACCAGCTCGACAAGCGGTAGGACCAGGATGGCAAGGGCGAACTGGAGCAACATCCCCAGGAGCAGATAGGCCGGATCCGATCCGGTGATCGTGAACCCGAGGTCGATCAGGGTGAGCTTGCGCTGTCGGAGCACCCAGGCGATCCCGATGATGTGCCCCAGGTACTGGGCGGGGAGGATCACCGCGAACACGAGGAACGGGGTCAACTCGGGGCCCAACGCCAATCCGGCAACGACAGCGGCGGCCACACCGAGGGCGAGCACCAGGAGGAAGTCGCTCAAGGTGGGCGGTGCCGGGAGATGGCTATCGGTCGGTGGCGCCGGTGGCGCCGGTTCGGTCACCACATCAGGTTAGGTATGGCGGAAGGAGTCCTCCAACCCAGGGTTGGCAGCTACCGCCTGGGTACTCCCCAACCCTGGGTTGGCCCGTTGATATGGGGACGTCGGGCCCCACTGGTACCGTGGCCGCGGCGACCTTTCTTCGGGCGGAGGTGTGCGGTGGAGATCGATATCGGCATCGGCAAGTCGGCGAGACAAGCCTTCGGGTTCGACGACATCGCCGTGGTTCCCAGCCGTCGGACCCGCGACCCCGATGACATCGATATCTCCTGGCAACTCGATGCGTTCCGTTTCGAGTTGCCGATGCTGGGAGCGGCGATGGATTCTGCGCTCAGTCCCGACACGGCGGTCGCCATCGGCCGGTTGGGCGGGCTCGGAGTGCTCAACCTCGAAGGGCTCTGGACCCGGTACGAGGACCCCACTCCCTATTACGACGAGATAGCCGACCTCCCCGCCGAGAAGGCGACCCGTCGCATGCAGGAGATCTATCTGCAGCCGATCGAGCCCGACCTGATCGGGCGACGCATCGAGGAGATCAAGGAAGCGGGTGTGGTCACCGCCGCCAGCCTGACCCCTCAGAAGGTTGCCGAGCTGTCGCCGCTCGCAATCGAGGCTGGGCTCGACATCCTGGTCATACAGGGGACGGTGGTCTCGGCCGAGCACGTCTCCACCCGGGTCGAGCCGCTCAATCTCAAGAAGTTCATCGCCGAGTGCGAGGTGCCGGTGGTGGTCGGCGGTTGTGCCAGCTATTCGACCGCTCTCCACCTCATGCGGACGGGTGCGGTCGCCATCCTCGTCGGTGTCGGGCCAGGGGCAGCTTGCACCACCAGGGCGGTGCTCGGGATCGGGGTGCCCCAGGCCACGGCGATCGCCGACGCCGCCGGGGCCAGGATCCGCCATCTCGACGAGACCGGTCGCTATGTCCATGTCCTGGCCGACGGGGGGATGCGCACCGGGGGTGACGTGGCCAAGGCGATCGCCTGCGGCGCAGACGCGGTCATGCTCGGTTCCCCGCTGGCAGCCGCCACCGAGGCGCCCGGGAGGGGTTATCACTGGGGCATGGCCACATTCCACCCGACGTTGCCGAGGGGGACACGGGTGCAGGTGGGTCAGTTGGGCTCGCTCGCCGAGATCCTCGTCGGCCCGGCGCACGAGAACGACGGGAAGCGCAACCTCTTCGGGGCGTTGCGGACATCGATGGCAACGACCGGCTACGCCGACGTCAAGGAGTTCCAGAAGGCGGAGGTGATGTTGGCGCCGTCGCTGCAGACCGAGGGGAAGGCGCTGCAACGGGCGCAGCGGGTGGGGATGGCCTGACGGGACGGTTGCGCATGCCTGACGCCCGCGGAGCCGGAGGGAGCCGAGACAGACCAACAGCACGACACGGTGCTCGTGGTCGACCTCGGGGCGCAGTACGCCCAGCTCATCGCGAGGAGGGTGCGCGAGGCCCACGTTCACTCCGAGATCGTGCCCCGCACCATCAGCGCGGCTGATCTGGAGCAGAGAAAGCCGAGTGCTGTCATCCTCTCGGGCGGACCGCTCTCGGTCTACGCAGAGAACGCATACCGCATCGACCCGGCCATATTCGAGATCGGTATACCCGTGCTGGGGATCTGTTACGGCCACCAGCTCATCGCCAGCGAGCTGGGTGGCACCGTTGCCCCGACGGGTGGCGGGGAGTACGGCAAGACCGACCTGGCGGTCACCGCCAAGTCGGTGCTCTTCGAGGATCTGCCCGAGTCGCTCGATGTCTGGATGAGCCACGGCGATGCCGTCACCAGGCCCCCGGCCGGTTTCGTCTCAACTGCCACCAGCGCTGGATCACCGGTCGCCGCCATGGAGGACCGGGAGAGGCGGCTTATCGGCGTCCAGTTCCACCCCGAGGTCGCCCACACGCCGCGGGGGAGCGAGATCCTCCGCGCCTTTCTCTACGACATAGCCGGCGCCCGTCCGACATGGACCTCGCACTCGATCATCGAGCAATCGGTGGCCGCGGTGCGTCGGATGGTGGGCGATGAGAAGGTGATATGCGCTCTTTCCGGCGGGGTCGACTCGGCGGTCGCCGCCGCCATCGTCCACGAGGCAGTGGGCGACCGTCTCACCTGCATATTCGTGGATCACGGATTGCTGCGGGAAGGGGAGGCAGAGCAGGTCGAGGAGACCTTCCGTCGTCACTTCGGGGTCGATCTGGTCCATGTCAAGGCTGCCGACCGATTCCTCGAGCAACTAGCCGGCGTCGACGACCCCGAGGTGAAGCGCAAGCGGATCGGTGAGACCTTCATCCGTGTGTTCGAGGAGGTCGCCGCCGACCATGCCGACGCCCGCTTCCTCGTCCAGGGGACTTTGTACCCCGACGTCATCGAGTCGGGCACCAGCGATGCGGCCAGAATCAAGAGCCATCACAACGTCGGCGGCCTTCCCGCCGACATGCGGTTCCAGTTGATCGAGCCCCTCCGTGACCTCTTCAAGGACGAGGTCCGGGCCGTCGGGGAGGAATTGGGGTTGCCCGAGGAGATCGTCTGGCGGCAGCCTTTCCCGGGGCCGGGGCTGGCGGTCAGGGTCATCGGCGAGGTGACAGCCGAGAGACTCGAGGTACTGAGGGCCGCCGACGCCATCGTTGTGGAGGAGATCAGGAGGGCCGGGCTGGGACGTGACCTATGGCAGGCGTTCGCTGTCCTGCCAGCGGTCAGGACCGTCGGTGTCCAGGGCGATAGCCGAACCTATGCGTATCCGATCGTCGTCCGGGCGGTTACCAGCGACGACGCCATGACCGCCGATTGGGCTCGCCTCCCTTACGAGGTACTCGAACGGATATCGACGCGCGTGATCAACGAGGTCCCCGGGGTGAACCGCGTTGCGTACGACATTTCCTCAAAACCCCCTGCCACTATCGAGTGGGAGTAATCAAACGCCGATAACAGGGTCGAGGGGGTTCCCTATCGACGGTCCCGGTGAGCGACAGGCTCTGGAATGACTCTGGTTCGGTTTGTCGAACTGCTGGCGTTGACCCTGGGAGCAATCGCCCTGGTGAGCATCCCGCTCGCCTTCTTCTTCCTTTCTCAAGCGCGTCGCCGCGAGCAAGAGGCGATCGATGCTGCCGGGAGGTCGGTCGAGTTCACCAAGGACATGATGGGGATGGTCGCCCACGACCTGCGCGGACCGCTGCAGACCATCGTCGGTCTGTCCGAGACGTTGCGAGATCGCTGGCGTCACCTTCCCGACGAGGAGGTGGACAGCGCCCTGGACACGGTTTCGAGTCAGGGTCGGCGGCTGTCCGGGCTGGTCGAAGACCTGATGGTCATCCCCGGCGCCGAGACGGGCCGGCTCAGGGTGGAGCCGGTGGAGATGGATCTGGTGCCGCTGGTGCGCCGAGTGGCGGAGACGGTCTATGGCGATGAAGGATCGAAGGTCGAGATCGATCTGCCCGACACGGCGTTGGTCCTGGCCGATCCGAGCCGCGTCGAGCAGGTCGTCCGCAATCTGGTGGAGAACGCCCGCAAGTACGGACGCCCACCCGTCGTGATCGAGGGTGTGCCACGATCGGGGAGATTCGTGTTGACGGTCGCCGACCAGGGGCCTCGGCATTCTCGCCGGTGAGGAGGAGCGCCTCTTCGAGCCCTTCGAACGGACCCACGGACAGACGAGTGGGATCGGGCTTGGTCTCCCCATCTCCCGCACCCTCGCCCGCGCCATGGGCGGCGACGTCACCTACGAACCCCGAGTCCCCGCCGGCTCTCGGTTCTGCTTTCTCACTGCCTATCGCAACAATGACAACCTCGGGCACTGCTCCCGACTAACTCCCAACTTTGCCATCTACGCTCCGTCGGCCGTCTGCCGTCTGCCGTCTGCCGCTCTTCTAATCCCATCCCTGTAGTTCTCGGCCGGCACCTCGGGTACCATCGCTTCTGATGGCATTGTCCGCCGGTCTCGACCGGCAACCCGCCGACTCTCCGCTCTTCGAAGGGCTAAACCCGCGCCAGCGCGAGGCTGTCGCCACCACCGAGGGACCGCTGCTGGTCGTGGCGGGAGCCGGGTCGGGGAAGACGCGGGTGCTCACCCATCGGATCGCCCACCTCATCCGCGACCTCGAGGTCCCACCCCACGCCATCCTCGCCATCACCTTCACCAACAAGGCGGCCGACGAGATGCGCGAGCGGGTGGGGCGTCTCGTCGGTGGCGTGGTCCGCTCGATGTGGGTCTCCACCTTTCATTCGGCGTGCGTCCGCATCCTGCGACGCGAGTGTCACCGACTCGGGTACCGCTCCGCCTTCTCGATCTACGACGAGGGCGATTCGCTCCGGCTCACCGAGATGTGTGTGCGCGACCTCGACCTCGACCCCAAGCGCTTCCCCCCGAGGCGGATTCGCGCCGAGATCTCGCAAGCAAAGGATCGGCTGATCGACTTCGAGTCCTTCCGGGACGAGTCGGGCGGCTTCTACCACGAGCAGATCGCCGACGTCTACCGGCTCTACCAGCAAAGGCTGCTCGAGGCGTCGGCCATGGACTTCGACGACCTCATCATGGTGGCGGTCGAGCTCTTCGGTGCGTTCCCCGATGTCCTCTCCCAGTACCAGGACCGGTTCCTCCACGTGCTGGTCGACGAATACCAGGACACCAACCACGCCCAGTACATGCTGCTGCGGCTCCTCGCCGAGAAAAATCGCAACCTCTGTGTGGTCGGCGACTCCGACCAGAGCGTCTACGGGTTCCGCGGCGCCGACATCCGCAACATCCTCGAGTTCGAGAAGGACTATCCCGACGCCAGGGTGGTGGTGCTCGACCAGAACTACCGGTCCACCGAGACCATCCTCGACGCCGCCAACGCCGTCATCGCCAACAACGCCAAGCGCAAGCCCAAGCATCTCTGGAGCGAACGAGGAGAGGGCGAGCCGGTCTACCACTACCAGGCCGAGGACGAGCACGACGAGGCCGGGATGGTGGCCGACGAGCTCAACCACCTCGAGGATGTCGGGTACCGGCTGAGTCAGGTGGCCGTCTTCTACCGCACCAATGCCCAGAGCCGGGTGCTCGAGGAGGTCATGGTCCGGCGCGGCATCGCGTACACGGTGGTGGGGAGCGTCCGCTTCTACGAGCGGAGAGAGGTGAAGGACGTGCTCGCCTACCTGCGGGCCGTGGTCAACCCGACCGACGAGGTGGCGCTGAAGAGGGTCATCAACGTGCCAAAGCGCGGGATCGGCTCCACGACCGTTGGACACATCGAGCGCTTCGCCCAGTCAGAGGGTGTCGGGTTTCTCGTTGCCCTGCGACGAGCGGCCGAGGTGACCCAACTGACCACCAGGGCGCGTTCGCAGGTGGCCGATTTCCTGGCGGTCCTCGATTCGCTGGCCACGGTGGCAGATGAGGGGGGTCCGAGGAGGGCGGTCCAGGCGGTCCTCGACGACACCGGGTACCTGCGCGAGTTGGAGGCGGAGCGAACCGTGGAGGCACTGGGCAGGGTGGAGAACCTGCGCGAGCTGTTGTCGGTCGCCGAGGAGTACGAGGAGATCAGCGCAGGGACCATGGTGGGCGACGAGGAGTGGGACGACCTCGGTGGCACACGTCGACTCGAGTTGTTCCTGGAGACGGTGACGTTGGTCTCCGACGTGGACGATCTCGAGGAGGCCAAGGAATCGGTCACCCTCATGACCTTGCACAACGCCAAGGGTCTCGAGTTCCCGGTGGTTTTTCTGGTGGGGCTCGAGGACGGGGTGTTCCCCCACCTCAGGTCGCTCGGTGACCCCGACCAGATGGAGGAGGAGCGACGTCTCGCCTATGTGGGCATGACCCGGGCCGAGGACCGCCTCTATCTGATCAACGCCTGGCACCGCACCCTGTGGGGCGGCACCAACTACAACCCCCCGAGCCGTTTCCTGCGCGAGGTTCCGGCGAACCTGGTCAAGGATCTCCCCAAGCGTGAACGAAAGGACCTGCCTGCGGCCCCCTCACCACGACGGACGCTGAGCGCCGAGCAGATCGGTCCCGGCGACCGTGTCCGTCATGACAAATGGGGACTGGGCACGGTGCGGGCTTTGAGCGGTGAGGGCGACAAGGCCGAGGCGGAGGTGCAGTTCGATACCCAGGGTCGCAAGCGGTTGCTCCTCGCCTGGGCCCCCCTCGTGAAGGCGTAGTCCGACCGACCGTCTAGGTAGAGCGGCTAGCCGAGCCTCCAGATCAGCAGCACGATGATCGCTCCGACAACCGACCCGATGAGCCCACTGGGTCGGAGAGCCAATCCGTCGCCGGCGATAAGGCTGGCGAGCAGCCCGCCGACGAAGGAACCAGCCACCCCGGCAATGAGCGACTGGGCGTTTGGCTTGGTGCCCATCCCGAGCACCAGTTGAGCGATCCACCCGACAGCAAGACCGAAGACCAGCAGACCGAGGATCAGGAACACGGCGGCAGCGTAACCGGACTCAATCGAGCAATGCTTCCGCCTCGATCTCCACCTTCCAGCGCGGGTCGAGCAGCGCAGACACCACGACAAACGTCGACGCCGGGCGGTTGTCGCCCATCACCTCTCCGTGAACCAGTCCCACGGCTTCCCAGTCGGCGGCATCGGTGAGGTAGACGCGGGTGCGGATGATGTTGTCTGATCCGGCTCCGCACTGATCGAGGGCGTCGAGGATGATCTCCAGGCAGCGGCGCGCCTGGGCGGCCGGGTCGGGGTCACAGCTCCCGTCGGGCCAGACCGGTGCCGTACCCGAGACAAGGACCCTTTCCCCGACACGTAGGGCGCGGCTGAAACCGATCACCGGCTCGAAAGGCGACCCCGAGGAGACGATCTGACGTTCGGTCAATGCCGGTGGGCGCTTCGAGCCTGGTCTACGTCATCGACCAGTTCGCGCCACGAGGCGGCGAACTTTTCGACTCCCTGGTCCTCCAGGGTTTGGACCACGTCGTCGTAGTCGATGCCCACCTCGGCCAGGCTGCTGCAACGTGGCTCTCGCTTCAGCGATGTCATCCTTGCCGAACATCCTGGGGTGAGGGTTGCCGTGGTCCTTGACTGCGGCGATCGTCTCGAGCGGCATGGTGTCCACGGTGTCGCGCTGCACCAGGGCGTCGACGTACATGGTGTCGGGGTAATCCGGGTTCTTGGTGCTGGTGCTCGCCCAGAGCGGCCGCTGCAGGCGCGCTCCGGCGGCTGCGAGGGCGGTCCAGCGATCGCCTCGGAACGTGTCGAGGAAGTCCCCGTAGGCCACCCGAGCGTTTGCCACTGCCGTCTTGCCCCGCAACTCGAGCGCTTCGGGGGTCCCGATCTGCTCCAACCTTGGGTCGACCTCGGTGTCGAACCGGGATACGAAGAACGAGGCGACCGATATGACCCCATCGAGGCGTCCACCGCTACTGCGGTAGTCGTCGAGCCCGGTGAGGTAGGCCTCCATGATCTCCCGATAGCGGTCGAGCGAGAAGATGAGTGTGACGTTGATCGAGATGCCCTCGCCGATCAGCCGGCGAATGGCAGGCACTCCCGCCGGTGTCGCCGGGACCTTGACATACAGGTTGGGGCGATTCGACCTTCTTCACCCAATCGCGCGCCTCGGCGATGGTCGCCTCGGTGTCGCTTGCCACGTCCGGCGAGACCTCCACGGAGACGTACCCGTCGCCTCCACCGGTCCGTTCCCAGACCGGTCGCAACACATCGCAGCCAGCCTGGATATCAGCCGTCATCAGGGCGGTCACGATCTCGACCGTGTCCGCGCCCCGACCCGCCAACTCGTCCAACTGGTCGTCGTAGTCGTCGCTCCCGGTGATGGCGCCGGCGAAGATCGTCGGGTTCGATGTGACTCCGGTCACCGCATCCTCATCGATGAGGCGGGCCAATTCGCCGCTCGTGAGCATCGATCGGGAGAGCTGATCACTCCAGATCGACTGCCCCAGTGCTGCGATGGCATGGAGCGGAGAGGTCACGCTCCAAGGGTAGACGGAAGAGACGGAAGACGGCAGGCGGAAGCGGCTCGGTCCCTCCGGCAGGAGTTGCGCCGCATATCCGCCGCCGCGCGGTGGGGGCGCGACTCCCAGCGGTGCTCGACTCGCGGCTTCCGTCACCGTTGGGAGCTGCCACCACCTCCCGCGACCTCGGGCGGACTCCCGACCCGGAGCAGTGCCGATCACTACGCCTCAACAAGCCATGTCCCGCCGAATCCTGATCGCCAAGCCAGGGCTCGATGGGCACGACCGGGGCGCCAAGGTGGTCGCACGAGCACTTCGTGATGCCGGATACGAGGTCATCTACACCGGGCTCCACCAGACTCCCGAGCAGGTTGTCGAGGCCGCGGTCCAAGAGGACGTCGACGCCGTCGGTCTGTCCGCTCTCTCCGGGGCGCACATGACACTGTTCCCCCGCGTGGTCGAGCTTCTTGGCGAGCGGGACGCCGCCGATATCGTCGTGTTCGGCGGTGGGGTGATACCGGACGCCGACATTCCCCGTCTCAAGGAGGCCGGTATCACCGCGGTCTTCACCCCGGGATCGCCCCTCGGCGAGATCATCGACTGGATAGAAGCGAACGTGCCCGAGAGGTGACATGAAGATCCACGAGTACCAGGCGAAGCAGCTGATGGCGGCGAAGGGAATCCCGGTTCCCCAGGGGAAGGTGGCCAGCACCCCCGAGGAGGCGGTCGCTGCGGTACGTCCCCTGGTGGAGGCGACCGGCAACCCGGTGGTGGTTGTCAAGAGTCAGATCCATGCCGGCGGGAGGGGTAAGGGGACGTTCAAGGAGTTCCCCGATCTGGGCGGCGTCAGCGTCGTGACCGAGGGGATCGAGGGCGGGGTCGAGGCGGCTGAGGCGCGGGTCGGTGAGCTGGCCGAGCGGATGCTCGGATCCACCCTGGTCACCATCCAGACCGGTCCCGAAGGCAAGCAGGTCAACCGGCTCTATATCGAGCAGGGGATCGACATCGACCGCGAGCTCTACCTCTCGATCGTGCTCGACCGGAGCGTGGGCCGCAACGTGGTGATGGCTTCCACCGAGGGCGGGACCGAGATCGAAGAGGTGGCGGAGGAGACCCCGGAGAGGATCATCCGGCAGACGATCGACCCGGCTATCGGGCTCGGAGGCTGGCAGGCCGGGGCGATCTCATACGGGTTGGGGCTCACCGGCGACGCCTACGGCAATGGGACGCGTTTCCTCACCACCCTGGCGGCTGCCGCCTCGCAATGGGACACCGACCTGATCGAGATAAACCCCCTTGTCGTGACGACTGGCGGGTGAGGTCATGGCGCTCGACGGGAAGATGAGCTTCGACGCCAATGCACTGTTCCGCCATCCCGAGCTCGCCGAGCTGAGGGACCCCACCGAGGAGGACCCGGCGGAGATCGAGGCTTCCTCGCATGGGCTGTCCTACGTCAAGATGGACGGGACGATCGGGTGCATGGTCAATGGCGCGGGTCTTGCCATGTCCACCATGGACATCATCAAATACGTCGGGGGTGAGCCGGCGAACTTCCTCGACGTCGGCGGCGGGGCCGACGCCGAGCAGGTGGCTGCGGCATTCCGCATCATCACCAAGGACCCCAATGTGCGGGGGATCTTCGTCAACATCTTTGGCGGGATCATGCGCTGCGACACCATTGCCACCGGGGTGGTCGAGGCGGTGCGCCAGGTAGGGCTCGAGGTGCCCCTGGTGGTACGGCTCGAAGGGACCAACGTCGAACTTGGCAAGCAGATCATCGACGAGTCCGGTCTCGACGTGGTCAACGCTCCGGACATGCTCGAAGGTGCCCGCAAGATCGTGGAGCTGGCGTCATGAGCGTCCTGGTGGACTCGGACACCAGAGTCATCATCCAGGGGCTGGGCAAGACCGGCCAGTTCCACACCGACAAGGCGATCGCATACGGCACGCAGATGGTGGGGCCGTCCACCCCAGCAGGGCAGGCGAGACCCAGAGCTTCACGGGTGACACCGATCACTCCGGTGTCGCCGGCTAGGCCCGATACCTACCGGGTGGAGCTACCCATCTTCCACAACGTCGCCGAGGCGGTGGAGGCGACCAACGCCAGTCGCCAGCGTCATCTACGTCCCGCCACCGTTCGCCGCCGACGCCATCATGGAGGCAGCCGACAGCGATGTCGGGCTGATCGTCTGCATCACCGAGGGCATACCGGTACAGGACATGGTGAAGGTCCGCCGCTTCCTCGAGGGCAGACCGGTACGCCTGGTCGGTCCCAACTGCCCGGGGGTGATCACCCCCAAGGAGTGCAAGATCGGGATCATGCCCGGGTACATCCACCAGCCGGGCCGCATCGGGGTGGTGAGCCGGTCGGGAACCCTCACCTACGAGGCGGTTTGGCAGCTGACCCAGCTCGGGTTGGGCCAGACGACCGCCATCGGCATCGGCGGCGACCCGGTCAACGGCACCAACTTCCTCGACGCCCTCGGATTGTTCAACGACGACCCGGCGACCGAAGGGGTGCTCATGATCGGTGAGATCGGCGGCACCGCCGAGGAGGACGCCGCGGCGTGGGTCGCCGAGAACATGGACAAGCCGGTGGCCGGGTTTCATCGCCGGGACCACCGCTCCGCCCGGAAGGCGGATGGGTCATGCCGGGGCGATCATCTCCGGCGGCAAGGGCACCGCCGCCGACAAGATCGCCGCCATGGAGAGCGCCGGGATCGCCGTGGCCCCAACGCCCACCCAGATGGGGGAGGCGATGGTCGAGGCGCTGGGCGGATCCGGTCCGTGACCCCACGACACCTCGATCTGATCCGGGCTGAGGGCGCTGCCCTCGGACGCGCCGCCCGAATCGACCCCACCCGCCCCGTGCCCCGGTACCCGGGTTGGTCGATCGCCGACCTTGTGGTCCACGTCGGCAGCGTCCATCGGAGGACTCTGCGCATCGTCGAGGAACGCGCCCAAGAACCGGTGGATCGGGTGTACCCCGACACCGACGAGCCCGACGAGGTTCTCGCCTGGTACGACGACGGACTCGATGCGATGGCCGAGGCCTTCGAGGCAGCGGACTCCGCCACGGAGGTATGGGGACTGGTCCCCTCGTGCAGTGTCGGGTGGTGGCAGCGTCGCATGGCGGTGGAGACCTCGATCCACCGATGGGATGCCGAATCTGCGCACGGGCCCGCCCATGCCATCGATGCTGAGCTGGCCGTAGAGGCGATCGACGAGTTCGGGCAGCTACCGGCGTTCCGCCTCGCAACGGCCAACCTCGGCGAACCGGGAACGGCCCTCATGCTGTCGGCGACAGATCAGCCGGCGTCGTGGCGGCTCGTCCAGGGCGACGACGGTGTGAGCCTGGGACGAGCCGAGCGAAGCGGAGGGAGGCGCCACCATCTCGGGGACGGCCTCGGACCTCTATCTCGACATGGTGGGCAGGACCGCCGGCTCACTATCCGCCGAGGGAGACATCGCCGTCATCGAGGCATGGAGATCGATGACCCACAGCCTCCCCGACGCAGTCCGCTGACACCATGGCAGACGGAGTTCATCCGAATCTGACTCGAGCACCGTTGGGAGTTCGGCAGCCCCCCTACCCGCTGCTCCGCAGCGGGTCCCTTCCCCCCTGCGGGGGGACGGACCGCGTCTTCCGTCTTCCGTTCTGGCTGCCGTCCGCCGTCTGCCGTCCGCCGTCTCTTCCTGGCGGTGTCCGTCAAGCCGGTCGGGAGACGGACGGCCGGCAACCTCGCGACCTATACACTCCCGGCCCTGCGTCGAGGGAGTGACTAGGTGGATCCGATCGTTTGGATCGTCATCGCGGTGGTGGTGCTTCTCATCTTGTGGGTGGTTCTCACCTACAACTCGCTGGTCAAGCATCGCAACCGGGTGGACAACTCGTGGGCCCAGGTCGAGGTCCAACTGAAGCGGCGGTATGACCTCGTGCCCAACCTCGTGGAGACGGTCAAGGGGTACGCCACCCACGAGCAGGAGACGTTCGAGCGTGTCGTCGAGGCCCGCAATGCCGCGGTCTCCGCCGGCACCATCGAGGAGCAGGCGCAGGCGGAGAACGTCCTCACCGGCGCCCTCCGCCAACTCTTCGCTCTTGCCGAGGCATATCCGGAGTTGCGGGCGAGCGAGAACTTCGCCGCCCTCCAGGCGCAGCTGGCCGAGACCGAGGACAAGATCGCCGTGTCCCGCCAGATCTACAACGACAGCGTCCTGACCTACAACACCCGGGTGCAGAGCATCCCGAGCAACCTCGTCGCCGGCACAACCGGATTCTCGGTTCGCCCCTTCTTCGAGGCCCCGGCAGAAGCCGACGAGGCGCCCCGAGTCCAGTTCTGACCGAGGCGAGATGCGCACCGCCCGCCGCTGGCTGATCGGGTGCGCTGCTCGGTGCAGCAATCCTCTTGCTGACGGCGGGTCCGGCACTGGCGCAAGAGTTCGAGCTCCCGTCAGCCGACGTCGAGATCCAGGTCTCGCCCGATGGCTCCGTGATCGTGACGGAGCGGATCACGTTCTCGTTCGACGGCTCGTTCTCAGGTGCCTACCGCGAGATCCCGTCTGCGCGGCGGCGAATCGATCAGCGACGTCGGCGTCAGCGAGGGCGGAACCAACTACCGGCCGGGTGCATCGGCCGAGCTTGGCTCGAGCGGGTCGCCGGGCACCTTCGGTACCAAGGACCTGGGCGACCGGCTCCGGGTCGTCTGGCACTACCAGGCAACCGACGAGCAGCGGACCTTCACCGTCACCTACCGGTTCACCGAGCTGGCCACGGCTTGGGACGACGTCGTCGACATCAATATGCAGGTTTGGGGATCGGAGTGGGAGGTGCCGGTGGACCGGCTCACCGCCCGCCTCACCGTCCCCGGCACACCCGAACAGGTCCTTGTCTGGGGACACCCGGCTTCGGTCGAGGGCACAACGTCGCTCGGTGCCGACGGTCGGTCTCCAGAGCTCGAGGCCTCCGATGTTCCCGCCGGGCAGTGGGTCGAGCTCCGGGTGGCCTTCAGCAGAGATGCTCTCGAGTCGGTGCGTGGTGCCCGGGTCAGGGAGGGAGACGGGCTTCCCGAGATCCGCGCCGAGGAGGAGCGGGCCGCGGAGCAAGCCAGCAGGGATGCCGCCAACACCCGCCTCATGGTGTTCGGGTTGATCGGGCTGGTTGCTCTTCCCGCCCCGCTCACCTGGCTGTTCGGCTACCTGCGATGGGGCCGCGAGCCCAACGTCGCATACGACCGCGAGTACGAGCAGGAGCCGCCGTCGGATCTTCCCCCCGCCCTGGTCGGCGCCTTGCGCACCCAGGGTGTGGTGGGAACGCCAGAGTTCACCGCGACGCTGTTCGACCTGATCCGCAGGCGCATCATCTCCGCCCGTTCTGTGCAGGTCGAGCGGAAGACGTGGATGGGTCTCCGCACCGAGACGGTCTCCGATCTCGAGTTGTCGCTCGGCACCGAGAACACCGTCGACCTGGTGGAGCAACCGGTGATGGCGGTGATGCGGAGGGTCCTCGCCGATGGGCCGGTGGCGATCACGGAATTACGCCAACGGATCAGGGACGACGTTCGAGCCAACGCCTCTTCGTATCAGGATTTCCGTCGGGAGACCCCTGCACTCCTCGTTGAGCGCAAGCTGCTCACCAGGTCTCGCCGGGGAGTGCCGGTGACGATCGCCATCGGGGCCGGAGTGGTGGCCGTGGGATTGATCTGGCTGGCTACCAGGACAGAGAGCGGGTTCTCCTCGGTCCTCATCCCCGCCGCCATCGCCGTCCTCGCAATCAACGCCGTGCTCTTCTTCTTCATCTGGGCCTTCCGCCGTGCCTGGGTGAAGCGAACCCCCGATGGCATGCTGGAGACCGAACGATGGGAGGCGTTCCGTCGCTACCTGAGCGACTTCTCACGTCTCGAGGAGGCGCCCTCGATCTCGCTGGCGCTCTGGGAGCGGTACCTCGTCTACGCCATAGCCTTTGGGATAGCCGACGAGATCCTGGCCTCGGCTCGGCTCCACGCCCCCGAGGAGCTCCACCAGTCGAGCGCCATCTACTGGTACGGACACCAGGGGATGAGCGGCGGGCTCAGCGAGAATGCCTTCAGCGGGTTGAGCAGCGCCCTGTCCGGGGCCTTCACCCCGCCGGGGTCGAGCGGCTCGGGTGGGGGGTTCACCGGCGGCGGCGGCGGTGGTGGCGGTGGTGGCGGTGGCGGGGGAGGGGCCTGGTGAGCCGGGACCGCTGACGTCCCCGCTATCCGAACCGGCCGGCGTCGGCGGCGGCGTACCCGGCAACAGCAAGATCGGCGGTCCGCACCTCGGTCAGCCGTCTCAGGATCTCCTCGACCCGGGAAGCAGGTATGGCGCAGGTGTGCTCGTCGTCGCCCATCCCGGTTCGCGCCCGGCTCAACGCACAACCAAAGCTGGCGGCGACCCGGCCCTGATCGAGAGCACGGGGGATGATCTGGCACTGCGGCTTTCCGGTCACCTCGAGGTCGGGGACGGCGTCGGCCAACTCCATGAGCTGACGGGCGTCGAGTCGGAGGAAGACGATGTCGGGCTCCTCGGCACCGGCCAGCGGGCCGTAGACGATGGCTCCCGGCGCGGTCGCCACCTGGGGAACCTCGGCGAACGCCTCCATGGTGACCCACCCCACGTCGAGCAGGGTGGCAACGTCGTCCTTGTCGATGATCTCCTCGGCGGCGGCGAAGCCGTGGGTGAAACGACCGACGCTGCAATTGCCGTGGTCGGCGGCGACTGTGGAGAACCGGCTATCCGTGGCATGCATCCAGAAGACACAAGAGGCTGGCACCCGGCCGCTCCGGCCGTCGATCGTGGGGTCGGACATCGGTGCGTCAAATGCGGGAACACCCGGGCGGCGGGTCGGAGTGGAAGCTGATCGCCAGCGGCGGGTGCGCCAGTCCCAACGTGGTGGTGAGGTCTCGGGCCGCCTCGGTCCAGTCCATGGTCTCAGTCCCTTCTGTCCGACCGCGCCATGGTCCCACACCGGGTGTGGGACTGGGGACGGCCGAGGGTCAAGCCTCCCCCATCGCCGTGCCGACCTTGGCCGACACCTCGGGGATCCGTCTGAGGCGCGCCTTCTTGAGGTTCTCCCTCACCACCCATATCAGGTCTGGGTCGCCTGAACTGAGCCATCCGCAAGAGCAGTTCGATCCCGGGCTCCGGCACGGAGGCGACCGCCACCCCAACCGTGTACCCGAGGCCCCGGCGCAGGACCCGCACGTCGTCGTGGCGTCGATCTGAGGCTGGAGTGCCCGCGAGCACGCCCACCGCGGCTTCCTGGATGGAAAGGGCGCCCGAGCCTCGGATGGGGCGGTCGAGAAGCGCCGGCTCGGCGACCGCCGCTGCGGCGGCCCGCACCTCGAGCGGTTGTCCGTCACGCACCCAGGACCGCAGGGCGGCAAGCGTTCGGTCCCAGTTGGCGGCGAGCATCGTCTGCAAACCGGCGGCGACCAGCTCGCGTACCCGCCAGCGGGCATCGCCCGCAGAGCGGCGCAGCTTGGCCAACTCGGCGTCCCACCATTCCGGTCGTGTGACCGCAGCCTGGGCATAGGCAAGCGGTGCCACCGCGGGGAGGATCTCGCCGGGATCGTTTGGCGGTGCCTGCTCGACCGTCGTCGCCGCCCATCTGTCGAGAACCGGTCTCCAGCGACTCCTCCGCCTCGGGCTGCGCCGCGATCTGGCCGGCCACACGACCCACCGCCATCGCCAGGGACAGGTTCATCCGTGGCCCCGGTAGCCGGCTGTTGGACTTGAGGTGCTCCTCGAGGGGTCCCGCCTCACCAGCGAGCGCACGGTCGAACAGAGGCGCCAACAACTCTTCTTCCGTCGCCACCCAATTCCTCCGACGGCGGGTCTGGCAAGTTAGCGGGCGAGGGGTTGCGGGGACGGAGCGACCCTAAGATCGTCCGTCCTGGTGTCGTTGCCCATGCCCATCGCCGTCCTCGTGTCCGGGTCGGGCACCAACCTCGAAGCGCTGCTCGACGCCGCGGCCGATCCGGCATTCGGGGCGCAGGTGACGGTGGTCATCTCCGACCGACCCGGGGTCAAGGCAATCGACCGGGCCGAGGATGCAGGCATTCCCGCAGAGATCGTCGACTGGTCCGACCACCCCGACAGGGAGGCCTTCACCATCGCGGTTTGCGACACCGCCGAGGAGCATGGCGCCGAGGCGCTCGTCCTGGCCGGGTTCATGCGGGTGCTCGCTCCGGTGGCGATCCGGCGTTTCCCCCACCGCATCCTCAACATCCACCCCTCGCTGCTCCCATCGTTTCCGGGGAGCCGCGCCGTCGAGGAGGCACTGGCCCACGGGGTCAAGGTGACCGGCGTGACCGTCCACTTCGTCGACGAGCAGGTGGACCACGGTCCGATCATCGCCCAGCAAGCGGTCGCCGTGCTCGAGGGCGACACCCCCGACACCCTGCACTCCCGGATCCAGGTCGAGGAGCACCGGTTGTACCCCGAGGTCGTCAGCTGCCTTTGCCCGCCACCGCCTCCGGGTCGACGGGCGCTCCGTCGTCTGGGACGCACCATGAACGCCGAAAGGGTGCGCGTCCAACGCGCCATCCTCTCCGTATCCGACACGACTGGTTTGGTCGACCTCGCCGGTCGCCTCGCTGCGGCGGGTGTGGAGTTGATCGCCAGCGGCGGGACGGCGGCGACCCTGGTCGAGGCGGGGCTCGAGGTGACCCCTGTGGCCGAGTTGACCGGCTCGCCCGAGATCCTCTCCGGACGGGTGAAGACTCTGCACCCGGCGGTGCATGGCGGGATCCTGGCCGATCCGGGTCGGGCAGAGCACCTCGCAGACCTCGAGAAGCACGGGATCGGGCTCATCGACCTGGCCGTGGTGAACCTCTACCCGTTCGCCGAGACGGTGGCGCGTCCCGGGGATCGGACACGACGAGGCGGTCGAGCAGATCGACATCGGCGGCGTCGCCCTGATCCGTGCCGCCGCCAAGAACCACGCCCGCGTCGGTGTGGTGGTCAGCCCTGATGACTACGAAGAGGTGGCTGTCGCAGTTGAGCAGGGCGGGCTCGACGACGCACTGCGGCGACGTTTGGCCAGGCGGGCGTTCTTCCACACCGCCCGCTACGACGCCGCCATCCTCGGCTGGCTCGAAGGAGAGAGCGCGGTCCCGGAGACCTTGGTCCTCCCGCTCGAGAGGGTCGCCGGGCTCCGCTATGGCGAGAATCCCCATCAGGAGGGGGCGATCTACCGGATCTCGGGCAGAGACCCGTGGTGGTCCAACGCCAACTTGCTCCAGGGCAAGGAGATGTCGTTCAACAATTACGCCGACGCCGCTGCCGCCTGGCGGCTGGTGTGGGCCTTCCCCGAACCGGGTGCGGCGATCGTCAAGCACACCAACCCCTGCGGCGTGGCGTTGCGTCCCTCGATGGATGCGCGCCTATCGCGCCGCCTGGGATTGCGACCCGCTCTCGGCTTTCGGAGGTGTGGTTGCCTTGAACCGCCCTCTTGACGCCGCCACCGCCGAGCGCATGAGCGAGTCGTTTCTCGAGGTTGTCATCGCCCCCGAGGTCGAGCCGGCGGCCGCTTCGACGCTCGCCGAGAGAAAGGGCCTGCGGATTGTCGTCGCCCCACCGCCCACCGGGGATGGGATGGAACTGCGATCGATCGAGGGCGGTTTTCTCGCCCAGACGGCTGACCAGGTCGACCTTCGTGGTCCCGACTGGAAAGCGGTCACCTCCCGCCAGCCCACACCCGAGGAGTGGTCCGACCTCGAGTTCGCCTGGACGGTCGCCGCCCACACCAAGTCCAATGCGATTGTGATCGCCACAGATCGAACCGCCATCGGGATCGGTGCCGGTGACCAGAGCCGGGTGGGGGCGGCCGAGCGGGCGGTGCGACGGGCCGATCACCGAGCGGCCGGTGGCTCGGCGGCGAGCGAAGCTCTCTTCCCCTTCCGCGACGGGATCGACACGCTGGCGGCTGCAGGCGTCACCGCGGTCATCGAGCCGGGTGGCTCGGTCAGGGACCAAGAGGTCATCGCCGCAGCCGAGGAGCACGACATGGCACTCGTCTTCACCGGCAAGCGCCACTTCCTTCATTGATCGAGGTGACCGCCCCCGCTGTAGAGCCGTCGGTGGCCCGACCGTGACCGCGGCAATCCTCGACGGACGCCCGGTGGCAAGTCAGGTCAAGTCGGAGGTGACCCTCCGGGTGGCGGCGCTGCGGGCTCTTGGGGTGAATCCGGGTCTCGCCACGGTGGTGGTGGGGGACGACCCGGCATCGCATCTCTACGTGCGGCACAAGCGGCGCGACGCCGAAGAGGTCGGCATCCGCAGCATCCACCACGAGTTGCCGGCGGATACCGGCCGTGTGCACCTGGAGGCGGTCATCGACGAGTTGAACAACGATCCCGGCGTCCACGGGATCCTGGTTCAGCTTCCACTCCCCGAGGGACTCGATTCCGACACCATCACCGAAAGGGTCGACCCAGCGAAGGACGTGGATGGCCTCCACCCATACAACCTCGGCCTGCTCGTCCTCGGCCGCCCCGGTCTGCGACCGTGCACCCCGAGCGGAATCCTCCGACTGTTGGAGCATCACGGGCTGACGACGTCGGGCAGACGGGCTGTGATCGTGGGCCGTTCCTTCCTGGTTGGCCGGCCGCTGGCGCTGATGTTGAGCGCCCGCGGCGCCGATGCCACCGTGGCGATCGCCCACACGCGGACACCCGACCTGGGAGCGCTGACCCGCGAGGCGGATCTGCTGGTGAGCGCGGTCGGCGTCCCGAGTCTGATCACCGCAGATCTGGTCAAGCCGGGTGCCGTGGTGGTGGACGTGGGAACCACCCGCACGGAAGATGGTCTGCGCGGCGACGTCGACTTCGATGGGGTGCGCGATGTCGCCGGCGCCATTACCCCGGTCCCCGGGGGCGTCGGGCCCATGACCAGGGCGATGCTGCTGGTCAACACGGTGACCGCCGCCGAGCAAGACCAGTTTTGGCGTCACTAAACGCGCCATGACCGCGTCCGGTGACGCCAAAACGGATCTTCCCGCTACGACCTAGGGTTCGCCGCCACGGCAAGCACGAGGAGCCAACCGAATGTCGACGGCGATCACGATGGGTGCGGACCGGCTGGAGGTGCCAGACGATCCAATCATCCCCTTCATCGAGGGGGACGGGATAGGGCCGGACATCTGGGCCGCCGCCAGCCGGGTGTTCGATGCCGCGGTCGAGAAGTCGTATGGAGGAGATCGCCGGATCGAATGGCTCGAGGTGCTCGCCGGTGAGAAGGCGTACAACTCCGTAGGTCAGTGGCTCCCCGACGAGACGGTGGCTGCCTTCGACAGCTACCTCGTCGGGATCAAGGGTCCACTAACCACCCCGGTCGGCGGTGGGATCAGGTCGCTCAACGTGGCGCTACGCCAGACCCTCGATCTCTACGCCTGCGTCCGCCCCATCCGCTGGTTCGAAGGAGTGCCTTCGCCGGTCCGTCATCCGGAGCTCGTCGACATGGTGATCTTCCGCGAGAACACCGAGGACGTGTACGCCGGCAAGGAGTTGGAAGCGGGGACAGAAGGCGCCGCCCAGATGCTCGCCTTCGTCAGGGAGACCTTCGGATGGGACATCCGGCCCGACAGCGGGATCGGGCTCAAGCCGGTCTCGGTCACCGGGTCGAAGCGGCTGGTGCGCGCCGCCATCCAGCATGCTCTGGAGAACGAGCGCCGCTCGGTCACGCTGGTCCACAAGGGCAACATCATGAAGTTCACCGAGGGGGCGTTCCGTTCCTGGGGATACGAGGTGGTGCGCGACGAGTTCTCGGGAACCGCCGTCGCCTGGGAGGACTGCGGTGGCGAGCCGGGGGACAAGCTCCTCGTCAAGGACGTCATCGCCGATGCCATGCTCCAGCAGGTGCTCACCCGCCCGGCCGAGTACGACGTGATCGCCACCACCAACCTCAACGGCGACTACATCTCCGACGCCCTGGCTGCGCAGGTGGGTGGGATCGGGATCGCACCCGGCGGGAACATCAACTACGTGACGGGCCACGCCGTGTTCGAGGCCACCCACGGAACGGCACCCAAGTACGCCGGTCAGGACAAGGTGAACCCGGGCTCGGTGATCCTCTCCGGGGAGATGATGTTCCGCTACCTCGGGTGGCGAGAGGCGGCGGATCTGATCGTGGCCGGCATGGAGCGGGCCATCGGCGATCGGATCGTCACCTATGACTTCGCCCGGCTGACCGAGGGAGCGACCGAGGTGCCGACTTCGAAGTTCGCCGACGCGGTCATCGAGCGGATGTGAGCTGCGCTCCCTGAGCACAGTCGTCGAACGCGAATGACGGGCCGCCTGGCGACGACCCGTCATTCATCGATCCCAAATCCCCCGGTGGGGGCTGAGATCAGTGTTCCCCGTCACTGAGCTCAGCCCCACCGCACCTCTCCGTGCCACCCTCTTGAGCCTTGCGGCAACCCCCTTGGGTACGGAGTGGTGATCGCCGGTTCCCTTGCGAGGACCGAACCGACTCTCTTTCGCATCCCCAACTGATTCCCACCCTGGTGGGCTGATACAGATTGTCGGGTTGGGACAGGACGCGGTCAATGGGTCGATGAACCCATATCGGGACGAAATACCGGTCTCTGGCTACCCTTCCGGCTCCACAACAGCGGAAAATCGGGAGAAGGCATGCGCAAGGTGACCGTGGTTGGTGCCGGGAAGTACGGGTCGACGACGGTGCAGCGCATCGCCGAGGCAGACCTGGTCGATGAGGTCGTGATGACCGACATCGTCGAGGGCCTGCCCCAGGGCTTGGCGTTCGACATGAACCAGGCGCGGCCCGTCGAGCGCTACCGGACCGTGGTCGTCGGTACCAACGACTACGCCGACACCGCCGGCAGCGACGTCGTGGTGATCACCGCCGGGCTGCCTCGCCGGCCCGGCATGTCACGGATGGATCTCCTCGAGGCCAATGCCAAGATCGTCAAGGGCGTCACCGAGGCGGTGGTCGCCGGGTCGCCCGATGCCGTGATCATCGTGGTCACCAACCCGCTCGATCACATGACGACGCTCGCCGCCGACGTGTCCGGGTTCCCCCGAAGCCGGGTGATGGGCCAGGCGGGGATCCTCGACTCGGCTCGTTTCGCCCATTTCATCGCCGAGGCCACCGGGAGCGACATCCTCGAGGTGGAGGCGCTCACCTTGGGCAGTCACGGTGAGACCATGGTCCCGGTGCCGTCGCGCTGCACCGTTGGCGGGAGGCCTCTCACCGATGTGCTCGACGCCGAGCAGATCGATGCGCTGGTGGAGCGAACCCGGGAGGGAGGAGCCGAAATCGTCGGTCTGCTCAAGACCGGGAGCGCCTACTTCGCCCCCTCGAGCGCCGCCGCCCAGATGGTCGCCGCGGTGCTCGGCGACACCAACGAGGTGCTCCCCGTGTGCGCCTGGGTGGAGGGCGAGTACGGAATCGATGGCGTCTACCTGGGAGTTCCCGCCCGGATCGGCGCCGGCGGGATCACCGAGATCGTCGAGCTGCCACTCACCGACGACGAATTGAATGGGCTTCGCGAGGCTGCCGGAGCGGTCAAGGAGAAGGTCGACGAGTTGAGCGAGATCGATCTCGGCTGACCACCGCTGGGCGGAAACCCGCACGGGGAGCCGATCCGTGCTTGTCGATCCTGCCGAGCATGCTTAGAGTGACAACAGTGTTATTCCTGCCAAGGAGGGCAGAACCATGACCAAGAGCGATTTGGTGGAGGCCGTAGCCTCCGCCACCGGCGGAAGCAAGGCTTCCGCATCAGCCGCGGTTGACGCGGTTTTCGACTCGATCACCGGCGCACTCAAGGGCGGCGACAAGGTGACGATCACCGGATTCGGGACGTTTGGCGTGTCCGACAGAGCCGCCCGGACGGGTGTGAACCCCCGTACCGGCGAGAAGATCAACATCGCGGCCCGCAAGGCCCCGAAGTTCACCGCCGGTTCCCAACTCAAGTCCGCCGTCGCCGGCTGAACCCCGTAGCCCAACCAACAAACGAAGGGCCGCCCCTCGGGGCGGCCCTTCACTATGAAGGCCCGCTCGCAATCCGTCCCGCTGCGGAGCAGCGGGTAGGGGAATCCCGAGTTCCCAACGGTGCTGACCGCGGCTGTCGCACCTTGGGAGTGTGCCCACTCGCCCCTCCCCCCAACGTGCCTGCTCGCCCGAGCGCCGGCTTTGCCGGCGCGACAACCTATTACGACTTGGTCGCGTTCTCGGGGGTGGGCTGCCCCCTCCCGATCAATACTCGACGTCCATGCCGGCGACGGCGTTGCTCCATTGCTGGACCGCCGTTTGGTGCATCATCAGCTTGGCCAGGTTGCCACCGACCTTGAGCTTGCCCTGCATGAAGGCCATCTGCGTGTTGAGCTCGCCCTTGGAGATGGCGACGGCGGTGGGGTATTCGTTGGTGACGGTCACGTCGGCGCCCTCCAGGTCGCCAAGTGCGAGCTCGGCGGTGCCGCCCCCCGTCTTCAGGTAGTAGTTGGCATCACCGTCTGGGGTGTCGGTCACGGTGAACTGGATGCCGAGGTCGGCGTTCCCGATGGCGCTCTTGAAGCCGTCGTGGCTGTTCAAAGCTTCGGTTGTCGATTGGGCCCACTCCTCGGAGAGGAACTTGACGGCCATTGGGAGATCTCCTCTGTAGCGACCCTGGCGAGGGTAGCAACCGGCCTCTGTTCAGCCTCCGGCGACCAATTCGACCAGCCCCGCCGCCTCGCGTCGGGATACCGGGCGTAGCGGACGGCGGGGGAACACCGGGACGGAGCCCAAACCCGGCGGCGGCGGCCTTGACCCCGGGGACGCCGTGGACCTCGATCCCTCGGCTCATCGCGGTGAGCCGTCGCTGCCACGGGCCGGGTCTGCGTCGCTTCACCACCTCGGCGACCAGCGTCGGGGCGTAGTTGGCGCTGGCGGTGATCGCCCCGTATGCCCCGGCGGCCACCGCTTGGCTCAGCGCCGCCGAGGATCCGCAGAAGAGGAAGAACCCATCGGCGCAACCCGCCACCAGGTCGCCCATCCGCACCGGGTCGCCGCCCGAGTCCTTCATCCCCACGATCCCCGGATGCTCCGATAGCTCGATCGCCACCTCGGTGGGGAGTGGGTAGGCGGTGTAGGTGGGGACCGAGTAGAGCATCAGTGGAACCGGCGCATCGTCGGCCAGGTCGGTGTAGAAGCGCTTGACCAGTGGATGGCGGTTGCGGACCAGGGTGGTCGGCGTGATGACAAGAGCCCCGTCGGCGCCGCCTGCCGCCACCTCGGCAAGCTGTGCCCGGGCCGCCCGCTCGGTCTCGGCGACAACGCCGCCGAGCAGGAAGGGGCGGCGCCCCAATTCGTCGCGTGCCGTCCGCAGCAGTTCCTCCCGCTCACCCGGCTCGAGGTAGGCCCCCTCGCCGGTGGACCCGGCGATGAGGAACCCATTGATCCCCTGTTCGGCGAGGGTGCGGAGGTTGTGACGGTGCGATTCGAGATCGAGCTCGCCGTCTTTGGTGAACGGCGTCACCAGCGCCGGCATGACCCGTGGGGGAGTGCGCATGGCCGGGGAGGGTAACGCCTGCTACTGGGTCAGCCCGTCGACCTCGTAGGGGTTGACGTCGACGCCTACGCCGACGCAACTCGTCGGGGAGCGAGTCGGCAGGAAGCACGTACCCAGTGATCTGGAGGAGGTCGTCCCTGTTGTCGTATGCGGAGGAAGTTCAGCCAGAGGGCGTCCCACACCGCCTCGGGCATGTCAAGAGGGGTGTGGTCGATGAGCCCATTGAACAAATGCCTGACCGAGTCCTGTATCTCCTATGCATAGATCGTTCCATGGCCCGAGCATGGAGATATGCCTGTGAACCGGGTATGGCGTCGGAGCTCGCAGACTGGAACTCGTCCTGGTCGTGGACGACCGAGTCGTATGTGACCACGAGCTCTGACACGAGATTGAGGCCAGCTCATGGCACCCGTCACCCGTCAACCACATCGACCCCGGCGATATAGAGCCCGGCGAACTGGGTGATTGAGCTCCCCGTCGACCACCGGGACGTAGTAGTACTGCTCGCTCAGCGCGGCTCGGAGTCGATCAGCGACCCGATGCAGTCGGTGATGGCCCGATGACTTCCCCTGCCCCTGCAGGCACCATCGATCCCCGGGTCGAGTCCCAACTGGCCGCCGTCACCGAGGAAGCCCTCGTCGAGTATCGCTTCGAGTTCCACCAGCGGGTCACCGAGCCGGGTGTCCGCCAATGCACTGGTTGCTGCCCGGGTGTCACGCAGTCGTCAGGCCTGGTCGGTGCCGTCGAATTGGGCGATGAGGTGGTCGATTCCTTCGAGCAGATTCACGACGAGCAGGACCGCCGATCGCTGGGTGCAGCGCGGGCTGTCGACAGAGGTTCAGCGGGACAGGCAGCCGGCGTTGACAAGGAGCTCGCAATGTCGACACACGCCAGCGAGGGAGCAGCCGTCTCGACCATGAGCGGCGCCATCCGGCCCTCGGCCCGCGGGAGGATTGCCGCAGCGGCTTCCCGCCTGGTGTCGATCGAGTGGCCCGAAGAACGGCCCGCTGGTCTGATCCGGTACGCCGACCCATGTCTGACCCGACCCTCCGGATGTTGTCGGAGTTGAGGTCATCCGAAGGGCGCCACCGACATGCAGTCGGTGATCGCCAGAGAACGGCGAACCCGGCTGTGTCAGGTCTGCGGAGCAGCCGGTGAGCGGCACCGACTCCCCGAAGTTGTCGTCCGTGATTTCCTGCGCCGCCGTCTTGCATCGGGGTGATACCGAGGTAGGAGTCGTTGGCGGCGGCGAGAGCGGCGAAGTCGGCTGCGTTCTGGTCGAGCCTCCCCTGGCTCATCGCCATGCCGATGTCGATGACGATGGCGGCTATGCCGAGAAACGCCGCCATCCCCGCCGCCAACAACAGCAACGAGACCCCCGACTCGTCCTCGTGGACGCGCCGAAGCAATCGAATCAACAGGAACCCCCTCCGCCGGGCTGCTCCAGTCGGGCGGTCGCGGTCTCGGAGAGCGAGAGGTTGTTGAAGTAGGGGATGATACCCGGAGATACCGGTGTAGGTCCCCGATGCCGTGGCCGAGACCTGGTACCGGTCCCGCTGGCCGAGATGCCGACATCGCTGACCGTGCCGGTCAGCAGGTCGTTCAACTGACCGCAAGCGGGACCGATGGGCTCGCCGACCGCCGTCAGCCGGGCCGCTTCTGCTGCCGCCTGCCGCATGGTGATCTGGGCACTGAGAGCAAGGCCGGCCTCGATGATCCCGAGCAGCAGGAGCAGCAGAATCGGCAGAGCCAGAGCCAATTCGACCAGGACGGCACCGCGCTCGCGCTTCTCGCGGCTTGATTTCACGATCGACCGAATCCTGTTGCTGTGCGATGTCGGTGCCCCCACGCTCCGTGGCCGGAAGGGTACTCGTTGAGAGGGAATCGGTCGATCCGGGTGCGCAATTGAGCGCTCCGAGTGGGGAGCGATCGATTTGTACGTTCCGGAAGCGCCCAGTGGGCGTTCGAGCCGGACCAACCTCACAGATCGCGCCGGCGCACCGTCCGCACCGCCAGGAACAGCAACAGCCCCGTGAGGGCGGCTGCCCACACGAGGAAGGCCGCCGTCGGTGGCTCGGCCGAGGCGAATGGCAGACCCTCACTCAAGGCAACCAGATCCGGAGTGGAGGCGAAGTAGGAAGCCGCCCTCCACAGCGCGTCCGAGGTGATGCCCAGGCTCACCGCGATCCCGATGTTCACCATCGTTCCGTTTCCCACGGCGGATCCGAAGGTCTCGATCAACCCCGCCAACCACGCCACCCCGAAGAGCGAGAAGGCGGCCACACCGGCAGCAACGACCGAGAACCGGGCGCTGAGCGCCATCGCCAGCGTGAGCACGGCGACCACCTGGAAAGCCATCAGCCCCACGGCCCTTGGCATGGACAGCGCGGCGTAGCCCGCTGTTGCGGTGGCGATCGCGATCACCGAGAGGGTCATCACCGCGGCGAAGACCGCCACCAATACGCGCGAGTGCCGCCCACCGCTCCAGCACCCAGCGCGCTCTGCTCACCGGTCTGGCGAGCACGGCGGCCGCCAGCCCGGAGTCGAGCTCGGGAGCGACGGAGCCTGCTCCAAGGGTGATGGCGAGCAGCGAGCCGATGAATGAGGACACGTAGAGCGCCAGCACGGTGAGGACCCCGGTAGTCACTGATCGCCTCTTCGCTGGCGCGTGCCGCCCAACTCATCGACCATCAGCGTCATCCCGAGCGCAAACAACCCGAGAAATGCTGCCGCCAGCACCGCGACCCAGACGAAGATCCTCCGCTGGACCGCTTCCCTCACCACGGCCATCGCGATCGGATATCTCATCGGTCGCCGCCGGTGACCAACTCGGAGAAAGCCTCTTCGAGCGTCCGACCCATCGGTACCAGCGCCAGCAGTCGACGGCCGGCAGCAACCACCGCCTCCGCTACGTCGGCGGCGAGGGCGTCATCGGGGAGGTCGATATGGAGGACGGTCTCCCCTTCGACGGTGAGCCGGCCAAAACGCCGCAGATCCGCCACGAGCGAGGCATCGACCCGGTCCACCACGACCTCGACCCGGTGGGCGCCCCCCTTCAACTCGTCGATCGGGCCGTGGAAGACGGTGCGTCCGGAGTCGAGAACCACCACTCGATCACACACTCGCTCCACCTCTCCGAGCAGGTGGCTGTTGAGGATCACCGCCCGACCCTCGGCCCGTAGCTGGGCGATCAGACCCCGTACCTCGCCGCGTCCCACCGGATCGAGCGCCGAGGTGGGCTCATCGAGCACCACCAGCGCCGGATCGGCGACCAGCGCCTGAGCGATCCCGATGCGCTGTGTCATCCCCTTCGAATAGCGCGGCGATCCGCTCGTCGGCACGGCGGTCCATGCCCACCCTCTCCAGAACCGCCGGAATCGCAGCAGCAGCTGCGGAATCGGCCATCCCGGCGAGGCGGGCGTGGAAGAGCAGCATCTGACGCCCGGTCATCCATTCGTGGAACCTGAAGAGCTCGGGTAGGTAGCCGACGCGCCGCCGCGCCGCCGGATCGGTCGCCGGCAGGCCGAAGAGCCGAGCCGTTCCCGTGGTCGCTGCCACGAGGCCGACGAGCATCTTCACCGCGGTGGACTTGCCGGCGCCATTCGGTCCCAGGAGACCAACCACCTCGCCCGGCGCCACCCGGAGCGAGAAGTCGTCGACCGCCACCGTTGCGCCGTAGCGCTTGCCGAGACCCTCGGCCTCGACGGCGGGGGCGGCAGTTGTCATTCTTCGGCGAGCTGTTGTGCCAGTGCGAGTGTCTCGGCCGGATCCTGGCCGGCGACGCCGGTCACCGTGCCGTCAGGCCCAACCCAGATGTATCCCGTCCCAATCCCCGGCACATCGACTCGGGTTACCTCCACCCCGCCGATGTCAACGGTGCTCGCCGATGCGACATCGACCGGGATAGGGAGCGGCAACGAGGATCGCCAATCGGGGATGGCCGCCAGCTGCGCCACCACGCCTTCGGGAAGGCCGGGGAGGTCCAGGAGGAAGCGTCGCAACCGGGCGGGGTCGACCGGGCCCTCCACCGCTGTTTCGATCGGCCCGGATCGTCCGACCACCAGGGTCGGTTGACCGTCCTCTTCGAGAGCGGTAACGGCGGCAACCGGTCTGCTCAGGATCACCGACGACTCGTCCAACCCTTCGGGTATCGAGGACTCCGACCCCTCCTCGGCCAGGTAGGTACCGGACCTCGTCGCTGTCGAAATCGAGACGTGTCTCCCCAGGCTCCATCACGAGCGACGGTGGCATCGGGGCCGAGATCCGGCAGGCTGAGTCCGGTCGACTGGCGCGCCGCGTCCACACTTTCGACCACCTCCGGTTCGGGCAGCGGTGTCCCCCTCCACCTCCCCCAACTGATCGAGGATCTCGGCGGTGCGCACCGCTTCGACCGCACTCAGCGTCAGTGATCAAACCGCTCGACGCGAAACTGCGCGAGGAAGGTCTCGCCCCACGCCCGCCCCGTAGGCGTCGCCATCAGCGCCACCCCTACGGCCACCGCCGCAGCCACCTTCCAGCCACGCCGCGGCGATCGGCGTGGGGCTGGCTCGACCGACGTTGTCCCCACGGTGACCGGCTGGCGACAACAGCACGGCCATCTGCCGTCGCGCCAGGTCCGATGTGGTCCGGAGCTCGGCCACCGTGGCGGCGCATGGTCCGCAGACAGCGAGATGCTCCTCGGGTCCTGGGATGGCGGTCTCCTCGTCGAGCCAGGCGCGCCAGACGCCGGTGTCAGGACAGGTCATGGCGATGCTCCTCATATTGGGTGCGGAAAGCGGATTCGGCTCGGGCCAGGGTGGCGCCCACCGATGACAGCGGCATCTCGAGTGAGGCGGCCACCTCGGCGTAGCTGTAGCCCGAGTAGCGGAGCAGCAATACCGCCCGGTGACGCTCGGACAGAGTGTCGAGTATGGCCCGGACCGCCTCGCGGTCCTCCGCAATCAGCCACTCCTCATCGGGTTGGTGTGGCTGGGATGCGAGCCCAGGTGCGCCCCCTCTGACGGCCCGCTGTCTCCAACGGGCCAGGTCCCTCCGTCGGTTGAAGGCCAGGTTGAGGCAGACGCGGCGGAGCCAGGAGGCAACCTCGGGATAGGGACGGTGCCGCACCGGGTCGGTGCCCAGGCGGATCAGCGCCTCCTGAACCACATCCTCCGCCTCGGATCGGTCGAGCACCCCGGCGACGAGCCGCTCCAACCTCCGGCGTTGTTGCGCCACCACCCGATCTATGGATACGGCGTCGACCGCGTCCAGATCCATACGGGGTTGCTCGGTGGCGCTCACGTCACGAGTTCAACACCGCCGGCACCCGGGTTTGTGACATCCCGATGCGGCAGCGCTCAACCGGCCACCAGGAGTCGGCGGTTCTTGAACTTGGACGCGATGTAGTCCCGGTTCATCAGGGCGATGAAGTCGATCGAGATCTCCTTGGGGCAAGCCAGCTCGCACTCGCCATGGTTGGTGCACGACCCGAACAGGTCCTCCATGGTGCCCACCATCGCCTCCACCCGCCGCCAGCGCTCCGGTTGCCCCTGAGGGAGCATCCCGAGATGGGCCACCTTGGCCGAGGTGAACAGCTGGGCCGCCCCGTTGGGGCAGGCGGCCACGCACGCCCCGCACCCGATGCACGCCGCCGCGTCGAACGCCGCGTCGGCGACCTCCTTTGGGATGAGGGTGAGGTTGGCGTCCGGGGCCGCCCCGGGGGCAACCGTGATGTAACCGCCCGCCTCGATGATCCTGTCGAAAGAGGAGCGGTCGACGACGAGGTCCTTGATGACCGGGAAGGCCGCCGCCCGCCACGGCTCGATCACGATGGTGTCGCCGTCCTCGAAGCTCCTCATGTGGAGCTGGCATGTGGCTGTGCCCAGCTGCGGACCGTGGGCCTGCCCGTTGATCATGAGCCCGCAAGACCCGCAGATCCCCTCGCGGCAGTCGTGCTCGAAGGCGATCGGGTCGCCTCCCTCGAGGGTGAGCCGCTCGTTGACCACGTCGAGCATCTCGAGGAATGACATGTCGGGGTTGGCGTCCTCCATGGCGATTTCTTGGAAGCGCCCCGCCGCCGCCCCCACCGCCTGCCGCCACACCCGCAGGTCGAGCCTCACTATGTATCCCCGAATACAGCGAACCCAGGGTTCAAACCGCGCCCTGTCCGCTGCAACCACTCGAACCCTGGGTTCGGCGTTTGCCGCCGCCGAGCTCCGAACCGTGGGCTGGAACCGCGCTTCTGCAACCGCTCGAACCCTGGGTTCGAGGTTGGCCGCCGTCTGCCGTCTGCCGTCCGCCGTCCCGTTCACTTGTAGCTCCGCTGGGCGAGCTTGACGTTCTCGAACTCCAGGGGTTCTTGGACGAGGGTGGGTTCCACTCCTTCGCCGGCGTACATCCATGCGCTGACGTGGGCGCAGGTGACGTCGTTGCGCAGCGCTTCGCCCTCCTCGGTCTGGTACTCGACCTTGAAGTGACCGCCGCACGACTCCTCACGCTCGAAGGCGTCGCGGCACATGAGCTCGGCGAGCCCGAAGAAGTCGATGACCCGGCCCGCCCGCTCCAGCGATTGATTGACCGCCTCGTCACCCGGAACGAGCACGTCACGCTCGAACTCGGACCGGAGCGCGGCGATCTCGCCTATCGCCTTCTCGAGACCGGGGTCGCTCCGCTCCATCCCGCAGTAGTCCCACATGATCTTCCCGAGCTCGCGGTGGAACCAATCGACCGTCCTGGTCCCCTTGACCGCGAGGAGGCGCTTCATCTGGTCCTGCACCTGGCGGCGCGCCTCGGTGAAGACCTCGTGGTCGGTGGGGAGCGGCTCTTCGCCGAGGAACCCGGCGAGATAGTCGTTGATCGTGTTGGGGAGGATGAAGTACCCGTCGGCGAGACCCTGCATCAGGGCGCTGGCGCCAAGTCGGTTGGCGCCGTGGTCGGAGTAGTTGGCCTCACCGATGGCGTAGAGCCCGGGGATGGTGGTCATCAGGTTGTAGTCCACCCACAACCCGCCCATCGTGTAATGCGGTGCCGGGTAGATCCTCATCGGGAAGCGGTATGGGTCCTCGTCGGTGATCCGCTGGTACATCTCGAACAGGTTGCCGTACCGCTCCTCGATCTGGTCACGCCCGAGCCGGGCGATGGCATCGACGAAGTCGAGATAGACGCCGTTGCGCCGCGGCCCGACACCCCTGCCCTGGTCGACCACCTGCTTGGCGGCCCGCGATGCCACGTCGCGGGGGACAAGATTGCCGAACGCCGGATAGCGCCGCTCGAGGAAGTAGTCGCGGTCGGACTCGGGGATCTCGTCCGGGGGACGGGTGTCACCCGGGTCCGCCGGGACCCAGATCCGACCGTCGTTGCGAAGCGACTCGCTCATCAGGGTGAGCTTCGATTGGAACTCCTCGTTCTGCGGGATGCAGGTGGGGTGTATCTGGGTGAAGCAGGGGTTGGCCATGGCCGCGCCCTTGAGATAGGCGCGCCAGATGGCGGTGGTGTTGCACGCCATGGCATTGGTGGAGAGGAAGTAGACGTTGGAGTACCCGCCGGTGGCGAGTACGACCGCATGGGCCGAATGGGTGGTGACCTCACCGGTGACGAGGTCACGCACCACGACGCCGACGGCACGGCCCTCGTGGAGCACGACGTCGAGCATCTCGCTGCGGGTGTGCAACTCCACGGTGCCGAGACGGACCTGCTCGGCGAGTGCCTGGTAGGCGCCGAGCAGGAGCTGCTGTCCGGTCTGCCCCCGGGCGTAGAAGGTCCGGGCGACCTGGGCGCCGCCAAAGGAGCGGTTGTCGAGCAGCCCTCCGTACTCGCGGGCGAAGGGGACGCCCTGGGCGACGCACTGGTCGATGATCTCGACGCTCACCTGTGCCAGCCGGTAGACGTTTCCCTCACGCGAGCGGTAGTCGCCACCCTTGATGGTGTCGTAGAACAGCCGGAAGATGCTGTCGCCGTCGTTCTTGTAGTTCTTGGCGGCGTTGATCCCGCCCTGGGCGGCGATCGAGTGCGCCCGGCGCGCCGAGTCGTGGAAGGTGAAGGCCTTCACCCGGTAACCGAGTTCGCCGAGGGTCGCCGCAGCCGAGGCGCCGGCCAGCCCGGTGCCGATCACGATCACGCTGAAACGGCGGCGGTTGGCCGGGTTGACCAGCCTGACGTTGAACCTGTGGTTGTCCCACTTGTCCTGGATCGGACCCGATGGGATCTTGGCGTCGAGGACCAGTTCCGTCACGCCGGCACCCATCCGGCCAGCACCGCCACCGGGAGGCTGACGTTCCCCACGACCATGAAGGCGGCGAACGCCTGGGCGAACCATCGGCGCCAGCGGTTGAAGCGCGGGTTGTTGATGCCCATGCTCTGGAACATGCTCCAGGCGCCGTGGTAGATGTGGAAGCCGAGGGCGATGCTCGCCGCGATATAGAGCAGCGCCACCGGCCAGCGCGACAGGCTGGCGATCACGTTGTTGTACACCTCGCCGCGGACGAAGTCCGGGTTGACCCAACCCCAGGTGAGGTCGGCCAGGTGGTAGAGGAGGAACAGGAGGACGATGACCCCCGACCACCTCATGGTGCGTGATGCGTAATTGGCCACGAGATATTCGCGCGGTCCGGCGTAGTCCATTGGCCGGGCGCGGCGGTTGATGACGGTCAGGACGTATGCGGCGTGGATGTGGACCACGAAGGCGACGATCAACCCGATGCGCAAGATCCACAGCAGGACGCTGAAGGGGAGGATCGGCTCGCCCATCTCCCTGAGGAACTCGGCGTATGTGTTGAGGCTCGCCTCGCCGAGGAAGAGCTTGAGGTTGCCGATCAGGTGGGCGAAGACGTAGAGCAGCAGGACGATCCCGCTGACCGCCATCGCCCATTTCTTTCCAATGGCGGAGCCATAGAAGTCGAGGAGGAACGGGCGGCGACGGGCCGGGCGGAGGCCTTGGTCTGTGATGCTCAACCCGTTGCTCCTGGTGCCGCAGACGCCGTTCTCAAGCTAGCACCGGGCCATCAGTAGCTCATTGGAGCCAGGGCGGAAAATGCCTGGTCAGGCCAATTCCCACTTGACGGCGCGCCCAGCGGGTGACAAGATGACAATGTTGTAATTACACGTCTGTGACTTTCCCGGAACTACACAGACGACCGGCGGCAGTTGGGCAACTCACCGTGGGTAACGGAAACTCGAGTCCGAACAGAGCGGGCGGGATGCCACTGGATCCGTGGGACCCACGCCAGCGCGACAGAAAGCTCGTCGACCTTCTCGCCACCGACAACCTCGGCTGGCAGGACAAGGCCAACTGCAAGGGCGCCAACGCCGACCTCTTCTTCCCCGAGCGCGGTGCCTCGACCCGCAAGGCGAAGACGATCTGCGCCGCCTGCCAGGTGCGGGTGGAATGCCTCGAGTTCGCCCTGCTGGAGAGCGAGAAGTTCGGGATCTGGGGCGGCCTCTCTGAGCGGGAGCGGCGGCGGATCCGCAAGCAACGCGCCCTCCGTCGCGCCGCTGCCGGCTAAACCGCACCATCCCGAACCCGCTGGTCAGCGCCGCCTCGAACTGTCCTGCTCGGCCCGCCCGGAACTAGCCTCGGACGCCGAGCACACCGAGGAGCTCTCGTTGACCGAGATCGGGATTGCATTGTTGGTCGTGGCCGCGGTTTTGGTGATTGCGGCGGTGTTCATGGGCAGACGCCGCAGCGCCCAGTCCCAGGCGATGGGTCGCACCGGGCCGGTCACCGGTGACACCGTCGATTTCACCGCTCCCCGGCCCCGCATCGCCGCCTTTCACGTCCAGGGCGACGCCGCCATGGTGAGCTTCGATGTACCGCTTCCCGAGGGCGAGGTCGATCCGGTGCTCGCCGACCTTCTTCTGGATGAAGCGGTCGAGGTGGTGCGCGAGAAGCGCCACAGCCTCCCCATCGACCAGGTGACCACCGTGGTCGCTCTCGCCGGGTCCGATGGTGACACCCGCGAGGTGGGCCGGCTCAGCCTGGTAACGCCAGGGGAGCTGCCGCCGCCAGTGCTCGGTCGCTCCGCCCTCCACTTCGGCTCGATCGGGTTCGACCCCATCGAGCAAGAGTTCGCCACAGGCGAGCCAGAGCCGGTGCCTGCGCTGGCCGACAGGTCGCGCGGCGACGACCTGGCGCCCGCTCACCGACGAGGTCCGGCTGCCCAAGGCGGTCGACGTCGGACTGAGGGCGCAGGGGATCGACCCGGAGACGATGAGCGCCGGCGAGTTGGTGAGAGGGACGCTCTCGCTCTTCGGCTACCAGATCGCCCCCGGCATCGACGACTCGGTGAGCTTCGCCAGCAAGGCCGGGCAGCGCACTCTGGTCAGGGAGGACCGATACGAGCCCGGCGGCTACCCCGAGGTCGAAGAAGAGAGACTGCGCAGCTTCATGATCGAGTTCGCCTCGTCGGGCGCCGATCGCGGCGTCTTCGTCAGCGACCGCTACGGGCCGTTCGGGGTCCATCAAATCGAGCGCCGCGAGCCGCGGGTGCGATTCATCACCAGGGAGCGGCTGCAGAAATTCATCGATGCCATGGCGGTGGAATGAACGCTGCCGGGATGAGACCGGCAGGGGTTCGTCACGGCGTCGCACTTCCCACCGGCTGGCTCGAGGCACGCTCAACGCTGCCGGAGATCGCAGCGGGCCTCGAGGGGCTCGGGTTCGACTCGCTGTGGCTCTCCGAACGGGAGAGCGACCCCGCCCCGGCGCGGGACGCCCTGGCAACCTGCAGCGCCATTGGAGTCGTCACCTCTCGTATCGGGCTAGTGGCGCTGCTCGACCCGGACGCCCGGATGCCCGCCGTGGCGGCCAAGGCTGCCTCGGGCACCGACCGGATGTGCGGCGGTCGGTTGGCTCTCGGGCTGTTCGAAGGCTCCGGCATCGACGAGATACGAGCCACCCTCGACGGCAGAGGACCGCCCAACCTCCCGGCACCGGCCGGGCCGGTGCCTCTCTGGGTGGTCGGCGAGGGCCCGGCGATAGCTGCAAGCTCGGCTGCCGGGTGGTTCCTCGGCTGGAACCATGGGGCCGACCGGGTCGTCCAAGCGGTGCAACGACTCGAAGAGGAATGCGATGCCCAGGGGAGGGATCCCCGCTCGATCGGAGTGGCGGTTGGGGCGACGGCGATCGTCGGAGCCGAATCCGCTGAGGATGCCCGAGCATTGGACGGTCGACGAGGCGCGGCAATGGGTGGCGGACATGGCCGGGGTCGGGAGTCACCGATCTGGTGCTCTCGTTCGCACCACGGCCCTTTGGATGGGAGGGCGAATCCGCTGCCGAGATCTGGGCCAAAGAGGTGCTGGGCCTCTCAATCACCGATGGCGGCTACGCTGGTGGTGAAAGGAGCCGGCGATGAGATTCAGTGGATGGGAGCTAGTGATCATCCTCGTCATCATCTTGCTGCTCTTCGGGGCGAGGAAGCTGCCCGATCTGGCGCGATCCCTCGGCGCATCGGCCAAGGAATTCCGCAAGGGAGTCGACGAGGGCTCGACCGAGGAGCACCACCGCCGCCGAGCCCGAGACGACGATCGTCCCCGAGACGAGAGAAGATCGTTCCCGAGAAGAAGATCGACTGAAAGTCGTGATGCGGGACGATTGTCCCGCACCCCGGTGGCCAGGTGTCGCCGGAACTTCTCTCTTCCCGGTCACGTTCGGTGAGTGACGGCGTGGAAGGTTTGGCGCCGCACGACTGGGAAGAGGTGGCTCGCACCCATGGGCGGAAGATCTACAACTTCGCCTACCGGCTCACCGGTAACCGTGACGACGCGGCCGATCTCTCCCAAGAAGTTCTCATCCGCGTCGCCCGCGGGTTGCGTGATTTCCGACCCGGTTCGTTCGACGGATGGCTCTGGCGTATCACCCGAAACGCCTTCCTCGACGAGGTGCGCCGCCGGCGCCGTCGCCCAACCGCACCCCTGCCGGACGACGTCGATCGCACCGACCTCCTCACATCCCCGGCCCCCGAGGACGTGCTCGCTTCCGTCAGGCTCGGTGAAGACATCCAGCAGGCGCTGCTCGCACTGCCATACGACTTTCGGGAGGCGGTGGTCCTCTGTGACCTGGTGGGTCTCAGCTACGAGGAGATCGCCAGCGCCACGTCGGTCCCGATCGGGACCGTTCGCAGCCGAATCCACCGCGGGCGCCGCATGTTGAGGGATCTGATCGCATGACCCATCCGGGCGAGTTGCTGTCTGCCTGGCTCGACGGCGAGACGACGTCCGATGAGGCTGCCGCCGTCGAAGCCCACCTGGCGGGCTGCGATGAATGCCGGGTCGAAGTCGATGACCTTCATCGAGCCCGCTCGGCGGTGCGCGGTCTGCCGTGGTTGGAGCTGCCAACCGATGTGGTCGGCCGGGTGGTGGTCCCGCTCCGGCGCAGACGCCGGCTGATCGTCACCACCGCGGCCGCTGCTGCCCTTGCTGCAGTCCTGGGTGTCGCCGGTGTTCTCGGCGCCGATCGGCCGGTGCCGCTCACGGTCAGCGATCTCACCGGAAGGTACGCCGCCCGCTCTGCCGCCGATCCGGGGGTGGTTGCGGTCAAATTGGTGACCACCACCGCGGGGGCAGGGATGAAGCTGAGACGTCTGCTCGGGGCCCTCGTCGGGTGCCTGGTGGTCGTCGTCGGTGCCCGGGACGGCGCTGGCCGACGAGTTGGATGACCGACTCGGTCGGAGCTCGCAGGCCGAGTTCAGCGGCGACCAGGAGATCAGGTGCGTCACGCCCGATGAAGAGCTCAGCCAAGTGGTGACCGTGGTCCAAGCCAACGGCAGATTGGAGGTGCGGGGCCCGTCGATGACCGTGGTCGTGGATGGGCGTGAGGTTTCGAGCCACGCCACCGGTGGTGCCACCACAGCGGTCGTGGTGCCCACAGCCAGCCCGGCGCAGCGCGACGATCGGTACCAGGTAGTGGTCGCCGGCCAGAGCGTCGAGTTGGGCCGCACCGTCGAGGTCATCGAGATCCACGAGGGCGATCTGGTCCGCATGGTTTACGCCTTCGACCTGTCGACCGGCGCCGCGCTGCGCGTCGAGTCGCGCAACGACGACGGAACCACCTACTGCGAGACCCGCTACATCAGTTTCTCTGCCGGCGCCCCCTACGTGCCACAGGCCGGTGAGGGAACCATCGAAATGGACGAGGCGGTCCCAGCAGATGAGGTCGACACCGAGGTGCTCCCCGACGAGCTGGCCGGGTTCCGCCGCACCGATGTCTATCGGGGGCCGGAGGAGAGCGTGGTGGGCTACTACTCCGACGGAGTCTTCACCTTCAGCCTGCTCGCCTCCGACCGCCCCTTGGCGGTGGCCGAGTTGGCCGACCGCCCTACCTCCCAGGTGGGCGACGCCGAGTACCAGCGTGCTTTCGAGCCGGGCCGGGTTGTGCTCGTCTGGGAGTCCCCCGTGGGCGGCTACGCCCTGGTGGGCGATCTGCCGCTCGATCTGCAAGCCGAGGTGCTGACAGATCTGCCGCAGCCCGCATCGGGCGGATTGCTCCAGTCATTCTGGGACAACCTCTTCGGCGGTTGAGGTCACGAAGCTCGGCGCTGCTCGGGGCCTGGCGTCTCTTCCGGCAGGTCGGTAACCAACCGCAACCGGGGGACTGACCCGACTACCACCGTCGTGTCCGACACGACGCCACGGCGAAGCTGCCTCCTGGTTCGCGCCCGCTCAGCGTCCTCGAGGAGTTCCTGTTGCAACCTGCGAGCGATGTCCAAAAGAGCGTGTGGATGGCTGTACATGATCCCCCCGAAGTGGTGAGAGTTACAGCCGTGAAACTACACAACTATGCGGACAGTTCCGGTCCTCAGTGTGGCAAAATGCCAGGCAGTGAACACCTCAGCGCGCCTCCTCAAGCTGCTCTCGCTGCTGCAGGCCCGCCCTAGCTGGCCCGGTCCGGAGCTCGCCGAGCGTTTGGGGGTGACCACGCGCACGCTGCGTCGCGATGTCACCCGGCTCAGAGAACTCGGCTACCCGGTGGAGGCCGTTTCCGGCCGATTCGGTGGCTACGAACTGGCCCCGGGAGGGGCGCTGCCGCCGCTTCTGTTGGACGATGACGAGGCGGTGGCGGTGGCGCTCGGGCTGCGCGCCGCCGCCGGCGGGAGCGTGCCTGGTTTCGAAGACGCCGCACTGGCGGCTCTGAGCAAGATCGATCAGGTGTTGCCGGGCCGGTTGCGGGAGCGGGTTGCCGCTCTCGAGGCGGCGACGGTCCGACTGGGGAGGGCTGGACCGTCGGGCGAGCCTCTCGACACCTCGGTGCTGGTGACGCTGGCACAAGCAACCCGTGGGCCCGAGCGGGTCAGGTTCCGCTACGTCGACTCGGCATCCAACACAACCGAGAGGCACGTCGAGCCGTTTCAGATCGTGCGCGCCGGGCGGCGCTGGTACCTGGTGGCGAGGGATCGCGATCGGGACGCATGGCGCACCTTCCGGGTGGATCGGATGAGCGACGTCGCCCGGACCGGGATGCGGTTCATCCACCAGGATCCCCCCGATGCCGCCGAGTTCGTCGCCGAGGGATTGGCGGTGTCGGCATACACATGGCAGGCAAAGGTCGCACTCGATCTCACGGTGGAGGATGCACGCCGCATGGTCGCCCCCACCATCGGGATCGTCGAGCAGACGAATGGCGAGACCGTGCTGCGCATCGGAGCCGACGACCTCGACTGGATCGCCCGCTACCTCGCCTCGCTGCCTTGTGGGTTCAAGGTGATCGAACCTGATGACCTCCGCCACTCGGTCGCGCGGCTGGCCACCCATCTCGCCGCATCCGGCTGAGCTCTTCTAAGTACTAAGTACTAAGTACTAAGTACTGCGAGCGAAGCGAGCCTAAGCGAACAGGTCGTCGAGCAGAACCCTCGCCGTCCAGGCGACCGGATCCTCCAGTTCGGCGAGGGTGGGCAGATTCTCCGGCTGCTCCCATATGGCGGCCAATGCCTGATCGCCCCACCGCTTGGTCACCTCGTCGCAGAACCTGACGCCGATCAGGTACTGGTCCCGGTTCATCTCGAGACCGATCACACGGTCGAGCATGGCCCCGTCCTCGGTCGGCTCAGCCCGCCGCCGTCCCATGGCGTCTCTGATCGCCTCCAGGTCGGGGAGCAGTTCGGTGCCGATCCTGCCGACGACGAACTCGGCGTAGCCCTCGATGGTCGCCATGAATGCCTGGATCGCCTCCAGGGTGGGTAGCTGCTCGGGGGTGGACACCAGCCCGGTCAATCCGGACGGATCCTCGAGGATGCGCTGCAACTCCTCGGGGTCGCGCATCGCCTCGAACCGCTGCATCAGCCCGGATTGATCGACCTGGAGACCGTCGAGGAAACGCTCGATCAGATCGAGGAAGTGAGGCATCACCCACGGCACGGCGAACTCGGATTGATGGACCACCTCGTGGAGCGCCACCCACAGCCGCACCTGCCGGGGGTCGAGGGCCTCGTCGCGGATGAAGCCCTCGATGTTGGGCACGACCATGAATAGGGCGGACCGTTGGGCGGTGGGGAGCCCGACGTCGAACTGCCCAAACGCCCGGTGGCTGAGGAAGCCGACCATGGCCCCCATCTGCATGCCGAGCAGGGCAGGGCCAAGCGGCTTGAGCAACGCCTCGAGCGGCCCACTCGTCAGCGAACCCCCCAGTTTGTCCGCCAGAGGCTCGACCAGGTAGCGAAACGATTGGAGGTTTTGCCGTGCCCATGTGACCCGGTCCACCGGGTCGGCATCGAGGGCATCCCCGAGTGGGAGATCGGTTCCCTCGCCGACCTTGAGTTGGGCGAGCCGGGTCAGCTCGCGGTACTCCTCGGCCAGCCACGGATCGACCGGCTCGGGCTCCCCGCTGAGCTGCTTGGTCACCTCGCCTGCCAGCTTCCAGTTCACCGGCCCCGGCTGGTTGAACATCTCCAGCATCTGGGAGAAGAGGTCGTCGGCCACATCAACCGCTTGCTGGGTTCCGATCGAGTGTCACCTCGATCTGAACCGGGCGGCCGTCTCGCAACAGGCCCACCTCGACGCTCTCCCCCGCCCGGTAGCTGCGGAGCATCCAGACGAGGTTGTCGATGCTGGTAACCGGTGAGCCGCCGAGGGTCACGATGACGTCGTCCACCTGTCCGCCCCCCGCCGCCAGCGCCGAGTTCTGCTCGAGCTGAGCGACCCGTGCCCCCGATGGCACCTCGGCCCCGTCCTCTTCGGGAACGAACTCGGTCTGGCCCTGGATTCCCAGATAGGCGTGCTCGATCGACCCTTGGGCGATGAGCTCGTCGGCGATGCTGAGGACCGAGGAGACGGGGACGGCGAACCCCAGTCCCTCGGCGCCGACGTCGGTGACACCGATGGCGGTTGTCACACCGATCAACGCACCTTGGCCGTTGAGCAGCGCTCCACCGCTCGACCCGCGGGTTATCGGGGCGTCGGTCTGGATGAGCCCATAGAGGTTCTCGCCGGGCTCGACCTCGAGAGTCCGGTTGAGCGCCGAGACGATCCCCGACGTCACCGACGGCGGTCCGTCGAGGCCGAGTGGGTTACCCACCGCGACCGCAATGTCGCCGACCTTCAGGTCCTTTTCTGAGGCGCGCTCGATGGGGACCACGTCGCTGGCCTCTGTGCTCAGCACGGCGAGATCGGTGAGTGCGTCGGATCCGACCAACTCCGCCCGGTAGGTCCGGCCGTTGCTGAAGACCAGCCTGATCGACGAGGCACCATCGATCACGTGGTGATTGGTGACCACATGCCCCTTCCGGTCGAGGACGATCCCCGAACCGCTGCCCAGCGGCAGGTCCCCCACTTGACGATCCTCGGCGGCAACGAGAACGGTCACGATCGATGGGAGCGCCTTGGCGGCGACGGCGCTGACCCGCCCGACGTTCTCGCGCGGGGTGATGGTCACGGTGCGCGACGGTGCGTTTGTCACAGTCGTCGCCAACTGACTGCTCGCCGCCGATGTCAACCCCTGGTCGAGCCGGCCGGAAACGGCGAGGGCGGCAAAGGTGACCAGGGCGCCGATGGCGACACCGAGAAAGGCAGCCACCCCGGTGCGGAAGGCAGAGGGACGCGCCCCGTCCTTGGATTCGAGCGTCGGGACGTCCGAACGGGGCAGCGGAGGGGGCGGGGGGTGGGGACCGGCCGGACGCACGGTTGGGAGCGGACGGGATCTTCCCTCCGGTCCAGCCGCCGTATCGGGACCGTGCTGCGGATCGTCCTCCATAATGGGGATTCTATGGAAGATCGGTCTCTACGAACCAGGGTCCGCGTCACCGCCGAGGCGATCGATGTCGCCGCACTGCTCGACGAGGCCAACGGGCCCGATTGCGGCGCCACCGCCTTGTTCGTGGGCACGGTGCGGGACCATTCGGAACGGCACACCGACGTGACCCATCTCGACTACGAGGCGTACGAGGGCGAGGTCGAGCGGAGCATCGAGTCGATAGTCGACGAGGCCGCCGCAAAGTGGGACGTCAGGTCGATACTCGTCGAGCACCGTGTCGGCGTTGTCGATCTGGGCGAGGCCTCGGTGGCGGTGGCGGTCGCCGCCCCGCACCGCGACGCCGCCTTCGAGGCGGCCAGGTATGTGATCGACCAACTCAAGGAACGCGCCCCGATCTGGAAGAAGGAGCACTGGCCGGGCGGCTCCGCCTGGTCGAAGGGCTCCTGACCCCAACCAGTTTTGGCGTCACCTGAGGGGGATCTACCGCGTTTAGTGACGCCAAACGGGGGTTTTCAGCCGACGTCGCGGCGGGCGAACCCGGCAAACCCGAGCAGGGTCAGCCCGGCGGCCACCGCCCCCAACCACAGCAGCGGGGCGGCCGTCACCTCGCCACCGGGGACCTGAGGCACATGGGTGAACGGGGAGATGTCGAGCACCCATTGATCCAACTGGAGGATCGGTCCCAGTTGGCCGAGGAGGAACACCACCACGAGTGATCCCCAGGCGAGAAGCGTGAACCGCGGGGCCACCCCGAACAGGGCGGCAGCAAGACCGGAGAGCACCCACACGGCGGGAAGCTGGACGAGGGCGCCTCCCAGGGTGCCGGCGACCGTCCCGGCGATGTCGTCGATGGAGATTCCATAGGCGACACCGATGGCGAGACCCCCCACCAGCAAGAGCAGCGCCGGTCCCAGCAAGGCGAACACGAGATGGCTGCCCTCCCACCTCCAGCGCGCAACCGCCGTCGCCAGCAGGGGAGAAGCGCGGCCCACCGTCTCCTCGGTACGGAGGCGGAGGGCGGCCTGGATCCCGTATGCCGAGGCGACGATGGCGAAGACCCCGAGCATCGCCGAGATGTACGCATCCGCCAGCCCTTCCTCGCCACCAAGTTGCGCGACCAGTCGGGCGAGCTCGGGGCTCTCGGCAAAGAGGTCGGCGAACGTGGTGGCGGACGTCCCCATCACAGACCCAAGACCGACGAAACCGATGATCCACCCGATGAGCGCTCCTCTGTGAAGCCGCCACGAAAGCGCCAGAGGCGATCGCAGCGAGGCGGCGGCGGCTTCAGGCCCCGGCTTCGTCGCCAGGATCCCGGACCCGAGATCGCGCTTGGTGGAGAGGACGAAGGCGGTCGCAACCAGGATCATCCCGACGACAAGCGGGATGGCCAAGACCCACCATCGCTCGTCGCCGAAGGCGCGTAACCGTTGCGACCAACCGAGTGGTGAGATCCACGAGAGCCACTCGACACCAGAAGTGCTGTCGCCGGCGGCGCGCAACATGAAGCTGATCCCGAGCACCCCGACCGCGGCTCCTCGAGCGGCCGAGGAACCCCGCCACAGCTGAGCGGCGACTGCGGCGACGGCAGCGAAGACGACCCCTGAGGCCGCCATCGCCAAGCCGAAAGCCACGGACCCTGAGACCGGCAGATCGGCGGCAAGCAGACCGCCGGTGGAGAGGGCAGCGGCAACCACGCTGGCGCCGATCGCCACCACCAGTGCCGCGGTGAGCGGAGCGCGCCGACCGACGACGTTGGCGCCAAGGAGGTCGCTGCGGCCCGCCTCTTCCTCGGCCCGGGTGTGCCGCACCACCGTGAACGAGGCCATCAGGGCGATGAGCAGGCTCGCCGGCACGGCAAGCCTCCATGCGGTGAGCCCGCCGATGCTCGAGTCGTAGAGCGGCCCGAGCAGCACTCCTATCGCCGGGCTCGAGCCCAACGTGGCCGCGATCTGCTCGCGGGCGGCAGCCTCGGGGTAGAGCTCGGCGAAGCTGGCGGCGGTGATCACCGGGAGCGTGGCGAGGAGGAGGACCCAGATGGCGAGCCGGATCCGGTCGCGCCGAAGTGCGAGCCGGATCAGGGACCCGGTCCCGGCGAAGAGGTTCACGGGACCATCTCCGCCGGGTCGTCGCGGTAGTGACGGAGGAACAGCTCCTCGAGCGTCGGTGGCCTGCTCTCCAGGTCGTGCACCCCGATGCTGACCAGCTGGCGGAGCACCCCTTCGATCTGGTCCGTGTCGACCTGGAAGTGGGCGACCCGATCGTCGACGACGAGATCGTGGACCCCGGGAACGTCCGCCAACCCGTCGGGCGGTGCCGTGAGGTGGGCGGTGATCGAGGTTCGGGTCAGGTGGCGAAGGTCGGCCAGCGTTCCCGACTCGATGGCGCGGCCCGCCCGGATGATCGTGACCCGATCGCACAGCGCCTCCACCTCGGCGAGGATGTGACTGGCGAGCAGCACCGTCTTGCCGGCCGCCCGCTCCTCGGAGATCACCTCTCGAAACACCGCCTCCATGAGCGGGTCCAGACCCAGCGTCGGCTCGTCGAGGATGAGCAACTCGACATCGGAGGAGAGCGCTGCAACCAGAGCGACCTTTTGGCGGTTGCCGGTCGAGTAGGTGTTGCCCTTCTTGGTGGGGTCCAATTGGAACCGCTCGATCAGCTTGCGACGCCTCCCCTCGTCGAGCCCTCCCCGGAGCCGGCCCAAGAGGTCGATCGCCTCGCCGCCGGTGAGCGTCGGCCACAGCTGCACCTCGCCGGGCACATAGGCGAGCCGGCGGTGTAGGTCCACCGCTTCTGCCCAGGGATCACCGCCAAGCAAAACGGCGGTGCCGCTGTCGGCACGTGCCAGCCCGAGGAGGATGCGGAGCGTGGTCGTCTTGCCGGCGCCATTGGGACCGAGAAAGCCGTGGATCTCACCGGTCGCTACCGACATATCGAGACCGTCGAGCGCCCTTGTCGTGCCGTATGACTTGGCCAGACCCGTGATCGTGATGGCGTCCATGGACACAGTTTGGTCCGTTGCAAGACGGACGACGGAAGACGGAAGACGGAGACGGAGATCCGAGCGCGCGAGCGGGCAGGGACGGCGGCGGCGCCAATCCGATCCTTCCTCCGATCGCAGTGGGAGACACCGTCGCAGCGCGGCAAAACCTGGCGGTTTCCCGGGTAGGAGCGGTTTTGCCTCTCTAACCTCCAATCCGAGGAGGCGGCCATGACGACACTGTCCGAACGCCGTGAGTCACCGGGCACTGGCGCCGGGTACCCGACCATTGCCACCCGTTGCCGCGATTGGGCGGAGCGAGTTCCCGATCAGGTGGTGATGCGGGACAAGGACCTCGGGATCTGGCAGGAGACCACATGGGGCCAGCTCTGGGAGACCGTCCTCGATGCTGCCCACGGTCTGCTCTCCCTGGGAGTGGATGTTGGCGACCGGGTGTCCATCCATTCCGAGGACCGGCCCGAATGGGTCGTGCTCGATATCGCCACTGTCGCGGTCAGGGGCATCACCGTTGGTCTCTACCCGACCAACCCCGCCACCGAGGTCCGCTACCTGTTGGAGAACTCCGGCGCCGAGGTCCATCTGGTCGAGGACCAGGAACAGGCGGACAAGGTGATGGAGGTCATCGACGATTTGCCCGGGCTGCGGTGGATCATCCACCTCGAGCCGCGCGGCTTCCGCCCGTACCGCGACGACCGACGGTTCATCTCGTGGGAGGACTTCCTGGCGATTGGGCCGCGAGCACCGTGCCGCCAACCCCGGAGAGGTGGAGCGGATCATGGCCGAGGCGGACCAGGGCGACGTGATGACTCTGGTCTATACGTCGGGGACGACCGGGCCGCCCAAGGGGGCGATGCTCACCAACGCCAACGCCGAGTACTCGCATGGGGACCGTGATCAATGGCCCCGGCCGCATCCCCGACGGCAGGCCGCCCAACCCGTGTGACATGATCCTCACCTACCTGCCCTTGTGCCACGTGGCGGAGCGCATCTTCTCGACCTGGACGATGCTCGCCGACGGGGTGGTGCTCAATTTCGCCGAGTCGATCGAGACGGTCCAGGCCAACCTGCGCGAGGTCCAGCCGACCCTCTTCTTCGCCGTCCCCCGGATCCTGGAGAAGATCCACGCAACCATCCTGATCAAGGGCCTGGACGCCACCTTCCTCAAGCGGCTCCTCTTCCGAGGCTCGATGAGGCTGGCCGACGTGATCGGCAAACAGAAGGTGGCCAATGGGGGCGACCACACCCTGATGAGCCGTCTGCTCTACGGACTCGGGTATGTCCTCGTGTTCCGCGCCCTGCGCGAGCGCATCGGGCTGCGCCGGTGTCGTTGGGCCGGTTCGGGGGCAGCGCCGATCGCTCCTGAGATCCTCCGGTTCTTCCTCGGCATCGGGGTCCCGGTGTACGAGTTGTACGGGATGACCGAGAACACGGCGGTGGCCACGGTCAACCTGGTCCACCGGATGAAGCTGGGAACGGTGGGCGAGCCGTACGCCGGCACCGGGCTGCGTATCGACGAAGAGACCGGCGAGATCCAGACCAAGCACCCCGGGGTGTTCCTCGGCTACTGGCAGGACCCGGCGGCGACGGCCGAGACCTTCACCGAAGACGGCTGGCTCAAGACCGGCGATGTCGGGGTCTGGGTGGACGGGACCCACGTCAAGATCGTGGACCGGATCAAACACATCATCATCACCGCGGGCGGGAAGAACATCAGCCCCTCCGAGATCGAGAACCGGCTGAAGACATCGCCCTGGATCAAAGAGGCGATGGTGGTTGGCGACAGGCGCAAGTTCCTCTCGGCCCTGATCGGGATCGAACTGGACACGGTGGGCGACTGGGCGACGAGAAAGGGCATCCCCTACACGACCTACCGGGACCTCACCGAGAAGCCGCAGGTGCTCGAACTGGTCCAGCAGGAGGTGAATCGGGTCAACAGCGAGCTGGCCTCGGTCGAGCAGATAAAGAGGTTCTGCATGATCCCCAAGGAGCTCGACCACGAGGACGGCGAGCTGACCGCCACCCAGAAGCTGAAGCGCAACGCAATGGAAGGGATGTTCTCCGACCTCGTCGAGTCGATGTACTGATGCGCCGGCGGCTCCTCACGCCGTGGCGGGAGGGACCATGACGGCGGTGGTGCTGGCGCAGGCCGCCCCCAACGAGGCCCTGGAGAAGTTCCTCGGGATGCTGGTCAACGGCCTCTCGCTCGGCGCCATCTATGCCGTGCTCGCCATGGGCTTCGTCATCATCTTCAAGGCGACGCAGGTGGTGAACTTCTCCCACGGCGCATTGGCCGGGTTGGGCGCCTTCCTGGTCGCCGCCTTCGCCGTCACCCTCAACATCCCCGGGCGATGGATACCTGGCGCCCCCGAATGGCTGCAGTGGTCGCTGTCGGCGCTATTCGCCATAGGTGCTTCGGCCCTGGTGGGGATGGCGCTGGAACGGGTCTTCATCCGGCCGATGATCGGCGAGCCGTTGTTCTCGGTGGCGATCATCACGTTGGGGATCGACATCGTGGTGCGCACCATCACCGACGACTTCATCGGGACCGACATCCGCCCCATGGGCGACCCTTGGGGGGCGACGGTGATCGACCTGGGACCGGTGGTGATACCGCAGGTGACCATCGTCCAGTTCGCCGTGACCGTCGTGCTCATGGTCGGTGTAGCTCTCTTCTTCCGGTCGAGGACGGGGGTGGCGATGCGCGCCACCGCCTTCGACCAGGAAGCCGCCATGGCGCAAGGAATCGGCGTGGGGAAGATCTTCGGGATCGCGTGGGCGATCGGGGCGGGGATGGCGGCGGTGGGTGGGATGTTCGCCGCCATGTTTCCCCGGGCCACCGGGGTCTCGGCGGCCACCGCCTTCATCGCCTTCCGCGCCTTTCCCGCCGTGATCATCGGCGGGCTCGATTCGATCGTCGGCGCCGTCGTGGGGGGTCTCCTGGTCGGCCTGGCCGAGGCTGCGGTCGGCACGTATGTCACCGGCATGGGGACCGGGTTCGCCGGGATCATCCCCTATGTCCTGATGCTGGCGGTGCTGTTCGTCCGGCCGTACGGGCTGTTCGGGACGCGGGAGGTCATCCGGGTATGAGGCCCTCATGAGAGGCCGGCCCCTCCTCTTCACCTCCTACGAGGACGACCAGGCGCTCCTGCCCACGACCAGCAAGCGGATAGTCGTGTTGCTCTTCCTCGTCCTGCTGGTCGTGATCCCGCTCGGGTTCCTCCCCGGTCTCGGGTTCCTCGGATCCGACGATTGGCTCAGGATCCTGAGCAGGGTGGCCATATTCGCCATCGCCGCCCTCGGGCTGAACATCCTCACCGGTCTCGCCGGCCAGGTCTCGCTCGGCCACGCCTTCTTCATGGGGATCGGCGCCTACACCGCCGCGGTCCTCGGCGCCGCCCCGGGCGCACTCATCGGCTTCGGCCTTCCCATGGTGATCTGGCTGCCCGCCGCCGGGCTCGTCGCCGCGCTGGTCGGCGCCCTCATCGCCCCCACTGCGGTGCGGGTGCGGGGGCTCTACCTGGCCATCGTCACCCTCGGCCTGGTCTTCATCGGTGAGTACCTCTTCCGCAACCTGACGAGCATCACAGGGGGCTCGCAGGCGGGCCGGAGCTTCCCCCCGCTCCAGATCGGTTTCGGCGCCGACAGCGAGCCGCTCATCTCGTTCACCGAGCCGGGCCCATGGTTCGGAATCGAGCTCTCGGCCGCGGCCAAGTCGTTCTACCTGCTGTTGGCCTTCGCCATCATCGCCGTCCTGGTCGCCAAGAACCTGCAGCGGACCAGGGTGGGCCGCGCCTTCATGGCGATCCGCGACCGAGACATCGCCGCCGAGGTGATGGGTGTGAACGAGTTCCGCTACAAGCTGGTGGCCTTCGCCATCTCCTCGTTCTTCGCCGGGATCGCCGGGGCTCTGCTCGCCTCGTTCCTGGGAAGGGTCATCCCCGAGACGTGGGACCTCTTCCTCTCGGTCCAGATCATCGCCATGATCCTGATCGGCGGGGCGGGGACCGTCACGGGAGCGATCCTCGGGTCCGCCTTCGTCATCGTCCTGCCCCGGTTGGTCCAGGACTTCACCAATTGGCTCGCCGCCCTTGCCCAATCGGAAGGAGTCGGGGCGGCTGTTGCCGGGGTCTTGGTCTCGACCGGGCCCGGCGACTTCGGGTTGGTCAATACCTTGGCCGGGACCGGACCAGGGCTCAATGTCTCACAGGCCAATTTGGTCATCTACGGGTTGTTGATCATCGGTTCCTCACACCCTGGCCGGGCACCGGCCCGGGGCTCAATGTTTCACAGGCCAACCTGGTCATCTATGGGTTGTTGATCATCGGGTTCCTCATCTTCGAGCCGCTCGGGCTGTACGGGATTTGGATCCGGATAAGGAACTACTGGAAAGGGTGGCCATTCACCTATTGACGTAGGGTTCGGCACCGTCCCATCGGGACGGTTGGACTGAGAGAACGGAGGAGAACGATGCGAAGGAGACGTTCGACGATCTGGGCCTGACGGCGGTGATCGCCTTGGTGGTCGCCGCATGCGGTGGGAGCACCACCACCGAGACCACGGCCGGAGGAGCGGACACCACGGCGGCCGCCGACACCACCGCCGCGGCCGACACCACGGTGGCCGCGGACACAACGGCGGCGGCCGACACGACGGCCGCCCCCGACACCACTGCTTCGGCTGCCGGCGACATCACCACCGACTTCGGAGTCGACCTGGAGGCGGGCACCATCTCGGTTGGTCTCCTCTCCGACCTGACCGGGCCGTTCGGGCCGCTGGTGACCTCGATCGTCGCCGGGCAGGAGGTGTTCTGGGAGAACGTCAACCGCAGCGGCGGGATCAACGGGCTGACCGTCGAACTGGTGGTGCGCGACACCCAGTACGACATCGAGCAGCACGCCCAGTTCTACCAGGAGATCAAGGACCAGGTGGTGGCGCTGGGGCACTCCACCGGATCTCCCCACACCATGGCGATCCGCGGCGACCTGGAGGGCGACGGGATGCTGGCGGTCCCGCTCACCTGGTATTCGGGATGGAGCGACCCCAACATCAACGCCAACCTGCTCCACCACGGGACCCCCTACTGCATCGAGTCGATGAACCTGCTCGGGTACGTCGCCGGCGCCTCCGAGGAGCCTCCGGCGACGGTCGCCCTCGCATCGATCCCGGGTGACTACGGGTTGGACGGGATGGCCGGGGCCAAGATCGCCGCCGAGGCGCTGGATCTCGAGATCGTCTACGACGGCTCGGGGATGATCGACCCGACGCCTGGCGCCGACGTGACCCCCATCGCCGGTGAGATCGTCGCCGCCGACCCCGATGTGGTGTTCACGACCACCACGCCGGGGACGCTCTCCTCGATCTACGGCGCCGCCCTGGCGAGCAACTTCGAGGCGGTGTGGACCGGCAACGGGCCCAACTGGAACCCCGGGTTCATCGCCCCCGATTCCCCGATCAAGGACGCCATCGCCCGCGACTGGGTCGGCGGCGTCTACGTGGAGCCGTGGGGTGGGGAGAGCGAGGGCATCCAACAGGTGATGGACCTCATGGGCGAACTGCGGCCGGACGCTCCGCCCAACGACTACTACGGCGAGGGGTTCGTCGAGGCGCAGATCCTCTACCAGGCGCTGCTCCGTGCCTACGAGAACGGTGACATGACCCGGGCCGGGGTCCTCGCCGCCGCCAAGAGCCTCGAGGACGTCGACTTCAACGGTCTCGCCCCCAACGAGACCTTTGTCGGCGAGCCCAACGACCAGGTGCAGCGGGTCGGGTACATCTTCCGGCCCGACCCCGAAGATCTGGCCTCGGGCGGCACCGGGACCAGCGTCGTCGAGGCGGAGTACACCTCAGAGATAGCCGGCTCGTACGAGTTCAACGAGGCTTGCTACCTACTGGAGGGCTAAGAGCACGGGGAGCTAGCTCCCCGTGCGTTATAGGTGGTAGGTGGTAGGTGGTAGGCAAAGACCCACCTGCCACCTACCACCACCTACCACTTACCACTATGACTGACAGATGCTTGAAGTCTCCAACCTCGAGGTCGTCTACAACGATGTGATCCTGGTGCTGCGAGGGATCTCGCTCGAGGTCCCCGACGGGAGCATCGTCGCCCTGCTCGGCGCCAACGGGGCGGGGAAGACGACCACGATGCGCGCCATCACCGGTCTGCTCGACGTGCATGACGGCGACATCACCAAGGGCTCGGTCAAGTTCGCCGGGGAGAACATCACCAACAAGGACCCATCGGACATCGTCAAGCGGGGCATCCGTCAGGTGTTGGAGGGCCGCCGCATCTTCGCCGAGCTGTCCGTCGACGAGAACCTGGCCACCGGCGCCTACACCAACGGAAGCCGGGCCGCCGCCGATGGGGCTTACGACCGGGTGATGGACCTGTTCCCCCGGCTCGCCGAGCGGCGCAAGGCCACCGCCGGGTACCTGTCCGGTGGTGAGCAGCAGATGCTGGCCATCGGCAGGTCGTTGATGACCGACCCGAAGCTGCTGATCCTCGACGAGCCCTCGCTCGGCCTGGCCCCCAGGCTGGTCCAGCAGATACGGGACATCATCGTCGACATCAACGAGACGGGGACCGCCGTGCTCCTCATCGAGCAGAACGCCAGCATGGCGCTCTCCATCGCCGACCACGGCTACGTGATGGAGACCGGGAAGCTCGTCATGGACGGCAAGCCCGACAAGCTGCTCAGGGACGAGGACGTGCGCGAGTTCTACCTGGGTCTGCGTGGCGAGGGCGAGCGCAAGTCGTTCCGCGATGTCAAGCACTACAAGCGGCGCAAGAGGTGGCTCTCGTGACCGCCCGCCTGCTCGAGGTGGACGACATCCACCTCTCCTTCAAGGGTGTCCACGCCATCGACGGGGTGTCCTTCGAGGTCAGCGAGCACGAGCTCTTCGCCATCATCGGACCCAACGGCGCAGGGAAGACCTCGATCTTCAACTGCCTCAACCAGGTCTACCGGCCCCAGGAGGGCGACATCCGTTGGCGGGGCGAGAGCATCCTGGGGATGCGACCCGACGAGGTGGCGGCGCTCGGGATCGCCCGCACCTTCCAGAACATCGAGTTGTTCGCCCACATGACCGTGCTCGAGAACCTGATGCTGGGGCGTCACATCCGGATGCAGCGGGGGTGGCTCTCCGGGGCGCTGTGGGTCGGCCCGGCGAAGAAGGAGGAGTTGGAGAACCGGCGCCGGGTCGAGGACATCATCGATTTCCTCGAGATCGAGCAGTGGCGCAAGCTCCCCGTCGGGCTCCTGCCGTACGGCATCCAAAAGCGCGTCGAGCTGGGCCGGGCGCTGGCAATGGACCCACAGCTACTGCTGCTCGACGAGCCGGTCGCCGGGATGAACCTCGAGGAGACCGAGGACATGGCCCGGTTCATCCTCGACATCCAGGACGAGTTGGGCATCGCCCTGATCCTCGTCGAGCACGACATGGGGCTGGTGATGGACATCGCCGACCGGGTGCTCGTCCTCGACTTCGGCCGCCAGATCGCCCACGGCCCCCCGGCCGAGGTGCAGCGCGACCCGAACGTGATACGCGCCTATCTCGGCGAGACATTCGAGTCGGCAGAGCTCGAGACGGTCGACCGTGAACTCGCCGAGGAAGCCGCCCCCGACGCACCGGCCACGTCGTCCTGACCGCCAACCCAGGGTTCGAAGCGTACCGCAGCGCTGCAGCAGCTTCCGAGCCCACGGGTTGAGCGGCAATCGTTCAGGGTTCGCCGAGCAGCTTCCAGGTCGCCGGCAGGATGGCGGCGGCGAGGAGGGCCTTGATGAGGTCGCCCACCAGGAAGGGGAGCACCCCGAGGGTGATCGCCTCGCTCAACGACAGCCCGAGCCGCAGCAGCCCGAGCACCCCGCACGTGTATATCACTGCGCTCCCCGCCAGGTAGGCGAGCGCGGTGCCGAGCACCTTTCGGTCTTGGCGCCGCTCCGCCATCCAACCCACCAACGCCGCCGCCAGCGGGAAGCCGATCAGGTAACCGGCGGTGGGTCCGAGGAACACGTCCCAACCCCCCGACGCCTCCGTGAAGAAGGGGAGACCGATCCCACCGAGCAGCAGGTAGATCACCTGGCTTCCCGCACCGGCCCACATCCCGAGGGCGGCGCCCGAGAGGAGCACGGCGAAGGTCTGCCCGGTGATCGGCACCGGGGTGAAGGGGAGCGGGATGCGTATCTGGGCGGCGGCGGCGGTGAGCAGCGCAAAGCCGATCATGAGCGCAACGGTCACCACACGGGAGCGGGGAAGCAGACGGGTCGCCAGCACCGGCGGGGCGTAGGTGTCCACGGGCTCTCCAGTCGGGCGGGTCGCCCGATGCTATCCGCGATCGGGACACGGCGAAATGGCAAGGTTTCGTTTATGTCGCTTGAACCCGGCTGCCGATACCATCCCAGACGATGACCGAGCCGATGACCCCCACCCTGGAGGGCCCTCCCCCCACACCCGTTGGGCGACGTCGGCGGGTTCCCAATCTGGCCGTTCGTCCTGGTCGGAATCCTGCTCCTGCTCGGCGGCATCGTCCTCGCCGCCTGGAACGTCACCCTCCCCTACCTGGCCTTCGAGCCCGGTCCGGTCAAGGACATGAGCGACATCGTCAGTGTCGAAGACCAGGAGGCCCATCCCCTCGACGGCGACCTCTTCATGCTCACCGTCGCCACCATCGAACTGAACGGGTTCGATCTCGTTGCGCGCTGTCGTCGACGACGCCATCGACGTCTATCCCACAGAGCGGGTCCGCCCTGCAGAAATCACCGACGAGGAGTTCGCCCGCCAGGGTCTCGCCCAGATGGATGCCTCCGAGCGCACCGCCATCACCGTCGCCCTCCGCTACCTCGGTTACGACGTCCAGTTGAACGGTGACGGCGCCCGGGTGATGGCGGTGGTCGAGGACACCCCCGCCGACGGCGTCCTCCAGGAGGGAGACGTCATCACCGGGATCGACGGAGACTTGGTCGAGTTGGCGCCCGACCTGGTCAACCGGCTCGCCAGTCATGCCATCGGCGACACGGTGTCGCTCACCGTGGATCAGGGGCGAGGAGACCCTCGACCTCTCGATCACACTGGTCGAGCACACCCAGGAGCCGGGCCGGCCCATGGTCGGCATCCTCGCCGAGACGGAGAACGAACAGCTCGGCGAGCTTCCCTTCGACGTGGAGATCGACAGCTCCAACATCGGCGGCCCGTCGGCAGGATTGATGTACACGCTCACCATCATCGACCTGCTCACCGCAGACGACCTGCTCAAGGGTCACGCCATCGCCGGGACCGGGACGATCGACTCCGAGGGCACTGTCGGAGGGATCGGGGGCGTCCGCCAGAAGGTGGTGGCGGCGGAGCGTCAGGGCGCCGACTACGTCCTCGTCCCAGAGGCCAACTACGAGGACGCACTCAGCGCACCAACCCCCGACGAGAAGGTGATCTCGGTGGCCACCCTCCAGGATGCCCTCGATTTCCTCGACACCCTGGAGCCTGCCGCCTGACACGAGGCAGGATGCTCCGTCTGAGGGCGCTGTCCGCCTCGCCATGTGACCGGCCGGTACAGTTCGCGCCATGACGAGCGAGCCGCCGCCTTCCTCGTCACCCCCGTCCCCGCGTTTTCGCACCAAGATGCGCGGCTATGACACCGCGGAGGTCGATCGGGCCATCGGCGACCTCCTGGCCGAGCAGAAGCGGTTGACCGAAGAGCGTGACTCGCTCCAGGCAAGGCTCGATGCTCTCGGCGAGAGCGACCTGACCGCCGAGTTGACCGCGGTGAGCAAGGACACGGCCGAGATCCTCGGGACAGCGAGGCGGGCGGCCACCGGAATGCGCGACCGGGCGGCTGCCGACGCCGCACGCTGGCGGCAAGAGGCAACCGAGGCCGCTTCGGGCGTGATCGAGGAAGCCGCCGGCGAAGCCGAGGCGATGCGCAGCTCCGCATGGGACACCGGGACCCAGTTGCTCGCCGATGCCGACGCCGAGGTGATGAACCAGCGATCCGAGTTGGAACGGGAGACCGTGGATCGTCGCGCCGAGTCGGAGCGAGAGGCACATCGGCATGTCACCCTCGCCAAGCGCGAGGCCGAAGACATCGTCAGCCGGGCGAAGACGACCGCCGAGGAAGCGCTCGAGGAGGCGCGCCGGCGGCACGAGGAGATCGGCGAGCAGATCCGGAACAGCATCGAACAGGCCGAAGCGAAGGTCCGATCATTGGAGGAGCGGCGCGCCGAGCTCGTCGCCGAGGCGGAGAAGGCCGAGGCACACCTGCAGAGCTTGGACGACGAGATCGCAGCGCGTCGCCAGCGGCTCGAGGTGGTGGACCTCGAGATCCCGGGTGAGATCGGTGCCGGCGAGCCGCTCGGTTTCCGGCTGATACCCGTGCAACCTCATGACGAGGACTCCCAGCGTGCGTCACCGAGGAGCAGCGTCAGGTCGACGCCCTGACCATGGCCGACGAGGTGCGCCGGCTCCGGCAACAAACCGAAGTTGTCCCAGATGAGGCCGCTGTCCGACGGTGGACACAGCGCCCCTGCCGGAGACCGGTGTCCAGCCGCGGCACCCTCGCCAATCGAGTCGGCACCACCGGAAGTGGCCACCGCAGTGCTCCCACCGGTGGAAACTCCCGCCGCCGGAGACGGCCGAAGAAGACGAGGGCGAGGTCATTCCCCAGGCTGCGGTTGCCGGCCCGGGCCCGGTGCCGGCTGACGCGGCGGAACCGGTCGCCACCGTCTCACCCGCAAGTGACGATCTGGCACCGCTGTTCGCCGCACTCCGTGTCCCCGATCCCATCCCACAAGAAGCGCTGGCGGGCGAATCCGATGAGGGCGAGCCTCCAGCTTCTCCCCACACCGTCGATGTCGCCGCCGAGGACCGCGCCGCCCTCGAGTTGCGCGACCAATTGCTGTTGCCGATCACCAACCGGGTGCTGCGCGATCTCAAGCGCCAATTGACCGAGGCTCAGAACCTGGCGCTGGAGCAACTCCGGTTGAGCAACGACCACTGGATGCCCGACACCGCCGAACTGGAGGCGCGGCTCCATCCCGACCTGATCGTCCTCGGCCAGGAGGCGTTTGGCGCAGGACACGTCGGCGCCGCCACCCTCGCCGGGATCGAGGCCACCCGGCCCCGACCCCAAATGGGGGATCTACCCGACCCGACGCCGCAGCTCGCATCGGACCTCGCCGGCGCGCTTGCCGAAGCATCAAGCGGTGGCGGGCAGGCGAGCAGTGCCGTCTCCCGGGTCTACCGGCAATGGAGGACGGACGAGGTGGAGCGCCGCGTCCGCCTCCACGCCATCGCCGCCTACCACCGCGGGTTGAGGAGAGCTCTGCTCGAAGCCAACCCCGAGTCGGCGCTGCGAGTCGTGCCCTCAGGACGGATCCGCCCCGAGTGCGCCGAGGCCGCCGCCGCCGGGCCTTTCCCTGCCATGGGTGCCGTCCCCGGCCTGGGGGAACTGCCGCCAATCGCCTCCGATTGCGGCTGCACGGTGGTTCCCGCCGGGTAGGCGCACCCGGCTCCGTAGAATCCCCCACCGATGCTGAACCGCGAACCGGCGCCCCCCCGTCCAGGTATCTCACGCCGCCCCGGCCGAACCATCCTCCTCATCGCCGCCCTGGTGGTGGTTTTCGGCCTATCCGGCGCGGCGACGCTGTGGACCGATTACCTCTGGTACGGCTCGATGACCCTCAGTTCGGTCTGGGAGATCAACCTGGTCACCAGCGTCGCTCTCGTCGTGGTGGCCACGGTCATCGCCTTCGCCGTGCTCTGGCTCAACCTGGTGGTGGCGAACCGCCTTTCGCCGCGCATCCAACTGCTCACTCTGACCGAGGAAGACGAGTTGGTGGTCCGTTTCCACGAGTGGATGGAGCCCCGTGTCACCCGGGTCCAACTCGTCGCCTCTCTTGCCTTCGGGCTGCTGATGGGGGCGAGCGCCGCCGCCTGGCGCGACGAGGTGCTGCTCTTCCTCAACCCGGTGTCCTTCGGCGTAACCGATCCGATCTTCGAGCGCGACATCTCCTTCTTCGTTTTCCAGCTGCCGGTGTGGCGCGAAATCCAGTCCTGGTTGTTCAATGTCACCGGATTGGTGCTGCTGCTGGTCTTGGTGGCTCACTACCTCAACGGCGGCATCCGGCTGCGTCGGGGGAGCGCGCCCGATGTCGGTTCGGGGGTGAAGGTCCATATCTCGGTCCTGCTCGCCGCGCTCGCCCTCATCCGCGCCGTCGGATACCGGCTCGACGCTTGGGAACTGGTCAATTCGGATCGGGGCTTCACCGGTGCCGGCCTTGCTGGTGCCGGTTACACCGACGTCACCTCGAGGCTGCCCGCTCTCAACCTGCTCGCTTTGATCTCGGTCGCCGCAGCCGTCCTCCTGGTGATCAACATCTGGCGGCGGGGCTGGCTCCTTCCCGCGGTGGCGCTGGGCGGGTGGCTGGTGGTGTCGCTGGTGGTGGGCACGCTGATCCCCGCTGCGGTGCAGCGGTTCCGGGTCGTCCCCCAGGAGCGCGACCTGGAGAGCACCTACATCGGGCACAACATCGAGTTCACCCGGCTCGCCTATGGGCTCGACGGCGTCACCCCGCGCCAATTCCCCGCCACCGAGACCCTCACCGCCGAGGACATCGCTGGCCAACGAGGAGACGATCTCGAACGTCAGGCTCTGGGATCCGACGGTCATCCGCTCGACCTACGCAAACGTCCAGGAACTGCGCGCCTACTACAACCTGCCCGACGTCGACGTGGACCGCTACACGCTCGACGGCCAGGTCACCCAGCTCATGGTCTCCGCCCGTCACCTCGACGAAGAGAACCTCCCATCCGACAGCTGGCAGGCGCAGCGGCTCGAGTACACCCACGGGTACGGGATGGTCATCAGCCCGGCCAACGACGTCGCCGAGGGCGGCCAGCCCGACTTCCTGGTGAAGGACCTGCCCCCGGTCGCCGAGCTCGAGGAACTCGAGGTGGCCCAACCCGGGATCTACTTCGCCGACAGCTACGCCTCGGAGCGGCCGCTCTACGTGGGAACCCGCACCCAGGAGGTCGACTACCCGCTCCCCACCGAGGAGAGCTCGGCCCCGGTTCGCACCCAGTACAGCGGTGAGGCCGGCGTCCCCATCGGCGACGTCTTCCGCCGCGCCGCCTTCGCCATCCGCTACCGCGACCTCAACGTTCTCATCTCCAGCCAGCTCACCTCGGAGACGAGGGCGTTGATGGTGCGCAACGTCGAGGAGATGGTCCACAAGGCGGCCCCGTTCCTCCATGCCGACCACGACCCCTACCCGGTGGTGATCGACGGCCGCGTCCTCTGGGTGATCGACCTCTACACGGTGACCTCCGACTATCCGTATTCACAACAGGCGATCAGCGGTTTCACCTCGACGCTGGCACGCCGGGAGAGCGCCTGGCAGCTCCCCGACTCCTTCAACTACATCCGCAACTCGGTGAAGGCCACGGTCGACGCCTACGACGGGACCCTCACCTTCTATGTGGTGGACGAGACCGATCCGCTGATCAATGCCTACCGCCAGGTGTACCCCGAGGTGTTCGCCGGCGGCGAGCAGATTCCCGAGGCGCTGCGGAGCCATTTCCGCTACCCGGAGGACCTTTTCAGGGTGCAGAGCAGGGCCTGGCTGCGGTACCACGTGCCCGATGTCCCCACCTTCTACATCGGCGAGGACGCCTGGCAGATGCCTGCCGACCCGACCACCAACACCGAGACCGCCGAGGTGCTGCGGGGCGATCGGCCCCTCGGTGGTGGCCGGTTGGAGCGGATCGACGTGATGCTCCCCTACTACCTGCTCACCGAGATCCCGGGGGACGACTCGGCATCGTTCGTCATCCAACAGCCCTTCACCCCACAAGGCAGGCAGAACCTCACCGCCCTGCTGGTGGCCCGGAGCGATCCGGAGGGTTACGGGGAGTTGATCGACCTCCGCTTCCCCCAGGGTCAGTTGGTGGACGGCCCCACCCAGGTGTCGGCGAGGATCGACCAGGACGACGAGATCTCCGCCCAGTTCACCCTCTGGGGCCAGCAAGGTTCCACGCCTGATCAGGGGGAACATGCTGGTGACGCCGATCGAGGACTCGGTGGTCTACTTCCAGCCGATCTACCTCCAGGATCAACAGAACCCCCTCCCCGAGTTCCGCCGCGTGGTGGTTGTCTATGGCGACCAGGTGGTGATGCGACCCGGGTTGCGAGAGGCGCTGATCGAGGTCTTCGGCGGCCAGGAGACCCCGACGGATCCCGAGGAGGGCGGTGAGGAACAGCCGCCGGGGGTGGACAGCACTGTTCTTGGGTTGCTCCAGGAGGCGGAAGACCTCTTCGAGCAGGCGGACCAGGAGCTCCAGGACGGGCAACCTCGGCGAGTACCAGCGATTGATCGACGAAGCCCGAGAGCGCATTCAGCTGGCAGCCGAGCTGAGCGGCCCGCCGTCCGAGGACGCCTAGCCCGAAGCCGCCTCGGCGAAGCAGTTCGCCAGCACCGCCAGACCCTCCTCGATCCGACCGGTGGGAATGGCGCCGTAACCGATCACCAATCCCTGCTGAGGCTGGTCGGCGCAGTAATCGGCCAGTCGGTCGACCGCGACACCTCGGTCCGCCGCCTCGGCCACCACCCGGTCGAGGTCCGATCCGGACGGGTCAGCCGGGCGCAAACGTGGATGCCGGCCACAGAGGGCACCGCCTCGAGCCAGGGCGCAAGCTTGTCGGCGAGAACCTGCTTCACCGTCCGGTGCCGTTCGGCGTAGATGTCCCCTGCCCGCCGTACGTGGCGGGCAAAGCGCCCGTCCTCGAGCAACTGCGCCAAGGTGAGTTGCATCGCCGGGTCGCCGTGTGAGTCGGAGAGGTACCGGGCTGCCCGTAGCGCCGGGATCAGCGTGGGAGGAGCTACCAGGAAACCGAGCCGCAGCGACGGAACCAGCGTCTTGGCAAAGGTCCCGATGTAGACGACCCGCCCGGTGCGGTCGAGGCTCTGCAGCGGGTCGAGGGGGCGGTCCTCGAAGCGGAATTCGGTGTCGTAATCGTCCTCGATGACAGCGGCGCCGTGGTGGTCGGCCCAGGCGAGCAGGTCGAGTCGTCGCCGCAGGCTCATCGGCGTTCCCAGGGGAAACTGGTGGGAGGGCGTGACGTAGACGAGCTTCGCTGCGGAGGGGAGAGCGGAGACGACGATGCCCTCGCCGTCCACCGGGACCGCGACCACCCTCGCTCCCATCGTGGCGAAGATCTGTCTGGCCGGGCGGGTATCCAGGCTCCTCGACCGCGACGACATCTCCCGAATCGATCATGACCCGGCCAACCAGATCGAGCGCCTGTTGGGCGCCGTGGGTGATGACGACGTCGTCGGGCCCGGCCCGCAGCGAGCGAGCCATGGCGGCGTGCCGAGCCACCGCAGCCCGCAGCCGCGGTTCGCCGGCGGGGTCGCCGTATCGCCCGGTATGGGCCTCCAACGAGAACCGGGCATAGAGCCGCCGCCAGACATCGCCCGGAAACAACGACCCGTCGGGGACGCCCGCCCTGAAATCGAACTTCGGTGTAGCCGTATGGAACGCCACCGGTGCATCGAGCCCGCGCCACCTCGATCGCGGCTGTAGCGCTGCACCGCTCGGTGCGCCTCTCGGCTCGATCCCCCGCACCGCCTCCGGTGCGACGAAGGTGCCCGCGCCCACACTGCCCTCGAGGAACCCCTCAGCGGTGAGCCGCTCGTAAGCCACGGTGACGGTGTGACGGGCCACGGACAACTGCTCTGCCAGCAACCGGCTCGGGGGCAGCCGGTCACCGATGCGCAGCCGACCATCGATGATCCCCTCGATGATCTGGCGGTAGATCCGTTGCGACAGGTCGCCCCGTCCCGCCAGGCTGATGTGGAGTTCCATCGTCAGCTCGCAATTGGTCTAGTAAAGATATGCGTGATTGGACCTTGTGGCATACCAATTTACACCTTACCTTGAGATCATCCGAGATGGAGACAGAGATGATCGAGCGGAACATCACCGGTCTGGCCTGGCACGACCTCTACGCCTGCGTGGCCACTCTCCACTCCGTCACAGCCGGCCGGTCCCCGCGACGGGAACGGCGCCGACCGCGTCCCAAGGCGGGGCGGCCACCGCGCTCTGCCATGGGGCGTTTGCTCCCCGGTGGGAACATCGAACCTCCCACGGCTGCTTGAGTCGGTAGATGGCAGTCGCATCGCAGCCGGCGACAACCTCCGATCGGGAGCAGTTCACCACCCTCGATTGGGGGCTGTTCGCCGCGGTGGCGCTGATCTGGGGGTCGTCGTTCCTGCTGATCAAGATCGGGCTCGACGCCTTCCATCCCGGCCTCATCACCTGGGCCCGGGTGGCGCTTGGAGCCGCCACGCTGGCGCTGCTCCCCCGGAGGCGGGTTCGCCTCGACCCTTCCGACCGGGGCCGGCTCGTATTGCTCTCCGTCGTCTGGGTGGGGATTCCGTTCACGTTGTTCCCATTGGCCGAGGTCCATATCAGTTCGGCGGTGACCGGGCTTCTCAACGGGGCGATCCCCATCTTCACCGGGCTGTGGGGGGCGATCGCCTTCAACCGGGTACCGCGTGGTCCGCAGCGCGCCGGGCTTGTCGTCGGGTTCGTGGGGGTGGCGCTGATCAGCGTGGTGTCGAGCACCGAGGGCGGATCCAGCGTGGTCGGGGTGGTGATGGTCCTGGTCGCAACCCTCTGTTATGGGCTCGCCGGGAACATGGCCGGCCCCCTCCAGCACCGCTACGGGTCGGTTGCGGTGATGAGGTGGATGCTGGTCTTGGCCACGTTGTGGACGGCGCCGTTCGGCATCTTCGGGTTGTTCCGCTCCGAGTTCGCCGTTGGCCCGGCGGTGGCGGTGGGCGTGTTGGGTGCGGTCGGGACCGGGATCGCCTTCGCCCTGATGGCGACGCTGGTGGGGAGAGTGGGCGGTCCCAGGGGATCGTTCGTCGCCTACGTGATCCCTGTCGTATCGCTCGCTCTTGGCGTGGCGATCCTCAACGAGTCGGTCTCCGCCTGGGCGCTTGGTGGGGTGGCGCTGGTGCTCGCCGGCTCGATGCTGGCCGGAAGAGCGGAGCGCTGATCCAGAATCCGTAACAGTTTGGCTACGCTTGGTCGATGGCGCAACCGGCCGGTGACCCGTTCGATGCCTTGGGCGACCCACACCGCCGGGCGATCGTCGAGCTGTTGCGGGAGGGCGGTCGCTCGGTCACCGAGATCGCCGACGAGCTCCCCATCAGCCGCCCCGCTGTTTCCCGCCATCTCCGTCTGCTCAAGGAGGCCGGGCTGGTGGCGCAGGAGCCGCGGGGGACACGCCGTGTCTACCGATTGCATGAAGAGGGAGTGGAGGAGGTTCGTCTGTTCTTGGAGCAGGTCTGGGGGGATGCGGCACGACGTTTCCGTCTCATGGCGGAGAACACCGCCCCGGAGGCTGACCGGGGATGATCGAGCCGCTCAGGTTGAGCCTCGACGTCCGGTGCCCCCCGGAGCATGCCTTCGACGTCTGGGCGAGGAGGATCTCGACCTGGTGGCCGGCCGACCACACCGTGGCGGGTGTGGAGGGCGTGGAGGTGGTGCTCGAGCCTCGGGTGGGTGGGCGGATCTATGAGCTTGGCCCCGACGGCACCGAATCGGAGTGGGGTGAGGTCACCCTTTGGGAACCTCCGGGGCGTCTCGGTTATCTGTGGCACTTGCGGCGGGATCGGGCCGACGCCACCGACGTCCTCATCACTTTCGATGGTCGTCCCGATGGGACGACCCGAGTAGAGATCGAGCACACCGGCTGGGAGCGGCTCGGCGCCGGCGGACAGGAGTGGCGCGACCGGAACTTGGGTGGCTGGACGACACTGTTCCCCAGCTACCTCGAAGCGATTGGCGAATAGACAGAGGAGGAGTCATGGCGAACTTTCTGTTGGCGTACCACGGCGGTGGCATGGCGGAGACCGACGAACAACAGCAGGCGGTAATGGCCGCTTGGGGAAAGTGGTACGAGGAGCTCGGGGCGGCGATCGTCGACGGCGGCAACCCGATTACCCGCACCGTGATGATCAACAGCGACGGCTCCACCGCCGAGGGCGGCGGCGCCGACCCGGTGACCGGTTACACCGTCCTCAGCGCCGACGACATGGACGCCGCCGTCGAGATGTCGAAGGGCTGTCCCCACCTGAAGAGCGGCGGCACCGTCGAGGTCGGCGAGACCTTTGACGTCATGGGCTGACCCCTTGCGATAACCCCGGAGGGACCGGTACACTCCGTGGTGCGACGCGGGGTGGAGCAGTCTGGTAGCTCGTCGGGCTCATAACCCGAAGGTCGCGGGTTCAAATCCCGCCCCCGCTACTGAAAGCCCCGGTCAGCGACTGCTGACCGAGGCTTCTACCGTTTCTTGGCTCCGTTCTACCGTCGCTTCTACCGGATTCTCTACCGGCCGCTGGCGATCAGGCTCTCGAAGATGCGGGCGGCTTCGACCTGCATGCCGGGAAGGTCGTGTTGGTAGGTGTCGATGGTGAACGCCGGGTTCCCGTGCCCGAGCCGCTCCGACACAACCTTGACGGGACCCCGGCCCTGATGAGCAAGGTGCCGTGGGTGTGGCGGATCGTGAAGACGGACCTTGGGGACCTCCGCTCGAGCGACGATCCGCTCGAAGGCCTGGGAGATGGAGTGGGGGTGGATCGGGTTGCCCTCGACATCGGCGAACACCCAACCGGTCGGTTCGATTCCCACAGCCTTGCGCTCCGACACCTGCCACAGCTTCCACACGACTAGGACTGCGACGGTGGTCGGATCGAGATCGATCGCCCGCATCGAGTTGCTGGTCTTGCCTCGCGACTCGTGCAGTTCGTAGCCGATGGAGACGAGGCCTCGGTTGATGGAGAGTGTGGCTGCGTCGAGGTCGACGTCGTCCCACTGCAATCCGAGCAGCTCGCTGCGGCGCATTCCGGTATTGGCCAGGAGCCAAAGGGCTGCAAAGAGCCCGTGTCCAGCCGCTTCACGCAGGAACGCCTGCAGTTCCTGGGCCGTCCAGGCCTGCGGTTCCACATTTGGGATCGACCGTACCTTTGGTCCGCGAGCCACCAGCTGGGCGGGCATCCAATACCCGAAGAGCAGCTCACACCTAACGAGGTGCTCCGAGAGATCCGAACTCTTCTCATCAAGTCTCGCGTCTGGATCTGAAACGGCCCACGTGATTGGCGCCAGGGCCGAGGTTGGAAGGCCTGGCTTGATCCGGATGACATCTGTCACATCGAGTTCGTGATCGATCTCACTACCCGTCGCACCGGTCGTTCCGCATGATCGGTGTCGAAGGAGGTAGTAGATGGAACATGTGCTCGAAGTACGAGGTCTCGTTCACCGATACGGTGACCACACGGCTCTCGCCGGAGTCGATCTGACTGTCAAGTCGGGGGAGTGTGTCGCACTTCTCGGCCCAAATGGGGCCGGTAAGACGACCCTCGTCCGCAATGTGATCGGGTTGATCGAAGGCAACGCCGACCTCATCGAGGTGGCAGGTGGCAACCCTCGTAGCGCCGAGACCCGCCGCAGGCTCGGTGTCGTCCAACAGGCGGTCGGCTTTCCGCGGTCACTCACCGTCGGCGAGATCGTCGGCGGTGCGGCCGCCCGCCGGGGTTGTCCCCCGGAAGCAGCCAGCCAAGCCATCGCCGAGATGGGCCTGGCCGGCCTGGAGAAACGGCGGGCGGCCAAGCTCTCCGGCGGACAGCAGCAGCGGCTGCAGCTCGCGATGGGGCTTGTTGCGGATCCGGTTCTGCTGGTACTGGACGAGCCCACCGAAGGACTCGATGTGGAGGCACGGCGTCGGTTCTGGAACACGGTTCGGCGACGTCTCGACGACGGAGCCGGTGTGCTCATTACGACGCATCTCGTGGACGAGGCGGCCGCAGTCGCCGATCGGGTCGTCGTGGTTGATCGCGGACGAGTAGTCGCGGAAGGGACGCCAGACGAGCTGCGCCGGACGCTCCCCGACCGTCGGATCGAAGTCCAGACGAAGGTACCGGTGAGTGTGATCAGAGCGCTCGACTCGGTGGACTCGGTGGAGCTTCGTGACGGCCGCACCGTGATCGCAGCGACCAACAGTGAGCAGGTCGTCAGGACGCTGCTCGACCTCGACCCCGAGGCCAACGATTTGACCGTGGCGACGGCGAGCCTCGAAGAGGTCCTCGTCGCACTGACCCACCATGAGGAGGTAGCAGCATGAACACAAGAATCTTTCGCACAGAGGTGAGAGACGAGCTTTTGGGAATCGTCAGGGAGCCAACCGCTCTCTTCTTCTCGGTGCTGATGCCAGTGGCATTCTTTGCACTGTTCGCAACGATGTTCGGCGACGAGGGAGGCTTCGGCGTTGAGTCGTTGGCCACGTACGGGGCGTTTGGTGTGCTGTCCGTGGTTCTGATGAACCCGGGTATCGGCCTCGCCGACGCCAGAGAGCGAGGCTGGCTCCGCGTCAAGAGAGCGGACGGCACGCCGCTTGGCGTGACGCTGTCCGCCAAAGTCACCGCAGCACTGCCGTATGCGATCGTCACCCTGGCAGGGATAACCCTGGTCGCCCGTCTCACCGCTGGACCTCTGGACGTGCTTCAGGTCCTGCGTGTCATCGGTGTGCTGGTACTCGGAGCCTTGCCATTCAGCCTGTTCTCCCTGGCTGTTGGGGCGAGGTTCAGCCCCAACGCCGCAACATCGGTGCTCAACGCGGTGCTCATTCCTTCGGTGATTCTCTCAGGCCTCTGGTTTCCGCTCGAGATGCTCCCGACGTGGCTCGGAGAAATCGCGGTGTACCTCCCGCCCTATCACCTGGCACAACTGGCGCTGGCGCAGGTCGAAGGCGGAGCAGTGTGGGGTCACGTCGCCTATCTCGTGGGGACAACGATCGTGGGAGCGATCGCAGCAGCGTTGGCGTACCGTTCCGCGGAAGTGTGAACGACACGACAGTCAGACTCGCGAACTCGGAACGCCTCGACACGAGGCGTTCCGGGTTCTCGCGTTGGGCACCCCTGGTCTTCTTCGCATTCATCCTCATCGGACCGATCTTCTCCCCCGACGCCGGTCCCGAGGATTGGGTCTTCGCGGTCGGAGTGGTTGCCGTCGCCCTCCCCACCTTTGTCGTCTCGGAAATACGAGGTTGGGATATCGGGGGAGCAACTGTCCTGATGCTGCTGGCACTCGCGACAGCACCCTTCGACTCGACAGCAATCATGGCGCTGCCCATCTACGCCGCCGCTCTCGTTGCCAGGTCAGCCACTCAGGAGACGCTCCGACTCAGACTGTCGGTGATCACCGCCCTCACTCTGACCGGCTTCTTCTTGAGTTCGATCCCTTGGCCGTTTCGGGTCTTCATATTCATCCCGGTGATCATGATCTGGGTCATTGGATCCGCCGTCTTCCATGATGTGTCACGGGACCATCGCGCGGTCGCGCTCCGGGCTGAGAACCGCCGAGTCGCTCATCTCGCCACCATCGCCGAGCGGGAACGGATCGCTCGCGACGTCCACGACATCGCAGGCCAGGCCCTCACCGCCATCATCGTGCGAAGCCAACTCGTCCAAAGACTGGCCCCGTCGGACCAGCGTCGCGCCACAGAGGAAGCCGATGAGGTGGAACGCATAGCTCGCGATGCACTGTCTTCGATCAGGGAAAGCGTTGCTGGATGGCATCAGGCGTCGCTGCTCGACGAGCTCGCCGTTGCCCGCGATGCGCTCGCAGCGGCAGGCACCGAATTGGAGACGCTCGGAGACTTGGAGGTCGATCTGGCACCCTCGGTCGAGAACGTTCTGGCGTTGGGACTTCGCGAGGCGGTCACCAATGTTCTGCGCCATGCCAACGCCGGCACGGTGGAGGCCCGAATCGACAGCCAGGACGGGGGAGTATCACTAACGGTGACTGACGACGGGATCGGACCCACCAAGGGAACCGGCTCGGGAATTCAGGGGATGCGCGAACGTGTGATCGCCGCAGGGGGAACCCTCACGTTCGGACCCGGAGTGACAGGCGGGACAGAGCTACGGATCGACATGCCATTCGGTGGAAGTTCTTCATGATCCGCGTCGTCCTCGCCGAAGACCAGGCCATGGTGCGAGGAGCCTTTGCGGGACTCCTCGACCTCGAACCGGACATCGAGGTAGTCGCTGTCGCCGAAGATGGCGAGCAGGGTTTGGCAGCTGTCGCAGAGCATGAGCCGGACATCCTTCTCACCGACATCGAAATGCCAGGAATGACGGGACTCGAGCTGGCTTCTCGTCTCAAGGACCATCCGACGGTCCGAGTCGTGATCGTGACCACCTTCGCCCGAAGCGGCTATCTGCGGCGGGCACTCGACGCCGGGGTGTCTGGATACGTCCTCAAAGACTCACCCATCGAAGATCTAGCCGACACCCTCCGGCGGGTGGCAGCAGGCAATCGTGTGATCGCCCCGGAGCTCGCGGTTTCGGCGTGGGCCGGCAGCGACCCCCTCACTGACCGGGAGCGAGAAGTCCTCCGAGAGGTCGGTGAAGGACATCCCAACATCGAGATCGCGCAAAGGCTCCACCTCGCCGAAGGAACCGTACGCAACTACCTGTCATCCGCCATCGTCAAGCTCGGGGCCAGAAACCGTACCGAGGCGTTCGCCAAGGCCCAGGAAATGGGATACCTGTAGCCCAGGGCGGGCTCCTCGAACCGTGCGCCCGACCTCACCGATGCCTCAGGCAGGTCGCGTCATACCTGGCACTCTGGCCCGTCCGGTAGACGCTTCGGGGGACTCGCTGCCCGGTTGACATAGCTACCGTTCCCCGACTGCTCTTGGATGAGCAACCTTCGAGGTCACCGTCCGATATGCGCTTTGAGGAATCCATCGATATCGACGCCGGGCAGCAGCGCGTCTGGGACGTGCTCAGCGACATCGAAGCGTGGCCGCGGCGTATCGAAACGGTCGACGTCACCGAGTTGCTCACGCCCGCTCCTGTGGCGAAGGGCAGCCGCGTACGCCTCAAGCAGCCGAAGCTGCCCGAGGGCACATGGGACATAACCGTCTGGGACGCCCCGTCCTACTTCGAGATGCGCCAGAAGTCAGGCGGCGTCACCAGCGTGGCGGGCCATCGCGTCGAGCCGTTGGAGGAGGGCCGGTCGCGTCTGACGCTAAGCGTGGATGTGCAGGGATGGCTTGTCCCGGTCTTCGGCCGAATTTCAAAGGGTACGACCACCCGTTACATGACCAGTGATGCGCAGGACATGAAGCGCGCCGCCGAATCCGCCGAGACGTGACGGTGCGGCTGACGTAGTCCCGTCGAAGGTCGATGTTCGGTTAATTGGTCTGGCCATCAACTGGATGCGAAACGACCGGGCCATGGTGTGCCGGGTACGGCCGGCACGGTGTCGAGTTCAGCCACAGCCGCCGGTCGGAAGCCCTTCACGATCAGGTAGACGCCCAGCCCGAACTCCCATATCGCGATAGGGAGTACCGCGATTAGCGCAAGGGCCGACGCCCCCTCTCCTAAGAAACCGACGACGACGGCGGTGTGGTAAGAAACGAGCGCGGCAGCTCCGATGAATCCAAGCACGGGAAGAGCCCGCGGCACCAGACGCGACCGGTACATCAAGGACCCAAGCAAGAGGGCGTTGATGGCTGGGATGAAGCTCTGTCCGACGAGGAACGCTCGGTCATAGAACGCAACCAGAGCGTCTCCGATGAGCACCGAATCTGCGCCGGCGCCGTTCTGTCGCAAGGTCACGATCGTCCAGAGACTTGCGACGCCGAGAAAGATGGTGGCGGCTTCGAGAACTCGCGTGCCCACGAAGCCCATAGCTACCGCCTCGTTCTGCCTCTTCACTACCGGGTACAACGCGACGGCGGTGCCAATACAAGCGAGGCCCACGATCAGCTCCAGGACTCCTCCGACGAGAACGCCGGAGTCTGGACCAGGCCCGGCTACGTAGCCCGACTCCTTGACCGGACCGTAGAGCGCGAAACTGGGGATCGAAACAAAGGTGAGGAGGTACAGGATTCCCGCCCAGAGCGCTGTCTTCCTCATCGAGTCCATGGACGCCCGCGGCGCCGGAACGGCTTCTTGGGATGGAGTGCCAAGTGCCATGGTGTCCTCCTATCGGTTTCGAGCGCGAGCAGAAACGCTATCCCTCGCTTGAGGTCGGTCAGACCGACCACGTGAACATGTCATACCCGCCCAATACGTTCTCCCTGAGGCGACCCACCGAGGGGAGTACCGTGAATGTGGTCATGCTGCCCACCGAATTGCACGAAGGCGATCGAATCCCGATGTCTTGGGAGGAGTACGAGGCGCTGGGCGAGGACGTCCGTGGCGAGTACATCGACGGCGAGCTTGTGGTGAGCCCCTCTCCCTCGTTGCGCCACCAGAAGATCTCGGTGAATCTGTTGATAGCCATCCGTGGGGTGCTTTCTCCCACCCACGACGTCACCACAGGCTGGGCCTGGAAGCCGGCGGCAGATGAGTTCATCCCCGATGTTGTCGTGTTCGAGCGGTCGTCAGAGGACAAGCGGCTTACCGCGGTCCCTCAGTTGGCCGTCGAGGTGCTCTCCAGCGATCGTGCCGCCGACACAATTCGCAAGTTCGCCAAGTACGCCGCCGCCGGTTTGGAGCGGTACTGGATCATCGACCCCGAGGGGCCGGTCATCATCGTCTACCACCTGGAGGGAGCGACGTACCGAGAGGTGGCGCGGCATCACCCGGGCGTCGTTGCCGAGCTCGAGGTCGGTCCCGCCAAGCTCAGCCTCGACCCCGGCACCCTCCTCGCCGGCTGACCACCCCCAGTCGATCAGTCGTCTGAGGCGAGAGACTCCTTAGCCGCCGCCGCCTCACGGTCGATCTCGGCGGCAAGCTGCTCGTCGATAGCCTTCTCTACGATGCGATCGGCCTTGTCCAAAGCCTTTCGGATCTCGACGACGGCAGTGTCCTCGACGAGCGCGATGATCCCCGCGGTATTCGGCTGCATGACATCGGCCAGCTCGTCGGCGAGGTCCTTTGCGATTGAATACATTGCGGACCTTGCCGAACACGGCTCCGCCAGCGCCGAGTGCTGCGGCGCTACCGATGATCGATGGCGGGAAGATCACGCCGACGATGGCACCGCCGACGACACCCCACTTGAGGCCGGTCTTCGTGCTGTGGTCGGTGACCTTGCCCAGGTGTACCTTGCCCTCGGCGTCGCAGCTTGCGATCACGACCCCGTCGATCTTGAGGGCGCTGCCGCGTTCGACCTCCTGGAGCGTCGTGTAGGCGGCCTCCGCATCCTCCATCGTGGGGAATTGCGCCACGATCAAGGAATGGGCCCCGTCCGTGACGAGTCCGATGATGGCTTCCGGATCGGTCGATTCGGTGTCGGTTGCCGGCGTCGACGTCTGATCATCCGTCATGGGGTCCTCCTAGAGTAGCGGTCCAGACCACCCTACAGAATCGAAACAGCGGCTAGACCGACGACCTTGGCGACGGTTTGCCCACTCCGGGTGGGTGCTCTCCACTAGCAATCGGCAACCACGGGGACGGCGTCGCGCTGCGGAACGACCGGGCAATGCTCAGAATGCGGCCGCGACCGACTCCCACTCCCGGAGGCGCTGCGCGATGAGCTGGGCCCTCTCCTCAGCGCTCCCGCTGTCCAGCACCTCGAAATCTGAGGGGTCGGCTCGAAGGTAGACGCCGGCGGTTCGGGCATTCAGCCCGGGGTCGCGCTCCGACCGTGTCGTCCAGTACCCGGTGGCGCGGTCGGCGGACTCCACCTTGATCTCGCCGGTGCCCTCGAGTTGCGGGGCATTCGGGTGCCGAGGGCGCTCGCCCTTCCAGAAGTAGAAGATGCCGGCCGGATCCCTGTGCTCCTTCGATGCCTCGCTCCAGTAGCGGGCCGACAGCATGCCGTCCTCCTGCCAGGCCTGTCCGGTCATGGTCAGCCCACCGTCGCGGTCCCGCGAGATGCGCAGGAGGCCCACGGCCGACGGTTCGTCCTCGGTTCGCATGGTAAGCGAGAGCTGCCACCACAGCCCCTCGATCGGGCCGCGTCGACCCTCGGTCTCGATCGCCTTGCGGAGCTTCTGGTTGATGGCGCGAACCTCCGAAGGGTGGCGTGACCGGGTCGTAGCGGACGGACGTCAGCCCGAGCAGGTCGCTCGGCAGCTTCGAGCCGTTGGCGTGAATGATGAACGTGCGCCGGATGCCGAGCGCGCCTCCGAACAGCCCGGCCTCGAACACCACGTTGTCGCGCGGCGACGCCTGGCCGGGCTGGGAAGGATCCGTCGTGGTCCAGTCGTCCTGGGCGAACACGAACGCGGCGAAATCGACCTCCTGGGTGAGCTCGACGAGTCGGTCGAGGGTGGACCGCCCCGGGTTGAACGTGGTCGTCCACGGCTCGACGTCGGCGACATCTTCGAGCCCGCGCCTGATCGCTTGGAGCAGTTTGGCCTGCTTGCCCGACGACCCGAGGAAGATGCGCGGTTTGTTCATGGGCGATCAAGCTGACGGAGACAACGCACACGCTACGCCGTGGGCGGCACGGGCATCCGGAGAACCGCTCTCAAGCCTTCGCCAGGGCCGGCGTACCACGCGCCACGGGTGAGCGCTAGGCGAGGTTGAAGAGGAGCTCGAGGCAGTTGCGGAATGCCGCAGCTGGCCCTTCAGGACCTGCGGCTCGCCGAGAGCGCGGGAGACCACGTAGGCGCCCTCGAACAACGCGAGCTCCTCGTCGGCGAACGAGTCGAGGTCGACATCGAGATGCGGTCGGAGGAGGGCGACGACCTCGGCGAGCTTGGCACGCGTCCGACGCGCCAGCGGCGACCTCCCTCTCAGGGTCTCAGTGGAGTTTGCGGGGAGTTTGCGACCGAACGATCGGGGTTGGCCAACAAGGGGTTGGTCACCTCGATGGTGTGATGGCCCGGGGAGAGGCGAAGCTCGCCACTCTGTTCCTGACCGTTGACGTGAACAGTCGATTGGCTGGTCGCTGGAGCGATGAACACGCCTGAGCTCCCGAATGGGACATCGATCTCAGCGGCGAGCACGGCTTCGCCGCGGAGGTCCCAAGAGATGGCCGCCCGACCGTACGGCGTGTCGATCGAAGCGCGTGCCCAATCGAGTCCGACGGCGGGCCGGGGGGCAAAGACGATCTGGCGGTAGCCGGGGCGATCCCGATCCGGGGCGATCCCGGCGACATTCCGGTACACCCAGTCGATCACCGCCCCGTATGCATAGTGGTTGAAAGAGAGCATGTGGCCCTCCTCATCCCCGGTCATGTCGGGCGGTGGCTCCATCGTCCCCGGATGGATAGAGCCGTCGGGCCGAATTGCGTCCCACCTCTCCCAAACAGTCGTGGCGCCTTGGTCGACCTGATATAGCCACGATGGAGCATCGTGGCGGAGGAGCATCGAGTAGGCCTCGTCGAAGAACCCGGCTCCTGTCAGGGCCGGCAGGACGAGGGGTGTCCCGAGAAAACCGGTCGCGATCCGGCCATCGGCTTCTCGGACCAGCTCTGCCAGGGTGCCTGCAAGCTTCGCCCGTTCCGCCTCCGGAACGATGTGGAACTCGAGGGCGACGGCACATCCGGTCTGGGTGGCAGAGGCATGATCGGCCCAGCGCGTCCATGTTGCCGAAGCCACTTCGGTCCGCGAGTGCTGCGTACCTCGAGGCCATGTCCGGTTCCTCCGAGGAGGCTCGCCGCCTCTGCGAGCAGCCGGGAGCTGTGGGCAAAGAACGCATTCGCCAGGAAGTCCGAATCTGTCTTCGCCTCCCAGGGGCGTTCCGGCAGGAGCATCAGGGTCGAGCCAGTCTCCGAACTGCATTGAGCTGCCCAGTAGCCCATCGGCCTCGGCTCGAGCGGCCAGCGAATCAACCCAAGCCTTCATGCTGGTGAATTGACGCCGTAGCACCGAAACGTCGCCATACGTCTCATAGACCGCCCAGGGAACGATGCTGGCCGCGTCGGCCCATCCCGCCCGCCCGTACCGCGCCACCCCGTCGAGCGCGACGTCGGGCACGACGGTCGACACTCCCAATTCCTTGTCCTGGTCGAGGGCGAGGTCGGTCAGCCAGCTCTCCCAGAACGACTTCGCATCGAACAGCGTGCACGCAGTCATGGCGAATGCCTGGGCGTCTCCGGTCCACCCAAGGCGCTCGTCACGCTGGGGGCAGTCCGTGGGAACCGACACGAAGTTGTCCCGTTGTGACCACACCACGTTCTCATGGAAGCGGTTGAGGCTCTGATCGGAGCACTCGAATCGGCCTCGTCGCGGTGTGTCGCTGCTGATCGCGACGAACTCGGCACCGAGGATCTCGGCGTCGGTCTCGACGTCGGCGTATTGAAAGCCGTGGAAAGTGAAAGCCGGCTCGAGCACGATGATCTCGTCATCGGCGAGGGTGTAGCTGTCTGTGGCTTTGGCCGATCGCAACGCTGTGACGTGGAGCGACCCGTCGGGCTCGAGGACCTCGGCGTGCCTCACCGTGACCCGGTCGCCGGCTTTGCCCCTGACTGTGAGTCGGACAAACCCGGCGATGTTCTGGTTCCCGACGAGACGCACGTGACCATCGGACTTCTCGGCCAGAGCAACAGGCAAGACGGCGACAGGTCGCACTGGAGGCGAAATGCGGGGCTCGATGAGGGACGCATCGAATGACAAGGACCTTGACCGGTAGCCATGCCTTGTCGTCGTAACCGGGGAGTTCCCAGCCTTCCCGACATTCCCTGAAGTCGATCACCGCACCGTCATAGAGGTCGGCCGATCTGATCTCACCGGTCGTCGCCCGCCAGGAGTCGTCGGTGGCCACTAGCTGGGAGGACCCATCCGCCAGTTCCAGCTCGAGCTGGGCAATCAAGCCCAGGTCCGTTCCATACCTACAGCGGTCGTTGGTGGGGTCCCACCCCAAGCGCCCTCGATACCACCCGTCACCGAGGACGCCGGCGATCACGTTGGGTCCAGCCCTCAGCAGCGAAGTGACGTCGTAGGTGGCGGCCAGCAGGCGGTGTCGATAGCTGGACCAACCCGGATTGAGCAGTTCGTCGGATACGGGTGTTCCGTTGATCGACACCCGATGCACCCCGAGCGAGGTGACGTAGAGCCTCGCCTTGACCACTTCGGCCGCAGTCTCGAATTCGCGCCGAACCATCGGCGATGGCGACTGGCGTTCAGACCCGGGATCGTCGGGCAGAGTCACCGGCTGTGCGACCCAGTCCGATGCTTCGAGCAAGCCTGCCTCCACTTTCAAGACGGGGCTCCAGTCCGTCCAACCATCCTCGGTGGAGATACGCACCCGAAGATGACGAATCTCTCTGCTCTTCATCGCCGATCCGGGGGCCGCCACCGCGATCTGGTCAGCTCGATTCGACGACGCCGCTTGTAGCCAAGATCTCGGCAAAGTCCGCGGTCAGCGATGTCTCGATCTCATAGGCGAGCTGGGTAAGACCCGATCTCGCCGGAGACACCCGCCAGGTGAGGCGCAAGGCCTCGCTCCCAGCGCCAAGAATCCCGTGGGGGAGCTGGGATCTCAGGTCCACGACCGCTGGGGTTGATTCGGACGACATGATCGAGTTACGAGCCTTTCTTGAGAGGACGGGTTCAGGTGGACTAGGCCGGTGTCGTGCTCACCCTTTGACCGCTCCGGCTGCCAGCCCGGAGACGATCTTCCGGCTGAAGAAGATGAACATGATCAGCGGTGGAATGGTGATCAAGAGCACATCCATGAAGAGCAGGTTCCATCGGGTTAGGAACTGACTCTGGAAGTTGAAGAGTGTGAGCTGGACGGTGGCGTTCTCGTCTCCAGGCAGGAAGTAGAGCGGGTTGACGAAATCGTTGTAGATGGCAACAGCCGACACCACGATCACCGTGATCACCGCCGGACGAATCAGGGGAAAGATCACCCGAAAGAACAGGGTCCTCGGCGATGCTCCGTCGACGATGGCCGCCTCGTCGATCTCACGGGGGATGGAGCCGATGAACGCGCGAAGCACTATCACCGCGAACGGGATAGCGAAAGCGAGCTCGATCAGGATCAAGCCGCCGAGAGTCTTGAACATCCCGAGTGCCTGAAGGACGAAGATCGTGGGGACGACGGCCGGCGGGATGATCAGGCCGGCAAGCATCAGGACGTTCACCAGGGAGCTCACCCGGTCCTTTCGGCGCTGCTGAACGAAGGCCACCATCGAGCACACGAACACGATGAGAGTCACCGAGGCAACGGTGAGAATGAGGCTGTTTATGATCGCGGTGACGACGATTCCGTCACGGACGGTGAGCACTTCGCTCAGGTTCTCCCACAGTCGCCACTCCGTTGGCCAGGTGAAGTCGAGAGACGACGCTTCGGCCTGGTCCTTGCCCGCGGTGATCAGGATGAACGCAAACGGGACGAGGAACACGACCGTGGCCACCCCAAGCGACACCACGTCGACCCACCATTTGCGCACCAGCTTCAAAGTTCGAGCTCCTTACGGTTGAAGTAGCGCATGAGAGGAAAGGCGATGAAGCTGACGGCGATGAACAGGATCACGTTTCCTGCCGTCGACAGACCGTAGAAGCCAGCCTGGTACTGCTTGTAGATCGCCGAGGCAATCACGTCGGTCGTGAACCCCGGCCCACCCCCGGTCATCGTCCAGATCAGATCAAAGCTTCGGAGCCCTCCCACGAGCGAGAGGATGATCACTGTGAAAGTGGCATTACGGCTGAGTGGGACGATCACATACCAGAACTTGGCCCACGCTCCGCCGTCGAGTCGCACCGCATCCGTGTATTCCTCCGGAATGGAGATGATGCCGGCGATGAAGATCACGAGTGCAATACCCACGCCCTTCCAAACATCGACCAGCGCCACCGACAGAAGCGCGATCTGCGGGTCGGTGAGCCAGGCCGGGCCCACCCCGCCGAGCAGTTCGATGGTCTGGTTGATCAGGCCCTCGGACGGATGCATCAAGACCTTGAAGGTGATCCCCACTGCGACTGTGCTGACAAGCACCGGGAAGAACACCATCGAGCGCATCGCTGTCTTGAGCCTGATCCTCGATGTGAACAAGACGGCAAGCAGGAGCCCGAAGACGACCTTGAGGCCGCTTGTGACGAAGGCGTATATGAGCGTGTTCGTCATGCTGCCCACCAGGGCCGGTCGATTGAAGAAGAGAACGAAGTTGTCGAGTCCGATGAACTCCCAGTCAAAGAGGGTCCATCTGGTGAGGCTGAAGAAGAAGGCCATCGCGGTGGGGACGATGAAGAGCACCGCATACACCACCGCGGCCGGGATATAGAAGGTGTGGGGGTACGCCCTGTCCCTCAGCGAGCGGGCGCCAACTCGTCGACGTCCTGTGCCGAGAACCGGCGGGGCAGTATCTGCCCCGCCGGTTCTCGAGCTATCGACGTCGGAGATCGGTTCGGTTTGTTGACTCACCAACCGGGCAGGCCGAGTTGCTGGGCCTGGGCTATGACGTCTTCGTCATATTCAGCAGCGGCATCCGCGGCGCTCTTGAGGCCTGAGCCGACCTCAACGGTGAGGAACTCCAGGTTCGGGCCTTTGATCGGGGACAGGAATTCCAGGGCCGGAGCTATCGCACTCGGAGTCGATGTAGGCCTGGATGTCGAGAACGGCGGGCAGAGTGTCCTCGGGGAGTGTCCGACCCTTCGATCATATAGGGCCCTTGTGGCGCTACCGCCGCTGTCATGGCGTCCACACCCTCGAGCGAGGCCACGAACGCCAGGAACTGCTTGGCCGCGTCCTGCTGCTCGCTCGTACCCGCGATGTAGATGCCGGCAGGCATCCAGATCGTCGACCCGTGAGTGGCGGCGTCGTTGCCGGGCTGCCCGAAGTAGCCGATGTCCTGCAACGGTGTCCGGATGGTTCTCCGCGATCGCACCGAGGGCGAACGACAGCATTGGGTAGTGGGCGATCTCGCCCGTCGCCAGCAGATTGAGCCCGTCATCGAAGGTCGCCGACGCCGAAGTTCTCCTGGTACCAACCTTTCTCGAAGCCCTCTTGGAGATGCTCGAAGCCCGCCAACGCCGGCTGGTCGACGTACTTGGCTTGGTTGTTGGTGTACTCCTCCGCCCAATCCGGGTCCTCAGACTGGATGTTGTAGTAGTCGGCCAGCACGAACAGCTGCGAAGTCCATGTGTCAGAGTAAGTCTGACCCACAGGGGCAATGCCACTTTCGAGGATCGCATCGTTGTTGGCGCGCGAACTCCTCCCACGACGTGGGAACGCTCAGACCCAGATCTTCGTAGATCGCCTTGTTGTAGAGCACGCCACCGCCGAGCGCGGTACCGGCGGGAACTCCGTAGATGTCCTCGCCTGCGGTGACGGTCGTCAGGAACATGTCGACGATGTCTTCTACGTAGGGCTCATCGGTGATGGGGACCAAGGACTCTGTCGGGTTGAGCGCCTGGAAAAGCGAACCCGTGTTGTACCAGAAGATGTCGGTCATTTCTCCGGTGGCGAGGCGGGTCTTGACAATGTTGTCGCCCTCGCTGCCACCGCGGCCGGGTCTCGATCTCGATGGAGATGTTGGGATTTGCCTCTGTGAACGCAGCGACCAAACCCTCGGCGGTAGTCGATGGTCACCTGGTTGTCATCGATCAGGAACGAGAGGGTCACTGCCTCCGCCGCCGCAGTCGTCGCCGGTTCCTCAGCGGCTGCCGTAGTGGCCGTGGGTTCCTCGGCGGCCGTCGTGGCCGTATCGCCCGATGCCGCGGTAGTAGCCGTGTCGCCCGCTCCGGCGGTCGTGGCCGTCCCCCCGCCGGACCCACCTCCACAGGCCGCAACGAGCAAGGCGATGATCGCCATCATGATCACCCATCGGCGGGAATCCGTTTTCATCTCACTCCTCCTGCGAGAGCCAACGTCCCGGGCAGGGTTTGAAACATTATGTGAAACATTTCAAACCGTGGCGCGACGATATTCCTGGCACGGTTCCCTTGTCAAGAGATTCCGGGCGTGGTGCCTCCTTGCGTCGACTGACCGGCTAGCCGACTCGGCCGAGTGGGACTGGGTTTCTGTTGGAACCGATCGGATGGGTGTTACCTTGTGATGAATCTAACATTCGAGTGCGACGGTAGAGATAGCGGGGAACCCACGACCCCGCCGGTGGAGACGACAGGAGAGACGAGGGTGTCGTGAGACGGAGCTTCAACAGTCCCGAGGAGCGCCTCGGCGTAGTCAGGAGCCTGATTTCGGATCGAGGGGCTGTGAGGATCGACGAGCTCGCCATCGACTTCGGCGTGAGTGAGATGACCATCCGTCGCGATCTCGACGAGTTGGAGGCGCTCGGTGTGGCCCGAAGGGTGCGCGGCGGGGCGCTCGCCCTCGGCCCCGAGCCGTTCGCGCAACGGCACCGCCACAACGCTCGTGCGAAGGCGCGCATCGCAGAGAAGCTGCTTCCCCTCCTGCCTGTCAGCGGCACCGTGGCCTTTGATGCATCGACCACTATTCACCGCCTCGCCGCTTCGCTCGAGATCGCCAGGGATCTCGTGGTCGTGACCAACGGCCTCGACACTTTCAGCGCCCTCGTCGGCAAGGCAGGGATCACCGCGTCTCTCAGCGGAGGCACCCAGGAGCCACGGACCGGGAGCCTCGTCGGGCCGATGGCGGTGCGCGCTGTGGGGAGCTACCTCTACGACGCCTTCGTCTGCTCCGCCGCAGCGCTCGATCAAGAGGTGGGGTCGTCCGAAGCGGCGCTTGCCGAGTCCGAGGTGAAGTGGGCTTTCAGCCAGACCAGCCGCCAGATCATCCTCGCCGTGGACCAGAGCAAGCTGGGGACCAGGGCCCAGGCGCGGATGTTCGAGTTCGAGCAACTCGACCTGCTGGTAACCGATCTCGACCCCGCCGACGCCCGGCTCGACGAGTACAGGGGTCGTGTCGAGCTGAGATAGAGGAGATGGAAGCGACTGGCCGGCTTCATCACTGACCCTGGGCTTGCTTCACGTTGGTGGCGACGGTCGAGGGCTTAACTTCAGACCCGTCAGCCGATCACAGGCGATGCGATGTTCGTTGACGCTCACGCTCATCTCGACAAATACGACGACGAGCGGATTGCCAAAGTGCTCTCAGAGATCGAGGGCATGCGCATCATCACGATGAGCGTGTCTGTTGATCCGGCGTCGTTCCTGCGAACCGAGTCCATTGCGGCACGGTCCCACCTTGTGGTGCCGTCCTTCGGTATCCACCCCGAGCAGGCTCCGGCCTTCGTGGACTCGCTCACCGAGGTCGAGGAACTGGTGGATCGCTCCCCGATGATCGGGGAGATTGGTCTCGATCAGCGGTTCGTGACCGACACCACGCAGTACGGCCCACAGCGGGAAGTGTTCGCCACCATGCTGAGCATGGCCAGCGACCAGGGAAAGCTGGTCAATGTCCACTGTGTCGGAGCCGAGCAAGAGACGCTCGACATGCTGCAGGCACATGGCATCGATCGAGCGATCATCCACTGGTACTCCGGTCCACTCGAGGTTCTCAGCGCCATGATCGAGGCCGGTTACCACTTCACTGTGGGGGTGGAAGTGCTGCACTCTGAGCACATCCGCAATGTGGCATCGCTCATCCCGGACGACCAACTCCTCACCGAGACCGACAACCCCGGCGGGCTTGAGTGGCTGACCGGCGAAGCCGGGCGACCCTCACACATCGGAGAGGTCCTCGATGAGCTGGCACGGGTGAGGGGCGTCACCTCCGCAGAGCTGATGGGCACGATCCGGGAGAATCTGGGCGGACTCCTGAATGGCGACGAGCATCTGGCCGGTTGGAGATCCGAGTTCGATTCCTCCTAGATCCACTGAACGCGTGCCGGCGACGCTGGTGACCGGGAAGCCGGGGGCGCAGAAGAGAGCAGTTTTCGAGAAGCAACTGTTGCCGCACTTTCGTAGGGTGACTGCCATGACGGAACGAAGCGCCGATTCATCTCAGACGATCGGCTGGGGTGAGTTCGCCAGACGTGAGCCGGAGCTGGCTCGGTTCGGGGTGGGGAGACTGACCGCCGCACCTGCATATCTGGCGACGCTTCGTCGGTCTGGGTCGCCTCGAATCCATCCGGTCACGCCGATCTTCACTGCTGTCGGGATGTACCTGTTCATGGAGCCGACATCTCCCAAGGGCAGAGACCTTCGGGAGCAGGGATGGTTCGCCTTGCACAACGGTGTCCCGGACAATGCCGGCACCGGTGGCGAGTTCAATGCCAGTGGCCGTGGCTACGCCATAGACGATCCAGACATGTGGTCCCATGTGGCCGACGCGGCGAGCTACACGCCCCTCGACCGCTACATCCTCTTCGAAATGCAACTGAGCGAGGCTCGCTGCCACGGGTACGGCGACGTGCCCCTGCCCTCCACGCGGAAGTGGTCGGTCGACCAATAGTCAGATCCGCCATAACGAACAGGAGCCGAGGTCTCTGACCTCCGCCCACCGAGGCGTGGGCTTGAATGCGGCCCTCACTCGCGACTGAAGGGCGTAAGGGGCTCACCGAGCCCGTGCGGTCCGTCGAGATCCGTCGAGGGGAGAAACTCTCTATGGGCGAACAGAGAATCACGGCTCGGGCGTTCCACGACGCGGGCGGCGTCGACGACTGGCGAATTCTGTTTTGGGGCGCCTACGCCTACTACCGGATCGGGTCTTTCGCCGAGGGAGCCCGGTTCATTGCCGCCATCGCCGAGGTGGCGGATGAATTGGGGCACTTTCCCGACGTCGACCTGCGTCCAGAGGGCGTGACGTTGCGTACCTTCTCAAGAGAAGACGGGGCCCTCAGCGAGCGCGATATCGAGTTTGCCCGGCGCGTCTCGGCAGTGGCGGGGAAACTCGGGCTCGTGGCCGACCCGTCACAGGTACAGGTCATAGGCATAGCCGTCGCCCAAGATGCCGGCGCCGATGTGCGACCGTTCTGGGCCGCCGCCTGCGGTTACCAGTATCTCGGCGAGGAGGATGCGATCGACCCGCATCGGCGGAATCCGCATTTGTGGTTCCACGAGCTTGACCCTCCCAAGCCGGGTCGAGGCCGCGTCCACATCGACGTCAGTGTGCCCGCCGATCAAGCTGAAGCGCGGGTCGCGGCCGCTGTCGCTGCTGGCGGGCGCATCGTCGATGACTCGCACGCGCCCGGTTCTTGGACCATTGCCTCCCCCGACAACCACGGCGTCGATATTGCGGCGTGGCCGGACTTCGAGGACCACGAGGAGGATGAAAGCCTCTGAGGAGCAATCGTTTCGGCCAAAAAGGTCCCGCACCGTTCGGGGCCTTGTGCTTCTCACCGTGAGGTGAGAACGTCTCGTTTGGACCTCACGCGCTCTCAGATACTCGCCTTCCGACGTCGGGTTAGCGCCCTCGACGAGCGGCTCCCCGGGGGGCGGAGGTCTCTCCGGCGCGCTGCGTGGGCGGGTCTGCAGGACAGCATGCCCCGAGCCGCGCTCCTCTCGATCCACGCCCGAGTTGAGGGGACGTCGCCGACGACATGGGAGGACCCCTCGCTCGTCCAGCTCTGGGGTCCGCGCTTCAACTCCTATGTCGTGGCGGCACGCGATCTCGCGGTCTTCTCACTGGGGAGACTGCCCGAAGAGGGGAGCCGCAGGAGGATGGGTGAGGACCTGGCCGCTCGGCTCGATGCCTTCCTCGGTGGGCGGACGATGACGGATCGTGAAGCTGGGCAAGCTCTGGGAGTTCACCCCAGTCAGTTCAGGTACGCGGCACCGACCGGCAGGGTGATCATCCGGTGGGATGGCGCGCGATCGCCAACCATCTGGACAGTCCCGCCCCCCGAGATCGAACCACGCGAGGCACGCCTCGAGCTCGCACGTCGCTATCTGCATGTATTCGGTCCCGCCACCCCCGAAGCGTTTGCGGTGTGGGCGGGCATTGCCCCGAGGTCGGGCATCGAGACTTTCGACGCGCTCCGCAGATCGCTGACCCCGGTGCGAACACCGATCGGCGACGCATGGATCCTCACCGGCGACGAGCCTGCTCTACTCGCCCCACCGGGACCCGCCGCGCCTGCCCGGCTCCTCCCCAGTGGCGACTCCTACTTCCTCCTCCAAGGCGAGGATCGCGATCTGTTGGTCCCCGAAGCCGACCGCCGCCAGGTTCTATGGACTTCTCGTGTCTGGCCCGGCGCCGTCCTCGTCGACGGCGAGATCGTCGGCACCTGGCGACGTGCGCGAGACACGATGACAATCGAGGCGTGGCGCCGGCTGTCCCGCGCCGAGCGTGAAGCGGTCGAGGCGGAAGCAGCGTCTTTCCCGCTGCCCGGTATCGAGGGGCAAGTCGGCGTCCGCTGGGACGGCTGACCGTGTGGATCAGGCTTCGAGACTCATTGCGGAGCCCGGGGCAGACCCGGGCTCCGATGGGTGGGATCGTCAGGACTGAAGCGCGGCCTGGACGTCGAACTCGACGCGGAGGGACTTCGATACGAGGACGCCTCCGCCCTCGAGCGGCACGTTCCAGGTGAGGCCCCACATTTCGCGGTCGATATCGCCAACGGCGGTGAAGGCCGCCTTGGTGTTCCCGTAGGGGTCCTTTGCCTCGCCCTCGAAGGTCAAGGTGAAGGCGACTGGCTTTGTCACCCCTCGGACGGTCAGGTCACCCGTGAGCCGCCAGCGGTCGTTGTTCGGCGTGACGCTTGTCGACTTGAAGACGATCTCCGGATGGTTCTCGGCGTCGAGGAAATCGGGGGAGCGGAGATGGTTGTCTCGGTCGGTGGTTCCCGTGGTCACCGATGCAGCGTTGGCCACCACCTCGACGGTGGACTGAGTGGGATCCTCAGCAACGACGATGGTGCCCGAGAGGTCGTCGAAGGTGCCGCGCACCTTGGTCACCATGAGGTGCCGGGCGATGATCTTCAGGTCGCTGTGGGTCGGGTCGATGACCCAGGTCCCCACCGACGGCGTACGGGTGTCCTTCATGGTTCCGGTCGACATTCTCGTCTCCTCCGGCTCGATTATTGAGCGTTCAACCATCTCAACTTGATTGACACCTGCACTATTCCAAGTTTCAACAAATTCTCAGGTAGACTGAAAGGGTGATCCACCCAGGGATGGCGCTGCGGACACGTGAGCTCGAGACATGGCGCGCCTATCTCGGCGCGACCAAACTCCTGTTTGACGAGCTCGATCGCAGGCTGCGCGACCAGTCCGACCTGCCTCTGGCGGATTACGTCCTGCTGGCGCGTCTTGGAGAGGCCGATGAGTGGGGTTTGCGGATGACCGACCTCGCCGATTCGACCGTGTTCAGCCGGAGCCGGACCACGCATGCGGTCGACCGACTGGTGAAGCTTGGTTGGGTGGAGCGAAGGGCCTGTCCGACCGACCGGCGGGGCAGCTATGCGGCGCTAACCGACGAAGGGCGCCGAAAACTGGAGACTGCACGGCTCACCCACGACGAGGTCATCGCACAGCACCTGCTGGGAGTGATGACCGCCGACGATATGGACGTGCTGAGACACCAGATGGAGGCGGTGAGGGCCTCGCTGGAGGGAGATCGCAGCGACTAGGTGCCGGAGGCGCATCCGGATGCTGGGGGCCTCGCACCTACCGCTACACACGCGCCACCGGGTCGCGGTTGTAGAGCTTCTTGGCCCACAGGTAGCCGGCGAGGAGGATCCCGATGCACCAGGCCACGGCGATGACTCCGCTGTTGCCGATCGGTGTGCCCAGCAGAAGACCGCGGAGGGTGTCCATGATCGGAGTGAAGGGTTGATACTCGGCGAACCAACTCATCCCGGAAGCCATGCCCTCGGTGGGGACGAACCCGCTGCCGAGGAAGGGGAGGAGGATGAGCGGCAGCGGCAGGTTGCTTGCGCCCTCCACAGTCTTGGACACCAGCCCGAAAGCAACGGATAGCCAGGAGAGGGCGAGGGTGAGCAACGCCATGAGTCCGATGGCCGCCAGCCAATCGAGGGGATCGGCGTTGGGGCGGAACCCAACGAGGAAGGCCAGCGCCACCACCAGCGCCAAGCCGAGCATCGTCTGGATCACGGCACCGACGACGTGCCCGGCCAGAACCGAAACCCGAGCGATGGCCATGGTGCGGAAACGGGCGATGATTCCTTCGGTCATGTCCATCGCCACCGTGATCGCCGTTGACTGGGTTCCGCCGGCGATGGCGATGAGGATGATCCCAGGGGTCACGAAGTTGACATAGTCGGCCCGTCCGGTGAACGCACCGCCGAGTCCGGCGCCCAACGTGTCGCCAAAGACGTAGACGAACATGAGAAGGAGGATGATGGGCACCGCAACGACGCTGATTGTCACGGCGGGATAACGCATCATCCGCCGCATGTTTCGCCGCAACATGGTTGCCGTATCCCGCAGCGCATAGGACTGGGTCGTCATGGGGTGAACTCCTTTGTGGTGGCGTGTCCGGTGAGGGCGAAGAAGACGTCGTCGAGGCTCGGCGTGTGGATGGCGAGTGAACCGACCTCGATCGACTCTTCATCCAAACGGTCGAGTACAGAGCGGAGCGATGCGATCCCGCCATCGCTGGCCACCTGTAGGGCGAGTTCCTCGTCGTCGCGGCTCGTGGCGTCGAGCACACTTGCCGCCGACTCGAGGTCCGAAGGGGCGGCGAAACGCAGTTCGATGTGCCCGCCTGGCGCCATGCGCTTGAGCTCGTCTGGGGTTCCCTGAGCCACCAGGTTTCCACCGTCGAGCAGGGCGACCCGGTCGGCGAGCCGGTCCGCTTCCTCGAGGTACTGGGTCGTCAAGAAGATGGTGACGCCCCCCGAGGCGAGGCTCTCGAATCGCCTCCCACATGGTGTGCCGGCCACGCGGGTCGAGCCCCGCGGTGGGCTCGTCGAGAAACACGATCCGGGGTGAGCCCACCAGACCCATGGCGAGGTCGAGACGCCGCTGCATCCCTCCGGAGTAGGTCTCGGGGAACTTGTCGGCCGCTTCGACCAGGTCGAATCGCTCCAATAACTCTGTGACACGCCGCCGGGCTTCGGCCTTGGGGAGGTGGTGGAGGTCGGCCATCAACATCAGGTTCTCCTCACCGGTGAGGAGCTTGTCGATGGCGGAGAACTGGCCGGTGACCCCGATGGCGGTCCGCACCTCATCGGGCTCCGTCGCCAGGTCGTGACCGGCGACCTCCACCTGGCCGGCATCCGCGCCTATCAGCGTCGACAGGATCTGGACCATGGTGGTCTTGCCCGCTCCGTTGGGACCGAGGAGTGCGAAGACGGTCCCCTCTGCCACGGACAGGTCGATGTCTTCGAGCACGAGATTGTCTCCATAGGACTTGCGCAGACCTCTTACCGAGATCGCCGCGGGCGGTGATGTCGTGCTCATTTCCTTCCTCCTTGATTCGATCGGTGGACTGTGATGTCGCCAAACGAGGTGCGGGCGCGGATCTCAACCGTCTTCGCATCGGGCTCCGGGGTCGCTGCGGCCTCCAGGCTGTTGTGGACCCGTCCGAACTTGGTGCGGGCGTCTACCCATGCGATGGTGCCGTTCCCGATCCCGATCGAAACGCTCCCCGATCCCGTTGCCAGGGTCGACGAGCCTGTGACAACCTCACCGATCTGGATGTTCCCGTTGGCGGTCCTGGCAGCGACATCGGACCCCACCTGGTCTACCGCGATGTCACCGTTGGCCGACCTGGCCCGGAGCCGGGCCGAGACCCGGCCTACCCAGGTCCTTCCGTTCAGGTTCTTGATGTCGGCGTTTCCCCTGATGGAGACGATCTCGATGTCCCCTCCGGCGGTGACATCTCCATCGCCGGCGGCATGGTTGAGGGAAACCCTCCCCGCGCCGGTGACGACATTGACTTGGCCCGTTTCGTCGAGCCGTACATCGCCTGCTCCGTTCTGGATGCGGGTGTTGGCGAGCCTCCCATCGGCGCGGAGATCGGCGAGCCCTCCCTTGAACACGAACCGAGAGGATTCGGGGAGCTCGATGGTCACGTCCACCGAGCCCTTGACCGCCTTGGGAACCTTCACGATGAGAGTGCTCCCAGAAAGGTCGATGCGGGTTCGTTGCGCGGCTTCGACGTCGAGCTTGCGCGAGGGATCGCTCGGATTGACAACGACCGTGGTATCGGAGCGCTCGCTGGCAATGAGGTGGGCGGCTCCGAAAGGCAGATCGATCTCTGCCGAGATTGGATCCGGAGTTTTGAAGGAACTCATGTCAGCGCACCCATCCCGAGTAGTGGTCACCAGCAATCGGGCTCCGCCGCCTGGGGTGACTGGTTCCGCTTAGAGAGGCGACTGCGGCTCGGAGGAGCCAAGCGTTGAGCGACAGGCCTTCGGCGTTGGAGGCCTCCTCGACCCGCTGCTTGAGGGCGTGGGGCATCCGGAGGTTCAGACGTGCCACACCGCTCTCGTCGTCATCGCCGGCGCGTGACCAACGCTCCGTCCAAGCCCGTCGCGGGAGTGATCTCATCGAAAGTGTCCTCAGCCGGCGCCGGCGTCACGACGAAGGTGGGGTTACCTTCTCGCAGTCGTAGCTCGACGGTGCCAGGGGCCAATTCCCTGGTCATTTCGTCGGCGGCAGTAGAGAGGGCGTCGAGGAGGACCAGACGCGTTGCGGCTGCGAGAGGGGCCGTCAACCGCTCTGCCAACTCACGGGCTTCCTCGGTCCCAGCGGCAGCTGCCATAGCCAGTTGCTCACGGAGGTTGTCGACGAAGGGTGATAGTTCCATAGGGGTGCCATCATGGCATCAAAGTGGCACCAACGCAAGTGCCATGTCCGCCCCGATCAGTTCGGGCAGGAGGCCCCGTTAGCAATTCCTTGGCGGGCGCCTCGTAAGGTGTGCTCCATGACCGAGACCAACAAGAGAGTCAACGAGTTCTTCGACCGGTATGCGGCTGCCTTACTCGACCGGGACGCGGGAGCGGTGGCTGAGATGTACTCGGTTCCGTCGCTCATCGTGTTCCCGGGCAACATCATCCCGGTGAGCGACTCCAAGCAGACGGAGGCGTTCTTCGCTTCTTCCTGGGATCAATACGAAGGTGTCGAGTCGGTCGACAAGGAAATCAACCTCATGGCCGAAGCGCCCGGAACCGTTTGGGCCGACGTCACCTGGAGCTACCGGGGGCGGCCGCAGGAGCGCTTCTGCTACCAGTTGGTCGAAGGTGAAGGCAGCTACCAAATTGGCGTGCTCACGCCGATGGCGTGACCACCACAGGCTTTCAATCCTCAGACCGGTCCTCGTCGGTGCCGACGACCTGAAAGCTCTCGTTGAGTTGGACGTCGACCTGCTCGCCGCTCTCCAGTGTCACCTCGACTTCGTAATAGCTCTCCTCGTCCCTCACCTCGGTCCCGGTGACCTTCCCTCCCCGAAGGTGGTCGATCGCCGCGGCCGACGCACGGTCGAGGTCGGTCCCTTCGATCGCAACCTCGGTGGCGTCGTCGTCTGAAGCGGGGCTTCCAGCCTGGGCGATGGCCGGCGCTGCGCCTGCTGCGGCAACGGCCACACCGATCATGAGCACCTTCGCTCTCTTCATGCTCCTCCTTGGTCGCAGGGCAAAGTTACGTCGGTGGTGCTTACCCCAGGCTGACTGCGATCGTTGTCGTTCAGCCGAGGGTCAGTTGGGAGTGGAAGACTGCCGCGGTGAAGATCCTCCTTGTCGAGGATGACAAGAAGATCGCCGGCGCGGTCAAACGCGGTCTGGAACTCGAGGGATTCAGCGTCGAGGTTTCTCCCGATGGTGCCGAGGGGCTCTGGCTCGCCACGGAGAGCAGCTACGACCTCATCATCCTCGACATCTTGCTGCCAGGCAGGAACGGGTTTCAGATTTGTGCAGACCTCAGGGCATCAGGGGATTGGACGCCGGTCCTCATGCTCACCGCCAAAGCCGGCGACCTCGACGAGGCGGAGGCGCTCGACACCGGCGCCGACGACTACATCACCAAGCCGTTCTCGTTCGCTGTGCTCGTAGCCCGGGTTCGGGCCCTTCTTCGGCGCGGTGCCGGACGAGATCCGACACCGATCGCCGCCGGTGACCTTCGCATCGATCCCGCCCAACGGCGCGCCTGGCGAGGCGACGCCGAGATCGAGTTGACGACACGGCAGTTCGACGTCCTGGAGTTCCTCCTCCGTCGGGCCGGCCAGGTCATGAGCAAGCGGGCCATTCTCGAGGGAGTGTGGGACTACGCGTTCGAGGGCGACCCCAACATTGTCGAGGTCTACATAAAGAGACTGCGGAGCCGGATCGACGAGCCCTTCGCCAGGAACTCGATCCAGACCATCCGAGGCGCCGGTTACCGGCTCGCCTCCGACGGGGGCTGAGCAGCCTGGTGAATCCACGCAGCGTCCGCTTCCGTATCACGCTCGTAGCCGCGGTCGCCGTGGCGGCGCTTCTGGTCATAGCCGGGGCGGTCCTTGTCCTTCTACAGCGAGACACCCTGACGGCGAGCATCGATCAGACACTCACTCAGCGCGCTGACGACATCGTCTCCCTCATCGAAGAGGGGGGATCGCCCGACGAGTTCGCACCGGGTCCCGATGAAGGGTTTGCCCAGCTCGTGGGCGCCAATGGCGCCGTCGTAGCGGCAACTCCCAACCTCGTCGATCAACCGCCTCTCGACATCGCGGGCGGCACAGGCGACTTGATCCAGAACCTCGAAGTGCCCACGGTCGACGATGACCTGTTTCGTGTGCTCAGCCGATCCGTGGCTGGTGGGGTCCTCCACGTCGGTACGACGTATGAAGTCGTCACCGAGAGCACGGCCGCTTTGGTCGGTTCGCTCGCCATAACCATCCCGGTCGTCGTAGCAATCCTCGGTGTCCTGGTGTGGTGGCTGGTGGGTCGGACTCTCCGGCCCGTGGAGGACATCAGATCCGAGGTGGCGGCGATCGGCGCGACCGATCTACGCCGCCGAGTGCCCAATCCGGGCACCGATGACGAGATCGACCGCCTAGCCAACACCATGAACGAGATGCTCGAGCGGCTCGAGGGATCCTTGGAACGCCAGCAGCGGTTCGTCGCAGACGCATCGCACGAACTGCGTGGGCCATTGACTCGCCTGCGGGCCGAACTGGAGCTGGGTCTTTCTAGCGCCCGCGACCAGGCGGCGATTGACCAGCTCGGGTCGCTGCTGGACGAGGTGCTCGGCATGCAGGAGATGGTCGAGGATCTGCTCTTTCTGGCGCAAGCCGACGCGGGCAAGACCGATCAAACCCGTGCCGCGATCGATCTCGACGACCTGGTGTTGCGCGAAGGAAGACGGATTGCCGGCAACGGCCTGGTCGAGGTGAATCTGTCGGCTGTATCCGGCGCTCTGGTGGTGGGCAATCGCAGCCAGTTATCTCGAGCCGTCAAGAATCTCCTCGACAACGCCGAGCGACACGCTGCCGGCACCGTCGGTGTCGGGCTAGCGGAGCGTGACGGATTCGCATGCCTGACGGTCGAGGACGATGGGCCGGGTATACCGCTATCCGGCGTAGAGCAAATTTTCGAGAGGTTCGGTCGTCTCGACCTGGCGAGAGCCGCCGGCACCGGTGGCAGCGGGCTCGGGCTTGCCATCGCCCGCGACATTGCGGTCCGGCACGGTGGGTCGCTGGTGGTTGTAAATCCCGGAGAAGCAGGAGCGCGGTTTGAGATGGCTCTGCCATTCGGTGGGCCGATCTGAAGGCCTCCCATCGTTCAGGGTGGAGTCAGCCTGCGGCAAGCATCCTTGCGATAGCCGCAACCGAGGAAGTCATCGATGACAAGCCGCGCACTCACAATCCTTGGCGTCGTCGCCCTCGTGATCGCAGCCTGTACGCCTGTCGGCACCGCCACGTCTGTCGGCACCGCCACGTCTGTCGGCACCGCCACGTCTGTCGGCACCGCCACGTCTGTCGGCACCGCCACGTCTGTCGGCACCGCGGCATCGACTGCTTCGACGACCGACGTATCGGCGCAGTGCCCGACCGAGGGTGAGGAGTTCGAAACTGCGATGCTGTTTGTCGAGCACAACGCCACGGATGCCGACACGGGGGTTCACGGCAACTTCGGCGGCGAGGCTTGGACGGAGCTGTGCATCTGGAGACCCGATGGAGAGCTCGTTCTCTCCGTTCGGCCCGAGGGAGCATTGGCCGACCTCGGTGTCGCCGACCTGTTCTTCGAGTTGCGCGAACCAGCCAACGACGAAAGGACGATCGAGAATCTTCTCGGTGCATTCCCCGAAGGCGAATACCTCGTCGGCGGAACCGGTTTCGACGGCACGGCACGGGTGGCGACTGCGACCTTCACTCACGACATCCCGACCGAGCCGGCCATCACATCACCGCGACTCGCAGAAGACGAAGAGGAGGCCGCAAACCTCATCGTCGCTCGGAGAGGTGTCGTTGTCAGCTGGCAAGCGGTCACCGAAACGTTCAGCGGCGATCCGGCCAATATCACGGGGTACGAGGTGATAGTTACGAAGGTTGATCACGACGACCCCAACGGTCTCAGCAGACCGGTGTACGACGTGCATCTTGGACCCGATGTCACCTCTCTCCCGGTTCCTGATGAGTTCTTCGAACCGGCCACTCTCTACGAGCTCGAAGTCCTTGCGCTCGAAGTCAGCGGCAACCAGACGATCTCACTGGGATTCTTCACAACGAAATGACTCGATCCGACTGCCTGTCCTCGGATCCCCAGATTGGAGACGTCACCCCCGGATGAGCTTGTGCGAGATGCAAGGCTAAGAATCGCGCCAGACTCGGTCGATGTCGGGAGGCGAAAGTATGAGCGGGAAGAGACAGGTGGTCATTCGGCGAGGTCATCACCTCGGGTGGTGGGTCGAGGGTCGGTCGGGCACCGGCCGACTGTTCATGTTGACATGGTGGCCAACGGAGGGCTTGGCTCGGACGGTTGCCGGGATCTTTGGAGGAGAGACCGACCCTGGTGGGGGCGGATCGAGCGAAAAGCCTCCATCGTCCTGAGTCCTGACCGCACCCGAAGCGACCCCGACCTCAGTGGAAGGAGAGTCGATGTCCTTTCAGGCATACCTCGACAACATCGAGGACAAGACCGGCCTCACACCGCGTCAGTTCATCGAGATCGCCAAGGAGAAGGGCTACGACGACCCGGGAGTGAAGGCAGGGGTCATCGTCGATTGGCTGAAGGCCGATTACGACCTGGGGCGAGGGCACGCCATGGCCCTTGTATATGTCATCAAGAACGGGCCTGAGATCGATTCCAAGCACGTCGGCTCGACCGGCAGCCACCGCGACGAATCTGACATGCTCTGGCTCGACGGCAAGGCCACGAAGCCCGAATAGCGCTAATCCACGTCGTGTTCCGGGACGACTTCGACGGCGGTGAGCTCGATCGGTCGGTGTGGTTGCCGCACTATCTACCGGCTTGGAGCTCGAAAGCTTCGACCGAAGCGGTGTACTCGATCCACGACTCGAACCTCGAATTGACCATCCCGCACGGTCATCCTCTGTGGTGCGCCGATGAGCACCCGGGGCCACTCCGGGTGTCGGGCGTGCAGTCAGGCAACTTCTCCGGACTGGTGGGTTCCTCGATCGGGCAACAGCGTTTTCGCGACGGTTTGTTGGTTCGCGAGGAACAGGAGAGATTCGAGGGTTGGCTGCCTTCGTCTGGTCGGGTGGCGATTCGGTGCCGAATGAGCCTCTCGGCGAGGTCGATGGGAGCCATGTGGCTCGCCGGGTTCGAGGAGCACCCCGAGGACGGCGGGGAGTTGTGCGTCGTCGAGGTATTCGGCCGCAGCATCGAGGGCGGATCCGCCGAGATCGGTGTCGGCGCCAAGCAGGTCAACGACCCGCGCCTCACGCACGACTTTGTCGCCCCTCGTCTGGCCGTCGATGTCGCCGAGTACCACACCTACTCGGTGGAGTGGGACGATATCCAGGCCGCGTTCTCGGTCGATGGCGAGCAGGTACACGTCTGCAGTCATCCGCCGACCTATCCAATGGAGGTGATGTTGGCGCTCTTCGACTTTCCGGAATGGAGTGGCGGGGAGGGTCACGTGCCGACGCTCACGCATCGATTGGATCGAGGGCTCGGACTAGCCGGCGCTCAGCCCGTCGATCAGCCATCGGAGACCTGTATGGAAGTTCTCATCGGTGGGATGGGTCGCCAACGGCTCGGCGACTTCACGCAACTCGGGGTAGCGATCTGGGTCGAGGTCGCTGAATGCAGCCAAGCCACGGGCAGTGCGGGCGGTGGAATCCGATTGCTGGCGAGGTGCCTGAAAGGCGGCGAATCCGAGGGTGTAGATCAACAGGGTGCGGAAGGCCTCGACCGCTCGCTCACCCTCGATCCCGCCTTGGCGCAGCAGTCGGAACGTGATCTCGCCGAGCCGGATGGCGTTGGGTCCGACGCTTTGTCTGGTCAGGAACATGGTTGCCAGTTGAGGGTGAGCCAGGACCAGACGGCGGGAAGAGTCCATGACCTCGACCAGGCCGCTTCGCCAATATTGTTCAGCTACGCCGGGTGTTTCGATCTCGCCCAGCAGGTGGTCGAGCAACCCAGCGAGCAGGGCATCCTTGTCGGCAAAGTACGTATAGATGGCGTTTGGCATGACTCCGAGCGCTGCCGACAGCCGCCGCATCGTCAACCGGTCCAAACCCTCGTCATCAGCGATCCGTCGCGCCGCCTCGAGGATGGCTTCGCGGGACAAGCCGGCCCGGCGCCCGACTGGTCGAGGTGGTTTGGAGGGGATTGACATCGTGACCTGTACATCGTACAGTAACAGTTGTACGTTGTCCAACTACAGGAGCTGGAAATGTCCGAGGTCACGACTGACGAGCGAGCCATAGAGGGAATTGCCTCCGGGGTGCCTTTCCTGGCAATTCCTCCAGAGGACGGCGCGAGTCCCGACAGCGCCACCGTTGTCGCTTGGCACTTGCTCGATCCTCCGCGCACCCCAGCCGCACTCGCCGCGGCATTGCCGTTGGCGGGCCTCGACGCGTGGAGGTTGTACCTCGGTCTCCCGATGTCCGGCCCGCGTAAGCCGGCCGGCGGCGACGAGGAACTCCTTCGACTCGGGTACGAGGACGGGGTTCTCAACATCCAAGGTCCTATCACCGATCAAGCAGCCCGGGAGTTCGGTCCGGCGTTTGCCGAGATCGCCGGGCAACTGGGTCTCGGCTCGGGACCGGTGGGTCTGCTTGGTGGATCCGCCGGGGCGGCCGTCGCACTGCTCGTCCTAGCTGAGCAGGACATAGACGTCTCTGCCGCGGTGCTCGTCAGCCCGTTGGTCAGACTGCGCTCGTTGGTGGAGGCAATGGATCGTCATTTCGGAGTCGAGTACACGTGGTCCGATCGGTCACGGGAGGTCGCCACGCGGCTCGACTTCGTGGAAAGAGCCGGCGAGATCGCAGACCGACGGCGGGATCCTGCGGTACTGCTCGTGGTTGGCGAGGACGACGACACCGACGGGATTCGCCGCCCGGCTGAGGAACTGCGCGACGCTCTTGCCCACCGGTACGCCGAGCCTGCGCGTGCCGGCATCGAGCTCGTCCCCGGAATGGGTCACCAATTGGCAGATCCCCCCGGCGATGACCCGGCGCCACAGACTCCTGCTGCTGCCGAGGTCGATCGTCTCGCCGTTGACTGGTTCGGGCGCTATCTCAGGAGCGATTGAGCTCTGAGCGGGCGCGAATCTCAGCCAACGCCGCTCCGACCCCGCCATCCCATGGGTAGCCGTGGCCGGGCAGGACCCACTTCGCCTCAACGTCCTCCCATTTGTTTAGTGAAGCGAGGGCCTGCGTCGTGTCGACCGTGAACGGCGCCGGCTGGGGGCCGCGGGCGCCGGTGAGAACGTGGCACGTGGTCATCGCATCACCGACGAAGAGTGCGTCGACGGCAGCAGAATGGATGGCGATGCTCCCCGGGCTGTGTCCAGGTGTGTGGATGATGCGGGGATCCCCCGGCAGATCGAGTACGGCCCCATCACCGACCGGGGTCACCTCCCCGACGTGCGAGGTACGCAGTCCACCGTGGCGCCCTGCGTACCAGAGGAAATTCAGAAGAGGCCTCACCTTGATCCGGCCCCACGGAGGGTTCTTCTTCTTTGCCGCGCCTGTTGCCTGCGGAGCATCGGCCTCGTGCGCATAGACCGGCACTCCGTGCTCACGCAGACGTTCGGCGAACCCGATGTGGTCGGTGTCGCCGTGGGTCAGCACCAGCCCCCGCACCTCATCGAGCGACCGACCCATCTCCGCCAACTCTTTGGTGAACTCATCCCACTGCCCCGGCAGGCCGGAGTCGATGACGGTCACACCGCGCTCGTCTTCGATGATGTAGACGTTCACCATGTCTGAGCCGATTTGGTGCAGTGAGGGTGCCAGTTCCATTGCCGCCTCCTCTCCGATGATTTCCGATCGTTCGCTCGGTCATCATGTGGAGCAACCGGAGTAACAGACATGACCATATCCGTACCGCAACTGCGCGACTCGTTCCGAGGGGAGGTGATCGCCCCCGGCGATGCCACATATGACGAGGGCCGCGCAGTGTTTTACGGGGCATTCGATCGGCACCCGGCCGTGATCATCAGACCAGCCGACGCCGGCGAGGTCGTCGGGGTGGTGAATCTCGCCGCCGAGACCGGCATGCCACTCGCCGTGCGGTCGGGAGGCCACAGCCCTGCTGGCTACGGGGTCGTCGACGACGGAATCGTGCTCGATCTCTCCGCACTGCGCTCGATGGATATCGACGTGGAGAGCGGCACAGCGTGGGCGGGCACCGGCCTCGACCGCCGCCGAATACACGACCGCTGCAGGCGTGCTACGGCCTCGCCACCGGTTTCGGCGACACCGGCTCGGTCGGGATCGGCGGGCTGACATTGGGGGGTGGTATCGGGTACCTGGTACGGAGATACGGGTTGACGATCGACAACCTTCTCGCCGCAGATGTGGTTACCGCAGACGGCCGGCTTGCGGCGGGTCGATAGTGAGAACGAACCAGACCTGTTCTGGGCGATCCGCGGTGGCGGCGGAAACTTTGGTGTTGCCACCCGCTTCCACTTCGCGCTGCACGAGGTCGATCGGATATTCGGGGGATTGTTGATTCTTCCGGCGACCCCGGAAGTCATTACTGGAGTCATCGCCCTGGCGGCGGCGGCCCCCAATGAGTTGTCGACCATTGCCAATCTCATGATTGCCCCGCCGGAACCATTTGTTCCTCCAGAGCACCACAACCGCCCGGTCGTCATGTTGCTGATGGCATATACGGAGAGCGGTGCAGGCGGGGGAGCGTGCTGTTGCGCCATTCCGGGCTCTGGCTCCCCCGATCACAGACATGGTCGGACCGATGCGCTACTCGGACATGTTCCAATTCACCGAAGGTGGGCCACCGATCAAGGAAGAGACTGCCGCCTCCCTCTTCCTCGATGACGTTTCCGATTCGGCAGCGGCGGCGATCGTCGAGCACCTCGAGGTCTCGAACGCACCGATCGCGGTCTCCCAGCTACCGCGCGCTCGGAGGCATTGCATCCGAAGTAGATCCGGGCGCAACCGCATTCGCCCATCGCCATCGTCCCATCGTGTCTGCTGTCGGTGTGGTCTACGACGATCCCGGCGAAGCCGCAGAGCACTCGGCATGGGTGAAATCTTTGGCGGGAAGTTTGCGAAGCGGTGAGCCTGGTGTCTATGTCGGATTCCTCGGAGATGAGGGAGACGCCCGTGTGCGAGAGGCGTACCCCGGCGCAACCTGGGACCGATTGGCGGCGATCAAGGCGCGATACGACCCGGACAACCTCTTCCGGCTCAACCAGAACATCCCACCTGCGAGCGGCTGAGAGCCGTCAACCGCCGCCCGTGGTGAGGGGGAGCCGAACCGGGAGCGAGCGGAGGGGGTGACAAAGAACTGATCAGCTGGCGTCTCGTAATCCGCTCGAGGCCGAGAGAGGATTCGCTGGACTTACGGTGTACGTGTACCTTACGCCGTACGTCAACGTACGTCCACCAGGGAGGTCACCATGAAGGCGATCGTTCAAGACAGCTACGGGTTGCCCGATGCGCTCGAGTTCCGCGACATCGACATGCCTACGGTGGCCGAGGACGAGGTCCTGATCAGAGTCGCGGCCGCAGCGATCAACCCGGCGGACTGGGCGTTCATGAGGGGTATTCCATATCTATTCCGCCCGGCGTACGGGCTGACCAAGCCGAGAAGCGCGGTAAGGGGCAGCGATGTGGCCGGTTCGGTGGTGGCCGTCGGTACCGGGGTCGCCCGCCTACGGGTAGGGGATGAGGTCTTCGGATCGGGTCGGGGCACCCTCGCCGAGTACGCCGTCGCCAAAGAGGAAAACCTCGCCACCAAGCCGGCGAATCTCACCGCCGAAGAGGCCGCAGCCGTTCCTATGGGTGGTCTGACCGCCCTCCAAGCCCTGCGTGACGCGGCAAAGGTGGAGCCGGGGCAGAAGGTATTGGTGACAGGCGCATCCGGGCGGTGTGGGGAGCTTCTCCGTGCAGATCGCCAAAGCGATGGGCGCCGAGGTGACCGGCGTCTGCAGCACCAGAAATGTTGACAGGGTGCGATCCATCGGCGCCGACCACGTCATCGACTACACGCAGGAGGACTTCACCAGGAACGGGCGCGCCTACGACGTGATAATCGACAATGCCGGAACCAGATCGCTGCGGGACACGAGGCGTGCGATGACGCCAAAAGGGACGCTGATTCCGAACAACGGCCAATTGGACAGGGTCTGGGTGGCGAGTCTTCCTCGGCTGCTGAAGACGATGGCATGGTCGCTCTTCGTCGGCCAGAAGGTGCGCATGGTGCTCTCGGCGACAAAGTACGAGGATCTTGAGGCAATCAAGGAGCTGATCGAAGCGGGACGGGTGAAACCGCTGATCGATCGCACCTACCAACTCGCCGAGGCGCCGGACGCCATGGCGTATCTCGGCGAAGGTCATCCGCGCGGCAAGATCGTCGTCGAGGTGTGATCGACCACGATATGGAAACCATGAAGGCAGTCGTTCAGACCGGGTACGGGCCACCCGAGGAGGTCCTCGAGGTTCGTGAGGTTCCGATCCCCGACATCGCGGACGACGAGGTCCTGGTGCGAGTGAGGGCGGCTTCTGTCCACCCCGATGTCTGGCATGTGGTGATGGGCTGGCCCTATGTCCTCCGGATCATGGGCGCAGGTCTGACCGGGCCGAGGGACCCCATTCCAGGGACAGATGTGGCCGGCTGCATCGAGGCCGTCGGGACGAACGTGACCCGCTTCCAGCCGGGTGACGAGGTCTTTGGTGAGACCATGCGCAACTACCAATGGCACAACGGCGGCGCCTTCGCCGAGTTCGTTGCGGTACCCGAAGATTCCTTGTCGCTCAAACCCACGAACATTGACTTCGAGCAGGCGGCATCCGTCCCGACGTCGGGCCTAATCGCTCTCTGGAACCTGCCGAAAGGGTCACGCGAGGGCCAATCCGTTTTGATAAACGGCGGCGGCGGAGGCGTGGGCGCCATGGCCCTGCAGCTAGCCAAGAGCTCCGGAGCGGAGGTGACCGGCGTCGACCACACGGTGAAGCTGAAGATGATGCGCCACCTCGGCGCCGACCACGTCATCGACTACACGAAGGTCGATTTCACCGAGGGCGATGAGAAATACGACCTGATCTTCGATGTTCCCGGCAACCACCGGTTCACCGATTGCCGGCGTGTCCTCAAGCCGGAAGGAAAGTATGTGCTCGTCGGCCACGATCTCTTCGGGCGCCGAGGCGGCCGCTGGCTGGGGAGCCTCGGCCGATTTGCCGGGCTGATGGTCGCATCCGTTTTCTCGAGTCAGCTGCCCATTTCTTTCTCAGCCCCCAGCAAGAGAGAGTCGATGGAGCTCCTCAAGGACCTCATCGAATCCGGAAAAGTCCAGCCGAAGGTCGCAAGGGCCTATCCGCTGAGTGAGGTGGTCCAGGCGATCGCCCTGCTGCAAACTGGGCTAGCCCCAGGAAAGATCGTCATCACCGTCTGAGCACGGCGGTCACAGGGCGCTCGTCAGTCACCGTTGACCAGCGGCGCCACCTTCGTACCCAGCAACTGGATCGATCGCAGCACCTGCTCGTTGGGGAGGCTCCCAACGCTGATGTGGAGCATGAAACGTTCGATCCCAAGCACCTCACGCAGTCGCAAGATCTTTGATGCGACCGTTTCCGGATCGCCAACGAGCAGCGACCCGGCTGGCGAGCGCATCGCGTCGTACTGAATCCGGGTCATTGGCGGCCATCCACGCTCGCGGCCCAGTTGGGTCATCGCCTGGGCATACGAGGGGTAGAACTCCTCGGCCGCCTGATCGTCGCTGTCGGCGATGTAGCCGTGGGCGTGGACGGCGAGCGGAACCTGCTTGGGGTCGTACCCGGACGCCACCAGGGTGCGGCGGTGGATGTCCGCCATGAAGGCGAAGCGATCCGGATTGCCACCGATGATGGCCAGGGCCACCGGCAGACCCCGCTCGGCGGCACGCACCATCGACTGCGGGGTTCCTCCCACCCCTACCCAGACGGGCAGTGGGTCCTGATGCGGCCGCGGGTAGATCCCCTGTCCTTCGATCGGTGGGCGAAAACGCCCCGACCAGGTGACGACCTCCTGGTCACGGACGGCGAGCAGCAGATCGAGTTTCTCGGCAAAGAGTTCGTCGTAATCGGCGAGGTCGTACCCGAACAACGGGAAGGACTCGATGAAGGACCCCCGGCCGACGAGCAATTCGGCTCGTCCTGACGAGACCGCATCGAGAGTGGCGTACTGCTGGAAGACGCGGACCGGGTCGTCCGAGCTGAGGATCACGACGGCGGGCGCCAACCTGATCCGCTCCGTCTTCCCGGCGATCGCCGCAAGCACGACCACCGGAGCGGAGGAGGCGAAGTCCCGCCTGTGGTGCTCCCCGATCCCATACACGTCGAGGCCGACCTGTTCGGCCACTACGGCTTCCTCTATGACTTGACGGAGCCGCTCGGCGTGCGAGATCACCTCCCCTGTGGCAGGGTCGGGGTGAGTTTCGGCGAATGTCGTGATTCCGAGTTCCATCGCGAGGTCAGCCATTCGAAGAGTCTGCTCTATTCCCCGATGAGTTTCCTTGCATGGCGGAGTCCGATGGAGGTACACCATGGGTACCGTGTCCCCGGCGAGAGGAGTGAGCGATGGTCGAGTCGAAGATCACGCGGGTGGCGACGGTGGGGATCCCGGTAACGGACCAGGACCGCTCGCTCGAGTTCTATGTCGGGATGCTCGGGTTCGAGAAGGTGATGGAAGGGCCGTTTGGAGACGGCGCCCGCTGGATCGAAGTAGCGCCTCCCGGGGCGTCCACGACCGTTGCCCTCATCGCCACCTCGGAGCCACAGTCACCGAGCGTCGACGCCGCGATCAGGTACGCCACCGAAGACGCAGAGGCCGACCACGCCCGGCTCACCGAACTGGGTTGCGACGTCGATCCGGAGATCATGCGTTGGGAGGGGGTGCCGCCGATGTTCACCCTGCGCGACCCCGACGGCAATATCCTCGTGCTGGTCGAGCGGGAGTGATGGCAATGGGCACCGACGATGCCCGGTTGATGCTCAGCAGATTGTCGTCCGACAAGGTGCGCGAGGCGACCGGCCTTGGGTGGGAGGAGTGGCTGGAGGTGCTCGACGCCGCCGGCGCCACCGGTTTCGATCACAAGGAAATCGTCACTCACCTCGAGCGGCATCACCCAGAGACTGATTCGTGGTGGCGTCAGTCGATCGCCGTCGGCTACGAGCAGGCAAGGGGAATGCGAAAGCTGGGGGAGACCGCCTCGGGGTTCCAGGTCTCGGTCCAGCGAAGCGTGCCCGGAAACGCCGAGTCGGCTTGGCGGCGCATCGAGACCAGTCCCGAGTCACTGTTCGGCGGACCACTCGAGTTGACCGAGGGGACACGGTTCGAGATGCCCGCCGGCGACGGCGTGATGGCGGCGCGTGGTGAAATCCGTGTGGTCAAGCCAGGTGACCGAATCAGGATGACGTGGCAGCCGATCGATTGGGAGGCGCCTGCCCTGGTCCAGGTCACCCTGCTCGAATCGACCTCCGGCAAGACCGCCGTCAACGTGTTCGTCGAGAAGCTTCCCGACGCAGAGAGGCGCGAGATCGCTCGGGCGCACTGGCGATCGGCGCTGGAAAAGCTTGTATCCGCTGAGTCGTGAGCGGCGGCCGGGCCCGGGAGTCCCGGGGCCCGGTAGAGCCGGATCAGGTGTCTCGAGGCTGAACGGCTTGGTCAGGTAGTCGTCGCCACCCTGCCTGAACCCGGTTCTGAGGTCGTCGTTGTCGTCGCGGGCGGTGAGGAAGATCACCGGGACCTGGAGACCGTCGCGTCTTATGCGACGGCAGACCTCGAAGCCGTCGATTTCGGGCATGTTCACGTCGAGCACAACCAGGTCGGGTTTCCGGTCCTTGATGGACCGGAGAGCATCGAACCCGTTGCTCTCGGTGCTCACGCCGTACCCGGCGAAGCGGAGCGCACTCGCAACCATGTCGGCGAGTCCCTCTTCGTCGTCCACGACGAGGATCTGAGCATTGGCCTCCATCGATGGGACCGTACGCCCCAATCCTGGGAGGTTGCTGAGAGCCCGATGAGGATTCGGATTGGCCTGCTGACTGCCGGCAGAGCGCCCTTGCCAGCCATACTTGATAGATGACTGCTGTCGCCGCCCGGACCCTCCGTATCGGGGGCAACCGCTATCCCGTGGTGCTGCCCAGCATTCGGGATCCCCGTCTCCACCTCGCCGGGGTGATCATCACCATCCATGTGCTCGGCCAAACGGCGCTCGGTTTCGCAGTGTCGGTGCCGCAGATCCTCTCCGCCATCCTCGCCTGCGCCCTCATCGAACTGGTGTGGACCTTCGTCGAGAACCGGAAGATCGTCTGGCCGGCAAGCGCCATGCTCACCGGGAGCGGGGTTGCGCTGATCCTGCGGATCGTGGGGCAGCCCCGGGGTGACCACTGGACGTGGGACCGGTGGTACCTCTTCGCCGGGGTTGCGGCGGCATCGCTGCTCACCAAATACCTGATCAGGTATCGGGGCACGCACGTCTTCAATCCCTCCAACGTCGGGTTGGTGGGAGCGTTCCTCCTCTTGGGGAGCACGGTCATAGAGCCGCTCGATTTCTGGTGGGGCCCGCCGAGCCCCGGTCTGTTGCTGGCATATGCGGTGATACTCGGCGGTGGCATCGCCATCACGGCCCGGCTCCGGCTCCTCTCGATGGCGGCGACGTTCTGGGTGACGCTGGCGGCCGGACTGGGTCTCCTGGCCGCAACCGGTCACTGCATGACCGCCGCCTGGGCGCTCCAACCGGTGTGCGGATTCGACTTTTGGAGGATGGTCGTCACCTCGCCCGAGGTGCTGATCTTTGTCTTCTTCATGATCACCGACCCGAAGACCATCCCGGTGAGATCCACCGGGCGCCTGGTGTGGGCGTTTTCGCTGGCGATGGTTTGCGCCCTCCTGATGGCGCCGCAGACCACCGAGTTCGGGGTAAAGGTGGGGCTGCTCGCCGGGCTGGTGGTGGTGTGCCCGCTGCGCGGTCTGTTCGACCGGTGGGCGGCCGACCGCGCTCCCATCGCCGCCCCGGGAAGTCCGCTGCTCCCGGTTTTCGGCAGAGGTGCGGCGATCGGGGCGTCGCTCGTTCTAGCTGGGACCGTGGTGGTGGCGGCCGGGACCCCGGCGAGGAGTAGCCCTACCGAGCTGTCCTTTCCGACAGCGGCGGAGTTCGAGGTGGAGGTCGGGACGCTGCCCGCCGTCTCGGTAGGCGACGAAGTCGCCGCCTTGAGCGGTGAGGCGGCGTCCGAGGCGGACGGCATCGGGCTGGCTCTGGCAGAGGCGCTGGCCGTCGAGCGTCAGGCGATGATGACCAGCGACACCAGCCTGCTCCGCTCCGCCGACGGAGGCACCCGGCTGGTGGAGATGGAGCGGGCGATCGAGGCGGCGGCGACCTCGGGTGAGCGGGTCTTGTCGGAGTTCATCTTCAACGCTCTCCACCTCGACGTCGTCCACCTCGATGGTCCCCAGGGCGGCGCCCATCTCGCGGTCGATGCCACCGGGCTCGTAGAAGAGACCACTCTGGACCAGAGCGGGGTGGAGGTGGATCGTTCTGAGAAACGGTTCGAGACGCGCTTCGTGCTCGAACGTGGTCCCGGGGAACGATGGGTGATCGTCACCGAGATACCTGGCAGCTAGCGCACCACCATGGCCCGGTCCGGCGCCAGCAGGAAGGGCGGCAGGTAGGCGGGGATGTTGGAAAAGGGGAGAACGTCCGGATGGACCTCGATCCCGAGGACATCGGTCATGAATCCCCGGCGAGCCTCGATCCGCCCCCATGCCTCGGGGTAGCGCGCCGCCAACTCGGTCCGCATCGGCTCGTCGGCGAGGGCGATCCCGTCCTCGATGTTGGTGGTGAAGTACTCGGTCCCGGTAGCCGGGATGATGTCCACCTGGAGTGCCATCCCCGACTGCAACCGCACCGTCGAGCTTGGTCCTACAGGGGTGTTGACCCACTCGTCGAGATGGAGTTGGTGCCCCGGGTTGAGGAAGATCCCGAAGAAGGGGTCGCCGAGGCGCCGGTCGACTATCTCTTGGAGGACCCCGCCCTTCTGGCCGATCCGGAGGGCGGAGTACCACTCGGCGACTGTCTCGAAGTAGGGAGCCACGAGTCGCTCGATGTAGTCCTCGATGCCGTCGGGAAGCTCGGATGGGTCACCCACCATGAAGCCGGCACGGCAGTTGAGGGCGCCCCAGACGCCGAAGGCGACGGTGAGCGGGTCGCCATGCTCGATGGGGCGGTCGCCTGGGCTGAGCAGTCCGAATCGGGCGCGGGGACCCGCCGTGAGCATGAGGTGACAGGAGAGCGGAATGCCGTTCCACTCGAGGAGTCGCACAGCTTGCTGTTCGGTCATCCCGGGCTCGACACCCCAGATGAGCCGCCGCAGCCCATGGGAGGTGTGGCTGCCGGCATACTCGAACATGGCTAGTTGCTCGACCTCGTTGATGACCCGGAGCCCGTCCCCCGCGTCGATCAGGATGTCGGTGGCGTTCTCGATGTCGCCGCCGCTGATCCGCCGCAGCTCATCGACGATGTAGGAGGGGACATCGCTTGCGGCAGGGTTCCCGTAGGTCTTCCACCCGACCACGCCCACCCGACTGCCCGGCTCGACGCCTTCGTCGCGGAGGATGTCGCCGAGTGGTCGTGACCGATCCCTCGGCTGGCTGGGGAGGCTGAAATCCTGGAAGAGGTGGCGTCTCATCCCGAGCGGCGCTGCCCCGGCGAGCCCCCAACACTCGTTGCCCACCAGGATCGCCGGCTCACCGTCGCCACCGACGACGAGGAGAGCTTCCTCGAAACGCGGATCGAAACCGGTGAGATAGGAAAGGTTGGCGCTGTGCTCGCGGTCGGCGTACACGACCACTACATCGAGCTCACGCGACCTGGCGCGGCTCCGCAGTTGCTCCAGCCTGGCCGAGTAGTGATGATCCGGGAGCGTCGGCATCACTTCGGGGACCCCGAACTCCGGGAGATCGACGTTCGTCAGCGTTGCTCTTGCCATCGACTCATTCTCGCCCGGCACGCGAGCGCGGCGGAGGGAGTGACGGTCACGCGGCGAATCGCCCTCCCCCCACCCCCTCCCTCACCGGGAGGAGGAGCCAAGTCAGGGCGTCCACGGCACGACCTCGTCGGCGCCGTGCTCGACGATCGAGAAGGTGTTGGCGGCCACGTCCATCCACGGACCGACTTCACCGTCGGGCCATTGCACCCTGACCTCGGCGCTGTCGGCATCGCCGATCCCGAAGTGGAGCCAGCCCAGTTGACCGCCGGCGTGGCCGCCGCCGACGGTGAGCTCGCGCTCGATCGTTTCGCCGCCGGAACGCACCGTGACGAAGCCGCCGATGGCGTCGATGTTGGGAGCGGGTTGCTCGACGCGCATAGCGACCCAGTTTCCTATCGGTTCCGGGGCATCGGCGCTGCCCAAGCCGACGTTGTGCCAGACCCTGACCGGCTCGCGCCGGACGACCTCGACGAGGTCGAGCATCCCGTCGAGGTCCAGGTCGACCAGCGCCGCGCCCCGGCCGCGAGCGAAGTCGACCAGACCTGCGTCGGGGGCGGCCTCCACGAAGGTGCCATCCGGCTGTCCGAGCAAGAGGTTGCTCGGGTCGTTGGCGGCGTAGTCGGGTTGTGCTTCGACGTTTCCCTTGGACACGAAGAGGTCGATCAGTCCGTCGTTGTTCAAGTCGGCGAACTCGGGGTGCCAGGCAGTCGATGGGTAGGTGTTGTCGCCGGTGTGGGGCCGGTGCGCCGTCACCCCGCGTTCGAAGGCGATGTCCTCGTAGGTGGGTTGTTCCGCGCCGTCGCTCAATGTCTGCAGCTTGTTGTCACCCTGGCTGGTGAGGAACACCTCGGGCAGGCCGTCGCCGGTAAGGTCGTGGCTGGCGATGCCCATCCCCCAGATCTGCATCCGCTCCCACCCTTCCTCAGCGGTATAGGGGCGGGGCGTCTCGTCCGCCTCCATCCGCCACAATTGCTCCTTGCCATCGTGGTAGTAGTGGCGGTCATTGGTCATCCGCAGATCGCGCCGTCCGGATCGGTCCCAGTCGCTGAAGAGCACCGAGAGCGTGCACCAACCCGGCGAGAGGACACGGATCGGCGTAGGCATCTCCTGCTGGTCGCAGAAGCATGTGGTCCGAGCAGCGGCCGGTCTGTTCTCCCGTGGGGCCGAGTTCGACGTAATTCCCAAATGCCATGGTCGGCCAGCTGGCGTCTTCCCAGGCGGCGCTGAAGGCCACGGTCCATTCGTCGCCTCCAGCGATCGACCACTCTCGTTGGCGTGCTCGAACCGACAGTCGCCGAGGCCCCTGAGCGCGATGTTCTCCCCGAGTCTGAGCACGGCGAGATCGGTGAAGCCATCCGAATCGATGTCGATCGGGTACGCACCGCTGACATCGGTGAGCGCCGTGGCGCCACCGTCGACCCGGGTGAAAGCCATG
>CAVTEU010000017.1:0-11955 GCA_963733905.1 uncultured Actinomycetes bacterium | reverse complement strand
GTCATCCTCCCCGGGCTCGGCCACGTCACCAACCTCGAGGCTCCCAACAAGTTCAACGAACGGTCTCCGCCGGTTCCTGCTCTCCGTTGAGGCGTGAGGCTATGACGAGCTACTCGGCCATGAGCCGCATCGAGGACCGAGCTAACCGTGACCCACACCCACCTCGACCATGGCACCACCGAAGGTCATGGGGGTGGCCACGACAAGCACGCCGGGCACAGCGTCGCGATGTTCCGCGACCGGTTCTGGTGGTGCTTGCTGTCACCCTCCCCGTCGTCGTCTTCTCCGAGGCGGTCCAGGGCTGGTTCGGCTACCAGGCACCTGACTTCCCCGGCTCAGAATTGGTCGCGCCGGTCCTGGGGACGGTCATCTTCGTCTACGGAGGGGCGCCGTTCCTGCAAGGGGCGGTCGGCGAAATCAGGGACCGCCAGCCGGGGATGATGCTGCTCATCGGGATGGCGATCACCGTGGCCTACGCCGCCTCGCTGGCCACCACCCTGGGTTGGTTCGACCTCGACTTCTGGTGGGAGCTCTCCGCTCTGATCACGATCATGCTCCTGGGCCACTGGATGGAGATGCGGGCGATCGGCCAGGCGCAGGGGGCCCTCGGTGCCCTCGCCGCGCTGCTCCCCGACGAGGCGGAGAGGGTAGATAGTGACCGCACGGAGATAGTCGCCGTCGTCGCTGGTGGTCGGTGATGAGGTCCTGGTGCGGCCCGGGGGGAGGATCCCGGCCGATGGGCGATCACCTCCGGATTGGTCGAGGTAGACGAGTCGATGATCACCGGCGAGTCGAAACCGGTGGCCAAGGAACCAGGCGACCGCGTGGTCGCCGGCACCGTCGCCACCGACTCCTCGATCCGGATCAAGGTCGAGGAGGTCGGGGAGGGAACGGCACTGGCCGGGATCCAGCGGCTCGTCGCCGAGGCCCAGCGGTCCCGGTCCCGCGCCCAGGCGCTCGCCGACCGGGCAGCGGCGCTCCTCTTCTACCTGGCCGTAGCCGTGCCGCGGTGACCGCCGTCGCCTGGCTGATCGCCGGGAGTCCCGACGAGGCGGTGGTGCGGACGGTGTCGGTGCTGGTGATCGCCTGCCCGCACGCTCTGGGACTCGCCATCCCATTGGTGGTCTCGATCTCCACCGGGCTCGCCGCCCGCAACGGATCCTGGTCAAGGACAGGCTCGCTCTCGAGCAGGTCCGGGTCGTCGACCTGGTTCTGTTCGACAAGACCGGGACGCTGACCAAGGCAAGCCACCGGGTCACCGGGGTCCATGCCGTCGACGGCGACGAGGACAGCCTGCTCTCGTTGGCGGCCGCGGTGGAGTCCGAGTCTGAGCATCCTCTCGCCCGGGCCATCGTCGCCGCCGCTCACGGTCCGGTTCCCGCCGCCTCCGGGTTCCGTTCCATGAGCGGCCGCGGCGTGGAGGCGACCGTCGCCGGGCAAGCGGTAGCCGTAGGAGGGCCGGCGCTGCTGACCGAGCGACACGTCGATGTCCCCGACCAGGTCGCCGCCGCGGCCGAGGAGTGGAGGAGCCGCGGCGCCTCGATCCTCTTTGTGGTCGAAGGGGACCGCGTCGTCGGCGCCCTGTCTTTGGAGGACGAGGTCAGACCCGAGGCCCTCGAGGCGGTCGGCGAGCTCAAGCGGCTCGGTATGCGGGTGGAGATGGTCACCGGCGACGCCCGCCAGGTCGCCGATGTGGTGGGGGAGGCGCTGGGCATCGACGAGATCCATGCGGAGATCCTCCCCGAGGACAAGCACTCCATCGTCGTCGACCTGCAGAACGAGGGTCACCGGGTGGCGATGGTCGGCGACGGGGTCAACGACGCTCCGGCGCTGGCCCAGGCCGATGTCGGCATCGCCGTCGGCGCCGGCACCGACGTCGCCATCGAGTCGGCCGGGATCGTTCTCGCCTCCGACGATCCGCGGGGTGTGGTCGCCACCATCAAGCTTTCGCGGGCCGGGTATCGCAAGATGGTCGAGAACCTGGTGTGGGCCACCGGCTACAACGTGGTCGCCATTCCGCTCGCCGCCGGGGCGCTGGCATGGGCCGGGATCGTCCTCGATCCCGCCGCGGCGGCCGTGCTGATGAGCGCTTCCACGGTGATCGTCGCCTTGAATGCCCAACTACTCAGACGTCTCGACCTGCGCCCAGCCACCTGAGCGGCCGGCTTCTCAGCGGCCCGCCCACACCCCGACCGGCTCGAAGTCGAGAGGGACGTCCACCAGGATCAATTCGGTGAGGTCTTCTGCGGTGATCGTGACCTTCTCGGGGCCGGTGATCACGGCGGCGTCACCGGTGGCCACCTGCTCGCCGTTGACGGTGGCGGAACCTCCGATGACGTATAGATAGCCGCCCCTGCCGTCGGCCACCTCGTGTTCGACCGATATGTCGGGGTTGAGCCGGGCCAGGTAGGCGCCGGCGTCCTGGTGGACCTTGACCACATCGCCGCCCTCGGGACCGAGCACGGGGAGGAGTCGGTCGGTGAAGTCCTCCTTGGTGAACTGCCGCTGCTCCACACCCGGCGTGAGCCCGGCGGTGTCGGGGAGGATCCAGAACTGGAGGAACCTCATCGGCTCGGTTTCCGAGGCGTTCTGCTCGGAGTGCAACGCCCCCGATCCGAGCGTCATCCGCTGCACCGCCCCCGGCTCGAGCACCCCGCCGCCGCCCACGTTGTCCTCGTGCCGGAAGTGCCCTTCGACCACATAGGTGATCCCCTCGACGTCGCGGTGAGGGTGCATCGGCCAGATGGCGCCGGCGATGAGCCGGTCGTCGTTGAAAACCCGGAGCGGTCCGATCCCCATCCTCTTCGGGTCGCGGTAATTGTCGAACGAGAAGTGCCAGCGCGCCGAGAACCAGCCGCCCTCCTCGGAGTGGATTTCGGCATCGCGCCTGATCTCGATCATCGGTGCTCCTCTCACAGGATCTCGGTCAGCGCGGCGCGGAACTGCTCCAGGTCGTCCCTGGTGGTGTAGAAGTGCGGCCCCACCCTGACCCCGGCGCCGGGGCGGCTGTCGACGATGACCCGCCGCTCGATCAGCCGTTGCGCCACCTTCTCCTCGTCCTCGACGCCGAGGATCACCGTGCCTCCCCTCCACTCGGGGCGGCGCTCCGAGCGCAGCGGTATCTCCAGCTCGTCGGCGAGGTCGATGAGCCACTGGGTGGCCCACAGCGAGTGGCGCCGGATCTGTTCGATGCCCACCTCCTCGATGACGCCGTAAGCCGCCTCGGCGGCCGCCAGCGCCGGAACGTTGGGCGTCCCGGAGAGAAACCGCCACATCCCGGCCGCCGGCTCCAACGGGCCGGGTCGGAAGGAGAAGGGTTCGCGGTCGGCCTGCCAGCCGGCGAACCGGGGCACCAGCGAGTCCTGCAGGTCGGGTCTGACATAGAGCCACCCCGCCCCGGGACCGCCGCACAGCCACTTCACCGACCCGCCGACGGCAGCGTCCACCCCGAGTTCGGTGAGCGAGAAGGGGATGGTCCCCGCCGACTGGTAGCAGTCGAGCACCACCATGGCGCCCGCCTCGTGGGCGGCGCGGGTGATCGTCTCGACGTCGAGGAGTACACCGCTGCGGAAGAGGACGTGGCTCAGCAGCACCACCGCCACCCGGCTGTCGATCGCCTGGAGCACCGTCTCGGTGGGGAGGGTGATCCCGTCCCAGCTCCGCACCGTCCGCACCTCGGCGCCGGGCACCGAATGCCACACGTACCCGACGGTGGGGAAGTCGAGGTCGGCGATCACCACCCGGCCGTTGGGCGGCCGCAGGTCGAGGCAGGAGGCGATGACCGCCTCGGCGATGGTGACATTGGGGACCATGGCGATCGATCCGGGCGGGGCGCCGACCAACGGCGCCAGCCGGTCTCCCACCCGGAGCGGTGCCTCCCACCAACCGTCCTCCCAGGCGAGGACCCCGCGGGTCGCCCACTGCTCGGCGTACCGCTCCAGACCGAGCCTGGCCTCCTCGGGCATCGCCCCCAGCGAGTGGCTCACCAGGTAGCTGCAGGTTCCAGGATGGGGAAGCGGTGGCGGTGGACGGACTGCCGGGTCGTTCACGTGAGCCAGTCTACGGAGGGCTGTGTTGCGCACCCCGGCCGGTGGCCATAGGATCAGGTCGTGACCGACACGCACTCTCTCAGCGGGAAGCAGGTTCTGGCCGTGGTCGAGGAATCCGGCGTCGAGGAAGCGCTGGCGGCGCTCTCGGCCACCGGCCACGACCGGGTGGAGGTGTTGCGGGGCGAGTCCGGGATCGACCACCTCGACCGCTCCGAGGAGCGACCCCCGGTGGTGGGGGCGATCGCCAAGGCGGTGTCGGTCTTCGGTGGCGAGCAACTCGAACTCGAGGTCTACGAGCGAGAGCTGGCCGCCGGAAAGGCGGTCCTCGTCGTCGGAGTCGACGCCGAAGAGGAGCGGGTCGAGGTGGCCGACGCCCTCCGCCAGCTCGGAGCCACCAACCTCCTCTACCACGGCGACTGGACCTTCGAGTCCCTGGGGGACTGAACGTATCTTTCCGTCCCCCGCGCACGGGGAGACCATGCTTGCTCCGTCGCCCCGCAAGGGGAAGCGCCCCGCTGCGGAGCAGCCCCGCCGCTGGGCGTGAGCGAGAAGGGGTTTCGTCTGCCGTCTTCCGCCTTCCGTCTCCCGTCACGAGCGCAGCGCGTACCCAGGGCTACGATTGACCGCAGGCGATCCATGGCCGACACCCGCACCTTCGAAGCCGAGAGCTTCGGTCCCAACATCTGGCTGATCGACGAGATGTACCGCCGGTTCGCCGAGGACCCGGGGTCGGTTTCGCCCGCCTGGCAGGAGTTCTTCGCCGACTACGGCGGTCCCACCGGCGAGTCGACCGGGGTCGAGGAACCGGCCGCGGAACCTCCGGACGGCGAAGCTCAGCAAGCCGCGGCGTCGGCTCCCCAAGCGGAGAGACCGAGCCCGAAGCGCCAGCGCGAGCCGAGCCGGCGGCGCGGTCCCGCCTAGAGCCGAAACCGGCCGCCGACCCAAACCGGCCGCCGCCGCCGAGCCAAAGCCGCGCCCCGACCCCGCCCCCGGCCACCGAGCCCGAGCCGCCCTCCACCGAAGAGGAGAAGGAAGCCGAGGTCGAGCTCCAGCCGCTCATCGGGATCTCGGCAACGATCGCCAAGCGGATGGACGAGAGCCTCGAGGTCCCCACCGCCACCTCGGTGCGGACCGTCCCCGCCAAGCTGCTCGAGGTCAACCGGCGGATGATCAACAACCAGCTGGGCCGGCTGACCCAGGGCGGGAAGGTCAGCTTCACCCACATGATCGGGTTCGCCGTGGCCCGCGCCCTGGCCGACATGCCGGAGATGAACGTCTCCTACACCGAGATCGACGGCAAGCCGCACATCGCCAGGCACCCCTCGGTCAACCTTGGACTGGCGGTCGACCAGGTGCGCCCCGACGGGACCAGGGTGCTGATGGTCCCCAACGTCAAGGGCGCCGAAAAGATGGACTTCCAGGCGTTCTGGCTCGCCTACGAGGAGCTGATCCATCGGGTCCGGCAGAACCGGCTCACCCCCGACGACTTCGCCGGGACCACCGCCACCCTCACCAACCCGGGGATGATCGGGACGGCGCAGTCGGTTCCCCGGCTCATGCCCGACCAGGGGGTGATCGTCGGCGTCGGCGCCATCAACTACCCGCCGGAGTACCTCGGCGCCGACGAGAAGTTCCTCGCCCGGCAGGGGATCGGCCGGGTGGTCACCCTCACCAGCACCTACGACCACCGGGTCATCCAGGGCGCCCTGTCGGGGGAGTTCCTCGGGCGGATGCAGGCGCTGCTGCTCGGTGAGTCCGGCTTCTACGACGACATCTTCAGCGCCATGAAGATCCCCTACACCCCGGCCCGCTGGGCGATCGACGACAACCCGGCGATCGGGAGCCCGGACTGGGCGGAGAAGCAGGGTCGGGTCTTCCAGATCATCAACATGTACCGGGTACGGGGCCACCTCATCGCCGACCTCGACCCGCTCCGCCAGAAGCCGCCCCAACTCCACGCCGAGCTCGACCCGCTCACCTACGGGCTCACCATCTGGGACCTCGACCGCGAGTTCGCCACCGGTGGCCTCGGCGGGCACGAGGTGATGAAGCTGGGCGACGCCCTCTCCCACCTGCGCGACGCCTACTGCCGCACCGCCGGGATCGAGTACATGCACATCCAGGAGCCGGCGCAGAAGGCGTGGATCCAGGATCGGGTGGAGGCGCCCCGGTCGGAGCTTCCCCGGGAGGAGCGGCTCCGGACGCTGCGCAAGCTCAACCAGGCCGAGGCCTTCGAGCGGTTCCTCCACACCAAGTTCGTCGGGCACAAGCGGTTCGGGCTGGAGGGTGCGGAGAGCCTCATCCCGCTGCTCGACACGATGCTCAACGCCGCCGCCGCCGACGGGATGGAGGAGGTCGTCATCGGGATGGCCCACCGCGGCCGGCTCAACGTCCTGGCCAACACCATCGGGAAGAGCTACAGCCGGATCTTCGGCGAGTTCGAGGGGTTGAGCCCCGAGACCATCCAGGGCTCGGGCGACGTCAAGTACCACCTCGGCGCCAAGGGCACCCACACCGACCCCGAGGGGCGCGAGCTCTCGGTGCAGGTGGTGGCCAACCCGAGCCACCTCGAGGCGGTGGACCCGGTGCTCGAGGGCCAGGTCAGGGCCAAGCAGGAGCTGCGCGGTCCCAACGGGCACGACGAGGTCCTCCCGATCCTGATCCACGGTGACGCCGCCTTCGCCGGCCAGGGAGTGGTGGTGGAGACGCTCAACCTCTCCCAGCTTCCCGGGTACCGCACCGGGGGGACGGTGCACATCGTGGTCAACAACCAGGTGGGGTTCACCACCTCGGTGGGCGACGCCCGCTCCAGCCACTACGCCACCGACGTGGCCAAGACGGTGCAGGCCCCGATCCTCCACGTCAACGGCGACGACCCCGAGGCAGTGGTGCGGGTCGCCCAGTTCGCCTTCGACTTCCGCCAGGCGTTCAACCGCGACGTGGTGATCGACATGGTCTGCTACCGGCGGCGGGGGCACAACGAGGGCGACGAGCCGTCGTACACCCAGCCGCTGATGTACCGGCTGATCGAGCAGCGGCGCTCGGTGCGCAAGCTCTACATGGAGCGGCTGGTCAACACCAGGGAGCTGTCGGTCGAGGAGGGGGAGGCGCTGCTCGAGGAGTACCGCGGGCTCCTCGAGGAGGCGTTCGCCGAGACCAAGGAGATGGTCCCCGCCGCCTTCGAGCCGGTCCAAGAGCCCCCAGCGAGGTGGTGCCCACCCCGGTCTCCGCCGAGCAACTCCAACAGATCGCCGAGCGGGTCTCCACCCCGCCGGAGGGTTTCACCGTCCACCCCAAGCTGACCAAGCTGCTCGACGAGCGGCGCAAGATGGTCGAGTCGGGGACGATCGACTGGGCGATGGCCGAGGCGTTCGCCATCGGTTCGCTGTCCGCCGAGGGCCACTGGGTGCGGCTCACCGGAGAGGACTCGCAGCGGGGGACCTTCAGTCACCGCCATGCCGCCATCACGGATTACCAGACCGGGGTCGACTGGGTCCCGCTGCAGAGCAAGCCCGGGGAGTTCCCCCGGGTGCGGATCGTCGATTCGCTGCTGTCAGAGTTCGCTGCCGTCGGGTTCGAGTACGGCTACTCGGTGGAGGTGCCCGACGCCCTGGTGATGTGGGAGGCGCAGTTCGGCGACTTCGGCAACGGCGCCCAGGTGGTGATCGACCAGTTCATCTCCGCCGGTGGCGACAAGTGGGGGCAGCGCAGCGCCCTGGTGATGCTCCTCCCGCACGGGTACGAGGGGCAGGGACCGGAGCATTCCAGCGGCCGGATCGAGCGCTACCTCCAGATGTGCGCCGGGAACAACCTGCGGATCGTGATCCCCTCCACCTCGGGCTCGTATTTCCACACCCTGCGCCGCCAGGTGTCGGGGACGCTGCGCCGCCCGATGGTGATGTTCACCCCGAAATCGCTGTTGCGGACCAAGGAGACCTTCAGCACGGTCGAAGAGTTGACCGGGGGAGGGTTCCGCAAGGTGCTGGGCGACCCCCACGCCGCCGAGACACCGGGGGTCCGTCGGCTCGTGCTGTGCAGCGGGAAGGTCTACTACGACCTGGAGCGGCGCCGCCGCGAGTTGCAGGAAGAGGGGGTGGCGCTGATCCGGATGGAGCAGCTATACCCGTTCCCCGAGAAGGAGCTCAACGAGACGCTGGGGATGTTCCCCGGTGACACCGATCTGGTGTGGGCGCAGGAGGAGCCGGCGAACATGGGCGCCTGGAGCTTCCTCCGCCACCGCCTCGCCGCTTTGACCGGGCGAGAGCCCTTCTACGCCGGCCGACCCGAGAGCGCCAGCCCCGCCACCGGCAACGCCGCCCTGCACCAAGCCGAACAGGCCGCCCTGGTCGACGCCGCCATCAAGGGGTAGTTGCCCGCATCGGCTGGGGACCCCCACGTGCCCGCGCCAAGGCAGGGCGTCACTGGAATCGACAGATGGCGATCGCTGGCTTCCTACGATCCAAAAGTGCCGCCGGCCGTGCCACACATTGGGACCCTCAGGGAGAAGCCACTCCACGCCTCCTTGAAACGGTTCTATGCCCTCCCCGACGATCTAGCCGAGGTTCCAGTTGATGGTTTTGTCATCGATTTGGTTCGAGGGAATCTCTTGGTCGAGATCCAGACAAGCGGCTTCTCTTCGCTGAAGCGGAAGGTCACATCGCTTCTCGAGCTCGGGCATCGAGTCCGAGTCGTACGCCCGATCCCCATCGACAAGTGGATCGTCAAGATCGACCCCGACGGCGCCGTGTTGAGTCGACGCCGTTCTCCCAGGCACGGCAAGCCGACGGATATCTTCTCAGACCTGGCGAGCCTCCCCGACCTGGTGGTTCATCCCCGCTTCGAAGTCGAAGTTCTGCTGACGATCGAGGAGGAGCTCCGGGAGCACATGCCCGGCCGGGCATGGCGCCGCAAGGGATGGGTCGTCGTCGAGTGCCGGCTTGTCGAGGTGGTGAGCTCGTTACTCCTCGAGAACGTCGATGACCTGGCCGGACTCTTGCCCGAGGCTTGCCGGAGACGTTCACGACCGCCGATCTGGCCGAGAGGCTAGGCAGCCCCCGGCGCGCCGCCCAGCAGATGGCGTACTGCCTGCGGAGGATTGGGGTGCTGGTCGTGGTCGGCAAGCGCGGCACCAGTGTCGAGTACCGGTTGGGGTAACAGTCGGGACCTATCGAGCCAGGTCGCCGACTCGCAGGGTCAGAACGGCAGGCCCGATGTCGAGTTCCGGGTGGTCTTCCTCCCCGAACCGCTCTGTCTCCACCAGTTCCCCAGATGCCGTTCGCTCGTACACCACCAGCTCGGGCTGCTCGGGGTCGATGATCCAATATCGGGACAAACCCACCTCGGCGTATTTGCGGAGTTTGCGGACCACGTCTCGCCAGGGGTCGGTGGAGAGCACTTCGACCACCAGATGGGGAACACCGGTGTAATCGCACGTTCTCTTCGGTGTCGTCGAAGACCATGACGTCGGGGCCGAACTCGTCGGCCATCGGTTTCCACCCCCACGACTCACGCACCCGCACTCCGGGTGGCAGAGCTGCCTCGATGAGGTTGGCCAGCTGTGGCACACGTCCTGGTGGAGACCGGTGGGGAAGGGGCTCATCACCAGTTCGCCATCGATGTACTCGCCCCGTACGGCGTCGGGTGAGAGCGACTGGTACTCGTCCCAAGACATCGCCACCCGGTCGCCGGCGCGGAGCGACTCCAGGATCCGGGTTTCCATGATTCGGGCACTCACGGTACTCCCTCCTCCTCCCGACCAACCGCCCGCGACTGAACGTATCGCCTCGGTGGGACATACTCGGGGAGGTTCTCGCTGATGACGTCCCGCACCGTCTCCACGGTCGGCGGTCCTCTAACCGCCCGGTTGGAAAGATCGAATCGGATGAATCCCCGGTCAGCCCGGTGACAATGGCGCTAACCCGACCTGGGCGGCGCCCTCGAGGCAGAGCTGGTCGTAGGCCACAAAGGCGAGATCCTCGATCCCGAGGCTGATGGCCGATGCGATGTGGATCGCATCGAGAGACCGGATCCTTTGCGGCTCCAAGCGTCGGGCGACCTCGACCACGGTGTGGTCCAGCGCCACCGTCGCGAAGCGCGACAACACGTCAATCGTCATCACGAGATCAGGGTCCAGCCCGGTGCGGCGCACTGCTCGGGGCACCTCCACTTGGGCAATGACACTGGTGACATGGTCGTCGTAGTTACGTAGAGATGAGACCAGCGCCTCTGATTCCGCCTCTGGGACGATCAGCTTGACGATGGCGGAAGCATCCACATAGGCGACGCTCATCTCTCGGCGCGCTCGGAGGTGAGGGCGTCGCTGCCTGCGGTCGAGGGGATGCCTGCCGGAGCGTGGAACGGTTCTCGAGATGCCGCGGGTCGAACTCTGCCCATCTGAACGTTCCGATCCAGCGCCGACGAGGCGGCTTCAAGCGGGCCGATGACGGCTACCGGGCGGCCCCGGTCAGTGACTTCCAAGGTCTCTCCCCGCTGCACACGGCGCAGGTAGACCGTGAGGTTCTGCCGTAACTCTCGAATCCCGACCCGATCCATGTAGCACATTGTAGCACCTGGTTCGGGCGTCTGCCCCGCGAGCTTCGGGGGGATTCGCTTGTGACTGCCCTCGGCCCGCGACAGCACGTTATCAATACACCCTTTCTCGGTATATGACGTTGTGTTACGTTACTGCACTCGTGGCATCACGGCTGCTCGATCCGGTGGCTCTGGAGGGGGTTGTCACCAACCTGGAGCGGCTCAGTGAGAACCTCTCCGCCCGGCACCGAGCAGTGACCGCTGCCCTGCACTGGCCGACCGCCCCATTGGATCGACCGATCGCCTGCTCGTCACCGCCGACGAAGCGGAGTGGTGGGCCTCCGTGCTGCGCGATCGCATCGAGTGGGCCGAGGACCACGACCCCTTCGCCGGCTCCAGTGCTCTGGTCGACGGGCTTGGCCGTTCCCCGCGCCGTCGTCGGCGATGTCGGTGGCAACGGTTCCGCTTCAGGCTGGGAGCTCCCCGGGGTATCCACCATGTGGCAACCGTGGCGGAGCTTCGGCCAGCACGCCCATCAAGCACTTGCGCAGCGCGGTCTGGCGTGGCCCGACCACCGTCCGCCGCTGAGCACGATGCTCGACCCGATCGGGAGTCTCCTGGCCGAGGTGTCCGGGGTGGCCGAGGCAAAACGGTGCCTCCACGGCAGCCTTCCCGACTGCGGCTGGTTCGCCGCCGGTCTGGTGCCCTGGGGCCGGATGGCCCGCGTCGCCCATCTCGCCCGCTTCGCCGACGAAGTCGGTGGCGTCGTGGCGCGGGCTAGGTCACGAGATCCTCGCGCGGCGTGGTCTCTCCATCGAAGATCTGGCTGCCGCCGCCCGAGTGCCGAAGAAGGGCGGCCTCTCCGTTGCCGGCCACTCGCTCACCAAGCACGGTCGAGGGGCACGACCCGGCAACTGGCTCTTCCCCGAGGCAAGAGGCAATCCGGCAGAAATCAATGGATCTGCACAACGAGTCGTGGACGAGATACTCCACCACCCCGACTCTCGCATCATTGAGTTCGAGAACGGTCGGTTCGGTGGGATCATCGAAGTGATCGCACACGACGGACGAGCCATCCGTTTCACCGACGACGGTCACTTCCTCTACTTCAAGGAGTATCGGTGATGCATCAGGTCACAACGATTGGTATCGCAAGTCCCCCGGATCGGGAGAAGCTGGTTGCCGAGCTCGATGTAGAAAACGTCCAGTTCGCCGAGGTGAATCACGAGAACGAGATTCCCGTGATGGAGATCTACCCGCTGGCGCGACGGCGAGCCATGGATCTTCGAGTGTCGAGCGCTGATCGACGCAATCAACCGAGCGCTCTACCGGCTCGGACTTGACGCCGATGGAAGGCAGGTCGCGGAGTGACTAC
>CAVTEU010000016.1:0-11332 GCA_963733905.1 uncultured Actinomycetes bacterium | reverse complement strand
TCTGGACCCCGACGAGATCGAAGTGCCGTTGCTGGTGCGCTGACTCACGGCACCCACTGGATCGAGATCTCGGTCACGATCCCTTCGTTGACATAGATCCAGGCGAGACAGAAGTCACCCGGGCAACCTATCGGGGCGCTGCTCCCCGGCCAGGACACGTAAGGGACGATCTCGAAACCGGCGCTGGGATCTCCTCCAGGGATGAAATACACCACGGCCCGGTCGGAGACGAGGATGGTCCGCGTTGAGACGCTGTTGTCCCGTATGTAGTAGTCGTTGAGGGCCTCCACTCCATCCTCGGTCGCGGCGGCGGACGCCGCCTCACCGAAGAAGAAGCAACCTGGATCGAGGATCATGCTGTCCGAGCGGGATTTTTCGACCAGCTTTCCGAACCAGATCCCATCGGGGACACGTCCTGAATCGGGGAGACATCCGGATCCCGAAGCACCGTTGGGGGCCCTCGATTCCGGAGGCTGCAGCGCGGGGACTCCCACGGTGAACTGCTCGAGATCCTCCGCCGCCGTCGTGGTCGGAGCGAGTGAGGTGGTGGGAGCGGAAGGGGTGGTGGTCGCTTCAGCAGGGACGGTTGTGGGGCCGGCAGCGAGCGTGGTCGGGGTTGCCGGGTTGCGGCCCTGGTCGAGCAGCACCACGCCGGTCACGACTCCGGCGATGAGGAGGGCAGCCACCAACAACCACAGCATCACGGGACGCGGAATCCGTCGGGTCGGAGTCAATGCGAGATCGCCCGCGGTCTTCTCCCGAACGTCGGTACTCGGCCCGGCGGCGCCTTGAGGTATCTCGAACACCGCCCCGTCCGCTGCCCGCAGGTAGAGGACCGGTGTCCCCCACTCGACGTCGCTCCCTTCGGCGAGGATCGCCTTGCGCGCCTCGACCGTGGCCGCATCGACCGGCAGGCCATCCGCCAGCGCCCTGTAGAACTCGCCTGAGAAGGCGATCGCGGCCCCGTCGCTGATCTCGAACTGCATGGCGACACTGGCCGGGATTCCGTGTCGCACTAATCCCTGAGCAACACCCCCGAGCGGGTTGTCGATGCCGGTCCTTGCGCCCTCGCAGGCGTTGAGCACTGCCAGCCGCAGGGTGTGGTGATCGTGAAGCATGATCCCGAGCTCGCGTGCCGGGACCGCCCGGCTCTTCCCATCTGCGCCCACCAGGAAGAGCACGCCATCTCGCAAAGCCGGGTCGAAGCCCCCGTGACCGACAAAATGGAAAATGTGAAAGGACTCGGTGCGGAGCCTTCGCTGCAGGCTCGGCAGGTCCCCTCCCCGTTCGACTGCGACCGTCACCCTCCGGTCGGTGACGAGCCCGGCGGTGGCTTCGACGATGACCTGAACCTCGCGCTCGACGTCCAGAGCGACGAGATCGGACGGGCTCGCCACCACCGCCAGGATCCGAAGCGGCGGTTCCACCGAGAGAGGTGGCACTCGGTCGGCGCGCTCGACAAAGCGGACGAGCGGTGTGTCACGCGACAGAGCGACGAAGCGATCGAGTGAAGCGCTGAACAGGTACTCCCACGGGACGTCAGCCAGGGAGGGGGCCTCATCGGTGCGGATTCGGACCCGCAGCCCTCTCCCAGAGCGGGTCGCCTCGTCGAGGCTGCGGCGAAAGCATGTCTCGATCTCGCCGGCGAACACCGTGCGGTAGAGCTTGTCGCCAAAGGACTGTGCGATCTCGAACCGAGCCGACCCGACTCCACGCCGGGCGGTGCGGGTGTGACCCATCTTGAGAATGAAGTTCTCGAGGGCATCGGGCGAAAACGGCATCTCGAAGCGCCCATCGGCCTGACCCGAAGGTGAGTCGAGGACATGGGCAACGAACTCACCGTCGTGCTCGATCACCGCAAGATCGAAGTCTGCATATTGAAGAGCAGTCACAAGACCGCCTCCGAGGTGTGCCCCTAAACGAGTCCGCAAGCCGAGCGCCGATACCAGCCTATGCGCGCAGAACGATCCGCCACGCCTTTTGCACTACGGCGATGTTGTTTAGTAGCGTCAGGCTTGCCTTACAACCTCGTCGTTTGAGCCGATCGTCACCAATTCGAGGAGATGGCTTGATGAGATCCAAGGCGGTCCTCTTTGTGGTCGCCGTGGCGTGTCTCGTTGGCGCTTGTGGCTCCGGGTCGGCGGATGATCCCCTTGTGGTGTACTCGGGTCGGAGCGAGGACCTGGTCGGACCTCTGCTCGATCGGTTCACCGAGGAGACGGGGATCGAGCTGGAGGTCCGTTACGGGGAGAGCCCTGAATTGGCGGCCACGATTCTCACCGAAGGTGACCGTTCCCCGGCCGACGTGTTCTTGGCCCAAGACCCTGGCTCCCTTGGCCTCGTGTCGCTGGAAGGGCTGTTCCAGCCACTGCCCGACGAGATGATGTCTCGGGTCGATCCCCGTTTCGCCGACGATGAGGGCAACTGGATACCGATCTCCGGCCGGAGCCGCGTCGTCGTCTACAACGGCGAGGAAGTCGGGGACGAGGATCTGCCCCGGAGCTTGGACGAGGTCGTCGACCCGCGCTGGGCAGGCAACGTGGGGGTGGCGCCGACCAACGGGTCGTTCCTGTCGTTCGTCGCCGCCATGATCCTCTCCGAGGGCGAGGAGGCGACGGCCTCTTGGCTGGACAAGCTCGCCGCCAACGACCCGGTCACCTACCCGGACAACAACTCGATCGTCGCCGCGGTCGAGGCTGGGGAGATCGCGCTCGGCCTGGTCAACCACTACTACCTGTTGCGCCTTGCCGCCGAACAGGGCGGCACCGTGGCCAGGAACGAGTTCCTCGACGACGGCAGCGCCGGGTCGCTCGTCATGCCCGCCGGCGCCGGCGTGCTCGCCTCCTCCGACCGATCCGCCGAGGCCACACAGTTGGTCGACTTCCTCCTTTCCGAAGAAGCGCAGAGCTACTTCGCAGACGAGACCTACGAGTACCCGATGATCGATGAGGTAGAGGCGGACCCCGCTCTTCCCGCGCTCGACCAATTGCAGTCTCCCGACCTCAGCATGTCCGAGCTGGCGACGGTGCTCGACAGGGCGGCCGATTTGGTGACCGAGTCGGGGCTGGTGTGACCCTAGGAACCGACCAACAATCTGGGGCATTGCCGCTGGCCCCGACCCCCGAGCTCGCCGGTGGCGGTCTTCGGCCGGCGGTGCGGCACGCCCCAGCCGGGCTGTGGGTTGCGGCGCTTGTCGTCCTCATCCCGGTGGTGGCGCCACTCGCCTATCTCGGCATAAATATCGCATCGGAGCCGGAGCAGGTAGCCGAGACGCTCACCTCGGGCCGCACCGGTGAGCTGATCGTCGCCACCATCGCCCTGGTGGTGGCTGTCACCCTGTCGGCCACGGCACTGGGCACCGCCACCGCCTGGGTCACCGTCCGGACCGACCTGAACGGCCGACGTCTTGCCTTCACGCTGCTTGCGCTCCCCCTGGTGATCCCCTCCTATGTCGGGGCGCTCGCCTACGTCGCCGCCCTCGGTCCTCGGGGGATGCTCGCCGAGATACTGAGCCTCGATCGGCTACCCGATATCACCGGCTTCCCCGGTGCATGGTTCGCCCTGACCCTGTTCACATACCCATATGTCCACCTCCTGGTGGCGTCGTCCATGCGAAGGATGGATCGCTCGCTCGAGGAGGCGGCGCGCAGCCTCGGCGCCTCGCCGCCGCGGGTCTTCCGCACCATCGTCCTCCCCAGGATCCGCCCGGCGCTGGCGGCAAGCGGGACCTTGGTGGCCCTCTACACGCTGTCCGACTTCGGGGCGGTTTCGCTGATGCGGTACGACGCCTTCACCCGCGCCATTTACGCCCAGTTCGCCGGGCGGCCCAACCGGGTACCAGCACTCGTGCTCTCTTCGGTGCTGATAGTCCTCGCCCTCCTCGTCCTGCTTGGCGAGCGTGCCGCCCGGGGGCGGGTGTCACCGCCGAGCACGGCAACCGCCCGACCCCCGGCGCTGATCCACCTCACCCGGGGATGGCGTGTCACCGCCGGGCTCGGGGTCGGTGCGGTGATCGCGCTCGGGGTGGTGGTGCCGGTGACCGTGCTCGGTTACTGGCTGCTGCGGGGACTGGCCGAGGATCAGGCACTCGGCTCGGTCTGGGTGGAGGCGGGACGGTCTCTACTCGCCTCTGGAGCGGCGGGCATCGTCGCCGTCCTCGCTGCCATTCCGCTGTGCGTACTCGCGGTGCGCTACCCGAGCCGCTCCTCGGCGCTGGTGGAGCGGACCTCGTGGGTGGTCTACGCCCTCCCCCACATCACCGTCGGTCTCGCCTTCCTCACACTCGGGGCCCGGCTTGGCCCGCCGATCTACCAGAGCCTCGCCCTGCTGGTGGTCGCCTACGTCGTGCTCTTCCTCCCCCAGGCGCTCGGCGCCGGCGAGGCGTCGCTCCGCCAGATACCTCCTTCGCTCGAAGAGGCCAGCCGGAGCCTGGGGAGGACGTGGTGGTCAACACTTCGGCGGATCACCGTCCCGCTGATGGGCAAGGGTCTCATCGCCGGCGGCGCCCTTGTCTTCCTCACCGCGATGAAAGAGCTCCCGGCAACGCTCCTCCTCCGCCCCACCGGCTTTGAGACTCTCTCGGTCCGCATCCTGGCGGCGGCCTCGGAGAGCCTCTACACACGGGCGAGCGCAGCCGCCCTCGTCCTGCTCCTGGTGTCCGCCGTCCCGGTCTATCTCCTCACCATCCGGCGCGCCAATGGCTGAGGGGCTCTTCTCCGACCGACCGGCGCTGGCACCACTGGCGATCCGCGCCCGTGGGCTGGTCAAGACGTTCGGGGACACGGTGGCGCTCGACGGATTCTCGGTCGATGCCTGGCAGGGCGACCTCCTCGGCCTTCTGGGACCATCCGGGTGCGGCAAGACGACGGCTTTGAGGGTCATCGCCGGGTTCGAGCGACCGGATGACGGGACGGTCGATGTCGGCGACCGCACCGTTGTCGGGCACGGCGTCGACATGCCGCCGGAGCGGCGCCGGGTAGGGATGGTCTTCCAGGACTACGCCCTCTTCCCCCACATGACCGCGGCCGCCAACGTCGCCTACGGGCTCGACGCCAAGGGTGAGCGGCGCAAGCGGGTCGGCGAGGTCCTCGAGTTGGTCGGTCTCGCCGGCCTGGAGGAGCGCCTCCCCCACGAGTTGTCCGGGGGACAGCAACAGCGTGTGGCTCTGGCCAGGGCATTGGCGCCTCGTCCCGAGGTAATCCTTCTCGACGAGCCGTTCTCCAACCTCGACGCCGCCCTCCGTGACAGGGTGCGGCGCGAGGTGCGGTCGATCCTGGTCGAGGCACGCACCACCTCGGTCTTCGTCACCCATGACCAAGAGGAAGCGCTGGCGATGAGCGACACGGTGGCGGTGATGAGGTCCGGCCGGGTGGTTCAGGCCGGGCCACCCACCGATGTTTACCTCCGTCCCGCCGAGCCCTGGGTGGCATCTTTCCTTGGTGACGCCGACTTCCTGACCGGTGTGGCCAGCGGCGGAATGGTGGAGACCCCCGTGGGGAACTTCGCCACCGAGCACGAAGGGCGGGTGCAGGTGATGGTCCGTCCCGAGATGGTGGATCTGGTCCCCGACGAGGAGGCTGCCGCTTTCGTCGTCGACCGCGAGTTTTTCGGCCACGATCAGATGGTCACCGTGGCGCTCCCCGGGGGAGGGACCCTTCGAGCACGGCTTGGCCCGGCACCGTGGGTCCGACCGCAAGCCCGGGTCAGAGTGGCCATCGGCGCGGTCACCACCTTCCCCGACCGGTCGCACTGAATGCCGCAGCCAGTCCTCGGGGCGATCCTCGCCGGTGGTCGCTCGCGCAGGATGGGCGAGGACAAGCTGCTGCTGGAGGTGGAGGGGGTGCCCTCGGTGCTGCGCATCGCGGCGGCGCTTTCGGTGGTGGCCGACGACGTCGTGGTGGCCGGCCGCGCCGGTACTTGGTTCGGGCTGCCCGGCATCTCCGACCTCGGACCGCCCCATCGCGGCCCGTTGGCGGGGATCGCCACCGCACTTTCTGCTGCCGGTAGCGGATGGGTGGCCGTCGCCGGCGTCGACCAACCGTGGCTCCGCTCCGCCACGATGGTGGAGTTGGCTCGACTGGCCGAGGGGGATCTAGGGGTCGTCCCAGTGGACGGCGGGATCCCGCAAGTCACCTGTGCCTTCTACCCCGCTTCGTGGGCCGATCCCGCCGCCGAGTTGCTCGCCGCCGGACGCCCCGCCCAGGCTCTGCTCGACCACCTCCCCTGGCGACCGGTCGAGCCGCCCGAATGGGAGAGCTGGCATGAGGACGGCCGATCGTGGTTCTCGGTGGACACGCCGGCTGCGCTCACCGAGGGGCTGTCACGGTTTGGCGAGCCGTCCCCGTCCGGCCCTACACCCCGATCTTGATCACGGTCTCGCCCCCAAACGCCATGGGCGAGGCGATCTGAAAGGCATCGGCGCGCTCGTCCCACGCTTTGAACCCGGGATGCGAGTCGTGCTCGTGGTGCCCCTCACTGGTGGCAAAGATCGCCACAACCAGGTACTGCACCGCTCCCTCGACTTTCCGCGACGAAATGTCGAGCCGGGAGAGGGTCGCCGCCACCAGGGTGCCCCGACCGTGCAGGTCTTGCCAAACGGGAAACTCGTGCTCGGCAAAGCCACTCTCAAATGCCTCTACCTGGTCGGTCCCGACGTTGAGCAGAACTGCGACGGTCTCCATGTCGCCCCTCCCGACCGTGTTAGCGCGGGGAGGAGGTTACGCCGCGTGGCCGCCCCGCCTGCAGCGAACTCAGGGCGGTCCAGGCCCCACGGTGTAGACGTGGCCGAGCCGGCTGGTCCATCGGAAGACGCCGGGTTCGAGCTGCTCCAGCCGCCACTCCCCCTCGTGCTTCAACCGATGATGATGACGGCACAGCGGTCCCAGGTTGGAAGACGTCGGTGCGATCCGCCCTTGGCGAAGTCCCTGGTGTGGTCGATGTCCGAGTCCATCGCCGGCATCCGGCACCCGGGGAACACACAGCACCGGTTGCGCGCTTCGAGATAGCGCCGTTGGGTGACGGTGGGTCGGCGGCGGGTGATCCCGTTCCAAACCACGGTCCCGCTGTCCGGATCGGTGACCGTCACCCGCCACTCAGAATTGTGTTGCCTGTCCGCCACCCGCCGGGCGACGTCGGCCACGATCGGCCCGAACCCGGGGATCTCGCCCGGGTTGGCGTCGAGCCCGGCGAGGGTGGTGAGGTCGATGTGGAGGTCGACCACCCCGCGTCGGCCCTTGGTGGCGCGGTCCCCCTCGAGGCGGTCCAAGAGGATGTCGGTCCGCAACTGGTCGATGCTGCGGGGATCGCCGCCCCGCTTGGCCGCGTGGGCCTCGGTGTCGAGCGTGCGCATACACGCCACCGCCCGCTCGGCGGGAAGGTTGCAGGCCACCAGGTCGGCGGTCCCATCGGCGTTCGGAAGACACATGACCCGCCGTTCCTCCAGTCGCCGCCTCGTAGCGTCTGGCGGCCTCCTCGGGTTGCACGGAAAGAGCGAGCCGCCGGACCCGGGCTCCCAGCTGACCGGTGGTGAGGTTCTCTGCCTGCTCCAACACAGCGTCGGCCACACGGCGAGCCTCGGATTCCTCGAGGTGACAGGTCGCCTCACAGATCACCCGGGCCCGGGGCAGATCGATTCGACCCCGGCTCAGCGCCACCCCCACCGCGGGGAGCCGTTCGACAAGATCGAGGGCGAGCCCGAGATGCATGTCGGCGGCCCGCCGGGTGAGACACAACGCCGCTCCGATCTCCTCGGCGGCGAACTCATCGATCGCTTCGACCCGCTCTGCCGACGAGGGGATCGGAGGAGCAGTGGGCCACCTCGGCCATGGCGGCGTACAACTCGGCTTGGTAGTGGGCGACCTGGCGGGCCAAACCTGCATCAGTGTGACCACATCGTCACCGCTCAACCGGGACCGGTCGACGCTCGCCAAGACCACGCCCAACTCGGGCCCGGGCGGCATCTCCGCCAATCCCTCCGGCAACGGCACCGCTCTCGGATCAGAGCGGTCCTCGATCCAACCCGGCGCTTCCCCAAGCAACGTCATCATTCATCTCCGCAACGCGGTTCACAGTGGGGAAGAGCGGTCAACGTACCACAAGGCTACGACAAATCGAACACTTGTTCGATGGAATGGGCCCGATTAGCTTGGAGCAGTACCTCTGATAAGCATCTCACCTCCCCCCGAAGCCCCGCACATCAGCGAGCCTTGTTTGCTCCTCCGCATTTCGAGGCTATGGCGCCCGACAATGTCGCCCGAAGAGCTGTTTGAGGCGACCCACGGATGGTGGCGCGTCGGACCTCGCAGGGAGGGTGCTCGCTACGCCATGGCCGTGGCAGCTGGCCTGGTACGCGAGGTGTATCGCATCGATGCTTGGCGACCTCGCCGCAATGGCGATCGAGGTTGGGAGGACGATGTTGGTGACCGCCCTCGCTGGGGATTCGAGGGAGATGTGGCACACGAGATGGCCCATTACCGCCATACGGACGTCAGCGGTCATTTCCAACGTGGACAGACAAACCCAGTTCTCTACGTGAATTGCTGATCGGCCAACCGCCGGGCCCCTGTTGGTTGCGGAGGCTGGTCCTTTGCCCGGTGGAAGAGGCTCACCGCAGATTGATTGCGGCACCCACAGTCATTACTCAATTCACACGCCGCGCCGATGGCACACTGACACGATGGAGGCCAACTGGGCGGGCAACTACACCTACCGCGCCGAGAGGATCCACCGGCCGGAGAGTGTGGAGGAGCTGCGATCGATCGTCGCCGCGGCGCAGCGCATCCGCGTGCTCGGCTCGCGCCATTCGTTCAACGACATAGCGGACTCGGCGGAACTCGTGTCGCTCGACGCGCTCCCTGCCGACACCGTCGTGGACCGCGACGCCGCCACGGTCTCGTTCGGCGCCACGATGCGCTACGGGAACCTGGCCGCGGTGCTCGCCGACGAGGGGCTGGCGCTGCACAACCTCGCCTCGCTGCCGCACATCTCGGTCGCCGGGGCAGTGGCGACGGCAACGCACGGCTCCGGTGACGGCAACAGCAACCTGGCCACCGCGGTCGCCGCGCTCGAGATGGTGACCTCGGAGGGCGACATCGTGACGGCGATGCGGGGGGACGAGGACTTCGACGGGATGGTCGTCGGACTCGGTGCGCTTGGCGCCGTGACCCGCATCACGCTCGACGTCGAGCCCGAATACGAGGTGCGCCAGCGCGTGTTCGAGGGTCTGACCTACGACGCTCTGTACAAGCACTTCGACTCGATCAGCTCCAGCGGCTACAGCGTCAGCGTCTTTACACGCTGGGGGGACGCCACAGACCAGGTGTGGGTCAAGAGCCGGATCACCGAAGACCCCGAGGAGCTCCTCGGCGATCTCTATGACGCTCCCGCGGCGACGGTCGACCGGCACCCCATCCTCGGCATCGACCCGGTCAACTGCACCAAGCAGCTCGGGCGTCCCGGCCTCTGGTCCGACCGCCTACCCCACTTCCGCATGGGCTTCACACCGAGCGCCGGCGAGGAGCTGCAGTCCGAGTTCCTGTTCTCGCGGGCGCACACTGTGTCGGCGATTGAGGCGGTGCGCGCCCTGGGAGTTCGGATCGCGCCGGTCCTCCAGGTCAGCGAGATCCGGACGATCGCCGCCGACAGCCTGTGGATGAGCCCGCAATACCGGGTCGACACCACCGCGATCCACTTCACCTGGGAGCCCGACACCGACTCCGTTCTGCCGGTGCTGGCGGAGGTCGAGGCCGCATTGGAACCCTACGAGGCGCGCCCCCATTGGGGAAAGGTGTTCCTGGCGACCGCCGACACGATCGCCCCGCTCTACGAGCGCCTGCCTGACTTCCTCCGGCTGGCCCAGCGACTCGACCCGCGGGGCGCGTTCCGCAACGAGTGGTTCGAGCAACGCGTGTCGGGTCGCTGACAGCCCGTCCCGGGCGGACATCAATGCTGGCCGGGGACTCAGGCTTCGGCGTTGGTTCGACTCACCCGCCGTGCGGTGCAAGTCAGCATTCCTCGATTCATGGCCCAGTCCCGACCATTTTGGAGCCAGGAGCAGCAGCCGAGGCGTGATGGACCGCGCCACCGTTAGTCGTCCATACGAACTCTGGGAACCGACTGCAGCGGTCGGTACGTTCAGCAAGTGGCACGCCCTTCAGGCAATCGCCCTTGTGATCGTCAGCCGGGTCGACGCTCACCGGGTCACCATATGGAGTCGAGGAAGTCGATGTCGCAGACGGCGTTGGCTGTTAACGGAGCCCATCCCTGAGGAGGATGCGGTTGGTCTCCTCGGCCTTGATTGCTGTCAGTTTGTCATTGAATTCGCCGACCGCGATCGAGGAGTAGATGGCGCAGGCCGCCACGGTAAAAGCCCAGCCAGCGAGGAACCAAGTGATCTTGGTCATCGCCGCCATGACTGCCACCCCTCCGAGAATCAGGAGAGTCAACCCGGGACTGAGGACGTAGAACAACCCAAGCGGCCCGAACAGGACGCACAAGCCTATTGCGACCTTTAGCGACTTCCTTCCAGTGTAGAGATTCGGCTGAAGTGGTCCCATTCCGGTCGTTAGTTCGAACTCGTTGTTGATCGTTCTTATCTTCACCCGGCTACCTTCCTGTTCAGCGGTTGACGGCCACGTTGGCCACAGTTGTCAGGCGGCCGGGAGAGACAGATCAACCCTTCTCCGCCCCTCGAGGAGCACCTGACGCGGCTAGTAGTTCTCCACTCCGCGGTCCAACCAAAGTGTGTCGACTGGGTGTGACAAAAACTGCAATATGGCTAAGAAATCAACCGGAAATGAGTCGGCGGACCTACCCGAGAACCTGGACCTCAGGCCGCATCAAGATCCGCCTGCCCGAAGTCGGTGCCGACGAACGGAATCGGCTCTCCTGCCAGAAGGGCGATCGCAGGCCATGCCATCCCCGAAGTTGAGTTGCGCTGGCTGTCGGGCCGCAGCCGTAGCGAATGAACGCCCGAACGGCCTCTCGCCAATGATCCTCTCCAACGGGATCGGCACGATTTCGAAGGCAGCGACCACGCAAGCGAGCAGGTCGCCGGCATCACGCCAATCTGGCTCCCAATGCGATGCCCGTCTTGTCGAGGGTGGGAGTGCCAATCCCGGCCGACAGCGAGTCGATCAGCATCTCGATGTAAGTGCTGAAGCCGAGCTCTTGGTGATGATGGCGATGAGAGCCGAGTTGTCGATGTTCACACGCCCTCTGGGCCAGAAGCCGAGGATCTCGGCCTCTTCATCGGCGGTGAGCCGTCGACCCAGTTCCTCGGTGGGCACAGTCGGCCAAACGTCGCCCTTCAACAGAGTCATTCCGACCGACTGAG
>CAVTEU010000015.1:0-76349 GCA_963733905.1 uncultured Actinomycetes bacterium | reverse complement strand
CCCTCGGCGGAGAGCGAACCGATGGCGAACGCCTCGGCCATCGCCCAGTCGATCGTTCCCCACTTGACCATCTTGCGCCGCTCCTCTAGGAGCTTGGTCAGCTTGGGGTGGACAGTGAATCCTTCCGGAGGGGTGGAGACCCGCTCGGCGATCTCCTGGAGCTGCTCAACCGATACCGGGACGGCACCACCTCCGCTGAGGGCTCCTGGACTGGCTCGAAGGCGGCGGGAACCATCTCCTTGGTCTCGGCGAACGCCTCCTCGAGGAGGCCGTGGAACTCCTGGAGCAGTGCCTCCCCCTCCTCGACCGAGATCTCCCTCGTGTTGACCAGCCGTTCCATGTAGAGCTTGCGGACCGAGCGCCTCTGATCTATCAGCTTGTACATCAACGGCTGGGTGTACGAAGGCTCGTCGCCTTCGTTGTGCCCCCGCCGCCGATAACAGACCATGTCGATCACCACGTCGCGGTTGAAGGCCTGGCGGAACGCAAAGGCGAATCTGGCCACCCGCACACCGCCTCGGGGTCGTCGCCGTTGACATGGATGATCGGCGCTGCACCGTCTTGGCCACGTCGGTGGCATAGTGGCTGGAGCGGGCGTCACCCATCGAGGTGGTGAACCCCACCTGGTTGTTGATCACGATGTGAACCGTCCCCCCGGTCCGGTACCCGGGCAATTGGGAGAGGTTGAACGTTTCCACCACTACCCCCTGGCCGGCGAATGCGGCGTCCCCGTGGATCAGGATAGGCAGGACCTCGCGGTGCCCCTGCGGGACCGCGCTTCTCTTGTTTGGCCCGGACCTGGCCCTCGAGCACCGGGTCCACCGCCTCGAGATGGCTCGGGTTGGCCACCACCTGCACCGACAGCTCGCGCCCCTCGGGTCGGTGTGGGTTCCCGGCGCCGAGGTGATACTTGACGTCGCCCGAGCCCTGGATGGTCTCGGGGTCGACCCCTCGAACTCGCCGAAGATCCGCTTTAGCCCTTCCCGATCATGTTGGCGAGGACGTCGAGCCGGCCGCGGTGGGCCATCCCGATGACGGCCTCCTCCATCCCGGCGGCGGCGGCGGCGTTGAGCAATAGTCGAGCATCGGGATGAGGCTTTCCGCCCCTTCCAGCCCGAACCGCTTGTGACCGACGAACTTGGTATGGAGGAATCGTTCGAAGGCTTCGGCCTGGTTGAGCTTGCGGAGAGTTCGCAGTCGCTCCTCGTGGGAAGCTCCGACCGGGGCGCCTCACCCGCTCGTGGATCCACGCTTCTGCGCCGGCTCCTGGATGTGCATGTACTCGATCCCGGCGGTACGGCAGTAGGCGTCGCGCAGGTGGGAAAGGGTGTCGCCCAGCTTCATCACCTCGTGCCCGCCGAGTCCGCCGGTGGCAAACTCACGGTCGAGGTCCCAGATGGTGAGCCCGTAGCTGAGCGGGTCGAGCTCGGGGTGGAGTTGAGGCGGCTTCTGGCGGAGCGGGTCGAGGTCGGCGATGAGGTGGCCGCGTACCCGGTACATGTTGATGATCTGGAAGACCCGACCCTGCTTCTCCGCCCAGTCCGGGCTCCCGATCGCCGGGTTGTCGTCGATCGCCCAGCGGGCCGGGGTGTAGGGGATCTTCATGGCGCTGAAGATCTCGTCGTAGAAGCCGGACTCACCGAGCAGCAGCGCTTGGATCCGCCCGAGGAACTCCCCCGACAGGGCGCCCTGGATGACCCGGTGGTCGTAGGTACTGGTGAGGGCGACCACCCGGCTGATCCCCTGCCGGGCGAGGAACTTCTCATCGGCACCGAGGTACTCCGGCGGGTAGTTGATGGCACCGACCCCGACGATCACCCCCTGGTCGGGCATGAGCCGGGGAACCGACTGCGCAGTCCCGATCGTCCCCGGGTTGGTGAGGGTTGCGGTGGTCCCGGCGAAATCGTCGGGGGTGAGCCTGTTCTGACGGACCCGGTGGATCAGCTCCTCGTAGGCGAGCCAGAACCCCTGGAAGTCCATCCTTTCGGCGCCCTTGATGTTGGGGACCAGCAGCACCCTGGTCCCGTCTGGGCGCACCTGGTCGACCGCCAGTCCAAGGTTGACCGACGGTGCCTGACGATGTGGGGCTTGCCGTCGACCTCGATGTAGGAGACGTTCATCTCCGGCATGTCCGTCAGGGCGCGGCCACGGCGAACCCGATCATGTGGGTGAAGCTGACCTTTCCACCCTGGGTCAGCCGGCCGAGCTGATTGTTGATCATCCGCCGGTTGACCTCGAGCAGCTTGGCCGGGATGGTCCTCACCGAGGTGGCGGTGGGACCCGAGGCTCTCGTCCATCCGCTTGGCGATCGTTGCCGAGATCCCGATTAGCGGCTGGACCTCGATCGGCGTCCTTCTCCTCGTTCGGGGACGGTGGCTCGGCCTCCTTTACCGGGGGCGGAGTCGGGCAGCAGGCTTTACCTCGCGGGCAGCGGCCGGTTTCGGATCGGCGGCCGGTTTCGGCTCTGAGGCGGGGACCGCAGCCACTGGCTCGGGTTCTGGAGCAGCGGGCGGCTTCGCTGGTTCGGTCTCTTCTTTGGTGGAGCCGCGGCCGCCGCGGGCTGAAGCTTCACGTCCGCAGATTCCATGGCCGCGTCTTCGACCCCGGTCGACTCGCCGGTGGTCCGCCGTAGTCGGCGAAGAACTCCTGCCAGGCGGGCGAAACCGACCCCGGGTCCTCGGCGAACCGGCGGTACATCTCGTCGATCAGCCAGATGTTGGGACCGAAGCTGTCGGCTTCGAAGGTGCGCGTGTCGACCATGGATCGCCTTAGTCAATCGTAGCCCTGGGTCAGCACTGCCTTCGTAGACGGGAGATTAAGGCGGAAGACTGAAGGCGAAACCCTTCTCGCTCACGCCCAGCGGCTGGCTGCTCCGCAGCGAGGCCCTTCCCAACCACTGCGGGGAACGGAAACTACTTCAATCGCCCAGGGACTCGAAGGTCCAGTCGCCGTGGTAGAGCAGATTGGTGGCACCCAGTTCGCGAGCGCGTCGGCCACCTCGACCCGCTCGTCTTCGGCGTCGACTCCGACCACGAGGACCGCCCTTCCGGCGGCCAGCTCTCGCTCGTAGACCTCGAGTTCGAGTTGCTCGCCACCGAAAACCGAGACCGCTTTGGCGATCGCTCCCACCACCGGCGGACGCTCCTCGGAGCGGTCGAGGTGGTCGATCCCGGACTCGCCCCGCAACACCTCCACCCGGTCGTGGCCGGTAGCCGAGAGCGCCGCTAGCGCTTCCTCGACGCCGGATTCCGCGACCACGGCCAGAACCTGCTTCCCACTGAGAGAGTGCGTGTCGGTCACGACCTGATCCTATGGCCACCGCCGGGGTGCGCAACACAGCCCTCCGTAGACTGGCTCACGTGAACGACCCGGCAGCCGTCCACCGCCACCGCTTTCCCATCCTTGGAACCTGCAGCTACCTGGTGAGCCACTCGCTGGGGGCGATGCCCGAGGAGGCCAGGCTCGGTCTGGAGCGGTATGCCGAGCAGTGGGCGACCCGCGGGGTCCTCGCCTGGGAGGACGGATGGTGGGAGGCACCGCTCCGGTGGGAGACCGGCTGGCGCCGTTGGTGGGCGCTCCGCCCGGATCGATCGCCATGGTGCCCAATGTCACCATCGCCGAGGCGGTCATCGCCTCCTGCCTCGACCTGCGGCCGCCCAACGGCCGGGTGGTGATCGCCGACCTCGACTTCCCCACCGTCGGATACGTTTGGCATTCGGTGCCCGGCGCCGAGGTGCGGACGGTGCGCAGCTGGGACGGGATCACCCTCCCCACCGAGACGGTGCTCCAGGCGATCGACAGCCGGGTGGCTGTGGTACTGCTGAGCCACGCCCTCTTCCGCAGCGGTGTACTCCTCGACGTCGAGACAATCACCCGCGCCGCCCACGAGGCGGGCGCCATGGTGGTGCTCGACTGCTACCAGTCGGCGGGAACTATCCCCTTCTCGCTCACCGAACTCGGGGTCGACGCTGCCGTCGGCGGTTCGGTGAAGTGGCTGTGCGGCGGTCCTGGGGCGGGGTGGCTCTATGTCAGACCCGACCTGCAACATTCTCTGGTCCCCCGGTTCGCCGGCTGGCAGGCGGACCGCGACCCCTTCGCTTTTCGACCCGGTCCCTTGGAGCCGGCAGGCGGGATGTGGCGGTTTCTCTCCGGGACCCCGAACGTTCCGGGGCTGGCAGCGGCCGAGGCGGCATACGGCGTTATTGAGGAGGTGGGCATCGAACAGATCCGGCGCCACTCGCTGTGGGCCACCCAGTGGCTCATCGACCTCGCCGACGAGCTGGGCATACCGCTGCGCTCGGAGCGGCGCCCCGAGTGGAGGGGAGGCACGGTGGTCCTCGGCGTCGAGGATGAGGAGAAGGTGGCGCAACGGCTGATCGAGCGGCGGGTCATCGTCGACAGCCGCCCCGGCGCCGGGGTCAGAGTGGGGCCGCACTTCTACACCACCAGGGACGACCTGGAGCAGTTCCGCGCCGCGCTGACCGAGATCCTTTGAGAGGAGCACCATGATCGAGATCAGGCGCGATGCCGACATCCACTCCGAGGAGGGCGGCTGGTTCTCGGCGCGCTGGCACTTCTCGTTCGACAATTACCGCGACCCGAAGAGGATGGGGATCGGACCGCTCCGGGTGTTCAACGACGACCGGCTCATCGCCGGCGCCATTTGGCCGATGCACCCTCACCGCGACGTCGAGGGAATCACCTACGTGGTCGAAGGGCACTTCCGGCACGAGGACAACGTGGGCGGTGGCGGGGTGCTCGAACCGGGGCGGTGCAGCGCATGACTCTCGGATCGGGGGCATTGCACTCCGAGCAGAACGCCTCGGAATCAGAACCGATGAGGTTCCTCCAGTTCTGGATCCTCCCCGACACACCCGGGCTCAACCCGGGTGTGGAGCAACGGCAGTTCACCGCGGATGACTTCACCGACCGACTCCTCCCTGTGCTCGGCCCCGAGGGTGGCGACGTGGTCAAGGTCCACCAGGACGCCCGCGCCTACCTGGCCCGGCTCAACCCCGACATATCGGTCGAACACGAAGTGGCCGACGGCAGGGGCGGCTATCTCTACGTCATCGGAGGTTCCGCCACCGTCAACGGCGAGCAGGTGGCTACTGGTGACGCCGCCGTGATCACCGGCCCCGAGAAGGTGACGATCTCCGCAGAAGACCTCACCGAATTGATCCTGGTCGACGTCCCTCTCGACTTCGAGCCTGTCGGGGTGTGGGCGGGCCGCTGAGGCGCCGGCCGTCAGGCAGCGTGGCGCAGGTCGAGACGTCTGAGTAGTTGGGCGTTCAAGGCGACGATCACCGTGGAAGCGCTCATCAGCACGGCCGCCGCGGCAGGATCGAGGACGATCCCGGCCCATGCCAGCGCCCCGGCGGCGAGCGGGATGGCTACCACGTTGTAGCCGGTGGCCCACACCAGGTTCTCGACCATCTTGCGATACCCGGCCCGCGAAAGCTTGATGGTGGCGACCACACCCCGCGGATCGTCGGAGGCGAGAACGATCCCGGCCGACTCGATTGCGACGTCGGTGCCGGCACCGACGGCGATGCCGACATCGGCCTGGGCCAGCGCCGGAGCGTCATTGACCCCGTCGCCGACCATCGCCACCCGGTGACCCTCGTTCTGCAGGTCGACGACGATGGAGTGCTTGTCCTCGGGGAGGACCTCGGCATGGATCTCGTCGATGCCCAACGCCTCCCCCACTGCATCGGCGACCTGGCGGGCGTCGCCGGTGACCATCTCCACCCGGATCCCGAGCCGCTTGAGCTCGCCCACCGCCTCGAGGGCCTCGGGCCTGACCTCGTCCTCCAAAGACAGGGCGCCGACGACGCGGTCCCCTTCGACCACGAAGAGGATCGAGGCGCCGCGGCTCCTCCACCCCTCGGCAGCGGCGGCGACCTGGTCGGGGACCTCGAGGTGCCGCTCGGTCAGTAGCGCCGGCCCTCCTACGGCTACCGGTTGCCCGGCAACGGTCGCCTCCACGCCGCGCCCGCTCATGGAACGGAACCCGGAGGCGGCGGGAACCGGACCGTGGGCGGCGGCGACGATGGCCCGGGCGAGAGGATGCTCCGACTCTGACTCCACCGCGGCCGCCAACGAGAGCAGGCTGTCCTCGTCGCCGTCGACGGCATGGACACCGGTGACCCGGTGGCTCGCCTTGGTCAGCGTCCCGGTCTTGTCGAACAGCACCAGGTCGATGACCCGGACCTGCTCGAGAGCGAGCCTGTCCTTGACCAGGATCCCGTTGCGGGCGGCGAGCCCGGTGGAGATCGAGACCACCAAAGGGATGGCGAGTCCCAGAGCGTGCGGGCAGGCGATCACCAGCACCGACACGGTCCGCACCACCGCCTCGTCGGGACTCCCGGCCAGCAGCCAGGCTGCGGCGGTCACCGCGGCAACTGCAACGGCCAGGTAGAAGAGGAGCGCCGCCGCCCGGTCGGCCAGTGCCTGGGCGCGGGACCGGGACCGCTGTGCCTCGGCCACCAGCCGCTGGATCCCGGCCAGTGCCGTTCCCTCCCCGACCTCCTCGACCTCGACCCGGATCGAGGAGTCGGTGGCGACGGTCCCGGCGACCACGCGATCCCCGGGTCCCTTGGCCACCGGTTTCGACTCGCCGGTGATCATCGACTCGTCTACCTCGACCAACCCGGAGGTGATCACCCCGTCGGCGGGGATCCTCCCCCCGGGCCGCACCAGAACCTCATCACCCACCACCAGCGACGCAACGGCGACTGTCTCCGTACGGTCACCATCCACCCTCTCCGCCTCGTCGGGGAGCAGCGCGGCCAGGGCACCGAGGGCCCCCTGCGCCTGGCCGATGGCCCGCATCTCCATCCAGTGGCCCAGGAGCATGATCGTGATCAGAGCGGAGAGCTCCCACCAGAAGTCGAGGTCGAACCAACCCAGGGTGGTGGCGAGCGAGGCGGCATACGCCACGGTGATCGCCATCCCGATGAGCAGCATCATCCCCGGCTGGCGGTCCCTGATCTCGCCGACCGCCCCTCGCAGGAACGGCGCCCCTCCGTAGACGAAGATCACCGTCCCCAGGACCGGCGCGACCAATTCTGAGCCGGGGAAGTCAGGTGCCTGGTAGCCGAACCAGCCCTGTATCGCCTCGGAGAAGACGACGACGGGCAGGGTGAGCAGCAAGCACCACCAGAACCGGTCGCGGAACATGGCGACGCTGTGCCCGGCATGCTTATCGTGGCCACCCCCAGGAGCTTCAGAGGTGCGATGGTCGTGGTGGGTGTGGGTCACGGTTCGCTCGGTTCTCGATATGAGCTCATGGCCGAGAAGCTCGGCAGGGCCTGACGCCTCAACTGTCAACCGAGAGCAGGAACCGGCGGACAGCGGAGTTGAATTGCTCCGGCTCCTCCAGATTGGTCACGTGGCCGAGCCCGGGGAGGATGACCAGCTCCGAGCTGGCGATTGCATTGTGGAGCTCCTCTGCCACTCGCATGGGTGCCCGCTGGTCGCGATCCCCGTAGAGGAGCAATGTCGGCACCGAGATTGCGGGCAGGGCGGGCCGCAGATCGGCCTTGGCGAACTCTTCCGCCATCGACCGGATGGTCGCCCGCCGGGTGTCTGCCATCACTTCGAGCAGGTCATCCCTCACCGACGGATCAACCTCGCCGGCGAAGAACCCGGACAGGTATGTGGCGGGTACTTTCGCCCACTCGGCAGGCGCCAGTTCGATCTCGGCGAGCGCTCGCGCCTTGCGGTAGGCGACCTCCTCGGCTGGCAACGAGCCCGCCCACCCGGCGTAGGCGGAGGCCAGCACCAGCGACCGCAACAGATCAGGGTGGCGGTGACAGACCTCGATGGCGAGACCGCTGCCGAACGACAGACCGAGGAGGTGGGGGCGGTCGAGACCGAGCGCCCCGATGAGCCCGGCAACGGCGTCGGCGTAGTCGGCCAGTCGGTACCCGGCAGGGATATCGGACGACCCCCCGCATCCGGGAGCATCCCACGCCACCACGTCGAAATCTTCGCTGAGATCCTCGAGTTGAGGACGCCACATCCGGCTGTCGACGAACCACCCGTGGAGGAGTACCAGTGGTCGCCCCCGGCCCGCCCGCCGGTAGCCGAGTGTCAACCCCTCGACCACCACGGTCTTGGCTTCAACGCCCACATCGCCAGGCTACGCACGATCGTGCCGATGACCGGCCTCGATAGGCTCGGCGGGCGTACGAAAAGGACAGTGGATGGACGTGGAACCCGGCACCTTCTACCTCGGCGGCGAGATCGATCCCAAGACCGGCGAACGAACCGACCGAGGCGCTCCTCTACGACGCCCCCGACCTGACCACCCATGGCGTGATCGTGGGAATGACCGGATCGGGGAAGACCGGTCTCGGTCTCGGGATGATGGAGGAGGCGCTGCTCAACGGCGTCGCCACCCTGATGATCGACCCCAAAGGGGACATGGGGAACCTGCTACTGCTGTTTCCCCGAGCTGCGCCCCGAGGACTTCCGGCCCTGGATCGATGAAGCGGCGGCGAGCCGCGAGGGGACGACCCCGGAGGACCTCGCCGCCAAGACCGCCGAGACCTGGAAGGAAGGGCTCGCCAGCTGGGATATCACGCCGGAACGCATCGCCAAGCTGCGCGACTCCGCCCCGATGACCATCTACACCCCCGGCTCCACGGCCGGTGTCGCCGTCAACGTCCTCGGATCGCTCGACCCGCCCGACCTGAGCTGGGACACCGAAGCCGAAGTGCTGCGCGACGAGATCGAGGCATATGTCTCATCGCTGCTCACCCTGGCCGGGGTCGAGTCCGACCCGGTGTCGGGTCGGGAGCACGTCCTGCTGGCCAACATCATCGAGGCCGCCTGGCGCGAGAGTCGCGGCAATCGACCTGGCGGGTCTGCTCGGCCAGATCGCCCAGCCGCCGTTCCGCAAGCTGGGGGTTTTCGAGGTCGATGCGTTCTTCCCGGAGAAGGACCGCACCGCGCTCGCCATGAAGCTCAACGGGCTGGTCGCCTCGCCCTCGTTTGCCGCCTGGCTCGAAGGGGCGCCACTCGACATCGGCGCCATGCTCTTTCCCGAGGGCAAACCGGCGGCCGCCATCCTCTACCTGGCGCACCTCTCCGACAGCGAGCGCCAGTTCGCCGTGACCCTCTTCCTCTCCAAGCTCGTGACCTGGATGCGCCGCCAATCGGGGACATCGAACCTGCGTGCCCTGGTCTACATGGACGAGATGTTCGGCTTCTGCCCGCCGACGGCAGAACCGCCCTCGAAGAAGCCGATCCTCACCCTGCTCAAACAGGCGCGGGCTTTCGGCGTCGGGTTCGTCGCCTCGACGCAGAACCCGGTCGACCTCGACTACAAGGCGATGTCCAACGCCGGAACCTGGATGATCGGTCGCCTCCAGACCGAGCGCGACAAGGCCCGGATCCTGGAGGGGATGACCTCGGCGGCGGGGGAAGTGGACATCGGAGCGATCGACCCGCTGATCTCCGGCCTGGGCAAACGCCAGTTCGTGATGCACAAGACGGGGGGCAAGCCACCGATCACCTTCACCACCCGCTGGGCGATGTGCTTTCTGGCCGGCCCGCTCACACGCGACTCGGTGATGGAGCTCATGGAGGGACGAAAGCCGCCCTCCGCAATGCCGGCCGAAGTGCCACCCGACGCCGTCCCCGAGTCAGCTCCGGCTGCAACCGTGCCTTCCGAGCCTGCACAGGCGGAGCAGGCGCCTCCCCCGGCTGCCCCGACAGCAGAGGTAGGGACCACCGCCACCGGAGAGACGGTCCCCATCGCCCCCGATGTGGCTCCCTCGGTCCGATCCGCCTTCCTGGACCCGGCGGCGACCTGGGCCGCTGACGTAGGTGCGACGCCAGGCTCAACGACGCTCCGACCGGGGGTGGCGGCGACCGTCCATCTCCGCTACGACGACACAACGGCCGGGGTCGATCATCAGGAGACCTACGAGGCGATGCTCTTCCCGCTGGGCGCCACCTTCGACCCCGAGACGGTGCATTCCGTCGACCATGACCCTCGCGACTTGCGCGACGAGGCCCCACCCGGCGCGGGGTTCGCCCTCACCGATGTCCCCCTCGACAAGACCTCCTACTTCACCGATCTCTCCAGGCGGCTCGCCGACCACCTCTATCGCAGCCGCTCTGTGACCGTCTTCCGCAACAAGGAGCTCAAGCTCTTCTCGCGGGTCGGGGAGTCGAGGGAGGAGTTCGAGGCGCGCTGCCGCGAGGCAGCCGAGACCGAGGCCGACGCCGACACGGCCAAGTTGGAGGAGAAGTACCGCACTCGGATCCGGTCGGTCCAAACTCAGCTGAGCAAGGCCGAGTCGAGGGTGCGCGAACTGGAGTCGGCGGCGAGCGCCCGTAACCAGCAGTCGCTGGTGGAAGGCGCCGGTGAGCTTCTCGGGGCGCTGCTCGGCGGCAAGATGCGGTCGACCTCGCTCTCCAAGATGGCCTCGCAGGGCCGTCAGGCGGCCGCCGCCGGGGCCCGTCTCCAGACGGCGCAGGAAGCCATGGGGGCAAAGGCAGTCGAGGTGGAGCAGTTGGAGGCGGACCTGGCAGACGACCTCGAGGCCATCACCGCCAAGTGGAGCGAAGCCGCCAGCCAGGTCGAGGAGATGGAGATTGGCCTCGAGAAGACCGACGTATCGGTGGACGATCTCGTCCTGGTCTGGGTGCCCAGCTGATCAGTGGAGCTCGGGGGGCGCCGTCTCCGGGGCGAGAATCGCCCACAACAGGTCGCGGATGCTGACGATCCCGAGCAGTTGGTCGTCTTCCATCACGGGGAGGTGGCGGTACCCCGTCTCGAGCAGCCAGAGTGCCGCCTCCTCGACTTCGACATCCGGCGACACCGTGTCCGGGTCGGTCGACATCCACTGGCCCACCGAGGCGGTTGACACATCCGTGCCCTCGGCCACAGCGCGCAGCAGGTCGCGCTCGGTGATCAGCCCCACCAAGTCGCGGCCTTGGATCACTCCGAGCGAGCCGGTGGAGGCGTTGATCATCGCCTGAGCAGCCTCGGCGAGCGTGGCTTCGGGACCGCACAACTCGGCCCTGCCACCGACCAGACCGCTCAGCCTCACACCCTCTCCCATCGCGTGATCCATCGGAGGGTACAGGTGCGGACAGAGACGGCAGACGGCAGACGGCAGACGGCGGACGGCGGAGACGACCGCACCGGAGTGTGCAGATGGCGGGATGGCTCTTCGTTCGTGGCTACAGCTACTGAGTAGCGTGAGTACTTCGCAGTACTTCCGATTCCGACGCGGACGGGCGGGCCCTTGGGCCCGCCCGTTGCTCTCACCGGCCGTCCGGCCGGCTCAGATCAGGTCCTGCTCCCGGATCCCGAAGGAGGGGTGCCGCAACCGGCACAGAGCAAGCTTCTCCAGTTGACGGATCCGCTCCCGGGTCAGGTTGAATTCCTCGCCGATCTCCTCGAGGGTGCGGGGCACCCCGTCGTAGAACCCGTAGCGCAGAGCCAGGATGCGGCCCTCGCGGTTGGGCAGCCGCTCGATGGAGACGCGCAGGCTGTTGGCCACGTCCATCTCCTCGGTGAGCTGCACCGGGTCGGCGGCGTCCTCGTCCTCGATGAAGTCACCGAGCTGGGCGCCGTCCTCACCGACGGGCTGCTCGAGCGAGACCGTGTCGGCCACCCCCAGGGCGAGCTCGACCTTGTCGACGGTGACACCCGCCTCCTCGGCGATCTCGTCGGGGCGGGGATCACGCCCCAACTCGGCCTTGAGGCTGGCCTGGGCGGCCCGCACCGCGGCGAGGGTGTCGTGTAGATGCACAGGGATGCGCACCGTGCGTGACTTGTCGGCGATGGCTCGGGTGATGGCCTGGCGGATCCACCAGGTTGCGTAGGTGGAGAACTTGAATCCCTTGCGCCAGTCAAACTTCTCGACGGCCCGGATCAGACCGAGGTTGCCCTCCTGGATGAGGTCGAGGAAGTCGATACCCGAGGTGTTGGCGTACCGGCGGGCGTTTGCCACCACCAGGCGCAGGTTGGCGGTGAGGAAGGCGTCCTTCGCATCCTTGCCGTGACGGGACTTGCGGCGGAGCTCGAGCTCCTCCTTCTTGCCCTTGTAATCACCGCGTTCGAGACGCGCCGCGGCCTCCTCGCCGCCTTCGATTTTCTGCGCAAGCTCGACCTCCTGCTCTGCTGTGAGCAGGTCGTATTCGCCGATGGCGGTGAGGTACTGGCTGACCAGGTCAGTGGTCAGACGACCACGCTCATCGGTCAACTTGCTGCGCTCACGCTCGCGGTCCCGATCGCGCCGTGCTTTGAGCGCGGCGTCAGGACGCGACGTGTCGGCTGATGCCATCTGCGGTGCCTCCGAAGGGTGGGGAACGCCGGGATGGAACCGCTTCCAGTCCCGACTCGTCAACACTATGACACACTCTGTTCACCTTGTGAACCCCCAACTTCTCCACACTGCCTCCAGTACGGATGAGGGTCCCTGACCAGGCCATCCATAGGGTGTCCACAGGGTTATCGACAGAACGCATAACGCCCTATAGAGATTCCCGATCTCGCCCAATCTCTAACATCTACTCTCTCCGGCCATGCCCATACCGATGGCCGTGGCACGCTTCAACCGCCGCGTCACCAATCCAGTCCTAGGGCGGCTGTCGAAATGGGCCCCCGGGATGGCGACGATCCTCCATCGGGGGCGGAGGTCGGGAAAGCCCTACCAGACTCCGATGATGATCTTCGAAGCCACCGGTGGTTGGGTCATGGCGCTCACCTATGGGAGCAAGGTCGACTGGGTGCGGAACCTCATCGCCGCGGGTGGTGGCGCGATGATCCACCGCAACCGCACGATCCCACTCACCGAGCCACGGCTCATATCCACCGCCGAGGGTATGGCATTGATGCCGGCGATCGTCCGTGGGGTGCTCAGCACCATCGGGGTCACCGAATTTCTCCGTGTCGACAGGGCGGGCGATTCGGAGTAAACGGCGCGGGGTAGATACGGTGCCCTCATGCGGTCATTGAGAGTCGGCGGAGCCATGTCGTTGGTGGCGGCGATCGTGGTGGCATTGATCCCGGTCACCGCCAGCACAGCAGCCACCCAATTCGAGGACGTCCCTTCCGATCACTACTTCGCCACCGAGATCGGGTGGCTGGCGACACAGGGCATCACCAATGGGTGCACAACCGACACGGTTCTGCCCCGACGACCCGGTGACCAGGGGTCAGATGGCGGCGTTCCTGGTGAGGGCGCTCCCCGACCTGCAAACCCTCGATCTGGGGGCACCCTTCGACGACGTCCCCGCCACCCACACCTTCTACGACGAGATCGGCAAGCTGGCCAAGGCGGGGATCACCGAGGGCTGCGACCAGGCGGGGACCCGCTTCTGCCCCGAGGAGCAGGTCACCAGGGGGCAGATGGCCGCCTTCTTGGTGAGGGCGCTCCCCGACCTGCAAAACCTCGACCCGGGCCCCTCGTTCGACGATGTTCCCGCCAGCCACACCTTCCACGGCGAGATCGGCAAGCTGGCCAAGGCGGGGATCACCGAGGGCTGCGACCAGCCGGGACCCGCTTCTGCCCCGAGGAATCGGTCACCAGGGGGCAGATGGCGGCATTCCTCTACCGCGCCCTCTCCGACACCGCGGTGGCGCCCACCACTACCACCAGACGAACGACGACAACCACGATCAGACGCACCACGACGACCACCACCCCACCCGGAGGGCAGGTGGCCATGAAGTTGGTGCCGGTGGTCACCGAAGGGCTGAGCCAGCCATTGTTCCTCACCCACGCCCCGGGCGACTCCACCAGGCTGTTCATCGTCGAGAAGGGCGGCGCCATACGGGTGGTCCTCAACGGCGCTCTGCGCGACGACCCCTTCCTCGAGGTTGCGGTATCGACCGATAGTGAGCGGGGGCTGCTCGGGCTTGCCTTCCACCCCAATTACGCCAGCAACCGGCGTTTCTTCGTCGCCTACACCGACCCATCCGGGACCATCAAGGTCGACGAGTACCTCCGCTCCGACAACGCCAACTTCGCCGACGAGGACTCGGCCACGCCGGTCATCTCGATACCGCACCCTGGGCAGAGCAACCACAACGGTGGGATGCTCTCCTTCACCCCAGACGGCCTTCTGCTCATAGGCACCGGCGACGGCGGTGGGAGCGGGGACCCCGACGAGAACGCCCAGGACACCAACAGCCTGCTGGGGAAGGTGCTGCGGATCGACGTCGACGGGGGCAACCCTTATGCCATCCCCGACGACAACCCGTTCGCCGACGGACAGGGCGGGGCGCCCGAGGTGTGGCTTTGGGGTCTGCGCAACCCGTGGCGGTTCTCGGTGGACGCCACCTCGAGCCGGTTGTTCATCGGAGACGTCGGGCAGAGCACCCGCGAGGAGATCGACGCCATCGGGCTCGGTGCGGCTTCCGCCAACTTCGGCTGGGACATCATGGAGGGGACGGTCTGCTCACGAGCCGCCTTCGGGCTGCAACCAGTCCGGGCTGCAGGCTCCCCATCCACGACTATGGCCGTGACAGCGGTGGCTCCGTCACCGGGGGTTACGTCTACCGGGGATCCGACCTCACCGGGCGAAAGGGCCTCTATTTCTTCGGCGACTTCATCAGCGGCCGGGTGTGGACGCTGCGGTACGCCAATGGCATCGTGTCCAACCTGACGGAGCGGCCCAAGCTGAGCGTCCCTGCATTGGCTTCGTTCGGGGTGGATGCCGGGGGCGAGCTGTACCTGGTCTCGCTCGGTGGCGATGTGTACCGCGTCGCCCCCGACTGATCGTCACACCTCGAGGTAGATGCACTCCCCCGGGCATTCCTGGGCCGCCTCGATGACCACATCGAACAGGCGGTCGGGAACCCGGGCCATCCCGGCAGCTCCCTCCGCCCCGTGACCCGGCCCGGCGCCACCGTCGAACACGGTGGTCTCGCCGAAGTCCTCGGCGAGCTCGCGTACCGCCCAGATCCCATCGGACCTGGGGACGAACACCTCGGGGGCGATGCTCTCGCAGGTGCCGGCACCCATGCACTGGTCGGCGTCGATCCAAACCTTCATCGGTTCCTCCTTGTCGTGACCGCCGACAAGATGCGACATCCGACGACAACGGAACCTCAACGGATCATGAACGTCGGCACCCTCGGGCGTTGACGTCCGGTGGGGCTACGGTGCCCGGGTGGGCAACCGACTGGGCGAGGCGAGCTCGCCATACCTCCGCCAGCACGCCTCCAACCCGGTCGACTGGTACCAGTGGGGCGAGGAGGCTTTCGCCGAGGCCCGAAACCGGGAGGTGCCCGTGCTGCTGAGCGTGGGCTACGCCTCGTGCCACTGGTGCCACGTCATGGCCCATGAGTCGTTCGAGGACCCGGAGATCGCGGCCGAGATGAACCGCGCCTTCGTCAACATCAAGGTCGATCGCGAGGAACGGCCCGATGTGGACGCGGTGTACATGGAGGCGGTCCAGGCGCTGACCGGGCGTGGCGGCTGGCCGATGACCGTCTTCCTCACCCCGGAGGGTGAGCCGTTCCACGCCGGGACCTATTTCCCGCCAGACGATCGCCATGGGATGCCCTCGTTCCGCCGGGTCCTCTCCGCGGTCGAGGAAGCCTGGACGGAACGCCGCAATGAGGTAGTCGATCAGGCCGGAGAGCTCACCCGCGCCATCGCCCGCCGGGTGCCGCCCGCCGAGGAGGGTCCCGGTCTCGGTACGCTCCAGGCGGCGTACGAGGCCATCGCCTCCGCCTTCGACCCAACATATGGTGGGTTTGGCGCCGCGCCGAAGTTCCCCCAACAGCCGGTCCTCGAGTACCTCCTCCGGGTGCTCCGGCTTCCCTGGGCGGGTGGGGCCGCCTTCATGCTCGGTTCCACCCTCGACGCCATGGCGAGGGGTGGGATCCACGACCAGGTTGGCGGTGGTTTCGCCCGCTACTCGGTCGACGCCGGATGGCTGGTCCCCCACTTCGAGAAGATGCTCTACGACAACGCCCAACTCGCCAGGCTCTATCTGTGGGCATGGCGCGAACTGGGGGAGGATCCCTACCGGGCGGTGGCCGTCTCCACTCTCGAGTACCTGCTGCGCGACCTCGGCCAGCCAGACGGCGGGTTCTGGTCGGGCGAGGATGCCGACAGCGAGGGCGAGGAGGGGCGCTTCTACGTTTTCACCGAAGACGAGATGCGGGCGGCGGTCGGCGACCCCGATCTCGAAGCCGCCGCGCTCTTCTTCGGAGTCACCGCCGAGGGGAACTTCGAGGGGAGCAACGTGCTCCACCAAGCGCGCACCATCGAAGAGGTGACGACGGCGACCGGAGCGACCGCCGAGGAAGTCGAGGCGGCCCTTTCCCGGGCGCGGGACCGCCTGACCGAGGTCCGCTCCACCCGGGTACGACCCGGTTTGGACGACAAGGTGGTCACCTCGTGGAACGGGTTGGCGCTGCGCGCCTTGGCCGAGGCGGGGGCCGTCCTCGACGAGCCGCGCTACCTGGAGGCGGCGCGCCGCAACGCCCGGTTCCTGCTCGAACGCCTCCGCCGCGACGACGGCCGGCTGCTCCGCTCCTGGTCGCCCCACGGCTCCGACGGCGCCGGCGTCCCCGGGTTCCTCGAGGACCACGCCGCTCTGGCGATGGGACTCTTGGCCCTCTACCAGGCCACAGGAGAGACCGAGTGGCACGCCGCCGCTCGGCGCACCGTCGATGACATGCTCGACCTCTTCTCGGGTGAGGACGGCACGCTCCGTCGTGTCGGGTCAGACGCCGAACAGTTGGTCGCCGACCCCCAGGACCTGTTTGACAACCCGCTCCCCTCGGGGAACTCGCTGGCGGCTGAGGCCCTGATCGGATTGTCTCTCTCCACCGGCGACGACCGCTATCGGGTCGCCGCCGATGCTGCCCTCCGGGCGGGGGCGGGTATCGCGGCCCGCTACCCGACGGCGGTGGGGCATCTCCTCGCCGTGGCGGCTTCGGTCGAGATCGGCCTGAGGGAAGTGGCGGTCGTCGGTCCCGAGGCCGAGACCCTATCCAGGGTGGCGTGGGAGCGGTTCCGCCCCGGTGTCTTCCTGGCATGGTCCACCGATGGAGACGGCGCCGACGAAGTACCGCTCCTCGCCGACCGGTGGCGCGACGGCGAAACGCTCGCCTATGTGTGCGAGCGGTTCGTCTGTCAGGCCCCCGTCTCCGACCCGACCGCGCTCCGATCCGAGTTGGGCTGACCCGGTCCCCCAGAAGCATCCTGCAGCCCGGCGGCGGCGAACCAGACGAAAGCCACCCAGATGGCGTCGGCCAGCAGCAGGTGGACGAGTTGCATCCAGACCGGGGTGAAGAGGAGCACGTTGGCCAGACCGGCCGCCAGTTGGAGGACGACCAGCGCCACGAGCAGCCTTGCGACCCGGGAGGTGCTGTCCGCTGCCGACCAGCGCCGGCGGGCCATGAGGACGACCCCGAGACCGAGGGCGGTGGCTGCGATCGGGTGGATTGTCCGCAGTCGGGTGAGGAGGTGCTCCGACGCTGGCCAGGTCTCCGACGGCGAAACCGACGGCGTCCTTGGGGAAGAGGGTGTCGGCGAGGGCGGTCACCGCTCCCGTGGCGCTGACCAGTACGGTGCCTGCGGCTATCACCACCGCCCACACCGCAAAGCTGCGGTCGGTTCCGGGACGGATCGGGCCTCCGCCGGACGCCCAGAAGGCGGTGAGGGTCAACGCCGCCAGGAGCAGCAGCGTGTTGACCAGATGGAGCGGGACCGAAACCGAACGTGCCACCGAGTCGTCGCTCCCCACCAGAGCGGCGAGCACCAACCAGGCCCCGATGAGCGCCTCGCCGATGATGGCGACCACCGAAACGACCGCCGCCTTGCGGGCCAGGTGACCCCGCCCGAAGGCGCGGAACACCCACACCGCCAGCACTCCCACCGCCACGATCGCCACGCCGCTCGCCACCCGGTGGGTGAACTCGACGGCGCGGGCTCCCTCGAGCACGGCGGGGACGATCTGACCGTCGCAGGTGGGCCATGACTCGCCGCATCCCGCCCCCGACCCGGTCGCTCTGACCAGCGCCCCGAGCAGGATCACGACGACGTTGATGCCAAGCGTCACCCAGGCGAAGCGGACCACCCGACTCACCCGGCCAGGGTACCGGCGACCGAGGTGCGGCCGGTCGGTGCGTGAGGACGCCGCCTACCATCGCCAATCCATGGATATCAGGGAGAGCGCCGAGGAGGCAATCGGCAGGACCCCGCTGATAAGGCTCTCCCGCCTCCACCCACCAGGGAACCTGGTGGCCAAGGTGGAGATGACCTCCATCGGAGGTTCGATCAAAGAGCGGATCGCGGTATCGATGATCGACCGGGCCGAGCGTCTCGGGCTGCTCGGGCCGGGGGGAACCATCGTCGAGCCAACCAGCGGGAACACCGGGGTCGGTCTGGCCATAGTCGGCGCGGTGCGCGGCTACCGGGTGATCTGCACCGTCCCCGACAAGGTGAGCGAAGAGAAGCGGTCGCTGCTCCGGGCGTACGGGGTGGAGATCCACGTCACCCCGACCGATCTCCGGCCCGACCATCCCGAGTCCTACTACGGAGTGGCTCGCCGCCTCGCCGCCGAGATCGACGGCGCCTATCACCCCGACCAGTACGCCAACCCGGCCAACCCCGAGGCGCACGAGCAGACCACCGGCCCCGAGATCTGGGAGCAAACCGACGGGATGGTCGGCGTCCTCGTGGCTGGGGTGGGCACCGGGGGCACCATCAGCGGGGCGGGACGCTATCTCAAGAGCAAGAACCCGGAGGTCAGGGTGGTCGGGGTCGACCCGGCGGGCTCGATCTTCACCGCCGCGACCGAAGACGACGTGCGTCAGTATCTGGTGGAAGGCGTCGGCGAGGACTTCTGGCCGGAAACCCTGGACCGGGAGGTGGTCGACGAGATGGTGATGGTGAGCGACGCCGAAGCCATCGCCATGACCCGCCGACTCGCCCGCACCGAGGGCCTGCTGGTGGGGGGCTCGTGCGGCATGGCAGCCCACGGCGCCCTCGGTGTCGCCGAACGCTTCCCCGACAAGGTTGGTGGTCGTCATCCTCCCCGACTCCGGGCGCGGCTATCTGTCCAAGATCTTCAACGACCGCTGGCTGGAGGAGCACGGGGTGGAGGACTGATGGAGTTCGAGACGCGCGCCATCCACGCCGGACAGGAGCCGGACCCGGCCACCGGGGCGGTGGTGGTGCCCATCTACGCCACATCGACCTATGCGCAGCATGGGCCGGGGGAACACAAGGGGTACGAGTACTCGCGGACCGCCAACCCCACCAGGACCGCCTTGGAGACGGCGCTGTCCTCGCTAGAAGGAGTGGACCCGGATTCGGGTGGGGGGACGGTGGCGACCGCTTCGGGGATGGCGGCGACGGTGCTCGTCGGTTCGCTGCTCCGGCCGGGCGATCACGTGGTCCTGGTCAACGACGCCTATGGCGGCACGTTCCGCTACTTCGCCATAGTGCTCGGGGAGCACGGAGTCGAGTGGAGCGCGGTTGACCTCACCGACCCGGCACACCTCGAGGGGGCGCTCCGGCCCAACACCCGTCTCGTCTGGGTGGAGACCCCGACCAACCCCCTACTCCGTTTGGTCGATCTGGCCGCGATCTCGGCGACCGCAACGGCCGCCGGGGTGATGGTGGCGGTGGACAACACCTTCGCCACCCCCTATCTGCAGCGACCGCTCGAGCTCGGGGCGACGCTGGTGGTCCATTCCACCACCAAGTACTTGGGAGGGCACTCCGATGTGGTGGGGGGAGCGGTGGTCACCGCCGACCCCGACCTGATCGAGCGGCTCCGGTTCCTGGCCAACGCCACTGGTCCGATCGCCGGGCCATTCGATGCCTGGCTGGTCCTGCGCGGTATCAAGACCCTGGGGATTCGGATGGATCGTCATGGAAGCAACGCCCGTGCGGTGGCGGAATACCTCTCCGACCATGTCGGCGTCAGCGAGGTCCACTACCCGGGTCTGGCGTCCCACCCCCAGCACGAACTGGCTCGCCGTCAGATGTCCGGCTTCGGGGGGATGGTCACCTTCATCCCCGATGGCGGGCAGGACGAGGCCAATCGCATAGTCGCCGCAACCCGGATATTCCGTCTGGCGGAGAGCCTCGGCGGGGTGGAGAGCCTGATCGAGGTGCCGGCGATGATGACCCACCTCTCAGTGCAGGGCACCGAGTTGGAGGTCCCCGCCGACATGATCCGCCTCTCCGTCGGTCTGGAGCACGTCGACGACCTGGTGGAGGACCTCGACCAGGCGCTGGGGTAGCGGAGAGAGCAGCCCACAATCCACGCGGCGAGGCCCCCGCAAGAAGACGGGGGCCTCGCATCGGGACCTTGAGCACATTTACACGCTATGTGCGCGCCGCGATCGGACAGCTCGCGGGTCTCAGAGTCACGGTGGTCCGGGTAGGAGTCGCCACCTGTCCCACATGAGTGGGAGCGGCGTCTCGAGTGGCGGCGCCGCTAGCGCCCGGCCACCTCCAGAGTCCGTTGACTACACATGACAACTAGGACCACCTCCTTTCTCTGGTAGATGCATTCTCCCACATCGCGGAGGTGGTACAAGCAGCATTCTTTCGGAGCGGCCGGCGAGCCCAAGTCGGGACGCTCACTAGCATCGGGCGGTCGCTCCCTGCATGGGGTGTCGGCATCGAAAACCACCCGAAGGAGCCTTCAACGATGACGATTCGTGCCCGCTCGGTCGAGGAGGGCCTGAGCGTCGAGGACTTGCGCACCCTTGCCGAGAAGCAGCCCAACGCCCATCTGACCGAATTCGGCAGCCTCGACATCCTCACGACGGTGACCTCCCGCTCGACCAACGAGACCGTGATCGTCTCCGACCGGCCGGAGGACCATCTCGCTCCCACCATCACCCGCCAGGCGTATGCCGATGTCGCCGCCGCCCAGGACCGGTATCTGGCCGATGCCGAGGTCGTGGTGCTCGACGGGTACATCGGCGACCACCCCGACGGGGCGATGGCGACCCGGCTCATCGTGGAGAAGAGCAACGCCAACCTCGCCGGGATGCAACAGCACCTCTACTTCCCAGCCGGGCCCGAGTTCGAACCCGAGCTGACCGTCGTCTACACGCCCAACCTCCCCGCCACCGGCTACCAGAACGAGCGGCTGGTGACCGTCGACCTCGAGGCGGGGGTCACCCGGGTGCTCAACTCGGACTACTTCGGCGACTCCAAGATGGGTGGCATTCGGATGTGGGACGCCGAGATGTACCGGCGGGGGGGCCTCGCCTTCCACGCCGGGCTCAAGGTGATGGACCTGGGCGGCGGCCCACGGGTGCTCCTCATCGTCGGGCTTTCCGGAACTGGAAAGACCACGACCACGTTCTCCGAGCCCGAGGTGAGCCGCCCGTCGCAGGACGATTTCGTGGCGCTACTCCCCGACGGCCGGGTATTCGGGACCGAGGCGGGAACATTCGCCAAGGTGTACGGGCTCACCCCGACATCGGAGCCGGGCATCTGGCCCGGGGCGATCGCCCCCGACACCTACCTGGAGAACGTCGCGATCGACAGCAACGGCAAGGTCGACTTCGCTGATAAGCGGCACACCGAGAATACGAGGGCGATCATCGCCGGGAGCCACCTCCCCGGCTTCCTGCCCCCAGCCAACATCGAGCGGGCCGACTATGTCCTCTTGCTCACCCGCAACGAGAACGTGGTTCCGGCAGTGAGCAAGCTCGACAAGGAGCAGGCGGCGGCGGCCTTCATGCTGGGTGAGTCCCAGGGGACCTCGGCGGGTGGTGCCACCGAAGCGGGCAAGTTCCTCAGGATCCCTGGGACCAACCCGTTCTTCGCCTACCGCGACGATTGGCAGGGGAACCGCTTCTACGAGTTGCTCCAGCAGGTCCCGTTGGAGGTGTTCCTGCTCAACACCGGCCGGGTGGGCGGACCCGAGGGAGACGACCGTTCCAAGAACGTCACTCCCGGGCACACGTCGGCGGTGGTGAGAGGCATCATCTCCGGGTCGATCCAGTGGGACACCGACCCGACAAATGGGAAGCTGGTGGCAAGCTCTGTGCCCGGCATCGACGACATCGAGTTGCTGCAACCGTGGCGTCTCTACGAGCGCCAGGGCAGGGCCACCGAGTACCAGACATTCGTCGAGCGTCTCCGCCAGGATCGGCGCGCCCACCTCGACCGCTACGACCAGCTGCACCCCAGCATCTGCGACGCGGTTTAGCCGCCCGACAGTCGGAACTTTCGGGTCAGATATACAGTCGCCCGATGCCCGAACCTTGGTGGCGACGCGCCTTCAATTTCGTCAAGGAGGCCTTCACCCGGTTTGGTCAGGACCGGGCGGCGATGCTCGGGGCGGCCCTCGCCTACTACGCGGTGTTCGCTCTCGGCCCGATGCTGGTCATCGCCACCGGTATCGCCGGGATCGTCTACGGGGAGGACGCGGCGAACGGGCTGATCAGCGAGCAGGTCGGCGAGACGGTCGGTCCCGAAGTGGCGACGCTGATCGAACAGCTGGTGGCCTCGGCCGGTCAGGGTGGCGCCGGCGTGGCGGCCACGGTGTTCGGCGGGGTCCTCCTCCTCATCAGCGCCTCGGCCCTGATTTTGCAACTCGAAGCGGCTCTCAGCGCGGTGTTCGACGACGAGCACGAGGAGAAGGGGATCAAGGCGACGATCTTCAAACGGCTCCGTGGGATCGCCGGCGTCCTCATCATCGGCGTGATGCTGCTGATAATCGTGGGGGCCAACGCCGTGGTCAGGTTTGTCGCCGATCGTCTAACCGGGGTGGCGAAGGAGGCGTTGGAGTGGGGAACCCCTCTCGTCTCTCTGGTGCTGGTGGCCGGGCTGTTGGCGCTCACCTTCCGCTACCTGCCCGATACACGTACCCGGTGGCGGTCGGTCCTCTTCGGCGGTGCGGTGACCGCCGCGCTCCTCCTGATCGGTGCGGTGGCGATCAGCTTCTACCTGGGGCGCGCCAGTGGCGGAGCCTTCGCCGCCGGTCCCATCGTCGCCCTGCTCTTCTTCATCTACTACATGGCCCAGATCGTCCTCTTCGGTGCCGAGTTGACCGAGGTTCACGCCGACGGAGGGAAGCCCAAGCCCGTGCCGGCTCAAGCCCCGCCGGCGGTCCCAGTCCCGGCAGTCAGGGTCGTGTCACCCCCCACGGGGGGCAAGGGAGTGCTCGCCGGGTTTCTCGCCGGGTTCGTCGCCGGTCGAGCGGCCGGCCGGGGAGGATCACCCTCCGATCAGTAGCCCGCGGTCGCCGGCCAATGGCTGCTCATGCTGTCGACGAACTCGGGGTCGTCGAGCACGGTCTCGTCTGATGTGGGACCTGCCTCGCCACCCGGCTCCTCGACGGTCACCCACAACCGGGGGAAGTCGCGGCGGGACACGCCAACCGTCATCTCGAAGCGCCCGTCATCGCGGAAGCTGCCGGCGGAGACCGAGGTCCGGTCGGCTGACAACCAGAGTTCGTAGACGGTGCCCGATGCCGCCGGTCCCAGCCCCGACACCTCGACAACCATCTGCGAGCCGTTCTCCGTAGCCCATCCGTCCACGCGCGCCGTGGCGCTGGGCGTATCGCCCACACCGATGAGCTCCACCTGCCAATCCGGCGCCGAGCTGGCGACGAACACCCAGGCACCGAACAGAACCGCTACCACGGCGGCGGCAGCGCTCGGCCAGAGCCACTTGCGGGATCTCGGCAACGCCTCGGCTCCCCCGGCGATGGCCTCGACCACCCGCTCTTCGAGTTCGGGGACGCGGCTCCTCCCAGAACACGGGATCGGCGAGAGCGCCGCGTAGCCCATCCAGCGATGGCTCGGCGGCGCGGCAAGCGTTGCAGGTGGATCGGTGCGACAGCGCAGCACCGTCGAGGTTGCCCTCCAGGTAGGCGGCCCGGTAGTCCTGACAGCGGACCCCGTTCATGCCGTCGCCTCCCTGACGTGCGCCAACAGACCGGCGAGCCGGCGGTGGGCGCGGTGCGAGCGTGACTTCACGGTCCCAACCGGCACCCCGAGCCGTTCGGCTGCCTCCTCGTGTGTAAGCCCCTGGAAGTGGGTCGCCCGCACCACGGCCTTCTCGTCTTCGGGCAGCTGATCGACGGCGCAGCGCACCTCCCATGCCTCCCAGGTCCGCTCGAACGAGGGGGGCAGCGCCGCGATCTCGGGCTCCTCGTCTCGTGTCACCAGGCGGTGACGTCGTTCGCGCCGGTAGACATCAACCGCGACCCGGCGGGCGATGGCATAGAGCCAGGGACCGGGGTCCCGGGTGGGGTCAAACCGCTCGGCGGCACGCCACGCCTGTAGAAAAGTCTGTTGCACGGCGTCCTCAGCTAGTACCCGGTCTCCCAGAGCGCGCAGGGCGATGACGAATACAGCGCGCCCGTAAGCTTGGTACAGGTCGCGTACCGCCTCGGGGTCGCCGGAGCGGAAGCGGCGCATCGCCCGTTCCATTCACCTCCAGTACGCACCCGTCCGGGTCACCGGTTCGCTCCGGGCCACGGTACGCCACCGACCGGCTGCCCGTCAGTGTGCCAACCGTTCAGGTGACGGCGCGGATCGTGTCGAAGATGGCGTCGAACAGGTCGCCGGCCCGGCCGATCGCCCAGCTGATCACGTAGATGAGGGCGATCAACCCGACAAGCGTCACGATCGCCCGCACCCGGTAGCGGCTTCGCTCTCCGGGGAGATCGAGATACGAGCGGGGCCGATCGGGCACCGTCCTCGGGGTGAGGATCGTGGCGTCAACCGCCGGGCTCCGCCTGGTCTCGTCCTCGGGAAGCGAGGGCAAGGCGATAGCGGTGACGCTCGACGATGACACCAGCTCGCCATCCGGAGCGGCTCGCAATCCGTCAACCGCTCTCAGGGCGCCAGGCAGAGGGAGTTCATCGAGCGGGAGGATCGACTCCTCGGGGGGGACCTCCGCCACCACCCTGGTCGGGTCGGCCCATGGCCGGGCGCCGCTCCACGACCGAGGGGACCCGTCGTGTGTCCCCGGATCTGGTGCAGCAGGGTGCCACGGTCTCCTGCTCCTCCGGTTCGTCGGGTGGTGCGACGACAGGGGGAAGCGCCGGCACCGCCCCATCAACGGTGAGCGTCTCCCAAGCCGGTTCGGCGTCGAGTGTCGCCGGTGTGACCGGCGCCGGGTCGGCGGAGTGCTTGGGGACGTAGTTCACATCGGTGACTGCGGACGAGAGCTTCAACTCGGCGTTCAGGGCGGCCATCGTCTCGGAATCGGGCACCGACCGGCCGCTCTCGTAGCGGCTGATCGTCTCGGCCGTCTGCCCGACACGTGCCCCGAGCTCCTCTTCGGTGAGCCCTCTCTGCAGCCTCCCATCGCGGAGAATGGATCCGATGGACGATGTGGCGCGTTCGGTCATGAAACCTTGGATCGGGACCGGCCCAGGATACCGGCTCTGGTGCCGATCACTGCTGCAGAACGAACCGCCCTGCGCAGGCGTTCCCCGACCCGAGAGCTGCCCGGCTTTGCTCACTACCCTCGCCGACGGAGGCGAACGAGCGCCTGGTGGGCTCCCCGGTCTTCAAAACCGGTGGGGGGCCGCAACGCCCCCGGCGGGTTCGATTCCCGTCCGCCTCCGCTATCCAGGCACTTCGCCGTCAGCGGGCCTGCTACTCCTGCAAGCGGTCTGTGTCGCCAAAGACAACCTGGCACCCGGTTCGATGAGTCTCGGTACCGTGAGTCGTCTCAGTTGACAGGTGCCCCAGGGAGCCCGAGCGAGACGAGACGAGACAGCGGAGGACACCATGACGACCATGCCCGGCAACGCGGAGCAGCAACCTCCCCGGCAAGCCGCCGGTCGTCGACCTGGCCACCTGGCAGGCGGCACGCGAGGAGCTGTCTGGTCCGCGAGAAGGCGCACACCCGTGAGGGCGACGCGATCGCCGCGGCGCGGCGGCGGCTGCCGATGGTCGAGGTCGACGGCGCGGTCGAGGTCACCGGCGCTGACGGGCCGGTCCCGTTCCTCGACCTGTTCCAGGGTCGCGACGAGCTCGCGGTCTACCACTCCATGTGGTACGACGGCGCGCCGCACCAGGGACAGTGCGAGGGCTGCACCTTCAACGTCTGGCACATGAAGGACACCGTTTACCTCAACGCCCGGGGCGTCTCGTTCGCCGTCCTGACCTCGGGCCCGTGGGACGAGGTGGCTCGCTACGTCGAGTTCATGGGTTACACCCAGCCCTGGTACTCGGTGCGGGGCGTGGAGGCGCCGCTCCTCGCCGAAGAGGGACACATCATCTGTTTCCTGCGCGACGGCGACCGCGTGTTCCTCACCTACTCCACGACGGGCCGTGGCAACGAGCCGGCCGACGGGACCTTGGGCCTGCTCGACATGACGCCCTACGGCCGCCGCGAGGCGTGGGAGGACAACCCCGAGGGCTGGCCCGAGGCACCTCAGGCCGGCTCGCCGGTCGGTGGGCATGGCTCGCCGATCTGCTGGTACTGGCGCTCGGACGCCGACGGCGTCGCCATCTGGGGCCCGACCAGCCGGCCCGTGCCGCAGTGGACCCGCCCCGGCGCGACCCCCGTGGAGACCCTCGGCCGCCAGGGCCACCACCACTGACGCGGGTTCCGGGCTCGATTCTCGTCCGCCTCCGCTAGCCAGGCCTCGGCACTGGCGCCGATCCGGAGGAACGAGGACTCGGCTTCGCCTCGTACCCTCGATCTCGGGTGCGGGCCAATGCCGCGGGGGCGATCCAGCCGGTTGTTACGACTCCATCTAGGGTTGGAGTCCCGTGGCCGACGTTCCGTCGTGGACCGTGACGTTCCTGTTCACGGACATCGAGGGCTCCACCAGGTTGCTCCAGGAGCTCGGCCGGGAGCAGTACGGAGTGGTCCAGGACGACCACTTTCGCCTGATGAGGGAGGCCATCGCTGCCGCGGGTGGGGCAGAGATCCGCACCGAGGGCGACTCGTTCTTCGTCGTATTCCCCACCGCCGGCGGAGCCGTGCAGGCGGCCGTGGCCGCTCAGCGGGCCCTCCACGCCCACCCGTGGTCGCACAGGGAACCGGTGCGGGTGCGGATGGGGATACACAGTGGGGAGGGACATCGGGGGGGCGACGACTACCTGGGGATCGACGTCAATCGGGCCGCCCGCATTGCCGCCGCAGGACACGGCGGGCAGGTTCTTCTCTCGGCCACCACCAGGTCGCTGATAGAGCACGATCTTCCCGAGGGCGTGTCCCTCCGAGACCTGGGGGAGCACCGCCTGAAAGACCTGGCCATCCAGAACATCTCCATGAGCTGGTGATCGACGGTCTCCCATCGGACTTTCCCCCGATCAAGACCCTGGAGATCCCCACCAACCTCCCGGCGGAGTTGACATCGTTCGTGGGGCGCGAACGGGAAGTGGGGCGGGTCACCGAACTCGTGGACCGAAGCCGCCTGGTCACACTGACCGGCCCTGGAGGCACGGGCAAGACCCGGTTAGCCGTACAAGCGGCTAGGCGCCTCATGGGCCGGTTCCCGGATGGCGTGTTCTTCGTCGATCTATCTTCCGTCACGGATCCCCAGCTCGTCCCTGACACCATCGGATCGGCGCTCAAGTTCCGGCAGGAGAGCAGCGGACGGCCGGTGCTCGAGATTCTCGCGGACAACCTCCGCGATCGGACCATGCTCCTGCTTCTCGACAACTTCGAGCAGGTCCTTCCGGGCGCGGACGCTGTGGCGACCATCCTCCGAACCGCTCCCCGGGTCCGCGCCCTCGCCACCAGCCGCGCCCCGCTCGGCCTCTCGGGCGAGCAGGAGCTCCCCATCCCCCCTCTAGAGCTCCCCGACCCAAGCGGCAATCTCGACGTCCTCCGGCGAAACGAGGCCGTGAAGCTGTTCGTGGAGCGAGCCGCGTCGGTCGATCCGACGTTCTCCCTCACAGAGGAAATGGCTCCCCATCGTTGCCGAGATCTGCGCTCGACTCGATGGCCTTCCCCTGGCGATCGAGCTCGCGGCCACGCGGGTTCGGGTGCTGCCCGTGGGCTCGCTCCTCGAGCAGCTCGAATCACGGCTTCCGATGCTGGCCGGGGGCCCGCGGGACGCGCCGGAACGACAGCGCGCCCTCAGGGCCACGATTGCCTGGAGTTACGACCTCCTGGAGGAGCGCGTTCGGACCTTCTTCCGACGCCTCTCCGTCTTCGCTGGGGGATGGACGCTGGAGGCGGGTGGAAAAGTCGCTGATCCTGGAGAGGAACTCGGCGACGCGTTCGAACTGTTGGAGATTCTCCTCGAGCACAGCCTGGTGCAGCGGTCTCCCGACGATCCGGAGGGGCGAATCCGCATGCTGGAAACCATCCGAGAGTTCGGGCAGGAACGACTGGAGGAGAGCGGGGAGGCCCAGGAGATCCGCCGGCTGCACACCGGTTGGTTCCTCGAGCTGGCAGAAGAGGCCGCGAAGTATCTGACGGGGCCGGACCAGGGCCGCTGGCTCGACCTACTCGGCCTCGAGCACGACAATCTTCGGGCGGCCCTGGGTTGGGCCATCGGGGGGAACCGGGGGGAGATCGCCGCTCGGCTGGGGAGCGCGCTGTGGCGTTTTTGGTACGCCCGCGGCCACCTGGACGAGGGACGACGCTGGCTCGAACGGTCGCTGGCCCTCCCGTCGATCCGGGAGCGGAGCACGCTGCGAGCCCAGGCACATAGCGCTCTAGGGGGGATCGCCTATTGGCAGGGCGACTTCGGGACAGCTCTGAGCGCGTATCAGGAGGCGCTGGAGATCCACCGGCAGCTTGGCGACCGGCCCGCAACGGTGCAGGCGCTTCTGGATCTGGGGACCGCCAAAGCCGTCACGGGCGACCCAGAGTCGGCCCAGTCGCTCATCCAGGAAAGCCTGGCTACTGCGCGTGAGCTGGGGGACCGGAGAGGGGAAGCGTGGGCACTGTGGGGGAGGGGCTCGGTGCGTATGTTCGGCGGCGATCTGAACGGGTCCCAGGGGGACCTCGAGGAGAGCCTCCGGATCTTCGAAGAGGTGGGAGGCGACACGTGGGGGCTGGGCAACGCCCACGCTGGCCTGGCCGGCCTCGCGGCGAGGCGCGGCGATCCTGTTGAGGCCCGGGACCAGGTCCTTCGGGCCATCGACGATTGGGAGGACCAGGGGAACGCGCTCGTACTCTCGAGCCAGCTCAGGTTCCTGGCGATGGCGGCCAACGACGCCGGCCACCCGGAGCGCGCCGTCCGGCTGGCCGCTGCCGCGGAGGCCTGGCGGCAGAAGGTGGGCGGGCAAGTGCCAGCGGCCTTCTTTCCGTTCACCGACCCCCGGGAGACGGCCGCCGAGGCTCTTGACGAGCGCTCCATGGAGCGGGCGTGGGCCGAGGGATCGGCCATGACCCTCGAGGAGGCCCTGGCCTACGCCCGCGAGGAGGCGTGACAAGCAAATGCTGGTCGGTCATTGAGAAACGCTCGGACCATTCTTCAAACCGGTGGGAGACCGCTTCGCCCCCGGCGGATTTGATCGTGGCCGGCCCCATGCTCCTGCGTGGCTCCCTCACCAAGAAGCCCAGGACCATCGCGGTGTCGTACCGCTCTCCCTCCCGGCCCATCCGCTCTGCTTCAACGAACCCGTCGCCACAGATAAAGCGGTAGGTCGACTCAGGGACGCCATAAGCCTCGAAAGTCTTGTTGGCGTTGTCCACCAGATGCTGGCGGGGCTCGACGCCGACCACGCTTGCCGCGCCGCCTCCGCGCATGGCGGCGAACGCCCAGCGGCCGTCGTGGGATGCGATCTCGACCACTCGCTTGTCCTTCAGCAATTCGACGTTCGACTCGATGATCAAGTGGTAGCGAAAGTTGAGTCGACTCTGGGACGGCGTCGTCTTGCTGGTCTTCAAGAACTCGGGGTAGTCGTCGAAGAACCCGGGCATTCGCTTGCCCACACCTCGCTTTCGCGGGGTCGCGCCGATCTCGTCGGACCCAGGATCGTCGGGAGGAACCACCTTGTCGGCAAGCCTACGTCGAGAAGCGTTCCCCGGCCTCAGAATCAGTCGGAAGTTGCCGTCAACCGGGTTCGATTCCCGTCCGCCGCCGCCACTCCGTCAGCCCTGGTACCTGCTCACGTTGAAGACCGCGCCCTGGGGATCGGCGATGACAGCGATCCGGGCGGCTCCTGCGTCGAACGGCTCGGTCAGCACCTTGCCACCGCGCTGTTCGGCAGTGGCGGCGATGGCATCGACATCGTCAACGGCGAAGGTGACGCTCCAATGCGATGGCACCTCGTCGGGGAACTGGTCGGGTGTCATCGGTGACATCCAGCCGATGGCATCGGCGAACCCGGGCGGAGCGCCGGCCTCCGACTGACGGCGGCGATTGCCGGGTGCCAATTGCTCGAGGAAATCGCCGTAGCCGGGAGCTCGCCACATGATGGCCTCGCCCGCCTCACCGAGGTCGACGCTCTCGGCCACCCAGCCGAACACGGCACCGTAGAAGGCCTTTGCCGCCTCTGGGTCGCGGGTGTTGAGGTCGCTCCAGTTCCAGGTACCCGCCTCGTTGACCAGTTCGGCGCCGCGATGGGTGCCCGCTTGCCACAAGGAGAAGACGGCGCCGGTGGGATCGGACAGCACCGCCATACGCCCGGCCTCGAAGATGTCGAACGGCTCGACCAGAACACTCCCCCCTGCCTCCTTTGCCTTGGCCGCGGTCTCGTCGGCGCTCTCCACCCAGATGTAGGTTGCCCAGGTAGGCGTCGGCGGCGACCCCTCGGGCTGGGAACTGACCGCGGTGACCTGCTTGCCGTGGAGTTTGGCGACGAAGTAACTGCCCTCCGACCCGGGCGGCATCCGGTCGGTGAACTCCCAACCGAACAGCTCCTGGTAGAAGTCGACGGCGGCATCGGGATCGGGCTGCGATGTGTCCACCCAACAGGGCACGCCAGGTGGATATCCGTCGCGCTCCATCACGATCGTCCTCCTTGCTCGCCTGCTCCGACCTTAGGTCCCTGGACGGTTCATCGAGCGCCGCCAGCAGCACCTCCACCGCTCTTTGCACCGACGCCCGATCCCCCTCTCCCAGTCCCATGATGATCGACTCGAGCCACTGCAATTCGGCACGATCCACCGCTTCGAGCAGCGTCCTGCCCAGGGCAGTCGGTATGACCTCGACACGCCGCGCATCACCCTGCGCCTGGATGCGGACTGCCAGCCTGGAGTCGACCAGACCGTCAACCATCCGGCTCATGGTGGGAGCCGCCACCCCCTCACTGGAGGCGAGCTCCCCGATCTGGAGCGGACCTTCCGACGCGAGCCGGCGGAGTACGGCACGCCGCGGACCGGTGAGCCCGTGGGCACCGGTGCCCTGGCGGATGCGCCTACCCAGACGAAGTGTCAGCTCGACCAGTCCGGTTGCGGTGGAAGTTTCCTTAGCTATGCTAAATACTCTACCTGGAGGCATGGTGACGCCGGATCAATTCTTTGCCCTCATCGAGGGCGATCAGATCGCTGCGGCCATCGCCGCGCTCGACGCGGACCCGGAGCTGGGACGATCGCGCAATGCCGAGGGTCTCTCGCCGCTCGCGGTGGCCGCCTACTGGGGCAGACAGGACCTCGTCGAGCTGCTGCGCGATCGAATCGGGCCACAGGATCTGTGGGATGCCGCCATCGCCGGCGATGCCGCTGCGGCGGCTGGCTCCATCACCGCCGATCCCGAGTTGGTGCGAGCAGAGTCCCCCGACGGGTTCACCGCGCTCCACCTCGCCGCATTCTTCGGTCACCCAGAGAGCGTCGGCGTCCTGATCGAGAATGGCGCCGATGTCGGGGCGTGGACCAGCAACACGTTCCACAACCAACCGCTCCATGCGGCCGTCGCCGGGTCGAGCGCGCCGACAAGGCTCGCCATCGCCCGGATGCTTCTCGAGGCCGGGGCAGAACCGGGCGCCCAGCAGTCCGACGGGAGCACGCCGCTCATGTCGGCCGCCCGGCACGGCGATGACGCGTTGGTGGATCTGCTCGTAGCCGCCGGCGCCGACCTTGCCACCCGCGACGAAGGTGGCCGCTCGGCGGCAGATCACGCCAAGGAGGCTGGCCACGATGCGCTCGCCGAGAGGCTGACGCCCGTTGGTGACTAGGTCCGACGACTACCCGGTGGGAGCGTCGACCCGCCCTTTGCGGTGGGCGTCGATCACTGCGATGGCGGTCAGGTTGACCACGTCACCGACGTCAGCGTCGAGTTGGAGTATGTGGACCGAGCGAGCCAGACCGGTGAGGATCGGCCCGATCACCTCGGCATCGCCCAGCCGGTTGAGCAGCTTGTAGGAGGCGTTCGCCGCGGTGAGGTTGGGGAAGACCAGCACATTGGCCGACCTGCCGCCCAACCGGCTGCCGGGTTTGCGCCTCTCCAGCAGCTCGGAGACCACGGCGGTGTCGGCGTGCATCTCCCCCTCGACCGCCAGTCGAGGGTCAAGGTCTGCGCAGAGTTCGACGGCCCGGCGCACCCGATCAGGCTCCTCGCCGGCGGCGCTGCCGAAGTTGGAATAGCTGATGAAGCCCACCCTCGGGTTGACATCGAATTGGTCCCTGGCGACGGCGGCGGTGGAAACGGCTATCTCCGCCAGTTGCTCGGCCGAGGGCTCGATGTTGACCGCGCAGTCGGCGAAGAAATAGGGACGTCCCGAGACGACGACCACGTAGATGGCGGCGGCGATCGACCTTCCATGTTCCAACTTGATCAACTGGAGCGCCGGGCGGACCGTGTCCGGGTATGGGGTGGTGAGCCCACCGAGCACGGCGTCGGCGTCACCCTGGCGGACCATCATCACCGAGAAGAGGTTCGGGTCGAGCAGGTCCTTGTCGGCCTGCTCCACCGTCATCCCCTTGTGAGCGCGCAACTCGGCCATGGTGGCGGCGTAGCCGGCACGCAAGTCGGATTCGGCTGACGGGTCGAGAACCCTGACGCCGTCGAGAGGTATGTGGTAGCCGACCGCAGCCCGCTCCACCGAGTCGGCCGCCCCCACCAGGATCGGCGAACCGAGACCCTCGTCGACCACCCGCCGCGCCGCCCGGATGATCCGCACGTCGTCGCCCGCCGAGTAGGCGACGGTCATCGCTCTCTCCCGTGCCTTGACGGTGACGTTGTGGATCAGCCCGTACGACGCCTGGAACCTCCGCCGCAACTGCTCGCGGTAGTCATCGACGTCCTGCAACGGGCGCCGTGCCACCCCCTCTGCGGTCGCCGCCTCGGCCACCGCCGGAGCCACCCACCACAAGACGCGGGGGTCGAATGGCTTTGGGATGAGGTAGTCGATGCCGAAGGAGAGGTAGTCGAGGTCGTATGCCTTGAGCACCACGTCGGGAACGGGTTGCTTGGCCAGCAGAGCCAGGGCGTTGGCTGCGGCGATCTTCATCCCTTCGGTGACCGCCGTCGCCCGCACGTCGAGCGCCCCGCGGAAGATGAAGGGGAACCCGAGCACGTTGTTCACCTGGTTGGGGAAGTCGCTGCGACCGGTGGCCACCAACGCATCGGGGCGGACCCGGCGCGCCTCGTCGTACCCGATCTCCGGGTCGGGGTTGGCCAGGGCGAAGATGATCGGATTGGGAGCCATGGTCTCCAACATCTCCCCGGTGACCGTCCCACCGACGGAGACGCCGACGAAGGCGTCAGCGTCAACCAGGGCGTCGGCCAACGTCCGCTTCTCGGTGGCGCGGGAGAATTCGGCCTTGATCGGCGTCAGGTCGTCACGCCCGTCGTGGATGACCCCTCGCGAGTCGCACAGCAGCATGTTCTCCGGCTGTACGCCGAGATGGCGGAAGAAGCGGGCGCAGGCGATCCCAGCAGCCCCGGCACCGCTGAACACCACCCGCGTGTCCTCGATCCGCCGGCCGGAGATCTCGAGAGCGTTGAGGAAGGCGGCGGCACCGATGATCGCCGTGCCGTGCTGGTCGTCGTGGAACACCGGGATCTGGAGGCTCTGGCGGAGCGTCTCCTCCACAACGAAACAGTCGGGTGCCTTGATGTCCTCCAGGTTGATCCCACCGACGGTCGGCTCGAGCAACCTGCAGAACTTGATCAGATCCTCGGGATCGTGCGTTGCCACCTCGAGGTCGTAGACGTCGATGTCGGCGAAACGCTTGAAGAGGACCGCCTTTCCCTCCATCACCGGCTTTCCGGCGAGGGGGCCGATGTCGCCCAACCCGAGCACGGCCGATCCGTTGGTAACCACCGCCACCAGGTTGCCCTTGTTGGTGTAGCGGAAGGCATCGTCGGGATCGGCGGCGATGGCGAGGCAGGGCTCGGCCACGCCCGGGGTATACGCCAGGCTCAGGTCCTGTTGGGTGGCGGTCGGCTTGGTGGGGCGGATCTCGAGCTTCCCCGGCCGGCCCCGCTCGTGGTAGTCGAGCGCTTCGCTGAAACGGCGTCCCTGGGTCATTGGTCCTGACTCGGCTTGGAGCCAACAGTAGACCGGGGACCCCGACCCGACCGTGCCGCCGCTCATCTCGGGGAAATCCCCCATACCGACCGGGGGTGGATCCGTGGCATTATCGAAGCTCGTTCCCAGAGGAGCTTCGATGGCAACCGGCACCCTCCGAGCGCCCGCAGCGACGCCGGCCCTGAGACCCGCAACCACCCGCCGCCAGGACACCATCACCGTGCTCCTGGCGCTATGGCTGATGATCGGGCTATTCGTCGACGGGTGGGCCCACAACAACCTGGACCAGATCGAGACGTTCTTCACGCCGTGGCACGCTCTCTTCTATTCCGGTTTCACCGCCACTGCCCTCTGGATCGCCTGGTTGGTCGCCCGGCAGCGTTCCGCCGGCCGGACCTGGCGTGAAGCGATCCCGCGCGGTTACGAAGGGGCGGTCGCCGGCGTGATCATCTTCGGGATCGGTGGTGTGGGTGACTGGTTGTGGCACACCATCTTCGGGATCGAAGTGAGCATCGATGCGCTGTTGAGCCCCACCCACCTCATCCTCCTCACCGGGATGCTGCTCATCTTCTCCGGCCCGCTCCGCTCCGCTTGGTCCGATCCGGTCGAGCCAGAAGGGTTGCGCTCCTTCGTGGCGCCGCTCCTGGCTGTGACCCTCTCGGCCTCGCTGCTCACCTTCTTCTTCATGTACGCATCAGGGCTCAACACCGACCTGCCGGGAATCCTCTACTTCCCCGAAACCGATTCCAACTGGGAATGGGTCGCCCTCGGGGTGCTCTCGATCCTGTGGACCACACTGCTGCTGGTGGGGCCGATGGTATTCCTCATGCGCCGCTGGACGCCGCCCTTTGGCAGCTTCACGCTGATGTTCGGCGTCGTCGGTGTGCTGATGGCATCGATCTTCGCCTTCGAGGCTCCGCTCGACATCGTCCCGCCTCTGATCGCCGGTCTTGCGGCCGATGTGATCGTTCGGATCGTCCATGCCGGACCGGCCAACCCTCGAGGCGTGCGCTGGGTGGCCGGCACTGACCCCGGTGGTTCTGTGGTCGGTCCGCTTCGGCGGCATGGCGGCGATCGGTGGTGGGATCGGATGGCCCCTCGAGGTCTGGTCGGGCACGATCTTCTTCGGTGCCCTCCTCGGGCTCGGGCTCGCCCTTCTCGCCTTCCCGCCCCGCACTCCTGCATCGGTCGGCTAGCCGGGCTGCAAAACTGGGGGGCGTGACCTCCGGCAACGGACGACGCGCCATCGACGCCGACGGCTACCAGATCCTGCCCGGATGGCGGGTGGGACACCTCGCCGAGGAATCCCCCACCAAGTCCGGGCTTCTGGTCCCCGCCGGGACCGAGTCATCCCACGACGCCCTGTCGCTGGTGGACGTCGACACCGGCCAGCGGTTCTGGGCGGTCCCCACCGGAGCGTGGCGGTTCCTCTGGCCGCCCAACGGGCGGGTCGTGGTGGCGGTACGCGAATCGCAGATAATCGCCCAGGAGCAGCCACCCGAGCCGACCGAGGGCCATTACCTCTAGCTCACTCCTCCGATCGCCGGCGTAGCAGAACCACCGGGCTCTCGCTGACCACTTCGAAGTCGGGATCGGCGCGCAGCTCGTCGAGGATGGGCGCCACGTTCGCCTCCCGGGCGATCGATTCGAGGACCGCCACGTACTCGACGTCCTCCTCGGGAGGCAAGGGGGCCCCCGGCACCGCCCAGGCGGAGAACGATGGTCGGAAGGGAACCGGGAACTCGTAGACGGTGCTGCGCTGCGACAGGTGCGACCCGAGGGCCCAGTCGGCCACCACGACGGCGTCGTCCGGGATGGTGTCGAGCACCGCATCGACCGGCCCCGGGTCGGGCGCCCATCCCTCCCACTGTGTCCCCGCGGCTCCCGGCCAGGGGCCGGCGGCAACGCTTCCGGCGACGGCCAGGCAGACGACGGCCACGGCGAGAGCGCCCGGGGGGATGTCGGGGCGGCGGGTGACTATCCGGCGAGCCCCGACGACGGCCGCCATCGCCACCACGGCGAGCAGATAGGAGGTGTAATGCCACTTCAGCTCGTGCTGATAGAGGTGGATCGAGAGCATGTTGGCCAGGGTGATCGGGAGGCCCACCAGGAGCAGCTCGGGGGCAAAGAGGCACGTGGCAAGCGGGAGCAGCATCCCAGCCAGATAGCCCAGTCGGTCGACCGTGCCCAGCTCGGACAGCACCTTCCCCGGGTTGGCCAACATTCCGACGAGCGCCTCTCCAAGGCCCTCGCCGAACTGGGCGTAGCGGCCGGTGTAGATCAACTCACCGGTGGGCGAGAACATTGGGAGCAGCACCAGCGTGTTGACCAGGAAGGCGGCTACCCCGAGGGCGGCGACGGCCAGTGCCACGCCGGGACGCCGCCACCGCCACCAGACATAAATAGCGAATGGCACCACGACCAGGGCGGCATCCTCCTTGGCGGCCAGCACCAACACCAGCAGCCCAACCATGGCCACGAAGCGGTTGCGCTGGCCGAGGACGAACGCCCCGATGAGCAAGTGGGATCGCCAGCGTCTCGGGGTGGAAGTTGTCCCATGTGTTCCACTGCGTGGCGGGATGGAAGAGGTAGCCCACGGCTAGCGCTGCCGAAACCGACGGTGACAGCCCCTCGCCGCGTGCCGCCGCCCAAACCAGCGGCGCCCCAAGTGCCAGCACCGCAACGGTGAGGATCAACATCGCCCGGACGTCGGGGAGCAGCCAGTAGAGGGGGACCACCGGGAGCATGAGGTACGAGGAGTGGTCGCCGAAGAGGTGGAGCCCGCGCAGCGTTACGAACGGTGTCTCCCCGCGGCTGAGCAGCCAGAGACCCTGATCGAAGATCCCGAGGTCGAAGTTGAAGGTCCCGTAGGTGCGGTGGCGCTGCAGGATGAGCAGCCCGAACACCACGAGGAAGACACCAGCCGCCACCCACACCACGGCCCGCCACCGGCGTACCTGAGGATCGACCGTCACCGGCGGTGCGGCGGCGGAGGCGATGGCGGCCATGGAGGGGTTATTCAAGCCGCACGTGGGGAGCACACCGGGAGCCGGATCAAAGTCGCCGCACTATGGACCGACGGGCGATACCGTGCCCAGCATGACTTCAGGCAATGCCCGCCAGGGCCGCCGTCTCACCGCGACCGTCACCGACGTCGAGGTAGTCCGCCAGCGCGCTCTCCTGGTTGGCGTCGCAATTGGGAGCGCCGATACCGAGGAGGCCGAAGCTTCCCTCGAAGAGCTGGCGCGGCTCACCGAGACATCTGGCTCCGACCCGGTCGACGTCGTTCTGGTGAAGCGCGACGCCCCCGATCCGGCGACCTTCGTGGGCAAGGGAAAGGTCGACGAGTTGGCGGCCATCTCCAAGGGGCTCGACATCGACGTTGTCGTCTTCGACAACAGCCTCTCCCCCGCACAGCAGCGGAACCTGCAGCGTGCCTTCGACTGCGACGTGGTCGACCGCCAAGCGGTGATCCTCGACATCTTCGCCCAGCACGCCACCACCCGGGAAGGCATGGCACAGGTCGAGATGGCGCTGCTCCAGTACCTGCTCCCCCGGTTGCGCGGTAGGGGGAAGGAGTTGAGCCAGCAGGGGTTCGGCGTCCTCGCCCGTGGCCCCGGCGAGACCAAGTTGGAGACCGATCGGCGGCGGATCCTCGCCCGGATCGCCCGTCTCAGGGAAGACCTGAAGGCGATGGCAAAGACCAGGGACACCCAGCGCAAGGCGCGCAAGCGCACCGACCTGCCCCAGATCGCCCTGGTGGGGTACACCAACGCCGGCAAGTCGACCCTGCTCAACCGGCTGACCGATGCTGGTGTGCTCACCGAGGACCGCCTGTTCTCCACGCTCGACTCGACGGTCCGCCGCCACGATCTCGAGGATGGCCCGACCGTGCTGCTGGCCGACACGGTTGGGTTCGTGCGGCGGCTCCCCCACGACCTGGTCGAGGCCTTCCGCTCCACTCTGGCCGAGGTGAGCGGTGCCGACCTACTGCTCCACGTGGTGGACGGATCCGATCACGATGCCGAAACCGAGCTGGCGACGGTGCGACAGGTCCTCGACGAGATCGGTGCCGGCGAGATCCCCGAGTTGATCGTGATAAACAAGGCGGACGTCGCATCGGCCAATGCAGTTGCAGCGGATGCGGAGCCTCCACCCCGAGGCGGTGGTCATCTCGGCGGTCACCGGAGAGGGCATCGGGCAACTCGAGGCGGCGATCACCAAGGCACTCGCCGACCGCTCCGACGAGGTCGAATTGCGGATCCCATACGATCGCGGCGACGTGCTCGCCTCTGTCCACCGGGTGGGCGAGGTCCTGGTCGAGGAGCACGAAGGCGACGGCACCAAGGTTCGGGCCCGCCTCCCGCGCAGCATCGCCCCCCAATATGACCGGTACCAGGTCTCAGCGATCAGCTGAACGAAGCGGTCCCCGCGGCAGCAAGGGCCGCACCGACGATGCCGGCCTCGTTGCGCAACCCGGCAGGGACCACCTCGGTCCCCGGTGCGAGCCACTCGGAGAACTCGTCGTAGCGGCGGCTCACCCCGCCCCCGATGACGATCAGATCCGGCCCGAAAAGCCCGTTGAGATAGCTCAAGAAGCGGTCCACCCGCCGCGCCCACCGTTTCATGGTGATGCCCTCCGCCTCGCGCACCCGGGCGGCGCAATAGTGCTCGGCGTCCATCCCCTTGAACTCGATGTGCCCGAACTCGGTGTTCGGCATGAGGTGGCCCTCGACGAACACGGCGCTCCCGATCCCGGTGCCAAAGGTGAGGACGAACACCACACCCTCGCGCCCGGCGACTCCGAAACGGAACTCGGCGATCCCGGCGGCGTCGGCATCGTTGAGCAGGACGACGGGGCGGCCGATGGCTTCGGTGAACAACTCGCCGCCGTGCACACCGACCCAACCGGCGTCGACGTTGGCCGCCGAGAGAACCGTCCCCTTCCGCACCACACCAGGGAAGGTGCACCCCACCGGACCGTCCCATGAGAAGAAGTCGACCAGTTCTGCCACCACGCCCGCCATCGCCTCGGGCGATGCCGGTTGAGGAGTGAGGATCTTGCGCCGCTCCGTGGTTAGAGCACCCTGGTCGACGTCGACAACCGCTCCCTTGATCCCCGATCCTCCGATGTCGATCCCGAGGACTTCCACTGTCCACCCAGGCTACCCACCACCTTCTGGGTACCCTCGGTCGGGTCGAGGATCGAGGAGCACATGGCCGAGAACGCCGACATCGGGTTGGTCGGGCTGGCGGTGATGGGTCAGAACCTGGCCCTCAACATGAGCGACCACGGTGCGGTCGTCGCAGTCTTCAACCGCACGACATCGAAGGTGGATGATTTCCTCGCCGGGCCCGCAGCCGGCACCACGATCGTCGGGACCCACGACCTCGTCGAGATGGTGGCGTCGCTCCGCCGGCCGCGCCGGGTGATGCTGATGATCCAGGCAGGACCGCCCGTCGACGACCTGCTCGCCCAACTCGGCCCATTGCTGGACCCGGGGGACATCGTCATCGATGGGGGCAATTCGCTCTACACCGACACGGCGCGGCGCACCGCTCTGATGGAGGAACAGGGGATCTCATTTGTGGGGGCGGGTATCTCCGGAGGCGAGGAGGGCGCCCGACACGGTCCGTCGATCATGCCGGGTGGCTCGGAAGAGGCATGGCCCCATATCCGCCAGTTGTTCCAATCGATCGCCGCCAAGGTGGAGGACGGGACGCCGTGCTGTGACTGGATCGGTCCCGGCGGGTCGGGCCATTACGTCAAGATGGTCCACAACGGGATCGAGTACGGCGACATGCAGGTGATCGCCGAGGCTTACCTCCTGATGCGTGATGGGCTGGCGATGAGCCCCGCCGAGATGTCCGAGGCGTTCCGCACCTGGGGTGATGGCCGGCTCGACTCGTTCCTCATCGACATCACCGCCGACATCCTCGCCTTCGAGACACCGGAGGGAACCCCGCTCCTCGACGAGATCCTCGACGCCGCCGGCCAGAAGGGAACGGGGCGCTGGGCGGTTGCCTCGGCTCTCGAGCAGTCGATCCCGACCACGCTCATCGCCGAGGCGGTGTTCGCCCGGATGGTCTCGGCGCTCCACGCCGAGCGCGCCGCCGCCGCCGCCATCCTCGCCGGCCCCGAATCGGCCCCGGTGGCCGACAGGGGCCCGATGCTCGACGCCCTGGAGGACGCGCTCTACGCCTCGAAGATCGTCTCCTACGCCCAAGGTTTCATGCAACTGCGGGCGGCGTCGGACCACTACGGATGGGACCTCGACCTGGGGCGGATCGCATCGTTGTGGCGGGAGGGGTGCATCATCCGAGCCGTCTTCCTCGACGACATCACCGCAGCCTTCGACCGCGACCCGAAGCTCCCCAACCTCCTGCTCGACCCCTTCTTCCGCGAGGCTCTGGCGACCGCCCAGGACGGATGGCGCCGGGCGCTCGGGTTCGCCGTCACCGCCGGCATCGCGGTCCCGGCCTACGCAACCGCCCTCGCCTTCTACGACGGGTACCGGGCGGAGCGCGGCGCCGCCAACCTGATCCAAGCGCAGCGCGACTACTTCGGCGCCCACACCTACGAGCGGATCGACAGCCCCCGCGGCGAGTTCTTCCACACCAACTGGACCGGCCACGGCGGCGAGATCACCGCCGGCAGCTACCAGGGCTGACGACCGAAATCCGGCAACCCGGGTTCGAACGGTTGCACAGCAACATTTCCGGCCCACAGAAGGGGATCGGGACAAGCGGTCCCGCCAACCCAGGGTTCGAACAGATGCACGGCAACACTTCCAGCCCACAGAAGGGGATCGGAATGGAACAGTCAGGCGACGAGACCCAAAGCGCGGGCGACGGTCGCAGTCACTTCGGCGGGCCGGTCGCGCACGTCCTTCCAGGTGAATCGGAGGAGCCTCCAGCCATGGACCACCGCTTCACGGTCTCGCGCCCGGTCCGCTTCGAACGCATCGACCTGCGTGTGCCATCGCCGCGAATCCCATTCGACTGCCAGGCAACACCATGGCCAAGCACAGTCGAAGCGCCGGATTGGATCCCAAGGGAGGGAGAACTGCAGTTCTGGTTCCGGCAAGCCGGCCCGTCGAAGGATCCCGAGACCAAGCCTCTCCAACCTCGTGCTGTTGAGCGCAGGTCCGTCGGCCCGTTCGTCGATCATCTTCCGGAGGGCGGTCGACCCGGAACGGCCCCGCCCGCATAGCTCATCGACCGTTGCGCTCAGATCGGTGATACGAAGGCGACCAGCCGCGAGAAGGTCATCGAGTGCCAGCTCGACTCTCCGGGGGCTTACCACGCCGGCCAAGTCGACCATGGTCCGTTCCATATTCGTTACCGGCAGTCGGTCGATCATCGTCCGATGATGAGTCGGCAGTCTCCGGCTTCTGCGAACCGTGACGTCCGCAAACCGGTGGGTTGTGCCGGCGTCCACAGTCACCACCGCAATCTGGCGCGGGATGAAGGGGATGGTATGCAACTCCCCCGCTGCCTCATGGGAGACCACCGCATCGGGCAGAGCGCCGACCGCTGATCGAAGGCGCGACCGCAGGTCGCTGAGGTCGACAACCCGAAATCGGCCGCGACTGATCCGCTCCAACATGCCGCTATGTATCCGATATCGGACCATGGCCGTGGTCCATCCTGCGGCGAGAAGCTGAGATGTCTGGACCTCGCCACCTTGCTTGATGGCGAGCTCGATCGCTTGACGCTCGATGTTCATCTCCGGATCGTGCATGTCGGATGACGCCTCGACAAGAGGGTCGTTTTGTGGGTTCGAAGCGCGCCTCTGGCGCGTTTCGAACCCTGGGTTGCAGGTTTGTGGCGGTCTCGGGTCGTTCTGTGGGTTCGAAGCGTGCCTCTGGCGCGGTTCCAACCCAGGGTTGGCGGGTTACTCGTCGGCTGATTCCACCTCGTCGCGCCGGATGCCGAGGAGGAAGAGAATGGCGTCGAGGTAGGGCACCGATACGGTGGTGTCTGCCGCCTGGCGCACCGCCGGCCGTGCGTTGAACGCCACACCGAGCCCGGCGGCCGCCAGCATGTCGAGATCGTTGGCGCCGTCGCCCACCGCGACGGTCTGCTCGACGGGTATGCCCTCGGCCTCCGCCACGCGTCGCAATACATCGGCCTTGCCGGCACGGTCGACCACCGGTCCGACAAGGTTGCCGGTCAGCCGGCCGTCAACGACCTCCAGTTCATTCCCCACCGCATGGTCGAGCCCCAGATCGGCGGCGAGTCGGTCGGTGAAGAAGGTGAACCCCCCGCTGACCGCGGCCACCTTGTATCCGAGCCGCTTGGCGGTGCGGACGAAGGTGCGCGCACCGGGGGCAAGCCGCACCTTCGCCGCCACCCGCTCCAGTGCCTCGACCGGGAGTCCCGAGAGCAGCGCCACCCGACTTCGTAACGCCTTCTCGAAATCGAGTTCGCCCTCCATCGCCCGTGACGTGATCTCGGCGACCTCGGCGACGACGCCCGCCTCCTCGGCGATCAGCTCGATCACCTCGTCCTGGACCAGGGTCGAGTCGACGTCGAGCACCACCAACCGCTTGGCCCGCCGCGCCAGCCCCTCGAGCTGGACGGCAACGTCAATGCCATGCTGGCTCGAGGCCCCCATCAGCTCCTCACGCAGGGAATCCAGGTCGGCTCTGGAAACCAACATTTCGTAGCAAGTGACCGGGTAGCGGGCGATGCAGTCGATCCGCTCGATGTTTCCGCCGGCCGCCGTGATCGATTCGGCCACGGCGTGGAGGGCGGCTGCCGGCAACTCGGCACCGAGAACCGTCACCACGGCACGCGACCTTGGCTGAGGTGGAGGAGGGTCGGCGAGCAACTCGAAGTCGAGGTGGAGCTGCTGCTCCCAACCGAACATGAGGAGTTCCTTCAGCACCTCGCGGCCGCCGGGGACGCCGACAAGCAGCCCGAGCGAGAGCCTGTCGCGCACCACCACCTGCTCCATGTCGAGTACATCGGCGCCGCCGGCGGCGAGCACCCGCAGCAAACCCGCCGTGATCCCGGGACGATCGGTCCCGCTCACCCTCACCAGGATGGTGTCGCGCTCCATTGCGCTGATCGTATCGACGAAGTCGGCACCCAATGCCCGACTCCGCAGACCCGATACCATCGCGGGTCTTGAGGAGAGGACACCACCAATGACAGATGAATACCGGCTGCCGCGCAACGTGGTGCCGCGCAGCTACCAGTTGCGGCTCGAGCCCGACCTGGCGACGGCCACCTTTGCGGGGTCAGAAACGATCAAGGTCGATGTCGTCGAGGCCGTCGATCGCTTCGTGCTCAACGCGGCGGACCTCGACCTGACATCGGTCTCGGTCCGTGTCGGTGGGGAGACCCTTTCCGCCGAAGTGGAGTTGGACGAGAAGCAGCAGCGTGCCACGTTGCGGTTTCCCCGCACGATCGACTCCGGCGAGGCCGAACTCGACATCGAGTTCTGCGGGGTACTCAACGATCAGTTGCAGGGGTTCTACCGCTCGACATTCACCGATGTTGACGGTGTAGAGCAGACGGTCGCCACCACTCAGTTCGAGGCGACCGATGCCCGCCGCGCCTTTCCCTGCTGGGACGAGCCCGACTTCAAGGCTTCCTTTCAGGTGACGATTGTCATCCCCAACGACCTGCTCGTGGTGTCGAACACGATGGAGGAGTCGCGCCAGGCGATCGGCGACAAGGTCGAGGTGAGGTTCGCCGAGACGATGGTCATGTCCACCTATCTGGTTGCGTTTGTTGTCGGTCCTTTCGAGGCAACCGAACCGATAGACGTCGATGGAACCCCGGTGCGGATCGTCACCCCGAAGGGGAAGCTCCACCTCGCCCCTTACGCGCTGGAGTGCGCCGTCTTCTGCCTCCGCTATCTGAGCGATTACTACGAGATCCCGTACCCCAGCGACAAGGTCGACCACATCGCCATCCCGGACTTCGCCTTTGGGGCCATGGAGAACCTCGGCTGTATCACCTATCGCGAGGCAGCACTTCTCCTCGATGGCGACAGGGCGACCCAGGCCGAGAAGATCCGGATCCTCGACGTCGTGGGCCACGAGTTGGCCCACATGTGGTTCGGCGATCTGGTGACCATGAAGTGGTGGGACGGGATCTGGTTGAACGAGGCATTCGCCACATTCATGGAGATGAAGGCAACAGACGCTATGCGGCCGGAGTGGAAGCGGTGGCTCACCTTTGGCGCCGTCGACCGGCCGTGGGCTCTCGAGATCGATCAACTCTCCACGTCGCGTCCCGTCGAGTTCGAGGTGCACTCACCTGACGAGGCGAGCGAGATGTTCGATGCCCTGACATACGGCAAGGGCTCATCGGTGCTGCGGATGATCGAGCAGTTCATCGGCGAGGGCGCCTTTCGCAACGGCGTGGGCTCGTACCTGAGGGCGCACGCTTATGGAAACACGGTGACCGCAGACCTGTGGGCGGGTCTGGACGGCGCCAGCGAGTGGCCGGTGGGCGAGATCATGGACACCTGGATCCTCCAACCGGGCTATCCGCAGGTAGAGGTCGATGCGACCGGGTCGGGCGTGAGGTTGCGACAGCGCCGCTTCCTGGCGATCCCCGACGACTCCGACACATCCGTGTGGAAGGTCCCGGTGCAGATCCGCGGCGTCGCCGGCGGCGAGACCTTCGAGCGAAGGGTGCTTCTCGACGATGTCGAGATGACGATCGATCTCCCTGGCCAGGTGGAATGGGTGGTGGCAAACGCCGGTGGGCACGGTTTTTACCGGGTGAGTTACTCGGCCCAGCTCTTCGACGCTCTCGTGGCGCGGCTTCAGGAATTGAAGGATCTGGAGCGGTATGTGTTGCTCGACGACGCCAACGCCTTCGTTCTCTCGGGCCAGCTCGATGCCCCATCAGTCCTCCGTTTGTTGGAGGCATACGCCGACGAGACCGAACAGGCCATCTGGCAGTTGGTCTTGCGCGTCCTGGCCTCAACCGAGCATCACGCCATCCCCGACGAACAACTCGACCGGTTCCACCGGCTGGTTCAGCGGCTGTTGTCGCCAACTGCTGAGCAACTCGGCTGGGACCCGCGGCCCGATGAGTCCGATCTCACCCGCCGGCTGCGCGGTCAGATGCTGCTCGCACTCGGAGGCCGCCTCGGACGCTCACGGGCCCTTCACCGAGAAGGGTGTGGCTATCGCCGAAAAGGTGATGGACCGCGATCCGAGCGTCGATCCCGATGTGGCACTTGCGGCGCTTTTCATCGCCGCCGACAGCGGCGACTCCGACGACTACGAGCGGATGCTGCTCGGGTACAAGAGCGCCGAGGACCCCCAGGAGGAACGGCGCTTCCTCGAGGCCGTCTGTCGCTTCGACGAGCCCGAGTTGGCGGAGCGCACTGTGTCACACACCCTCGACGGGACGATCCGGCTCCAGGAGAGCTTCTGGATCCTGGCGCGGATCCTCGGGGGGCGCGACTCGGGGACGAGCGCCTGGAGGGCGATCCGCTCGAGGTGGGACGACATCCTGGCTGCGGTCCCCCAGAGGCTGGTGGCCCGGATCCTCGATGGCATCCCACTGCTGTCATACCCGGAAGTGGCGCGGGACGTCGAGTCGTTCTTTGCCGAGGCCGAGGTCCCAGAAGGAACCATGGCGGTGCCACAGCGCCTCGAGTTGCTCCGTGCCAACGTCGGGTTGAGGGAGCGGGAGACCGAGAGAGTCGCCGACTACCTCGAGGCGGCAGAGAGCTGAGGGAGGGTCCGCAGGGACCCCCCGCTCACTTCAGCTCGATGGTCGCCCCGGCGCCTTCAAGAAGTTCCTTCGCCTTGTCGGCGGCTTCCTTGTCGACGCCTTCAAGCACTGCCTTGGGTGCGCTCTCCACCAACTCCTTCGCCTCACGCAGGCCAAGGCTGGTGAGCGTGCGGACCTCTTTGATCACCTGAATCTTCTTGTCGCCGATGGCGGTGATGACGACATCGAACTCGTCCTTCTCCTCTTCGACAGCGGCGGCGGCTCCGTCACCACCAGCCGCTGGAGCGGCGGCTAAGGCCATGGGGGCTGCCGCGGTCACCTCAAAGCGCTCCTCGAAGGCATCGAGGAAGTCCTTGAGCTCGAGAACGGTCATCTCCTCGAAAGCCGACAGCAGGTCTTGGGTCGTCATCTTTGCCATGTTCATACCTCCTCAGCCGGCTCGTCCGGCGTTTCGTCCTTGTCTTCGAGTGTCCTCTTCAACCGCTTCGGGCTCCTCCGCCACCTCGTCGGTCGCTTCAACCTCGGGTTGGGCAGCGGCCTCTGCCTCCGCAGCTACAACCTCAGGCTCTGCAGCAGCCACCTCAGGTTCCGCAGCAGCCACCTCAGGCTCTCGGCGGCCTCGGGTTCCACAGCGACCTCGGTTTCCGCAGTGGTCTCAGGTTCTGCAGCGACCTCAGCCTCGTCAGTGATCTCTGCCTCGGGTTCGGGCTGCTCCACGACCTCAGCCTCGGGTTCGGGCTGCTCCACGACCTCTGCCTCCGCAGCTTCAGCGGCGACCTCGGGCTCTGCGACGACCTCGGCTACGTCTTCGGCCGCCGTCTGCCGTCCGCCGTCTGCCGTCTCTGCTTCATCTTCCGTCTGCAAAGCAGCCTTCTTCTCCAGCAACTGCGATATGACAGATGCGGTATTGCGGGTCAGAGCAGAGAAGAGACCCGCAGCCTGAACAAGGGGTGCCTGGAAGGCTCCAGCCAGCTTGGCCAGAAGGACCGGGCGAGGCTCGACATCGGCGAGCCTGCTCACCTGCTCGGGTAGGAGAATGCTCCCACCGAGGAATCCGGCTTTGACCACGAGCTGTTCGTGGTCCCGGGCGAAGTCGCGGAGCGCTTTGGCCGTCTGGACCGGGTCATCCCCGGCGAAAGCGAGGGCGGTTGGGCCGGTGAGCCACTCCTCGGCACCCTCGATACCCAACTCCCCGGCAGCGAGGCGGGCCAGCGTCATCTTGACGATCTTGTATTCGGTCCCGCTGGCGCGCAGGCTTCGCCGGAGTTGCTGCTGTTGGGCGACATTGAGACCGCGGTACTCGGTCAAGAACGTCGCTTGCGCCGATTCGATCCGGCTTCTTATGTCTTCAACTGCCTGGACCTTTTCAGGTCGTGGCATGCGTCCTCCTCAAAGAGAAAGGTCCCGGCCGGACACCAGGACCCTCGAGGAGGTCGCGCCAATGAGGTAACGACCCGTTCCAAAGGTGACCTGCGCAGGTGGGTGGCTTGCCACCCCTTAGGCGATGCGCCTGCGGTCTCCGGCCTTGTTGTCAGACAATGGTAACAGGTGAATTGCGACCGATTTTCGCGCCCGAATAAGCGCTAGACAAAGGGACCTTGCTGGCGCGACACTAGACACAACAGGGGGGCCTAGCCGGGCGGGACGTCCTCACCTGACCGCTACCGTCCCGGGAGAGGCACGGCGAACGAGAACCTCGGTGGAGAGCAGCCCCTACCCTGCCCCACCGCAGAGGATCGGTTCTCTGGGTGGCACCCTGGCGGCCGCCCCGCCGCTCACCGCTGAGCAGCCGCTCCAAGGCGAGGCTCCCCTGTGGCCTTTCCTCAGTGGGCGAGGGCGGTCAGGTCGTCCAGCTTGGCGGCGTCCACGGCAACGCCGGGCCCCATGGTCGACGAAACGCTGACGTGCCGGATGTACCGCCCCTTTGCGGCTGCGGGCCGGGTCCGGACAATTTCGGAGGTGAGCGCTGCCAAGTTGTCGATCAGCTGGTCACGCTCAAAGGACACCTTCCCGATGGGGGCGTGGACGTTCCCATAGCGGTCGTTGCGGTACTCGATGCGCCCGGCCTTGAACTCTTCCACGGCCTTGCCCACGTCGACGGTGACCGTCCCGGCCTTGGGGTTTGGCATCAGACCCCGGGGTCCGAGGACACGGCCCAACTTCCCCACCTCTGACATCAGGTCGGGGGTGGCGACGGCGATGTCGAAGTCGAGTGGCTGCTCCCCGTCCTGGATCCGAGCCACCAACTCCGGGCCACCAACCAGATCTGCGCCCGCGGTCTCGGCCTCGCGCGCCTTGTCGGCCTGGGCAAACACGGCGACACGCACCGCCTTCCCGGTGCCGTGCGGAAGGCTCACAGTGCCTCTGACCATCTGGTCGGCGTGCCGCGGGTCGATCCCGAGCCGGAAGGCGACCTCGACGGTCTCGTCGAAACTGGCAGGGGCGAGAACCTTGACGAGGTCTACGGCCTCATCCGCCGTGTAAGAGGCGTTGTGGTCGAAGCGACGCATCGCTTCCAGATACTTCTTGCCGTGTCTCGGCATGATCCATTCCTTTCGTGGTCCAGACGAGCCGGCGGTTTGCCGACCCTCCCACAGCCCGCGTGACGTCAGGCGACGACGTCGATACCCATGGAGCGGGCGGTCCCCTCGATGATCAACATCGCCTGATCGACGTCGTTGGCATTGAGATCGGGCATCTTGGTCTCTGCGATCTGGCGGATCTGCGCCTTGGTCACCCTTCCCACCTTCTCGGTGCGGGGGGTCGAGGAACCCTTCGGCACCTGGGCGGCCTGGCGCAGCAGGACTGCGGCCGGCGGCGTCTTGGTGACGAATGTGAAGCTGCGGTCCTCATAGATCGAAACCTCGACCGGGACGATGGTCCCCGTCTGGCTGGCGGTTGCCTCGTTGTAGGCGCGGACGAAGTCCATGATGTTGACCCCGTGCGGCCCGAGGGCGGTGCCCACCGGCGGCGCCGGACTGGCCTGCCCGGCGGGGATCTGCAGTTTCAACGTCGTAACGAGTCGCTTCCTACCCACGCGTTTTCTTCTTTCTGAGTACTAAGTACTGAGTACCAGGTACTTACTGTTTGGTGATGTCCTCGAACCCGAGCTCCACCGGAGTGTCGCGCCCGAAGATGTTGACCAGCACAACGACCTTGGACTGGTCCATGTTGATGCTCTCGATCACCCCGTTGAAGTCGGCGAAAGGCCCGGTGACGACCCGGACGGTCTCCCCGACCTCCCACTCCGGCTTGTAGCGGGGTTCCTTCTTGATTTCCTTCTTCTCCACCCCGAGGAAGCGCTCCACCTCGCGCCGGGAGAGCGGAGACGGCTTGCTACCTCCCGCCGACGAACCCGGTGACTCCTGGCGTGTTGCGCACGGCGTACCAGGAGTCGTCGTCGAGGACCATCCGGACCAGGATGTAGCCGGGAAAAACCTTCTTCATTACGGTGACCTTCCGGCCACCCTTGAATTCGACCACCGGCTCGAGCGGGATGACCACCTCGAAGATCCGGTCCTCCATGTGCATCGACCGGATCCGGGTCTCGAGGTTGGCCTTGACCTTGTTCTCGTAACCCGAGTAGGAATGGATGACATACCAGTCGCCCTCGAGGTCGTAGGGACTGGTGTACGGCTCTTCCTCTTCGACGACCTCGGTCTCTTCGATGATGTCAACGGCGTCTGTCATCGCCTCACCCTTGCCCGGCGCCCTGGAGCAGCCACAAAATGCCCTCCTTGAGCACGACATCGAAGGCGAAGACGATGAGTGTCACCGCCGTGGTTGTGATGAGGGTCACAGAGGTGAAAGCAATCATCTGCTCTCGCGTCGGCCACTGCACCCGCCGGAGCTCGGTGCGAACCTCGCGGAAGAAGATGCCAAGCCGTTGCCACAGGCTCGGTTTCTGCTCAGCCGGCTTGCCGGCGGAACGCTTGGCGCGCCGCTGGCGCGCCCGCTGCGTCTGCTTCTGCCGTCGCTCCTCGCGTTCAACGAGGCGCCTCATCTCTCGGTTCATCTCACGTATCGCTTCCTTGCGGAGCAGGGGCGGCGGGACTCGAACCCGCAACCTCCGGTTTTGGAGACCGGCGCTCTGCCAATTCGAGCTACACCCCTCCGGTTCCCCTCGGCTCGATCGTGCGGGGAAAGGGCGGTGAGCCCGCCTGGGCGGAGTCTACCGATGGGCCGGACGCAGTGTACACCCCTGCCCCGCTGCCTCATCCGGGGGCGGCGACACCCCGTCGACGCGCCGCCACCATTGCGGCCGCTGCCGCCGCTGCGGCCAGCACCGATGCCCCGGCGATTATCGGGCCGCGTGTCGACGCCACACCGGGTGTGGCCTCCATCCGAGCCAGCACCAGGGTGACCAAACCGGCCGGGGCCGGGATCAGTTCGTGGCGGAGTAGCGCCAGCCTGCGCTGCATTCGCCGATCATGGGCGGCAGAGGCCTGACAGGCGAGACATCCTTCGACGTGCTCCTTGGCGGCGGCGGCGCCGGGAAGAGATGTAGTCGCCAGCGCACGTCGAGCGAGATGGGTGCGCGCCGTCATGGGTGTCGCCCGTCGAGCATCTCCCTGAGCCGGAGGTGCGCCCGATGGAGCCTCACCTTGGCCGCGGTCTCGGAGATCCCAAGCGCCCGGGCCACGTCGTCGTGGCTCCACCCGTAGATGTCCTTGAGCACCACCACCGCCCTCATCCCAATGGGGAGCGCGCCAATGGCATCTCCGAGGGCCTGGCGTAGATCGGCGACTTCGCCGACGCGCTCGGGTTGGCGGAGCGGGTCGGTATCGGGGACCGTAAGTGCCTCATCGAGCTGGGAAACGGGGCGAGCCGCCGCCCGGCGCCTCTGGCTCCAGGCGGCGTTGACTGTGATCCGGTGCAGCCAGGTGGCGAACGCAGCGTCGCCGCGGAAATTGGGGAGCGCCCGCCAGGCGCGGATGAAGGCGTCCTGCGCCACATCCGCCGCAACGGTCCTATCGGCAACCAATCTCACCGCCAAGGTGAACACCTCGTGCTGGTGGAGCCGAACCAGGTCGCCAAAGGCGTTTCGGTCCCCCTGTCGGGCTCGATCCACCAGAAGATCGACGCTCGATTCGACCCTCAGCTCCTGCATGGGGTTACCCACCGCTCGACGGCTCGAGCACAACCGTAGCCGTGACCCTCTCCTCGCCGCCGGAAACCACCCGCAGACGGAGCGACCCCTCGTCGTGGACTTCGCCCTCAACCAACGCCGGCTCCGCCGGTCGCAACGGTGACCTGAAGCGGAGCCGCGCCTGGCGGAGCGGCATGTCCCCATGGGCATGGCGGGCGGCGGCCTGGACCACCCAAGCCGCCATCAGCAAACCGTGCGCCACGATCCCGGGCAGCCCGGCGGACACGGCGGCGGCGTGGTCCCAGTGGATGGGGTTCCAGTCACCGGTGGCGGCCGCATAGCGGAGGAGATCACCACGGCTGGCCGACTTGGCCAGTGGTGGAAGCTGTGTCCCGACGGCGGGGAGCGGTCGCAGCGTGGGTCGCTCGTTGATGGCGCGTTCCTCAGGTCCAGGCTCGCTTCCGGTGTCAGCAGCCTCCGCGGGAGCGGTCTTCGATCACGACGAAGCTCGAGGCCGAGGTCTGCACCGGGCCGGACCCATCGCCGGTGGTGACATCGAGTCCGACAAACGTGGCCGGGCCCCTCGAACGGACCCGCCCGACGACACCTTCCACCTCGACCTCGCTCCCGATGACGAACGGCCGGTGCCACTCGAATGTCTGCTCGGAGTGGATCACCCCGCGACCGGCAAGCTCGGGTGCGGCCAAAAGATCCTTGGCCACTGCGAACAACATCACCGCAGCAAAAGAAGGCGGTGCCGCCGCCGTCCAGCGCTCGGGTTCGTCCCCTGTGGCCGCCACCAGGTTCGGACACCCTGTCGGCGTGTGACCGTGAGCGGGACCGGCCCGATCCGCCAACCTTCGAGGCGGTCCAATGGCGGACCGTCGTCAGCGACCACGCCGCCCCGACGCGATCGGGACGGGGTCTCGCCGATTGTTGGCGTAGCCCCGTCCCGATGCAGACCTGCTCACTCCACCCGCAGGGTCGGCTCGGCAACCTACCACTGGTTGGCCTGCCCCGCCCCTGGGATCAACGGGTTTCTCGGTGCAAGGTGTGGACGCGGCACCACCTGCAGTACTTCTGCAAGTCCGAGCCGGTCCCTGGTGTTGGTCTTGTTCTTGGTGGTGACGTAGTTGCGACGCTTGCAAACGTCACAAGCCAACGTCAGCGGCGGTCTCTTGTCAGAGGGCATGGCTCACTCGCTTCGCTCGTTCGCTGTTCTAGTAGTAGGTGACTAGGTGGTAGGTCACCTACTACTCAACCACTTACCACTTACCACTCCTGAAATGAGCTCCGCTCATTTCAGGATCTTGGTGACTCGGCCGGCACCGACGGTGCGGCCCCCCTCCCGGATAGCGAAACGCAAACCCTCGTCCATCGCGATCGGAGCGATCAACTCCACCGTCATCTGCGTCTGATCACCCGGCATCACCATCTCCGTCCCCTCCGGCAACGTCACCGAACCGGTCACATCAGTCGTCCGGAAATAGAACTGGGGGCGGTAACCAGAAAAGAACGGGTTGTGCCGGCCCCCCTCCTCCTTGGTCAACACATACACCGCCGCCTCAAAATTGGTATGCGGGGTGATCGACCCCGGCTTAGCCAACACCTGACCCCGCTCCACCTCATCCTTACCCACCCCCCGCAACAGAACCCCAACATTGTCCCCCGCCCGCCCCTCATCCAACAACTTGCGGAACATCTCCACCCCAGTAGCCACCGTCTTCCGGGTAGGGCGGATCCCGACGATCTCCACCTCCTCGTTCACCTTCAACACACCCTGCTCCACCCGACCAGTCACCACCGTCCCCCGCCCCGTGATACTGAACACATCCTCGATCGCCATCATGAACGGCTTCTCCACATCACGCACCGGCTCCGGCACATAAGAATCCACCGCCTCCATCAACTCCACGATCTGAGACGGCCCTCCCCCTCCCCCTCCAACGCCTGCAACGCCGAACCCCGCACCACCGGCACCTCATCCCCCGGGAACTCATACTCGGTCAACAGATCCCGCACCTCGAGCTCCACCAAATCCAACAGCTCAGGGTCATCCACCATGTCCACCTTGTTCAAAAACACCACAATCGACGGCACCCCCACCTGACGGGCCAACAACACATGCTCCCGGGTCTGGGGCATCGGACCATCCGCCGCCGACACCACCAGAATCGCCCCATCCACCTGCGCCGCCCCCGTAATCATGTTCTTGATGTAATCAGCATGACCCGGCATATCCACATGGGCGTAATGACGGTTCGGGGTCTCATACTCCACATGAGCGATCTGAATCGTGATCCCCCGCTCCCGCTCCTCCGGCGCCTTATCAATCTGATCAAACGACGTAAACGCCACAGAAGAATCACGCTCATGCAACACCTTCGTGATCGCCGCCGTCAACGTCGTCTTCCCATGATCAATATGACCCATCGTCCCCACATTCACATGAGGCTTCGTCCGCTCAAACTTCGCCTTCCCCATCACAACTCCTTCTTCGTTTCCGTCGGTAGCGGCGGGCAGACTCGAACTGCCGACCTCTCGATTATGAGTCGAGCGCTCTCACCGACTGAGCTACGCCGCCACGCCCGGTGCGGTCGCCGCACCGTCTTCATTTGTCAACCCGGTCGGGATCGGCCGGGCGGAGCCCCCTTCCGGATTCGAACCGGAGACCTCCTCCTTACCATGGAGGTGCTCTGCCAGCTGAGCTAAGGGGGCGAGGGTCAAACCCTGCACCTGAGCGAGCCGGCGGCGGATTCAAGCGCCGGATCCTCGGGGTCGCCAAGTATCGCACATCGCTGCAAAGGCGGCGCCGTCGTAACCACGTCATCTTGCGGCTCCGAGCGAACCCACGATCCACACCGAGCTGCCAACGAAGGTTGACGTGGCGCGCCGAAAGGTGTAAAACTAACCTGGATTTGTAATAGAAGCTCCCTTCAGATTGAAGCGGGACCAAGGAGGCGGTTATGCCCGAGGCGAGTCTCTACGAGCGGCTGGGTGGCGTGTTCGCCATCGCGGCTGTGGTGGACAGGTTCAGCGATGCCCTCATCGAAAACCCGATAGTTGGTCAAGGATCCGAGAACCCCGTACTCCGCGACTGGCACACCAACAGCCTGGAGAGGCTGCCCGGGTTGAAGTTCATGCGAACCCTGTGGGTTTGCGACGTGGCGGGGGGGCCCTTCGATTTCACCGCAACCGAGCCGGGGAGCACGCCATTGGGGCTCGAGGAGGCCCACCGAGAGTTCCACATCACCCCATCGGAATTTGACGAGGTCGCCGCCGAGCTGGGGCGCACCCTCGACAGCTTTGGTATCCCTCCGCAAGAGAAAGAGGAAGTCCTTGGCGCCTTCGCCGCACACAAGGCCGAGGTGACCGAGGGTTCACTAGCTCCGGCATAGATCGGACGGTCCTGGACTGGCCGGGCGGAACTCCCCCAGCTAGCGCCCAGCGCTCACCCGCCCTATCTGCGACCGACCGTGAGGTCTACCCGCCCACCCTCCGGCAGTCTCGTTCCTGGTACCGGGTTCTGCGCTATCACGATCCCGACCTGGGGGGAGCGAACGCGGCGTATCCGTCCGGCCGAGCAGTCGGCCTCGAGGATCTCGACGTGGGCGGCACTCAATCTCATCCCCACGACGCCGGGAACCACGCACCCGGTCGGCGGTGGTGGAGGGTCGGTGTCGGATCCCACCGTGTACAGGAAGGAGAACTCCTCACCGCCGGCGAGGACAGCCGTGCCGAAATAGGCGGTGTTGCTGTCCGCCGAGAACCGAGGCTGTGTGTACAGGATCTGGTAGCCGCCGTTCTCGTTGGGGAGGTCGACCTGCCATTCGACGGTGCCCGTTGCTGCGTCCCAGGCCCGGACCGAACCGGGCACACCGAAGTTGGGCCGCACCCCGGCCACCACCACGTTGCCGTCAGGGCTCACTGCCGGATGGTCGATGATCGAGCCGTCAAAGAACGTCCAACGTGACTGGGCATCAGGGGTCACCGACTCGAGGTAGCTCAGGCTCCTCGAAAAGTAGACCGAACCGTCCGGTCCGACACTGGGAGCCGACATTCCGTTAGAGGGGAACGGGGAGTAGTTGAACAGAACGTTGCCATTGGCTGGATCGACGCGGAACAGGCTCCAGCCGTTTTCACCCCCAAAACCGGTCAGATAGAGGTTGCCGTCCGACCCGGCGGCCGGCTGTCGTTGCAGCTGCATGAGCGGATCGTCACTGCCTCCCACCCCGCTCGTCCACTGTTGGGTGCCTCCCAGCGCGATGCCGTACATCGTGCTCGAGGCAACGCCGGCTTCGTCGAAGGCGGCGTGAAGGCGACCGGAGCTGAAAACGATCTCGGCGCCGATCTGACCTCGCTCGGCGAAGGCCGGGTTACCGGGGTTGCTCCAGAGCAGCTGCCCGGTTGGTGAGAGTGCGAAAGCGCCAAGGCCGCCCAAGTCCGAGATCACGTAGACGTTTCCGTCCGGCCCTACGGTTGGTCCGGCGATGACCCCCTGGCCCGAGGACGGTTCGGTGAAGGTCCACTTGATGGCGCTGTTGGCGCCTATGGCGGTGATGGTGTTCATCGATGCGACGTAGACGGTCCCGTCGGGACCGATCGATGGGCCCCCACTGCCGCCGACTCCGGGCACGGTCCATCTGAGATCGCCGTCTGCGGTCAGCGAGTAGACGTCGCCGGTGGAACTCGCCACTACGACTCCGCCGTCGGGGCCGACAGCCGGTCGATGCAATATGTATTGCCCACTGACCTGAAAGCGCCACCGAACGCCGCCCTGGGATTGGAGGTTCACCCCGCCGGCGGCTGTACCACTAGCACCCGTCGCAACCAGCAACATGAGCGCACAACCGAGAATCGCGCCGAAGCGTTTCACTACAACCCCCAGGTCGATCGGACAATGACGGATACGGACAGGCGAGGCGTTCGGTTTGGGATGTCCCGCCCTCAGTCGGTGACCCGCACCACCCCCGTCATGAAGTCGTGGATTGTGCATATGTAGCTGTAGGTGCCAGGTGTGTCGAAGGTGACCGGATAGGACTCGTCTGACTCGAGGGTCCCCGAGTCCCAGAAGCTGCCGGTCGTGGTGTGGTCAGCATCTCCGGTGTTGGTCCACCACACCTGGGTGCCCTCAGGAACTGTGATGTCGTTGGGCGAGAACAGGAAGTCGTCGATCGAAACGAACACGTCGTCGGGTGGGGTCGTGACAGTGGTCGTCGTCGCGATCGTGGTGGTGGGTGGTGGTGGGGTGGGTTCGAGACCGAGGGCCCGACCGAGGAACGACGCCATCTGGTCGCGGCGCACCGACTCATCGGGACAGAACAGAGTCCCCGCCTGGTCACAACCCAACGTCACCCCCTCCTCGGCGATGGCGTTGATGTTCCCCTCATGCTCCCCGGACACATCATCGAACCGGTCGCCCGGCACCGGATCCAACCCCATCGCCCGGGCCAGGAACGAAGCCATCTGCGCCCGCGACACCAGAAGAGCCGGACCAAACGTCCCGTCATCGAACCCGAGCGTGATCCCCGCCGCCGCCACCCGATTGATGTTGTCCTCATGGGTGTTGCCCTCATCGTCGGGGAAGAAGTCCTCCCCCGCCGCAGGCAACTCGAACCCACGGGCGATAAACGAAGCCATCTGATCGCGCCGCACCGGCTCAGCCGGGCAGTACAACGTCCCCTCCGGGTTGCAACCAAGCGTTATCCCCGCGGCGGCGATCGCCTCGATGAACCCCTCATGCTCATTCCCGTCATCATCGGTGAACGTGCCCCCCGGCGGCAGCTGAGCCACCGCCGCCGTACCCCCAGCCACCAACACCACCACAACCGACACCGCCAACCACCGACGCCACATCACGACACCGTCATGGCTCGACGATGATCGTGCCGGTCATCAGGTTGTCGTGAACCGTGCAGAAGTAGTCGAAGCTCCCTGCGGTGTTGAAGGTACGCGAGAAGTCCTCACCGGGATTGAGGATCATCGAGTCCCATGTGCCGTTTCCAGTCGGAGGGGTTCCCGACGTACTCGAGTGGTTCGTGTTGTCGTTGTTCTCCCAGATCACCTCGGTGCCCACCGAGACCGTCGTGTCTCCGAAGTTGTTGATGCCGGTGATCGAGATCACCACCTCGTCGTCGTCCATCGTCGTGCTGGTGCTGCTGGAGGACGTGCTGCTCGACGAAGAGCTGCTCGAGGAGGAGCTACTCGACGAAGAGCTGGAGGAACTGGTGCTCGACGAGCTCGTGCTCGATGTCCCCGGTGGTGGTGGGGTGGGTTCGAGACCGAGGGCCCGACCGAGGAACGACGCCATCTGGTCGCGGCGCACCGACTCATCGGGACAGAACAGAGTCCCCGCCTGGTCACAACCCAACGTCACCCCCTCCTCGGCGATGGCGTTGATGTTCCCCTCATGCTCCCCGGACACATCATCGAACCGGTCGCCCGGCACCGGATCCAACCCCATCGCCCGGGCCAGGAACGAAGCCATCTGCGCCCGCGACACCAGAAGAGCCGGACCAAACGTCCCGTCATCGAACCCGAGCGTGATCCCCGCCGCCGCCACCCGATTGATGTTGTCCTCATGGGTGTTGCCCTCATCGTCGGGGAAGAAGTCCTCCCCCGCCGCAGGCAACTCGAACCCACGGGCGATGAACGAAGCCATCTGATCGCGCCGCACCGGCTCAGCCGGGCAGTACAACGTCCCCTCCGGGTTGCAACCAAGCGTTATCCCCGCGGCGGCGATCGCCTCGATGAACCCCTCATGCTCATTCCCGTCATCATCGGTGAACGTGCCCCCCGGCGGCAGCTGAGCCACCGCCGCCGTACCCCCAGCCACCAACACCACCACAACCGACACCGCCAACCACCGACGCCACATCACAAACCCCCCGCTTATTGGGCATCTATGAATACGAACCGGAGAGGCGCTTGGTTCTGGGTTCAACCGGCGGAAAAGCTCATTGCGGTGATGATCCAGGCGTGCCCAAAGGGATCGACCAGCCGTCCGCTCCGCCCGTAATCGCGATCCTCGACCGGGAACACCACGGTGGCGCCGCCGGCGAGCATCCGCTCGGCCAGGGCGTCGACGTCGTCGACCTCGAGGTCGAGAAGGGCGGCACCGCCTCCCGCGTGGGGTGAGCGGTCGACCTCGTCCTCATCCTTCAAGGTGAACCCCGCCGACCCGACCTCGAGCTCGGCATGGACCACCTTTCCGTCTGGTCCTTCGAAACGGGCTACCTCCCGTGCGGCAAGCGCCTGGACATACCAATCGATCGCTCCGGAGGCGTCGGAGACCACAAGTCGCGGCCGGATGCGGGCATCACCCATCCCTCGATCGTACCCGGGCCCCCTTCGAGCGGCCGGGCGTAGGTTCTCCCCGTCGTCGAAAGGAGACCGACCATGGCAGGGCCGAGAGGGTTGGAGAAGGCGATGACCTTCCCCCTGATCGAGGCGATCCACGGCCGGCGGGCGCGTCGCTTCTCCCTCGGCTCAGAGATCCCCGACGGTCCGCTGGCTCACAAGTCGGCACATCCGCCGCTCCCGTTGGCCGATCTGGAGAAGATGCTCGTTCTCACCTCGGCGGCGGGTAACACCGGGTGGCATTACGCCATCACCCGCAACGCCACATACGCCCCAAATCTGGCCAACTACTCCGGTGCCGCCGGTGGACGCACCTTCCCCTCGGCGGCGGGGTTCCACACCTCTGAGGTGTTCTTCACCGACGACGAAGGCGTCTATCTATTCGAGACCCGCGACGCTCCCAAGCTCGTCGAACGGGGTCCGGGCGACCCCGTCGACATCGAGCAGGTCATCAAGGCTCACCGGTCGAGGATCCGCAAACTCGCCGACGGACGGCTCAACATCCCGCCCGAGGAGCCCTACATGGAGGGACACAACACCTGGTGTGTCAACCGCCCGGGCAGCCTCCTGTTGATACCAGTGGCGGACATTGCCCAAACGATGATCGCAATCCTCTGCTTCATCACCCAGAACGGTTATTCGATGACCGACGATGTCAGCGGGGATTCCGTCCCGGGGATGGAGCAGTTCCGCAATCTGGTCGACATCGACGCGCCCTTCCCCCTGTCCTTTCTCGAGCAGTACGCCCTCACCGAGGCCACCGCCGAGCTAACCACCTCGTGCTACGCCGGGATGCTGATGCTCCAGGCGATGGGGCTGGGCGGGTGGATGTTCGATGGGATCGATCGTTACACCGTGCTCGGGGCGAGCGGTGACACGGCGGTCCCCGGTCTTGGCTTCCGTTATGACACCGACGAGCGCTGGGCGCTCCCCAACCCGACGGGTCAGGACGGGATCTTTGCCGCCTACTGCCCGCCGCACTATCCGGACATGGCAACTGCGGTGGAGGCGTTCGCCCAGAGGAAGTTTGGTCCGGGTGGCCCATTCCACCCCGGCACCCCCGGTGCCTGGAAGGAGAGCGCCCGGGTGCGGGGTGCCGCTCAGGTCCACTCCGACGAGTTCAAGGCGTGTGTCGCCCTCCAGGCGCAGTACATCCTCGACCGCTATGGCAAGTTCCCGGGGACCGTGCCCAGCCTGTTCTGCCTCACCTATCTGCAAGCGCACCACCTCGACCTCGAGTTCTACGACGAGCACTTCGGTCCGGGCTCCTACCTACCCACCCAAGCGGATCACATGGCCGACTGGCACTGAGATCTTCAAGGGTAGGCTTGACTATCAACCGGCTTGTTGATTAATGTCCACAGGTACTGAGTACAGCGAGCGAATGAAGTGAGTGAGCCATGGCCCAGTTGATGCCGATGTTGGACTACGCCGATGCGCCCGCAGCGATCGATTTTCTGCGCGACGCCTTCGGTTTCGAGGAGACGTTTCGAATGGACGGAGACGACGGCACCGTCGCCCACTGCGAATTGGCTCTGGACGGCGCGGTGATCGCGCTGTCATCGGTGTGGCGGGATGGGGGCTTCTCCACCCCGCACGAGTTGGGGGGCGTCCACAGCCAGGTGTGGTGCCAGATCGATGACATCGACGCCCACTACGAGCGGGCGCGAGCGGCAGGGGCCATCGTGCTCGGCGAACCGACCGACCAGGACTACGGATATCGCACCTACCGGGCGGTCGACCCCGAGGGTCATCGCTGGTACTTCGCCTCCGAGACATGACCTCCGCCGCGATCGACGCAACCCTCGTCGCTTTGGCCGACGCCACAAGGCGGGAGGCCATGGAAGTGCTGGCGGATGGTCCGTTGACCCCGAGCGAGATCGCCACCCGAATCGGGGTGAGCCGGGCTGCGCTAACCGGACACCTCAGGTCACTGCGCCAGGCCGGTCTGGTCGAGGTCGCCCTCGACTCGGCGGACACCCGCCGTCACATCTACACCATCCGGCCGGAGCCCCTCCGGCAACTCGGCGAATGGTCGGACGAGGTGACCCGCTTCTGGAGCGAACAACTCGCCGCGTACGCCAAGCACGCCGCCGAGGTGGCCGATGGCTGAGGGAGCGGTCAACGTCACCTGTCTGGTGCCAGTGCCGGTTGAGCGTGCCTACACGCTGTTCGTCGAGGGTATCGACCGCTGGTGGGTGCGCGACCGAACTCCTGATGCGATCATCCGCTTCGAGGGCGACCGACTGGTCGAGGCGACGAGCGATGGGGTCAAGGTGCTGGCCACGATCTCAGCGATCGAGGAGCCAGACCGGATCGAACTCGCCTGGGATGGACCACACGCCCAACCGGGCGATACCGTCGAGATCCGGTTCGAGCCGGAAGCCGCCGCGACCCGGGTGACGGTCAGCCACCTTCGTACGGGGCTCGAGCCGAGTGAGGTCGCTTTCGCCATCCTCGGCCTGTGGTGGGGAGATCTCCTGTCCCGAATGGTCGGCGGCGCGCCAGCTCCTTAGGCCCCGAGGGTCATATGTGACCACGTCCGGTCGGTGAAGCGCCCGGCCAGCGTCGGGAAACCGCCGGCACCCATCGGTGACGCGAACATGAACAGGACTGGCGCCGAGCCCTCGGTCTCGGCGTCGCGTACGTCGTAGGTCAACACGGCGACCGGGCACGTCGAGGGTGTGGGTCTTGGGAACCGTCACGAGTGCTCCGATTCCTCGACCTGGGGAAGCTGGGCCTTGGCATCCTCGTATGTGCCCTCCGGCGGCGATTCGTCGGGTGCATAGACGAGGTTGAGAACGCCGGTCCCGAACGCCTCGGACGAGATCAGCTTCAACGGGATCGGGGTCTCGCCCTCTTCGAACAGCCTCATGCCGTTGCGGACCGCGATGGGGTGTACCAACAGGTGAAGCTCGTCGAGGAGACCGGCGGCGAGCAGTTGGCGGACCACCGAGACCGAGCCGCTCATGGTGATGTCGCCACCCGGTTCGTTCTTCAGGGCAGTGACGAACTCGACAAGGTCGCCTTCGAGCTGCTCCGAGTTACGCCAGGTGAACTCGAGTTTCTGGTTCGATGCCACGATCTTGCGGATGTCTCCGAGCACCTTGGCGAAATGGGCGTCCTCCTCGCCGGCGGTCTCGCGCCCGGGCCACGCCCCAGCGAAGCTGTCGTAGGTCTTGCGCCCGAACAACATCGTGTCGCCCTTGCCGAGCGTGGCATCCACGGCCTTGCCCATCTCGTCGTTGTAGTAGGGGAAGTGCCACTGATCGGGTGCTTCAACCACTCCATCGAGCGAGATGAAAAGACCCGCCTTGATCTTCCTCATGGTTCTCCTCCGTCGCGGGGATCGATGCTCACGTCATCCGATCAGACGGCCCCGACCGAACAAAATCATCGGGTCGACCCGGGTCAGGACCCCGATGTGACCACAGTGAAGCCTCCGGGAACAATCGGGGCTGTCACGACGCCGGCACGACCACGAACGGTGCGCACCAGGACGCCCAGATCGTTGTAGGCGCGTGCTTCGGGCCGGCCGCCATCTCCCATCTCCAGTCGTTGGTGTCGGAGTCGGTCGCTGAAGCTGCGCAAGACTCCCTGGTGCTCGCCGTCCCCGCCGAGAACCAGCCACTCGATCTCTGGCTGGAGAAGCACCGCATCCAACCGCGCCTCGCCACCATTCCCGGCAAAAGCGGCACTCACCACACTGGACCCGGAGTCCACAAAGGTCCTGCTTCGGGACTGTCCGACTCCAAGGTAACCAGGAGTAGGGGTGATGCCCTGAGGACCGGCGCCGCCCTGTGGCTGATGCCCGGCGGCGACGCCATCCAGCTCGTACACGATCTCCACAGCCCGGAGCGGGATCTGCTGGCGCTCGGAGACCCCGAAGGCCCAGTACCGATCGCGGGTGGATAGGTCGACCGCCACATCGACCGACCCACCGGAGGCGAGCGATACGTAGGCGCCGCCCGACCACAAGCTCTCCCCGGTCCAGGCGGATGGTGGCGTCACGACCTCGGCGGCGCCGGACAGATCACCCGCCTCGGCCTCGACCAGTTTCCAGGTGACTTGGGCCTCGCGCCCGGCGACGAGGGCCCGGGCAGCAATGTCGGGATGTTCGTCCAGCAGCAACATGGAGAGGAGACCGTGGATGGTGGATTCGGCGCCCGAGTTTCGGTTGATCACCCCGTCGGGGTTGATGCCGTCGTAGGTGCGGCCGGTCTCGGGGTCATACATCGGTTCGCCCGCCGGGTTGTTGCCAAAGAACCATGCGGCGGCGATCCCAGCCAGGTCCAGGAACCCGCTCCGTCCGCTCGCCTCACCGGTTCGGACCAGGTTCTGCAGCGTGGCGTCGGCACCGTAGGCAATCTGGGTGCGGTCGGCCGGTGCCGGCAGCCAGCCGTTCTCTGGGCCGCTTTGGATCAGGAGGTGAGGAGTGAAACTGCCCGCCTCGCGCACCGCTACCCCGACCCACCTGTCATCTCCCACGGTGGCACCGGCGGTCGCCAGTGCGCCGGACATCTGATCGCCCCAGGCGTGCCACACCGAACGCGATTGAGCCCAGGGCATGATCGCCCGGTAGGGCCAGACACCATCCGACCCGAGTTGCATCAGTGAAAGGCCCTGACCCAACCGCTGCAGGGCGAGAAGTCCAGCTGGACTGCCACCGGCGTCCTGATAGGCGGAGAGGCCGTAGACCGCCTCCGAGGAAGCGTCGGCGCCGTCGACGATCAGCCACGAGGGCCACTGCAACCCGTCGACTGTCTGCATCTCGCCGTAGTTAGGGGTGAGGACCTGGCGGTCGACGGCGCCGATGGCGAGTTCGAGCCGCTGCCTGTAGAAACTCTGCAAAGGCGGGGTCAGCGTCACGGAAGGCTCGATATCCCTCCCCTAACGCCCAGATGGTGCGTGCCAGCCAGTAAGAGGCTCCCGAGTCGGAGGGGTCGGGAAGCTCTGGAGGGTCGGCGCTCGGGTTGAGAGTGCCGTCGGGCTGCATCCAGAGCACCACGTTGCCCTGGTTCTCTCCGCTCACCGTCTGCAGATAGGTGAGCCCGCGGAGCAACTCGTAGGCGTGGGTGCGGCTGTGGTCGTCGCCGAACTGAGTCCAATGCCGCAGATACACCACTGCGGCCCGCGAGATGTCGTCTGCGTTGTAGGCGCCCTGGCCGTAGGTGTCGGTCTCGGGATCGTAAACCCCACCCCCGAGCCGCCGGTACACACCGCCGGGGCCAGGCTCGGCGTAGGTCCAGAGCACACCGATCGGGTTATCGGCGTCCAAGAGGTAGGTGGTGTGACCTTCTTGCTCCGGGGGTAAAACGGTGTCGCCGAGGAAGTCGAGGTGATCGAGGTTGGTGAGCGGTTCCTGCTGCGCCACAGCTGTGGCAGGCGACAAGCCAGCCATCAGGAGGAAGCCGAGGACTATGGCAACGGCTCGACGAGTACGGTTCATGGGAACCCCTTTTTCCTCAGCGACTCGACCGTTCACCGACCATAACGAGGGATCAAAGTTCTGCATCGAGTACACCCAGCAGCCCAACTTCCAGTGACACAAAGCCCGACAGCGGGCCAAACAGAAGGGGAAAGGCCATGACCCGAGCCCGCACCATCGCGTTGATCGTCACCGTTTTTATGGTCATCATCGCCGCCTGTGGTGACGACGGCGGCACCGCCACCACGACGGGAGGCACCGGGGGCGACACCGCCACGACAGCAGGCGCCGGGGGCGAGGCCACCGGCCCCATCACCATCTGGTATTCGAACAACGCCCAGGAGATCGAGTGGGCAACGGCCCAGATCGATGCCTGGAACGCAGATCATCCGGACGAAGAGGTCACCGCCCAGGAGATCCCGGCGGGTGAGACCTCGGAGGCGGTCATCGCCGCCTCCATCACCGCCGGCAACACCCCGTGCCTGATCTACAACACCGCACCTGCGGCTGTGCCCGCCTTCGTGCAGCAGCAGGGTCTGGTGGCACTGAATGAGTTTGCGGATGGTGCGTCGTTCATCGAGGAACGCAGTGGTGAGGCCGCCGCCCAGTATCAGTCGCCAGATGGCAATTACTACCAGATGCCGTGGAAGAACAACCCGGTGATGATCCTCTACAACACGGCGATGTTCGAAGAGGCAGGCCTCGACTCGGAGAACCCACCCCTCGCCACGTACGAGGACTTCGCCGCGACCGCGGCGACCCTCGTCGATTCCGGCGTCGCCGAAGCCGCCATCTACCCGTCGCCGACATCGCAGTTCTTCCAGTCGTGGTTCGACTTCTACCCATGGTTCGCCGCCGAGACCGGACAACCGCTGGTGGCTGACGGAGAAGCACAGTTCAACACCGATGAGGGCAAGGCGATCGCCGAGGTGTGGCGACAGCTGTATGCCGATGGACTCGTCCCCCAGGAGGAGTACCAAGGCGATGCCTTCGCCGATGGGATCTCTGCGATGAACTCCGCCGGCCCGTGGGCGGTGGCGGTGTACACCGACGTGGAATGGGCGGTAGCCCCGCCGCCGACATCGGGGGGGACCGCCGCCGAAGACCTGTCTACCTTCGCCGATGGAAAGTCGGTTGGGCTGTACACCAGTTGTGAGAACCGGGGCACCGCTTGGGAGTTCCTCAAGTTCACCATGAGTGAGGAGGCCGATAGGCAATTGCTCGAGATCACGGGGCAGATGCCTTTCCGGCCCGGTATCACCGACCTCTATGCCGACTTTTTCGAGGAGAACCCCGGATTCCTACCCTTCGCCGAACAGGTGGAGCGGGTCATCGAGGTCCCCTCGGTCCCCAACTCGGTCGAGGTGTGGCAGACGTTCCGCGATGCCTGGTCGGCATCGGTGATATTCGGTGAGGAAGAGATCGACGCCGCCTTCCAGCAGGCGGCCGACAGCATCACCCAACTCGCGAGCGAATGAGCCAACAGACCACGACTGCGGCGTTGGCGGCGGTCGCCAACCGGCAGCCGTTGAGGAAGAGGATCTTTGGCGAGCATCCCATCGGGTATGCCTTCGCCGGCCCCTACTTCCTCTTCTGGCTGGCCCTGTTCGCCTTCCCGCTCGTATTCGCGGTCTACATCTCGTTCCACGACTACTTCTTTGCCGCACCGGGGGCCGTGGTCGACCGGCCCTTTGTCGGTTTCGAGAACTTCACCACCGTGCTCGCCGACCCAGTGGCGCAGCGAGCCGCGCTCAACGTGGTCATTTTCGTGGTGATCAACGTCCCGCTGACGGTGCTCCTGGGCCTGGTTCTCGCCGCGGCGCTGAACCAGGCCCTGCCACTGCGCGCCTTCTTCAGGGCGGCCTACTTCGTTCCGTACGTGGCGGCGAGCGTGGCGCTTATCGCGGTGTGGCTGTACATGTTCTCGAGGACCGGGCTGGTGAACCAGGTTTTGGGACCGCTGGCTCCGGATCCGTCGTGGCTGGTCAACCGGTTCTGGGCGATGCCCATCATCGCTCTCTTCGCAACCTGGAAACAGCTCGGCTTCTACGTCCTCCTCTACCTGGCCGCGATGCAGAACATCCCCCACGAGCTGTACGAGGCCGCCGAGATCGACGGGGCCGGGACGCTCCACAAGTTCCGCTCGGTGACAATCCCCGGTGTCCGGCAGACGACGACATTGGTGGTGATGCTGGCGTTCATCGTGGGGGCCAACTTCTTCACCGAGCCCTACCTGCTCACCGGTGGCGGCGGACCGAACGGCGCATCGATGTCACCCGTGCTGCTCATGTACCAAAAGGGGATCGAACAGGGGAACGCCGGCATCGGTGCCGCTATCGGTGTGATGCTCGCCGCGTTGGTCATGACCGTTTCGGCCATCATCTACAGAGTGCAGGGGCGGGAGTGATGGCCGACTCCACCCACGACCTTGCCGACACTCGAACCGAGGTCGCCGAGGGCGGCAGCCGTGAGACAACGACCGGCGCCCCCGGAAAACGATTCACCGTCGGCCGTGTCGTCAGCCTCATATTGCTCCTCATCGGGGCACTCGTCTTTCTATTCCCCTTCTGGTACATGGTGGTCGGTGCATTTCAGGCCCAACCAGACCCCACCGTCGCCGGTGCCTTTCCCGATCCGAGCACTCTCACCGTCGACAACTTCATCGCCATAAACGAACGCCTCAATCTGTTGGTGACACTGAGGAACTCGCTGATCTTCACCCTCGGGGTCATCGTTTCCACCCTCGTTCTCGGGATGCTCGCCGGCTATGCCCTCGCCGTCCTGAACTTCCGTGGGCGCGGGGTGGTCTTCGGGATCGTCCTTCTCAGCCTGATACTCCCCTTCCAGCTCCTCATGATCCCCTTGTTCGTGATGATCGTGCGCGCCTTTGGACTCGCCGACACCTTCCTGGGGATGATCCTCCCCTTCGCGGTGAACGCCACGGCGGTTTTCATCTTCCGCCAGTTCTTCTTGGCTGTCCCCCAGAGCCTGTTCGACGCCGCCCGTGTCGATGGGGCGGGCGAGCTGCGCATCCTGCTGCGGGTGGCGGTGCCCATCGCCCGACCTGCGATCCTCACCGCCGTTCTCGTCACCTTCATCGGGCCATGGAACGAGTTCCTCTGGCCGTTCCTCATCACCAAGCAGGCGAACCTGCAGCCTCTGGCGGTGGCGCTGGCCAACTTCATCTCTACGGTGGCCGGCAGCACCGCCAACCCGGTCGGAGCCATCCTGGCGGGAGCGACCGTGCTGGCCATCCCGGTGGTCGTCCTCTTCCTGGTGTTCCAGCGGTACTTCCAGGCGTCGGACCTGGGAGCGGGCGTCAAGGGTTGACCACGCCGGCCGCCGCCGGGCAAGGCGCTCATGACCCGGGATACCGGCTGGAGCGGCGGAGCGTATTGATGCACCCGGTCGCCGACGACCCCGTCCAGCAATGGGGCGTCCTCAACCCGGCTGCCGCCCGAGATCGCCAAGGCGACCTCTGGTTGTTCCCGCGCCTCGTCGCCGAGCAGAACTTCTCCCGGATTGGGCGCGCCAGGGTCCGCTTCGATGCCTCGGGTGACCCCGTGGGGTCGGATCCGCCCAGCATCGTGCTCGAGCCCACCGAGGTCTGGGAGATCAACTCGCGGACCGCGGGGGTCGAGGACCCTCGGATCACCTGGATCCCCACCCTCGAACGGTATGTGATGACTTACACCGCCTACGGGCCGCTCGGTCCCCGAATCGGCCTGGCGATCTCTGCCGATCTGGAGCATTGGGAGCGTCTCGGGCCGCTCCGCTTCGATTACGAGCCGGCTTTGGGGACCGATATCGGTCTCTACCCCAACAAGGACGCCATGTGGTTTCCCGAGCCGGTCGCTGCGCCAGACGGATCCACTGCCTACGCCGTCATCCACCGACCGGACTGGGATCTGTCCGAGTTCAGCCTGCTCGGTTACTCGGCCCCGCCCACCGGGGTCGCTGACCCCCGGCCCGGCATCTGGGTGTCCTTCGCCGACGCCGAACGTGTCGGCGGGGACGTCGCCAAACTGGTCAGGGTGGGCCAACACCGACAGGTGGCCACCAGCGAGCAGCCATGGGAGTTGATCAAGATCGGCGGCGGTACCCCGCCGATCCGCACCCCCGGCGGCTGGCTAACGCTGTACCACGGCGTCACCGGCATCTACGAACCGGGCAAGGACCTGCAACAACGGCTCCATTACGCCGCAGGGGTGATGGTTCACGACACCGAGGACGTCACCAGGCTCCTCTACCGCTCGACCGAGCCTCTGCTCGAGGCGGAGACGACCGAGGAGCAGGAGGGGATCGTGCCCAATGTCGTGTTCCCCACCGGGATCGACGACCGGGGCGAGGGTCGGGCCGACGTCTTCTACGGCATGGCCGATAGTCGGATCGGCTGGGCCCGGCTGACCTACCCGTCTGACTGAGCCCCATCGTGCAACCCGGTGTTCTGCTCCGGCCAGAAGTTCTGCCGGACATCTCCGATCGGGTGGCCGTCCCGAACTACGACCGTTCCGGGTTGCGACGAAGCATCGTCCACATCGGTGTGGGTGGCTTCCACCGCTCCCATCTCGGCTCGTATGTCGATGACCTGTGCCGGGCCGGCCACCGGGACTGGTCGATCATCGGAAGCGGAGTGCTGCCCGGCGATGCCGCCATGGCGTCGGCGCTCGGAGGCCAGCAATGCTTGTACAGCCTCATCCTGCGCGGCCCCGATGTCACGCAGGTGCGCATCGTCGGCGGCATCGTCGACTACATCCACGCTCACCCCATCCCCACACGACTGGTGGAGCGGATTTCGGATCCAGACACCAAGATCGTGTCGCTGACCGTCACCGAGAGCGGCTATCCAATAGAGGAGGGTCGGTACGACCCCGAGTCACCCATGGCGGGGCAGGCTTCGGCCTTTGGGATCCTGGCCGCCGGCCTGGCCCTCCGTCGGACGCGCGAACGCGGGTCCGCTGAGCGTCGTCAGTTGCGACAACATCGTCTCCAACGGAGACGTGTCCCGGACTGCCACCCTGGGTGAGGCAGAGAGCGTCGATCCCGCTCTGGCGGCGTGGGTCGAGCGGGAGGTCGGCTTCCCCAACAGCATGGTCGACCGGATCACTCCGGTCACGACCGACGCCGACCGCGAATGGCTGCTCACCGAGACCGGTGTCATCGACGCTTGGCCGGTGGTGGCCGAGCCTTTTCGTCAATGGGTGATCGAAGACACCTTTGCGGCAGGACGGCCGCCGCTGGAGGACTTGGACGTCGTGGTGACCACGGACGTCGAGCCCTACGAGCAGATGAAGCTCCGCCTCCTCAACGCAGCACACTCCGTGCTCGCCTATTTGGCGGCACTGCGCGGGTTCGACGAGGTGCACACCGCCATGGCGGACCCGCTCCTCCGTCGCTTTGTCAGGGCGTTCCTCGACCATGAGGCAGGCCCGGCGCTCCCGATAGTGCCCGGAATCGATATCGAGGACTACAAGACGACGATCATTGGACGCTTCTCGAACCCGGCGATAGCCGATCAGATCCCTCGGTTGTGCCGCGACGGCTCCGCCAAGCTCCCCAAGTTCGTGCTGCCAACGATCCGCGCCCAGCTTCGTAATGGCGGCCCCATCGGTCTGAGTGCTCTCGCCCTCGCCGGCTGGTGCCAGTACCTCGTCGGCGTCGCTGATGATGGATCGGCGATCGAGCCTGCCGAGGATCCCCATCTCGAGACGGCACGCCAACACGCTCGGGTTTCGCTCTCGGACCCGGCCCGGTTTCTCGAACTCCGCAAGGTGTTCGACGTCAATCTGGCAGGGAATCGACGCCTCATGAGCAGCCTTCTCCGAAGCTCTCACGTCGATCAGGAACAAAGGGACCAATTCCGCACTCGAGAGCGCCCTGCGCGGTGGCTGGGGCGCTCGCGAGATGCGGTGAGGCCGTTCGCCTCGGCTAGACCTCTGTGACCTTCACCTTCACCCAGTTGGCGCCTTTGCCCAACACTTCGACGACATAACCGCCGACGTTGCGCTCCTGACCCTTCTTGAGCACATGTTGCGCCCCATATGGGTTGGCCGGCTTCTGGAGATGGGTTCGCAGGATGCCGAAGCAAGCCGTGAGTCCGTAGGCGTCGGCCTCGGGGCAGTTGGGACGCTGGTCGACAATGTGCACCGCGGCCCCCTCGACCGAGCTGGGGATCGGGTCGTGGGTGTCATTGAGCCGGGCGTCGATCGTGATGTAGCGCCCCTTGGCCAAGGGGATGACCACGAGCTGCTTGCCGGCATAGTTCGGCTTGACCAGCTTGACTGTCTTCGCACCGCTTTCGAACACCACCACGTCGCCCGATGGGATCCACCCCGCTGCGTAGCGGTTGAAGCCAAGCGTCCCGTAAGGGTCTGCCTCGGTGTAGCCCGGCTGGCCGTCAAACGTCTCGCTGTTGCCGCTCATCAGATCGATCGGGTTGTCGTAGGTGTCTCCGCTGATCCCCGAAGAGGAATGGGGGAAGTGGATGGCGTGACCCATTTCGTGGGCTGCGACCGACGTAAGGGCCTCGCCAAATGGGGTAGCCGAGGTGAAGGTCTCGGCGCCGAGAAGGGCATAACGGCTGTTGCCCGGGAAGGTGTCGGGCACTTCGTTGCAGGCGCTCCCAGCGAGGCAGACACTTCCAGGCCCGGCCAACCCGGCGAAGCCCTCGGCGAACGACAGCACGTCGTCGAGGACCAGGACGACACCGTTCCGGTTCCCTTCGCTGCGGTTGGCGACCTTGTTGAGGCAGACACTCATGTCGCCGTATGGATCCCCGTCCTGTGTGCCGTTGACGATGCCGCCCTCGACGAAGGCGATGTCGTACTTGCCCTCCGACTGCCAGTCGTAATACGGCCCGACGCGGGAGTTGAGCTTCTTCTTGAGGGTCTCCGGGCTGTAGGAGTAGGAGGTGGGACCGGTGTTGCACACCCACACCTCCCATACGTCGCGGCCAAGCGAGTGACGCCGAATCTGTGATCCTCCGGCGACGATGCCGAGCGGCTCCCACCCGTACTGTGCCCCCTCGGTGACTACACCGCCGGTCGGTGTGTCCTCACCTTCGACCAGGTCGATGACCACATCGCTCTCGTCGCCCCAAAGATCGCCGGGGGTCTCATCAGCGGAAGCGGCGGCCGTCGGCAGGAGCAGGACTCCCAGCGACACCGCGCCCACCAGCCTTCTCCATTTCGACATCATCGATTCCTTCCCTCAGGTCGACACTTGTGGCAGATCGCGGAAGCACCCAGGCGCGCTCGATAGCCCGCGGACGATGATCATCGACCTCCGGCGAATCCCCCCGAGATGGGTCGCCCGACCTATTTCCGTTCAGCGGGCAAGCGCCTCCTCGAGACGGGACCACGTCCGCCGCCATGGAGCCAGCTCTTGCTGGTCACCCTGCGCAAGGCGTAGTGCGCCGAATCCGTCAATCGTCGAAGGTGTGCTGCGCGAGACCGAGAGGCAGGAGCGGAGCGGGGGAACAGCTGGTAGTGAGCTCGACACTTTGCCCGGTCTCGGCAGACTCGATCGATGCCGTCATGATTTCCAGGACATGCAGCGCCAGCACATCGGAAGCTCGGTGCGCTCGTCCGCTGCCCATCGCCCACAGCATGTCCGCCGCCCCGATCCCCCGGCGCAACGGCAAATGCGTCGACCGCAGAGGGAGTTCCCGCCACCGCTTCGACCCGACTGCCCGTATCCGCACCGGGCCGCCGAAAGTATTGGGGTCGGGCAAAGCCAGCGTCGCCTCGGTGCCGTAGATCTCGAGATTGCGGTATTGGGTCGCCGCCACATCGAAGCTGGTGACGATGGTGGCGATCGGACCCGATGCGAACTCAACAATGGTGCTGACGTGGGTGGGTGTCTCGACCCGGATCATTTCGCCGCGGTGCGGCTCCGACAGGATCGGTCGCTCCGCCCGGGTGATCCGCGCCGCAGCGCTCACCCGTCGTGCGGGCCCGAGCAGTTGGACGAGGGCGGTGAGGTAGTAGGGACCTATGTCGGAGAGGTCCGGCGCCCATGATAGAAGCTCTCGGGTCAGGATGCCAGTGCTCGGGACCCGGCCCGAGCATGAAGCCGTTTGCCGCCACCGGCTCCCCGATCAGACCCCGTTCGACGATTCGCGGCCCGTCTGCAGGCCGGGGCCGAGGAACGTGTCCGGGGCGCAACCGAGCCGCAGCCCTCTCCCGCGGCATCCACCAGCGCCTTGCCCTCGGTGAACTCGACCGAGCGGCTTCTCGCTGAAGACCGCCTTTCCCGCCCAGCGCCGCCCCGGTCACGGCACCGTGTGCCTTGGGAGGGGTCAGGTTGATCACCGCGTCGATCTCGGCATCGGCAAGGAGCACGTCGAGCGGAGCTACCCGGGGAATGTCATGGTCGTCGCCAGCTGGGTGGCTCGATCCGGCACGCTGTCCGAACAGGCCACCAAATCGATGAAGTCGATCTCGTTCAGGGTCGTGGCGTATGTCGGCGCGATGACGCCACATCCGATTATCCCGACGCGTTTCATTGGCGTGCTTGAGACAAGCCCCGGTCCACCAGGAAGTGGTAGCTCCGTTCAACAGCCTCGAACATGTCGGTGTCACAACGATCGAGCTCGACGATGTGCCATGCCACCGCCGGATTGGCGGCGAGGATCGGCGGCATGTCGAGAGCACCATCCCCGACCGCAACCATGGCGCTCTCCGGATGGTCGGCGGGACCGTCTTTGACGTGGAGCAATCGGACCCGGTCACCAAGGTCGGCGACGAGCCGAGTCGGGTCGACGCCCCCGACGCGGGCCCAGTACACATCCACCTCGCACAGGACGGTCGGGTCGAGGTGCTCGACGAGGTGGAGCAGCGCTGGCCGTCCGTCGATCGGTGTCATCTCCCAGTGATGGTTGTGGTAGCCGAGCTCTCCTCCCATTGTCCTGACCCGCTGGTTCGCCTGGTTGATTGTCTCGGCTGTGCGCCGGACCGCGTCCAGATCGACGAAGCCTTCCGGGGGCAGCGCCGGGATTATGAAGGTGGTGGCACCCGCCCTCTGGTGGGCCTCGAGATCGGCTTCGTATGTGTCGTCGTCCCTGAACCCGACGTGAGCGCTGCACAGGCGTAAGCCTGAGTCGGCCAGCATTGTGGCCACCGCCTCCGGTCGACGACCAAACAGACCGGCCGACTCGACGGCGACGAACCCGATCGTCCCAAGCCGCGCCAGCATCCCCTCCGGATCCCGTGTCGCCATGTCTCGCAGCGTGTAGAGCTGCACCCCGATCTGGGCCTGCAACGAATCTCCTTGGACTTACCGCCCGACAGCGCGGGGCGATGGGCGGCGAACATTGTGCCACGCCGGCGCATAGCGTCGAATAACACCCCGACCAGGTTCTAACCGAACGCCCGGTGCATGAAGGCGGCCACTTCTTCCCGGGTCACAGGCTGTTTCGGGCAGAACCTCGTTTCGTCGCAACCATTGGTAATCCCGGCGGCAGCGAGGGCGTTGATGTTGGGCTCGTGGGGCCCCGAAACGTCGCTGAACACGTCTCCCGGGATCGGCTCGAGCTCGAGCGCCCTTACGAGAAACGTCGCCGTCTGACCGCGGCTGACATAGTCGTCGGGACAAAAGATCCGGTCGCCACAGCCGTTGCTGATGCCGGCCTCGGCCAACCGGTCGATGTTGTCCTCGTGGGTGTTTTGCCCATCGTCCTTGAAGTAGTCGCGGCCGGCCTTTGGGAGCTCGAGAGCGCGGCTCAGGAAGCTGGCCATCTGGCCCCGGATGACCAGGTCATCGGGACAGAACAGCGTGCCTTCGAGGTTGCAGCCGAGGGCGATGCCCTGCTCCTTGACCCAGGCGATGTCCTCGGTGAACGTGCCGCTGCTGGGAACGTCGGCGAATGGCCCCGGGGGCATCGGCGATACCCCGCACTGGGGAAGGGCTCGGAACAGGTAGTCGTCGTAATGCTCCGCGAGGAACAGCTTGACCGCCTCGATCGTCTGCGACTTCCCCTCGGAATTGTGCAGGATGATGATGTCCCCGGCCCCCATCTTCTCGAGATCGGCGAGGATCGACGCCACCCCCGGTAGTTGCCAGTCGTATGGATCGATGCTCCACGTCCATTCACGCAGGCCAACGGCGGCGGCGTCGGCCCGGACCGAGTCGTCGGTAGCGCCGAACGGCGGTCTGTAGCACCCGACGTTCATATCGGGGTCCAGCCGGTCGTTGATGAACTGGTTGAGTTGTTCGAACTGGCTCCATCGTTCTGACGAGCTCATCCCTGTCATCAACAAGTGGTGGCAGGTGTGGTTCCCGATGGCGTGTCCTTCGTCGATGACCCGCTGCATCACCCCGGAGATCGGTTCCTTGCAATTCACGAAGAAGGTGACCCCCACCTCCGGATAGTTGGCGAGCACATCGAGCAATACCGGCGTGAGGCTCGAGTTTCCATCGTCGAACGACAGGAACAGGTTCGGTTTGGAGCCAATCGTCTCAGTAACCCGACTGTTCTCGGGCAGGAAGTTCTGGGGAACCATGTCCGGAGGACCGAACCGATCTCGATCCTCTTCCTGGTAAACGGGCTCGTCATCGGGTGCGGCTGCCCGCTGCGGTGTCACCGTCACCAGCACAGCGAGCGCCATCATCAACGCCAAGAGACGAGTGTTCAACGCCCCTCCTAACCCGCTGAAATCTAGGCGTCCATCGCACTGCCAGCGGACGCTTCCACGTCGTGGCGGGCTTCGAAGGATCCCTACCTGCTCTTCGTGCCCTACGGAAACGCGGACACGGCAATGGCGGTGACGGATGGGTCATCGCCGTCCTCGAAGCCGCGGAGCAGCAATCCGGATGATGCGATCTCCCCGGTAGCACTAGGTTCGGTTCATGGCCGAGAAGGACATGATCGCCGCAGTCCAAACCGCCCTCGATCACATGGGGATCGACGACCGGATCGAGGAGGTTGGACAGTTCCAGCCGAGAGGTCAGAGTGGGGCGCTGTTCGCGGGCGGCATGATCGGCAGCGAGGTCGGCGGCGCCTTCGGCGACGTAGGCGACGCAATCGGACTAGGCCTCGGCTCAGTCGCAGGTAGCGCGGCTCACGCCGCTTTCAGCGGCCTGCCTAGCCAGATGCTCGTCGGTGCGTCGGCATCGACGATCTACGGGTTCCCATTGGCGAAAACAGGCAGGAAGGGCGTGCCAGACAAGCTCGTGTTCCAGGTCGCCCGCCAAGGGCTGGAGATCAAGGTGCACGGTCGGGTGAACGTGCGGACGCTCGAGCTTGTGCAGCCCGAGAGCGGCGCCAGGATCGAGTTGGAAGGCAATCGCCTGCCGATCACCCACTCGAACGACCTGATCAAGTATCTCGCCGGTTCCGATGCCGCCCATGCCGCCGATGCCCAAGCCGCCGACGCCGGTGAGGTTGCCGACCAGAACCTGGCGTGACTATCAGAACGGTACCAACGGGGCTCTGAACCTGCCCGTCGCGCTTATTGGGATCCCTCCACCTTCAGTAGGTCCCGAGCCAAGGTGAGGTCGTGCTCATCGTGCCCCTCGGTGAAGCTTGCGTATAGCTCAGCGAGCTCGGCGCTGCCATCGGGGAGCCGGCCCAGCTCCCGGCGGAGACCGACCAGACGGGTAAGCCCCTGCAGTTCGATGAGGTGAAGCCCTGCGGCTCGTGCGGCCTGGATCCCCTCTTCATAGGCCGCCTCGGCCTGGGAGAGATCCGGTGGTGACAGCATTCGGAGGAAGTCGCCCTTGAACACGAGGAAATCGGGTGGAGCCGTCCCATAGGGCGCTCCAATCTGTATCGCTTCATTGATCAAGATGAGAGCCTGCTCGGGCCGACCAGCCAAGGCATGGGTCAGGCTTCTGACCGCGAGCAATTGGGGCCAGAACACCGGTGGTGTCGTCAGTCCCTGATAGAGGTCGATCGCGGTTTCGGTCATCGCAAGACCTTCATCGGCCCTGCCGACGGCGGTCAGCGATACCCCCTCGAGGACATTGGCGAGCGTCCTCCACACCAGGTAGTCGTTGTCCTCCGCCACCACCGCGAGCTCGTGTGCCTTCGCGCACATTCGTCGAAACGGCCCCTAAACATGGCGAGAAGGCCATTGTGATAGAGGGCGAAGGCGACGCTGTAGGGATGGTCAAGGTCCCGGGCAATCTCGAGCGCCTCGGTGAGCCGGGTCAAAGATCGCCCCAGAGCACCGCATTGCCAAAGGATGAGGCCCGATGCGACCCGAGCCGATACGCCTGTATTAGGCCCTAGCCGAAATCGAGTCGAGCCGTGTACACGAGGATCGTGGAGCTCGATGGCACGGTCGAGATGGGGTAGACCTGTTTCGAGATCACCGCTGAAGCTGGTGGCTGCTCCCATAGACGTAGTGGCCCTCGATCCGTATCGAGTCGTCATTCTCACTTTCCCCCAGATCGAGCAGTCTTTGCCCGTACACGGCGCCCTGCTCGAAGTTGGCCACGCCAAC
>CAVTEU010000014.1:0-44266 GCA_963733905.1 uncultured Actinomycetes bacterium | reverse complement strand
TCACACGTTGTGCAGGTAGCGGTCGACCTCCCACGCCGTCACCTCGGCGTGGTATTCCTCCCACTCGGCCCGCTTCATCGACACGTAGTCACGCACGAACGGCTTGGGAAGGACGTCGTGGACGAGAGGGTCGGCCTCGAAGGCATCGACCGCTTCGAGCAGGTGGCGGGGCAGCCGCGGGGCGAGGTGGGCACCGTCCTCGTGCCACCAACTGGTGTCGTCGTCCACGGGATCGCCCGGCTCGAGACCCTGCTCGATGCCCTCGAGCCCTGCGGCGAGGGCGAAGGCCGCAGCCACATACATGTTGGCGGCCATGTCCACGCTCCGGTTCTCGATGGCGGGGCGATTCGCCGGGAGGCGCAGCATGCAGGATCGGTTGTTCCAGCCATAGGCCGCCCACACCGGAGCCCACGAGACGCTCCCATCGGCGAGACGCGAGACGAGGCGCTTGTATGAGTTCACCGTCGGGCAGGTGAGGGCCGACAGCGCGGCGGCGTGACGCAGCAGTCCGGCGACAAACCCGTAGGCCTCGCGGCTCCATGCCCCATCCGAGCCACCGCGGAAGATGTTGACCCCGGTGTCGAGACGCTCCAGGCTCATGTTCATGTGTGCTCCCGACCCCCACATCGTCCGCCCTGGTTTGGGCATGTAGGTGACAAAAGCATTGCGCTCTTTGGCCACGTGCCGGAGCAGCAGGCGGAGGTAGAGGAGGCTGTCGCACATCTGGAGGACCTCGGCCGGGGCGAAGTCGAGTTCGTACTGGCCCTCCCCTCCTTCGTGATCAAAGCTGAACAGACCAAGATCAGAGACCTGCATGAGGCGCGACACCTCACCGAGAAAGTCGAGGCTGTCGAGGGTGGGTTCGACGTCGTATGCCGGGGTCGGGAACAACCTGCTGGAGGGGGCCAAAGGCACGAGGTCGGGCAGCTGGTCCCGCCGGAATACGTAGAACTCGGTTTCCACGCCGAGCACGAAACGCAGCCCGAGGTCGGCGGCGCGCGCCGTGGCCGACTTGAGGATCGAGCGGGGGCAGTTGGCGAATGGCTCGCGCCCTCCGTAGAGGAGGTCGGCGTTGTAGAAGGCGACCCGTGGCTCCCAGGGAAGGACACGGAGGGTGTCCCGATCCGGCACGGCGACGCACTCGTCCTCGGCGGCGTTCATGCTCCCCAGGTTCCCCATCCCGCGGGGGGTGTATCGCTCCGACCCGGCGAGCAGCGAGCCCAAGTGGCCGATCGGCACGAATTTGGACTTCGGTCTCCCGGCGACATCCACCCAGGCGGCCAGGGCGAATTCGACGCCTTGGGAAGCGAGGTCCTCCCCAAGAAGCCGGTCGGCGTCATCGGGTGTGTGCAACGTGTCCATGGATCAATCGCTCATCCCGCCAGAGAAGCTGCCATTGCGGTTGCGAGCGACTCTTCGTCGACCCCACGTTCAAACCAGCGGATCACCCGTCCTTCGCGCAGCACGAGGATGCGGTCGCACAAGCCGAGGAGCTCGGGGAGCTCGGACGACACCATCAGGATGGCGGTCCCATCCTGGCTCAGGGCGTGGATGAGGTCGTAGATCTCCGACTTGGCACCGACGTCGATGCCCCGAGTGGGCTCATCGAGCAGGAGGACTTGTGGCCGATGCGCCAGCCAACGACCGAGGACGACCTTCTGCTGATTCCCACCCGAGAGGGTGCGCAGCGGAGCATCGGCACCCGCGGCACGCAACCCCAGCCGATCGAACAACTGGGCGACCACCTCCTTCTCGGCCCGACCGTCGGCGACGGACACGAGAGATCGCCTTCCGGTGATGACCATGGACGCGTTCGCCCGCACGGTCTGCTCCATGGCGAGACCGTCGGCGCGGCGATTCTCAGGAACGAAGCCCATCCCCGCCGCGATCGATGCACGCGGGTCTTGAGCGGGGACTGCAACCCCCTTTATCTCCACGTTCCCGGTTCGGGGCTCGAGACCGTATATGGAGCGGAGCAGGGTGGACCGCCCCGACCCCACCAACCCGGCGATCCCGACCACCTCGCCGCCATGGACCTCGAGATCCACGCCCTCCAGGGATCTGGAACCGAGCTCCCCCACAGACAGCAGCACCTCCCGCTTGGCCGATGGGGGGCGGAAGTACTGCCGTTCCAGTGACCGGCCCACCATGAGGCGGATCACGTCCTCCTCGTCGAGCTCGGCCGCCGGTCTCGTGGCGGTGACCTGGCCATCGCGCAGCACCGTGACCGAGTCGCACAGCTCGAAGGCCTCGTGCAGCCGATGGGTGATGAAGACCACGGCGCAACCCTCATCCCGCTTGCGACGGATCAGGCGGAAGAGACGGTCGACGTGGTCGACGGTGAGCGACGCGGTGGTCTCGTCGAAAACCAGGATGCGGCACTCTCTGGCGATGACCCTGGCCACCTCGGTGAAGTGCTGGGCATCCTGGGATATGGAGCGGACCCGGGCCGACGAATTGAGCGGAAGCCCCGCCCGGTCGAGCACAGCTTGAGCCTGGGCGTGCACCGCCCGCCATCGGATGATTCCCCGCCTCGCCGGAACCCGACCGAGCAGCATGTTCTCCCCGACGGTGAGGTCGGGACAGACCTGGGCATCTTGGAACACGACGCCCACGCCTGCTTGAAGCCGGGCCGTGGCATCGAGATCGGCCAGTGGGGTGCCGGCCACGCTGACGCTCCCCTCGTCGGGAGCGATCACCCCGGCGAGGATCCGCATCAGCGTCGTCTTCCCGGAGCCGTTCTCGCCGACCAGGGCTCGTACCTCCCCCTCCTCGACCGACAGGTCGACGGACTGGAGGGCGCGCACACCTCCGAATCGCTTCGACACACCCGTCATGTCGAGCAATGTCAAGCTCGGCCTCCTCACACGATCCACCCACACCGCCAGGATCAGGACGATGCCGGTGACCACGCCCTGCCAGAGCGCGGGAACCCCCATCAGGTTGAGCCCGTTCTGGAGCACACCGATAAAGAGCACTCCGATGAGCGTCCCGATGAGGCTGCTCGCCCCTCCCAGGAACGACGTACCCCCCAGCAGCACCGCTGCGATCACCTCGAGCTCGATACCTGCGCCGATGAGTGGAGAAGCCGACCTGATCCGGCCGGCGAACACGATGGCGGCGAGCCCCACGAGCGCTCCGTTGATGGCGAACACCATGATCCGAACCCGCTCCACCGGGATCCCGGCGAGCCGCGCCGCGCCCTCGTTGCCTCCGACGGCATAAATGGCGCGCCCCAGATTGGTCGAGTGGAGCACGAACAGTCCCAGCAACACCACCAACAGCGAGAGCACCACCGGGACCGAGACAGGTCCCACTCGGCCATCGCCGAGCCACTCGACCAGCTCGAAGCCGGGCTCGTCCGACAGTTGGATGCTGAGCCCATCTGTCGGGACCTGCGCAACCGACCGGAAGATGGCGAGGGTGCCGAGCGTGACCACGAAAAAGGACAACTTGGCCTTGGTCACCAGCACCCCGTTGAGACCACCGCCCAGCAGCCCGCAAGCCGCGATCGTGCCCAGAACGGCCACCCAGCCCGGCATCCCGAGCATGAAGAAGCCGGCGAGGATCATCGTGCCCAAGGCGAGAAGCGAGCCGATCGAGAGGTCGATCATCCCGGTGGTCAGCAGGATCGTCGCTCCCACCGCCATCAGCAGCGGGATCGCCAGCCCTCGAAGGATGTTGACCAGGTTGTTGGGGCTGAGGAACAGCGGCTGGGTGACCCCCAGCACGAGCACCATCAGGATGAGCACCACCCCGACACCGGTCCAGGTCGGGGCGCCGGCCATGAGCCGGGTGAAGGCGTACCTCCCCGGCTCTTGACCGGCGCCCGACCGCAGCTGTGGCGGGGTCCTCCTCGGTCAGCTCGCTGCCTCGCATTTCTCCTCGGAGGCCACCCACTCTTCGGCATTGGATGAGTCCCAGCGCTGGAAGGTCATCTCGGTCGGCTCGACTTCCTCCCCGTTGAGGATCTGCGTGCCCGTCTCTGCCGCGGTGTAGCCCATCAGCCACTGGTCGGCGTCGTATGTGGCGGTGATCAGGCCGTCCTTGACCGCCTGGACTCCCTCGGGCGTCCCATTGATCCCGAAGATCATCACGTTCTCCATCTCGCGCCCCTCCACCGCCAGACCGGCGCCGATCGCCGAGTTGTCGTTGAACCCGAAGATCACGTTCACGTCGGGGTGCTGGGTGAGCAGGTCCTCGGCGAGCACCCGGGCGTCTTCGACGTTGTCGTTCAGATTGTCCGCCTGATCGACCACCTCGATCCCGTTGGCCTCTGCATTGTCGGTGAATCCACCGGTCCGTTCTATCACCGCCGGGATCGGGGGCCCGCCGATGACGAGGGCGGTAGAGCCATCGGGGAACTCCTCGGCAACCAGCTGCACAGCGTCCTCGCCGGCGCCCCGGCTGCCCTCATAGATCGACCCGGGAGCCGTCGAGTTCGGGTTGTACAACTCCACTACCACGGCGCCGGCCTCGGCGGCGCGCTCAAACGGGGCCTCGAAGGCATTCGGGTCGAGCGGTAGGAAGGGAAGCACGTTGGCTCCCTGAGCGAGCAGGTTGTCGAAGTCGCTGATCTGCTTGTTCACATCCAGGTTGGAGTCGAGTGTGATGACCTCGCTCCCGATCGAGTCGGCGTAGCAGGTGATGCCGAGGTTGATGTTGTGCTCGCCGGGCTCTGTTGCCAGGGGCGAGGGAATCCCGAAGATGACGTCCTCGCCGCCGGCCTCGCCACCAGCCGTGGTCGCGGCACCCTCGCCACCAGCCGTGGTCGCGGCACCCTCGCCACCAGCCGTGGTCGCGGCACCCTCGCCTCCAGCGGCGGTGGTTGCGGTGCCCCCACCGCCTGCTGCCGTCGTGTCCGCCCCGCCATCACCACCACATGCTGCGATCGCCGCCGAGAACACCACAACCAGAACCCAAAGACGTGTCCGTCGCATATCGTCTCCTTTCGTATTGCCTATGCCGGCGCCCGCCAGAGACGAGCGTCCAGTCCCTCGGAGAGCACCTCGGCACCGTTGTCGGTCACGGCCACCTGCTGCTCGAAAACGAAGACCCCGGCCAGCCCACCGTCGTCGCTTGGTGGCACCAGGATGGGCTCCAGGCAGAGCGTCATCCCGGGACGAAGGCGGATGTCCTCGGAGGGATCCTTGTGCGGGCGCAGAAACGGGCGCTCCCAGATCTCCATGCCGATCCCGTGGCCGAACAGCCCGCCGGCGTGCTCACCGACACCGGCATCGTCGTGGATCTCCTGGCCGGCCTGGAACAGCTCGGAGGCCGAGATACCGGGTCTTACCGCATCGACCATGGCAGCGGTCGCCGCGGCCGCGGTTTCAGCATGCCGCTCCGACTCGGGCGAGAGGTCCCCGACGCCTATGAGGCGGATGATGTCCGACATGTACCCGTCGCCGCCGGCGCCGCCGTCGAGGAACACGACGTCACCCGACTGGAGGGGGCGGTCGGATGCCGGGGAATCGACCAGCGGGTAGCGGTCGGGCCCGGCGACACAGTTGATGAAGTTGGGCCGGGTCCCCGCGGTGCCCCCCTCGCGGTACAGAGTGGAGCTGACCACGGCGACCAGCTCCTTCTCGGTCATACCGGCGCGTGCCGCCTCGAGCCCGGCGCGGTAACCCGCCACCGTGGCGGCCACGATGCGACGAATCCGGTCGAGCTCCTCGGGGCCCTTGATCATCCGAAGCGAGCTCATCAACTGGGAGGCGTCGGGTACGCCTTCGGGGAGAAGCGCGGCGAGCTGCGCAGCCACCGACCAGGGGAGCATGACTATCGAGCCGGGGCCTTGTTCGAACGCCACGGAACGGCGGTCGACACCGAGCCGGTCGAGATGGTTGCCGATCTTGCCGGGCAGCTCGGCGGGGTCGTCGTGGCCATCGACCTCCCCCACCCAGGAGGTTCCTCCAACCGCTCCCAGGTCGAAGGCGGAGGGGAGGAGAACCGCCTCTCTCGGGTCGCGGGTGGCGATGAAGGCGCCCGGCAGCCAGCGACCCACCGCCCAGATCACCGAGTTGTACCCGGAGAGATAGCGGATGGACTCCTCCTGCGTCAGGATCAGGGCCTCGACCCCCTGATCCTCCATCAGTGCGGCGAGCCGGGCATATCGGCGCTCATGGACCTCGCGTGGGAAGTCGGGGTAGGTGGGCTGGTGCCCGCCGAGGTCCACCCCGGTTGCGGCTCCCTCCATCACGTCGAGAGCGTGCTCGAAGTCCATGGATCCTCCTCGCTGTTCGGTGATCGTGCTCACAGATAGTCCCTCTCCACGGTCGCCAGCACCGAGTAGAAGGGGTCGATCATGTTCCCCACCCGTAGGCGACCGACCTGGCCGAGGAGCTGGTAGGCGTCGAGCTGGGTGAAGCCGTAGCTGTGTATCAGGCGGCGGAGCAGGTCGGTGTAGGCGGCGCGGGCGCAGTCGCCCAGGTTGACGCCGTGCATCCCGGCCACCGATCCGATCCAGGTCTCGGTGTTGAGCTGGGGGAGGGAGACGTAGCCGGCCTCCTCTCGGCTCGCTGACCCGGACGGTGAGCTCGACCTCGGCTTCGATCTCGATCCCGGTGCCGGTGATCTCGCCGTCGCCCTGGGCGGCGTGGGCGTCGCCGATGGAGAGCAGCCCGCCATCGACGTTGACCGGCAGCACCAGGGTGGCGCCGGCGCCGATGTCGGGCTGGTCGACGTCGCCCAGGTACTCGGGCGACTGGGAGAAGGTGAGGCGCCGCTCCCAGCGGGGCGCCACCCCGACGGTGCCGAGGAAGGGGCGGATCGGGATGGCCCGCGGTCCCCGCGAGGTCTCCAGGCGCGCCACTCCGTCCTCGATCTCGATCAGCGACAACCGCGACTCGATGTCCTCCTGGATCCCGTACTGCTCGGTGGAGAGCGCCCCGAACCCGCCGAAGACGCCGGTCCAGGCCGTCCCCGCCCCGGGCGCCACATCGACCCGGTGGATCTCCACCTCCAGCACGTCACCGCGCCGGGCGCCCTCGACGGCGAAGGGCCCGGTGAGCGGGCAGGCGCCGCCCAACGTCTCCAGCACCTCGTCGATGTGCATCCCACCCGGCGCCCGCGCCTTGGCCAGACCGCACACCGAGTCCTCGGTGTCGATCACCACCCGCTCACCGTCGCCGAGCACGGCGATGGGCTCGGCGTCGGGGTCGAGCAGCAGCGTGGTCCGCTCCTTGCCGAAGTGGCGCAGCGGGGCCTCCTCAGCCATAGCGCTCCTCGTAGGCGGCCACCGCTTTCTCGAAGCATTCGATGGGTGCTCGCAGCGTCCCCGCACCGATCTGGCCCCCGTCGCGGCCGGCGAGCCCGGCGTCGATCACCGGGGTGATCCCGGTCTCCAGCACCTTGAACACGTCGATGCCGGTGGGTGTCCCCCGGAACCCGAAGAAGGGGATGCGGTAGTCGGGGTTCTCGCCCACCGTGATCTGGTACATCAACAGGTTGTTGTCGATCATCGCCTGCGGGGTCCCGCCCTGGTAGGCCTGGAGCGGGAAGGCACAGGCCTGGGCGAAGCCCCCCAACCCGGACGTCTCGGTGATCTGGCTCTCGCCGCCCATCCACACCACGTCTTCCTCGCTGAAACCCTCGAAGAACTTGCCCTGCAAGACGGCAGGCGGGCCGCGGAACCACTCGTCGCCCAGCCCGCTCACCTGGATCCCGTACTCCTTGCAGGAGAGGCTCATCGCCACCACCATGCTCGAGGCCTCGACGTCGCGGGCGGCGTCTGTCGCCGCCTTGCACGCCGCCATCGAGAGGCGCAGGAAGAAGTAGTCGCTCTCGGCGAGGAAGCGGATCGTCTCCCGCACGTCGTCCCGCCGTTCGGCGGCGATCTCGACCAGATGGGGAGTCAGCTCGCGGGTGAAGAGCAGGGTGGCAGCGGTGTTGCGGCTGTGCAGCTCGTCGCCCAGACGGAGGGCCCGCGCCATCAGCGGTTTGAGCGGGATGCCCGTCGAGCGAAGGACCGCATCCTTGATGACCGGTGCGAGTTGCTCCTCGATGCGGAGCAGTTGATCGCGCACGTCGTCGCCGTAGACGCCGTAGTTGAGCCGCCGTGGCGACTCCCCTTCGTAGAAGTTGCAGAAGGCCTGGTTGCCTGCGGTCCGGTTCTCGACGACGAAGACCGGCATCGAGGCGCTGTAGATCCCCGCCAGCGAGCCGACGCAACCGTGGGGGTGGCAGGCGCCGACGGTCAGCTCCCCGGCGCGGAACTTCTGGTCGGCCTCCTCCACCGAGCCGGCCAGCCCCTCGAACATGGCGCCGTAGGCGATGGCGTTGCGCTGGCCGTTGTCGTACTCCTCCCAGGGGAGCGGGCGGTCCCGAGGTGAGGATGGTCGTGGGCGTGTACCCCGGGACCACCTCGCCGGCGGGAAGCACGTCGACCAGCGTCGGCTCGGCGCCGGTGAGACGGGCGAAGGCTTCCTGGTTGGCGGCGTGGCGGCGCTCGTGATCGATCATCCACTCCTCCGGTCACCAGCAGTCGGAGGTACTTCTCGACCTCCCACTCGTCCGACGACGGTGTTGAACTCGTCCCACTCGGCCCGCTTGTAACGGGCGAAGTCGGCGTGGAACTGCTTGCCGAACACGCCTCGTCGGCGAGGTCGTTCTCCTCGAAGGCGTCGAGGGCGGCGCCGAGCGTCTGGGGGAGCCGGTGCGCCCCGAGCCGCTCCAACTCCTCGGGTGGCGGCCTTGTAGGTGTCGATGTCCACCGGAAGCCCGGGGTCGAGCCGGTCGGCCACCCCCTCCAGCCCGGCGGCGATGACGAAGGCGAGGCCGAGGTACAGGTTGCAGGCGCTGTCGGCGGTCCGCACCTCGAGGCAGGGCCGGTTGGCGGGGAGCCGGCACATCAGCGTCCGGTTGTTGTTGCCGTAGGCGCGGTACACCGGGGCCCATGAGATCTCGTGCATCAGCCCGATGGGGAGCAGTCGCTTGTAGGAGTTGACCGTGGGGCAGAGCACCGCGGAGAGGGCGTCGCCGTGGCGGAGCACCCCGGCGGTGAAGTAGCGGGCCAGGTCGGTGTACCTCACCTTGTCCCGCTCGCTCCCGGGCCCGGCGAAGAGGTTGTGCCCCGAGTCGGCGTCGGCCAGGCTGACGTTGATGTGGGCTCCCGAGCCGAAGGCGGACGACCAGGGCTTGGGCATGAAGCTGGCGATACCGCCGAGGCCCCGGGCGACGTGTTTGGCGAGGAGCCGGAACCACGAGCATACGGTCGGCCATGGTGAGGGCGTCGGTGTAGGCGAAGTCGAACTCGTACTGGCCGTCGCCGCCCTCGTGGTCGAAGGAGAACACGTCCCAGCCGAGCTGGTTCATGTAGCCGACCATCGGGTGGAGGAAGCGGTCGGCGAGGATGGTGGACTCCAGGTCGTAGCCCCTGGTGGGTGCGTTGTCCTCGTCCTGGGTGACCAGCGGCCTCCACCCCTGGTCGGTCTGTTGCAGCACGTACAGCTCGGTCTCGATCCCGACATCCACCCGGTAGCCCAGCGAGGCGGCCTCCTCCACCTGGCGCCGCAGCACGCGCCGGCAGTCGTGGGTGTATGGCTCGTCGTGGAAATAGAGGTCGGCCGCCGCCACCGCGTAGCGCGGCTCCCATGGCAGCTGGATCAGACCGGCCAGATCGGGGATGCCGACGCACTCGTCCTCGTTGGGACCGAGCGTCGCCCATCCCCTCCAGCGCACCCACCGTGTAGAGCTCGGACCCGGCGGCCCAGCCCTCGAGGTGGGCGATGGGGACGCACTTCGCCTTGGGGACGCCGTGGATGTCGACATAGGCGCCGAACAGGTACTCGACGCCGGCATCCGCCAGCCGGTCTCTCAGCTCGCTGAGATTGTTCGCCTCGGTCATTCGGTCTCCTCCGACACTCAGCCCGTTGTCGCCTGCCGGCGACGAATGCGTCCGCCGCCCAGCGTTATCAGGGCGCCGCGCAGCACTCCCTCGCCGTACTCCGACCCGGGGTTGACCGCCGTGGTGCGTCCGATCCGCACCGAGCCGGGCGACTCGTGGATGTGCCCGTGGAGCGAGAGCAGCGGCTGGTGCTCCTCGATCGCCTGGCGGACCGCCCTCGAGCCGACCGGCACCATCGCCGGCGACCCGCCCGAGGTGACCGCAAGCTCGTCGTCGAGCTCGGGGGCCAGGTCGAGTTGTGAGTTGTGCGGGGGCGGGTGGAGGTTGAACACGGCGCTCTCCGGCCGCTCCAGGCGCGACGCCATCTCCTTGATGTGGGCGGCGATGACCTCCTCCGGGTACTCGCGGGGGGTGTGCCACGGGGTCTCGTTGGTGTATCCGGTGGAGATCAGCTCGTGTCCCGGCGCTATCTCGACGACCTCGCCCTCGACGTTGACGAAGACCTCGCCGCCGTGCTCGGCGATCACATCGTCGATGGCGAAAGGGTCGTCGTTGGCGGGTGCGGTGAGGATGCGGACGCCGCTTCCCTCGAGCCGCTCTTTGGCGTAGGCGATCCACTCGATGACCCGCTGGCAGATGAGCTCGCTCGAAGCGGGCGGTGAGCTCTTCGGGGTGAGCGTCGAGGTGGGCCACCTCGTCAGACGACATCCGGGCCGGGTAGTGGCCGAGGTCGGCGATGCGCCGCTCCAGGGCGGCGGCGCCATCGGCGTCGACCTGCTCGGTGCGGCCCATCACCTCGGCCCGGTACCCGTTGGCCGTCTCCACGAGCGGGACCACCAGCTTCCCGGTGAAGTCACCACCGAGGATGAGCAGGTCGGCGCTCGTAGAACCTGGCGGCGGCGACGAACTTCCGCCAGCACAGCTCCGAGCCGTGGAGGTCGGTGGCGAAGAAGAGGGTCATCTCGTCCGATCGGCGTGCCCGCCGCATCAGTAGGTGTCCCTGGGCAGGTCGACGTCCTGCCACCACTGGACCCGTTCGCCCATTCGGGCCCGGACCTTCCAGCGGAGCGACTTGGGCTGCTCCTCGATGCTTTCGAGAAGCAGGGCGGCCCGGGTCGCCGCCAGCGGTGACGTCGCCTCGTCGGAACCGGTAGCGGTGAGGTTGGCGGTGGCGGTCCGCCAGAACCCCCAGTCCCCGCCCAGAACCCGGGCTATGTGGGTGGCGTCGATCTCCTCTCGCTCCGCCGAACCGGGGACGACTTCGTGGGTGTCGAGCATGCAGCGGATGTCGAGCCGGTCGTTGGCGGTGAGATCGACGATCTGCAGTTTGGAGAGGAGCATGTCCTCCAGCGGCAGGGTGGGATCATCGAGCAGCAGCCGGTCCCGAACCTCGATGGTGTGGCAGAACTCGAGGTCGTCCACCCAGACGTCGACGTCGATGCCGCTGCTCGGGTTGCGGAACAGGTAGCGGCGGCCCTCCATCGCCACCAGCAGGTCGCGGTCCACCTCGTAGCCGCGGGCGGCGAACAGCTCCCGCAGGTGCCGCCGGTCCTCACGGCGGCACACCAGGTCGATGTCCTTGGGGGAGCGCCGCTGCTGGCTCAAGGTGTCGTCCGAGGGCGGGCAGTGCATCCGCACCCCGGCCGACCCGAACACCCGGAGGGTCATCCCCTTGGCGGCGGCGTCGACCAGCAGGGCGCGGGTCTCGGCCAGCAGCAGGTCCCAACCGAGCGGGCGGGCCGGTGCCGTCACTCGATCGGGATCTGGCGGAAGGCGAGCCCGATGTCGATCCCCTGGCTCCTCCGGTATTGCCGCACCCCGAGGTACCAGAGGGCACCCAGGACCACCGTTCCCACGATCAGCCAGAACTCGGGCCTCGGTCCCTCGGCGGTCCACAGCGGCCCGGCGGCGATGGGGTCGGTCCACAGCAGGTAGAGCACCCAGGCCATGAAGGCGGCGGCGATGAGCCCGGTGATCGACATGATCGGGATCGAGCCGATCCGCATCTCCGAAGCCGGCGACATCTCGAACAGCTGGCGCCGGGTGCGGGGGAACCAGACCGCGGCCAGCATCGCCGTGCCCCACACCACCACCAGCGCCTCGATCAGGGTGAGCAGGTTGATCGCCTGGTAGGCGATGAGCCACATGAAGACGACCGCCACCGCGGTGGAGAGCCAGATGGCGACCACCGGGGTGTGGACCCGCTGGCTCACGTAGCCGAGCCCGCTCGGGGCGACCCGGTCGAACGACCAGGCGATCATCGTCCGGGTGGTGTAGGCCAACTCGGCGGGGACCCAGAACCAGATCCAGGCGACGAAGGTGGCCATGATGATCACCGCCAGCAGGATGTTGTCGGTGAGGATCCCGGCGAGGACGGTGAACCAGGGCGCCGCCCCCACCGTGGCCTCGGTGGAGGCATCGGTGAGACCGCTGAGCGAGTTGAAGGCGACCGCCCCCTGGAAGTCGTAGCCGAAGGCGTTGTTCGCCAGCACGTCGAAGAGGGCGATGAGCAGACCGGTGGCGACGATCGCCCCCAGCATCCCGTACAGCTGCGAGCGGCGAACCTGCTTGACCTCGCCGCCGATCCCGATCGACTGCACTCCGCCGAGCAGCGGGAGCAGCGGCCACACCAGGAACGCCACCGTGGTGGCCCAGGAGAACCCTGACTGCTCCCAGCCGTTGGCGAGGGCGGTTTCGATCACCGCCTGGTACTCCAACCCGGTGAGCCGGGCGAGGTTCTCCTCGAAGGTGGCCTGGCTGCCGAAGAGCATCACTCCGGCCAGCACGGCGGTCCCCAGCACCGCAACCACGAAGATGACCTTCTGCACCGTGAAGTAGCGGCGGGTGCCCGAGGTGAGCAGCGCCCCGGCCAGCACCAGCACCCCCGTCCCGATCCAGAAGATCCCCGCCGGGCTGGCCACGTTGGCCGCCCAGGTGGCGAAGGTCGCGTTCTCGGCGATGAAGCCGATGGTGGCGAAGAAGGAGGAGAGGCCGACGGTGACGATCAGCGACGAGGCCAGCGCCGCGTAGTAGGTGAGGATGATCGTCTCCATCAGCGACCAGACGAAGGCGATCCCGGGGCTGACGGCGCGGGAGAGCGATACGTAAACGCCGCCCGGAGCGGGGGAAGGTCATCGACCAGCCGTAGAAGGTGGCCGCCACGAACAGCATCCCCAGCGTGGCGAGCAGCGTGGACAACCACACCGCCACCCCTGGGTAGAGGCTGGGGCCGTAGTACTGGTTGAAGGCGATGGCGATCCCCACCGACACCAGTCCCACGTTGAAGATGAACACGTCCCAGGAACCGGCGACCCGGATCAACCCTGATGCCGGCCGCGAGAACACACCCGGCGACGCCGGTGTCCCTTCGGTGTCTGCCACGTCTGCCACGAGCCCTCCCTCGACGACGTGGCAACGCTAGATATCGAGCCTGCGACCGTCAACGGTCAAGAAGGGTCATGATTCCCGATCTAGGTCGTTCGAGAGGTACGATGTTGCGAGTTTCGCAGTCTCGGAGTGATCTGTTGCGTTATCCGAATGGTGAGGGATGAGCCGGCGCCAGCTGCAGGCGGCCCAGCTCGACGATCTCGACATGCGGATCGTCGCCGCCCTGCAGCGCAACGGCCGTATCACCAACATCGAGATGGCGCGCAGCCTCGGCGTCTCCGAGGCCACCATCCGCAACCGGATGGGCCGGCTGCTCGACGAGGACCTGATCAACATCGTGGCGGTCCCCACCCCGCGGGCCGTGGGGATGACGATGTCGGCCATCATCGGGATCTCGGTGGAGCTCGACCAGCTCGACCAGGTGCTGGCGATGCTGTCGGCGTGCCCCGAGGTGCGCTACGTGGGGGTGGCCACGGGCCGCCACGACGTGATGATCGAGGCCTTCTTCTTCGACCAGGACCACCTGCTCCGCTTCATCGCCGACCAGCTCGGCGGTAACCCGGGGGTGAAGAGCGTCGAGACCTCGATCATCCTCAAGGTGGCCAAGTTCTCCTACGAGTGGGAGCTGCCGCCGTCGGCGATGAGGGGCGCCCGGAGTAGCCCAGGCATGCCAATCAACGTAACGGGGCTGCGAGAGCCTTCCGCTAACCAGCTAGCGGCGACGGCGCGTAACGACGTCACTCGAGCTTCTGTACCGCCCCGGCAAGGGCTTCCCCGACGTGGTCCACCTCGTCGTCGGTGAGTTCGGCATGCAGGGGAAGTGTCAGCACCTCCTTCACCACATCATCGGCATTAGGGGTTGGTCCGGTTCGGCTGCGCCCCGAGAAGAGGGGCTGGTGGTGCAGAGGCGAGGCGTAGTGGATCATCGTCGGCACCGATTCCTCGGCGAGAAGGCGTCGCAGCTCATCGCGCTGCGGAGACCTCACCACGAATTTGTGCCATGCGTGTTCACCGTTCTCCGGAGTCGACCGGCGCCGACACCGACGATCCCTCCAAGACCTTGGCATAGGCATCGGCGATGTGGGCACGGCGCCGTTGCCGTTCCTCGCTGAGAGTGAAGCTTCGCCATGAGATAGGCGGCGGTGACCGAGGGCATCTGGGAGTTGTACCCGAGGTCGACAAACCGGCCGTCGGGGTGCTTCCCGTGGTAGCGCTGCCGGCGTACCCGGTCGGCGAAGGAGTCGTCGTCGGTCAAGTACGGCTCCGCCACTCCCCGGCGCGCCCAGCACCTTTGTGGGATCGAAGCTGAGGCACGAAGCCAGACCCAACGAGCCCGCGGCCCGGCCTCGGCGTGTAGCTCCGAAGGCCTGGGCGGCGTCCTCGATGAGGATCAGTCCATGTTTGTTGGCGAATCCCTCGAGCCTGTCGGGGTCGCCCATGTGACCGAAGAGATGGGCATGGATGACGGCGCGGGTCCTCTCGGTGACCAGATCGGCAGCATTGTCGAGATCCATGTTGAAGTCGGCGCCGATGTCCGTGAACACCGGCATCGCTCCGACCCGCAGGATCGGTGACGCCGTCGCCACGAAGGAGAAACTGGTGACGAGCACCTCGTCACCAGGACCGACGCCCGCGGCGGCGAGTGCGAATGCGAGCGCGTCGGTGCACGAGCCCACCGCCACCGCATGGCGGCGACCACACCTTTGGGCTAGCTCTTGCTCGATCGCAATGACCTCGTCGCCCTGAAGGACTCTTCCGCTTTCCAGGACTCCGTCAATTGCCGCCAAGAGATCGTCACGCTGCGCGGCGTATTCGCGAGCGGCCCCGAAGAAAGGAATTTCCCCGCTCATCAATGCTGGACGAGGCTCCGATTGGTGCTTCGAACCCACTCCACGTATCGCATCATTCCCTCCAAGAGCGAAATGGCTGGCTTCCAGCCGACGAGGCGTGCAGCTTTGCTCACATCGAGCGCACCGCGCTTCGGCCGGAACGTCTCGTCGTTGACCATCACGTCAACCTCGAGTTCGGGGAACAGCGGCCTCAGGATGTCTATGACATCCCGCAGAGTGTGACCCTCGCCTCTGGTGATGTTGAAGGCCTCGTTGGTAGCAGTGGGCGACAGCAGCACCTCGGCCATGCCTGCGGCGATGTCCGACACGTAGGTGAAGTCGAGCCAGGTCTCGTCGGGGTCTTTTGCGACTATCGGTAATCCGGCAACGGCGTTCTCGACGAAGATCTGGATCACGCGGCGGTTGTTGTCCCCTGGGCCGTACACGGCGGACGGGCGGACAATGGCGTGCGGGAGGTCGTACCGCTGCGAGAACACCTGCACCAGGATCTCCCCGGCCAACTTCATACCGCCGTAGATCTCCTTGGGGCGTTTGGCGCCTTCCTCAGGCATGGGGACCTCGGTGAAGTCTCCATACACCAGACTCGACGACACGTAGACGATCTTCTCCAAGTTGCCCAGGTCACGAAGTATCTCGAGGAGATTCACCGTGCCAACCAGGATGCTCTCGAAGGCCTCCTCGGTCTGGCGGATTGCGACGTTTGCCAGCGGGAGTCCGGCGAGGTGGAGAACGTAGTTGGGGCGCAATTCGATGAGATGGCGGCGCAAATCATCCTTGTGGATCGTCGAGGTATATCGGACCTCAGCTCCCTTCAGAAGTTGCGTAAGACGCCAGTTCGTGTTCTCCAGGAAGGTGGGTTGAACGGGGTGAAGGTATTGATGGAAATAGTCGAGGACGGTCACGTCATGACCTGCATCGAGCAGGTAACGAGTGGCGTGAGCGCCAATGAAACCCCCTCCGCCCGTGACCACGATCCTGGCCATGGCTGTTCCCTCCCCTTAAGGCGACCCCCAGTGCGTGGGAGCCTACATATCCGGAGCGACGGCGGTTCGCCTCAACGCCCTCTCGTGGAAGCCCATCATTTCTGCGGCAACGCGCTCGATGGTGAAGCGCTCAAGGAACCTCGCCCGAGCTCGCCGGGCTCGCTCCGCGGCCGCGGGGCGGTCGGCCAGGACCCGCAGGATGGCTTCGGCCAAAGCGCGGGATCGTCCGGGGGAGCCAGAGTCGCCGAAGTGTCAGTGATGGCATCGCGGTAGACCGGCAGGTCGGATACGACCATCGGGACCTCAAGGGCCATGGCCTCGAGCACGGCGCCTGGGCCGCCCTCCCATCGCGACGGCTCCACCCACACATCGGCGGCGCACATCAGGTCGGCGAGGTCCGACCGCTCCCCGAGGATCTGGGTCGCCTCCTGCAGCCCGTGCTGCTCGAGGAGGCGGATCAGAAGCGGCGTTTGGTTGCCTTCTCGCCCAGCCAACAAGAAGCGGAGCGTCGGATAGGACTGGCGGACCTTGGGTAGGGCCCGAACCAGTACGTCGAGTCCCTTCTGCGGCTCGTGCCGGGCCGCAGCAAGGACCATTACGTCGTCCTCCCTGAGGCCCAATCGCTCTCGGACCTGGCGTTTCCGCTCCGGCCCCGGTTCACCGAGCTGGACGGGGTCACGCCCCCGGCGCACGACCTCGACTCGAGAATGCGGCAACATCAAGCGTCGTCCCATTACCTCAGCTACTTCCTCGGTGATTGCGTGGAACCGCCGGACAGCCCGGGCCGAGACTGCGTCTGCCAATTGGGCGGCACGGAGGCGACTCTTGCGGAGCTTCGGTGTGGCCGCGAGCTGCTCCGGACCGTAGGCCATGTTGACCAAGCTGGTGACGTTGGGAATCCGAGTCACCACCGATGCGAAACGCCCGGCTAGGTCAGCCTCAAATAGCGTGGTATGGATCAAGTCGGGTCGAAGGCGTCGGACAACTTGGGTGACACTCTTCGCCAGCGCCGGTCGACCTGTTGCTGGGCCGATGTAGTGGAGAGTTGCCCCTGCCTCCCTGAGCACGTCCTGTAGCCCGGGCTTGTCGTCGAAGTACGCAACGTCGAGCCGAACTCCTGCCTCGATCCAATAGGGAGCCATATCCGCCAGAGCCTTCTCGGCGCCCGACCGGCCGAGCCCGTTGATCACGTACAGCAGGTGGTAAGCACCCCCCGACACGGGATCCGAGCCTAAACCTTGTGGCAAACGGCAGCTACCGGCGGGCCCGGCTAAAGCCGACGCCCACGGCTGACGTGAGGCCTACCGGCCACGACGTGATGATCGAGGCCTTCTTCTTCGACCAGGACCACGTGCTCCGTTTCATTGCCGAGCAGCTTGGCGGAACCCGGGGGTGAAGAGCGTCGAGATCTCGATGTCCTCAAGGTGGCCTAGTGCTCCTACGAGTGGGAGCTGCCGCCGTCGGCGATGGGGCGGGTGAGCGGGAGATAGTCGTTCGACGTTGCTGAACCGAACGCCAGAGACGCCCACGAGCCTGCCAGGGTTAGCGTTTCGAGCCATGGAAGGACCGGGTGAAAGGGGCGACTCGTGAGCAACGACGCCGAGGACGAACATGCTCGCATCGCCGACGAAGCGACGCGAATGGCGCAGGAGACGGCGGAGCGGGCGCAGGCCGAGGCCGAGCGCGTCGCCGAGGACCTGCTCACCGGCGACGCGAAGGAGGAAGGCCTCCGGCAACTCGGGGTGATCTACGGCGGGCTGATCGGCATCGCTGTCGTCATGGTCCAGCCGTTCCTTGCCGCGACGTCGTTGGACACGCCCGCGCTGATCAGCATCATCGCGTTCGCAGTCGCCATCCCGCTCTTATCGGCGCTAATAATGGTCAATCGGCAGGAGGCGTTCCGCGGGCGCCGAACGACATCCGTCTTGGTCACCGTGGCAAATGGCGTCGGGCAGAGCGCCGCATTCGTCGGGATCGTGGCGGGCTTCTGGAACATATCGTGGGTCGCGGGTGTGACGTTCCTCGTCGCCTCGCTCGTAGCCCTCGGGGTGCACTCGGCCGGCTGGTGGCGCGTGGAGAGCCCGCGTGAGCCCGCTGCCTAGTCCTGCCCCTACGTCTTGATCGCGGTGAAACAGAACTGGATGCAGGCCCAGAAGAACTCGCCGCGCTCGCCGAGTTCGCGTTGCTCAGAGGCCCAGGCGCTCACCTCATCGGTGCCGATCTGATCGGCGACGAATTGCTCGATGAGGGGGAAGATGGCGCCCCCGTAGGCGTCCTGTGTGAGCTCGGTGGTGGCGAAGGTGTGTCCCTCGGCCCGTACCTCGCCGAACCCCGCCTCCCGGAGGCGGGTCGCCAGGGTGCGGGGGAGCGAGGGATGGGTGAGGTGGGTGTCCCAGGCGCGGAGCACCCGCTCCATCCGATCTTCGTCGCTGGTGTGCCACGAGAGAGTGGCCCAGTCGACATCCCATACCACGACCCGACCGCCGGGCCTGAGAGCGCGGTGCATCTCGGTCAGCGCCTTGGTGGCATCCGCCACGTACTCGAGGACCTGCACCGATAGCGCGGCGTCGAACTCGCCGTCGCTCGCGGGTAGGGCCACGGCGTCGGCCTGGTGAAACTCGACATTGCTGTGGCCCTCGGTCCGCCGTTGCGCCACGGCGAGCATCTGCGGGCTGACGTCCACTCCGACGACCGATCCCTCGGGCCCGACCTGGTCGAGCAGCTCAGAAACGTAGAACCCAGGACCGCAGCCGACGTCGAGGATCCGCTCGCCCGGCTGCGCCGCCAGCGCCTCACGCACCAGCCGCCGGCGGCGGAGAACATCGCGGGTGGCGTACAGCACCTCGAGCTGCTTGGCGGTCTCGTCGTCGAACGCCAATTGACTCATGATGTGCCCCCCGGTCGTCGCCGACGGGCAAGGATGCCACACCGCCATATGTGGCGCCGCGCTACGGCCGGAACCTGTCGAAGGGTTCGAGAACGATCCCGGCTTCGGCCAGCGCTTGGTCCACGCGCTGCGGCGGCTGCGGTGAGGTCGGCGGGCTTGGTGCCTTTCCATGGGTCGGGATCGACGTCCATGGCCTCGCCGATGTGGATCCCGTCGGGGTCGACCTCGGGGACCTGCTCCCAGCGGAGCGGGGTAGCCACCGGTGCCCCGGGGCGGGCCCGCAGCGACCAGGGCGCCACCGAGGTGGCGTAGGAGGCGTTGCGCAGCCAGTCGACGAAGACCCGGTTGCCGCGCTCCTTCTTGAGGAAGGCGATGGTCATCAGCTCGTCGTGCTCGGCGGAGGCGAGGGCGGCGACGCCACGCGCCATGGTGGCAGCGGCTTCGATGTCGAGCGTCTTCTCGAGTCGGGCGCGGAGGTGGTACCCCTTCGATCCCGAGGTCATGGGGACGGTGGCGATCCCGAAGCGTTCGAGGATGGTTCGGAGTCGTGTCGCCGCCTCGCGCACCAGGTCTACCTGGCCCGGCGGGGGATCGAGGTCCCAGACCACCCAGTCGGGATGCCACTCGTCGTCGATGGTGACCGGGGGGACGTGGAAGGTGATCACCCCCCAATTGGCGAAGGCGGCGATCGCCTCCTCGGAGTCGACCACGGGGTACACCGTGGTCCCCCCGCCCTCCTTGGGTGTCTCATGGCGCCGGATCAGGTCGTCACCAAAGTGGTCGGGGGCGTTCTTCTGCATGAACCCCTTCTCGCCCGTGCCCCTCGGGAAGCGCTCCACGGTGAGGGCACGGCCGGCGATGAAGGGGAGCATCCGGGGTGCCATCGCCTCGTAGTAGGCGACCACGTCGCCCTTGGTGATCCCGTCGTCGGGGTAGACCACCCGGTCGGGGTTGCTGACCTCCATGGGGTCAGGCTATGCGCCCGTACCAGGCGAGCACCCGCATGGCACGGAGGGTGTTCCAGCGGCTCGGCTTGCCGTCGCCCTCATCCATCTCGAAGTGGAGCCGCCCGGGGTGGGTGTTCTCCAGCGGCCACCGTCCGTCGGCGTCCCGCTTGCTCTCCACCAGGTCGATCGCCTCCTCGCACCTCTCGTCGGGCGCGCCGCCGGCGCTTTGGAAGTAGTCGAGCCCGCGCAGCACGTCGTAGCGCCAGCCCGTCGGGAACGAGAACTGCGTCCATGCCGGGTCGATCACCTCGCCGGTGGAGAGGCGGCGGAACAAACGCCGCTCCAAGAGGTACTCCTCGCCCCGGTGACGGGCCGCGGTCACCGCCGGGGGAGCCCCGTTGGCACGCTCGTACTCCAGAAATCCGTCGAGAACCGAGATCGTGGTGTGGAACGAGGACCGGGTCGAGCCCCGCTCCGCCTCGCAGTTCCAGCCCCCATCTTCGAGCTGCTCGCCGAGCAGCCGCTCCACGATGCCGTCGACCTTCTCCCCGAAGTAGGCACCGAGCGCCACCGCCTTGCCGTTGATGCACGGCTCGACCTCTCCGTCGAAGTAGTCCTGGCCGTCGTTTTCCCACTTGACGCTGTCCCGTACCGGCGCCACGGCGCGGCGAGCCTGGCTGCTCGCCGGGTCGAGCCCCATGTCGCGCAGCAGCGACAGGGTCCAGGTAGTGGACGTCCACTCCGGCTTTAGGGTGCCGACCGCGTCCCTCAACCAGACGAGGGCAGACCGGTACCGGCCGACCCGCTCGTCATCGGGATCCGGCTCGCCGTCTTCCCAGGCGGAGAGGGTGGCGGTGTCGATGTCGAGGAAGCCCCCGAGGTCGTCGAGCGAGACGTGGTGCAGGTCGAGGAGCAGCCTCCTGGTGGCGACGTCGGGGAGGCCCTCCCCCCAGTCCTCGCTCGAGGCAGCGGCTAGCGCATCGCGGCCCCACCGGCCGTCCTTGCCCTGGAGGGCGAGCAGCCGAGCTCCCCAGCCCTCGGTGGCCACCTTGGCACGCTCGGCGGCGACCGCTTCAGCAGGTTCGCCGGTGAGATCGCGCATCACCTGCCAGCGGATCGACGGATCGGAGTCGAGCAGCCACTCGATGACGTTCATGGTGTATGCCTTTCGGTCAAAGGAGCCGCAATTCAAGCGGCTGGCTCAGCTTCCGAGCAGATCCGCGGCTCTTCATGAAGCGCTCTTGCGCCGCCACTCCTCGAGTAGGTCCACCAGCTCGGGCGGCTTCATGCCGAAGGTGTGGGGAAATGCCGCCTGGGCGCCGGCGATCGACTCGGCGAAGGCGGCGCCGCGGGGCTCGGCGCCGGGGCGGTAATCCCACACCACGGCACGGTTGGCGACACCGGGGACGCCGAGGGTCCCCTCCCGGAACCGCTCCACGTCGGTCCAGGGAATGCTCCGGCTCCGACCCAGGGTGGCGATGGTGAAACCGGTGGCGTCGAGGGTGAGCGTGTCCCGCCGGATCAGCTGGTAGAGGAAAACGCCAAGGCCGATGGCGCCGGTGATGACCACCAACCAGCCAAGCCCGGCATTGTCATCGAGCATCCAGATCCCGATGACCAGGACCGCGAGAAACGACCGCCCCCAGCAGGACGGGCCGTCGAGACGTGCCGCGCAACACGAGACGTCGATCGCTCATGCCGACTGAGTAAAGCGCGGCGCGGGGACCCCGGTAGCCAGGGTCCCCGCGGGCACAGAGTCAGCTGCCGAGAGCGTTCCCGGTCTCGAGCAGGGTCTTGAGGTCGCTGAGGATCCAGCTCCATCCGCCGCCGCCCTGTGCCAGCGGCATCAGACCGACCACCTGCTCGGCGTGGATCGGGGCACCCTCCAGCTCATGGGTGACGGTGAGCCGGGTGATTCCCTCGCCCTCGTCCTGTGTCTCCCAGGTGACCCGGGTGAAGCCCTCGGCAATCAGCTCGGGCGACCAGTTGAAGCGGTAGGTCTGCACCAGCCGCCGCGGTGGGTCGGCCTCGATGACCTCCCCCTCGACCACCACGCCGGGTGTTCCCATCGCCAGCATGTCCTCGGTGGCGAAAGCCTTGTAGCTCCCGCCAGGCCTGAGCTCGTACTCGGCGCGGCCGCGGTACCCGTACTTCTCGATCCACTCCGGGCTGGTTATCGCCTCCCAGATCGCCTCCGGGGTGGCCTGGATGTACACCTGGTACATCTGCGTGGTCACTGTTGTCTCAGTCTGTGTGGTCATGCTCTGCCCTCCAGTTCGGTCTTGAGGTCGGCGAGCGCCGAAACCTGGCGCTCGGTGTACTTGTCGATCCACCGGTCGTGGATCAACCGGATGGGGACCGGGTTGAGGAAGTGGAGCTTCTCCCGGCCCGATTTGCGGGTGACCACGAGTCCCGCCTCCTCGAGGAGACGCAGGTGCTTCATCACCCCGAAGCGGGTCATCTCCAGCTCGGACTCGAGCTCGGTGAGCGTGCGGCCGTCACGCGCAAAGAGCCGGTCGAGCAGGAAGCGCCGCGTCGGGTCGGCGAGAGCCCTGAAAACACGGTCGTCGTCGGTCACCTGGGCATCATAGGTGACCAAATGGTCACATGTCAACCCGGCATGCTCGGGGGGATCGCCAACGTGTATGTGTGACCGGGTGCTATTGCTGACGCTCGTCCTCGGACATCTCGAGAAACAGCGCTGCGCCGAAGGCGACGACCTGCGGAACGCTAGATGTGACGGTCAGCCGGGGCGGTGGTAGGAGACCAGGCGCGTACCCTCACCGTCGAAGAGGGTCAGGGTGACCCCGTCGATCTCCCAGGTGACCGCCTCCTGAGGGCCGTCAGGTAACGGTTCTCCTGGCCCATGAGGCCCTTGGGTTGCTGGCAGGCCTTCCTGGTCAACGTCGGCTCGGGGATGCTGATGGTGTTGCCATCCACTTCGTAAGTGGTGGAGTACTGGTTGCAGCCGGCGTTCCCCGCCAACTCGCCGCCCTTCGTGAAGTTGGCCGTCATCTTTGTTCCCTGGATCGGTGTGGCGAAGGCTTCCTTCTGCCGGTTGAGCAGACCGGTGACCTCCCACCGTCCCCGCAGGTCGGCGGCGCCGAACGGGCGATAGGTGAGGATCGGCTGTTCGTTGGCGTTGAGCAGTTCGAGCCGGGGCCCATCAAAGCTGTAGGCAGCAACCCGACCCAGCGCACGAGTGAGGGCGGTCTCCGCTGCTGTGAGCCGATCGGGGCACGCCTTCTGCGTCATTGCCAGTTGACCGATGGTCAGCGACGTCCCGTCGAGCTCGTAAGGCCCATTGAACCGGTTGCATGTCGAAGCCCCCGACACCTGCCCGTCCTGGAACTGGATGGTCACGCTCAGGGCCGGAGGCACCTCAAAGGCTCGGGCCTCGAGGAGCCGCCAAGGGGAACCCTCGATGTCCTGGCTTGCTTGGGTCGTGGTGTCGGTTGGGCCGGTGGTCGTTTCGGTGCCCTCACCCTCACCGCACGCGGCGACCACGAGGAGAAGGATGGCGAGGAGGAGAGAGAAGCGGACAAGACGCATTCGGGCGAGGCTAACCGCCGCGCGCTTGGTTGTCGGGCAATCAGCGCCCAGATGTCGCCTCGGACTGGCCTTCACTCACCAGCGGATGTCAGACAGACCACTTTAACTAGCGTTAACTATCATATATGGTTGCTCGATGGCTCTGGATCGGGTGCAGTACGAGCAGCTTCGGACATTGGTGGCCGACTACTTCGCATCCAACGACATCGCGATCACCATGGGCAACGATGTGGTGACCGAGACGAGCGGGCGACAGTGGGGCTCTGACCAGCATCATCCAGATGGCGGCGGGCACTCCGCAGGCCCGGTGGCCGGAGATGATCCGGTGGCACTTCGACGCCATCGCCGATCTCGACACCGCCATCCCGGACGGGTTCGAGGACGCCGCTGCACGGCTCCGGGTGCGCCTCGGACCGCGCCCCGACCACATCGACATGTACACCTGGAGGCGGGTCGGTCCCGGTCTGGTGGAGACACTCATGCTCCAGATGCACGGCGCGGCGCGCAACGTACCGCCCGAGACGGTTGCGGGTTGGGCTACCGATCCCGAGATCGTTTGGAAGAGGGCGCGGGACAACACCCTGTGGGACGATCCGGTCGAGCGAGAGTTGATGATGTCGCCCAAGGGTGGGCGGGTGGTCCATGTGACCGGCGGCTTCTTCGCCTCGAGCCGGTTGCTGGCACTCGACCGCTATCTCCCGGTCAAGTGCTTCGAGGGAGCACTCGCCATGCTTCCCCGCCGGCATTCGCTGCTCTACGTCGAGGTCGGAGAGCAGTTGATGACAAACCTTGGTGCGCTGCTCGAGGTGGGCCTGCGCTTCTATGTCGAGGGCCCCGGGTCGACGAGCGGCGACGTGTTCTGGTGGCGGTCGGGGGAGGTGCGGCGGTTGGCTCGTCTGCGACCATCGGGTCCGGTCATCGCACGATCGGTGTGGCGGGACCTGATGAAGGTGACGCGGCTTCGACCGCCAGTCGGAGCGGTGTGACCTAGACGGGCTCTGAAGGCGCAGGGGCCCCGTCGGCGAGAACCTTCGTCCCGCACTTCCGGCAGGTCCACTCCGGGTCGTTCCCGTAGATGACACAGCCGCCGAGCTCGATACTCCCACGGCCGGCCTCCTCGAACATCTCGGGGCTCGGATACCCGTAGAGGATGGGAACGAGGTCGGTTGCGCGACAGTTCGGACAGATCGGTTTGGTTCGTTCTTCGGCGTCAGGAAGCATTTCACTCATCTTGCCACCACACGGCCGGAGGGAAGCCACGCCGCCGACGCTGTGGTCGATCTCGATCTCGGGCCGGCCCGGGTCTCGTCCGTGTGGGCGACCTGTCGGGCTGACCGGCTGCCCACGTCGGGCGGCGCCTAGTGCGCCATGACCGGCCTTGGGTACGCTCCGGAGCCGGTCGGCGCACGGGAGGGGAGCCATGGTCAGCTACGAGGAGTCGATAGACATCCTGGAGACCGAGCTTGGTGGGGTCGAGGCCGCCTTTCGCGCTCTGTCAGAAGAGGAATGGAAGACCGAGACCAAGCTCGCCCCGCTGGACCCGACGGCACCACATTGGACGCTGTTCGAACTGGCGGGCCACTTCGACATCTCGATCGGTTTGACTCGGATGCTCGTCGCCGATCCCCAAGAGGGGCAGCCGGGTCGGGATCGAGTCAGCTTCTTCATCTTCCACCGGACCGAGGTTGCCCCCGTCGTCTACTCCTACGCATACCAGATGGTGGCCGGCAAGGCTCCGAGCGACATGCCAGACGTTCTCCACGAGACCTTTTCAAAGACGATCGAAGAGGCTCGCTCGAACCCACCGGAGCTGGTCGGCTCGGGCTACTACGCGCTGATGGAACTCGGGGAGTTCGTCCCCAGCCGGGTAGTCGAGGCTGTCGTCCACGGGATGGATCTCACCGACGCACTGGGCCAAGAGACGATCGCCACGCCGGCCGGTGTGGCGCTAACCGCCGAGATCCTCGACGACCTCCTCTCCCGCCGCACCGTCGCCGGGAGACCGGACGACCTCAGCGACGACTTGGCATGGGTCCGGGCGGCGTCGGGACGAGCAGAGCACGACGACCCCCGATTGCCGCTGATCGGCTGAGCCATTCCCCGCCCGCCAGTCAGCCGGCCTCCTGCTCGGCCTTCGACCTCTCGACGAGGAACCGGGTTACCGTCTCGCTCACATAGATCCCGTCCGGAATGAGGTGGGTATGGCTGGTTGCGATCTTTGCCCCCGCGGCGCCCGGATCAGCGGGCGGCTCGCCGCCGGCATCGCTCGCATCGGCAGAGGGGAACACCATGGCTGACCAGCTCGCCAAGGCCGCCGCGCGGCGACACCACGAGCATCCTGGAGCTGCTCGAGGACGGCGCCGACATCAATGAGCGGGATGCCGACGGTCGGACGCCGCTCATGATCGCGACCCGCGGCTACCACGTGGAGGCGGTTCGGGCGCTGATCGGGGCCGGCGCCGACGTGGACATCCGTGACGACCGCCTGGACAACCCGTTCCTGTACGCCGGCGCGGAAGGCCTGCTGGACATCCTGCGGCTCACGATCGAGGCGGGTGCGGACCCGACGCTCACGAATCGCTTCGGCGGGACGGCCCTGATCCCGGCATCCGAGCGCGGGCACGTCGAGGTGGTGCAGGAGTTGCTGACCCGCACCGAGGTCGACGTCGACCACGTCAACAACCTCGGCTGGACCGCCCTGCTCGAGGCGATCGTCCTCAGCAACGGCGACGAGCGCCACCAGCAGGTCGTTCAACTGCTCGTCGATCACGGCGCCGACATCATGATCCCGGACAAGGACGGCGTCACGCCGCTCGAGCATGCGCGATCGCGCGGGTTCACCGAGATCGAGCGCATCCTCGAGGGCCGCGGCCGCAGGCTGAACGCGGCGGCGGGGCCTCAGTCGGGGCGTCGGCCCACGATGGTGAAGACCTTGGCGGGCTCGCGATCCTCGAACGTGAAGTCCGTGCCCCACTCGAGGTCGATGAAACCGGCTGTCTCGTACAGCGCCCGCGCCTGGTCGCGCGAGTAGGCGCGGGTCGCGCGGGGTCGCACGAAATGCTCGGTGCGCATGAGTTCGCCGCCCGCGTAGACCTCGTACGTGTCGTCGGTGCCCTCGATGCCCGTGGCCGGATCGAAGGTGGCCATCGCCGTGCGGCGGACGATCGAGCCGTCCTCCATCGTCGCCTCCATGGTCCAACGCTCCTCGTACGGCTTGTCCATGACGATGAACGGCATCGCTAGCGAACCGCCCGGGAGGAGCAGCCCGAAGAAGCGGCGCATGGCCTCGGCGGCGTCGTCGGGCTCGAGCAGCAGCTGGAACGAGGACGACGGGACCATGACCGTCCGGTAGCGGCGGGTCAGGCGGAGCGACTGCATGCGGTCCAGCTGGACGCGGCCGTCGACGTCGAGGCCGGCCGCCGCTGCCTTCGCGTGGAGGCGCTCGAGCATGTCGGGGGCGTTGTCGACGCCGTCGATGTCGATGCCTTCGGCGAGGAAGTCGAGGAGGAGCCTGCCGGTCCCCGTTCCGACGTCGAGCACGGGTTCCCCCCCCTTGCGGATGACCTCACGGAACCACGCGCGGTCCACCCACCCCGAGGTGTCCCCCCGAAGGGCGTCCCACGCCTCCGCCATGAGGCCGACGTACTCGATGTCGTCCGGCATTGCCGCGAGCGTACGGGGAGTGCCCGAGCTTTGGCTGTACGTCATCTGCCCGATGCCTACGTCATCTGCCCCATCGGACCGAGAGGCGGACCTCGCCCGCCTTCGGGACACCCGGCATCATCGTGTCGTGACCTCGTCAACGATCGCCACGCCGGCCGGTGTGGCGCTAACCGCCGAGATCCTCGACGACCTCCTCGCCCGCCGCACTGTCGCCGGGAGGCCGGACGACCTCAGCGACGACTTGGCATGGGTCCGGGCGGCGTCGGGACGAGCAGAGCACGACGACCCCCGATTGCCACTGATCGGCTGAGCCAGTCCCCCCGACAGTCAGCCGGCTTCCTGCTCGGCCTTCGACCTTTCGACGATGAACCGGGTGACCGTCTCGCTCACCTCTGGTTGACGCAACAGTCTGCGGTGGGCGGTCCCCGGCGTTTCGACTAGCTGTGTCGCCGGGCGGCGTCTCGCCAGCTCGGACGATGCGGCGATGGGGACCTCGGGGTCGGAGGGATCGTGGAGGATGAGGATCTCGGTGCCAGGTAGGTCGGCATTCGCACCGGCGGTGATCTCGGGCCACCTGTCCCCGACATAGCGCCTGACTCTCCGCAGGAGCGACGAGGCGGTCCACGGGGCGAGCCCAGCCATGGCGGCGAACCTGGTGATCGCCTCGTTGAGGTCGAGTGCCGGGGCGAGGAACACGGCCGAACACGGCGGGGCATCGTGCAACGCCATCACCGAGGCCATGGCCCCGAGCGAATGGGCCACCACGGCTTCGGGGGGCCCGAATCGATCGGCAACGGCGCGAAGCCCAGCTGCGATCTGGAATCCATCCGAGGTGGACTGCGAGTCGCTGCCGTGCCCGGGGGCGTCGATTGCGACGGCAAGGAAACCGGCGCCGGCCACGGCGGTGGCGAGGTCGGCCATCTGGGCTGCCCGGCCGCCCCAGCCATGAGCCAAGATCACCAGCGGGCCCTCGCCGATTGCGTACCCGGGCCGACGGCGGCCTTCGACGATCACCTCGATCGGCTCGGTCTCGGCGAGCCGCGCTTGGTCCCGGGCGATCGTCTCCGGGTCGGGGCGAGGTGGGGTGAACCAGGCCCGCTCCGCCAGCCGTGGGATCAGCCGGATGGGCAACGGGGCGCTCATCGTCGCTCACCCCAATCGATCATGCCCGGGTCGAGGTCGGCGAGCAGATCGAGCTCGGTGAGCCGCCAAGCCGGAAGGAGATCGACAGGCACGAAGAGACTGACAACACGGAGCACGGGACCCTCCCTAGCTAGTTTCATCTTGCAACCCTCGTTGTATCACTGTCCGTTGCAGAATGCAACCCAGAGATCTACGATTCCTGCTCATGGCAGAACGCAAGCCGCTCGACTACCTCAACTGCTCGGTCGCCAACACGCTCGACGTGATCGGGGACCGCTGGACGGTCCTTCTCCTGCGCGATGCGTTCCTCGGCGTGCGCCGCTTCGACGAGTTCCAGGAGGACCTCGGGATCGCCCGCAATATCCTCGCCGATCGCCTCGGCCGGCTTGTGGCGGCGGAGATCATGGAAACCCGCCGTTACCAGGATCGCCCGCCCCGTGACGAGTACGTGCTCACCGCAAAGGGGAAGGACCTGCTCGACGTGCTGTTGACCCTGTGGCGTTGGGGCGACCGATGGGCCCCGGTCGCCGAGGAGGTCCACCGCGATCTGATCCACCTCGACTGCGGCAACGCCACCCATGCCGTGGCCGTGTGCGCCCATTGCGGCGGCGAGCTGAGCCGATCGAACCTACGGATCGAGCCCGGATTGCCGGTGGTGGCGGAGCGGGCCAAGGCTCGAGCCTGACCGCCCGGTGAGCTCGCTGGTACCGCTCGAGGAGATCCAGTCGGCCCGCGCCGCGGTGGCGCCCCACATCCACCGCACCCCTTTGGTCGAATCGCGGACGCTGTCGGAGCGTCTCGGTCGCCGGGTCTCGATCAAGCTCGAGCTGTTCCAGCGGACCGGGTCGTTCAAGCCGAGGGGTGCGCTCTACGAGGTGATGGGGCTGTCCGACGAGGAGCGGTCACAGGGCGTGGTCGGTCTGAGCGGGGGCAACTACGCCCAGGGACTCGCCTTCGCCGGCGGGCGGCTCGGCGTCCCCACCAGGGTCGTCATGCCGGCCAGCGCGCCCGCCGGGTCGGTCGAGGCGACCATGGCCTATGGCGCCGAGGTCGAACTGGCACCGACCATGTCGGAAGCGTTTGAACGGTTCGATCAGTACCGCGCGGGAGGCGTCCCCACCCTCCACCCTTTCGACGACCCGAGGATGTGGGCCGGTAACGGAACCCTCGGGCTGGAGGTGGTGGAGGATGCGCCCGACCTGACCGACATCTTCGTCTCGATAGGAGGCGGTGGATTCATCACCGGGGTGGCCAGCGCCGTGCTCGGCCTCCGCTCCGATGTCCGTGTCTGGGGGGTGGAAACCGAGGGTGCGGACGCCATGCGTCGCGCCCTCGATGCGGGGGAGCCGGTCGACATCATTCCCACCTCGATCGCCACCACGCTGAGCGCACCCCGGGTGGCGGAAAGCACCCTGAGCGTGGCGACAGAGCACCTCGAGGACGTCGTGGTGGTCCCCGACGCCGAGGCGGTCGCCTCGCTCGAGATCCTGCTGGAGCGGGTCAAGGTGCTGGCGGAGCCCGCCGCCTCGTGCACGCTGGCCGCGGCGGAGCGGGTCAGGGATCGACTGGGCGACCACGTGGTGCTGGTGCTGTGCGGTGGGAACGTCTCTCTCGACGACCTCACCCGATGGCGCGACCTCTTCGGTGGGTGAACCGAGGCCGCAGCGAAGAGCCGGTCAGGCCAGCGGTGGTTGGTAGGTGCCGGCCTTGATCTCCCCGTCTTCGGCCTCGAGGATCCATATCGAGCCCTTCTTGGCGTCATGGCCGATGAGGTCGATGCCGCGGTGGTCCAGTCGTTCGAGCAGAGCGGGGATGATGTCTCCGTGCGAGCACAACACGGCCGTCGTCCGGGCGACCTCATCGAGAAGGGTCTCGGACTGGTCGATGTCGGAACCCTCGGCAAGCGCCATGTGCTCCTCCACCTTGAGGCCGAGTTCCTCGGCCAGCGGCTCCACCGTCTGCGTGCATCGCAGGTATGGGCTGGAGATGATCCGCTCGATCCCGACGAAGCGGAGCAATTCGGTGATGGCTGCGGTCTGGCGCCACCCCTTTTGCGATAGCGGGCGGATGCGGTCGTCGCCCTCCCACTTGCTCGAATCTCCGGCATGGGAGTGCCGGACCAGATAGACCCGCGAGGTGCGCTGCCAGCGGTCCGGGTCGAGGGAAGCCACCAACTCGGCGTCGTGGCGGTAGGTGAGGGCGTCCACCGCCTCCCCGCTTGGGAGCCATTGAACCTCGTCCACCTCGAGATTGGGGACGAAGTTCCCCTCGATCTGTCGCATCGCCCAGTAGCGGACCAGCTTGTCCTCGCCGCCGGTGATGTAGTGGATCATCCCGGCAGGGCTGGTGATCCGGCAATGGAGACCGGTCTCCTCCCACACCTCACGCAGGGCGGTCTCGTGGGGCTCCTCTGGGGGATGGGGCTTTCCCTTGGGGAGGGTCCAATCGCCGTGGGCGGGCCGGTGCACCAGGAGTATCTCGACACCGTTGTCGGCTGGCCGCCATACCACCCCTCCGGCAGCCTCGATGGTCACTGTGTCTGGGGCTCCATACGGGCTGCGGGAGGATAGTCAGCGGGCGGGTTGCCCGGACCGCCCAAGCCGAGCCGGTCCAATACCAGGGCACCCGCCTCGCCGACCGTATCCACAAGTTCCACCAGTTCGATGGGGACAGCCAGCCGGTTGGCCAGGATGGGCATCAAGTCACCCCAGTCGGGTCCCACCGCTACCAGGACGAGATCTGGCGAGAACCCGTGGCGGGCGACGAATCGCACATTCCAGCTGACGACGAGTTCGGCGAGGGTTCCGATGCTCCCGGGCAGGACGATGGCGGCGTCGGTCCCGTCGAGCAGCATGGCGAGGCGGGTAGGGATGGTCGGGGCGGTGACCTCCTCGGTGAGGTGCGCATTTGGCGACGAGCGTTCGGGGAACACGTCGGGCGCGGTGATCCCGACTACTCGGCCGCCGGCTCTGGCCGCGCCGGCGGAGGCGGCTTCCATCACCCCGCCGTAGCCCCCAGTGACGACGGTGCAGCCTGCCGCCGCCAGGGTGGCACCGAGCCATTCCGCCTCGGCCCAACCGGGTTCGTCGGGATGGAGCGTCGACGAGCCGAAGACGGCGACGCGGGGGAATCGACCGTGTCATCGATGCAAGCTATCCGCTTCGCAGAACGGCAGACGGCAGACGGCGGACGGCAGCCAGAAATCGTCCATCGCGACCAAGCGAGTCTGAGTTCAGCTCTCCATCACCTGGCGGAGGGCAGCGGCCACTTGAGTGCTGTCGATCAGAGCGGTCTTCTCGATGGCGAATTGGGGCCAGGGAGCATCGAACCCGGCGACCCGCACGATTGGGGCCTCCAGGGCGTAACCGGCGCGCTCGGCGACGGTGGCGGCGACTTCGGCGCCGACCCCGGCGGAGCGCTGCGGTTCTTGGACCACCACCAGCCGTCCGGTCCGCTCCACCGAGGAGAGGACCGCGTCGGCATCCCATGGGAACAGGGTGCGGAGGTCGATGACCTCGACCGAGATGCCGTCGGCCGCCACCTCGTCGGCGGCCTGGAGCGACACGGGGACCATCCCGCCGTAGGTGACCAAGGTCACGTGGTCACCGGCTCGGCGGATCCGGGCTCTCCCGATGGGAGGGTGTAATGCTCGGTGGGCACGTCTTCCCGACCCGCCCGGTAGAGGACCTTGGGCTCGAGGAAGATCACCGGATCGTCACCCTCCAGAGCGGCGGCGAGCAGCCCCTTGGCGTCGATCGCCGAGGAGGGGCACACCACCACCAACCCGGGGGCGTGGACGAAGTAGGCCTCGGGACTGTCGCAGTGGTGTTCGTGGGCGCCGATCCCGGCGCCGTTGGGGAAGCGGACGACCACCGGGAGCGAGAGGTTGCCCCGCGTGCGGTACCGGGTCCGCCCCAGGTGGCTGACGATCTGGTCGAAGGCGGGGTAGACGAAACCGTCGAACTGGATCTCGGGCACCGGACGGGCCCCGGCCACCGCCATCCCGATGGCGGTCCCCACGATCCCCGACTCGTTGAGTGGGGTGTCGATCACCCGGTCCTCGCCGAACTTCTCCTGCAGGCCCTCGGTGATGCGGAACACGCCACCGGCCAGACCGACGTCCTCGCCCAATACGACCACCGAGTCGTCGCGCTCCATCGCCTGGCGGAGCGCGGCGTTGATGGCTTCGGCCATCGTCCAGCGCTCGGTGGGACCTTCGGGGACCGAGTCGTCGCCGATCTCCCAGATCTCATCGTTGGAGAACTCGGTCTCCTCTTCGTCCCGGCTCCGCTGCGCCTCGTGCAGTTGCTCGACCAGTGCCGCCGGGATGCGCGCGATAGGCGTGGCGGATCGCCTCGTCGCGTCCCGGGAGGGGACGCTCCTCGATGGCTTCGATCGCTGCGGTCACCGACTGCGCCGCCTCGGCGCGCACCGCCCCGTCGAGTTCCTCGGACCACTCTCCGGTCCCCTCCAGGTAGCGACGCAGCCGGTCGATGGGGTCCTTCTGCCTCCACTCCGCCTCCTCGTCGGTGCCCCGGTAGAGACGGGCGTCGTCGGCGGTGGCGTGGGCCCCGTAGCGGTAACAGACCGCCTCGATCAGGGTCGGGCCCTCACCATCACGCGCCCGCCGCACCGCCTCTTGGGTGGCCAGGTACACGGCGAGAGGATCCATCCCGTCGACGCGCATCCCGTGCATCCCGTAGGCGTCGGCCTTCTGGGCGATCGTCTCGGAGGCGGTCTGCTTCGAATAGGGGACCGAGATGGCGTAGAAGTTGTTCTGGCAGAAGAACACCGTCGGGGTCCGCCACACCCCGGCGAAGTTGAGCCCGGAGTGGAAGTCGCTCTCCGATGTGGCCCCGTCGCCGAAGTAGGCGATGGTGACGGTGTCCTCGCCTCGCAGCCGGGAGGCGTAGGCGTGGCCGACGGCGTGGGGGATGTGGCTCCCGATGGGGACGCACACGATCCCGCACCGATGGCGGAGGACATCCCAGTCGGTGTTGGGCAGACCTCGCCAGTAGGAGAGGATCACCTCGACGGGGATGCCGCGGGCCAGCTCGACGGCGTGCTCCCGGTAGCTGGGGTAGGCGAAGTCGGTGGGTCCGAGCGCCATCGCCGACCCGACCTGGGCTGCCTCCTGGCCCTCGAGCATGGCGTAGGTCCCGAGCCGGCCTTGGCGCTGGAGGGCGAGCGCCCGGCGGTCGAACTCGCGGGCGAGCACCATCAGCCGGTAGAGCTCCTGGACCTCCTTGACGGGAACGCCGGGGTCGCCCCCCACCAGGGCGCCGTCGGTCCCGAGGATCTGGAACATCGGGGCCAAGTTTGCCACGACGTCGCCCTCAACCGGCTTTTGGCGTCACCAAACGCGGAATGACCCTCAGGTGACGCCAAAACGGATTGGGCGACGGCGATGCCGGTTTTGGCGTCACCAAACGCGACATGACCGTGTTGCGTGACGCCAAAATGGGTGGGTGCCCGACGCGATCGTCACCTTCCGGGATCAGCTCGACGAGGCGCTACTCATCGCGATGGGCCTCGAGGTGCGTCACCTCTGGCCATCCATCCGATCAGCGGCGGTGACCGGGACCGAGGAGCAACTCGAGCAACTCGCCGCCGACGACCGGGTGATGGCGATCGATCCGGATGGAGAGATCACCGCTTTCTGAAGACGGAAGACGGAAGTCGGAAGACGGAAGTCACCCCTCCGCTCCGGCATCGCACCGTTGGGAGATTCGGCAGCCCCCCTACCCGCCGCTGCGCGGCGGGCCTCCCCCTGCGGGGGGCGCGCGTCGTGCCGCTCCCGTCGCCGTCTGGTCGCCGTCCTGCGTTTACGGGAATCCCCTCGATCGGGGGTGGCTGCTCGAGTTCGACGGTGGCGGCTTCGGCGTCGATGCGGCCGAAGCCGTATTCGTCGGTGCGGCCCATGCGACCCATCGGGTCGGCCCTCCAGGCGAGGAGGCGGCGGATGGTGATGTTGTCGGCGAAGCGGTGCGATCCCCAGGCGAGGGCTGCGGTCCCGGCGACGTGCGGGCTGGCCATGCTGGTCCCCGACTTGGTGCCGTACCCGCCCCCGGGGATGGAAGAGAGCACGTCCACACCGGGGGCCGATACCTCGACCTCAGGACCGCGGTTGGAGAAGGCGGCGATCATCCCGGCGCCGTCGAGCGCCGAGACCGCCACCACCGATTCCCACTTGGCGGGGTACCCCACGGGTCCGCCGTCGTTGCCGGCGGCGGCTACGAGGAGGCGGCCGCGTTCCCAGGCGAGGGCACACATCTGCTCCAGTGCAACCGGCGCCGATGGGCCACCCAAGCTCATGTTGAGGATGCGGATGTCCTGGGCGTTGATGCACCAGTCGATCCCGGCGATGAGGTTGCTCCACTGCCCCTGGCCGTTGCGGTCGAGCACCTTCACCGGGTAGAGGGCGGCGGCGGGGGCCACCCCGACCACGCCGATCTGGTCGTGGGCGGCGGCGACGGTCCCGGCCACATGGGTTCCGTGCCCGTTGAAGTCGTCGGTGCTGGTTTCGGTGCTGACGAAGCTCATCCCGGTCCGCAGGTTGGCGACCAGGTCGGGATGGGCGGGGTCGATCCCGGTGTCGAGCACCGCCACCTTCATCGCCTTCCCCCTCGAAGCGTCCCAGGCAGCGGGTGCCTTGATCGCCGCCACCCCGGCGGGAACGGTCTCTTCGAGCACCGATGGCTGGCCCTCGATCACCAGACGGCCAAGGGCGAACATCGGACCGTCCTCTTCCACCGTCGGCAACATCCTCGGCGCTCCGCACCGCGTCGATCTGATCGTCGTCGAGGGCGGCCACCACGATCGGCGCCTCGTACTCGTCCACGTCGTAGACGACCCGGTCGAGGTCGAGCCCGCGGGGGAGCGGTCCGTAGCTTGCCCCGGCGACGGGCATCTCCACGCCGACAGCCTCGGCCAGCAGCTCCAACTTGTCCGGCTCGGGGTTGGCCCGCGTGTCCTTCTTCTTGAAGGTGACGATCACCCGGCGTTTCATGCGACCCCCATCTCAGAAGACAACGAAGGCACTCCCCGCCCGCATCTCCGACCATGCCTGCCGGGCTGTCAGACGGTGGGTGGCGGCGTACCGGACAATCTCTCCCGAGACGTATGGAGCGGCGAAAGATGTCCCGCTCCAAAGCGCGCATCCCTCGTCGAAGGTCTCTACGACCGGGTTGCCCTGTTCGTCCAAAACGGGGTTTCCGTCCTCGTCGAGGTAGTGGAAGGCGAGTCCTGGCGGGTAGATGCTGGTGATGTCGACGCCGGGTGCCCAGGCATTGACCCACGACCCGCTGTTGGAGAAGTCGGCGACGCGACGGTCGGGGTCACCGGGGAACCCGGTCAGCGCGCCGACCGAGACGATGCTGTCGGCGAACGCCCGGCGGCCCGCCCAACCCGCTGGGAAGAATGGCTGCGTCGTCTCGTCGTTCCCCGCGGCGGCGACGAACAGCAGCTCCTGGCGTTCCCTGGCCAGCCTTTCCATCGCCGGCCTGAGCAGCACGAGGTCGTCGCCTCGACTCAGGTAGGTGCCGAGGGACAAGTTCATCAGTTGGACCCGTGGGTCCGCCTCCAGCGACCCATGGATCGCCTCCACGATCTTCACCTCGTCGGGGAAGCCGAAATCATCGGAGACGCGCTGCGACCACATGGTCACGCCGGGCGCCCGCCATTGCACCACCCCGGCGATGAAGCCCCCATGGGCCGACGTTCGGAGGTCGATGTCCCCGTCCCCGTCGGCATCGACGTTCTCGGAATCATCCGGTCCGACGGTGGCATGGTCGACAACCAGGGTGTGCAAGGCACCAAATTGGTTACCGATGGGGTACTGACCGGTGTCGATGATCGCCACCGCAGGACTTTCTCCGGCCTCTGCCGGGAAAGGCTCGGGATCGGGGAGCGCTTCCCCCCGCTCCGGGTCGGATCCCGGACCGAACTTGTGGATCTGGGCGAACGGCAGAACGTGGTTGACGCCAACGGTGACATCGGGCTGCAGCCTGAGCTGATCGACCACCTCGGCCGGATCGAGATCGTCGTCGAGCCGCACCCTGTAGACGCCGAGCTCTTCTCGCACCATCTCCGGCTCGCGGCTCTCCCGATCCGGGAGGAGCCGGCGCAATTCTCTCTTGGCCGGGTCGGCCGTGGTGGTGAGGATCTCGCCGGGCCGGTAGAGCGAGAGCCGCTGGTGGACACCCGGCCGAACCTTTTCGTTGCAGAGCAGCTGGCGCTGATCGACCGCCCGTTCCAACTGGGCGACCCGCGCCCCGACCACCGCTCTGCGGTTGTTGGCGGCTGCCTGTACCCGCGGGTTCCTCTCCGGCACTTTTTCCTCCCCTTATCGAACGCGCTCACCGACGGGGTCGTCGATACGCGAACCTACCGGGATGGCGGTGACCGCGACGGAATCGGATCTTGCCAAGAGCCTCGAAGCCGAGGCCAGGTACCTCCTGGATGCCGCCAACGCCGAGCCCGAACAGGTTCTCGGGCAGGGATTGATACTCGTGGAGAGGGCAAGGGACGCCAACGTCCCCAGGGCGGGTGTCATCGCGCAGAGGGCGATGGGTCTCGCCGCCGCCGAGATGGGCCAGTTGGAACCGGCGCTCCGCCATCTCGAGGCGGGACGGCGCGCCGCCGAGGGAAGTGGGCGATTCCGCCCTTCTCGGCGAGGTCGAGACCACCCTCGCCGTCGCCCTGATGTGGTCGGGCCGCTCCGAGGCGGCGATGAAGACCATCGACCAGGCCGTGGGGCGGTTGCACGGTGTGGCCCGGGCCAGGGCCCGCGCCCAGCGGGCCACGATCCTCAACCGGGCCGGCCGGTCCGATGAGGCGCTCACCGAATTCAACGCCGCCCTCGCTCGGCTGCGTGCCGAGGGGGACACGGTGTGGCAGGGCCACTGCCTCAGCAACCGGGCCATCATTCGGGCGCAGCGGGGCGACACCGTCGCCGCCGAGGCCGACCTGATCGAGGCGAGGCGGCTCTACGAGGAGCGTTCTCATTTCTCGGCTGTCGCCGAGATGACCCACAACATCGGCTGGGTCGCCGGTGTCGCCGGTGACATCCCAAAGGCGCTCGCTTCATTCGACGAGGCAGAGGAAGGGTTTCGCCGGCTCGGGTATCCCCTCGGGGAGCCGCTGCGCGACCGGAGCCGGGTGCTCGCCTCCGCTCAGTTGACAGCTGAGGCCCGGGCCGCCGCCAGCCGAGCGGTCGACCTGCTTGGGATCGGTGGCATGGCCGTCGCTCGGGCGGAAGCCCTCTTGGAGCTCTCGGTGGCCTCGCTGTTGGACGGCGACCCGGCGGCAGCGCTCAGCGCGGCGACCGAAGCGAGGAGGTCGTTCCGGCGTCAGCGGCGGGATTCCTTCGCCGCCCAGGCGGTCACCGCCGAATTGGCGGCACGCTCGAGTCTTGGCACGGTGCGCATCGGGCATGTCCGACGGATGCCGGACGCGATCGAGACCTTGGAAAAGTCGGGGATGAGAACCGCGGCATGGCGCGCCCGGCTGCTGTCAGCCGGCGCCGCGCTCGACATCGACCAACCCGAGCTGGCCCGAGACGTTCCTGAGCGACGGTCAGAGCTTGCGAAGAGCCACCGTCGAGCTGCGGATCGGAGCCGCCTCCGTCGAGGCGCGCCTGATGGAGGCGCAGGGCGACCGGATCGGCGCAGGCAGGCGTGCCCGGGCGGCGCTCCGGCTGCTCGACGAGTACCGGGCCACGCTTGGGGCGGCCGAGACCCGGGTCCACCTCGCCGCACACGCCCGTCCCGCGGCCCAGCTGGGGATGCGGATCGCAGTCGAGGATGGCAATGCCCGTTCGATCTTCGCCTGGATGGAGTGGACCCGTGCCGGCGGGCTTCGATTCCCGTCGGTACGACCCCCCGACGACGGGGTCTTGGGGAGCGAGCTCGCCGAACTGCGCGTGGTGGAGGGCCGGATCTCCGCCGCCGAAAGGCAGGGGATCGCAGCGTTCCCGAACTGCGGCAGGCCCGGATCCGCCTCCAGGAGGCGATCCGCCGCCGCACTCGGCGAGTGGCGAGCGAAGGGGGGTTGAGATCGGCACCGGCATCGGTGCCCGACGTGCTCGAGGCGCTCGACGCCCGGACACTGGTCGAGATCGGCGAGGTCAACGGGCGATCGATCGCCATCGTGATCGGGAAAGGAACTGCAAGACGTCGCTGGCTCGGGGCGACAGAGCCGGTCGCCGCCGCCGTGAGCCATCTTCGAACGGCGCTCCGCCGAATCGTCAACCCGGCGGCGAGCGAGGCCTCTCTCGCCGCGGCGGCGGACGTGGTCGAGGAATCCCGTCGAGTGCTGGACGAGACTCTGGTTGCCCCGCTCCGACTCGGGGAGGGCGAGGTGGTCATAGTCCCCCCGCCGGCGCTGCAATCGGTGCCGTGGGGGACCCTGCCCGGGCTCGCCGGCCGTCCGGTGACGGTGAGCCCGTCGGCTCGGATCTGGATCGATCGCCAACGCAACCGGGTGCCCGGACGCGTCCTGCTGGCATCGGGTCCCCGACTGCCTGCGGCAGCAGCCGAGACCAGGGCATTGCAGAGCATCCATCCCGACGCCGTCCGCCTGACTTCCCGCGAGGCGACCGCCGATGCCGTGCTCGATGGAATCGACGGGGCCGAGTTGGCCCACCTCGTGTGCCACGGCGTGTTCCGCGCCGACAACCCATTGTTCTCGTCGCTCGAGTTGAGCGGAGGCGGTCTCTTCGTCTACGACCTGGAGCGGTTGCGGCGTCCCCCGTGCACCATGGTGCTGTCTGCTTGCGACGTCGGTCTCCCCGCGGCCCGGCCTGGTGACGAGGTATTGGGCGTGGTGGCAGCCCTTCTCGGAGCCGGCACATCTTCGGTGGTCGCCAGCGCCGGCCTCGTCCCCGATGCCGCCCTCACCCGGCGGGTGATGGTTGCTCTGCACCGGCGCCTCGCCTGCGGAGAGCGGCCCGCCCCGGCGCTGGCCGAAGCCTTGCGCGGTCTCGATCCCGACGACCCCGCCTCGATGCTCGCCTCGTCAGCTTCGTCTGCTTTGGAGCAGGGATAAGCTTGCCCGGCGGCAGGCGCCGAGCGGGAGGGTGCGCCAGACAAGTGTCGAGCACCGTTGGGAGTTCGGCAGCCCCCCTACCCGCTGCTTCGCAGCGGGGCCCTTCCCCCTGCGCGGGGGGACGGAACCGGATTCGCCGCCGTCCGCCGTCCGCCGTCCTAGCCGTATCACCGACCGACCTGAGTCCTCTGTCCTGCGTGACCTTTTCGCTCCACTTCGGCCCTCTGGTGTACGGATCCCGGATGCGGCGGGGTCTACCGTTCAGGCCGGATGGAGGTGGAAAGCCCGAGTCTGGCCGAGATCCTGGCGGCGGCGGCCCGTGGCGAGCAGTGGGCGGGCGAGGCGCTGGTCCGTCGCTATGAACGGCTCGTCTGGTCGGTTGTCCGGCATTTCCGGCTCGAGTCCAACACCGCTTGGGATGTCTACAACACGGTTTTCCTGAGGCTCTGGGAGCACGCCGACCGCATCAGGCAACCCGAAGCCCTTCCCGGGCTGGCTCGCCACCACCGCCCGCAACGAGGCGATGCGCACCATCCGCAACCAGCGGCGCCAGGTGCCGACGGATTTCGAGTACGACGTGGCCGACACGTCGCTCTCATCACTCGACGAGGCACTCATCGAGGACGAGGAGGTGGCCTCCGTTGTGACCGCCTTCAAGCAGCTGGAGGAGCGATGCCAGGAGTTGCTCAAGCTGTTGGTGGTCGAGCCGAAGCTGGATTACGAGACGGTGGCATCGCTGCTGGGGAAGCCGATGGGATACCTCGGCCCGACCCGGGGACGATGCGTCGAGAAATTGAGACGGATCATGGAGCGCCGGCCGCGGGGGGACGACGACGCCCCCGACAGGAGGTAGGGAGATGAGCACGACCGGTAGCAACCACGAAGATCGAGACGACGAGAGGCTGCTCGCCATGCTCGGCGCCGGGTTGGCCGCCGCAGACCCGATCCCAGAGTGGGTTTCCCGGGGCGCTGCGGAGAGCGTCACCTGGGCGAAGATCGACGCCGAGCTTGCCGAGTTGGTTTTCGATTCGGCGGTGGAGGACCTCGCCGGGGTCAGGTCGGAGGGTGGTCCCCGCCTGCTCAGCTTCCGCGCCCCCGGGATCGAGGTGGAGGTGACCGTCGAGGAAGGTGTCCGGCGGCTGGTGGGTCAGGTTGTTCCGCCACAGGAGCTCGACATCGAGCTCGTCGGGCCGGAGAGCACGGTGGCGGCCCGTACCGACGCCCTGGGCCGGTTCACCTTTGACCGGGTTCCCGAGGGCCCCTTGAGCCTGCGCTGCATAACCGAGGGCGGCGTGGTGCAGACGCAGTGGGTGGTCCTGTAGCCCTTACGGGCAGACGGCAGACGGCAGACGGATCCAGAACGGGCGGGCTACGCTGATCAACTGATGGTGAGGATCCGTCCCGAGGTCCGCCAGATCGTCGCCTACTCGCCGGGCAAGCCCGAAGACGAGTTGGCCCGGGAGATGGGTCTCTCCCAGATCGCCAAGTTGGCGTCGAACGAGAACCCGCAGGCTCCGTTTCCCGAGGTGCAGCGCGCCATTGCCGCCGCCGCCGGAGGGGTGAACCGGTACCCGGACAACGAGCAGGTTTCGTCTCACTGGGGCGCTGTCGGAGCACCTCGGGGTTGCCGCCGAGAGCATCTTGATCGGGGCGGGCAGCACCGAATTGTTGCTCTGTCTGGCTGGCGCAGTCGGCGGCGGCGGGTCGATGGTCTACGCCTGGCCATCGTTCGTGATGTACCGCATCGCGACCAAGTTGGCCGGCAGCGAGGCGGTCGAGGTGCCGCTCGACGCCGATCTCCGTCATGACCCCGAAGCCTTGGCGGCGGCGGTCCGGACCGACACGAGGGCGCTCTTCGTGTGCAACCCGAACAACCCGACCGGGACCCATCTCGGTGGGGAGGTGGTGGGCGAGCTCATCAAACGGGTGCCCGACGACGTTCTCATTGTTATCGATGAGGCCTACCACGAGTACGTCCAGTCGCCCGACTACGAGTCGATGCTCCGGGTCGCAACCGAGAGGGACAACGTGGTCGTCACCCGCACCTTCTCCAAGGTGTACGGCCTCGCCGGTCTCCGGGTTGGATACGCCGTGGGGAATCCACAATTGGTCGCCGAAATGCGCAAGCTGCAGGCCCCGTTCTCGGTGAGCGATCTCGCCCAGGTGGCGGCAATCGAGGCCCTCCGCCACCAGGATCGGGTAGAGGAGCGGGTGCGGCGGAACACCGCCGAACTGAAGCGATTCCAGGACGAATTGGAGGCGCGTGGCATCGCCCATCCCGAGAGTCAGGCGAACTTCGTTTTCATCCGCCCTGGCGGGAACGATGCCATCCTTTACCGGGAACTGTTGGAGCGGGGGATCATCGTCCGTCCGATGACACAGGGCTGGTTGCGGGTCACCGTCGGCACCGAAGACGAGAACACTCGTTTCTTCTCCGCCCTGGACTCGGTTCTCGAGCAACTTCGACCGACCGACAGCCACGATGAGGTTGGGGGTTCGCCATGAATAACGGCCGCGTCTTCTGGGGCGTCCTGCTGGTGGTTGTCGGGGTCGCCTTCCTTCTCGACCGGACCGGGATCGTCGAAGTGGGGACGCTGATCTCCGACTGGTGGCCCCTGCTGTTGATCATCGCAGGTGCGTTGTTGCTGTTTCGAAGCCCCCGCGATCTGATCGGCCCACTCATCCTGTTGGGGGCGGGGGCCATCCTGCTGCTCAGCACCCTTGGTTTGGTCGACATATCGGTTTGGCAATTGCTCTGGCCGCTGGCATTGATCGGGATCGGCATCTGGGTCCTGGTCGGGCGGGTGTCGCCGGAGCGGGGGGAGGCCGAGGCCGGCGAACGAATCGATGCCACCGTCGTCTTCGGAAGCCGCCAGCTCGCATCGAACTCGCAGTCGCTGGAGGGCGGGAGCCTCGTAGCCGTGTTCGGCGGGGTTGAGGCCGATCTCTCCGCGGCCACCCTGGCGCTCGACGGGGCCGGAATCGACGCCACCGCCATCTTCGGAGGGATCGATCTGTGGGTCCCTCCAGGCTGGCGGGTCGAGATCAAAGGGTTGCCGATATTTGGTGGCTGGACCGATCGCACCTCCAGCCAGCCGCTGCCGCCAGGGTCGCCCACCCTTCAGATCCGTGCGCTCACCGCATTTGGTGGTCTCGAAGTGAAGCGGGTGCCCGGCTCCATCACCACCTAGCCCGGACCCCTCTGGCGGGTCTGTTGTAGCCTCGGTGGGTGGTCGATCGCCCTCGTCCCCGGAGGACAGCCCCCGCCCAGCCGCGGCTTCGTTGGGACCGTTTGCTGGTCTACACGCTGGTATTGGGAGCGGTGTTCGCCGGCGGCTACCTCGTCGCCCGCGCCGCCACCCCTGACGATCCGCCTCCGCAGCAGGGAGCCACCTCCGCCGCCACCTACCAGGTGGTCGAGGGCTCGGTGGGGAGCACGGTCCGGCTCATCGCTCGCGCCGCGTGGGATGACACACCGGTTGCGGCCAACCCTGCAGCCGGAGTGGTCACCTCGGTGGACCTCGGCGACGGCGGTCAGGTGGCGCCGGGCGACGTGGTGTATCGGGTGGACCAGCGACCGGTTTCTGCCGCAGCCGGGACGGTTCCTTCGTTCCGTGATATGGCACCGGGCAGCTCGGGGCAGGACGTCCGACAGCTCCAGGAACTGCTGGCGGAACTCGGTCTTTACGAGGGTGAAGTGGACGGCGTCTACGGCACCGGTATGGCGGCGGCCGTCATCGCCTGGCAGGAGTCTCTCGGGCTGACCGGCGACGGGGCCGTGCTCCAAGGCGACCTGGTCGTCGTCCCCCAGCTACCGGCCCGGCTCGCCCCGGCGGAGGCAATCCGCCCCGGCGCCGTGCTCGTGGGCGGCGAACCGGCTCTGGCCGCAGTCGGCGAAGGCCCGACCTTCCTCGTCGAACTGCCTGCGGGGGAGCCTCCGGTTGTATCGGCGAGCTCTGGGGTCGTGGTCGACCCCGACGGGAACCGCTGGGAGGCATTGGTATCGGGGATGGCGGAGACCCCGACCGGCGAGCCGGCGTTGACCCTCACCGGCGCCGATGGGGGTTCGGTCTGCGGCCAGGACTGCGGCGAGGCGGTCCCGCTCGGCGAGACCGCCCTGTTCCCGGTCGAAGTGACGGTGGTCCCCACCACGACCGGACCGATGGTCCCTGTGGCCGCGCTCATGCCCGACGGGGCCGATGGTTGGATGGTCCGGCTGTCCGATGGGGGGGAGACACCGGTGACGGTGCTCGCCGCAGCCAACGGGTGGGCGGTCGTGGAGGGCCTCGCCGTCGGGGAACAGGTCGTGCTCTCCCCGGGCGGCGGCCCGTCGTCGGCCGAGGTGTCGCCGTCGGGGGGCAGCCTGACCTCGCCCACCGGAGACGTCGGCACCACAGCAGGCGGTTGAGCCCGGGCCGGAGCTCGGCCCGGTACCGTTTCTCTCTGACCACTCAGGAGGAACCGCTAGTGCCCACCCTGGAGCATTTCTGCAAGGTCGACGCCACGCTCGAGTTCAACATGATCGGCAAGACCCCGATGGGCGTGCGCATCGACATGCCGTTCCACGGGACCGCCACCGGCCCTCACTGGGAGGGGGAGCGTCCGGTCGAGGGGATCGACCACGTCACGGTACGGGGCGACGGAAACATGGACCTGGTGATCCGGGGCCGGATAGGTGAGGGCAAAGAGACGGTCGGCTATCGGGCGACCGGCGTTTCGGTGGCGATCGACCGGAGCACGGCCGAACCGCAGGAACTGGTGCTCTTCGAGACCGGCGACGAGTCGCTCAACTTCCTCAACACTTCAGTTGGGGTGGTGTCGTCGAGTGGTGAGGGCACCGAACTGTCGCTCGAGTTCTTCCTGGTGCGCCGCTGATCACCAGTTCGACCCGGTCCGTCCTCGCCAAACGACCCAGACCGCCGCAGGCGTGCTGCTCACGATGCTCGAGGCGGCGCTGGATG
>CAVTEU010000013.1:0-286875 GCA_963733905.1 uncultured Actinomycetes bacterium | reverse complement strand
TAAGACTCCACTCCGGCGACTAGGGCCTAAGTGCTTCGTGATCGATGTGTTTGCAGTGCCGATCCTCGGGGAAGGAAGGTCGAAGTCGGGAGACCGGACCAGGGAGGTGACCCCGAGATGCGTATCGCTCAAGTGGCCCCTTTGATTGAGGCTGTCCCACCGGTCGGTTACGGGGGAACCGAGCGGGTGGTGGCCGACTTGTTGCGATGAACTAGTACGAAGAGGACACGACGTGACCCTTTTCGCCACTGGGGATTCGCGTACCTCGGCCCAGCTTGAACCCATGAACCGAAAGGCGCTTAGGCGCCAGATGACCGCCGAACAGTTGGGGTCCGTCTCGCCACACCTCCACTTGCGTGCGCTGGGTGACATCTACCTGCGAGCCGCGGAGTTCGACGTTATCCACTCACACCTCGACATCATGAGCCTGGCATTTGCCCGGCTCTCGCCCACGCCGACCATCACCACCTTCCACGGCTACTGTCTCGACCTCGACCACCTGCGCACCGTGCTCAGCTCCTACCCGCAGCCTGCCTCGATCTCGATCAGCAACTCGCAGCGCCAGCCACTGCGAGATCTCCCGCTCAACTGGGTCGCCACCGTTCCCAACGGGATCCGAGTAGATGAGTTCGAACCAGGAAAGGGCGATGGCGGCTATCTCGCCTTCCTGGGCCGGATCTCTCCGGAGAAGCGACCCGACCTGGCTGTCGAGGTGGCGCGCCGCGCCGGGCTCAACCTTCGGGTAGCGGCGAAGGTAGACCCGGTCGATGTAGGGCTATTGGGAGGATCTCGGATCAAGCCGTTGTTCGCCGCCAACCACGTCGACTATCTGGGCGAGGTGGACCATGCTGGCAAGTGCGAGCTTTCCTTGCCGGGGCGGCGGCGCTGGTGTTCCCCATTGATTGGCCCGAGCCGTTCGGGCTGGTCATGGTCGAGGCGCTCGCCGGCGGCACTCCGGTTCTTGCGCTGACCGACCGCGGATCGGTACCCGAGATCATCCGACCGGGGCGAGGTGGCTTTATCGCGGACACGGTCGACGAATTGGTCGAGGCGGTGGGCAAACTCAATCAACTCGATCGAAGCGTGTGCCGGAGTGAAGCTCAGCGGTTCACCGTGGGGACGCATGGCCCAAGGGTATGAAGACGCCTACAGGCAGGTGGTTACCAGTGGTGCGAGGATCCCGCGCTCGGTCATTCGGAAAGCGTCCGCGTGACGCCCTCGACGGGGTCTCGTCCAGCGGCATCAACCTCGACCAAACCTGAGATCGGTGTTCGGTCTCTTCTTATAGTTGAGCTAGGGGCGGCCTTGGTTTGCGGCGTCAGGGCGCGGGGCAATTCTTCAGCACATTCCTGACCAGGGGTCGCCGAACCAAGCGCCCTGCGAACCTGTTCGGCTCAGCCGCCGGCGTCCACGATCCCGGCGGAGTCGGGCTGGTCCCCTCAACGTATGGGCCGGATGGCGTCTGTCCTCCGCTGAACCAGCCGCGCACCTTCTCCACGATGCGGCGTCGGCGCCCGCCCCCTGCTCGGGGTCGAAGAGGAACATGGCCCCGGCCCCGATCAGCAGCCCCAGCAGCAACCTCCCCCGCCGAGGGTTTGGCGGGTGGTATCCCGGGAACGTTCTCGGCAACGAGAGCCGGCAGGTCCTCGAGCCGCTCGGCTAGGCCGCTGAGGAGCCGGTCGGCGTCCTGCCGCAACTGCTCCTTGTCGGGCAGGAACTCGGCGCCCTGTTCGCGCAGGTGCTCCATCCAGTCTCCCAATCGAGAGCCGAGACCCGCCGCCTCGGCCTTGATCCCTTCGACCGTAGAGGTCATGCTCTTCTCCTTCCTCACCGAGAGCCGGTCTTACCCCCGGACAGTCACGCCCAATCGCAGGGCGAATGGTAGGTGTGGCAAGCCCGCAAAAATCTGGCGGCGCGGAGTTTCATCCTTCGAGTTGCCGGGGATCCCAGTCGCTGCGGTGCCCGGGAGGGAGTGGTCTTACAACGGTGAAACAAGACGCATAAGCGAGGCGACCATCGATGCCACTTACGCCGTGAAGCCCAAGAAGGTCGCGAATAGCGAGGGAGTTGTCGTGCTCTGGGCCGCGGAAATTGGGCCGGTTGAGAAACATCGGGATGGTTGAGATGTTCGCAGGGCAGCCCTGGTCTCGAGGTCATCGCCCTTCGTCACCTCATCCCGCGGCGACGGTGATGTGCCCCGAACTGGTGCGGACCACGATGCTGCTGGCAGCCGCGGGATCGTGGGTGAACCCCACGACCTCCTCATCTCCCGAGGAGGAGTCGAGGTCGATCGCGTAGGTCCCCTCCGGTACCACTAGGCCGGCGTCACCCGATCCGATGGACACATCCACCCGGGTCGGCGCCTCCATTAGAACGAGGTTTACGCTGCCCGAACTTGTGCTGGCGGTGAGCGCCGTGGTGGACAGGCTCTCCGAATTGATGTCACCCGAGCCGGTCTCCAAGTAGGTCTCGCCGGCGACGCCCTCCACCTCGATCGAGCCGGAGCTGGCAATAGCGGTGAGGGACGAGGCGGTGAGGTCCAGAGCGTGGATGTCGCCCGAGCCAGTCTCCAACGATGCCTCGCCGGCATCGCCCTCGATCTGGATCGAACCGGAACTGGTGCTGGCGGTGAGCGGGCACGTCCAAGCCGCGACCTCGGATGTCCCCCGAGCCGGTCTCCAGTGAGGTCTCGCCGGCGACGCCCTCCACGTCGATCAAACCTGAACTGGTGGCGAGGTTGACGCCCCCGATCATCCCCAGAGCGTTCAAGTCACCGTTGCCCGAGTCGACGATCAACTCGACTGAGGCGGGGGCAGTGATTTGGTAGTCGACGCTGCACGACGAGAAGAACAACTCGCTCGGGCACTGGACCTCGATGTGGAGCACCTCATCCACCACTTCCTCCGTCACGCTCGGCCTGTTGGAACGGAAACGGCTGATCCGCTCCAGCCGTACATCCTCTCCGCCGGCGACAACCTCAATCGATCCCGAATCGGAGGTCACCTCGATCCGCTGGATTGGGTCGGTGAACGTCGCTGTCGTGGTCTCGATGGTCTCGGGCTCGACCCACCGGCTCCATGCCCAGAAGCCAGCGCCGATCAGCGCTGCGGCCGCCACGAGGGCGAGGATCGGCATCAGCAGTCCGGCCAGTGCGGCGCTGACCGAAGGGGGTCGCGTTTCACTGGGGGGAGCGACTTCGGTCGAGGGGCTTGAGGGGATGCGGACGTCGTTGGACATGTCAGGACTCCAGGTATCGAAGGACGGCGAGCACCCGGCGATGGTCGCCGGGAGTAGGCGGCAGGTCGAGCTTGGTGAGGATGTTGCCGATGTGCTTCTCGACGGCACCGGCACTGACGGTGAGCGCCTCGGCGATCGCGTTGTTGGAGCATCCCTCGGCCATCAACGAGAGCACTGTCCGTTCCCGGTCGGTGAGGCGGTCGAGAGGGTCTCGGCGGCGACTGCGCACCAGGAGTTGGGATACCACCTCGGGGTCGAGGACGGTGCCGCCGGCGGCGACCCGACGGGCCGACTCGACGAATTCGGAGACGTCGGCCACTCGATCCTTGAGGAGATATCCCACGCCTCCGCGATGGTCGGCGAGGAGTTCCGAGGCGTACTCCTCCTCGACGTATTGGCTGAGGACGAGCACGGCCGTGTCGGGATGGCGTTGTCGAAGTTCGAGGGCGGCGCGGATCCCCTCGTCGCGGTAGGTCGGGGGCATCCGGACGTCGACAATTGCCAAGTCGGGTCGTTCCCTGGCCACGGCCTCGATCAGATCAACGCCATCTCCCGCTTCGGCGACCACCTCTTCGCCGGCATCGGTGAGCAACCTGACCAAGCCGGCGCGCAGCAGCACCGAGTCTTCGGCGATGGCGATCCGCACCTCATTCCCCCTCTGGACCGCAAGGAATCTCTGCGCGCAGCACGGTGGGCCCGCCCGGGGGGCTCTCGATGTGGAATCTCCCGTCGACCGCGGTAACTCTGTCCGCCAGGCCGGCGAGGCCGGTGCCCAACGCCGCATCGGCGCCACCCCGCCCGTCGTCGCTGACCTCGATCTCGAGAACATCGTCGCGGACAACCGTCCGAACAGAAGCTCCGGTTGCCCCGGAGTGACGGGCGACATTGGCGAGTGCCTCGCATATCAGGTAGTAGGCAATGCCCTCGACCCCGGGGTCGAGCCGATGCGGCACGTTGACCTCGAGCGCCACGGGAATAGTCGAGCGGGCCGCAACCGAAGAAAGCGCGGCACCCAGCCCCCGGTCGGACAAAATCGCCGGGCTGATCCCCCGCACGATGTTGCGCAGCGTGGCGAGGGCTTGCTTCGCCTCCTGGTGGCCTTCGTCAACGAGGGCTCGTGCGGCCTCGGGGTCGGTGGCGAACTTCTCCTTGGCCATGCCGAGCGTCATCGCCAAGGACACCAGCTGCTGGCCGGCGCCATCATGGAGGTCACGTTCGATCCGGCGGCGCTCCTGTTCGGTGGCGTCGACCATGCGTGACCGGTTCGAGGCGAGCTCGGTGACACGCCTCCCAAGGCGGTCCCGCTCCGTGGGGCCGAGCATCGCGTGCCCGACGGCGATGTCGAGGCGGGCGAGCGCGCCGATCATCCAGGGAAGCCAGGCAAGCGCGGCAAGGCCGACGAGAGGCGCGGCAACCGCGAGCATCAGGAACCCGGGGACCGTGAGGTCGGCGCCGAGTCCAGCCATCAGAAAGGGGGTCGCGAGCAGGGAAAGCGGAATGCTCCACGCGAGGAGGGCGAAGGTGAAGGTGAAGATCCCAAGCGGGAGCAGCAGCTGAAGGTAGGCGAACTCCCTCCACGTGACCGGATCCGACATCGAGGACCAAAACCGCTGGTGCCACGACCCGCCATCGCGTCGGCGCGGCGGAAAAGGGATATCCGACTTGAGCATGACACCGATGCGGGCTCTTTCGAACGCGGCCAAACCACGCACCACCCAGAGCCATGAGAACAGCACCAGGAGGCCGATCGGGTACACGATCAGGAGCGGGATTCCCAAGAAGAGGAGGGTCAGGCTGAGCACAAACCCCACGATCCCCATGGGGAGATCGAGGAGGAGGTGCGCGGTGGACGCGAACAGTCTTCGGAACGAATCGCCGATGTGCCTCCAATTCCAAGCGGAAGAGGCAACGGGCGTCGGATCCGATGGCCACATAGTCACGGGAGTGGAAGGGGGCGTACTGGACACGATGGCACGGTACGTCGGGCGTTGCCTCGGCACAATGGGGTCTCCCGGCGTCTCGGGAGGGGGGATCGCCCTACCTGCGGCGCCGGCCGGACGATCGCCCCGCCGGCCTTCGAGGTCCGCCGCTCGGGGAGCCTGACAGAACGTCGGTGGTGACTGCCGCCGCGTTCAGCCGAATCGATCGACAAGGAGGCCGTGGCGAAGCGCTCGGTCGCTCACGGTCAGCGTGTCACGATCCAGCTTCCTCATCACCGTCGAGACGATGCAGGCTCCTGCCAGGATTATGTCGGCACGCTGCGGTTGGAGACCGACGATGGAACGCCGTGCCTCGGCGTCCATCGAGCGGTACATCTCGATCTGCCGCTTGATCTCGGCGTGGTCGAGGACCGTCCCTTGGACCGCGTCCGGGTCATAGGTCGCAAGGGATTTGCTGACGGCGGTGATGTTGGTAACGGCGCCGCCCATGGCTACGAGATGATCCGGTCTTCCGCGGCCGTCTATGCGGGACAGGTCGTTGGAAATGGCAGCGAGGGCCTCGTCGAGGACCTCGGGCGCAACGACTCCATCGAGTTTGAAGCGTTCGGTGAAACGGACCGCACCGACCTCGACGCTGAAGCGTTCGGCGACCTCAGGACCTCTACCGAAGGTGAACTGGGTGCTTCCACCACCTGTGTCGAACACGACGAGAGAGCCGTCTCCGAGCCCGAGGCCGGCCTGCACCGCAAGGTAAGCGAGACGGCCCTCCTCCTCCCCGGAGATCAGCTCGATCTTGATCCCGGTGCGCTCGTGAATTGCCTCGACGACTTCTGCTGCGTTCCGGGCGATCCGCATCCAGGCCGTCCCCACCACGGCGATCGCTCGGCTGTCATGTCGCTTCGCCTCTTCGAGCATCACCGTCATCGCGCTCGCGGTGCGCTCCAACGGCTCATGGGTGATCTCCCCATGCTGTTCCAAACCCTCGCCGAGACGGGTCACCTCGGCGCGATCTACCACCTTCTTCCACGACGTGTCGTCGCTCAGCTCTGCGATGTGGAACTTGACCGAATTCGTACCGACGTCGATCACGGCGAAGCGGGCGGGGTGCTCATCGAGTACCGCGGCCAGTCCGCGTGGGTAGCTGGTGTTGACGTGCCCCCCCAGACCCATGGCGTGGACCGCTGAGATGACTGCAGACGGGTCCGGTGCCTCGATGGCGATGGTGCGGATGGGTTCGCCATCCACCTCCACATCGGTGACCTCCGCCGTACACCCACCAACCGTGTAGCGGACCCGCCGCTTCTGCACTTCTACCGGGCGGAGGCGACCATCCGGCTCGATCACCTCGGCAAGCAGCTGGTCGAGGGTGTAGGCCTCGCGGTCGAGTTGTGGGAGGTCGAGTCCCAGCGCCTCGAACATGTCCGACACTTCGCTGGCCGGGAGGGGGAATCCGGCCTTCATCACCGGAATCCATTGCTCCAACCCGTCGGAATTGACCTCTTGGAGCACCTTGATGTCCATGAGCTCATCACGAATCTTGGCGCTGGCATCGTCGCCGGAAAGGAGGTACAACTCCTCGCTTTCTTGGATGCCTCCTGGCGTCAAGGCAGCGAAGGCGGCTTCAGCCGGACCGAAGCGCCTCCCGAACGTGCGCCATTCCCACCGTGGAACTATTGCTGCCATTCCAGAGCTCCTTGCCAACCGATCGTATACCCAAGGTCGTTCAGGACATGTCGGTCGCCGAAGCCGAATGGTCCCTGTGAGCAGTCTTGGCCACGGTGGTCAGAAGCCGGGCGCCGGTGTGATCGAGCGGCTCGCTGAAGTGAGTCGTCGATCACGGCCCGGCTGTGGTTGGGGCGACGTCGGGGTGGCTGGTGAAGAACTCGAGCGCGGTACGGGTCTTGGTTTGTTGCTCGGCGGTCAAATCGACACCGCGCCCGGCGAGGAACGCCTTGGCCTCCGCTGCCACCTGAAATGCCTCATCGGGTCGGCACTTGGTGGACAACTCGAGAATCCTCGACCCGTCCGGGTACAGCCAAAGCTCGGCGACCATCCGTCGCCCGAACTCCTTCGGTTCGAATTTCAGCTTCAGCACCAGGATCGGGCCGAGCACCGAAAGATCATCAAGCTCCACGTTGTCAGGAGCGTGCTCCTTGAAGAAATCTCGTTGCCCTTGGGAGAACAACCTGCTGATTGGCGTCTGATGAGCAACCACTTCACGGACGTCGGGCCGATCAAGCGTTCCCTTGAACGAAGCGGAACACACAAATCCCCCGGGCAGCGCATCGACCTCCACGCCAACGTCTGGCGACTTTCGCAAGCTTGGAGGGAAGCTGGTCAGGCACCACCGGCCGCAGCTTGACCACGGAGTCATCCCCCTTGCCCTGAACCCGGCGGGCGCGAACAACGACACCGCGCCCGTTGACCTGCAGGTCGGGCGTGTCGAAGAACACGACTTGGCGGATCTGGGCTTCCAGGGGGTCTAGCCCGAGAGCGGCTGCGGTGGATCGGTGATCCGAGTCCGGCACGGTGAGTTTGAGTTCGACACTGTCGGCGCTCTTCGTCAGCTTGAGCATCTCTGAGAGCTGCTCGTTGGTGAGCGGCACCATATGCGATTCCGTCATTTGCCATGTCCTTCCACTGTGAACTCCGATGTCAGGGCCGTCACGCCTCGGGGCCGGTCACGCCTCAGCGACATCTTGATCATGCCCGACGACTCCAACGCCATCATCACACAGAACGCATGAGGTCGCTTCCGGCGGTCGTCGCTTGCGAGGTGGTTCTATACGCCGGGCGGTCGCCACCAACCTCCTGTGGCTTCGAGGGCGTGGGCGGCGGCAATCGCTTGGTGGTCACGCCACGGGCGGGCGGCGATCTGTACACCGATGGGAAGACCGTCGGGATCGCGTCCGTATGGGACGACGACCGCCGGCTGGCCGGTGAGGCTGAATGCCAGGGTGTAGGCGAAGGAGACATCTCCCTGGCCAATCCTGACTGCAGGGCGCTCGGCCGCGGGAAGGAGCATGAGGTCGAAGTTGGCCATGAATCGGGCAAGGCTGCGACGAAAGCGTCCCCAACGAAATCGGAACTCCTGTAGATCGGCAGCCGACAGGGGCGTTTCGGATGTTGGTCGCCATGTACTCCAGGTCTTGCGATTCGGGCAGCGACCAGTAGATGCGGGTCAGCGAAAGAACCTCCTCGATGTCGTCGGGCCGCGCCTCGACCAGAGGGCGCCCGCTTCCTCCAAGGCGGCCACTGCACGCTTCACGGTGTGCACTGTCTCGGCTGTCGGTTCGGCGTCGGGCTTGCTCGGTCCACCAGGCGACTCGCATCTCACTGAGGTCGACTTGGCGCCAGTCCTGCACGGGCACTGGTGCCGCGCTCGGGTCGATTCCGTCCTCGCCGGCGATGACTCGAAGCGCCAGGTCCAAGTCCTCGACGCTCCGGGCGATTGGACCGATGACGGTCCGGGAGTCGAGCATTGGTTCGATGACCGGGAAGTGCCCGGTCACTGGGACGAGACCCGTGGTCGGTTTGATCGTGGCCACGCCGCAGAGATGGGCCGGCTGTCGCAGGCTCCCACCTGAATCTGACCCCAGCCCGAGAGCCGAGCCACCAGCGGCGACGATGGCCGCCTCCCCACTCGAGCTTCCTCCTGGGGACCTGGTGAGATCGTGGGGGTTGAAGGTGGGGCCGTACACCTCGTTGTCGGTCATCACATTTGTCTTGCCGAGGACGATGGCGCCCGCATGCCGGAGCCGGGACACCGCGGTGGCGTCCTCGGTTGGGACGCGGTCACGGAATGCCGGCTCGCCGCCGGTACAAGGAAGGCCGGCGACGTCGATCCAGTCCTTGATCGTGACCGGCACCCCATGGAGACGGCCGAGCGGCGCCCCTCTGCTCTCAACGAGTCGGCTTCGCGGGCCGCGGCAAGAGCGCCGTCGGCGTCCAGAACCACCACTGCGTTGAGCTTCGGGTTGACTTCGGCGATCCGCTCGAGGTGTGCCTTGACGACTTCCACAGCTGAGATCTCGCCCGATCGGATCGCTGCGCCAGTTCGTGAGCTGGCAGGAATTCGATCGGAGCACCATCCATCCGCTGGACAGTACGACCGTCAGGAACGCAATGGCACTCCTTCCGTGGTTCGACCGGCCACCATGTCACGTTCAATGCGCGGCTGGCATAGCGATAGCTGCCTCGTCATGATGCCCGTAACGCCCATGAACATGGTCGGCGGCACAAGCTGATGTGCCGGACGGCGCGACCTAGGAGGAATCATGAAGAGACTTTCAACACTGATACCGGCTGCAGCCTTGCTCGTTTTGGCTGCCTGCGGCCAAACGGGGGCCGACACCACATTGGCCTCCGCTGAGACCACGATGGCGCCGGTCGACACGACAGCGGCGGCGGCGACCACCAGCACGGCGGCCGCGACCGAGACGACCGTAGCTTCAACCGAAACCACGGCCGCTGCATCAGCGACCACGTTCTGCGAGCCCGTTCTACAGCTGAAGACCCAGATGGCGGCTGGGCCTGACGTGGACTTCGAATCGGCCTCGGAGGAGGAGATTGGCGAAGCAATGGCGGCCTTCGGAGCGTTGCTGGCGCCCTTCATCGAGGAGATCCAGGCGGCAGCTCCTGCCGAGATCGCTGACGATGTCACCACGATGGCAAACACATTGACCGAGGTGCTCGAGACCGGCGATGACTCGTTGCTCGAATCGGAGGAATTCGTCGCGGCAGACGGAGCTATCAACGACTTCCTGGTAGCCAACTGTGGGCTCGAGTCAGTGTCGGTGGCAGCCACCGAGTACATGTTCACGGGGATCCCCGACACGCTCGCCCCGGGGCCGACGGTGTTCGAGTTCACCAACGGTGGTCAAGAGGCCCACGAGATGGTGGTCTTCCGCATCAACGAGGGTGTGAAGCAGTCGGCGGAGGAGATCCTGGGGATGAACGAGGAGGAGGCTGGCGAGTTGGTGACCGATGTCGGTGGAACCTTCGCCTTGCCGGGTCAGTCAACCAACACCTTTCTCGAGCTCGAAGCGGGCCGCTACGGCTTCGTCTGCTTCATTCCCGTCGGGACCACGGCCGAAAATATCGATGAACTCGAGTCGGGCGAAGGGGAGGGTGGACCGCCCCACTTCACCCAAGGCATGTTTGCGGAACTCACCGTCGAGGGCTGAAACGAAGCAGGGGCCGGGCGGCAATCGCCGCCCGGCCTTTGCTCGGGGTTCGCCACCGGCGAGCAAGAAGTGTCGCGGATTGGAACTGGAAGGGGCCTATGCGCAAGCTGATCGTGTGCAATATCGTTTCGCTCGACGGCTACTACTCGGGACCCGGCGACGATGTCATGGTCATGCCGTTCGACCGGGGGTTCAGTGAGTACAACGCCGAACGGCTTCGCGCCGCCGACACCGTCCTGCTCGGGCGAAAGTCCTTTGAGGGGTTCCGGAGCTATTGGCCTTCGATCGCAGACGACCCCGACGAGGACCCGCTGGAGCGGGAGATCTCGCGTCTCAACAACGCCATCGAAAGGTTTGTCGTCTCCGACACCCTGACCGAGGACCTGGCCGAACCTTGGAGCGATACCCGGATCGTCCGCAGGGCCGACGCCCATCGCGTTGTGGCCGAGCTGAAGAACGGACCGGGCCGGGACATCTTGATCTTCGGCAGCCACATCCTGTGGAACGACCTGCTCGCTCATGGATTGGTGGACGAACTGCACCTGATGATCGGCCCGGGAGTGCTCGGAGACGGTGTTCGGGCATTCGAAGCCCGTCCGCCCGTGTCGTTGCGCCTGATCGACACTCGGACCTGGGACGGCTCCAGTCTTCTGCTCACCCGTTATGCCGTGGAGCCGTCGCAGCGAGAGCACCCTTAGGTTTCCGACGGTCGCCGACTCAGCGGCGCAGAGGCGTTTGTTCGATCAGCGGATCAAACCCGTCCCACTCGCCGGCCGCGACACCGAATCCTTGACCATCCGGCACCAGTGCCGAATCCAGGTCACGTTCTTCTCGGTTCAGGCCCTCGACGGCCTTGTAGAGCAACTCCAGTTGCTCGTCGAGGACCGGGCGACGTTCGGCAGGCGCGATAGCAAGGAGATCCTCCAGCGCAGCGACGAGACGACGGGTGACCTGCGGCGAACCGGCACCAGCCAGCCGGATCTCATCGAAGGCGAGATGGACATAGGCATCCCAGTCCATCGAGGGGACCACAAGGCGGAGACGGCCAACCTGGTCGTAGTGCCGCCGTCCGGGAACTCACGACGCACTAGCTGGCGGAGACCGTCGTGGAGGCGATCGAGCGCCTGGACAGCAGTGGTCGGATCGAGAAACGGTGACTCGGACAATGCTCTTTCAGCCATGTCGACGAGCATTCGGAAGCCATAGGCGACGTCTTCGTCGAGGGTTCGTTCCAGCCCCCATGCGAGTTTCGATCGGGCCGCATCCTTGTCGATACCGGGGGCTCGCCGTCGACACGTATCAGGGGGGCGCCGGCTGGAACAAAGGCACCCAAAGCGGGAACGACATGGAGGACGCAATCACTTCCACCGCAACTTCGATCAGACCGTCTCGATCGATACCGGTCACAACCCCCGATTTCGTGGCGACGATGACGCGGGGATCATCCACGACCCCACCGAGTTGCTTCGGGTACACCTTGTCCAGCAGACGTCTGGTGTCGTTGCCCACCAGTTCGATCAGGGCCGACACGCGTAGCGACCGACCGATGTGGTTCACATAGAGGACCAGCATGGCGATGCTGACGAGCACGAGCACGTAGGCGACGATGACTGCGATACCGGGTACTTGACCGCCGTCCTGGAAGCTGACTTCCCGCATGGCAAGGATCGAGTGGGCGAAGGTGGCGACGAAGAGGCCGATGGCGAGCTGACTAGGTCGGTCCCGCAGGAAAGTCTGAACGATGCGTGGAGAGAACTGGCCCATGGCCAGCTGGACCACAACCATCGTGATCGTGAGGACGAGTGCCGCCAACGAGACCATCGAAACGGCAATGGTCGTGAGTATCCCCATCGCGGCATCCGGCCCGCCGGTCAGCCAGCGGGGGATGATGTCGAAGTCGAACGCTCGATCGATGGCCATCGTGCCGATCGAGAGGACCACACCGGCGAGGACGCACACGACAGGGATGAACCACAGGTTGGACCCCACCGTTGGCGTTTTGTCCTTCGACACCGGTCCTGGTTACCCACAAGCGCTCGTCTCGAACCGCGCCGACTGCAAATACTCAGAGGGGCGTCTGATGCGGGTCGACGTGCGAAAGCGCGCCGGAGCCACTTGCGCTACTTGGCGATTTCCCAGATGTGACCACCGGGGTCGCGGAAGGCGGCGGTCCGCACGCCCCAGGGCCGGTCCATAGGCCCGTTCAACAGTTCCACTCCTCGGGCAGCCAGTTCCTCGCACATCGCATCGACGTCGTCCACCGGGATGGTGAATACAAAGCGAGACCCAGACTCCGGACCGGCCATCGCCGCCGGTTCGATCAGCTCGCCCGCCGCCGAGGACTTGAGGAGGTTGATCGTGTTGGTCCCGAAGTCGAAGACCGTCGACTCGTCGTCCTCGAAGGCGACGGGAAGCCCGAACACATCCATGTAGAACTGCCTCGCCGCCGCCAGGTCCTCGACGAACAAGGTCACGGTGCTGATACCGCTCGGCCAGGACATTCGAGACCTCCGTACTTGTAGCGACGTCGCATGATGACATCGGCGATGGTGAACATGAGTGGCGCCTCCGCTCGGGCTCCCCTCCCTGAAGGGAGGGGTTGGGGGAGGGTGAATGCCCCGAGGGTCGCCTTCCGCGCTGCTCCGCGCGCCTCCACACCGGAGAGGCTTCTGAATCTCTACCCGGTGGTGTCTGTGGGACGCTCGGCTTCGGCGTGGGTCCCGAGGTCGTCCTTGCCATTGGGGCCGACGAGGTGCCAAGGCACGCTGGTGACAGCCACGCCCGGCTCGAACAGCAGTGTCGCTTTGATGGCGAAGGACGTCTGGTTGTGGAGGAACTGGGGGACCCAGCCGGGGACGATGAACTCCGGTATGACCACGTTGACCAACACTTGGGGCCCGAGGTCGCGCTTGAGACGACGGATGTATCGCAGGATCGGTCTCACGATCCCGCGGTATGGGCTCTCGACCACTTCGAGATCCCCGAGGTCGAGATCCCAGTTGCGGAGGACCCGGGTCAGCTGCTCGCCGTCGATGTCGAGGTGGACTGCCCGGTAGCGAGTGTTCTGGAGCAGGCTCGTGTAGGCGAGGGCGTTGCGGGTCGGCTGGGTCACGTCGCTGATGAGGACCACCGCGTCTTGGCGGACGAACGGTGGCGGGAGCGAGGGGTCGCGGCCGAGGCGGGGCCGGCGCTGCTGGGTGAGATCGGTCACCACCACACCTCGTTCGAAGAGCAGCAGGAGCTTGATCATCAGACCGTGGGGGTGGGTGAACACGCTCCACAGCCGCCGGCTCCTCACCAACTCGGGAATCACGACGGTGACGAAGCTGTCGGGATGGGCCTCGTGTTCCTGGCGTATCATTTTCCGCATGGTGCGGTAGGTGCGCCCCCGGTCGGGCTCGACGACGGTGAGCGGCCGTTCGGGAAGAGATGGGGCCACGTCTCGACGAATTCCTCGTCCCGTTCCTCCTTCACATGGACGGCCCGCACCGCGTCGGCGCCGATCATCTCGGCATATTTGAAGGCCCTGAGAGTGGCCTCCCCGAGGTGTGAGACGAGCACGACCACTCGGTTGCGGGCTCGGTGAAATGGGTGTGGTCGGGGCGAGCTTCGAACTGAGCGGCGACGTTCAGGTAGTGCCGCCTCGTCGATGCCATCAGCGCGACGATCAGGGGGATGGCAATGAGGACGATCCACGCCCCCCGAGCGAACTTGACCGAGGCGATCACCACCAGGACGACGGCAGTCGTCACGGCTCCCAGCCCGCTGATGGCGGCGTAGCGCCTCCACTTCGGTGGCTTCAGCCTTATCCAGCGGCGCACCATCCCGAACTGGCTGAGGGTGAAGTCGATGAATACGCCGACCACATACAGCTGGATGAGCCGGGTCACCTCGGCGTCGAAAGGCGATGATGAGGAGCGAGGCGATCACCGCCAGGGCGATGATCCCGTTGGAGAAGACCAGCCTGTCGCCGAGGTTGCGGAACTGGCGCGGCATCAGCTTGTTCCTGGCCAGGATCGCCGACAGCCTGGGAAAGTCCTGGTAGGCGGTATTGGCCGCCAAGATCAGGATTCCGACCGTCACCACCTGCAGGATCCAGAACCCGACACCGCCATTGAAGGCGGTCCGGCCGATCTGGGAGAGGACGGTGCCGAACTCGTCGAGGGTGTCCTCAGTGACCCTCACGTTGAAGAGACGCGCCAGGGTGGAGATCCCGAGGAACATGGTTATCGAAATCGCGCCCATGATCCCGAGGGTGCGGGCCGCGTTGTGCGCCTTCGGCTCGCGGAATGCCTGGACGCCATTGGCTATCGCCTCGACCCCGGTGAGCGCCGTCGACCCGGAGGCGAAAGCGCGCAATATCAAGAAGAGGGAGATCGTCGCCACCTCGCGGCTCGACGACGAGACCCGACGAGGCGGCCTGGGGGCATGTCCCGTCGAAGCACTGCACGAGCCCGGTGATCAGGGTCACGAACACCGTCGCCACGAAGGCGTATGTCGGGAGGGCGAAGAAGGTGCTCGATTCCTTGACCCCACGCAGGTTGGCCAGGGTCAGCAGGATTACCAAGCCGACGGCGATCCCCACTCTCCACGGGAGGAGCGCGGGGAGCGCCGACGTCAAGGCGGCAACTCCAGCCGACACCGAGACCGAGACGGTGAGCGTGTAGTCGGTGAGCAGGGCGGCTCCGGCCACCATGGCAGGGCCCATCCCCAGGTTGTCGAGGCTGACGATGAAACCGCCACCGCCGTCGGGGTAGGCGTGGATCGTCTGTCGGTAGGAGATGATGACGATCAGGAGCAGTGCGGCGATCGCAAAGGAGATCGGGGTGATGTAGACGAACGCCGCCGCACCGGCCAGGGCGAGCACGAGCATCGCCTCCTCGGTGGCGTAGGCCACCGAGGAGAGCGGATCCGATGCGAAGACCGGAAGCGCCAGCGTCTTGGGGAGAAGCTGTTCGTGGAGTTCGTCGGACGCAAGCGGCCGGCCTATTACAGATTTCTTGAAGGTCGCCCAGCGAACCAAATCCACCCTCGTGGTGACGGGAGACCCATGCTATCGGCGGTGACGGTTGAATCTTTCACTCCAACTTCCCGAATCGTGTCGATTGCGACAGCCTGGGTGAGGCGGAGGGGGACGAGAGGGGGTTCCGGCACTAGCTTTTGCCCATGTCCATGCGACCCGCCCCGCGTTGGGCGGTGGCGTTGCTGATCTTTGCTGTCGTCGCATTGGCGGGACTGGTGGGGATCGGCGCCCGGCAACTCCCCGGCGGTGAGGTGCGGCCGCCTCCATTCGTCTTCCGGGTAGACCCCGCCACGGTGGTCACGTGGGTCTTCCTGGTCCTGGTCGCGGCGGGCGCCGTGCTGCTGCTCTATGTGGTGCTCACCGCCGCCCGCCGACCCGGCGGCGGTCGCGTCGCCGGCGGACTGTCTCCAATAGCCATCGTGGCCGCTCTGATCGTCATCGCCGCCCTGATCCTCTACGGGCCGATGGACCGCATCAGAGAAGTGCTCAGCGGAATCATCCCGACCGGGGCGGACGCCGTCGCCTCGGGTGGCGGGGCGGTGGCGCCTGTGGGTATGCCTGGGCCCACCGGGTCGCCGTGGTGGGCGGCTGTGCTCGTGGTTGCGGTGGCGCTGGCGGTCGTGGCGGTAGCTGCCATCTGGCGGCGGGCGCCCGTCATCGAGGATCGAGGGGAAGTCGCCAGCGACGATGTGGTCGAGGATGCCGCTAGGGAGGCGCTGGCCGAATTGCGGCTGGGTGACGACCCACGCTCGGCCGTGCTGCGCGCCTACGCCGCCATGGAGCAAGCACTCGCCGAAGCAGGATGGGAGCGGCGGACTTGGGAGGCGCCCGGCGAATATCTAGTCCCGGGTCGCACCCCGGATCGGTTCGGGCAGCACTGCCGGCCTCACGCTGACCCGGGTGTTCGAGGTGGCCCGATTCGGGCGACGTGCCGTATCGGAGGCCGATCGCGCCGCGGCCGAAGAAGCGCTCATCGAGGTGCGCGCCCGGGTGGTCCAATGACCCGGGTCATCCTTCTTTCGCTGGCTGCCCTGATGGCGGCTGGCGATGGCCCTGGTCTGGCTGGATGGACCTGCCGAAGTGCTGGTCTACGAGGTGGCCCTGATCGTGGTTGCGGTGGCATGGTGGAGACGGATCGCCGCGGCCACCCCGGCGGTGGCCCCGTCCCGCAAGCCGCGACTGACCTCGCAGCGCACCATCCCCAGCTCGCTGGCCCGCATCGAACGGGTGGTGGCCTTCGCCAGCAGTGGCTTCGAAGCCGAGCACCGTCTGTTACCTCTGCTGCGCCGGCTCGCCCGCGACCGGCTGGCAAGCGCTCACGGGGTCGATATCGAGCTTCAGCCCGACAAGGCGGAAACGTTGCTCGGTCCCGAGACCTGGGCTCTGGTCGGCCCCGGCGATGACGAAAGCCGCGCCACGGTCCCCTTGGATCGGATCGAGCGGGCGGTGACGGCGTTGGAGCGATTGTGAACCGCGCGCCGGCCACTTCGGAGTTGACGGCACTCGCCCACCGCGCCCTCGACGAGGTCGAGAGGGCCGTGGTGGGGAAGCGCCCGGTTCTCGAGATGCTCCTGGTGGCCATCCTGGCCAACGGGCACGTTCTGATCGAGGACGTCCCCGGTGTGGCGAAAACGCTGATCGCACGCTCTTTTGCCAAGGTGCTGGGGCTCAGGTTCTCAAGAGTCCAATTCACACCCGACCTGATGCCGATGGATGTCACCGGCTCGGTCTTCCCGGGCATCGCCGGCGGTGAGATGGCATTCCGGCCCGGTCCGATATTCGCCAACCTCGTGCTTGCAGATGAGGTCAACCGTGCTCCGGCGAAGACGCAGGCCGCTCTGCTCGAAGCGATGGAGGAGCGTCAGGTCACCGCCGACGGGTCCGCCCACCCACTGGAGAGGCCGTTCCTGGTGATAGCCACGCAGAACCCCATCGAGTTCGAGGGGACATATCCCCTCCCCGAAGCTGAGCTCGACAGGTTCATCATCCGGCTCCGGGTGGGATATCCAACACCCGACGAGGAATGGCAGATATTGGCGAGACGCCAGCAGCGGGAGCGTGACGAGATCGACCTGGTGTCGGTCATCAACCGCCAGGACCTGCTCGATGCGCAACAGGCGCTGGAGACGGTCCATGTGTCCGAAGACGTCGGGCGCTACATGGTGGCTTTGGTCAACGAGACCCGCAATCGGACTCGTGCCCGACTCGGAGCGAGCCCGCGAGGATCGTTGGCCCTTCTCAAGCTGAGTCGTGGCTTGGCGCTGCTGCGGGGCCGCGACTTCGTCACTCCCGACGATGTCAAGGAGGTGGCCGTCCCGGCCCTGGGTCACCGACTGGTGCTCCGTCCCGAGCTTTGGGTTCAAGATCTGACCGGAGACGACGTGGTGTTGGAGTCTCTCGAAGAGGTCCCCGTCCCCCCGACGCTCCCGACCGGCGAATGACCCGAAAGCTGACAGGGAGGGCCCGTTCCTTGGCCATGGTCGGAGGGGCATCACTGTTGCTCGCGCTGGCGCTCGGTGTTCCCGAGTTGGCGGCGATAGGAGCGGGCGCAGTCGTGGTACTCCTGGTCGGTCTCCACCTCGGCGGCGAATCTCAAGTGGACCTTTCTGTCGTGGCGGGACGGCAAAGGGTCGTCGAGGGTGACGCCGTCGCCCTCTCGATCCGGGTTGCCACCGCCAGACGGACGACTTCTGTCGTGCTGTGGGCGGCGACCGGTGGTGGCGACCGCGGTCGAGATCGGCACTCCGGTGTCCTCGGTCCCGGCGAGGGTCGTCCCAACAGATGGTGGTTTCACCGCCGAGTTCCCCGCCCTCGATGGCCCGGCACAAATTGACGTCGAGGTGAAGTACAAGCGATGGGGCATCCATCCGCTCCCCGAGGTCGGGTTGACGGTCACCGACCCTTTCGGGCTCTTCGAGCAGCGGCTCGGCGCCACGCCTGAGCGTGGGAGGGTGCGTGTCCTCCCCACCGAGGAGCGGATCCGGCGCCTCTTCCTGCCCGACAGGGTGGGCGAAGGGCTTGGCGACCTGTTGTCCGCCAAACGCGGCGACGGACTCGAGTTCGCTGAACTGAGACCGTTCCGTCCTGGCGACGATCGCCGCCGGGTCAATCACCGGGCAAGCGCCCGTGCCGGACGAACGTGGGTGGCCGACCGTCACCCGGAGCGGAACGCCGACGTGATCCTGCTCGCCGATCTGCTGTTCGACCGGGGGCCGAGGAACCGTGATGTGGTCGACCGCGTGATTCGGGGGGTGGCCTCGCTTTCCTCCTCCCATCTCGGCCGGCACGACCGGGTCGGGCTTGTGGTCCTGGGTGGCACCGTCCGCTGGGTGACCCCCCGGATGGGCACCATCCAGCGATACCGGGTGCTCGACGCCTTGCTCGAGACCCAACTGCTGCATGGGTGGGCGGGGCCCATGGCCGGCCTGCTGGTGAACCGCATCGTCTCTGGTCATGCGCTTGTAGTGGTGCTGACCCCGTTGCTCGACGACGTGACGGTCACCCTCGCCTCCGATCTCCGTGGGCGCGGATTCGATCTGGTGGTGGTGGAGTGCGACCCCGAGCCGTTTCTCCCCGAGGCGCGCAACCGGTCGGAGCAGATCGCCCGGCGCATCTGGTCGATGGAGCGTGCCGCGTTGCGCCGCCGCCTCGAGGAGCGCGGAATCATCGTCGCCCGCTGGGCAGCGGGCGCACCGCTTGGCGCGGTGGTCTCCGATGCAAACTCCAGGCGTCGGCTGCGGAGGCCGGCGTGACGCCGGCGACCGTCTCCCGGGCCGAGTCGCGGATTCGCCGCCTTTGCACTGGCCGCGGTGATGGCGCTTCCGGTTGTCCCAGCCGAGCCCCCCGCGGTGTCTCTGCTCGTCTGGTCTGGTTTGGGCGCCGTCGTCGTCGGCTTGGTCACCCGGCACCGAGCCGCCATCGATGTCGGCCTTCTCCTGCTGCTCGTCCGATATGCCGCGGTTCTCGCCTTCGCCTCGGCTGTCGATCCGTGGGTTTGGGCGAGGGCGGCGGTGACGGTGGCGTTGATTGACTTGGCCCATGGCTCGCTCGAGGCGGCGGAACCTGGCGACCCGCGGAGGATGCGTTGGGTGAGAACCCTGGTATTCGGTGCGATCGCCGCTGTCTCCGCCGGGGTGGTGATGCTGGCCACGGCGGCGGCACCGGGCGGTCTCGTCGTGCGGATCGTCGCCCTCGGTGCGCTGGCGACGAGCCTCTCTCTCCCGGTCGTGCTCCTCCTCCGCCGCCGGGAGGAAGCTGGTTAGCCGCGGGTCGAGCGCCGTTGGGAGTTCGGTTTTCCCCCCTACCCACCGCTCCGCAGCGGGTCCCTTCCCCCCTGCGGGGGGACGGCTGGGATTCTGGCTGCCGTCCGCCGTCCGCCTCCGCCGTCTCGCGGAGCGTCCGGTACCCTCCGTACGGTGACCATTGACGAAGAACGCATCGCCCTCTTCCTGGACTACGAGAACCTGGCAATCGGCGCCAGGGACCACCTCAAGGGGTTTGCGTTCGACTTCAGGCCCATCGCCGACGCTCTGGCAGAGCGAGGCCGGGTGGTGGTGCGCCAGGCCTACGCAGACTGGTCGTCTTGGGGTGAGGACCGGCGGATGCTCACCCGCAGCCACGTCGAATTGATCGAGATCCCCCAGCGTATGGGGGCAAGCCGGAAGAACGCTGCCGACATCAAGATGTCGGTCGACGCACTGGAGCTTGCGTTCGAGCGGGATTACGTGACCACCTTCGTGCTCTGCACGGGTGACAGCGACTTCACCCCGCTGGTCCACAAGCTGCGCGAGCTCAACAAGCGGGTAATCGGTGTGGGGATCCGTGGCTCAACGTCCGACCTACTGCCGCCTTCCTGCGACGAGTTCCTCTTCTACGACTCGCTCGAAGGTGTCGAGACCCGCGATCCCCAGACTGCAACACCTCGGCGACGGCGGGCTCAACCGGTGGAGGAGGTCGTAACCACCGCCGATCGGGAGCTGACCACGGCCGATCTGAGCGCCCTGGTGACCCAGACACTGTCCGGGCTGCAGCGGTCCTCCGGCGGGTCGGTGCTCTCCTCGTCGGTGAAGAGGGCCATCCTCCGCAAGGACCCGACGTTCTCAGAGGCGGACTACGGCTTCCGCAGCTTTGGCGAGTTGCTCCGACATCTCGAACAGCGAGATGTCATCGAATTGTCGGAAGGGACCGCCAAAGGGGATCCCGAGGTGGACTTTCCCAGCGTGGCCGGAGGCGAGGACGAGGCGTTCGACCTGCTCCGTACGGTCGTGGGGGAGATGGAGAGCCGCAACGGCGCCCCCATCCTGTCGGGGTTGAAGAACCGCCTGCGCAAGCGGGACCCCGAATTCAGCGAGAAGACCTTCGGGTATGGCGGCTTCCTCCAGTTCGTAAAGGCGGCGCAGGCCCGCGGCTTGGTCGAGTTGGGGTGGGACCCCGACGCCGAGGACTACGTCGTGAAGACTGCCTGAGGAAGGATGTCCGAGACAGCGGACGTCGTCGTTGTCGGGGCGGGGATCATCGGCTCATCGATCGCCTATCAGATCGCCAGACGGTCGCCGCTGCGAGTGGTTGTGTTGGAGAAGGGGGCCGGTGTCGCTGAGGGCTCGACCGGGGCTTCCTCTTCGATCGTGCGTTGCAAGTACACACACCCAGAGGTGGTGCGACTGGCCCATCAAGGTCAGGAGGCCTACGGCGACTGGTCAGCGTTCACCGGGCTCGACTCACCTCGCTCCGGGCTCCAACGGGCGGGGGTGCTCTGGCTGATGGGGGACCCGGCGCAGAAGGTGGAGGACGACGCCGACCGGCTGGAGGGCCAGGGCGTAGCAGTCACCGTCCTCGACGCCGACGAGCTGACATCCCGTTTCCCAGACTTCTCCACCTGCGGGGTGCCCTTCGACCTGACCGGTGAGACCCCGCACACCTGCGCTCCGGGCGAGGCCTTCCTCTATGAGGACGAGGGCGGCTATGCCGACCCGTCGGGCGCAAACCAAGATCTGGCCGACGCGGCCAGGAGGGAGGGCGCCGAGATCAGGTTCGGGACGGCGGTGACCGCGGTCCGGCGGCAGGGCAACCGCGTGGTCGGGGTCACCACCGACTCGGGCGAGACCATCGACGCTCCGCTGGTCATCAACGCCGCAGGTCCGTGGTGCAACAAGCTCAACGAGATGGCGGGCGTCTCATTGCGCTGGACCCTCGACCCCACCAGGGTCCAGGTCCTCTACCGCGAGCTGCCCGAGGGAATGGGTCCCATCCCGGTGACAGCCGACGGCTCGACCGGGATCTACTTCCGCCCCGAGGCCCGAGGTCAACAGATCCTTCTCGGTTCGGTGTTGGGCGAGGATGAGACCGAGGTGGTCGACCCGGACGACTATCAGCGCAACGCCGACGCCGCGTTTCGCGACATCAAGATCCACGGGCTCCATCACCGGCTTCCCGAACTGCCCCACCGCGGCGGTCTGTCCGGGATCGCCGGGCTCTACACGATCAACCGCCAGGACGTCCATCCCGTGCTCGGTCCCACCGAGCTCGAGGGCTGGTGGGTGGCCAACGGGTTCAGCGGCCACGGGTTCAAGCTGGCTCCGATGATCGGCTCATTGATCGCCCAGGCGGTGACCGACGCCGAAGCCTCGCACGACACCGATGTGCCGATGTCGTTCTTCTCGGTGGACCGGGAGCCGATCGAGGTCGCCGACAAGCACGTCCTCGCCTGAGGCCGGCGGTGCGTTGGCTCAGCGCCGTCGACCTCCGCCGGGCGCTTCCGATGGATGAGGCGGTGTTGGCGATGGAGGCGGCGTTCGGGGACGACCGGGAGACCCCGCTCCGGATCGGGCTCGGTGTGTCGCTGTTCATGGCGGGCAGGGTGGGGGGCGTGACCGGGGTCAAGGTGGTGTCGTCGGTCCCGGGCGACCCCGCAGGCGTCGTCGCCGTTTTCGGCCCCGATGGCCATCCGCTCGGGCTGGTCGACGGGCCGACGCTCACCGCCATCCGCACCGGAGCAGCGAGCGGATTGGCCACCCGGCTGCTGGCCGCGCCGGGGGCTTCGGTCTTGGCCATGCTCGGCGCCGGAGCCATGGCCGCCGACCAGGTGTCGGCGGTCCGGTCGGTCCGCCCGATCGAGCGGGTGCTGGTGTGGAGCCGCTCGGCAGAGCGGTCCGCGGCGCTGGCGGATCGTGATTGGAGGCGAGGCGGTCGCAGACGCCAATGCGGCGGTGGCCGCGGCCGACGTCGTTTGCTGCGCAACGCCGGCGTCGACTCCTCTATTCGATGATCGATCGGTGGCTCCTGGGACGCACCTCAATGCGGTCGGTGCCTTCACCCCCGAGATGGTCGAGATCCCACCGGAGACCATGGAGCGCGCCTATGTGGTGGTGGACGACGTAGATGCCGCCTCGGCGGAGGCGGGCGACCTCATCCGGGCCGGCCGCGATCCCAACGCCACCATCGGCGACCTCCTCGCCGGTCGAGCACCGGAGATCGGCGAGGACGTGACCGTCTTCAAATCGGTCGGGATCGCCAGCCAGGACGTGGCGGCTGCCGAGTGGGCACTGCACCGCGCCGAAGAGCTTGGCCTCGGAGTGGTTCCTGGAGTGATACCTCGCTCTCCACACGGGTCGAGGGAGACGGGCAGAGTCCGCCGTCTGCCGTCTCGTCTCAGCTAAGGAACCTGCCGCGCCAGTTCTTGCGCGCCTCTGCTCGATCCCGACTTCTCCCGCCACAAACCCCAGCCCGCCAGCAGCAGACCGCCCACGACGATCGCGCCGGAGAGGATCAGTACCTGGTGGAGCGCGGTGACCTGGACCGATGCCGAGGCTCCTGCGACTTCGGTGCCCCCGATGGCGACCACCCTCGCCGCCCAGATGGTTCCGAGGACGGCGATCCCGGTGATCTGGCCGAGCACCCGGGTCAGTGAGAGCAGACCGCCCGCCACGCCGGAGTTCTCTGCGGGGACCGACCCCATGATGGCGCTGTTGTTGGGCGACTGGAAGAGCCCCATCCCGATGCCGAGCGGGATCATGGCGAGGGCGAAACCGACCGCACTGGTGTCCACGTCGAGGGTCAACAGCCCGACGAAGCCGAGGGCGATGACCGCCAGCCCGGCGATGGTCAGCGGCCGCACCCCGAAACGGTCGGAGAGCCAACCGCTCACCGGCGAGACCACCCCGAGGGCGATGGGGGAGACGGCGAGCAGGAGACCGGTGACCTGCTGGTCCAGCCCGAGCACGTTCTCGAGGTAGAAGGGCCCGAGGAAGAACACTCCCGAGACGCAGACAAAGGTGATGAACCCGGTGACGACGCTCACGGTCAGCAATGGCTGGGTGAACAATCTCAGCTCGATCATCGGCTCGGGTTTTCGCAGCTCGACCATCACGAACACGGCGAAGAGGACGGCAGCTGCGGCGAAGAGCGCCGCTATCGGCGGGGAGAGGAACCCGAGTTCCTGACCGAGGGTCAGGGCGAGCATCAGCGAGAGCAGGCTCCCAAAGAAGAGGACCGCACCGGCGAGGTCGAAGCCCTGCCGCCGCGCCGGGACGGTGTTGGGGACGAATCGGAGAGCCGTCACCGTGCCGATGATCCCGATGGGCAGGTTGACGAAGAAGATCCAGTGCCAGGAGAGGTGCTGGAGGAGGAGCCCGCCCACCGCAGGGCCGGTGACGATGCCAACCGACACCATGGTCCCGATGACACCGAGGGCCTTTCCCCTCTCGCTGACGGGGAATGCCTCGGTGAGGATCCCGGCGCCGAGGGCAAGGATCATGGCGGCACCCACCGCTTGCACCACCCGGAAGCCGATCAGCCAGCCGACTGTGGGCGCCAGCCCGCAGAGCACCGAGCCGACGGTGAAGACCACGTAGCCGAAGGCGTAGATCTTCTTCTTCCCGACGATGTCACCGAGCCTGGCCACGCCGAGGGTGAGGGTCGCCATCGCCAGCAGGTATGCCAGCGCCACCCATTGCACCAGCGGGAAGGTCGTGTCGAGCTCGTCGACCAGGGTGGGAAGAGCGACGTTGACGATGCTCCCGTCGATGGTGGCGAGGAGCACCCCCATCGCCACCGCGGCCATGACGAACCACTTGCGTGAATAGTCGGGATGGGCGACGGCAGGTTGCACTTGGTCTCCAGCGGGTGGTGCTGCGACGGCCGCTCGACGATAGAGCCACCGCTGTGGTTGCAAACCAAACGGACGTGGTCGAGGATTCCCCGGCGACTCCCGTCAGTTTGCTGCCGGGTCGGGTTCCATCGGTTTCTTGACGTCCTTGAACATGCGGACCACCTGGTAACCCATGGACTCGTAGAGCTGAAACGCGCCGTTGGGGTTCTCGGTGTGTACCGACAGGGCGGCCTCTTCCATCCCTCTGGTGGCCAACTCGTGGAGACTGGCTGCGATCAGGGCACGGGCCACCCCGCGCCGGCGCCACGCCCGGACGGTCGAGATGTCCTCGGTGTAACCGCGTCGCCGGCCGAATTGGGCGTTCTCGTCAGGGTCGATGTAGCTCTTCACCTGGCCGGCGACCTCGTCGCCGTCCCAGGCCACCTTCCACAGGGTCGTATCACGGTGGGGGAAGGCGAGGAACCCGGCGTAGTCCTCCTCGGTCGGGGGAGAGGCACCGGCGTGATCCTTGTTCGCCTCTTGGTCCGCCTCCCAGATGGTGCGGACCTGCTCTTCGCTCACCGGACGAATCTCGAGTCCCTCGGGCAATGGTGCATCGGGAATGTCATCGAGGCTGGGCCGCACCATCTCGGCGTCGTAGGTGAACGGCACATATCCGTTCTTCAGCAAAAGAGCCTCGCCACCAGGGTCGGTCTCGGGGACGTAGGACTCGAGGACTTTGGGGCCCGGGTCGTGCTCAGCGGCGATCTCGATCAGACGGGCTTCGTTGTGGGCGAGCATTGCGGTGCCGATCCCACGGTTTCTCCACTCCGGCTTGATGAAGCACACCGAGAGATAGACGGGCGGTCCCTCGTACGGGGCCCACCAGGTCACGCGGCCGTATCCGACGGGGACCCCATCGATCTCGGCGATGACCACGTCCCGTGTCGGGTCGGTGTTGCTCAGGTGGGCGTAATACGAGGAGAGGGTCTCGACGGTCTCGCTCGACTCGACGCCGTCGGCACGGCGGGCCGAGTTGATGATGTCGACCATCACCGGGTAGTCGTCCGGGGCCGAGAGTGGTCGGAGGGCCAAACTGGTATCGGTTTGGGCGTGTTCGTCGAGCACCATGGGGACACCATACGGCGCCTGACCGACCCACCCGGATCCTTTTCTGCGTGGGGTAACGTCCCAGTCGTGGACGGTGTCAGGCTGCGCGCCGTCACCCTGGTCCATCGCGATGGCACGGTTGCGCTCGATCGAGTCGATGTCACGGTGGCACATGGGGAAATCCTCGGACTGGTGGGCCCATCGGGTAGCGGGAAAACCAGCCTGTTGCGGGTCGTGGCCGGGCTGGAACAGCCGAGTGAAGGAACCGTCGAGATCGACGGACACGACGTGACCACGGTGCCAACGGCCAAGCGCGACGTGGCGATGATCTTTCAAGACATAGCGCTCATCCCGCAACGCAGCGCCGCCTCCAACATTGCCTTCCCACTCGAGGTGCGCCGCATCTCCGAACCGGGACGTTCCGAAGCGGTCGAGCGTGAGCGCCGGCGTGTCGGGCTCGGCCGGGCGGTGCTGCCCCGTCTCCCCTCCCAGCTCTCGGCGGGGCACCGCCAACTGGTGGCAGCGGGCAGGGCTCTGGTGCGCGACCCACGGGTGCTGCTCGCCGACGAGCCGCTCGCCCACCTCGACGCCGAGGCGAGGCGGCGGGCGCGCGTCGAGTTTCTCCGCATCCAGCGCGAGGCTTCTCCGGCGACTCTCTACGCCACAAACGACCCCGCCGAGGCGATGACAATGGCCGACCGGGTGGCGGTGCTCAACGGGGGGGCGATCGTCCAAGAGGGCTCGCCGCTCGATGTCTACAACCGCCCGACCGACATCTTCGTCGGCCGCTTCTTCGGCCTGCATGCCGATGAACATCCTCCCCGCCGTCGTCGAGGGCGACTGGCGTGACCCGCACCTGCGGTTGGGCGGCGACCGGTTGGCGCTGGGCCGACAAGTGCCGATCGGGATCGGGCGAACCGGTGTTGGTCGGCATCCGGCCCGAGCACTTGACGGTGGCGCCGCCGGGTACTCCCTTTGACCGCTGCCTGCACGGCCTGGTCGAACTCGTCGAGGCGACCGGTCCGCACGACCTGGTGAGGGTGCACCACCCGGTGGGTGTGTTCATGGCGCGAGCCGAACCAGGCGCGGCACCGGCGGTGGGCAGCGCCATCGAGGTGATGGTGGTGGCGCGCCGTCACATCCGGCTCTTCGATCCGGGGACCGAACGGGCGCTGGAGTGACGGCAACCGGCACCCCATGTGGCAACCTGGGTCACCGGCCGCTCCCACCGCAGTTGCTCGAGCCGCACCCCATCCGGCTGCCCGAGGCCACGCCTGGGTACCACGAGATCGTCGCCGCCCACCACACCGCCGTGGCTGAAGCGTCCCCCGGTTATACCGACCCGTTCACCGGGCTGTTCGTCCTCACCGCCGTGTATCTGTGGGAGCGCGGCGAAGTGTTGTGAGCAAGGATGCAGGCACTGTCCGTACCTGCCCCGGCCTGGAGGTCAGGAATGATCCCGCTGGAACGACGCCGACAGGTGGAGTTGAAGAGGCTGACCGACGGCGGCCATCCAGAGGCGGGTATGCAGTTCCTCGTCCACCAGTTCGATCACCCGGCGCACCGCCTCAACCGACTTGGCGGACGGAGTCGTCGCCACAATGACGCTGGCGAGGTCGACCTTCGCCTCCTCGACCCGGCCGGAGTGGACCTCGACGATCCCGCTCGGCTGGGCGATGACCAACTCGACCTTGCCATCGCCGAGCGATCGGAGGTACCCGCTCTCGCTGTGGAGGGGGAGCCCCGTAGTGGCATGGCGGGTCCGCTGGACGTAGGAGAGGAAGGGCTTGCCGATATGGCCGAAAGCGATCATCTCTTGGTAGGCGAAGGGCTCGATCGTCGGGTAGGCGCCTTCGCCGTTGCCGGTCCAGCTTCCGACCAGGAACTCCAGGGGTGCCAGATCGGGGTGGAGGTCCATGGGTCGAGGGTACCGATGGGCCTAGTGGCGGTTGCCCTCGCCGTGTTCCTTGCTGGATGCTCCGACCCGATCGCTTCCGCTTCCGACGGATGCCGCCCCCGAAGGTGGGCAGAGCGAGGCGGTTGCCGGGAATGTCCTTCTGCGCGGAGATGAGGCGACGGGGTGCGTTTGGCTGGAGTTAGATGGTGGCGGGAGGATGTGGCCGGTCTGGCCGGCGGGATTTCACCGCCAGGTGGGACCCCGCCCTCACCCTGCTCCGACCTGGTGGCGGTGTGGTTGCCAGCGACGGCGACAGGCTCGACGTCGGAGGGGGAGGGGTGCCTGCCGAGGGGGTGGCATATCCCGAGGCGTGCATCGGCGAGGACCCCGACCCGCTCATCTGGGTGGTGACCTCGGTATCGCCTGCCCAGTGAACATCCGACCCGGTTGACCCCACCCGAGAAGTCCGGTCACGGCTCTAACCTCGGTTCATGCCCTGTAACACCTGGCGAACCGCGGCCCGATGACGCTTCTCGGCGATCCCGAGTCGCGGCGGGGAATGAGGCTGCTGGGCAGGACGCTGCTGCAGTACCGCCGCGAGTCGACCCTGGCGATCCTCAGCGCGCTCCTCTGGATGGTGCTGGTTGTGGTCGGCCCCTATCTGGAGAAGCTCGTGATCGACCGGGCGATCCTGCCCGACCAGCCGAGCCTCTTGCTGCCTCTGGTCGGCTTGATCGTGCTCGTCGGTCTCTTCAAAGCGGTTGGGATCGGGGGCAGGCGGTTCTTTGGCTTCGTCCTCTCCTACCGGGCTGAGACCGACCTCCGCAACCGCCTCTTCGAGCAAATCCAGCGGCTCGCATTCAGCTTCCACGACCGGGTGGCCACCGGAGAGTTGATGGCCCGGGCCTCTACCGACCTCTCCCAGGTGCGTTTGGTGTTCGCCATGCTCCCCATCACCGTGGCCAACATCGGCCTGGTGGCGATAACGGTCGTCGTGCTGATCCTGCTCGACCCGTTGCTCGGAGTGGTCGCCTCCCTCGCCATACCGGCGCTGTTCCTGCTTGCGGCTCGATATGCCCGACGAGTGACGCGGCTCTCGTTCGACGTCCAGCAGCGGCTGGCCGACCTCGCCAGCGTCGTGGAGGAGGGGATCAGCGGGATCCGTGTTGTCAAGGCCTTTGGCGCCGAGGCAGCGACCGTGCAGCGGGTGGACCGGGCGGCGGACGGGATCTTCCGGAGGACCATGGAAATGCTCCGTATCCGTTCGGCCAACGTCCCGACCTTCGAATTGATCCCGGCGATCGGAACCCTCGCCGTCCTCTGGCTGGGCGGATACCTGGTGATCGAGGGGAGGATCACCCTCGGCGACTTCGTTGCATTCACCCAGTACCTCGTCCTCTTGGTGTTCCCACTTCGGATGACCGCCTGGTTCTTCGCCGAGCTTCCCCGAGCCTCTGCGTCCGCGGCCCGGGTCCTGCAGTTGCTGGGGACCGCACCCGACATCGCGGATCCGGACAAACCGCGCCCCCTGCCCGAGGGCAACGGGGACATCCGCTTCGCCAACGTCGTGTTTTCCTACCCGGAGGGCCCTCCCGTACTCACCGGGCTCGACCTCCATATCCCCGCGGGTAGCTCGCTCGCCGTCGTCGGCGGAGCCGGCTCGGGCAAGACCAGCCTCGCCTACCTGATCCCGAGGTTCTACGACGTCACCTCGGGGGCGACGCTGATCGACGGAGTGGATGTCCGCCACCTCCGGCTCGACGAACTGCGCCGCGAGGTCGCCGTGGTGTTCGAGGACCCGTTTCTCTTCTCGTCGACGATCCGGGAGAACATCGCGTTCGGCGCCCCCGACGCCACCGACGAGCAGGTGAGGCTGGCCGCTCGGCTTGCCCGCGCCCACGAATTCATCGTCGCCCTCCCCGACGGCTACGACACGGTGGTCGGCGAGCGCGGCTACACGCTCTCCGGTGGCCAGAGGCAGCGGGTGGCGCTGGCCCGGGCGGTGCTGCGCGACCCGAGGGTGTTGATCCTCGACGATGCCACCTCGTCGGTCGATGCGGTCACCGAGCGGCAGATTCGGGAGGCGCTCGAGGAGGTCATGGCGGGGCGGACCACGCTGATCATCGCCCACCGGACGTCCACACTCGCCCTCGCCGACCGGGTGGCGCTGGTGGACGAGGGGCGTGTGGTCGCCGTCGGCTCACATCGCGAACTGCTCGAGACCGAGCCCCGTTACGCCGCGGTCCTAGCCGCCACCCTCGAAGAGGAGAGCGGGGTGGCCTCGTGATGTACGCCCGCTTTGGAGGCGCCGAGAACAAGGTCGATCGGCCGTTGGCGCTCCTGCGGAGAGCCGCCCGTTATGGAAAGGATCTGGCCCGGCCGGCTCTGTTGGCCATGCTCGCCACCCTGCTGGCCACGGCGTCGAGAGTTGCCGAGCCGTTGGTGATTCGGCGTGGAGTCGACGACGGGGTGATCGCCGGTGATATGGCGACGCTCACCATTGCCTCGGTGGTCTACCTGGTGCTCCTCGGCATCCAGTATGTCTTTGGCCGGTGGTCGCTCCAGGCGGTGGGCAGCGTGGCCGAGCGATACCTCCGCGGCCTCAGGGTCAGGGTCTTCACCCACCTCATGTCGCTCGACATCCCCTATTTCTCTCGGTCCAAGGCGGGGGTTCTCGTCTCCCGGATGACCTCGGATATCGATGCCCTCACCCAGTTCGCATCCGAGGGTGCTTTCAACGTGGTCAGTTCGGTTCTCACCGTGCTCGGGGTGGGGGCGGCGATGTTCTTCGTCGACACGACGCTCGCCCTCGTGGTCATGGCGCTGCTCCCGCTCCTGGCGCTGGCCTCGGTGGTGTTCCGCCGCTTCGCCGATCGCGCCTACCAACAGGTTCGCGAGCAGATCGGCCAGGTGCTGGCCACGCTCCAGGAAGGGATCGCCGGTGTCCGGGTCGTGCAGGCCTATACCCAGGAGGAGGGGCAGGCGACCCGCTTCGGTCGGGTCAACCGGAGCTACTACGAGGCCAACATCGCCGCCGCCCGGGCCATCTCCACCTACTTCCCGGCCATCGACTTCATAAGGACCCTCGGGATCGCCCTCGTGCTCCTGGTGGGCGGGTCTGCGGGTTGCCGACGGCCAGATGAGCTTCGGGTCTTTGGTCGCGTTCTTGCTCTACCTCAACTGGTTCTTCGAGCCTCTCGTCCAACTCTCCAACGTGTACAACCTGTTGCAGGCGGCGCTCGCCGCCCTGTCCAAGCTGTTCGGGCTTCTCGACGAGCAGCCCGAGGTGTCAGAAGCGGAGAGGGCGGTGCCGCTGCCCGAATCGGGCGCTGGCGAGCTCACGTTCGAAGCGGTCACCTTTGGATACGACCCCGCCGCCCCGGTGCTCCATCAGGTGGATCTGACCATCCCGGCGGGGACCCGGCTCGCCGTCGTGGGGGAGACCGGTGCGGGGAAGAGCACTCTGGCGAAGCTGGCGATCAGGTTCTACGACCCCGTCGCCGGGCGAGTCTGCCTCGACGGCTCTGACCTGAGGTCGGTCACCTTCGAATCGCTGCGAAGGCGGATCGCCTTTGTCCCCCAGGAGGGGTTCATCTTCCGCGGGTCGCTTCGGGAGAACATCGCCTTTGCCCGGCCCGACATCGATGACGAACGTATCTGGGAGGTCTGTGAGACCCTTGGGATCGACGAATGGGTGCGACGGCTCCCCGAGAGGCTCGACACAGAGTTGCGCGAGCGGGGGAGCAGGCTGTCCTCTGGCGAGCGTCAACTCGTCGCCCTGGCGAGGGCTCTCGCCGAGGCACCGGCCCTGGTCGTGCTCGACGAGGCCACCTCCAACCTCGACCCCGGGACCGAGGAGCAGGTCGAGCGGGCGTTCCAAGCACTTTTCGAGGGCCGGACATCGATGGTGATCGCCCACCGTCTACAGACGGCGCAGCGAGCCGATCAGGTGGTCGTGGTCGATGACGGCCGGATCGTGGAGCAGGGGTCCCCCGTAGAACTGGTCGCCCAGGGAGGCGCGTACGCCCGCCTCGCCGGCGTCTGGGCCCTCGCCGAAGAGCGGTCAGGTAGTAGGTGGTAAGTGGGCAGTCGTCTCACTCGTCTCGCCGCCGTCTGCCGCCAGCCGTCCGACCGATCCGCGAGCGAGCGAAGCGAGCGCAGCTAGCGTCGCCGCACTGTGAGGCTCATCGGGAACATCCTCTGGCTGATCTTCGGCGGGCTGGAGATGGCGTTCGGTTATGTGATCGCCGGGTTCTTCTCGATCATCCTGATCGTCACCATCCCGCTGGTGGTGCCGGCCTTCCGGATGGCTGGATTCTGTCTTTGGCCCTTTGGTAGGGCGATGGTGCGACAGCCGGGGGCGGGTCCCGGGTCGGCGATCGGCAATGTCGTCTGGTTCATCCTCTTTGGGCTGTTGCTCGCTCTTGGCCACTTCATCGTCGGTGTCCTGCTCTGCATCACGATCATCGGCATCCCATTTGGCGTGGCCCATTTCAAGCTGGCCGGGCTGGCAGTGAGGCCATACGGAAAGTACGTCGTCGACCTAAGCCAGATCCCGGCACCTGCCGATTCAGTCACGGTGGTGCCGCTCGGGTGAGCAACCTGCCATGGGCCTACTTGGCCGAGTTCTCCGAACCCGACGGGTATCTCGACTTCGCCGGGATCGGCCCGGTCTCCCGGCGGGTCGAGGAGGCCCTCAACGCCGAGACGGCGAGCGATCCGCGAGGCCGCCGAACCGCTCGGTTCCCGTTTCGAGCGCACCATCGGAGAGGCAGTCACCGGAGCAGCCCGGTTCCTCGGTGTTCCCCCCGACAATGTGGGGATCATCGGTTCCACGGGTGTCGGCATCTTCCATGTGGCCTTTGGCCTGTCCGGGGGCAACGTGGTGGTACCGGCGGGAGAGTTCCCCGCCAACCTCTACCCCTGGTTTCGGGCGGAGCAGGCGGGGATCATCGACGAGGTCAGATCGGTACCGGTCCCTGACGGCCGCCTCGTCGTCGATGTCCTCCGGCCGTATGTCGATTCGGACACCTCGGCGATCGCCCTCAGCTCGGTCGACTATCTGACCGGCTTCCGGGCCGACCTCGAGGCGATGCGGGAACTCGCTGGTGATGCCCTGCTCGTGGTGGACGCCATCCAGGGATTCGGAGCGTTCCCTTTGACTCTCGAGCCTGCCGACGTCGTGATCGCAGGCGGGCAGAAGTGGCTGCGAGCGGGCATGGGGGTGGCGGTGATGGCGGTGACGAGTCAGGGCGATGGAACGGCTCCAGCCGACGCTGAGTGGTTGGCTGGGGGCAGCCGAGCCCTTTGGCTTTCGAACTCCCGGTCCCACAGCCGGTCCACGCCTCCGCCCTCCGTTATCAGATGAGCGCACCGCCTCTTCCCGCGGCAGCCGGCGATCACTGCGGCGCTCGAGATCTTGGATCTTGTGGGAATCGACATGATCTCCGAGGCCGTGCTCGATCGCTCGGCCGCAGTTGAGGAGTCGGGACGGAGGGCAGGCGCCGAGGTTCTGGCGCCGTGGCAATCGGACAGCGAGCGTTCGGGCATCGTCAGCCTGCGGATGCCCGGCGAGGCGCCTGAGGCAACCCTGGCCCGAGTTGGCAGCGGCCGGGTACACCGCCTCGGTCCGGCGTGGCTGGCTCCGGCTGTCGCCGCACGCCACCACGCCACCGGCCACCATCGAGTATCTGGCGACTGTCCTGAGCCCTGGTTCGGCCCGCTGAATGCTGCGCCCCCGGCGGGGGGGCTGGTTAGGTCAGATCGCCGCCTCGATCCGCTGCCTCGCCATCTCGACGTACCCGGGGTCGATCTCATACCCCACGTAGTGGCGGCCGGTGAGCAGGGCGGCAACTGCGGTTGTCCCGCTTCCGAGGAAGGGATCGAGCACCAGATCACCTTGGTAGGTGTACAGCTCGATGAACCGCCGAGGAGCTCGACGGGGAACGGCGCCGGATGCCCGACCCGGCGGGCCGACTCGGGCTGCATCTCCCATACCGAGAGCGTGGACGCCATGAATTCCTCAGCGGTGATGGTGGATGCCCCTCGGCGGCTGCGGCGGAAGTCGCCCTTTGAGAACACCATGCAGTACTCGTGGACGTCCCTCACCACCGGGTTGGATGCCGACCGCCAGCTACCCCATGCGCAGTTGCCGTTGGCACCTCGAGCCTTCTGCCAGATGATCTCGGCCCTCATCAGGAACCCGAGGTCGAGCATCCTCCGGGTTACGAGGTGCGACAGCGGCAGGTAGGGGCGCCGGCCCAGGTTGGCCACATTCACCACCGCACGGCCACCCGGTTCGAGCACCCGCAGCACCTCGGCGAACACCCGCGACAGCATCGCCATGTATTCGTCGAAGCTGGCGTCTGTGTCGTAGTCCTTACCGACGTGGTAGGGCGGCGAGGTCACCATCAATGCCACCGAGTTCGAGGCCAGCTCGGTCATCGCCTCCGCCGAGTGGCAGAAGATGGCGTCGAACACGTCGCTCTCGACCGCCTCCGCTCCCGTGCCGGCGGTGACCGCTGTCAGTCGGCGGGCATAGAAAGCCGAAGAGTCGTGGCCCTCGCGTTTGCCGGTGCCGAACGACGATGTGGATGTCCCCAGGCGGTGTTCTCCTCAGCGGTGAGGCGAGGTTAGGGGAGGCGGCAGTCGTGCCGTGGTATCGACGCACCGGCTGGCACAACCCTTCAGGGCATGGGTAAGGTGCCACCGGCCCAGGCTGCCTCGCCTGGGCTGCTGCGCGGTAGGGCCCTTCAGGTTGCGCAGCAATAGCCGATAAGGAGGCATCTCAATGAAACCATCCTTGGCGCGGCGCGTCGTGGTCGGTGCGGTCATCACAGCGGCGATGTTGTCGCCAGGGGTGGCAGCAGCCGACGAACCGGATGAGATCCGGATCCTGTTCCCTCATCGGGGGCCAACCGAATTCACCGATACCTTCGGGGCGTCCCGTTCTGGGGGCAGGTCGCACCAGGGCAACGACCTCATGACCGAGAAGATGACGCCGGTCGTCGCTGTTGCCGATGGAGTGGTCATCGAGGTGCGCACCGACCAGCACCCACTTGCCGGGTACTCGGTGGTGATAGACCACGGCGACGGCCTCACCACTCACTACCTGCATCTCAACAACGACACCCCAGGGTCGGACGACGGTGCCGCCACCTTCGACATGACCTTCGCCTCCGGTCTCCATGTCGGTCAGCGGGTGAAAGCGGGCGAGCAGATCGCCTGGTCGGGCGACAGTGGCAACGCCGAGTGGACCGGGCCCCACACCCATTTCGAGCTTCGAATCAACGACAGCGCCATCAATCCTTACCCGTACCTGGTCGCTGCCTGGGAGCGGTACCGCTGGGCGATCCTCATCGAGACCGGGGCGGTCCCCTTCCGCTGAGTCGGAGGCCCGAGTCAGATGCCTGATCGCGTCGTCGAGGGCGACGACCTCGGCGACGACATCTGCAACCTGCCTGTGGTCGGACAACACCACCGCCTGTTCCGCGCCTGGCGCATCGAGGGACCAGGCCCACAGTGGCGTTGTCGACCACCCATATGCGCCGCCTGACCCGCGCCGCACCCACGGCGCTGGCCCATCCATCGATCACCTCGCTCTGGTGTCGAGGCGAACGACCGCTCGCGGTCGTCGTGGGCGGCTCGCCCTACGAGGACGGCGGAAAAGCAATGACAGCGCCGCCGCCTCGATGTGAGAAGGATCGGACACGTCGCCTAGCGCCACCTTGACCCGTCGCTCCCTGAGCGATGCCCCGACCTCCGGGTCGGTCACGAAGGCCCTGACCTCTCCCTGGCGCGCCAGGAGGCCTTCGATTGACGCCAAGCCGATCTCCGTGTCGGCCCCAACGACGATGACTGGCATGGTCGGCTCACGGTAGGGCGGTTTCGCCGTCTGCCGTCTGCCGTCTTCCGCCTCCATCCTCACTGCCACCTACCACCTACCACCTGACAGGTACACTCCCGCCCCCCTCTCCCCGGTTGGTTGATGCACTCCACCTTTCCGGCATGGATCGATCCCAGCTTCGAACACGATGCGTGCGGCGTCGGGCTCATCGCCGCCCGCGACGGGCGGTCCTCGTTCCGGATGCTGCGGCTGGCGGTCGAGTGCCTCGTCCGGCTCGACCACCGCGGGGCCAAGGCGGCCGACGGCACCGGTGACGGCGCCGGGCTGCTCACCCAGCTGCCCTATCAGATCATGGAGCGACACCTGGAGGTGGTCGCTCCCGAGGTGCCCGAGCGGGAGCGGCTCGGGCTGGTCATGGCGTTCCTTCCCGCCGATCGACCAGAGGACGGGCGGGCGATCGTCGACGAGGCCCTGGGTGCCGAGGACATCACCTTGCTCTCGTGGCGCGTGGTCCCGACCGACCCGGCGGCGCTGTCACAGCGGGCCACCGCCTCGCTCCCCCGAATCGAGCAGGCGATCGTGGCCGCTCCGCCGGATGGGATGAGGAGACCTTCGAGCGACGTCTCTTCCTCGCCCGGAAGGCGATGGAGCGCAAGGGCACCCACCTCGAAGGGTTCACCATCCCATCCGCCTCGTGCCGCACCGTCGTCTACAAGGGGCTGTTCACCGCCAGCAAGATCGACCAGTTCTACTGGGACCTGCGCGACCCGAGGTTCGAGACCTCGTACGCCATCTTCCATCAGCGCTACTCGACCAACACGTTCCCGTCGTGGTCGATCGCCCAGCCTTTCCGCAGCGTCGCCCACAACGGCGAGATCAACACGATCCGCTCCAACCGGGCGTGGATGGTGGGCCGGGAGGTGAACGCCACCTCGCAGGTTTGGGGGGAGCGGATCGGCGAGCTCCGGCCGTTCCTCGAGCCGGAGCAGTCGGACTCGGGCAGCTTGGACAACGCCTTCGAGCTGCTCCTTCGGACCGGTCGATCGTTGGCCCACGTCAAGGAGATGCTGCTCCCCGCCGCCTGGGAGAACCTCCCTGATCTCGATCCCAGAGCTGCGCGGCTTCTACGAGTACCACGCCTTTCTCACCGAGCCGTGGGATGGGCCGGCTGCGATCGCCGCCACCGACGGCAAGATCCTGCTGGCCGCCATGGACCGCAACGGACTGCGACCGGCCCGGTGGGCGATCACCCCCGACGTGGTGCTGGTCGCATCTGAGGCCGGGGTTTGCCCGGTGGAGGAGGCTCAGGCCCTGGCCACCGGTCAACTTGGCCCGGGAGAGACGATCACCTTCGAGCCGGCAACTGGGCGCATCGCCTTCGCCGACGAGATCCGCTCTGAGCTCGCCGCCCTGGCGCCGTATCGGTCGTGGGTCGATTCCGAAACGCTCTATGTGCAGGACCCCTTCGACCCGCTGCAGGACGACCGTTTCGACCCGACCCGGTTCAGCCGGGTCTTCGGGTACACCTCCGAAGAGCGGCGCATGGTGCTCAAGGACATGGCCGAGGGGAAGACCCCGACCGGGTCGATGGGGAACGACACTCCGCTGGCCGTCCTCTCGGCGACGCCGCGGCGGATCACCCACTACTTCCACGAGTTGTTCGCCCAGGTGACCAACCCCCCGATGGATCACATCCGGGAGGAACTGGTCATGTCGCTCCGCACCTATCTCGGACGGCGCGGCTCGCTGCTCGAAGAGACCGCCCAACAGGCCCACCTCATCGAACTGGCCTCGCCGGTCTTGTCCGATGCCGAGTTGGAGCGAATCGCCCGCTCCGCCGACCCACGCTTCTTCTCCTATTGGATTGGCGCCGTTGTTCCCCGCCGCAGAGGGCGGCGACGGGTTGCGTCGCCGGGTGATCGAGGTGTGCGACGAGGCGGAGGAGGCGGTCCGGGGCGGGGCCAGCATCGTGGTGCTCTCCGACCGCGAGGTGGATGCCGACCACGCTCCGATCCCGATGCTGCTGGCGGTGGGGGCGGTCCACCACCGGCTCATCGAGACCGGGCTTCGCATGGACGCCTCGATCGTCGTCGTGTCGGCCGAACCCCGTGACTCCCACGACCTGGCCTGTCTGATCGCGTTCGGCGCCTCTGCGGTCAACCCCTACCTGGCTATCGAGCAGGCTCGGGCGCTGGCAGAAGCCGACGAGATCGCAGTGGACCCGGTGGTGGCACAGGAGAACTACCGGGCGGCGCTCAACGGCGGGCTGCTCAAGATCATGTCGAAGATGGGGATCTGCACGGTCTCCGCTTACCGAGGGAGCGAGCTCTTCGAGGTCATAGGGCTCGATGACGAGGTGGCGGAGCTTGCCTTCCGTTTCGCCCCCAGGAGGATGCCGGGGGCCGGGTTCGAGCGGCTTGCCTCTCATGCCCTCGAATGGCACCAGCGCTTCGCCGATGGTGAAGAAGACCCGGGCGGTTTCTACAAGCACCGGGGCGGCGGGGTACTCCACGTCACCGGTCCGGCGGTGGTCCTCGCTGCTCAACGGGCGGCGCGCTCGGGCGATCCGGCCGATTGGCAGGCCTACCTCGACAAGATCAACGACCGGCCCCCATCGTTGGTCCGCGACCTGCTCGAGTTCACCGACCGCGCGGCCGGTGCCGGTCGAAGAGGTCGAGCCCGCCGAGTTCATCATGCGCCGCTTCGTCGGAGCGGCCATGTCTCATGGCGCCCTTTCAAAGGAGGCGCACGAAGCGCTCGCAGAGGCGATGAATGTCATCGGCGCCCTCTCCAACTCGGGGGAGGGGGGCGAGGCGCCGGAGCGGTACGGCTCGTCACGCAACTCGGGGATCAAGCAGGTGGCATCGGGGCGGTTCGGGGTTACTCCGTCATACCTGGCTTCGGCCGAAGAACTCCAGATCAAGATGGCCCAAGGGTCGAAGCCGGGTGAGGGCGGCCAGCTCCCCGGGCACAAGGTCTCCCTGGAGATCGCCAGGCTGCGCCACACCGACCCGGGGATCACCTTGATCTCCCCGCCCCCGCATCACGACATCTACTCGATCGAGGACCTCGCCCAGCTCATCTACGACCTCAAGGCCTTCAGCCCGATGACCCGGGTCTCGGTGAAGCTGGTGTCGGAGCCCGGCGTGGGCACCGTGGCGGTGGGTGTCGCCAAGGCGCAGGCCGATGCCATCCTCATCTCGGGCGCGGAGGGTGGAACCGGGGCTTCGCCGCTCATCTCGATCAAGCATGCCGGATCGCCATGGGAGCTTGGGCTGGCCGAGGCCCACCAGGTGCTGGTGGCCAACGGTCTCCGCTCCCGGGTCGCCCTCGAGACCGACGGCGGTCTGAGGACCGGTCGGGACGTGGTGATCGCCGCCCTGCTCGGCGCAGAGCGGTTCGGCTTCGGGACGCTCCCGCTGCTGGCGATGGGCTGCAAGATGGTCAGGCAGTGCCACCTCAATACCTGTCCTGTGGGCATCGCAACCCAGCAGGAGGAGCTGAGAGCGAAGTTCACCGGGGCACCGGAGCAGGTGGTCAGCCTCTTCAGGCTGCTCGCTGAAGAAATGCGGCACTACCTGGCGGCTCTCGGCGCTCGTACCGTCGGTGAGGTCATCGGCCGGGCCGACCTGCTCCGTCCGGCCGACAGTGGCGACCCGGTCGCCGCCAGTCTCCGGCCGATGCTCCTCCGGGCCGAGGGGCGGCGCCGTCACCCGGGTTATCTGCCGATCGAGCGACCCATCCTGGTCAAGAGGGTCCTCGAGGACGTCAAGCCGGCGCTGGAGAGTGGCGAGCCCGTCGACCTGTCCTACCCGATAGCAAACGTCGACCGCACCGTGGGGGCCACGGTCTCCGGCGAGGTGACCAGGCGTTACGGAGCCGATGGTCTCCCCGACGACACGATCACCGTCAGGCTCTCGGGGACCGCCGGTCAGAGCTTTGGCGCATGGCTCGCTCCAGGGATCACCCTTCGCCTCGACGGCCCGGCTAACGACTACGTCGGCAAGGGTTTGGGCGGTGGCCGGATCGTGGTGGCGCCGCACCTGTCGCCGGGTGAAGGCGCCGAGGACTGGCGGAGAGTGCCCCAAGCGGCCGGCAACGCCGTGCTCTATGGCGCCACCGCAGGAGAACTGTTCATGGCGGGGCGCGCCGGCCAGCGTTTCGCGGTGCGCAACAGCGGGGCGACCGCGGTGGTCGAGGGTGCCTCCGACCATTGCTGTGAGTACATGACGGGCGGTGTGGTGGTCGTCCTTGGTGAGGTCGGTCGCAACCTCGCCGCCGGGATGACAGGTGGGGTCGCCTACGTATGGGACCCCAACCTCGAGGTCAACCGGGTGCTGGCCGACACGGCACCCGCCATGCGACGGCTCCTCGAGTCGGAGGCCGCCGAACTGCGCTTCCTCATCGAGCGCCACCTTGTCGAGACGTCGCAGCACCGTGGCCCGCTCCATCATCGACGACTGGCCACGCCAGGTCGGCCGGTTCTGGGTACTTCGCGCCAAGGACCCCGACGTCCCCTCCCGCCCGGTAGGGGAGCGGCTGACGGTGAATGCGTAGGGAACATATGTTCCCCCTGGAGCGTTGAAAAAGAGCACACGGCCGGGGGGCCGAAGGTTTCCCCTCCCCACCCTTCGGAACAGCCCCCCGGCCGTTCTCTTGGGAGGGGGGCACTGGTAGGATCCCACTACGGCGATAGTGGAAATCTCATCTGAGGGAGTTGGTCTGATATGGCGACCGTCGACATCGATCTCGGCGCCTACAAGCTGGGTTGGCACGACGAGGACAATTACGCCTTCAAGGCGAAGAAGGGCCTCAGCGAGGACGTGATCCGGGACATGTCCCGGATGAAGGGCGAGCCGCAGTGGATGCTCGATTTCCGGCTCAAGGCCTACCAGCGGTTCCTCCGGCGCCCCATTCCAACCTGGGGTGGGGGTGGCCTGCTCGACGACATCGACTTCGACAACATCTACTACTACGTCAAGCCCGAAGGCGCTCAGGCCAAGGACTGGGACATGGTCCCCGAGTCGATCAAGCAGACCTACGAGAAGCTGGGTATCCCCCAGGCGGAGCGGAAGTACCTCGCCGGGGTGAGCGCCATGTACGACTCGGAAACGGTGTACCACCGCAACCGTGAGGACCTGGAGAAGCTTGGCGTCCTCTTCTGCGACATGGATACCGCGCTGCGCGAATACCCCGACATCGTCAAGCAGTACTTCGGGACAGTGATCCCGCCGAACGACAACAAGTTCGCCGCTCTCAACTCGGCTGTTTGGTCGGGTGGGAGCTTCATCTACGTGCCGCCCGGGGTCCATGTAGACCAGCCGCTCCAGGCCTATTTCCGGATCAACTCGGAGAACATGGGCCAGTTCGAGCGAACCCTGATCATCATCGACGAGGGTGCCTTCGCCCACTACATCGAGGGCTGCTCGGCACCCATCTACACCACCGACTCGCTCCACGCCGCCGTGGTCGAGATCGTGGTCAAGCGGGGTGGCCGCTGCCGGTACACCACCATCCAGAACTGGTCGAACGACGTCTACAACCTGGTGACCAAGCGGGCTGCCGCCTATGCCGACGCCACCATGGAATGGGTGGACGCCAACCTGGGGTCGAAGCTGACGATGAAGTACCCCGCTGTCTGGTTGATGGAGGAGGGTGCCCACGGCGAGGTCCTCTCCATTGCCTTCGCCGGTGAAGGGCAGCTTCTCGACGCCGGGGCGAAGATGGTCCATGTGGCGCCGGGCACGACGTCGACCATCGTCTCCAAATCGATCTCCAAGGGCGGTGGACGCACCTCCTACCGGGGGCTCGTCCGGGTGGAGCCGGGGGCAGAGCGGGCGCGGTCGTTCGTGCGGTGCGACGCCCTCATCCTCGACGAGGCATCACGCTCCGACACCTATCCCTACATGGAGATAGAGGAGAACGACACCCAGATCGGTCACGAGGCGACCGTGTCCAAGGTGGGCGAGGACCAGCTCTTCTATCTGATGAGCCGTGGTCTCACCGAGGAGGAGGCGACCTCCATGATCGTGGCCGGGTTCATCGAGCCGATCGTGCGAGAGCTCCCCATGGAGTACGCCGTCGAGATGAACCGGTTGATCGAGCTCAATATGGTCGAGGCCGGCGCCGTCGGCTAAGGAGTACTTAGTACTTAGTACTCAGTACTTAGAAGAGAGCGGAGGCGTGGATTCGTCGGACCTCATGTGGTACTTCGGCCACCGGTGTCATGATTATCAGCGCTCGAGATGTCTCCGCGAGCTCGCTGCGGATCCGATCGACATCGACAGGATCGGCGAAGTCCTGGCGGACGCTCGTCCCAACCCTCGGCCACGTTTGCGCTGATCGAGATCACAGCCTGGCGCATCTGCGCGGTGAGACCGAACAGCTCCGTTCTGGAAGGCGCCGTATCTGATAGACGTCGGTGGATACGATCGCTCGCTGCCAACCTGAGTCGCCGGTAGTCGTGCACAGTGCCGATGTAGACACGCGTCCACGGTGCACGACCCACGCTCTCCGTCTAAGTACTAAGTACTGAGTACTAAGTACTCAGACCAGCGCTTCCAGGTCGATCGAGCAGGACGGGTGGCGCAGCTTGGCCAGACCTCGGCCTTCGATCTGACGGACGCGCTCCCTGGTCAGGTTGAAAACCTTTCCCACCTCGGACAGAGTTCTTGGCTCGCCACCATCGAGACCAAAGCGGAGCAGGATCACCTGCTGTTCGTCGTCGTCGAGGACCGATAGTGCCCGCACCAGGTGCTGGCGTCGGAGAACATCGACGGTGTGGACGAATGGGTCCGGGGTGCGCTCGTCCTCGACGAAATCCTGTAGTTCGGCGTCGCCGTCGTCACCCACCGGCCGGTCGAGTGAGACGGTGTCGCCCGGTGCCTCGAGAGCCGCTAGGACCCGTTCCAGGTCGAGCCCGCTCGCCTCGGCGATCTCCTCGAGAGTCGGTGGCCGGCGGAGGTCCTCGAGGAGCGATTGCTCGGTGTCCTGGACTGTTCGGACGACGTCCACCATGTGCACCGGCAGGCGGATGGTCCGTGCCTGGTTGCCCAATCCCCGTGTGATCGCCTGACGGATCCACCAAGTGGCGTATGTGGAGAACTTGAACCCCTTGCGCCAGTCGAACTTCTCGACGGCACGGATCAACCCGAGGTTGCCCTCCTGTATGAGATCGAGCAGGTCGAGTCCGCGACCGTTGTATCGCTTGGCGATGCTGATGACGAGGCGCAGATTGGCCCGGATGAAGTGCATCTTGGCCTCGTCGCCTTCGTGGATGAGGCGGTAGAGCTTGGCCCGGTCGGTGGCGCTCAACTCCTCGCCGGTGTCCAGTTTGTGCGCTGCCCGTCGGCCGGATTCCATGGATCTGGCGAGACGAACCTCGTCCTCGGCGGTGAGGAGCAAGTGGGCGGAGACCTCTTCGAGATATATCCCGACGGTGTCCGCGACCGACACCGCCTCCCGCCCGTTCTTCGGCATCCCCCTGCGACCTCCCCGGCGGCCCAGTCTTTGGTACCCGCCTGCGCCCGTTCGCGGTTCATTTAGGCCCGCTGACCAGGCATAACGTAACACGGAAAATGCTGGGATGCAATGCGCGGCTCGTCGGTGACCGCGAAGAACCGACCCAGATCCGAGCCGCCGCTACCCTGTCGGACCGATGTTCGAGCGCTTGGCGCGGCGCACCCCCCCCATGGCACTCCTGCTGGTGTGCCTGATCGTTCTCCCGGCATGTGTTGCCGGTCCTGTCGCCGTGCTCGGGGAGGTTGGACCCCCTCCACCCGGGTTGGCCGGTCCGCTGCCCCAGGTGCAGGTGCAGGTGGTCGACGACGAAGGCAACCCGGTGGCGGACGCGGCGGTTCGGTTTGACGGGACGGCTCCCGTAGTGACCGGGAGCGACGGTCTTGCTGCAGTGGATTGGCCCGGTCGTCCTGTCGAGGTGAGCGCCAGGGGCCCCGGGCTCCGGCCCGCATCGGCGCAGATCGAGTCGCTCATCGAGGAGCCGCTCCAGGTCATGCTCGATCCGGTCGTGCTCAACGGCAGGGTGGTGTCGGAATCGGGCGAGGGACTCCCCGGGGTCGAGGTGGCCCTGGGTGAGCAGACCGCGGTCACCGACGACGCCGGGCAATTCATCCTGCGCCGGGCGGCAAAGGGCGAGATCACGGCGTCGATGCCTGCCTGGAATGAGGCGCGGGTCCCCTGGGACGGTCGGAGCGGCCGTGTGACGGTGGAGATGAGCCCGCGGATGGTCCGCGGCCTCCATATCGCCGGCTGGCTCCCCGCCAACGAGGAGGTGTGGCCCGATCTGATGGATCTCGTCGAGCGCACCGAGCTGAACGCGCTTGGTGCTGGACATAAAGGACGAGTCGGGATCGATCTTCCACGCCAGCGAGGTCGAAGTGGCCACGACGGCCGATGCGTTGAAGCCGGAATACGACATCGAGGAGCTAGCTGCAGAGCTCCACGAGCGCGGCGTATACCTCGTCGGGAGGATCGTTGCCTTTCAGGACCCGATCGCGGCCCGCGCCATCCCGGCGATGGCGATTCGCGACACCTCGACCAATGAGCCTTTCAACAAGAACGGCCAGTGGTTCCTCGACCCGACCGATGCCAAGGCGCAGGAATATGCACTCGACCTGGCCGTCGAGGCGTGTCGCAGCGGTTTCGACGAGATCCAATTCGACTACGTCCGCTTCCCGGACGGGTACCCGGTGACCGCCCGCTTCGACGGGCCGGCCGACGAGTCGGGCCGGGTCGAGACGATCACGGGCTTCCTCGAGACCGCCGAGCAACGACTCAACGAGATGGGATGCGCCGTCGCCGCCGACATCTTCGGGTTCATCATCTCGATCGAAAACGACGGTGGGATCGGCCAGCGTCTCGAGGAGTTGTCACATGCGGTGGACGTGGTGTCACCAATGGTCTATCCCAGCCACTACTCGACAGGCTGGTTCGAGAAGGACTGCCCCAACGACCACCCGCACGACACCGTGGCGGGTGCGCTGGACGACGGGATGCCCCGCCTCCCGGCGACGGCGGTGCTCCGGCCCTGGATTCAGGACTTTGACGGGAGCTACGCCTGCGGCTCCACGGGCAAGACGGTCACCCAGGTTCAATCCCAGATCGAAGCCGCCTCGGAGCGTGGGCTGGGGTACATGGTCTGGAACGCCGCCAGCTCCTTCACCGAGGACGCCTTCCGTCTCGACGAGTGAGCTTCTAAGTAAGTACTTGGTACTTGGTACTTAGTACTTAGACAGAACAGCCAGCCTCTGCGGCGTCGGCTGTCCGTCCCTTTACGCCCTCTTGACGCCCGACGGTCGTACGGTCGGCCCATCGGTACCGTTTCGGACATGCGGATCCTTGTGGTGGAGGATGAGCCCGACCTGGCGGCTGCGGTCGCCCGCGGGCTGCGGCGCGATGGGTACGCGGTAGATGTCGCCGGTGACGGCGGGGGCGCTTTGGACCGTCTCGCTTCGGCCGAGTACGACCTGGTGTGCCTGGACCTCAACCTGCCCGACATCGATGGTCGCCAGATATGCCGGACCCTCCGCACCGATCCCGAAGCCACCTTCGGTGACGAGCCGCCCCGGGTGCTCATGCTCACCGCCCGCGACGCGCTCGACGATCGTGTCGGCGGGCTCGACGACGGCGCCGATGACTACCTGGTCAAGCCGTTCGATTTTCCCGAGCTCCAGGCGAGGGTTCGGGCCCTGCTCAGACGGGACCGCCCCCATCGCGGAGCCAACCTCGTCCACGGGCCGGTCGAACTGGACGAGACCGGCCACACCACGGCGGTGGGGGGTGTCCCTATCGACCTCACCGCAAAGGAGTTCGCCCTCCTCCGCTACTTCCTCCTCCACCCCGACGAGGTCATCTCAGCCGAGCAGCTGCTGGAGCACGTCTGGGACGAGCACGCCGACCCATTCACCAACACCGTCCGGGTCACGCTCTCCAACCTGAGGCGGAAGCTGACTGCGGCCGGGGCGGGAGAGCTGATCGACACCGTGGTTGGGGCCGGGTATCGATTGGCCTCGGATGGTTGAGATGCCCGAGTGGATGCGTTCGGTCCGGTTCCGGCTGGCCCTCACCTACTCGGTGTTGGTCTTCGCTTTGGCCCTGGTTGTGCTGGGAGCGGTCAACCTCGGGCTGAGCAGGGCGTTGAGCGGCCAACCGGTGGTGCAGGAGGTGGTGTTCCCCAGTCTGAGCCGCACGCTGGGCGGGTTCGAGCTCCAGCTCACCAGGGCGCGGATGGTTGATCTGGAGCGGCTGGTCAACGAGCGAGCGCTCGACAACCTGAGGCGTTACTCGCTCTACACGGTGGCGTTCCTCTTCCCCCTCAGTGTGGTGATCGGCTGGCTTGTGGCGGGAAGGGCGCTCCGCCCGGTGGAGAGGATCGGTGGAGTGGCGCGCGAGATCCAGTCGACCGACCTCAGCAGGCGGATTCGGCTGGGCGGGACCGACGACGAGTTCAAGCGTCTCGCCGACACGTTCGACGCCATGCTCGACCGTCTGGAGAAGGGGAACCGGGATCAGAGGGCCTTCGTGGAGGACACCACCCACGAGCTACGCAACCCGCTGGCGGTGATGGCCACCACTCTCGACGTCGCCCTCTCCGACCCAGACGCCGATGTCGAGTCTCTCCGTCACGCCGGCGAGGTGGTCCGCCGCACCATCGACCGCACCTCCCGGACCGTCGACGAGTTGGTCACCTTCGCCCGCCAGGATCAACGCGCCCTGGCGCTGGTCACGGTCCCGCTGGTCCCCCTGCTGGAGGAGTCGGTAGGGGACTACCGGGTTGCCGCCGCCGCCAGGGGTATCGAGCTTCGGGTTGGGAGCACGGTCGAGATAACGGTCGAAGGCGATCGGGACTCTCTGAAACGAGCCCTTGGCAACCTTCTCGACAACGCGGTTCGCCTCGCGCCGGAGGGATCCGACGTCGTGGTCAGCTGCGGGGCGACCGGCTCGTGGGCGTGGATGTCGGTGACCGATCAGGGCCCGGGCATCCCCGAGGAACTCCACGAGCGGATCTTCGAGCGCTCGTGGGGCGCCGCCGATCAGCACGACCGGACCCGTCGCCGCTCGGGGCTCGGACTAGCCATCGTCCGTCAGGTGATGGCGGGTCACGGCGGGCTGGTGACGGTGATTTCCGCCGCCGACGCGGGCTCGACGTTCTGCCTCTGGTTGCCCCTCGACCGGAGCGCCAAGCCAGAGGATGTCACCGCCGACGGGGTGCACCCGCTCGAGGATGCAGTCAATCGGTCGTAGCGGTCGCCACTCTGCCGTTCTGCCGTGACTGGGGTACCGATGGGGAACTCGTGTCATGCACGAACGGGGGAACCAATCCGTGACATTCGCACTACAGCCGTAGTGCCAATACCATCAAATTGAGTGTCGCTCGACCGATCCACTCTCGACGGCTTGATCGCACGCGACCCCGACTGGGTCGGGGAGCGTCGACGCGCCGGTTTCGAGTGGCTCGAGAAGCTGGACGTGCCCACCGGCGCCGAAGAGGAATGGCGCTACGTCGAAGTGCCGGGTGACCCGGCCTCGCTTCCGTTGGCCGACCGGCCCGGGGAGCCAGTCGCCCCCGATGACGTCGACGAGGCCTTCGTTCGGGTTGCGGGACGGGCCCAGGTGGTTGACGGCACCACCGTTTCCATCGAGTCGGACGCGAGCACCGGTGTCCTGTTCACCTCGCTTGCCGCGGCGTACACGGCTCACGAGGCCGAGCTTCGGGGTGCCTACATGCAGGCGGTCGATCCAGGTCTAGACCGTTTTGCCGCGGCCCATGCGGCTTTCAGCACCGACGGGGTTTTCGTCTACCTGCCGCCCGGCGTCGCCATAGCCGACCCGTTTCTCATCGACATCCAGGGTGCCACCGCCGGCACGGTGAGCTTTCCCCATGTGACCGTGGTGGCGGAGAGAAACTCCGAGGCGTCGATCGTTGTCAGGTACCGCTCCGCCGCTGACGTCGATCTGGCCATGGTGCCCCAGGTGGAGGCCTCGGTGCGGGACGGTGGAAGGCTGCGTCTCACCACCGTCCAACAGATCGACGAGGCTGCGACGACCATCGCCCATCAGCGTATCGATCTGGGTCGGGACGCCACCGCCCTCCTCGGTGAGGTTGGTTTGGGCGGCGGTTTTGGCCGGCTCGATCTGGGGATCGACCTCCTGGGGAGCGGAGGCACCGCCGATGTGGTCGGGATCTACTACGGCGAGCACGAGCAGGTGCTCGATTACCGGCTACTCATCGACCATTTCGGACCGAACACCTCGTCCAAGGTCTTTCTCAAAGGTGCCGTCGAGGACACCGCCAACTCGGTGTTCACCGGGATGGTGAAGATCGAACCCGAAGCCGCCAAGACATCGGCGTTCGAGACCAATCGCAACCTGGTGCTCTCCGATGGTGCCAAAGCGAATTCGGTCCCCAACCTCGAGATCCTGTGCAACGACGTGATATGCGGCCACGCCTCCTCGGTGGGTCCGCTCGACGAGGACCAGATCTACTACCTCGAGAGCAGGGGACTGCCGTCGGATAGGGCGGCCCGTCTGCTCGTCCGCGGCTTCTTCGAGGAGGTCATAGCCCGCCTTCCCCATCCCCAACTCGCCGGCCCGGTGCGCAGTGCGGTGAACCGGAAGTTCGTCACCGCCCAGGAAGAGGGGCGGGTATGACCGAGGAATGGGTGGAGATCGGGCCCCTCGACGACCTGCCCGACGGCAGGGGTGTGCTGGTTGAGGCCGGAGACCAGCGCATCGCCGTGTTCCGCGTCGGCAGCGAAGTCTTCGCCGTGGGCGACCGTTGCAGCCACGCCGAGGCTTCGCTGGCCGAGGGCGAGGTTTTCGATACCGAGGTCGAGTGCCCCCGGCATGGGTCGGCATTCGACCTGCGAACCGGGGCCCCCCACGCCCTCCCCGCCACCAGGCCGGTCCCGACCTATCAGGTGAGGATCGAGGGCGGGGTCGTCCTCCTCTCGCTCCAGCCGGTGGAGGTTGAGGTATGACCGCAGCCGCCCTCTCCGTCGAGCAACTCACCGCCGGCGTCCACGACCGTCAGATACTCACCGGGGTGGACCTCGAGGTCCCGTTCGGCGAGGTCCACGCCATCATGGGTCCCAACGGTTCGGGCAAGTCGACCTTGTGCCATGTCCTCACCGGCAAGGAGGGTTTCGACGTGTCGGGGGCGGCGTCGCTCGATGGCGAGAACCTCCTCGAGTTGACGGTTCCCGAGCGCGCCGAGTTGGGGTTGCTCCAGGCTTTCCAGTACCCGGTCGAGGTCCCCGGGGTGTCGCTTGGCGAGTTCCTACGCGAGGTGGGCGATGCCAGGGGCATCGATCCCTCAGAGATGAGTGACCGTATCGACCGAGAGGGGTCCCGCTTCGATATGGATCGCTTCCTCGACCGGGCGCTCAACGACGAGCTGTCCGGCGGTGAGAAGAAACGCTCGGAGATCTTCCAACTCGCAGTGCTCGAGCCGAGGGTGGCGGTGCTCGATGAGATCGACTCCGGGCTTGACATCGACGCGGTGCGCGAGGTGGCGGCGGCGGTCGAGCAGATGCGGGGCCCGGACCTGGGCGTGGTCATGATCACCCACTACAGCCGGATCCTCCAATACATCACCCCCGATCGGGTCCACGTGATGGTTGACGGCCGGATCGCGGAATTCGGCGGTCCCGAGTTGGCCGAGCAACTCGAGAAGGAGGGCTATGAGGGCGTGCGCCGCCGGCTCGGCATACCCGTTCCCGGTGACCACACCTGAGATCAGACCCGCAGATCTGCTCACCGACACGCCGTTTGAGGACTGAGTACTTAGTACTTAGTAAGTACTTAGTACACGAGCGAGGCGTCAGTGGACTCGGAGATACCAGTCAGCCCGCAGCGGAGCCCTTCCCCCTGCGGGGGGACGGAAGGTCTGCCGTCTGCCGTCTGCTGGTTCAGCCTCCTAGTAGGCCCGTTAGGTCGGGCACTTCCTCGATCACTTCGTACTGGACCATCAGGTCGGCAGTGTTGGTGATCGAATCGGTGTCCAGGGTGCCGGTGAACGGACCGAACAGGATCTCGGCGGCGAGCTCGGGTGTGAGGCTCGTGTAGGTGGTGACCGCGTCGCGGGCCACCTGCTCGTCGGCGGTGATCATCTCCTCGGCTGCGGTTATGGCACCCACGAAGGCCTCGACCACGTCGGGGTTGGCCTCGGCATACTCGGTGGTGGTGAAGTAGGCGGCGATCTCCATCCCCGGCTCGGTGCCGATGTAGTTGTAATCCACCACCTGCGCGCCCTCGGCTGTGGCGATGGTCACGAATGGCTCGACCACCCAGATCGCCTCCACCTGTCCCTCGGCGAGGGCAGCGGGCATGTCGGGGAACCCGAGTTCGATGAACTGGAGACCGGAGGTGTCCACATCCTGGCCGTCGAGCGAGGCGCGGATCGTGACCTCGCCGATGTTGGCCAGCGTGTTTACCGCGATGGTCTGCCCGGCGAGACCGGACGCGTCCGATATGTCGGAGTCCGCACCGACGAGGACGGCGCTCCAGTCGGGCTCCTCCTCGTTGGCCTTCATCCCACCGGTCAACGCCTGCAACTGGATGCCGGCGGCCGTGGCGTTCACCAATGACACGACGTTGGAGAACCCGATCTGGAACTCGCCCGCTTCGACACCGGGGATGATGGCGGCGCCGCCCTCGGCGAGAGTCGGGGTCACCTCGAGGCCGGCCTCCTCGAACAACCCCTGCTCGATGGCGACGTATAGCGGGACCACATCGGTGATCGGGATGACGCCGACGGCGAGTGGTGTCAATTCACCACCGGCCCCGGCGGTGTGTCGGCCCCGGCCGTGGTTTCACTGACCGCCCCAGTGGTCTCGGTTCCGGCTGCGCTGGTCGCTGTCCCCCCGTCGCCACCGCATGCGGCAACGAGCGAGACCAACATCAGGGCCATGATCACTCTGATCTGCCAGGATCCGGTGCGGATGCTCGTCATGATCCCCCTCCCTCTTCCGGGTCGTATCAGGGTGCAACCTAATGGGCGCCGCGGTGCGACGCGGGACTCCGGAGAGCGGATCGGATGATCGCCGCCGACAGGCCGATGGCGCGGGTCCCCGGGTGGGCCTTGGGGACCGCCGGGGTGGTTGTCGTGTTGGTGGTCTTCGAGGTTGCTGCCAGGTTGGGGTGGCTGCCCTCTCGCTGGTTTCCACCGCCGAGCGAGATCTTCCAGGCACTGGCTGACGAGGCGGTCACCGCCGAGTTCTGGAGGACGGTGTGGGCGACACTTCGAGGGTGGGCGATGGGTCTCGGCATCGCCGCTCTGGTGGCGATACCAGTGGGGATGCTGATCGGAGCCATTCCCTTCCTTTACCGCCAGGTGCGGGTCGTGATCGAGTTCCTTCGCCCGATCCCATCGGTCGCCCTCATACCGGTGGCCGTCCTCCTCTTTGGCACCGGGTTTGGGGGCAAGGTTTTCCTCGCATCGTTCGCCGCCACCTGGCCGCTGCTGTTCCAATCCATGTACGGGGTCCAGGACGTCGACCCGGTGGCTCGGGACACGGCCCGGGCCTACCGGCTGGGCCGGGTGCGTCAGGCTCTGTTTGTCACCCTCCCCAGCGCCGCCCCATACATCGCAACCGGACTGCGCGTGTCCTCGGCGGTCGCCCTCATCCTGGTGGTGACTGGTGAGTTGGTCATCGGCTCTGCTGGTGTCGGCAATGCAATCGCCGTGGCGAGAAGCGGCGGCGACGTGGCGGTCGCATATGCGTACATCGCCGTCGCCGGGTTGCTGGGGCTTGGGCTAAATACGCTTTTCAAGATCGTGGAGCGCCCCTTGCTCCACTGGCACCCCGGGCAGCGCCCATGAAGTGGAGGAGCGTGCTGGCCGACGTGGCGAGGTTCGGGGTCTTCCTGCTGCTGTGGCAGTTGGTGGCTCTTGCGCTCGACTCGGCATTCCTTCCGCCGCTCGGGGAGGTCTTCACCGCGTTTGCGGACAGCTTCATCTTCGAGCGGATTTGGAGCGACGTCGTCCCCAGCATCGGCCGAATGGCCGCGGGATACACCATCGCAGCGGTGGTGGGTATCAGCGCCGGGTTGGTGATCGGGTCCAACTGGGTGGTACGCCGCACCGCCGGACCCGTCACCGAGTTTCTCCGCGCCATCCCACCGCCGGCGCTCCTCCCCTTTGCCATGCTCGTGTTCGGATTCGGGTTGTCGATGAAGGTGTTCGTGATAGCGATCGGATGTGTGTGGCCGATCCTGCTCAATACGGTGGACGGGGTCCGCGGCGCCGACCCCATGTTCAACGAGGTGGCCCGTGTTTACAGGCTCGATGAGCGATCGCGGTTGCGCCGAGTTGTGATCCCGGCGGCGGCGCCCCAGATCGCCGTCGGGCTCAGAGCGAGCCTCTCCATCGCGCTCATCCTGATGGTGATCAGCGAGATGGTCGCCAGCACCAATGGGCTCGGGTACTTCGTGCTCCAGGCCCAGAGGACATTCCGTCTCGACGACATGTGGGCGGGGATCCTGATGCTCGGCATCGTCGGTTTCGCCCTCAATGCCCTCTTCGTCGCCGGGGAAAGACGTGTCCTCGCCTGGCACCGCGGGATGCGCGCCGCCAGCGATGCGAGCGCTGAGCCGATGGAAGTGGTGGCGGCCTGATGCTCGAGGTGAGCCACCTCCGCGTCGTGTACGGGTCGGGCAGCGATGCAGTGGAGGCGATCGGCGATCTCTCGCTCACGGTGGGCGGAGGCGAGTTGGTCTGCGTGGTGGGACCGTCTGGGTGCGGGAAGAGCACGTTGCTCCGCTGCCTCTCTGGGCTGATGTCGCCCACATCGGGAGAGGCCACTCTGGACGGCGAGCGGATCACCGGCCCTCCCGAGAGGATGGCTCTGGTCTTCCAGCAGTACGGCCGGTCCTTGTTCCCGTGGATGAGTGTTCGGGCCAACGTCGAGATCCCGCTCCGCGCCAAGAGCTTGTCGGCTTCCGACAGGGAGAGCCTTGTCGAGGAGACGGTGGCCGCGGTCGGACTGGCGGACGCGCTCGACCGGTACCCGTGGCAACTCTCCGGTGGCATGCAGCAGAGAGTGGCGATCGCCCGTGCGCTCGCCTACCAGCCCGAGGTCCTCATGATGGACGAGCCGTTCGCCTCGGTGGATGCCCAAACCCGCGCCGAACTGGAGGATCTGCTGCTCCGGATCTGGGCCGAGTTCGGCGTCACCGTCCTCTTTGTCACCCACGACGTGGACGAGTCGGTCTACCTGGGGGACAGGGTGGCGGTGCTCTCCAAGTCTCCGAGCACGGTGAGCGAAGAGGTGGTGGTAGACCTCCCCCGCCCCCGCGATCAGCTGACGACCAAGGCCGACCCGCTGTTCAGCGAGCTCCGCACCAGGGTGCTCCGCTCGATCCGTCAGGACCATCCTCGGTCCGGGGCACCGTTGATCGAGCGGTGAGACTGGCGACCATCGGTTGGGGGAGCGGGCCCCGCCGCGCCCTGCTGGTCCACGGGATCCAGTCCAATGCCGCCGGATGGTGGCGGGTCGGCCCTGCTCTGGCGGATATGGGCTTCGCCGTGATCGCCCCCGACCTGCGCGGTCACGGCAAGAGCCCTGAACCGGCCGATCACACTTTTGGCTCCCACGCCGCCGATCTGATCGAGTTGGGTGATGGTTGGGATCTTGTCGTGGGCCACTCGCTCGGTGGGGCGTTGGCGCTGGTGGCACTCCAGCAGGATCCTGGTTTTGCCACCCGGCTGGTGCTGGAGGATCCGGCGCTTGCCGTGTTCGACCCCGATCAGGCGCTCCATCGGATCAGCGAACCCTTCGGGCTAGAAGTCACCCCCGAGTGGGTGGCGGAACACAACCCCACCTGGCACCCCGAGGATGTGCGGATCAAGGTCGAGGCATTGGAGGAGACATCGCGCCAGGTCACCGAGGCCATCTTCCGGCAGAACGACCCGTGGAACGTCATGGCAGAACTGGCAGCGCTCACCATCCCGACGCTGGTCCTCGGCGCTGACCCAGAGCTGGGAGCGCTCGTCCCACCGGCGCTGGGCGAAAGTCTCGTTGGGCTCAACGAGCACATTCGTTTCGTGTCGATCCCAGGATCCAGCCACTCGATGCACCGCGACGAGTTCCCGGCGTTCATGGCCGAGATCGAGCAGTTCCTGGAGTGACACGGCCCTGCGTACCCTGGATGAGCGAGAAGGAGAGCCATGGAACAGTCCCGGGTTGAACGCGACTCGATGGGTGAGGTAGAGGTTCCGGCCGGCGCCTACTACGGGGCGTCCACCCGTCGCGCCGTGGACAACTTCCCCGTCTCCGGGATCCGTTTCAGCCGCCGTTTCATCTGGGCTCTGGGGCTGATCAAGGGCTCGGCAGCCACCGTCGCCGCCGACCAGGGGCACCTCCCGGTAGAGGAGGCGAGGGCCATCCGTGCCGCCGCCGACGAGGTGATGGAGGGGGCGCTCGACGACCACTTCCCATTGGACGTCTTCCAGACCGGCTCGGGCACATCGACCAACACCAACGCCAACGAGGTGATCGCCAGGCGGGCGCGAGAACTGCTCGGCGAGGTCGAGGGCCGCCGGGTCCATCCCAACGATCATGTCAACGTCGGGCAGTCGTCAAACGACGTCATCCCCACGGCCATCCACGTCGCCGCCGCCGCCGCCATCTCCGAGGATCTGATCCCCGAGCTGGAGGCGCTCGCCGGCGGACTGCGCGTCAAGGCCGAGGAATTCAGCCACGTGGTCAAGTCGGGGCGGACGCACCTGATGGACGCCACCCCGGTCACGCTCGGTCAGGAATTCAGCGGCTACGCCACCCAGATAGCCAAGGGTGCGGAACGTCTCCGCAAGGTGCTGCCCGAGCTCGAGGAGCTCCCACTGGGAGGCACCGCCGTCGGGACGGGGATCAACGCCCCGGAGGGTTTCGCCCAGGCGGTCATCGCGTTGTTGGCTGAGCGCACCGGGCTCGCCTTCCGCGAAGCGGAGGACCACTTCGAGGCGCAAGCGGCAAAGGACGCCGCGGTGATGTCGTCGGGAGCAATCAAGACGGTGGCCGTATCGATGTTCAAGATCGCCAACGACCTGCGCTGGCTCGGCTCGGGCCCGACCTCGGGGCTGGCCGAGATCCAGCTCCCCGACCTGCAGCCCGGTTCGTCGATCATGCCGGGCAAGGTGAACCCGGTGATTCCCGAGATGGTGATGCAGGTGGCCGCCCAGGTGGTGGGGAACGACGCGACGGTCACATGGGCGGCGGCCAACGGCAACTTCGAGCTCAACGTGATGATGCCTGTGCTGGCCCACAACCTGCTGCAGTCGATCGAGTTGCTGGCGTCGGCGAGTTCCGGGCTTCGCGACCGGTGCGTGGCGGGGATCACCGCCAACGAGGACCGAGCCACCGAGCTGGTCGAACGGAACGTGATCGTGGTGACCGCCCTCAACCCGCACATCGGTTACGACAACGGTGCGCTCGTCGCCAAGGAGGCGCTGGCTACCGGTCGCAGCGTCCGTGATGTGGTCCTGGAACGGGGTCTCCTATCCGAGGATGAGCTCGACGCCGTCCTCGACCTGAAAAGGATGACCGAGGGCGGGGTGCTCTGAACCGGCGCGGACCTTCAGTCCTCGCGCTCCTCGATGTCCCAGCCGCCGTCCCATCGGACCCTCACCTCGGACTTTGAATCGTCGCTCTCGAACTCGACCCTCACCTCGTCGGGACCCGCGTCGTCCACCTCGACCTCGTAACCGGGGTTGGGGACGGCAGAGACCAGCGACACCGCGCCTCCGGACGCCTCGACCACCACGGTTCCCCCCGACACCGACACTGTGCGCCGCTCGGTGGTCGGAGTCGAAGTCGAGCGTGGTCGAGGTGGATGTCGTGGACGAGGTCGACGACGTGGATCGAGCGTCGATGAGGTGGACGACGTCGAAGGCGAAGAGCTCGACGTCGAGGACGATGAGCCCGAACTCGCACTTGCACCGGCGCCGGTAGTGGTGGTCTGGCGTGGCCGGTTTGCCGAGGTGTTGGTAGTGGTGCTACGGCGTGGCCGGTCGGTCGAGCTGCTGGTCACCGACTCCGAATTATCGGCGACGGCCTCCACCGGGAACACCGGCTGCTCGGAGACGTCGTTGTCGGCGGCGTCCACGGCGCGCCATGCCACGAATGTGGCGGCGGCTGTCACGAACAGCCACAACAGGACGAGGCCGAGGCGGCGCATCGCATAAGTGTCCCAGTTGGCGGTGGCAACGTCGTCAAGGAAAGGTCAAGGTCTCGTCAAGGGGCCAGCGAAGGGGAACCTCACCGATAACCTGATGACATGGCCGCTGTGGTGCTGGTCGAGGACGATCTCGAGATACGCAACCTGGTGGCGCGCGTCCTCGCCGGTCACGGCCACGATGTCATCTCCGCAGCCACCGCCATGGAGGGTCTGGAAGCGGCGGTGAAGGGGGCTCCCGACCTCGTGATCCTCGACCTGGGGCTTCCCGACCTCGACGGTTTCGAGCTGCTCAAGATGATCAGGGCGGTCAGCGCGGTCCCGGTGATCGTCGCCACCGCCCGAGGTGTCGAGGAAGACATCATCCGGACTCTCGATGCCGGAGCCGACGACTACCTGGTCAAACCATTTGGCGCCCGCCAACTCGAGGCAAGGGTCAGAGCCGTACTCCGTCGCCGTGGCGAAGATCCCGAGCCGGTGACGGTCGTGGGTGGGCTCACCATCGATCCCCGTTCCCGCCAGGCACGTCTCAACGACGAGGAGCTCGAGCTCACGCCCAAGGAGTTCGACCTACTGCTCTTCCTGGCGGAGCGTGCCGGCGAGGTGGTGACCAAGCGGGAGATCCTGGCCGAGGTGTGGCGGGAGCCGTATGGCGGCGCCGATCGGACCATCGACGTCCACCTCTCTTGGCTGCGCAAGAAGTTGGGGGAGAGTGCCGCCGACCCCCAATACTTGCGCACCGTCCACGGAGTTGGCATCAAGCTGGTCGACCCGGGCGGCTGAATGCGCAAGCAGCTGGCGTTGGTGAGCCTTGCGGTGACTTCGTTGGTCGTTGTGGCTTTCACCTTGCCGTTGGCGTTGCTCTACAAGCGCCAGGCGGAGGATCGGGCCGTGGTTGCCGCCGAGCGGCGGGCACAAGCGGTGGCAGCCGACGTGGCGGTGGCTGCGGGACCCGAACTGGACCGCGCCGCGATCGACGAGGTGGTGCTCTCGTCGGAAGGGGTAGGCGAGCTCTCGGTGGTCCTCCCCGATGACGAGGTCGTCGGGGTCCCGGTCCCGGTCACTGCCGCCGTCGCCCGGGCACGACAGGGGTTGGCGTTCCGGGCGGACACCGGCGAGGTCGTCGTCCCCGTGGTCACCGGTGAGGGGACGGCGGTAGTGCGGGTCGGCCTCGGCTCCGCCGACCTGACCGAGGGAGTCGGTCGTGCCTGGCTCGTCCTCGGGCTCCTCGGGTTGGGGATGATCGTGCTTGCTGTGGTCGTTGCCGACCGGCTGGGACGGTCGTTCGTCCGGCCGGTGGGGGAGCTGGCGGTCACCGCCGAACGGCTCGGCGCCGGTGAGATGGAAGCACGGGTCCGCCCCGAGGGTCCACCCGAGGTGATCGAGGTGGGCGAGGCTCTCAACCAGCTTGCCGGGAGGGTGGAGATGCTGCTCGCCGCCGAGCGGGAGTCGGTGGCCGACCTGTCCCACCGGCTCAGGACACCTCTCACCGCATTGCGGCTCCGCGCCGAGGCGATCGACGACCCTGAGGCCGCCACTGCCCTGCTCGCCCAGGTGGACCGGTTGGAGTGGGCCGTGGACGAGTTGATCAACACGGCCAGGCGCGGCAGCAGGACCATCACAGGTGTCGACCTGGGTCTGGTGGCGCGCAACCAATCGGACTTCTGGCTGGTGCTCGCCGACGAGCAGGGCCGCAACTTTCACATCGACCTGCCGGCATCACCGGTGGTGGTGGAGGCCGACGCATCCGAGGTTGCGGCGGTTATCGACGCCTTGGTTGGAAACGTCTTCGCCCACACCCCGCCGGGAACCGATTTCGAGCTCGAGGTCCGGGCCGAGAACGAAACGGCCATCTTGTCGGTGGACGACGCCGGTCCTGGGTTTCCCGACCAAGCGGTGATCGGGCGAGGGGAGAGCAGAGCTGGATCCACCGGTCTTGGACTGGACATAGCCCGCCGGTTTGCCGAGGAAAGCGACGGGAGCCTCGCCGTAGGCAGGTCGCCCCTCGGCGGAGCAAGGGTCGAGGTCCGGCTCGTCAGTCAGTCGCCGACACCGTCTCCCAGCGTGACTGCATCGCCTCGATCTCCTGCGGCGTGAAGAGATGCGTCACCAGGCGGGACCCGTACACCGCTTCGAGTTGGTCGGGGGACAAGCGGAGTCTTTCCCGGAATAGGCCGTACACCGAGGCGTGCTCCCTCCGGTCGGCGACGTTCCCCGAGGCGAGCTTGATACCGGGCACGCCGAGGAACTCCTCGAGAGCCTGGGGCCCGACCCGATCGAGGTCGGCGGTGCGGATCAGCAGGAGCCGTGCCCGCTCGCCCTCGTAGATCTGCCACCCCCGCTCGGGCGAGAAGGGAGAGGCGAATATGTCGATCCCGAACACAGGAGCCATCTCCAGGTCGAACCAGCGCGTGGGGTCGACGTCGAGTCGGGCCAGACCTCCCGGTTGGAGAACATGCTGATCGAAGAGCGGGGTCAGGTCAGCGATGAGCTCGTCGTCGGAGAGCCGTTGCCGGCGCTCGAACCAGTCGTACCCGATCGGCACCTCGAGCTTCTCGAAGAAGAGCGAGACATTGCGCGCCACGGGGTCGCGCACCAGTGTGATGACGTCCCACCGCTTGTCCAGCTGTCTGGTCACCGCGGCGCCGACGATCTGCCCGTCCCAGATGAACGGGGGATTCCACCAGATCTCGGGGAGAGGCGTCCCCTGGTAAGCGGCCCGGGAATTCGCCAGCAACCGCTTCTCCCTTTCCAATTGGTTGCGGGTCAGGAAGTGGGTGTGGATCACGGATCGTCTCTCGGAGATGCGCGGTTCGGCGGCGAGAGAGCGCAACACCGACTGCGACCCCACCTTCCCCATCTGGTGGACGATGATCGGGTTGCGGCGGAGCGCCCGTCGGGTGTTGATCTGGCGCCGCATCCACCGCACAGGGGTGCTGTGGGCGATCCCAGTCGGTCCTCGGGGTGCGGAAACGGTCATCTGGTGACGGTAATAGGGCGATCACTTCGTGATCACCGTGGGAAGTGGTAAGTGGTAAGTGGATCACCACCGGCTAGCCACCTACCACCTACCACCTATCACCTTTCCTAACCGATCTCGAGGCGGAGCTCGGAACCGTGGAACTGGAGACGGAACTCGACGTCGTCGTCTCCCCGCTCGAACTCCACCCGCACACGGTCGCCACCGGCGTCGTCCACCTCGAAGTCCCAACCGGCGTTGGCGGTGACGTCGAGCAACTCGAGCTGTGCGTCGGAGATCCTCACGGTGACACTCCCGGCATTCGCAACCTGATAGGTCACAGAGCGGTCGGTCGGTGGGGTCTCTTCGCGCACCGTCGTGCTCGTCGTGTCGTCGTCGTCGAAGGTGGTCGAAGTGTTGTCGTCGAAGGTGGTCGACGTGACGTCGTCATCGAATGTCGTGCTCGTCGTGTCGTCGTCGTCGAAGGTGGTCGACGTGACGTCGTCGTCGATCGTGGTCGACGTGTTGTCGTCGTCGAACGTCGTCGAGGTGGCGTCATCGTCCACGGTCGACGAGGTGGCTCCGGTCGATGATGTCACCGAGGATGACGTGACCGATGAGGAACTCACCGACGAGGAACTGACCGACGATGACGTCGTCTGGCCATTGCTGCGCCGTACCCGGGTGACCAATTCCCCCCCGGCGAACTCGGCGACGAAGACCCGGCGAGCGGCTCCGTTGACGAACTCCACGCGGACTCTGGGACCGGATTGGCGGACGACCTTCGGGGTCCATCCCTCGACCCGCTGGATCGAAACGACCGAAATGCGGCCGCTTTGCACGGTGACTGTCACGGCGCCCGCCTCAGCCACGGCGAAGCTCTGCTCATTGGCGTCGGCTGTCGCCGCGCCGTTCTCGTTGTCCTGGAGCGCCTGGCTGATGCCGACGCCGAGTATCGCCAGCACGGCGACCGCGGCGAGTGCGATCAGTGCAACTCTCTTCACGCTGTCCTCCTGGTATTGGACCGCCACCGTCGCATGCGGTCCCTTGAGGGCGCCTCAGAGAGAAATCAACGAGATGTCATGTCTCAGCCGCCGTTGACCGAGGCAAGAGCTTGTTCGAGCGTCGCCCACGGGAGCCCGGCGCACTTGATGCGGACCGGGAACTTGCGGACCCCCTGGAGGGCGCTGAGATCACCGAGTTCGAGGTCGGGTTCGCCGCCGTCCTCCGAGGACATCATCTGGTGGAAGCGCTCCGCCAGCAACGTGATCTGTTCCACGGATTTGCCGACGATGGCGTCGCCCATCATCGAGGCAGAAGATTGGCTGATGGAGCAGCCCTGCCCCCGTACCGCCACGTCGGAGACCACCCCGTCGGCAATTTGGAGGTCCACCTGCACCTCGTCACCGCACAGAGGGTTCACCCCTTCGGCGTGCCCGTCGGGGTCCACTATCTCGTCCCGGTGCCTCGGGTTGCGGTAGTGGTCGAGGATCACCTGTCGGTACAGCTCGTCCAACGCCATGCGGAGAACAAGGTAACCGGAAGGCGATGCAACGGAGGGGTCCTGACCGGAGACGGCAGACGGCAGAACAATCCGATCCGTCCCCGCAGGGGGAAGGGCCCCGCTGCGGAGCAGCGGGTAGGGGGCAGCCGAACTCCCAACGTACTCGGCCGCGGCTACGCACCTGGGAGTGAACCATCCCCCCTCCCCCGACGCCTACGGCAGTCGAGGTACGTCGCCCCCCGTCGGGGCGGCTGGCGAACTCCCAACTGTGCGGTCTAGCTTGACCCCGAAGAGATCGGCGGCGGTGCCGAGGCCGGCGATGAGGGCATCGATGTCATCGGTGCCGTTGTAGACCGAGAACGAGGCGCGGGCTGTGGCGGGGACACCGAGGGCCCGCATCAAGGGCTTGGCGCAGTGGTGCCCGGCGCGTATCGCCACGCCCTGCTCGTCGAGGATCGTTGCCAGGTCATGGGGGTGCACGTCCCCCATCGTGAAGCTCACCGCCCCTCCCCGTCTGTCGGCGTCGGTCGGGCCCTGTATCGCCACGCCCGGGGTGCCACACAGCCGTTCCACGGCGTAGGTGGTGAGGGCGCGATCGTGCTCGGCGACCGCTTCCATGCCGATTTCTTCGAGGTAACCGATGGCCGCTGCCAGCCCGATGGCTTCGGTGATGGGCGGCGTACCCGCCTCGAATCGGTGGGGGATGGGCGCCCAGGTGGCTCCTTCGAGCGTCACGTCGCTGATCATCTCGCCACCACCCTCGAAGGGCTCTAGCTCCTCAAGCGCCTCCTGGCGGCCCCAGAGAACGCCGATCCCGGTGGGGCCCAGGAGCTTGTGCGAGGAGAAGGCGAAGAAATCGGCGCCCATGGACTCGACCGCAACCGGGCGGTGGGCGATCAGCTGGGCCCCGTCGACAACCACCCTGGCGCCGACTGAATGCGCCCTATCAGCAATGGAGCCCAGGTCTGGGATCGTCCCCAACACGTTGGACATCCCGGTGACCGCGACGACCTTCACCCTCTGGTCGATGAGACCGAGGGTTGCTTCGATATCGAGGTCACCATCGACATCGAGCGGTGCCCAAATGACTTCGGCTCCGGTAAGCCCGGCGACCATGTGCCAGGGGACGATGTTGGCGTGGTGCTCCATCATGGTGAGCAGCACCCGGTCGCCTGGACGAAGACGCCGTAAACCCCACCCGAACGCCACCGAGTTCAGAGCCGACGTGGTCCCACGGGTGAAGATGACCTGTTGGGGGGTGCCGCTCCCGATGAACTGCGCCACCGTGTCTCGAGCATGCTCGTAGGCCTCGGTGGCCGCCAGTGACAGTCGATACGCACCGCGATGCACGTTGGCGTACCTGGTCCGGAGGAACTCGTCCATCGCGTCGATGACAACGCCGGGCTTCTGTGCCGAGGCCGCCGAGTCGAGGAAAACGAGGCGCTGTCCGTTGCTCGGCTGCGCCAGAAGCGGGAAGTCGGCGCGCCGGGCGGAGAGGTCGGTCATGCCGTGGCGGTCACCCCATCGCGGAACGCCTCGTAGCCCTCGACCTCGAGATGCTTGGCCAGCTCGGCGTCACCGCTCTCCACCACCCTCCCATCGACGAAGATGTGGACGTGGTCCGGAGTGATGTGCTCGAGGAGCCGCTGATAGTGCGTGATGATCAGGAACCCACGCTCCGGCCCGGTGAGTTCCTTCACCCCTTCGGCAACCGTGCGGAGAGCGTCGATATCGAGCCCTGAATCGGTCTCGTCCATCACCGCCAGTTCCGGCTGGAGCACCGCAAGTTGGAGCACCTCATTGCGCTTGCGCTCACCACCCGAGAAGCCCTCATTGAGGTACCTGTCGGCGAAGGTGGCATCCATGCCCAGGGTGCGCATCGCCTCCATGACACGGAGACGCAGCTCGAGCACGGTGTAGTCCACCCCGTCGCGGTTCTTGAGTGCGGTGCGGAGAAACTGCACCACCGAGACCCCGGGGACCTCCTCGGGGTATTGGAAGGCGAGGAACAGCCCACGGGTCGCCCTGTTATTGGAGGGCATGGCCGTGATGTCCTCGCCCTTGAAGGTGATGGAACCTCTTGTGACCTTGTACCCGGGGTGGCCCATCAGGACGTTGGCCAGCGTGGACTTGCCCGAGCCGTTCGGGCCCATCAGCGCATGAACCTCGCCTCGATTGACGGTGAGGTCCACTCCCTTGAGAATCTCGTGGTCGCCCATGCTGGCGCGCAGGCCCTCGATGCGGAGAAGGGGGGGTTCCATTTCCACCATCAGGCTAGTGGAAACCCCGGATTCAACTGCCGGCTGTGGTGGCGGCAGGTGACTCACCAGGCTCCGCCAGCGTCACCTCATACTCGCTGGTGACCGAGGCATCGGCGTCGAACCCCGCCATCTCGGTTCCGCCCTCATTGGGAAGCCGGACGACGATGGTGGCAGCGACGGTGCCATCGCTCTCCGATGCGGTGATCAGTCCCTGTTCGGGGTCGAATCGGTTTGTGGTGCCGAGGTCGGCAGGGTCGCCGCTAACAGTGAACTCCAGCTGCTCGAGCACCTCCTCGGCCTCTGGGTCACTGCCGGCCGCCGCCCCGAACAACTCGGCGAGCATCTCGGTGAGCGAGATGTCGAACGCGGAAACGGTGGTGGTCGAGTCGATCACGACCAAAGTGTTCTCCATACCGGTGATCTGATTGGAAGTGGTGTACGACACCTCCTCACCGAGGAGGTCGAGCGACTGCTCGTTGCTCCATTCGTCACCCACGGCCAACTCGTTGTCGGGGAACGTCGGGCCAAGCGGCCCTCGAAGGGGATCACCCGGGATAAGCCCCTCGAGCGAGGCCAGAGGGTTGGCCAATCCCTCCAAACCGCCTGCATCCGGCGCAGCCTCGACCACGTTGCCCTGGAGGTCCATGACCACGGTGACGGGGGGGAGCTCGCCCTCCGACATCTGCAGCTCCGGGGGTATGTCCTCGCCGAGGTCCTCGCCGTCGACGGTGCCGCTCACATCCACGGTCTCCATCGAGCTGGTGATGGTGAGTTCGATCGTCCCCTCCTCCTCGCCCGCCGCCACCTCGTACACCACGGTTCCCTCACGGGTGGTGGTGACGTCAGCGTTCTCCGGGATGGGGGAATCCTCGGCGGGGAGGTCGCCGGCGACGGTTCCATCGAGTGACACCGACTGCGTGGAGATCACGTCGTACGTGTACGTCGAGCCCGGTTCGTATCCGTAGCTGAGCTCACCGAGCGAGGCGGGGACGGTGGTCGCCGACTCGCCGCCGGCAGAGCCGCCGCATGCAGCTAATGAGACAACCAATGACAACGAACCATGAGATGCGCCGCATGCGAAGACCTTGAAGGGGAGGGGTGGTTCGAGTGTAGGGCCGGTCGGTAGGTTCCCAGCAGTGGCCGAACCGTTACCTGCCGCCAGCCGTCGAGTCCTCGACCGGGCCCGGGAGCTTGGGATCGAAATCGGAATCGAGCGGTACCCACAGGGCACCCGAACTGCTGCCGACGCCGCCGCTGCCGTCGGCTGTGAGGTGAGTGCCATCGTGAAGTCGCTGGTGTTCATGGTGGACGACCGACCGGTGGTGGCCCTGGTACCGGGCGACCGGCGGCTCGACCCGACCGCCCTGGCCAAGGTCGTGTCGGGGAGCGACGTCCGCAGGGCAACACTCGAGGAGGCGCGAGCCGCCACGGGCTACGCAGCGGGGGGGACGCCTCCTTTCGGTTACCCGAGGCCGGTCCAGGTGCTCGCCGACCCCGGGCTACAGCGGCACGCGATGGTGTGGGCGGCGGGTGGGACGCCCGACACGGTCTTCCCGATAGACCCCACGGTGCTCGTCGAGGCTGCCGGTGCCGTCTGGGCACCGGTGACTTGAGGTCTCAACCCTCGAGCACGGCGACGACAGCCTCGAGCGGCGCCAGGTCGGTTAGGTCGAGGTGCTGCAGGTAGAGCTTTTCGACTCCGACCCTCTCGAGAGATGAGATCGTCTCCCGCACCTCCTCAGGAGTTCCGATCGGTAGCCCCGCCGCCTTCCATCTCTCCTCGATCCGCTCAGGTGGCCTCCCCACCGCCTTTGCCGTCGCCTCGAGCACCGCCCTGTAGGCGCGAGGGTCGGCGCCGGTGACCACCGGCCCCATCACTGAGACGGTGATCGACCCGGGATCCCGCCCCGCTTCCTCTGCGGCGGCGCGCATCGTGGCGATCTTCGGTCCGATCTCGTCTGCCGATGCCAGCCCGTGGTTGAACTCGTCGGCGTAGCGACCGGCGAGCGATGGGGTGCGGCGGGGCCCGCCGCCACCGACCATGAGCCTGACCCCACGTGGTCGGGGCTCGGCATCACCCGAGAAGCTGAAGTGCTCGCCTTGGAACGATCCGCCATCGAAGGCGGCCCGCACATATCCGAGCGCCTCTTCCAGCCGGTCGAACCTCTCACCAGTCGATGGGAAGCCGAGCCCGAATGCAGAGTGCTCATGCTCCTGCCATCCGGTTCCGATCCCGAGGTCGAGTCGGCCCTCGGACATCTCATCGATCGTCGCCGCGCTCTTTGCTATGACCGCTGGGTGGCGGAAGGTGATCGGGCTCACCAGGATCCCCAGCCTGATCCGGTCGGTCTCCCGGGCGAGCCCTCCGAGCGACACGAAGGCGTCCGTGGTCGGCGCCGACCGCCCATCGGCGTTGCCGTAGTGGTCCGAACGGGCAAACGAGCGCATCCCCGCCGCTTCCGCCCAGCGGACCGCCGCGAGCAACTGCTCGTAGCTGCCGCCGATCTGCGGCTCGGTCATCAGCGCGAGCTCCATAGGTCCTCCTGGTTTCAGTGGGGCAGAGGGTATTCGCTGTGCAGATTGGCAATCGGAGCGAGGACGGCAGACGGAAGACGGAAGACGGAAGACGGAAGACGCAGCGCCATCGGTCTCGGCGAGTCGTAGACGCCTCCTGGTATTTGGTGGCTCGAGTCCGGTCACCAGCCGCGTTGGCGCCATTCCTCGATATGGGGGCGCTCGGTACCGATAGTGGTTCCTTCTCCATGGCCGGGTAGGACGATCGTCGTGTCGGGGAGCATGAAGAGCCGGCGATCGAGGCTGTCCATGATCTGGGGGAAACTCGAGTAGTCCCAACGCGTCGCACCCGGACCACCGGGGAAGAGCGTGTCGCCCGAGAAGAGTTGCGGCGGCATGACGAAGCAGCACGAGCCGGGTGTATGGCCGGGGGTGTGCTCGGTGCGGAGCCGAAGCCGACCCACCGTTATCTCCTCACCGTCGCTGAGGGGGACGTCGGGAGCCATCTCGGCGATTTCGGTGTCTGCGGGGTGCATCCGGAATGGGATGCCGAGCGCTTCCCGCACCTCATCGACGGCGCCGATGTGGTCGGGGTGACCGTGGGTGGTGAGGATGGCACTGACCGTCCAACCTGCTGCAGCCTCGAGGATCGACGACGCTTCGGTGGCTGCGTCGATGATCACCATGGCGCGGGTCTCGGGGTCGCCCACCAGGTAGACCCTGTTGTCGTACGGGCCGAGCGCCAGCCGCACCAAATACCTGTCCGGCTCGTCGAGGAGCACCAGAGAAGACATGGACGGGGGACCGTAGTGCCCGCCGGGCCGGCCGGGCATTACCTTGCAGCCTCATGGCCAGGTACCGCGTCGGTCTCGAAACCCGTGACCGAATACTCGCCGCCACCCGCGACCTCCTCGCCCAGGGCGGGCTCGAGGCAGCAACTCTCAAGGCGATCTGCGAGATGGCGGGGATCCAGCCGGGAAGCTTCTACAACCTTTTCGGGTCGAAGGAAGAGGTGGTCCTCACGGTGGTCCGTCAGGCAATAACGGCGGTCGACCCCGATCCAAGCGGCACCGGGTCAGACACAGTGTCCGACCTGGTCTCCGCCTATGTCCGGTTCATCACCGAGGAGGAGCCGCTCGCCCGCGTCTACCTCAGGATGGCGGTCGGCGGCGCGCTCACCGACCAGGCGATGGCGGGTCGAGTCCTCCGTCATCACCAAGCCAGGGTGACCCGCTTCGCCGAGGCGATGGACCGCGCCTCACCCGGCGCCGGGAATCCGCTGCGGGCGGAGGCATTGGTGGCGGCGCTAAATGGGTATGCACTTCAATCGCTGCTCGACCCGGGTTTCGACTTTGCGATGCACGCCGAGCGCCTTGTTGCGAAAGACGCGGTCAAAACCCTCTGACCAGAGGATGCGGTTCTCATTCATGGTCTTGTGGCGCGGCTGTGGCACAGGCGGAGTGAGCTCTGGCAGAATGACCGCCGCCTCCTCCATCACTTCTGGCAAGGCGTCGACCCCTGATAGGAAGTACGCCGTTGCGTTTTCTGCGCGAGCGCTTACTGCCCGATCTCGCGGTTGTCCTGGCCGCATCGCCCTCCATTCTCGGACTGATCGCCTAGGACGGCCCATCCGGGACCCCCTCTCTGGATAACACCAGAATCGAGTGTCCACCACACACGGGTCAAGCTCACATATCATTCCTCCTCGTCCTCAATCGTCTTCAGGAGCGTCCGGTGCATAGACGCTCATTTCCAACCCGGGACACGCCCCGCTTGCTCGATCCACTTGTGCATCTCCGGTTCCTGCGCCTCCTCCAGGGTCGCCAACTTGACGTAGCGACTCCGGTCGGTGTCTCCTAGTGGCGGCTGAGGGTCGAAATCCGCGCCGCCGAAGAAGACGACATTCACCGAGACGTCGTAGGCGACCATCTCGACGATCCACCCGAGGTCTGGTAACCCGTAGTAAGCCTGCTTCCACTTGATGGCGTACTGAAGCCCGGAGATCATCTCGCGGATCAATTCGTCGACCCCTTTGACGATGGGCTGCAGATCCGGCATCTGGCTCCGGATCCAATCCTCGATCTCGGAGTGACTCTCCGATGGCACAGGCGGCTTTCGGGTCGTATTTGGCTTGCGCGTTTTCGCCATCGCGTGTTCTCCTTTCTATTTGTCAGCCTTTGCCATCAGGGCGATCTCTGGTTTGAGGTCGACGACGGGTGTGCCGTCGACTGCCTCCATGTCGCTGTTCAATAGCTGCGGATGGAACTCAGATATGTTCGAGCATCGTGGTCCAGCCGAGACGGGCGGTCAATCCTCATCGAGGATCTCGCCACGCCAGGCTTCGGCGCCTTCGCGCAGTGCAAGCCAGGCGACCCCTAGTCCTGCCAACGGGTCGGCCCACCACCAGCCGCCCGTGGCGTTGATCACCAATCCGGCAAGCGGGATGGCGGACAGCCAGGCGCAGAGGAACGACTCGGCCGAGTCGGCGACCAGGGTCCTGCGGTCGAGTCGGATCCCTGTCTGTCGCTTCAGCCAGGCGAGGGGTGGGCATCACCGCTAGGGAGACCGCCGCCAGCACGATCCCCACCGTCGAAGTGGCAGCCTGCTCGCCCGTCAGAAGATCTCGGATCGCCTCGACCGTTACATAAGCGGCCAACACGAGAAAGGTCACTGCTATCAGTTTCAGAGCTCGCCGCTACCGCTCGTCATCCCACCGCCACGAAGCTCGGCTCGGAACTGCCATACCACCACCGAAGCGGCCACGACCTCGATGGTGAGCTGAAATAGTGCAGGGCATCGACCAAACCCAACTGATTCGCCTCATCGAAGACGAGGACGCCCAGATTTGGGCGTTGGTGGAGCTGACAGGATTTGAACCCGTGGCCCCCTCGTTGCGAAAGATGCGGTCAAAACGCTGCGACCAGGGGTTTTAGGCCCGTTTCAGAGTCTTGTGGCGCGGCTGTGACACGAGCCTCGTGAGACAGTGTGAGATGTGACGGCGGCCGGGCTCTTGGCCCTAGGGCCAGTCGACTCCGATGGCCTTCGCCGCCGTGCTGAGCTTCATGACTAGCCGCCGGGCGTTCCCCGGCAACGGCTTGAAGTCGTGGTGCTGGTAGAAGCTTCTTGCTTGGTCGTTGATTGCGTCCACCACGATCATCCGGCCTCCGGCACGACGGGCCGCTTCGACGATGGTCGCAATGGCTGAGACGAGCAGCTCCGATCCCAGACCGGAACCATGGTGCGATCGATCCAGCGCCAGCTTGGCGAGGAGGATCGCGGGTATCTCACGTGGTGCACCCCTGGCGATCCGCGAGGGGGCATCTTCCCGCCGCAAAAGATGCGGGGAGATGGCGAAGTAGCCGACAACGGATTCATCGGCTTCAACCAGAACGTAGGTGCGCGTGCCCTGCCCGGTCGCATGGGTTGCATGCTGGATGAGCCACTCATCGAGCTCACCGACGCCGCAACGAAATCCTTCTACATCGTTTTCGTCGATCGGTTCGACACGAAAGGTCACCTATCCCGGATTCTTCTGTTCCGAGACGCTTCCTTGGCCGCGCGGGTAAGCCGCGGAGCCGACTCAGCCTCGTCCAACGCAGCCAAAAGAGCATCAAAGAAGTCCGCCGGCACCGTTGTCATCGCCACCTGAGATATGACGTCCTCGGCTCGATCCACCGCTGCGTTCACAATGAAGGCCGAAACAGAAACACCGGCAACGGCGGCCGCCTGCTCGATGCGCTGCCGCTCCTCAGGCGACACTCGAGCCTCCATACGATCAGTCTTCACCGCCATAAACGCTCCTAGGTGATGTACGGACAATTGTACGGCATATTTTCTCAACTGACGGAAGCCCCCCCCGCAAGAAACTCCCCGTTGTGCGACGCACGGAGCGCAGGCGTGTGTTTAGGTTGTAAACGATTTCGATATTGTTCTCGACAACGATCCCAGAACATGAGAGAAGCGCAGGACCGGGTCACTATCGGTGACGTCGCCGCCGAGGCGGGGGTGTCGATCGCCACGGTCTCCCGAGTGGTCAATGGCCGATACGGGGTCGCCCGCGACACCTCCTCCCGGGTCCAGGCTGTGATCGACGACATGGGCTATGAGTCGAGTCTCGTGGCGAGAAGCATGCGCAGTCATCGCACCAACGTCGTCGGGATCATCGTTCCCGATCTCGAGCCGTTCAGCGCCGAGTTGCTCAAGGGAGCGGCCCGTGCCATCCACTCCACCGGTTACGAGTTGATCGTGTACGCTGGGGACGGCAACGTCGGCGCCCAGGTGGGCTGGGAGCGCCGGTATCTATCCCGTCTCAACGGCACCCTCGCCGACGGGACGCTGCTGGTCACTCCCACCGTTGTCGACGTGGCCCACACCGCGCCCGTGGTCGCCGTCGACCCGCACGCCGGCGCTTCGCCCCTTCCGACTGTTGCCTCCCAGAACCTCGAAGGGGCGATGACGGCGACCGATTACCTGATCGGGCTCGGGCATCGCAGGATCGGGTTCATCGCCGGCCGACCCGATCTCGAGTCGGCCCGGCTCCGGGAACAGGGATATCAGCAAGGCTCTCGAGCGGGCGGGGATCCACTACGAGCCCGGCCTGGTCCGGGTCGGCGAGTACACCCGGGAGGCCACAGAGGGGCCGGCCCATGAGCTGCTCGAGATGAGCGATCCCCCGACAGCGATCTTCGCCGCCAACGACGTGTCGGCGCTGGCCACGATCGAGGTAGCCCAATCACTCGGGCTCTCAGTGCCCGAGGACCTTTCGGTCATTGGATTCGACAACATCCCCGAGTCGGCCCTGCTCGACCCCCTCTGACCACCATCGACCAATCCATCCAGGAGATGGGCTACGAGGCAACGCAGCTTCTCTCGAGCTCATCGACGAGCCCGACCAGGACCCGATCCATCTGACACTTCCCACCGAGCTGGTGGTCCGGCAGTCGTGCCGGGCCCTGTCCGCTAGACTAATCCGAGGAGGAGGAAGAAACGACCAGACCCTGACTGAAAACGTTTTCAACGCGGAGGCAGACCGAAGGAGGAACACGTGAAACGGTGAGACGACCCATGGCGATTCTGGCCATCCTGGCCCTGGTCCTGGCCGCCTGCGGGGGTGGCGGCACCGCCGAAGACGCGTCCACCACTACCGGCGGCGCGGTGGCCGAGACGACGGCGGCCGAAGCAGCGACGACAACCGCCGCAGCCGAGACGCCGGCGGAGGAGGTCACCATCGAGTGGTGGCACATCCAGAACACCGAACCGATGTTGTCGCTCTGGCAGGAATTGCCGATGAGTTCATGGAGGCCAATCCCAACGTCAGATCAACATCACAGTGATGGAGAACGAGGCGTTCAAGGCGGCGCTACAGACCAATCTCCAGGCCGGGGACGTGCCCGATCTGTTCCAGTCCTGGGGTGGCGGTGGCCTCAGGCAACAGGTAGAAGCCGGTCTGCTTCAGGACATCACCGACGCTTCGTCGGGATTCATCGGCAACATCAACGAGGGCGCGGTCGGCCTGTATCAGGTGGATGGGGTCCAGTACGGCATTCCGTTCAACCTGGGAATGGTCGGGTTCTGGTACAACAAAGACCTGTTCGCCCAGGCAGGAATCGATGCTCCACCGGCGACATGGGATGAGTTCCTGGAGGATGTCCAGGCGCTGAAGGACGCCGGGATCACGCCGATCGCGGTCGGCGCCGGAGACAAGTGGCCCGCCCACTTCTACTACTCGTATCTGATGATCCGAGAGGGTGGCGAGCCGGCCATGGACGCAAGTCACCGACCGATCTCGACTTCAACAAGCCCGAGTTCGTCGAGGCCGGCAATCAATTGCAGCGGCTGATCGACATGGAGCCTTTCCAGCCTGGCTTCCTGGCCGCGCCATGGGACGCTCCCGACGGAGAGTCCGGGACTATCGGCACCGGCCAGGCCGCGATCAGCCTGATGGGCCAGTGGGGACCGGGTGGCTATGCCAACCAGTCAGGAATAGGGACTCCCGAGGATCCCATCGCCGAGCGTCTCCCAGCCGAATTCGGGTGGTTCCCCTTCCCGGCCGTAGAGGGTGGCGCCGGTGAGCCGTGACCGACGGTTTTGGCGGTGGCGACGGCTTCGCAGTGGGCAAGGATGCCCCACCTGAGGCGGTCCAGTTCCTGGAGTACATCAGTGAGGTCGAGCAGGCAATCCGGATCGGCGAGACCGCCTTCTTCCTCCCGGTGGTCAAGGGCGCGGAGGTCTCGGTCACCGATCCGCTCCAGCTGGCAGGTGCTGGAGGGTCTGGGCCATGCTGGGTTCGTCCAGCTCTATCTGGACCAGTTCTTCAGCCCGGAGCTGGGCGCAGCAGTCAACGATGCGGTCGTGACGCTGTTCGCCGGGAGGCCACACCGGAGGAGGTCACTCAGGCCATAACGGCCGCGGCCGGATAGCCACCAGTCGTATCGTGAGCAAAGTCGTGGAGGGCCGCCGGTCCGGCGGCCCTCCACCCATCGAAGCCGATCGTGACCAGCGAGACACCAGTCAGAGTGACGCGCGCCGAGCCGAACGAGTCGACGCGCGCCAGGGACCGCTCCCTGGCCGGTGATCCTTGCGTTCCTGTTGCCTGCCCTGGCGCTCTACACGCTCTTCGTGCTCTACCCGATCACCCAGAGCATCCGCTACAGCGGGTACGACTGGAATGGGCTGGAGCCGCTGACCGATTGGGTGGGCTTGCAGAACTTCAGGGACGCGTTCGCCGACCCACTCTTCATTGAGGCGATCACCCATAACGGGATCATCATCGGGCTCTCTCTGCTTCTCCAGATCCCTTTCGCCGTCGCCCTCGCCGTCCTCCTCAGCCGCAATCTGAAGGGGCGCGGGGTGTTTCGGACGATGTACTTCGCCCCGTTCATCCTCTCCGAGGTGGTCACCGGGGTGGTCTGGCGCCAGATCTATCGACCCGATGGCCTCTTCGACCAGCTCCTGGGCTCGAGTCGGTGCAGGCGGACGTGACCAGGGAGTGGCTGGCCGATCCCAATATCGCCCTCTACAGCCTGTTCTTCGTCATCTCCTGGAAGTACTTCGGCTTCCACATGGTGCTGATCCTCGCCGGTCTCCAGCTCATCCCCACCGAGCTCGAAGAGGCAGCAGCCATCGACGGCGCCTCCTTCTGGAAAGGCTTCCGATTTGTGACCCTCCCGCTGCTCGGGCCCACTATCCGGGTCTCGATGTTCCTCTCCATCATCGGCGCCCTGCAGCTATTCGATCTGGTCTGGGTCACCACCAAAGGTGGACCGGTCAACGCCACCGCCACCATGGCCACCTATCTCGTCGACTGGGGCTTCCGCACGAGCCCAATTCGGCTACGCCAGCGCCGTTTCCGTGATCGTCTTCGGGCTCTCCCTGATCGTGGCCCTCCTCTATCAACGATTCGTGCTCCGGCGTGACCTTGAGGGCGCCCTCACCGCATGACTGCGACCACAGCCCCACCAGCAACCCGCTCCGAAAGTTCGACTTCGGCCGCGGGCTTCTCTATCGTGATCGCAGTCGTCGTCCTGCTGGTGATCGTCGTGCCGCTGAGCTTCTCGATCATCGGCGGATTTCGGAGCAACGCCCAACTCGCCGCCGACCCGGTCGGGCTCCCCGACCCCTGGATCTTCAGCAACTACCAGACGGCGCTGACCGATCCCAGCTTCTACGGGTGGGTGAAGAACAGTGTTCTGATCGCTCTGATCACCACTGCCCTGGTCCTCCCCGCTGCGTCCCTGGCAGCATTCGTGATCGCCCGATACCGCTTCCGGGGCCGAGAATTCTTCTTCGCCCTGTTCACACTGGGCCTGCTGTTCCCCGTAGCTGTGGCCATCCTTCCCTTGTTCATCACTCTCCGACAGACAGGGCTGCTGAACAGCCCTCTCGGTATCGCCCTCCCCCAGGCGGCATTTGGGCTCCCGCTCTCGATCGTGATCCTTCGCCCGTTTTTCCGCAGCATCCCCCGTGACCTCGAAGACGCGGCCGCCATCGACGGCTGTGGCCCGCTGCGCTTCTACTGGTCGGTCATGCTCCCCTTGTCCCGCCCGGTGTTGAGCACGATCGCGGTGCTCACCGTGGTGGGAAGCTGGAACGCCTTCCTGCTCCCATTGCTGGTGTTGATACAACCCGAGCAATGGACTCTGCCGCTCGGCATCAACAACATCTCGGCTCAGTACGTGACCGACACCGCGATGATCCTGGCCTACACAACGCTGGCCATGATCCCGGCCTTGATCTTCTACTTCATCGCCCAGCGTCAGATCGTGAGTGGGCTCACGGCAGGAGGAGTGAAGGGATGACCGCGGTCACCGTCGACGGCCAGCAACCGGCCTACCGCGATCCCGGCCTCTTGGTGGGCGAGCGGGTCGAGGATCTGCTCGAGATGATGACCCTCGAGGAGAAGGTCGCACAATTGGGGAGCGCCTGGGTCTTCCAGCTGACCGAGGATGGACGGCTCTCTGACGGCAAGGCGCGGGACCTGCTCGGTGAGGGTCTCGGCCACGTGACGAGGATCTCCGGGGCCAGCGACCTCGGTGCGGAGGATGCGGCCAGACTTGCAAACGAGATCCAGCGCTTCCTCCTCGATGAGACCCGACTCGGCATCCCGGCCATCGTCCACGAGGAGATCTGCTCGGGGCTGATGTCGCGCCACGCCGTCGTCTACCCCCAGGCGATCGGTGTCGCCGCCACCTGGGATCCGGATCTCGCCCGGGCGATGGCCGACCGCGGTTCGGCGGCAGATGCGCGCCATGGGCGCCCACCACGGGCTGTCTCCGGTCCTCGACGTCGCAAGAGACCCGCGCTGGGGCCGGATCGAGGAGACCTTCGGAGAGGATCCCTACCTCGTCGCCAGGATGGGAATCGCCTTTGTCGAGGGGCTGCAGGGGCCGATCTTACCGAGGGCGTGGTGGCGACCGCCAAGCACTTCGTCGGGTATGGCGCCTCCGAGGGAGGATTGAACTGGGCCCCTCCCCATCTCCCCCCCGGGAACTGAGGGAGGTCTACCTCCATCCATTCGAAGCGGTCGTGGCCGCTGGGGCATGGTCGGTGATGAACGCATATCACGAGCTCGACGGGATACCTTGCGGCGCGGACCGCGATCTGCTCACAGTGCTTCTCAGGGAGCATTGGGGATTCGAAGGCACCGTGGTGTCCGACTACTTCGCCGTCAGGCAACTGGCCAGCTATCACCACGTGGCTCGAGACGCCACGGACGCGGCGGGGACCGCGCTCACCGCCGGGATCGATGTCGAGCTCCCCGGGACCGACTGCTACGGGACCCCACTTATCGAAGGCGTGAAGGCCGGGACGATCGATCCCGGTGTCGTCGATACTGCGGTGAGGAGAGTTCTGCTGTCGAAGTTCGAACTGGGCCTCTTCGAAAAGCCCTTCGTAGATGCCGACGCCGTCTCGACCGAGATCGAGGCATTGTCAGAGGCCGAGCTGGCGCGGCGGATCGCCGTGAAGAGCATGGTTCTCCTGGCCAACGACGGCATACTCCCCATTACCCCTGGAGCCGGCTCGATCGCCGTAATCGGGCCCAACGCTCACGACGCTCGGAATCTCTTCGGTGACTACACCTACCCGGCCCACATCGAAGCACTGGTCGACATGCAATCGGGCGACAACGTATTCGGGGTGCCGTTCTCCGGCGTGGTGAGCCTCGAAGGCTCCATGAAACAAGCACGCACCGTCTTCGATGCCCTCCGCGAACGTCTGGGCGACAGCGTCGGCTACGCCCGGGGCTGTGACGTCGACAGTCAGTCGCGTGACGGGTTCGAGGAGGCGGTCGCCCTGGCCCGAGAGGCAGCCCTGGCCGTGATGGTCATGGGAGACAAGGCGGGCCTGACCAGCGACTGCACCTCCGGCGAGGGCCGCGACCGTCTCTCGCTCGATCTTCCCGGCGTCCAGGAAGATCTGGTCCGGGCGGTCATCGACACCGGGACCCCGGTCGTGCTCGTCCTGGTGACCGGCCGACCCTGCGGGAGCCAATGGGCCCATGAGCACAGCGCCGCGGTCGTCCAGGCCTGGCTACCGGGCGAGGAGGGAGCCGACGCCATCACCGATGTGCTCAGCGGAGTGGTGAGCCCAGGCGGGAAGCTGCCCATCTCGCATCCGCGGTCGGCAGGGCAGATCCCCGTCTACTACGGGCACAAGATCTCCGGAGGACGATCGCATTGGAAGGGTGACTATGTCGACGGCGAGGCCACGCCGCTCTACCCGTTCGGGCACGGTCTTGGCTACACCAGGTTCGAGGTGTCAGACCTCGAGCTGAGCACCGACGAGGTCTCGTGGAATGGGGTGATCACCGCGGCGTCGACGATCGCCAACACAGGCAAGCGCGAAGGCGACGAGGTCCTCCAGCTATATGTCAGAGACCCGTCGGCCAGCTTGACCCGTCCCGTGCTGGAGCTGAAGAGCTTCGCCCGGGTTCATCTGCCCGCCGGGGCGTCGTGCCGTGTGAACTTCCAGGTGCCGGTCGGCCAGCTCGGGTTCTACGATCGTGACCTGGAATATGTGGTCGAGCCCGGATCGATCGAGGTGCTGATCGGGACATCGTCGACCGACCTCGCAACCGCAGGCACGATCACCGTGGTGGCGGATCCGAGCGGCCCCGTGGTCAAGCGGTTCGATGGGACGACGGAGGTGACTCCGTTTCCCTGAAACCGAGGATCAAAGCCCCAAGACCGATGGGGAGCAGCAGCGACGGAAACAGCCAGCCGGTGAAGGGGACCAGCCAGAGGCTACGGCCGCGCTATTTGGAGCCTCAGCCGAGGAGAATCGACCTACGAGCTTTCCGAACCCTCCCGGTCGCCTCCGTAGACAGCGACCGGATTGGCGAAGCGTTGACATCATGGGATTGCGGGACAGATCCGTGAGCACCTCGCTGGGTGAGAGGTGCTTCGGACCCGATCCTGTGGCACGCCTGTGGAGCGGCGGTGTGGCGCGTATGACTGAGAACTCTCGTCGGACCTGAATCAGGCTCGAGCAATTTGTCAACTAGTACAGGCTGACATCAGTGGAGCTGACGGGATTTGAACCCGTGACCCCCTCGTTGCGAAAGAGGCAGCTCCGGCTCCCACCGCCCATCCTTGAGTGGACGCTCAAACTTTGACGCTATACTCAAGCTTCCAGGGTCATGGAGACGGAGCAGATGGGGCACTACCGGTCGAACCTTCGCGACATCGAGTTCAACCTCTTTGAAGTGCACCGGATCCAAGATCAGCTTGACCGGCCCCCCTTCACCGATCTCGACGAGGCCACTTTGCGTGCCGCCTTGGCCGAGATCGAGCGACTGGCTCGGAACGAGTGGGCCGCCAGCTTCGAAGTCGCCGATCGCATCGATCTGGTCCTGGATGGCGGGGAGGTCGTCCTTCCCGACGAGATGAAGAGCAGCCTGGCGGCGTTGCGCGATGGCGGTTGGGACCGTTTCGGGCTCCCCGAGGAACTCGGCGGAATCCGGGTGCCGCGTGCCGTCTTCTGGGCGACCCAGGAGCTCCTGCTCGGCGCCAATCCCACGGCTGTCTTCTACTCCTCCGGACCACTGTCCGCCCGGCTTCTCCACGACGAAGGCACCCCCGAGCAGCGCCGGGTCGCGGCGCTCATGATCGAGCGGGGCTGGGCGGGGAGCATGGTCCTCACCGAGCCCGATGCCGGCTCCGACGTCGGTGCCGGGACCACACGCGCCACCCACGTCGGGGGCGACATGTGGCATCTGGAGGGGGTGAAGCGATTCATCACCGGCGGCGAACACGACGGGGCGGAGAACATCGTCCACCTGGTGCTCGCTCGCCCGGTGGGGGCCGGTCCCGGGACCAAGGGTCTGTCGCTCTTCATGGTCCCCAAATGGCTCATCGAACCGGACGGTTCGCTCGGGGAGCGCAACGGGATCTTCGCTACCCGGGTCGAGCACAAGATGGGTCTCAAAGGGTCGACAACCTGTGAGCTCACCCTCGGCGCCGGAGCTCCCTGTGTCGGTTACCTGGTCGGCGGGGTCCATGATGGGATCAGACAGATGTTCCGTGTGGTCGAGCACGCCCGGATGACGATCGGGACCAAGTCGGCGGCCACCATTTCCACCGGGTATCTCAACGCCCTCGCCTATGCAACCGAGCGGGTCCAGGGCGCCGACCTGGCCGAAGCCGGCGATAAGTCGGCGCCGCGGGTACCCATCATCAGGCACCCCGACGTGCGCCGCATGCTCATGGAGCAGAAGGCGACAGCCGAAGGACTGCGCGCCCTGGTGTTGTACGCCGCCACTGTGCAAGGGTGCGCCGAAACGGCGCCATACGACCTGGCGATGGCGGCGCGTGGAGACCTGATGCTTCCGCTGGTGAAGGGGTACGCCTCCGAGAAGGCGTATGAGGTCTTGTCCCAGTCTCTCCAGGTTCTTGGCGGCTCGGGCTACACCCAGGACTACCCGCTCGAGCAGTACATTCGCGACTCCAAGATCGACACGGTCTACGAGGGCACCACGGGGATCCAGGCTCTCGATCTCTTCTTCCGCAAGATCGCCCGCGACCAGGGACGCGCCATCCAGGAACTGCTCGGCGAGATCAGGGTGTTCGGCAAGGGTGGACATGACGACGATTTGACCGCGGATCGCGACCGACTGGTGAGGATGCTCGACGACGTCGAGGCGCACCTCGGTGCCATGGTGGACCACCTCATGGCGTCGCTGGGCGGCGATCCCGAGAGGATCTACTCGGTGGGTCTGCACACCAACGGGTTGCTCGACTCGCTTGCCGAATTGGTGATCTCCTGGCAATTGCTCCGACACGCCGAAGTGGCGATCGCCGCGCTGGCGACCACCGATGAGCGACCCTTTTACGAAGGCAAGCTCGCCGCAGCCAGGTGGTTCGTCCGCCACAGCGCACCCCAAGTCACCGCCCGTCGCCTCGACGCCGAGGCCGAGGACGGTGCATTGATGGTGCTCGACGAAGCGGCTTTCTGAGACCGAGTACTGAGTACTTAGTACTTAGTCGGAATCCCACTACGCATTACCCGCGTTCTTGAAGCACCCAGGTGTTGCCATCTGGATCGCTGAGAAAGACAAAAGAGTTCCAGCGGCCTCCCGGTCCATCGACCCAATTGCCGGCGTCGAAATGGCGGATCGGGCTGACCTCCACGCCGCGTTCGACGAGGTCGGCGCGGGCGGCGGTGATGTCGTCCACAACGATCTGTAGCCCGCGCAGCGAGCCTGGGGGCATCTCGGTCGTGTCGAGGTGGATGGAGCACCCCGATCCCGGCGGGGTGAGTTGCACCAACCGCACCTCGTCGGACACCTGGTCGTCGAGGTCGACGGCAAACCCGAACCGGTCCCGGTAGAAGGCCAGTGCCCTATCGATGTCTTCCACCGGAACGGGGACGACCTCGAGCTTCCAGTCCATGGTGCCTCCTCCTCGCCATCTGCCGGACATTGTGCACTCGGGTTCGAAGCCAGCGGGTCGCCTAGCATCCCGGCGCCCGTGAGGATGCCCACCCGGCGATGAACTTCGCCTTCAGCGAGGAGCAAGAGGAGTTGCGGGCCACGGCGCGCCGCTTCCTCGAACAGAAGGCGCCTTCCGCCGTCGTCCGACGGATCATGGAGAGCGACGAAGGCTTTGATCGGTCGCTGTGGGACGAAAATGCCGCCATGGGCTGGCAGGCGATGGCCATCCCAGAGCGGTACGGCGGGGCCGGTTTCGGCTTCATCGAACTGGTCGTGCTTCTCCAGGAGATGGGGAGGGCGCTGTACCCGTCCCCCTTCTTCTCGTCCGTGATTTTGGGGGCATACACGCTGCTCGAGTCGAGTGATGAGGAACACAAGGAGAAGCTGTTACCCGGGATCGCATCTGGCGAGCACCGTGTGGCGTTGGCAATCACCGAGCAGGCGGGCCGCTGGGATGACCAGGGAATCGAACTCGAGGCCCTGCCCGATTCGGGGGATTGGGTGCTTGAGGGGACCAAGTCGTTCGTGGTCGATGGGCACACCGCCGAGACACTGATCGTCGCAGCGCGAACCTCGCCGGGTCCGGGCGGCATCAGCCTGTTCGTGGTGTCCGGTGAGGATGCCGCCCGCCGGGCGCTCGACACGATGGACACCACCCGCAAACTGGCCGAGGTCACATTCGACTCGCTGAGGCTCCCCGGTGATGCCCTGCTCGGTGTGGAGGGCGGTGGGTGGCCGATCCTCACTCGAGTCCTCGACCTGGCTTCGGTGGCGCTGGCCGCCGAGGCGGTGGGCGGTGCTGAGCGCTGTCTGGAGATGTCGGTGGAGTACGCCAAGACCCGGGTCCAGTTCGGCCGTCCCATCGGGTCTTTTCAGGCGATCAAACACAAGTGCGCCGACATGCTGCTCGAGGTGGAGTCGGCCAAGTCGGCATCCGCATACGCCGGGTGGGCCGCCCAAGAGGACCCGGATGAGCTCGCGGTGGTGGCTCCTCTGGCCAAGTCGTACTGCACCGAAGCCTTCTTCCACTGTGCCGCCGAGAACATTCAGATCCACGGTGGGATCGGCTTCACCTGGGAGCACGACGCCCATCTCTACTTCAAGCGAGCCAAGAGCTCCGAGCTGTTGTTCGGCGACCCGGTCTATCACCGCGAGATCCTCGCCGGCCGCCTCGGACTGTGAGCATCGCTGGCGTCGCCTTGACGCCGGGCCGTCCGTCTAGCGTTCGCTCGCTGTGATCCGGACCATCGAAGTGCTCGCATATGTGCTGCGCGGCGAGCATCTGCTCGTGGTGGAGCGGTCTGATGGGCCGATACGTGGGCTCCAGGTTCCATATGGTTCCATCGGGGAAGGCGAGGACATCCGAGAGGCGGTGGTGCGCGAAGTCACGGAGGAGACAGGACTCTCCGCCAGCATCAACGGGTACCTGGGCGTGGCCGAGTACGACATGAGCAATTACGGGCGGGCCGAGGTGCGGGAGCGGCATGTCTTCCAACTCGAGCCGCCGGTGAACTCGCCCGCAGATCCCTGGGACCACCCCGCCGGCACTGATGAGGGAACGGTGCGCAGGCTGTCGTGGCTCCATCTCGACGACCCGGGTCTGCAGTTGGAAGCCGGCCATGGCGCCCTGCTCGGTCGGGTGCGCCGCCCCGTCGCCTGAGCCCTACCGTGTCGGCCAATGGCCGCTGAGGTGGTCGTCGCTGCTTTGCTCGCCGCCGTACTGATGGTGATGGTGGCGGCTCTCGTATGGCAGGAGGCGAAGAGACGGGCACAACGTGAGCCCAGGGTCTACGTGATCAACGACGCGGTCTCATTTGTGCGTCAGCGTCTCCCCGATGACATCGCCTCCCGCCTCGACGACGCCAAGGTGCGGCGGATCCTGGAATGGGAGGTCTACTACCTGCAGGGTCTGGCGCATGCCCGGCCTCAGGACACCATCGCCGGGGGGGACGAGGTGGCAATCGACTTCGTGGTCGACGGGATCAGGGAGCGGAACCGGGTGGAACACAGCCGCGAGGACGTTGCAGCAGTGCTGCGTCTCGAGGCCGAGTACCTCCTCGCCATCGGGGCGGTAGGCCAACCGGTTACCGATGCGGTATCACCCACGGTCGACAGCCCCGATACCATCGGCGAAGACCCGCATGGAGGTGAGCAGAGGTGAGGGTGCGATGCGGCGCCTGCCGCACCGAATTCGACGTGACCGGCCCCGGACGCTACCGGTGCGCCCGGTGCGGATCTGTCAACGAGGTCCGGGATAACGGCGGGGCCCCTGGGCCACCCGAGGTACCGCCGCGGCCCACGCCTCCACCACCGGATCCACCATCACCCCGCCTGGTATGCCCGGACTGCTCCTTCTCCTTCATCGTGGGGGAGATCGACGTGGCGACGTGCCCAAACTGCGGGACCTCGGTGACAACTGGTGCCGGGACACGGTGAGGGCGGGTAGACCCGAGGAGAGACCCGGATGGCGCGTGGTTGCGCGTCGCTGGGGTTTTGCCGCCTTCATGGCGGTCGCACCGAGCACGGTGCCGGTCGGCCGTCTCGACCCGGGTTCACCTCCAGCCCTGATGCTCGTCGTCGGCGATCCCGTTGTGTCGCTCGCCGCATTTGCATCTCGGGGCGCCGCTGCCCGCTGACCACATGGACCTCGGGGTTTCGCTGGTCGACCCGAAACTCGCCCCGAGCGATCTGACCAGGGTTGCTGTCGAGGCCGAAAGACTCGGGTTCACCTCTCTGTGGACCAACGAGTCCACCGGACGGGATGCGTTCGTCACCCTCACCGGATGGGGGCACGCCACGTCAAAGACCCGGCTTGGCACCGGCGTTTGCCCGATCTACAACCGCCCTCCCTTGACCGCGGCCATGGCGGCGGCGACGCTTGCCGAGTCGGTGGGTAGTGGGAGGGTGGTGCTCGGGATCGGTGCCGGCCACTCGGCGCTGGGACGTCAGTTCGGCAATGATCGGATATCGGGAGTGGCCGGCGTCGAGGAGTACCTCACCGTGGTCAAGGATCTGCTCTCCGGGGAGACGGTCGAATACCACGGGGAGCACATCCATATCGAGGGCGCCCGGCTGGGGCTGCCCGCAGCAGGCGAGATCCCCGTGGTGCTGGCAGCGCTTGGCCCTCTCATGGCCGGGGTGGCAGCCCGATCAGCCGACGGGGTGCTCCTCAACTGGTCGAGCCCCGATCAGCTCACCGCGACGGCGCAGGAGTTGCGGGCAAAGGTGGGAGAGCGACCATTTCGGATAGCCGCTTATGTCCGTGTCGCCTGTCATCCCGACGGGTCCAGAGCGAGGGATGCCCTCGCCGCCGAACTGGCCTCGTACCTCCGTCTCCCCGACTACCGCAGCCACATGGAGAGGCAAGGGTTCGACCCTTCGGCGGTGGACCCAGGCGCGGTCGGGATAGCCGGCGACCCGGAAGGAGTGAGTCAGAGGCTCGAGGAGTATCGTCACCTCCCGATCGATGAATTGGTGGTGCGCCCGGTCCCGGTAGGAGATGCCGGGGTGGGGGCGGCGGTGGCGGCCGCGGCACCACTCGGTTGAGGACGGAGTGCGGTTGGCCAGGCTTCGCAGGTTCGAACAGCATCGGTTCGTGGGGGCACGGGACACCATGCTCGTCTACGACTGCGACGATGATGATGACGCCGCAGCACTCGAGGGCCGGGTTGCCGAGGACGACCTGCTGACGAGGTGCCTGCTCTCCTCATTCGCACCCGACACCCTGGTCGAGGCGGAAAACCGCGGGTTCCGGCCTACACCCCGCCCCGCCACGGTCAAGCCCGAGCTCTCCTGAGCCCTATCCCCGGTCCCGCTTAGGCTCATCCCGTGACCCGGTTCATCGACGTCCACGTCCACCCGCCTGTGCCCGGCTTTCTGGAAGGTGCCTTTGCTCCCTACCGGGAGCAACTGGAGAGCTATTTCGGTCGTCCACTCCCGGTGATGAGCGGCGACGAGGTGGCGGCGCACTACAGGGAGAGGGACGGGCGGGCGGTGCTGCTCGGATGGGACGCCCAGACGGCGACCCGCCGTCCCCCGTTCCGCAACGCCGAGGTGGCGGCGCTGGTCAATGCCAATCCCGACGTCTTCCTCGGGTTTGGGAGCGTGGACCCCTAAAAGGGATCGGCTGCGCTGGCGGGGGTGCACGAAGCGGCCCGTCTTGGTCTTCTTGGTCTCAAGCTTCATCCACCCGCCCAGCGGTTCAACCCGACGAATCGCCGCTACTTCCCGGTATGGGAGGCGGCGCAGGGCCATGGGCTCGTCCTGCTGTTCCACACGGGGACGACGGGTCTCGGCGCCGGCGTCCCGGGCGGATCGGGAATCCGGTTGGGTAACGCCAACCCGATGTACCTCGACGAGATCGCCGCCGAGTTCCCCGCGTCTGACCATCATCATGGCCCATCCCTCGTGGCCGTGGCAGGACGAGGCGCTCGCCGTCGCCCGTCACAAGACAAACGTCTACCTCGAGTTGTCCGGATGGTCGCCGCGGCTTTTCCCGCCGCAACTCATCGAGGCGGTGCGGGGTCCTCTTGCGGACCGGACGCTGTTCGGGAGCGACTACCCGTTCATCACTCCCGACAAGTGGCTCGGCGATTGGGAACATCTCGAAATGCCCGATGAGGTGACACGGGCCGTGCTCCACGACAACGCCGCCCGGATGTTTGGCCTGGACGGCGAAGCAGCCGCCCCGGGAACCGGGTGATGTCGAGACTGTTCTCGGTGGACGAGGCTCGGACCCTGCTCCCCGAGGCACGTACCCGGGCCGATCGCATAGCCGCCGGCTTGGACGAGGTGCGGGCGGGCATCGACCACCTGGCAGAGGTGGCCGGGGGAAATGGACACGACCCGGCGGCTCTCGACGGGACGCTCTCGGTGAGGGCAGATCTCGAGTGGTTCCGCCGCCAAGGGATCGAGATCAAAGGATTCGACCCGCTTCTGATCGACTTCCCCCATCGTGCCGGTGGTCGTGTCGTGCTCCTCTGCTGGCAGCAGGGCGAGGACGACATCGAGTGGTGGCACGACGTCGATACGGGCTACGCCGGCCGGCCGACCCCTCAACGAACTCGGCTGAGCATGCCGCATCGGGTAATGGTGCTCATCACCTCCAACCAGCGGCGCGGGGCCGAGGTTTTCGGGAGCCAGTTGGCTGGCGGCCTGGCGGCGCGCGGTTGGGAGACCGATCTGGTGGCGCTCTCATCGGCGCCGGCATCTGCTGTTGGCGGGGCGACGGTGGATGCGGAGGTCGTGGGCGACCGGGAGCGCGCTCGGCTGGGGCGACTCAGTCGCGACGTGGTCGTGCCTTTGCGTCGCAGGGTCGATGAGTTCCGTCCCGGCATCGTCTTCGCCAACGGTGGCGCAACGTTGCGCTATGGCATCGCCGCCACCCGTTTCCGACGCCGCCGTCCTCTTCTGGTTTACGGGAGCATCGGGGAGCCGGCGCACTGGGCCCGCACGCCGCTCTCGCGCCGTCTCCTCTCGATCCAGCTCCGAATGGCCGATTTCGTCACCGCCGTCTCCACCGCCACCCGCGGCCAGTTGTTGGGACTCGGAGTTCCCCCGGATCGGGTCGAGGTGTCGCCGATCGGCGCCGCGCCGCGATTGTCCGAGGTCAGTCCGGGATGATGACCACCCCGAGCTTCGGATCCTCTTTCTGGGCAGCCTCACCACCGAGAAGGACCCGCTGGCGGCGCTGGAGACCGTGGAGCGGGCTGGTCGGTCTGTCCCGGTCCGGATGCGTGTGGTGGGGGGCGGCGCCCAGGAGAAGACACTGAGCGAGGAGGTGGAGCGGCGCGGTCTCACCGGAACGGTCGAGTTGATCGGCGTTGTTGCCGATGTTCTTCCGCACCTTCAGTGGGCAGACGTCCTGATACTCACCTCGGCTACCGAAGGACTACCCGGAGCTGTCCTCGAGGCGGCGTTCGCCGGGGTGCCTACTGCCGGGTTCGATGTCGGAGGAGTGAGCGAGGCAGTGGTCGACGGAACAACAGGGCGACTGGTCAACCGAGGCGACATCGATGCACTTTCGGCGGTCCTGGCGGAGATGGCCACCGATCGGGACCGAACGCTCGCCATGGGCGAGGAGGCGCGCCGCCTTGCCCTCTCCCGGTTCACCCTCGACGCTGCCGTCGACCGGTTTGCCACCGTGTTCGACCGCTTGCTGACCAGGGACCAGGATGGTCCAGCATGAGGGTGGCTCACCTCACCACCGTGGACATGAGCCTCCGCTTCCTGGTGCTTCCCCAACTCACGTCGGTGGTGGACCTGGGGGGCGAGGCATATGGGATCTCGGCGGAGGGGCCCTTCGTCGAGGAGATAGTCGCCGCCGGCGTCCGTTTCATCCCTTTGGAGGGGTCGACGAGGGGGTGGAGCCTTAGCGAGGACCTGCGCGCCGCCAGGGCGTTGTGGGGCATCCTCCGCAAGATCCGCCCCGACGTCCTCCACACCCACAACCCCAAGCCGGGAGTGTACGGGCGGATCGTCGGCCGGCTCGCCGGGGTTCCGCTGGTGGTCAACACGGTCCATGGCCTCTACGCCACCGAGGAGGACCGGCCCACCAAGCGTCTCGGGGTCTACCTGTTGGAGGCCATTGCCTCGCGCTGCTCCGACGCCGAGTTGGTCCAGAACCCTGAGGATCTGGAACTGCTCACCAGGTGGCACATCTCTGCCCCGGAGAAGACCGGTCTTCTCGGCAACGGTGTGGACCTGGAGAGGTTCAACCCGGCGAGATTCGACGCCGAAGAGCGGGCCCGGATCAGGGAAGAGATCGGTGCTCGACCGGACGACGTTGTGGTCGGTGTCGTGGGGAGACTGGTGGCCGAGAAGGGTTACCCCGAGCTCTTCGCAGCAGCCGAGGGGCTTGACGACCGGTACCTGGTGCTCGCCATCGGCCCCGACGAGCCCGACAAGCCAGATGCCCTTCCCCGTGAGATGGTTGCCGCAGCCGAGGCGACCGGGGTGCGTTTTCTCGGCATGCGCGACGACGTCGACCGGCTCTACGCCGCCATGGACATCTTCGTGCTCCCGTCACACCGCGAGGGTTTTCCCCGCTCGGCCATGGAGGCGGCGGCGACCGGGCTCCCTGTGGTGGCGACCGACATCAGAGGGTGCCGCCAGGTGGTGGCCGACGGTGAGACCGGTCTCCTCGTTCCGGTCGAGGATCCCGAGGCACTTCGGGCCGCCATCATCGCCATCGGCGAGAGCGGCGACCGGCGGCGAGAGATGGGTGTCGAGGCGCGCCGCAAGGCAGAGGCCGAGTTCGACGAGCGGCGCGTCGTCCAGATCGTCCTCGACACCTACCGGCGCGCCGGGCGGAGCAAGGGTCTGGCCCGGTTGCTCCCCGAGGCGACCCCCGGCTCACCTCCGCCGATCCGCCCGGCCACGCCCGAGGACGCCCCGGTTGTCGCCGGTCTCCATGCCGAGATAGCCACCGGGTTCTTACCCAGGCTCGGTCGGGGATTCCTCCGCCGCCTCTACAGGGCGCTGATCGAATGGCCCGGCGCCGATGTGCTCGTGGCGGAGGACCAAGCAGGACCCGTGGGTTTCGCCGCCTCCACCGCTGACACGCCGGCCTTCTACCGCTACTTCCTGAGACGTCATGGTCTGTTCGCCGCATTCGCCGCGTCTCCCCGGCTGGTGCGGCCATCGGTGCTGCGGCGGGCGCTGGAGACTCTCCGCTATGGGGGTGGAGACTCGAGCACTGTCCCCGCCGAGCTTCTCGCCGTGGCGGTGAGCGCCGAGGTCAGGGGGAGGGGGGTCGGCGGCCGGCTGCTCGCCGAGATGGAGTCGTGCTACCGCCGCCGCCGGCTCCCATCGGTCCGTGTCGTGGTCGGTGCCGACAACACGGCGTCGCTCGCCCTGTTCCGCTCGGCCGGGTTCGTGGACGCCGACGAGGTGGCGGTCCATGCCGGGGAACCGTCGGTGGAACTGGTGTGGTCGGAGTAGTCATTGCCTTTGCGGTGGCCCTGGCCTGGTGCGTCCTCTCGCTCTGGCTAGGACCGGCGCTCGGTTTCGTAGACCGGCCGGACGACGTTCTCAAGACGCATCGCACACCGGCGGTGCCTCTCGGCGGAGTGGGTGTCTTTCTCGGGGTGCTGGCCGGCTCTGTGGTGGAAGGGTTCATCTCGCCATGGCTGGCGGTGGCGATGGCGATCCTGCTGGTACTCGGGTTGGTCGACGACCGGGCCGGGCTCGACCCACGTGTTCGGCTCCTGGTGGAGGCGGTGGCAGGTGTGGTGCTGGCGCTCGGCGCCGTCCCCGGCGGCTTTGGGCCCGTCGAGCGGGTGGTGGTGGTGATCCTGGTGGTGGCGGCGGTGAATGCGGTCAACCTGTTCGACGGGCTCGACGGGTTGCTCGGCTCGGTCGCATTGGTGACCGGGTTGGCGCTATTCGTGATGGGGTCGATGCGGGAGGTTGGTGCCGTCGTACCGCTGTTGCTTGCAGCTACCTGCGCCGGGGTGCTCGTTCTCAATTGGCACCCGGCACGTGTCTTCTTTGGCGACAACGGCGCCTACGTCGTTGGCCTCGTCCTCGTATACGGGATGGCGACGGTTTCCGCAGGTGACGAGAGCGCACCTCGGCTGACGGTGGCGGCGTTCCTCCTCGGAGTCCCCGCATTCGACCTCATCGTCGCCTTGCTGCGGAGACGGCTGTCGGGAGCACGGTTGTTCATCGGCGACCGCAGCCACCTCTATGACCAGCTACACGATCGAGGGATGACCATCCGCAGGGTGGCGCTGCTCGCTGCCGCCGCCCAGGTGGTGTGGGCGGCGATTGTTATCGGTGTGGACGCCACGATGGAGGGCTGGTCGGCGGTTGTGGTCCTCGGCGTCCTCGCCGTCGCAGTGCTGGCCGGGCTGGCGGCTCTCGGGTTTGTCCGCCCCCGGCTCGCCGGCTGAGAAGAAGATCCGGTTTTGGCGTCACGCAACGGGTCCTCCGCGTTTGGTGACGCCAAAACTGGTTTCAGACCGGGGCGGGAATCGGGTCGGGTCTCCCCGGCATCGGGCAACTCGGCTTGGGGCACGTCGGCTTGTTCCTCACCGGGTGCGGTGATCTCGCCCCAGCCGGCGCCGATGAGCCATGCGATGAGGAACGGCATCAGCTGGCTGCGCTGCCGGGCGAGGATGCCCAGGTTGAGGAACGGGCTGAACACGATGATGAACCCAAATGTGTATGCGGCCGACATGAGCAGGATCGGTTTGTGTCGCATCCGAAAGAAGTTGCGCCCCAGCGTCGGCAATCGCCAGATGAACACCAGCAGCAGGACGGTGCCCTCGACGCCGCTGGCGAGCTGGGCACCCGACGCCTCGTGGATCAGAGGCCGGAAGAGCACCCGCAGCGTCGCCTCGGGGAGGTCTTGGGGTCCACGCACCGCAGAACCCTCGACCGATGAGCCACCGGTATCGGTTTGGGACTCGGCCGTGGAGGCGAGCTCTTCGAGACCCTCCTCGGACAGGTCGAGCCGGAGGGTGGAGGTGAGCGCCCAGGCGGCGCCACCCATCAACCCCATGGCGAGCACCAGCGACACGGTCGCCCTTCCCAGCGAGAGCTTCCCACCCCTGCGCCGGTTGAACAGGAGGCCGACCACGAAGGCGCCGACGATGAGGGCGGCGACATGTGCCCGGATCAAGGCCAGCATGGTGAGGGCTGTCAGTGCCAGCACCATCGGGCCCAGAGTGAGTCGTCGGTAGAGCTTGCTCAGACCGAAGGTCGCCAGCCCGATCCCGAACACCATGAGGGCGTCCTTCCCCACGCTCGAGGGCCAGAAGACCATGGTGGGGAGGAAGAAGATGCCGAGCCCGAGCCAGAAACGCCGGTTGCGGGGGACCGCGTCGCGCACCGCCAGATAGAAGAGCAACTGCCCGGCGAAGCAGATGATCGAGAAGATGATGAACCCGCCGAGCAGCGTCTCCGGGCTGTAGATGGCGTACACCCCGGCGGTGATCAGCCTGGTGACGATGGTTCCGAAACCGACCCGGACACCAGAGGTGTCGGGTATGGCCAGATCCCGGAGTGTGGCGGCGTAGTCGAGCCCGGCGTTGTGGTAGCCGACCGAGTCGCCGATTCCACCGTAGAGCAACTGGAGGACCAGATACCGGGCACCGCCGCCGACGATTTTTGCCAGATAGGCGGCGGGGAGCAGCAGCGGGAGCACGTGGGCATCGTCATCGTCTGACAGCCTCTGACCCATCCAGGCGAAGAGCGGGAGGAACAGGATGGAGATCACCAGCACCTCGGCGGCGACGCCGAACCCGAGCGCCACCCCGACCGCAGCCGCCAGCGCCGCAGCGAAACCGATCCAGAGCCATTCCTGCTTCATCGCCCGTCGCTCACAGTAACTCCAGGTCGCCCATAGCCAGGTCCCAGCTTGCGGGCGAGGTGACGTCCACGGGCAGGTCCCGCAGCGGGCGCGCCACCAGGGTCAGCGCGGTGACCTTGGGTAGCGGGATCAGCCCGGCGGAGACTGCGGCGGAGCGCTCGGGACTTCCTTTGGAGAACCACCCGACCATGTAGTCGGCGCGCGAGCGCCGAGTCGTCTCCCTGGCGGCGGCAGCAGAACCCGGGCCGATCAACTCGGAGAGCACGAGCTCGCGGCGACCGCGGCGCAGGTTGGGGCGGACCACGGCGACCCCGTCGGCAGCTTCCACCGCTGCATATCGGGCGGTTGGGTGGGCGGTGAACCGCCAGCGGAGGTAATCGGGGGTGCGTGCGGTCCGCAGGCCACGCGGCAGACGGGCGGTGACCGGGGGGAAGTCCACCAGCGGCTCACTCCCGGGAACCAGGTCTCCCGTCTGGGGGATGCCATCTCCGGTGCCTTTCCGCAGCAGCCCAATCCCGGGGCGCATCATCACACCGATGGGTCCGACCTGCTGCCAACCCATCTTGAGGTATCCGGCGCCCGACTTCTCGTTGGGGGTGTTGAAGATGAGATCCACCCCATCCTCACTCGCCGCCTCGACAGCAGCTTCGGTGAGCCTGCTGAAGATTCCCCGGCGCTGGAAGTCGCGGTGAGTGGCTGTGTCGACCGCACGCACGCAGCGGAGCGTCTCGCCTTCGGGCGTGGTCAGCTCCCAGCGCATGAAGGCGCGCAGCCCGGCGATAGTCCCCCCAGCGTCGGCTACCAGGATGATGGAACGGCCGAACGGGTTGTCGAGGTGCTTCCAGGCGAACAACTCGGGCGTCCTCTGGAGCAGGGAGGTCTCGCCGAGCGAGGAGCGAAGCAGCTCGAGAACCGCGTCGAGGTCGTCGTCGCGGAACGGGCGGATGGTGATGGTCTCGTTCATACCGCTCACTACCTGAGGACCCGGCGGTAGACGTCTTCTACTTCGTTCACCATCGTGGCGAGGCCGTGCTTCGCCTCGACGAGGGCACGCCCCGCCTTGCCCATCCCAGCGGCCATCTCGCGGTCCCCGAGCAGCCGGCTGACCGCCTCCGCCAGCGCCGCAGGGTCCCCGGCGGGCACGAGAAGCCCGGTCTCGCCTTGGTGGATCACCGATGAAACCCCCCCAACATCTGTGGCGGCAACCGGACGGGCCAGGGCGAGCGCCTCGAGGAGCGCCACGGGCAGACCCTCTTGATCGGAGGGATTGACCACGACGTCGGCGGCTGCGATGAAGGCGAGCGCATCGCCGCGGCGTCCGAGGAAGCGCACCCGGTCGGATACACCGGCCTCGACCGCTGCCGCCATCGAGCGCAGCCAGGTCCCCGGGATGCTTCTCGCCTCCGACCGAGACGATCGTGGCGTCGGGGTGGTGGGCGAGCACCGCGCCGGCGGCGGCGAGCAGATTGCGGTGCCCCTTGTGCGGCCGGATGTTGCCGACATGGACAACCAATGGGTCCGTCGCGGCTCAAACCGAGTTCGGCGCGCACCGCATCGGTCTCGGCCTCGGAAACACTCACAGAGACCCCGTTGGGGATCACCTCAACCTTGGTCCCGTAACCGGCGAGGCTCTCGGCCACGGCGTCGGAGACGGCGATGGTCGCCCGGTTGCGCCGGTAGGTGAGCCGGTTGAGAGTCCGTGTGGGCTCCCGATACGAGTGGGCGACGTTGTGCTCGGTGTAAACGACCGGAACCGAAGAAACGGTCCTCGCCATGATCCCCGTGCTGGGGAGGTGGGCGTGGACCAGGTCGATACCCCGTTCTCGGATGATCCGGCGCAGCCTGATCGGTGTTGCCGGGGAGGTTCCCCGTCGTCCTCCGATGCAGGTCACATCCACGTCCTGGGCGCGCAACTCCGGGACCAACTGGTCCTTCCACGGGAGCACGTACGCCACCGAGTAGTCGAAAGACCGGCGGTCCCAGAAGCCGGCGGACTCGGCGATGAGCCTCTCGGCACCACCAATGCCCAGGCCCTTGATGAGAACAAGGACCCGGGCACGGGCGGTCATCGGGCCTTCGGGCCCGCCCGGGGGGGCAGCCCCGGAGGTGGGCATTGTCAGCCCTCGTCGATCAGATGGCGCAGACCTTGCTCGAACGGCATCTCGGGGCGCCACCCGAGGACGTCGGCGATCTTCTGCGACGACACCAAGGCGGGTGGCACGTCGCCCGGCCGGGGATCACCAAAGGTGAGCTCGGTGGGGATGCGCTCGACCACCAGTTCGGCGAGCTGCTTGATCGAAACCGTCTCGTCGGCGACCGTGTTGAAGACCTGGCCGCTCACGTCGGACCGTGCCGCCAGCTCGAAGGCGCGGGCGATGTCCGAGGAGTGGGTGAACTGACGTCCCTGCGACCCGCCACCCTGGATGGTGATGGGCTCGCCGCGCCGTGCCCGGTCGATGAAGATGCGGAACACCGAGTTGGGCCGGAGACCCGGACCGTAGGCGGTGCCCAGCCGGAGGGCGACCGTCGAGAGGCCCCGCAGATGGGCTGCGGAGATCAGGATCCTCTCCCCGCCGAGCTTGGTGATGCTGTACGGGTGATCGGGCTCGGTGGGATGGTTCTCGTCGACCGGCTCGTACTGCGGCTCGCCGTACACCTCCCAGGTGGAGGCGTAGACCACCCGGGCGCCGGTGGCGATGGCGGCATCGGCGACCAGGGCGGTGCCGGTGACGTTGACCGAAGACGCCAGAGCCGGCTGCTCGCCGGCGAGGTAGACGTCACCGATGGCGCCGATGTGGCACACGACGTCGTGTCCTTCGACGGCGGCGCGCACCGCCTCGGGGTCGACGAGATCACCGACGATGGTCGGGATGTCTGGATCGGCTGCGTCCATCCGATCGAAGATCGAGACCTCAAAACCGCTGGCGGTGAGGTGGCGTGCGACCTGGCGGCCGAGAAAACCGGCACCACCAGTGACTAGAGCTTTCATAGGAGTACTCCCCTTTGGGTTCGGGTTGACGAGCATAGAATCGGCACCCCGGACCGGCTTCTGAAGCCCGTTCCCAGCGTGGGCACGCCGCCACCCTGGGCGCGTTGTGCCTGCTCAAGAACTCGCGCCGACACGCCGATCTGTGTCTAGTTGAACACGCAGCGTGATTAGGGTCCTGCTGCGGGGGGTATCCGAAGAGTTGAGGCCCACGGCCTCGATGCTCCGAAGCTGCCCACCCGAGCGGGAACCCTGCTGTTTCCGAGGTGACAGGGGGAGCTGGTGAGCTCTGACTGGCGGGTGAAAGTATCGAGGACGGCCGCACATGTGCGCGCCGACATTTCGTTCGCCCTCATCGACGCCATCCTCGTGGTACTCGCCTATTCCTCGGCCCTCGGGCTCCGGCTGCTCGACCCCGAGACAGCCCGGTTGCGGGGCGAGTTCACCGAGAGCCTCTTCGTCCTGCTCCCGATCATCATCCTCGTCCACCTCGTCCACCAACATCGTCTTCGGTGCCTACGGGCACGTGTGGGAGTACGCCAGCGTGGCCGAAGCCAAGCGGGTGGTGCTCGCCGCGGCCACGGCCATCGCCATCCTCCTCGTCGGCCTCGCCGTCTACACCCTGATCGACCCCGCTGTCTCCCCCGCCCCGGCAGGAACCCCCGGTCGGCCGGCAGAGGCGGTGGCGGAGCCTTGGCTGCGTCCCATCCCAGTGGCGGTGGTGGTGACCGGCGGTCTCTTGACCCTGTTCGCCATGGGGCTGGTGCGGTTCCGGTCACGTCTCTTCAGCTTCAAGCGGAACCCCGATGGGTCGCGGGTTGAGAGGACGATCATCGTCGGCACCGGACGCGCCGCCGCCGAGGTGGCGCGCAGCCTTACGTCGACACACGGCGGCGATGTGGCGGGCTTTGTCACCGACAGCGCCTACGAGGCGTCCCGACGGCTGGTAGGTCTACCGGTGCTGGGCTCGGTCGACGATCTCGCCGAGTTGGTGGACGAGCAAGAGGTCGACCAGGTGATCGTTGCCGAAGGCGGCGAGCGCATGGCACGCAAGGTGCTCGACGCATGCCTCTACAACAATGCCCGACTCCGCATCGTCCCCGAGCTCGGAGCCGTGCTCGCAGGTGGGCAGCCGACGGGCGACATCCGTGACCTGGAGATCACTGACCTCCTCCCACGCCCGGCGGTGTCCACCGAGTTGGACGCCGTAGCCGCCCTGGTCAGGGGGAGCCGGGTCCTCGTCACCGGTGCCGGCGGGTCGATCGGCTCGGAGATTGTCCGCCAGCTGCTCGAGTTCGAGCCCGCCGAGATCGTGGTGGTCGACCACGATGAAACCCACCTGTTCGAGGCGAACCTCGATTGGAGGCGGAAGACGGGTCGCGAGCCGCTCCAGGTCCTGTGCGACATCCGCGACCGGGAACGGGTGCGACGTGTCTTTCTCGAGACCAAGCCTGAGGTCGTTTTCCACGCCGCGGCGTTGAAGCACGTCCCCATCCTCGAGGACTGCCCCGAGGAGGCGGTGGCGACAAACGTCGTCGGGACCCGGAACGTGCTCGATGCGGCTCGCGCCGTGGGGGTGCGGCGATTTGTCCTCATCTCCACCGATAAGGCGGTGGCCCCCACCAGCGTCATGGGCAGCACCAAGCGGGTGGCGGAGTTGATGGTCCAGGAAGCGGCATGCCAGGACGACGGCTGCACCTACACCTCGGTCCGGTTCGGGAATGTCCTGGGCAGCCGGGGGAGCGTGGTCCCAACATTCATCCGTCAGATCAAATCGGGGGGACCGGTGACTCTCACCGACCCGGACATGAGGCGATACTTCATGACCGTCGACGAGGCGGTTCAATTGGTGCTGCAGGCAGGCGCCCTCGCGATGGGCGGCGAGATCTTCGTGCTCGACATGGCCGAGCCGGTCCGGATCGGCGATTTAGCCCACCGCCTGATCCGACTGGCCGGGATGGTCCCGGGCCGCGACATCAAGGTCGAGGTCACCGGGAGGCGAGAGGGTGAGAAGATGACCGAGCAGCTCTCTCTCGAGCCGCTGCTCCCGACGTCGAACCCGAAGATCAACGTAGCTCGCGCCGGCGCCTCCCTGGGTGGCGCCATCGGCGACGCTGTCCCCCAACTGGCCAAGCTGGCCGGCGATGGGGACATGGCCGGGATCCGCGCCCTCCTCGGTGAGGTCGTAGGTGCTTCCTGGTCGCAAGCTGTAATACAAGGGGGCGTTCCGGAGGAAGGTGAAGAAGAGTGGACCTGACACGTATAGGACGACTGATCAAGGCCCGGTGGTGGGTCCTTGTGCTGGTGGCGGCGCTCGGCGCCATCCCAGCGGTCGTCATCACGTCACGGCGCAACGACGCCATCCAACCCGTGTTCCAAGCGACGCGGACCATCACTTTCACCCAAGGCGAGGCGGACCGCACCGGCGAGGGGCTCAGCTCGGCGGTGGAGGCAGCCCAGATCGATTCGGAAGATGCCAACGAGGAGACGCTGGCCCGGCTCGGGGAGGCGGCCAGCATCACCGGTGACACCCAGGAAGGCACCCTCACCTTTCAGGTATTCGCCCCTGACCAGGACACCGCAACCCAAGAGTTGAACGGCATGGTCCGGTCATACCGGCAGGCGGGGGGGACGAAGAGACCCAGGCGGCGCAAGAGAAGCAAGAGGAGTTGGACGCGCTGCAGGAACGCCTTGAGGAGATCAGGTCCGAGATTGAAGGGATCGATGCCCAGTTGGCCGAGGACCCCGAGGTCGTCGGAGACCGGGAGCAGATTCAGGAATCGATCGATGCCCTCGAGGACAGGCTCAGCGGACTCAGAGTGGAGGACATCCTCGGCCCGACCCAGAACCCCCAGGCGGAAGAGGAGCGGACCGCCGAGGACGTCGATGCCGAGATCGCCGAGGTCGAGGAGGCGCTCGACGTCCTCCAAGCCGAACTCGACGCCCTGCCCGCCGAGGGCGAGGCGCCCCAGTCCGCCGAGCAGGTGCAGAAGCAACTGCTCGAGGAGGAGTTCCAGGCCGTCCTCGATCAGCACACCGCGCTGGCCACCGCTGGTCCCGAGGGCGAGCAGTCGTTTGGGACCGCAGTCACCGAGGACGTCACCCCACAAGCGGCCAACCTGCTGATCAACGGGTTGCTCGGTGCGGTTGCCGGGCTGCTGCTCGGGCTGGCGGTGCTGATCGTCGCCGACCGGATTCGCCGGCCGGTGTGGACCACCGGAGACCTCGACGCCGTGCCAGCACTGGGCGAGGTGCCGTCCAGGACTCCGATCTCCAGCGGGCAACGCCCCTGGTACCAGACCGTCCGCCGCTCGCCGCGCAAGCAGGCTGTGCAGGCACTGCGCGCCGCCATCGACGGCCGCGCCCGCCAGCGTCACCTGGCGCTCGGGTTCACCGGCATGGACGTCAGCTCACGCGACGCCCACGCCGTGGCAGCCGACTATGCGATGAGCCTGGCCACCGCAGGGCAGCGGGTCCTGCTGATCGACGGTGACTTCGCCCATCCCTCCGATCTTCCGGAGTACGAGGGACTTGGGCCCAGCCTTTCCGATGTGATCGACCCGATGGCGCGCGACAACACCGCGGTCGCCGGGTTCGTCGACTGGGTGCTCTCCGAATCGACCGAGACCGGGCCCGGGCTGCGCGCCATCCCGGTCGGCATCGGTCTCGATGATCCGGCCGATGCCGTCGCCGCTAGACGGGCGGTGCAGTTGATCGATGCCGCCCAGGAGCGGTTCGACGCTGTCGTGGTCGCTGCCGGTGCCGTGGCCGACCCGACGACCCAGACCTTGCTCTACGACGTGGACCAAACCGTCATGTGCATAAAACCCGGGACCAGTACGGCGTCTGCCGTCGAAGAGATGTACCGCGACCTGTCGTCGCGGGGAGTGAGCGTTCTCGGGGCCACCCTGGTCAATCCCGAGGCACGTGGGCTGCGAGGGCTGTTCAAGCGGCGGGGATCCAAGAGCGATCGCCCACTCCCCGAAATCATCGTCGAGCCGTCGCCGCCACCTCTCCCCAAGGCTGCACCGACGCCGGCACCTGTCGCACCACCGGTTGCGATGCCCGAACCGGCATCGGAGCCCGTCGGTGCGCTGGCGACCTCGTCGGCCGCCCGGCCTCAGCACGGGGCCTGCTCGAGGCCCCGGTGGCAACGCCGGAGCCGAGCGAGGTCGACGGCGAAGCGTCTCCGATGCTCGCCGAAGTGCTCGACGGCGTGGACGTGGGTCGGGGCAAGCTGGAGGACGAGCTTTACGCCCAGGTCCTCGCTCTGCTCACCGGTGACGGCACCGAGACCGGCGAGCCGGCTGCACAGGTGAACCGGGAGGGATTCATCCCCTTGGTCGAGATCAAGGATCACCCCACGGTCGGCGAACTGGTGCTCCAGCGGCTCGGCGCAGACCTCGATCCGGCAAGCCAGCGCGCTCTCGATAGAGAGCTCGCCTCGGTCCTCGGTTCCCAGGACGGTGCCGAAGGGATCGACGGTTGGGTGAGGCGAAGCTTCTTCACCCGCCATGTCGCAGAGACGGACCAGCACCCCGATGTGTGGCAGGTTCGGAGCCGCGACGGAACCTTCGAGGCTCTGGTGCCGGCGGTGCAGTGCAACCGCGACCACCTCGACGATCTCCGCACCGGGATGCTCCACAATCAGATTGACGGGCTCAACCGCCAGTTGCGCAACGCCGTCCAGGCGGGACGCAGCGACGAGGTGGATGCGTTGGATTCGCAGGTGAAAGAGCTGCGCACCTTCGACATCACCCTCGGGTGGCTGTACGAGGGAACTACGCCAGAGGCACGGATCCGCTATCCGTGGCGGGGCGATCGAAACCAGCCCCAGGGTTGGGCACCCGAGTTCAGCGAGGGGATCAGGCCCAATCTGGCTCCGTTGCAGCGGCTGGGTCTGCTGGCTGCTCCCGTCTTGTCCTGGGACGAACTCTCCGCTCTCGCCGCCGAATGAGCTCGGCGGCGAGAGCCGCCAAACAGGCGGTGAAGCTTGCGGCGGCCGCGGGCGACAAGGTCGTCGGGCCACTCCGCGGGCCGCGAATCCTCATCTATCACCAGGTTGGAGCCGGAACCGGGCTGGAGATGGAGGTCACCACCGATGACTTCCGCCGCCAACTCGACTGGCTGGGTGAGAACGGTGAGGTCGTCGACCTCGAGACCGCGGTTGCCTCACGATCTCTTCCCCGAGTCCTCACGGATGTTCGTGTTGACCTTTGACGATGGTTACGCCGACATCTACCACCATGCCTTTCCACTTCTCCGGGAGAGAGGGCTCGCCTTCACGCTCTACCTCACCAGTGGGCCGATCGAAACGAGAAAGCCCCTACGCGAAGACGGACGCGCCGAGCCGCTGACTTGGGACCAGGTGGGGGAGATGGCAGAGCAGGGCCGGGTGACCATTGGCGCCCATACCCACACCCACCCCGACCTCCGTTCGATCGACGAAGCCGAGGTGGCCGAGGAGGTCACCGTCTCCAACCGGCTGATCGAGGATCGGCTCGGGGTCGAGCCGAGGCACTTCACCTATCCGTGGGGCTACTGGTCGCCGCAGGCGGACCGAGTGGTCCGATCGGCATACGAGACGGCCACGCTGGGGAGCGGAAAGGCGGTCACGGGTGCCACCGACCCGCTGCTGCTCAACCGGGTACCGGTCCAGCTGAGCGACGGAATCACCTTCTTCCGGCACCGAATGGTTGGTGGCCTTCGGCTCGAGGACCGAGTGAGGCGTCTGGTGCGGGGCTACCGGGGCCCGTGACCGGCAGCTTCCTCCGGCTCGGGTCGGCGCAGCTCCGCCGCGGTCAGCAGCGCCACCGCTCCCGCCAGGACGAGCCCGGCGACGAGCATGGCATCCTCGGCCGAGTCGAGGGTCCCGGCCAGTCGGCCGGCGAGAAGGATGACCACGGCATCGGTGGCAACGAGGAGCCAATCGGAAACCGGGGGGGACCAAGCGCCCGAGAACAGGCGACCCAACAGCACAGCCACCGGCTCGGCCACCAGCACGCCGAGGGCGGCAAGCCCGCCAACGATGGCCGAGTCGCGGGTGGCGCCGTCGCGGAGCACGACCCACACCAGGACACCGACGAAGGAGAGCACGCCGCCCGTTCCCAGCCTGGCCAGCCGCAATGGCCAGCCGAGGAGCGCGACCGGCAGCGCCGCACCGAGGAGGACAAGGGCACGCTCAGTGTCGGGAACCACGATGAACACCCCGAGAGCGCTGCCCGCGGCCAGTACCGGACCGGCCCAGCTCGAGGGGCGCCGATGCTCCGACCAGGCGGCGAGTCCTCCACCAAGCGATATGGCCGCCACACCGGCGATCCGACCCCACAACGGCTCGAAGACCTCTCCGGAGAAGACCAACAACATCGCCGGTCCGATAGCCAGCACACCGGCCAAGGGGATCAGACCGGGCCGAAGATCGCCGGCTATCCCGATCAACGCCAGCAAGCCCACGGCGATGAGCACGGGGGTGGGGGGGCGGAGGACGGCGAGGAAGGCGGCAGCGATCGCCAGTCCAGCGACCGGGAGCGGGCGGCGACGCAAGATGAGGGCAGCCGCGGCGCAAGCGACGGCGGCAATGGCACCGGCGGCGAGCCCGGCGAACATCTCGGGTCGGAGAAGGGCTTCGAAGATCTCGCCCACGGCGAGGGAGCGTACCGGGATGGCGCCGCCCGGCCGCTCCGAATCGCCATGGTCAACCAACCCGGCGCCGCTTCCCGTCCACCGACTCCGACAATCTCGATAGGGATCTGGAGCGGTGAAGTGGCCCGCCGCATGGTCGCAGCCGGCCACGAAGTGACTGTCTATGCCAGCGGGGAACGCACCGGCACCACCCGCCAGAGCCACCACGGTGTCGAGTACCGGCTGCTGGCGACGCTTCCCGACAACCTCCTTTCCCGAATGCTGCGGTTCTTGCCATCGAGCAAGGATCCGCGCCGCCCCCGTCTCACCTCGTTGTGGACCCACCTGGGGTTCGCCATCCAGGCGGCGATCGACATCCGCCGCCGCCGCCCCGACCTGGTCCACATTCAGAGCCAGTTCCCCTTCACCCGCGTCATCAGGGCGTTCAACCGGCGGGTGCCGATCGTGCTCCACCTCCACAACGAGTGGCTCTCCGACCTGTCCCCGGCTCAGACCGCCCCGGCGGTCCGGGCGGCCGATGCCGTGGTCACCTGCAGCGACCACGTGACCCGGCGCGCTCGACTCGCCCACCCGGCGAACGCGGGGCGAATCCACACCATCCCCAACGGCGTCGATGCCTCCGCCTTCTCCGCTGTCGATAGTCACCGACGGCGAGGACTTCAACGTGCTGTTCGTGGGGAGGGTCTCCCCGGAAAAGGGTGTCCACACCCTGATCGATGCCGTTGTTGCCCTGGCCGCTGATGATGATCGGATCAAGCTCACGCTGGTCGGTCCGCACAGCGTCCTCCCCGCCGAGGCGGTTGTCCGTGGTTCGACCGACCCCCAAGTGCGAGAACTCGGTAGGTGGTATGGGGGACCTCCATACCGGGCGCAACTCGAGCAGAGGATCCCCGCTGGGCTGCGGTCCCGGGTCGATTGGGCCGGCGTGGTGCCCTACCAGGATCTGCCCGTCAGATACGCCGCGGCTTCAGTGCTGGTGAATCCTTCTTTGAGTGAGTCTTTCGGGATGACGGTGGTGGAGGCCATGGCGTCGGGGACGGCCCGTGATCGCCACCCGGGTCGGTGGCCAGGAGTATCTCGTAGCCGACGGGACCAGCGGCGTCCTCATCGAGCCGGAAGATCCGGCAGAGTTGGCCGATGCCATCCTCCAGATCCGCCGTGACCCGGAACTAGCACGCCGTATGGGCGAAGCAGGCAGGCAGCTGGCACAGGCGTACGACTGGGAGAAGGTCACCGCGCGTACCCTCGACCTCTACTCGACCTTGATACCGACGAGGAGCCCAAAATGACCGTCCAACCCCGGGAACGCGGTTGGCGCGCTCGGGTGCGGGACCGCCGCTGGCGCCGCGCTGCCCGTGAATGGTCGGTGGCCGACGATGAGCAACTTCGCCGGCCGACGTTGGTGGTGGCGCCTCACCCAGATGACGACACTCTGGGGTGCGGGGGGACTATCGCCCGCAAGAGGAGATTGGACGTCGATGTCGCCGTGGCGGTGCTCACCGACGGTGCCTTCGCCAATCGGGACCTGATCGACCGCGCCGAGTTGACGGCTCTCCGTGGCCGTGAGGAGATCGCATCGCTCGACCAGCTCGGGGTTGGCCCTCACCGCGCCTGGTTTCTCGGGTTCCGCGACGGCGCCCTGCGACAGGACGAAGCGGCGGCCGCCGCCCAACTGGTCCCGATCCTCGAGGAGGTCCGCCCCGCCGAGGTGTTCGTCACCGCGGCCGACGACGGCCATCCCGACCACGAGGCGGCCTATCGAATCGCTCGGCAAGCACTCGCATCGGTCGGTTCCGACGCCGCCGTGGTCGAGTACCCGGTGTGGTGGTGGCAGCACTGGCCATGGGGGCCGCTCCCGTTGACCGGCCGCGGTGGGTTGCGCAAGCTCGCCCGCCGGATGAAGACCGCCCTTACCGCCGCTGCGACCGGTGAGCCCACCGCCGGGTTCACCTGGGCGGTCCCGGTGGCCGAGGTTCTCGACCAAAAGGAAGCGGCGATCGCCGCCCACGTCTCGCAGGTGACCCGCTACCGCGGCGACCCCCGCTGGGAAAGCCTGCTCGACGAAGCAGGCGGCGAGTTCCTCGAGCGTTTCCTCACCGGATTTGAGTTGTTCCGCCGAGAAGGCGGAAGACGGAAGACGGAAGACGGAACTCCCCGGCCTCCCCAGGTGAGGGCGAGGCCAGAGCCGAACGCAAGCGGAGGGGGTGGTTCCGCAGCCGTCTTGAGGTCTCGGGTGACGTTCTCGATCACGGCGTGGCGGCGGTGGCGCGAGGCGAGAACGGCGGGGTCTCCGGGTTGGTCGGTGATGAAGGCGTGGTAGTCTACCAGGTCGAACAACCGGGGTTGGCTTTGTCCGGTGTCGGCCGGGGTGGTGGTACGTCGCACCACCAGTCGGCAAGTCGTGGGTGTTCTGTTGCTGCCGCGGCGGCCTTTGATGGTGAAGGGAATCGCGGCGAGGTCTTCATGCCGCGTGCGGGTGTGCACCGCGGGTTGCCATTCCTCCGCTGGGATGTCGCCGATCCGTTTTCTGATGGGGGGAACTGTCGCACCGTGATCGAGTAGCCAACTCGGTGACGGCTGCAGGCATCGACGATCTCGCCGGTGTAGAAGCCGGAATCGGCTCGTAACACCACGGTCTGGTCTGCGCTGATGACAGTACGCAGCTGTCCCAGGTGGCGTCCAAGAAAGCGGCGGCGTCGTTGTCATCAGCTGTGTTGCCTCGGCGGAGCTCCGTCCCCAGGATCTGCCCGGTGGAGGCTTCGGCGCAGAGCAGCGGGTGATATCCCTTGGCCCCCAGATAGTTGCGGGCGCTGGCTCCCTCCTTGGCTTTGCCGAACGTCTCGATGTGGGTGGAATCGATGTCGATCAGCAGCGGGGATCCCTTCTCGTTCACCGGGCCCAGGTAGTGGCGCCATCCCCTCGCCACCAGCTCCTGGGTGTCTTGCGTCCATCCCGGCGATGTCATCGCCTTCGTGGCTGCGTGCCATTCCCCATAGCGCGACGCCGAGACCCGAGCCCGGGACCACTTCTAGGCGGATCTTCTCGGCGTTCTTCTCGAGGATCTCACCCAGCCGGCCTTGGCGCGCCTCGCCGAACTCGGTGAAGTCGTTCTCTTCGTCCCCGTAGACGAACAGCACCGGGACGCCCTCTGTCGGCGAGCCACGCCAACTGGTCGAGCATCGGCCTGCTCACCCATGGCACGGGATCGACGCCGCTGCCACGCAACTGTTGAACCCGGCGCTTGGCGGCGCCCAACCGGATCCTGACAAAGGAGCGAGCAAGCCGCAGGTAGCGCCGTCGCTCGGCCGGGTCGGACAGCGCGCTCCAGCGGAACTTGCCCGCCGCGGTGCGCAGGTACCCGGCGGTGCCAAGGTCGTAGGCGAGCCGGTTGGCCCCGCCCTCGCCACGGGCATGGTCCCGGACCGGCGGGGACACGAGGGCTACTCCGACGAGACCTGGCACTTGTGGTGCGATGGCGAGGGCGGTGCGGGCCCCGAAGCAATGTCCCACGAGGACCTGTCGCTCCCAGCCCTCCGACCGGGCCATCTCCACCAGCGCCAGGGCGTCATCGGCGAAAGGCTGGTCGAGGGCGAAGTTGCCCGCCCGTCCCGAACTGTCCCCGATGCCGTGCCAGTCGAAGCGGACGGCGGCCAAACCGGAGTCCGCCAGACTCCGGGTAAGCCTGGTGCCCCACCCATTTCGTTGCGGCGAGAACGTGTAGCCGCCCGCGGGTAGCAGGGTGGCGACGGTCCGTGCCGGCACATCCGGCAGAGCGACGACCCCGAAGAGATCCTCCCCGCCGGACTCGACGAAAAAGGGCTGCTCGATCACGACAACGTCTCCAACCATTCGGAAGTGATCCGAAGAAGCTCGACGGTGAGGGGCTTGTCGTCCTCCTCGCGGAATAGGTCGCCACCGGGGTTGGCCCACCAGACCTCTGCGTCCCCGGTGGGACGGGCGGTGACGGTGAACCCGTTCTCGGAGAGCTCGTCGGCCAACCGTGCCAGCTCGCCGCGCAGTCCTTCGGGACCGCCGGCCTGCGCCAGCAGGACGGGCCGCGGCTCGTCGCCGATGAGCGTTCTCAGCTGAGCCGTCTCCAGGCTGGCGCTCAGCGCGGCGTAAACCCTCTCCCCGAGCACGTCGGCCGATCCCTGGGAGGCGAGCACCTCCCGGAGTGGCGGTGGGCGCTCATCGCCAGTTCGGGTGATGGCCCTCGCCATGGCGGAGCGCTCCGCCTCGCGCATGTAGGCAGACCCCTTGACCAGTGGTTGCCACAGGGCGAGACCGGCTGCCTTCTCCTCTGCAGCCACGGCGGCGGCGACCAGTCCTCCGACCCTGGTCCCGAGGACCACCAACGGCACGCCCCCTACCCGTTGCTGGAGATGGCGGACGGCGGCGACCCCGTCTTCGATCATCGTCTCCAGAGCGAGGCGACTGGGCTCCCCGGCACTGTTGCCGATGCCGCGGTAGTGGAATCGCTCGACTGCGGCGCCGGCGCTTGCCAACCGGCGGCTCAGCAGCACCTCGCGGCGGTAGTTGCGCTGCATCTCGGCGTGGAGCGGACTGCAGACCAGAACCCCCAAGCGGGGGCGCTCTGGCTGGTGCGAGACCCAGAACCGGTCACCGTCGTAGCCAGCCTCTTCGGTGATGTCGGTTGTCGGGTCTCGTCGCCATGGTCTCGTCGCCACGGCCGCCATCTTCACTGAAGATCCCGAACGGCGGTGGGCACCCTTGCCCTGATCCAGTCGGTCGTCAGTGCGAGGAACCGGTCCTGGACATCGATCCCGAGGAAGCCGTGAACCACGCCGGGCAGGTCGTCAATCACTTCGACCTGGTCACCTGCCCTCTCCAGGATGGAGCCGAGTCGTCCTGTGGACGCCCGCTGCCATTCGCCGAGAAGCGGGTCCTTGTCGCCGAACACGACGAGCACGGGCACGCCCCTCTCCACCATGGTGTCGAGCGGATCGAGCAACATCGGGCTCACCCAACGCAATGTGGGGTCGCCTCCTCCGGGGCGGCGTGTGCCACGCAGCTTGGAGCGGGCGAACCGGCTGTATGCCTGACGGTGCGACGGCCGAGCCAGGTTGGCGAGGGTCTCGAGGCGAGCTGCCCTCTTCACATAATCAGACCACGACCATTCCCGCGACAGCCGCTCGGCCATGGCGTCGTCCCGCCCGTAGCCGGCCACAGGTGGCGTGGCCATAACCACGGCGCGGACTCCGTCGATGAGCGGCGCTGCCGATAGGGCGGTCCGGGCGCTGAAACAGGCGCCGACGAGCACCAGGTCGTCGATCCCGAGCTGGTGCATCACCTCGGCCGCGGCTTCGGCGTCCTCGGTGAAGGGGTTGTTGAGGTGCAAGGCCCCGATGTCACCCGAGCTCTCCCCCAAACCGTGGTAGTCAAAGCGGAGGCAGGTGTACCCATCGGCGGCGAGGCTGCGTGCCAGCCTGACGGCGAGCCGGTTGCGGTGGAGCGAGACGTTGACGGTGTCGCCGCCCTGGATGAGGAGGACACCGACCCCGTTGCGGGGTCCCTCCGGCTCGGTCAGCACACCGAACAGGGTGTTCCCATCGGATGGAAAGAAGACGGGGCGTTCGCGCACACCGGTGGAGAGCAGTGCCCCGGTCATACAACCACCCCGAGAGCGCCGGTCAGCCACCGCTCGGTGCGGCCGACGACATCGGTGTTCAGAGCAAGCTCACGTTCGGGGGTGAGGGCATCCACATCGACATGGAGCCACCAGGCCTCGTCAAAAGGCACCTGCTCGACCGTCGGGAGCACCTCCTCGTTGTTCGAGATCCGTAGCGAGCGCTCGGAGTTCGCGGCGTATCCCCGCCCGCTGACCGAACTGGACAACGAGCACGTCATGATCGGCGGGATGCTCGATCCTGAGATCGCTTCGCTCGAGGTCATCCTTGAGTCCGCCTCCGATGGAGAATCCCATGACCGCGAACGAGCCTGTCCGGGCGAGCTGGTCTGCGATCTCGTCGGTCACCGGTGGCGCCTCGCTCCCGTCGGTCCCCTGCCGCATCCCAACCATCAGCCTGACCCGCATCAGCTCCTTGAGGTAGCCGCGACCCGAGACCACCGGCTCCCACAAGGCGAGGGGCGAACCGGGCAGCCCAGATGCGACGTGGGACGCAGCCAGCGAACCGAGCCTCGTGGCGACGAACCCGATCCGGTCGGTGTCCGCGGCAAGGGCGGTGGCGACCGCGGCAGTGTCCGCAGCCATGCCGTCGATGGTGACGTCGCTCACCTCGCCGTCGCTGTTCCCGGTGCCGATGTAGTGGAAGCGAGCCACCGCCAAGCCTTGGCTGGCGAGGCGGCGGGCGAGCATCACCTCGCGGCGGTTGTTCTTGAGCAATTCGGATTGGATCGGGCTGCACACGACCACGGCACCCTGCGCCGGTCCGGCGGGTAGGTGCGTAACCATGAACAGGGCCCCCCGGTCGGTCTCGACGAAACAGGCCTCGGCCCGGGAGCCATCCTCCTCGAGCATGGTCGTCTCTATCGACCTCACCTCCAACATGACGTTCTACCTCGGTGCCGCGCTCTTCGCCCAGTGGGCCGCGGCGGGTTGCAGGAGTGTACGGACGACCGGGTCGTGGCCCGGTGTCAGCTCAAATATCGGCCACCCCGGGTCGATACTGCAGCGCGAACGATGGGACATGCCCGCCGGTACCATCGACCCTCCGACGGCGCGGAACACCGCGACCAGACCTAGAAGTGCTCATGACCTCGACTGCTCAGACGATCCGCCGTTACATCTCCGAAGAGCTCGCGCCCGGGTCGGTGATCGACGACGACACGCCGCTGATCACATCCGAGATCGTCGACTCGATGGGGGTGCTCACACTCATCGGGTTCCTCGAGGAGGAGTTCGGTGTCGAGATCAACGCCGATGATGTCGACCTCTCGCACTTCGAGAATGTCGCCGGCATAGCCCGCCTGGTCGAGGAACGCCGGTGACCGAGCCTGACCTGGGGTCTACCCGGCGATCCCTCGAGGCAGCAGCCCGGCCACCGAAGGGCACGGTCCGCTGGTCGCAGGTCCCGGGCGGAGCGTGGGTCAAAAGGGCGATGCGGTCGTTGCAGCGCACCGAGATCGTCCCGCTCTGATGCGATCCGGTGGGCCATGGCCAGAGGATGGATCCAGCCCCCGGCCAACCTGCCCGACTTCCTCGGGATCGGTGCGGCCAAGACCGGGACCACATGGCTCCACCACAACCTCCGGGCTCATCCAGAGCTGTACCTCCCCGACGTGAAGGAGGTCCACTACTTCGACGGCCGCTGGCACAAGTCGCCCCACTGGTACGCAGGGCACTTCGCCGCCGGAGCCGGGAAAGTCAGGGGCGAGATAACTCCCGCCTACTCGTTGCTTCCTCCGAAGCGGGTGGCGGCGGTGCGGCGGCTCCTGCCCGATGCCCGGCTGATCCTCGTCGTCCGTGATCCGGTCGACACGGTGTGGTCGCACGCCGTGATGAAGCTGGCTAGGGAGCAGGCGCGGAAACCGTCTGACGTCCCCTCCGAGGAGTACCGGGAGTTCTTCGGTCGCGCCTCGACCCGGAGCAATGTCGACTACACCGCCATGATCGAGCGGTGGCGGGCCGAGTACCCATACGAACGGCTGCTCGTTGTATCCAACGATGAGATCCGGGATCGCCCGCTCGAGCTCTTGACCCGGGTGCTCACCCACCTCGGTGTCTCGGTCCCCGGCGACTGGGGACAGTTTCCCGCAGGGTCGGTCATCGACCGGGGGGTAGGCGGCGGGGCTGACGTGGTGGGGCGCCAGCGTCCCGACGCCATCCCCGACGAGCACCGTCGACTGCTCGAGGAAATGTACGCCCCGGAAACCGCGGCGCTCCACCGTCTGCTTGAAGCGGATGCCGAGCGCTGACCGATGGGCGCGGTCTTGCAGGTATGCCGACCAGGGTCTTGATCATCCTCGCCCTGGTGGCGGCGCTGGTGATCCTCGCCGCCGGTGCCGTGTGGTTCGCATTGGCGCTCGGCTCTGCATGACCGCCAACCCAGGGTTGGTGAGTACCGCGGCGGTAGCTGCCAACCCTGGGTTCGAATGGTCGTGGTGGCGCGCTTCGAACCCTGGGTTCGGCAGTCCATCGGGTGTGGTCGTTTCGCTTCAGATCGAGCGCGCTCTGGCCGATGAGAACGGATAGGTCGGGCGCGCCATGCCTGCCAGGGTGAAGTGCGTGCCGATGGCGGGGAGCGTCCCAAGGAGGGCGGGATGAAGGTTGTCCTTTTTTGTGGGGGTTTGGGTACACGGCTGCGCGAGTACTCCGATGCCGTCCCCAAGCCGATGGTGCCCATCGGCCCGCGGCCAATCCTCTGGCATCTGATGAGGTATTACGCCCACTTCGGGCACACCGAGTTCATTCTGTGCCTCGGCTACAAGAGCCAGGTGATCAAGGAGTACTTCCTCGACTACCGCGAGTGGGTCTCCAACGACTTCGTCCTGTCTGAGGGGGGACGCGACATCCAGTTGCTCAGCCGCGACATCGACGACTGGAAGATCACGTTCGCCGAGACGGGGATCAGCTCGAGCATCGGCGAGCGGCTCAAGGCGGTGGAGCCCTACCTCGACGACGAGGAGGTCTTCCTGGCCAACTATTCCGACGGGCTGACCGATCTCGACCTGAGCGCTTATGTCGACACCTTCCTCGCCCAACCCGACAAGGTTGCCGGGTTCCTCGCCGTCCATTCCACCCAGTCGTTCCACGTGACCGACATCGGAGAGAACGGAGAGGTGAGGTCGATCGATCCGCTGAGCGAGTCCGACCTCTGGGTCAACGGCGGGTACTTCGTCTTTCGCAAGGAGATCTTCAATCACCTCCACGAGGGCGAGGATCTCGTGTTCGAGCCATTCCAGCGACTCATCGCTGAGCGCAAGCTGTGGGCACACCGCTACCGCGGCTTCTGGACGGCGATGGACACCTTCAAGGACCGCCAGGCGCTCGAAGAGGGCTACGGAGCAGGGGACGCCCCCTGGGAGGTCTGGAAGCAACCGTCCTCCGAGCCGAGTTGAGCTCCAGGTGTTGAAGGTTGGGGCGGCGCCGCTCGGCGCCCAGATCCGGCGGGTGCTCTGTCTTGGAGCTCACAGTGACGACATCGAGATCGGGTGCGGTGGAACGGTGCTGCAACTCGTCGAGTCGTGCCCCGGCATCGAGGTCGACTGGGTGGTCCTCACCGCCCCCGGCGAACGGTCCGACGAGGCGACGGCCAGCGCCGAGCGGTTTCTGGCAGGTGCCGGTGTCACCCGGGTCCGGGTGGAGAACTTCCGCGAGCGCTACTTCCCCCACCAGCCGGAGCTGAAGGAGTGGTTCGACGAACTCGGCCGGGAGATCGAGCCCGATCTGGTGCTGTGCCCCTGGCGTGGCGACGCCCACCAGGACCATCGCACCGTCTCGGAACTTGTTGGCAACACCTTCCGCGACCAGTTGGTGCTCGAGTACGAGATCCCCAAGTTCGACGGCGACCTCGGCCGGCCTTCTGTGTATGTCCATCTCGAGGAGCGGCATGCCGAGGGGAAGTTGGCGGGGATCATCGACGGGTTCCCCAGCCAGAAGCGGCGTGAGTGGTTCACCGAGGAGACCTTCAGGGCGCTGCTTCGGTTGCGTGGCATCGAAAGCCGCGCCCCTCCGGGATGGCAGAAGCCTTCCACTGCATGAAGATGGTGTTGCTGTGACCCTGGCCTCGACCCGGGAGTCGCCGGCCTTTCCGGTCCTCCGACGTTTGGTGGGAGCCGGGCGGAGGTGACCGTCCACGATCCCGTGGTCGGCCACAAGTGGATCATCTAAAACCGTGAAAAAACCGGAGGGTTCCGTTCCATGATTTTCACGGAGACCAAGCTCAAGGGCGCCTTCATCCTCGACCTCGAGCGGCGCGAGGACGACCGCGGGTTCTTCGCCCGCGCCTTCTGCCAGCACGAGTTCGGCGACCACGGGCTTGAAGCCGGTCATCGCGCAGGCCAACATCGCGTTCAACAGCTCAAGGGCACGGTGCGCGGCATGCACTTCCAGTTCCCGCCCGCCGCCGAGACGAAGCTCGTGCGCTGCACCCGCGGCGCGATCCTCGACGTCATCGTCGACCTGCGCCCCGAGTCGCCCACCTACCTCGAGCACGTCGCGGTCGAGCTCACCGCGGACAACCGCCGCGCGACTCTACGTGCCGCGAGCGCTTCGCCCACGGCTACCAGGTGCTCGAGCGACAACACCGAGACGAGCTACCAGGTGGGCGAGTTCTACACGCCGGCGCCGAGCGGCGGCTTGCGCTACGACGATCCGCGCCTCGGCTCTCGTGGCCGCTCGCCGGTCACGGTCATCTCCGACAAGGACGCGAACTGGCGCGCTGCTCGACGACGTGCCGAGCGGGAGCTCGACGCAGCGCATGACCGCGAGCGTGCAGGCGCAAGAGGGAGGCTCCGATGATCATCGTCGACAACGCACTGCAGGCGCGCGAGGCGCAGGGCAAGCCGATCCGCGTCGGCATGATCGGCGCCGGCTTCATGGGCCGCGGCCTCGCCAACCAGATCGTCAACTCGCGTCCCGGGCATGCGGCTGGTCGCGATCTACAACCGGCACGCTCGAGCAAGGCGCTCGACGTCTATCGCCTACGCCGGGCTCGGCGAGCGCCGGGTCGCGACGACGCCAGGACGACCTCGAGGACGCGATCCGCGCCGGCAAGCCCGTCGTGACCGAGGACCCGATGCTGCTCTGCCGCGCTCGGAGCAGATCGACGTGCCTCGTCGACGTCACCGGCGCCGTCGAGTTCGGCGCGCAGTCGTCGCTCGAGGCCTTCAAGCACGGCAAGCACGTCGTGCTCATGAACGCCGAGCTCGACGCGACGCTCGGCCCGATCCTGCAGGTGTACGCCAAGCGAGCACGGCGTGATCCTGTCCGCCTGCGACGGCGACCAGCCCGGCGTCGAGATCAACCTTACCGCTTCGTCAAGGGCCTCGGCCTGATCCCGCGCGTCATGGGCAACATCAAGGGCCTGCAGGACCCGTACCGCAACCCGACGACGCAGAAGGGCTTCGCCGAGAAGTGGGGCCAGAACCCGTCGATGGTGACGTCGCTTCGCCGACGGCTCGAAGATCAGCTTCGAGCAGGCGATCGTCGCCAACGCGACGGGCTGCAGGTGCAGTCAGCGCGGCATGTCGCGCGGCTTCGAGCACGACGGCGCACGTCGACGAGCTGCGACGAAGTCTACGACGTCGACGAGCTGCGCGAGCTCGGCGGCATCGTCGACTACGTCGTCGGCGCGCAGCCGAACCCCGGCGTCTACTGCATCGCCGAGCACGCCGACCCCAAGCAGCGGCACTACCTCAACCTCTACAAGCTGGGCGAGGGCCCGCTCTACAGCTTCTACACGCCCTATCACCTCTGCCACTTCGAGGTGCCCGAACACCGTGGCGCGCGTCGTGCTGTTCGGCGACGCCGACGTAGCCCGCTCGGCGGCCCGCTCGTCGAGGTCTGCGCGGTGCGCCAAGCGCGACCTCAAGGCCGGCGAGACCCTCGACGAGTACGGCAGCTACATGACCTACGGCGAGGCCGTGAACGCCGACGAGATGCGGCGCGAGAAGCTACCTGCCCGAGGGCCTGGTCGAGGGCTGCAAGCTCAAGCGCGACATCGCCAAGGACGCGGTCATCACCTACGACGACGTCGAGCTGCCGCCGGGCCGGCTCGCCGACCAGCTGCGCGCCGAGCAATACGAATATTTCAAAACGCCCACGGCCTGATGGCAAGCCCGCCCAACCGCGGAGCGAAGAGAGAAAGAACAGCCATGAAGGTATTGGTCACCGGACACCGCGGTTACATCGGCGTCGAGATGGTCCCCGTGCTGCGCAGGCGGGGCACGAGGTCGTCGGCCTCGACACGGGCTACTACGACGAGTGCGACTTCGTCAGCCCGCCCGACGAGACGCCACGCTGCGCGTCGACCTGCGCGACGTCACGGCCGAGCACCTCAAGGGCTTCGACGCCGTGATCCACCTGGGCGCGCTGTCGAACGATCCGCTCGGCGACCTCGACAAGGAGCTGACCTACGACATCAACCTGCACGCCTCCGTGAGGCTCGCGCAGGCAGCCAAGGCGGCGGGCGTGAAGCGGTACCTGTTCTCGTCGTCGTGCAGCCTCTACGGCGCGGGCGGCGACGGCTTCCTCGACGAGACGGCGGCCTTCAACCCCGTGACGGCCTACGGCGAATCGAAGGTGCGCGTCGAGCAGGAGGTGTCGAAGATCGCCGACGACAAGTTCGCGCCCGTGTACCTGCGCAACGCGACGGCCTACGGCGTCTCGCGCCGCCTGCGCGCCGACATCGTCGTCAACAACCTCGTGGGTCACGCCGTGACGACCGGCAAGGTCCTCCTGCAGAGCGACGGCACGCCCTGGCGCCCGCTCGTGCACATCGGCGACATCATCCACGCCTTCGAGTGCTGCCTCGAGGCGCCCGTCGAGGCCATCCACAACCAGGCCTTCAACGTCGGCAAGAGCAACGACGAGAACTACCGCATCCGCAGGTCGCCGAGCTCGTCGCGGGCACCGTCCCCGGCTCCGAGGTGACGTTCGCGCCTGGCGCGTCGGGCGACACGCGCGACTACCGCGTCGACTTCTCGAAGATCGCGCGCCAGCTCCCCGGCTACAAGCCCACGTGGACGCTCAAGGCCGGGATCGAGGAGCTCTACAACGCCTACAAGGCCGCCAAGCTCGACGAGGCGACCTGGAATGGCCCGCGCTACTACCGCTTGAAGACCATCAACGGCCTCAAGCAGCGGGGCGTGATCGACGACAAGCTGCGCTTGATCTGAAGGGGCTAGCGGCCTGCGTCTACTTCGCCCGGGGGGAGCCACAGCCAGGTGGCCGTTGCAGAGCGGTCGGGCTGACCATGTCTCCTCGCCCGCGTGAGGGCGGGCGCGAGCAAAGCGACGTAGGAGGTGACTGTGCCCTGTGGGGCGATCACCCTCCGCCCAACCCCCTCCCTTCAACAGGGATCGCACCAGGCGAGGGCGGGGTCTGACTGTCTCTGCCATCCTGCAGGGATGGGCGCGCTGCTCGAAGCGACCGGGTTGGTGAAGCGGTTCCCGGGGCCGAACGGCACGTCGGTGCTCGCGGTGGACGAAGTGGATCTCGTGGTCGGGGAGGCGGAGACCCACGCTCTTGTGGGTGAGTCCGGGTCGGGGAAGACCACCACTGGGAGGCTTCTGGTTCGGCTGCTCGAGCCCGATGCAGGGTCCACCAGGTTCCGCGGCCAAGACCTGAACTCGTTGGCGACCGGCGAGATGCGCCGGGCGCGGCGCCACCTCCAGATGATCTTCCAGGATCCCTACTCGTCGCTCGATCCCCGACAACCGGTGTGGCGGAGCGTCGCCGAGCCGTGGGACGTCCACCGTGTCCACCGACCCGAGGACCGCCGGGCACGGGCCGAGGAGTTGCTGGCGAAGGTGGGGGTCGACCCGGCGCTGGGGGGGCGGCTCCCGGCGAAGTTCTCCGGGGGCCAGCGGCAGCGGATCGGGATCGCCCGTGCCCTGGCGCTGGAGCCGTCACTGATCGTGTGCGACGAGCCGGTCTCCTCGCTCGACCTATCGGTCCAGGCCCAGATACTCAACCTCCTCCTCGATCTCCAGGAGGAGTTGGGGTTGAGCTATGTGCTCGTCGCCCACGACCTGGCGATGGTCCGCCACGTCGCCAACCGGGTCTCGGTGATGCACCGGGGGAGGGTGGTCGAGACCGGAACACGTGACCAGATCTTCGACCACCCGGCGCACCCCTACACCGAAGCGCTGCTGGCTGCGGCTGCCGCCATCGATCCACTCGAATCGGCGGAGCCTGCGGTCCCCGGCGTCGAGGAGGGGGAGCTTCCCAACGACGACGCCTGCCTGTACCGGGACCGGTGCCCCACGCGCCGCCGACATCTGTGCCACCGAGCGCCCGGCGCTGGTCGAGCGCGGCCAAGGTCACCCGGTGGCGTGCTTCTTTCCGGGGTAGACGGCAGACGGCAGACGGCAGGAGGGCAGCCAGACGAATCACCCCTCCGCTCGCTTTGCTCGCGCCTCCGACTGACCGGGTAGCCATCTTCCGATCCGCTCCTACACCCGCTCCCGGGCTCGGGGATCCACCACGACCACGGCAACGTCGGCGATGAGATTGACCACGGCGACGACCAGTCCGCTGGCGAGCCCGATGCCGATGATGAGGGCGGTGTCGAGTCGGCGAAGCGAGGTGAGGAGGTCGGCACCGAGTCCAGGCATCGAGAACACCGCCTCGACCACGGCCACGCTGGAGAAGAGGCCGGCGAAGTCGAGCGCCAGCACCGAGAAGAGGGGGAGCAAGGCGTTTGGCAGCAGGTGGCGCACCCTGATCGACCGGCGGCGCTCGCCCCTGCCGGCGGCGAAGACGACATAGGCCTCGTCGGCCTCCTGCAGCAAGGTGTTGCGAAGCAGTCTGGCGAGCACCAGACCGAATGGGATCCCAACCGCAAACACCGGGAGGACGTACCCGGAGATGGAACCGCCCCCGCCGAGGGGGAACCATCCGAGGACGAAGGCGAACAGATAGATGAAGATCAGCCCGACGAGGAAGGCGGGGATCGCGCTGGTCGCACCGGCAGCCGCAACCAGCATCCGGTCGGCCCAACGGCCCCGCCTGCTGATCACCCACAAGGCGAGCGGGATGCCGATGGCGACCTCCACCAGAAAGGCGAGCGTGGTCAACAGCAGCGTGGGCGGCAGCGACCGGACTAGTACCTCGGTCACCGGCTCGCCGCGGGAGAAGCTGAACCCCAGATCACCCTGGGCGAGCCGGGTGAAGGTGGTGGTGAACCGGGTCAGGAAGGGCTGGTCGAACTCATAGGCCTGGCGGATCTGGTCCAGCGTCTGCTCGGATGCACCCGGGCCGGCCAGGCTCGGTGCCGGGTCTCCGGGGATCAACTCGACCAATAGGAAACCGGCCGTGATGATCAGCGCCAGTGTGATCAGGGTCGATCCCAGCCTGCGGAGCAGATACCTTCCCATCAATCTGCCTCGGGTGGGAGGCGGAGCGCCTCACCGAGCAGGTTGGCTCCGGCGACCATCAACCCCAGGTAGATCGCCGGGAACAGGATCAGCCCGGGGTGGTCCCGGTAGTAGACCAGGCAGCAGCCGAGGAGGTTGCCGATGCTCGGCGTGGGCTCCTGTACCCCGGCTCCCAAGAACCCGAGCGAGCTCTCGAAGAGGACCGCCCACCCCACCGAAAGGGCGGCGTAGGCGGCCACCACCGGGAGAACGTGAGGCAGCACGTGGCGAACCAGGGTGAATCGCGGCGTTGCACCGAGAACCTTGGAGGCGTCGATGAAGGGGAGGTTCCGGGTGACGACCGCCTGGCCATATGTGACCCGCGCCAGTGGGGCCCAGAACACGCCGGCCAGTCCCACGATCAGCGAGACCAGTCCCCGACCGAGCACAGCGGCGATCGCCGCGGCGAGCAGCAGCCCAGGTATGGCCAGCCCGATGTCTGTCACCCGCATCAGCGCTCCGCCGAACCTGTTGGGCGCAGCCGACGCGGTAAGACCTATGGCGAGACCAACAACTGTGGCGATTCCCACCGCGGCCAGTGCGGCCACGAAGGTGACCCGGCCCCCATAGATGATGCGTGAGAAGAGGTCGCGGCCCTTTGGGTCGGTGCCGAGGATGTGGCCGGGTGCCCCGGCATCCAACGGCCCTCCGTCGGGGGCGAGGCCCTCGATGGTCTCGAAGGTCGGGTCGTAGGGGGTGAGCAGCGGCGCCGCGATCGTCACCACGGCCACCAGACCGACGATGAGGCACCCCGCCACCAGGGCGGGGCGACGAGAGGGCCTGTCGAGGGAGAGCGGCTGCGGGATCACGATGCCTCGCCCAGCGGGTGGTGGCAGGCATACCCCTCCTCAGCCGGCCAGACATAGCCGGGACGCTCCTCCAGACAGACGTGGTCTGCCCGCGGGCATCGTGGCGCGAACGCGCAGGGGAGCAGCGGCCCGGGGAGGGCTGGGGGGTGGCCCTCGATAGCGGTCAGTCGCCCCAACGGCCCGTGGAGCGTCGTGCTCGCTCGAAGCAGTCCCGCCAGATAATGGTGGTGTGGCTGATCGAGCAGCGACCCGATCGGCCCGAACTCGACGACGCTCCCCGCGTACATGACCGCCATCCGGTCGGCGGCGCGTCGCAGCAGAGCCAGTTCGTGGGTGACCACCACCATGGCAATCCCCAACTGGCGGACGAGCCTGACCAGCTCCGCCGCCACCCGGACCCGTACGATCGTGTCGAGCGCGGTGGTCGGCTCGTCGGCGATGAGCAGCTCGGGCTCGGTGAGGACCGCGGCCACCACCACCGCCCGTTGCAGCATCCCCCCGGATAGCTGGTGGGGGTAACCGGCTGCGACCTCGTCGGGGCGGCGGATGCCAAGCGCACCCAGCATCTCCACCGCCCGCGCCGTCGCCTCAGCCCGGGTCATCCCACGGTGGAGTTGCAGGCTCCGGCCGATCTGGGCCCCCACACGCTGCAAAGGGTCAAAGGAGGTGAACGGGTCCTGGGGCACGTAACCGATGCGGGTCCCGCGGAGGGGCTCGGTGCGGTCCACCCCGGGGGCGACCACGACTTCACCATCGAACCGGATCTCACCCCCAACCACCTGCCGGCCCGACCCGAGCAGCCCCATGACTGCCAACCCGAGGGTCGTCTTCCCGGATCCTGATTCCCCGACGACCCCGACTATCTCACCCCCATTGAGGGCGAGGTCCACCCCCCTGAGAACCTCGCCCGACGAGGTGGCGACCCTTAGCCCATCGATCTCGAGGAGCGGCGCCGGCTCAGCCTTCGGCTTGGACCCAGGCACGCTTCCAGTCGAAAGGTGCATAGGTGGCCAACGTGGGGATCTCGCCAACCCCCGCACCCTGGAGCACCCGGGGCGTCACCTCCATCACCGGGACCCCGGCGACCTCGTCGATGAGCCGCTGCTGCACGTCGAGCAGGGCGGCATCACGCTCCGGGCCGAACTCCATCGATTCTGTGGCGAAGAAATCCTCGTCGATCGACTCGTCGCAGAAGCGGGAAATGTTGAGGATGTCGATGGTGCCGCAGATGAAGTTGGTCGAGATGTAGTCCTGGGCGTCGGGGTAGTCGGCGCTCCAGTAGGTCGACGAGATGTCGTAAAGCGCCGGGTCGTAGATAGCGGTGAAGAACTCGGTCTGCTGCAACCCCTGGAGGTCCACCGTGAAGCCTGCCGCCTCGAGGTCCTGCGCCAGCGACGTCGAGTTGGCCGAGGTATACGGGTCGGAGACGTCGTAGACGATCTTGACCGGAGTCCCGTCGTAGTCGGACTCCTCCACCAGACGGGCAGCCTCCGCCGGGTCGTGCTCGTACACCGTCGTCCCCTCCGGATCGGACTGGGCGGTGGTCGATGACATCAGCTGGTTCCATGGCTGGGCCAGGTCGCCGAACTGGGCGATGAAGTCCTTGTTGAGCGCATGCGCCACCGCCATCCGCAGTTCCTTGGAGCCGAATATGCCGTCGTTGTTGAGCGCCAGATAGAAGATGCGCGGTCCGACCGACTCGGAGATGGTGATGGCGTCGCTCTGCTCGAGCTGCCTGATGGCCTGGGGCGACAGCGAGAACTGCTCGAACACGCCGTCCGCCTCACCGTTCTCGAGACGGAGAACCTGGGTGTTCTCGTCCACCCCCAGGTCGATCCGGATCTCGTCCAGGTAGGGGAGATCGGGGTCGACGTAACCCGGGGTTGCGCACGATGGTGACGTCCGAGCCCCGGTTCCATTCCTGGAGGTAGAAGGGGCCGGCTCCCACCGGACTGCTGGCAAAGTCCTCGCCCCGATCCTCGACCGCCTCCTGGGGCACCGGCCAGCTGGTGGCAATGGTGAGACCGAAAATGAACGTGGTGGTTGGGGCGGCGAGCGTCACCTGGAGCGTCTGGTCGTCGATCACCTCGATCCCCGACACCTCGTCGGCCTCGCCGTTGGCGAAGGCCTCTGCGCCCTCGATGGGGAACAAGTAGCCCGCGCCCCATGATTGAGCTGGAACCGTGTTGGGGTCGAGCGCCCGGATCATCCCGTAGGCGACGTCGTCGGCGGTCACCGCCCGTGGCTCGAAGTCGGGACCGGCGAACATGGCGCCTTCCTCGATGGTGAACGTGTAGACGAGCCCATCGTCGGAGATCTCGGGGGGCCCGGTGGCCAACCCCGGCTCCAATTCGCCTGCCGAGTTGAAGTGGTACAGACCCTCGTAGAGGGCGCCGGCCGTCATGTCGTAGTCGATGGTCGACACCGCCTGGCTGTTGTCGAGCGAGGCCAGGTCGTTGAGTGCCACCAACTGGAGGCTGCCGCCCTGTTGCGCCTCGCCTGCGGCGGCAGTCGTCGGCGTGGCTGCCACGGTGGTCTCCGTGGCGCCGACCGTGGTCTCGGAGGCCCCGGGAGTGGTCTCGGTGGCTGCGGTAGTGGTCTCGGACGGCGTCGCGACCGTGCTCTCCGAAACGGTCGTCTCGCCGGTCCCCGAGCCGGTGCATGCCGCCGCTACCAGCATCAACGCCAACGCCCAACCGATCCTGCGCATGGTCCCTACTCCCCGGATCGACGAAGGCGGCCACGATACACTCCGGTCCCTCATGGACACCCTGGAGACGGCCGAGCGCGCCGCCCGGGTCATCGTGGAGCGAGCGGGCTTCCGGCCGGATGTAGGGCTGATCTGTGGCACAGGGTTCGCCCCGTGCACCGATGTCCTTGCCGACAGGGTGACCATCCCCTTCGAGGAATTGCCCGGTTTTCGACCGAGCGCGATCCCGGGCCACGTCAACGAAGTCGAGGTCGGCCGGCTTGGTGACCGGGTGGTGGCGGCGGTCAAGGCAAAGGTCCTCCCTTGCGACGGCGCAACCTGGGAGCAGGCGGGGATCCCTGCCCGCACCCTTGCCCGGACCGGGTGCCGGGCCCTTCTCTACTCGGCGAACTCGGGATCGATGCGGGGCGACCTCGGTCCCGGCGAGTTCCTCGCCTTCAGCGACCACATCAACTTCTCCGGGTTCAACCCATTGTCGACAGAGCGCGAGGGTGGCGGGTGGCCGACGCCCTACCTTTCGATGGCCGAGTTGTACGACGCCGAGCGCACCGCCGCGGTATGTGCCGCCTCCACCGACGCCGGGGTCCCGCTGGGAACCGGAGTGGCCGGCTACTGGATGGGACCCAGCTTCGAGACCCCTGCCGAGATCAGACTGGCGCAGTCCGCCGGTTGCTCGGTGTCATCGAACAGCTTCCTCCCCGAGGTGATGGCTGGGTATCACGCCGGGATGGCGATCGTCGCCTTCACCTTCGTCTCCACCATGTCTGCCGGGATCGCCGCCCCCATCGCCCTCGACCGCGTCCTCGAGACCACCCGCCGCTCCCACGACGACTTCAGGAAGATCATCTCGGCGGCGATTCCGGTCTTATGAGTCACTCTCTGTCCCCCGCGGGGGGAGGACCCCGCTGCGGAGGAGCGGGTAGGGGGGCTGCGAGCTCCCAACGGTGCGACACGCGGTTCGCACCTTGGGAGTGAGCCAGCCCCCCTCCCCGCCGCTCCGGCGCGGGTACTCCCCCCGGCGGGGGAGGAGATCGGTTGCTATCCCGCCACGTACCCCCAGCCGGAACCGGTGATGGTCCAGGCGTTGGCGTTGGGGTCGGTCCAGCGCGAGTAGTCGGGTGGGGTGCTGGTCAGCTGGTCGAGGTCGCGGAAGTCGGGTGAGGCCACGGCGGTCCCGGCGATCCCGGAGAGGACCAGGGCGGCGTGGTACTCACCCGCCCAGTTGCCGGAGGTGCCGTCGGGTGTCGCCCCGAGGGCCAGGGCAGTGGCGTTGACCGCCAGCTGTCCGGTTTGGGCGGCGGTGACCACCGACCCGAGCTGGGTCCACCCGCTGTTGGAGGAGAGCTCGGTGGAGGTTGCCGTCCGGTACCAGAAGGTGACCGCGCTCAACCTCGGCGGGGGGGTGACCCCGTCGAAGGTGACCCGCACCTGGATCCGACCCCCGTCGGCGACGGGTAGCGGGACCGTGGAGGTGACCGCCGACGGCGACCCGTTGCGTCGGGTCCAGGCGAAACGCAACCCGCCGGTGGTGCCGTTGAGAGACAGCTCGTAGGCGGTCCCCTTCGAGACGAGGCGTGCCCCGTCGTCGTTCCAGTCGTCCAGCGCCACGTCGGCGCGGATGTCGAGGTCGCCGGCGATGTCGAGCAGGGCCCGGTCAGGGGTGGTGATGACTGCCCCGGCGCCGCCGTTGAACCTCACGCCACCCGGCCCTGTCGGTGCGTTGACCACGATGGTGACGGTGGCGGTGTCGGTCCCGCCCCGCCCATCGTTCACCTCCACCGCGGGGTGGTGGGTGCCCTCGGCGTATGTGTGGGTGGCGGTGGGCCGCTGCCGTCGTCGAACTGCCCGTCGCCGTCGAGGTCCCAGGCGAAGGTGAGCAGCGTCGCCGTCGGGGTCGGTCGAGGTGGAGGCGTTGAAGTTCACCGTGAGCGGCGCCGTCCCCGACTGGGGGTTGGCGCTGAGGATGGCGTTGGGCGCCGTGTTCGGAGTCCCCGGGTCGTACACCCAGCCCGTGCCGAGCACGTCCCAGGCGCGGCCGGCTCCATCCGTCCATTCCGAGAAGTCGGGCGCGGTCGCCTGTGCCGGTGTCCGCAGGTCGAGGGCGGCGGCTGGGGTGCCCCCGATCCCGGAGAGGACCGCGGCCTGGTAGAAGTCCCCCGCCCAGGGACCAGCCCCATCGGGTCCCGGCGCCCAGCGAGAGGGCGTTGGCCCCGTTGGCGATGGCGACCGCGCCGTTCCTGGTGACGACCGCTCCAAGCTGGGTCCAGCCGGTGGAGTTGGTCAGGTTGGCGGTGACATCGGTCCGGTACCAGAAGGTGACCTTGGTGTTCTTGGCCGCGGTGTCAATGTCGATCGTGGCGCGCACCTGGAGCCGGTCGCCGTTGGCGACGGGCAGGGCGACGGTCGAGTTCACCGTCTGCGCCCCGCCGACGGCGCGGGCGAACCCGACCCGGAGCTGTCTCGTGGTCCCGTTGAGCATGAGCTCGTAGGCGCCCGGGAACTTCGACACCAGCTTGGCGTTGGAAGTGGCCCAGTTGTCGAGGGCGACATCGGCGCGCAGATCGATGTCGCCGGTGATGTCGAGGGCGGCGGTGTCGGGCGTCTGCACCCTGGTGCCGGCGAGGCCAGGCAGTTGGATGTGGCCGACGCCTCCGGGCGGCGCCTCGGTGACGGTGACCGTGACCGAGGCGGTGTCCGTGCCGCCATGTCCGTCGTCCACCCGCACCGTGGGGTTGTGGGTACCTGCGGGGTAGGTGGTCTGGATCGTAGATGCCGTCGCCGTCGCCGAACTGTCCGTCGCCGTTGAGGTCCCAGTCGTAAGTGAGGGAGTGCCCGTCGGGATCGGTGGAAGCCGGTTGCATCGAGCGAGACCGTCAGCGGTGCCTCACCCTGGTTGGGATTGGCGGTGAGCGCGGCGACCGGGCTGCGGTTTGGCCCGCCGATCGTGTAGCTCCAGCCGTCGCCGGCCACCGTCCAGGGATTGCCGACACCGTCGGTCCACCCGGAATAGTCCGGCGGGATCGTGCCCTGCTGGGCGGTCGTCCTGAAGTCGGGGTTGGCCACCACCTGGCCGAAGAAGCCGATCCCGTTGATCAGCATCGCCGCGTAATAGCGCCCCGACCAGAACCCGGCGGCATGGTCGAACCGGGAGCCGAGCACCATGTCCCTGTCGCCGGGCCGGACGGTGGTTATCCCCGACGGTCGTGACCGCGGTGCCCAACTCGGTCCAGCCAGAGTGGTTGAACAGCTCGTTTTCCACGTCGCTCCTGGTGAAGAACGTCACGGTGTGGCCGCCGGCACCGTTGTCGGCTTCGAGCGTGGCGCGCAACTGGATCCGCTGGCCGTCGGCCACCGGGACGGCGACGGTCGAGGTGCGCGTCTGGAGCGTGCCTGCCGAGTTGACCCAGGCGAGGCGGAGCCTGCCGCGTGGTCCCGTCGAGGATCAGCTCATAGCCCTCGGCCGATCCGAGGCTCGAGGTCCGCAGGTTCGAGATCAACTTGGCGTTGGAGGTGGACCAGTTGTCGAGGGCGACATCGGCCCTGATGTCGAGGGTCCCGGTGATGGCGTCGAAGTTGGGTCCCGCCGGAGCGGTGATGTCGGTCCCTGCCGCTCCGGGGAGGGTGAGATATCCGTCCTGCTCCTGGGGCGCTCCCTGGAACACGGCCCGGTATGTGGTGTCGGCGGCCGGGGCGATTATCAATCGGCTCTCGGCTCCACCGTCGGCCCACGAGTCGAAGCCGTAGACCACGCCTTCCTTTGCCTGTGGGTTGACTGCGGTCACCGAGTTGGCCGACCCGACGATCACCTCTCGGGTGAAAGGCGTCCGTTCGGCGAATGCCCCCACCGAGAGGGCGAGCCCGGCGACCGGGGCGCTCTCGAAGGTGAGCTCGACGGTGCGAGGGTCGAGGCGGACCGAGTCGGTCCCGGTCTTGCCGCCCGAGTCCGTCACGGTGAGCGACAGCTCGAGATAGCGACGGGTACTCGTGGTCGGGAGCCACGAAGGAGCCGCCGGCGATGCCGTTCCAGTCGTTGATCCCGTGCTGGTGGCAGTCGGTCGGCTCGTTGTGGGCGCAATGGTGGATCACCAGCCGCCAGCTCATCGAGGAGGCACCGAGCGTCTCGTTCGGATCGGAGGCGGTGCCGGTGAAGTTGATGGTGTCGCCCACCTTCCAAAGGGCGCTGCCGTCGGGGGTGGTGATGGTGGCGGTGGGGGCGGTGTTTCCGTCGGTGGCGTCGATGGTGACCGTGTCGGTGTCGACCCCGCCGCGGCCGTCGCTGACCCGAAGCGTCACCGGGTAGCTGCCGGGTGTGGCGTAGGTGAACTGCGGTGCCGCTAGCCGTGGAGTCGTCGAGTTGGCCGTCGCCGTCGAGGTCCCATGCGTAGCTGAGCGGATCGCCATCCGGGTCGGTGGAAGACGATGCGGTGAAGCTCACCTGGAGCGGGGTCGGGCCGGACTGGGGATTGGCCCCGAGCACCGCGGTCGGCGGTTGGTTGGCGCCGAGGACGTATCCCCAACCGGTCCCGTTGACATTCCAAACATTGCCCGGGGTGTCGGTCCACTCCGAGTAGTCGGGTGGGGTCGAGGTGAGTTGGCCGGTGGTGCCGAAGTCGAGGTCGGCCCGCACCTGGCCGCTGCCGGTCGTCCCGCTGATGATCGAGGCCGCGTAGTAGCGGCCCGACCAGAACTCGACGTCGTGGAGGACCCGCCCCCCGAGCACCATCTCCTGGTCCCCGGGGTTGACCGAAGTGGTGCCGGTTCCGGTGTTGACCGCACCGCCGAGCTGGGTCCAACCGGTATCGGCCTCCAGGTCGGGGGTGGTATCGGTGCGGTAGAAGAAGCTGACGGTGTGGCCGCCCGCTCCGTTGTTGACGTCGAGCACGCCGCGGATCTGGAGCCGCTGTCCGTCGGTGACGGGTAGGGCCACGGTCGAGTTGGCCACGCGGACCGTGCCGCCCCCGTCCACCCAGGCGAGTCGGAGGCCCTTGGTGGTTCCGTTGAGCATCAGCTCGTAGCCCTGGGCGCCGGTGCCGGTGATCAGGTTGGAGACGAACTTGCCCGACGGTGAGTCCCAGTCGTTCAGGGCGACATCGGCGCGCAGGTCGAGATCACCGGTGATGTCGAATGTGGGCGAGGGCGCTGAGGAGATGTCCACCCCGGCGGTCCCGGGGAGAGTCAGGTAGCCGTCGCCGGACCCGCTGGCCGGGTTGACGGTGATGGCCGTCTGTGCGGTGTCGGTCCCGCCGCGCCCATCGCTCACCCGAAGGGTCGCGGTGTGGATTCCCGGCGTGACATAGGTGAACTGCGGAGTCGCCCCCGAGGCGTCGTCGAAGGCGCCGTCGCCGTCGAGGTCCCAGTCGTAGGTGAGCGGATCGCCATCGGCGTCGGTGGAGCCGGTGCCGCTGAAGTTGACGGTGAGCGGGGAGGCGCCCGAGGTGGGGTTGGCCGATGCTGCGGCGACCGGTGCGGTGTTCTCAGGGTCGACCGTGTAGCGGTATCGGATGATCCGGCCGCCGAAGTGGTCGACGGCGAAGAGGTCACCGCCTGGCCCGATCTCGAGCCCGACAGTGCCCACCTGGCTGGCGAAAAGCTCGACGGTCGCCGGATTGGGCACGCCACCGCTACCGGGGTACATCACCCAGATGCACTGCCGGGAGAAGTCGGAGAAGAACAGCGCCCCGTCGTAGGCGTCGGGGTAGCTGCCGCCCTCGTAGAAGGCGAGCCCGGCCACCGAGCTCGAGCCGCCGCCGCATCCCGCCAACGAGCTCGAGTGGTTCCAGGGGAGAACCGGCGGGGTGTGGGCGGTGGCGTCGCCGTACATGGTCTCGCACACGTTGTTGTTGAGCGAGTCATACCCGCTCTGGCGGGCGTTTCCCTCGTAGCAGGGCCAGCCGAAGTTGCGGACCGTCTGCGTGGGGTTCTGGTGGCGGTTTATCTCCTCCCAGGTGCCCCAGCCGACGTCCCCGATCCACAGCTCGCCGGTGCCCGGCTGGACGGTGAAGCGGAATGGGTTGCGCAACCCGTAGGCCACCACCCGGTCGTCGTCGGCGCTTCCCTGCCCGACGAGTGGGTTGTTGGGAAGGGGCTGGCCGGTATCCGGGTCGACCCGCAGGATGGCGCCGTTCCAGTTCACCGGATCGCCCGCGGTGCGGAGGTCCTGGCTGCGCAGAGCGCCGCCCTGACCGGTGGTCGCCTGCTGCGTGCCACCGACCGGGAACGGGAGGATCACCGCACGGGTTCTTCGGGGTGTCGGTGTTTCGTCCCCCACCCTGGCCGTAGTCGCTGAAGTTGAAGCTGGCCCCGTCGCCGGCGCCGACGTAGAGCTCGCCGGCGGTCCCGAACTCGACGGTCCCGATCGAGTGGCTCGGGTACTGCTGGCACCAGTTGCCCTCGAGGAGCACCTGACGGTTGCTGGCGACGTTGGTCGGCGACACCTGATAGCGCACCACCCGCCCGTCGGCCATGCAGCCGGCGTCGAGGTCGGTGGCGTACGGACAGTCGTCGGCATAGTCGCGGCCGCGGTAGGTCGTGGTGAGCAGGTAGACCCATGGCTCGGCTGGGAAGTTCGGGTCGAGCGCCATCCCGAGCATCCCCCGGTCCCACCACCCGTAGGTCTCGGCGGAAATGTCTATGACGGTGGTGGCCGTGGTGTCGGACATCGAATCGAACACCTTGACCTTCCCGCCCTTCTCCCCGACGAAGACACGGCCGTCCGCGGCGAAGCGGACGACGGTGGGCAGGTCGAGCCCGGTGAAGGCAGATTGCTCCTCGAACTCGGGATCCGTCACCGCCAGCGGTGCGATCGACGGAGCCTCACGAAGAGCGGCGTATGGGCTGGTGCTGTCGGTGTCCGCCAACCGAAGCGGGTCAGCGGGTGGGTTGAGTGGAGTCCTGGGCAGGGGCGACGGGTGAGGGGGCGGTGGGCGAAGCCGCCATGGCGGTCCCGGGGAGCACGCCCACAGCGATCGCGAGCGCGACGAGACAGACCAATACACGGCGAACAGACATTCCCCCGCTCCATTTCAATTGAGAAGACTCGACCCCACCCCTTGGTCGGTCTATCGGCATCGGATCGAAGTGGCTTGAAGCGCATCCTGAGCCACCGGGCCTCGGCGTTCCGTCGACTAGCGAACGCTCAGAGTGGACGTTGCTGCCAACCCTGGGTGGGGAGTCAGGGAGGGTAGCCGTCGAGCGTCGGGGCATCAGACCAATATCCAGGGTCTCACTAGGCTCGGCGTCCAGCCGATTCGGAGGGATCTTGCACGACGTCGTAATCATCGGTGGCGGGCCTGCCGGTTACGGCGCCGCCCTGTACGCCCACAACTTCGGGCTCTCCGTGGCACTGGTGGAGAAGGAGGAGCGGGTCGGTGGGACCTGTCTCCTCCGTGGGTGCATCCCGGCGAAGACCTGGCTTCAGGCGGCAGAGGTCATGACCACCGTCAAGAGCGCCGCCGAATTCGGGGTGACGCTTCCCGGCGAGGCCGGCTTCGACTGGGAGGCGGGGCTCAAACGCAAGAACGCCATCGTTGACCGATTGGTCCGCGGCCTCGCCGGGCTGCTCAAACAGCGCAAGGTCGAGGTCATCCGGGGTACCGGGCGGCTCGACGGCGCCGGCAAGGTGGTGGTGAGCGGCGAGAACGGCGAGCAGGTTGTCGAGGGATCGACACGTGATCGTCGCCACCGGCTCGGTCCCCCGGTCGATCCCGGGGTGGGAGATCGATGGGGACCGGATCGTCAGCTCCGACCATGCCCTCGACTGGCCCAGCAGGCCCGATCGGGTTGTCATCGTCGGAGCCGGGGTGATCGGTTGTGAGTTCGCCTCGCTGCTGGTCGACCTCGGCAGCGAGGTCCACGTCTTCGAGCTGATGGAACAGATCATCCCCGGCGCCGATCCCGACGCCGCCAAGGAGTTGCAGAAGCTGCTCTCCAGGCGGGGCGTCAAGTTCTCGCTTGGAGCCTCGGTAGAGGCGCCCAAGATTGGCGAGTCGTCGGTGATGGTGACCGCCGGCGGAACATCCGTCGAGGCCGACGCCGCCCTGATGGCGGTGGGCAGGGGTCCGGTCACCGAGAACATCGGGCTCGACACGGTGGGGATCACCCCGGACCGAGGCTTCATAACCGTCGATCCGCAGACGATGCTGGCGGCGCCGGGCGTCTACGCCGTGGGTGACATCGTGGCGGGCACGCCGCAGTTGGCCCATGCCGGGTTCGCCGAGGCGATCGCCGCGGTGACGCATCTCGCCACCGGTGAGGAGAAGCCGGTCGACTACCGCGCCATCCCTCGGGTCACCTACACCCATCCCGAGATGGCCGAGGTCGGTCTCACCGAGCCCCAGGCAGCCGAAGCCGGGATCGAGGTCGAGACCCACAACCACAGCTTCGTCGGTGTCGGGCGGGCGCAGATCATCGGCCAGAACCAGGGGATGGTCAAGATCATCGCCCAGCGCGACGGGCCCATCGTCGGCGCTTCGGTGGTTGGGCCCCACGCCGGTGAGATGATCCACGAGTTGATGTACATCGTGGGATGGGAGGCGCTGCCCGCAGAGGCTGCAGCCTTCATCCACGCCCATCCGTCGCTGTCCGAGGCCGTCGGGGAGTCCTTGCTGGCGGCGAGCGGTCAGAGGCTTGCATTGACCACCACCCAGGAGTAGAGGAGACCTGCGAGATGGCGACCACCGTGAGCATGCCGCAACTGGGAGAGACGGTCACCGAGGGCACCATCCTCCGCTGGGCCAAGCAGGTGGGCGACACCGTCGCCGCCGACGAGGTCCTGGTGGAGATATCCACCGACAAGGTGGACACCGAGGTGCCTTCGCCTGCGGCGGGCACCATCCTCGAGATCCTCGTTCCCGAAGGTGAGACGGTGGCAGTCGGCACCGCCATGGTGGTGATCGGCGAAGCCGGCGAGGAGACGGATTCGGGACAGGAGACGACCGAGCAGCCGACGGCCGAGGAGGAAGCTCCCGGGGCGGAGGCGGCACCGGAAGAGGCTCCGTCCGGTGAGGCAGTGTCCGATGAGGCTGGCCGGACCGAGGATCAGGCAGCCGAGGATGAGGTTGCCACCGAGGAAGCACCTGCCGCCGAGCACCGAGGAAGCGCCTGCAGCCGAGGAATCTGCTCCCGAAGAGGCCCCGGCAGATGTTGAGGCGACAGCGGGGGAGAAGGAAACAACAGCACCTCCCACCGAGGAGCCGTCCCCGTCGGCGTACCCGGTTGGGGGGAACGGAGGTGGCGAGGGCGACGGGATGCGCCGAGTCCTCTCACCCGTTGTCCGCAAACTGGCTCGCGAGCACGGTCTCGACCTGGCGACGGTCCCGGGGACCGGGCAGGGGGGGCGGATCACCCGACAGGACGTCGAGGCCTATCTGGCGCAGGAACCGGCCGAAGCGCCGGCGGCGATCACCACCGCACCGGCACCGGGTGAGGCGCCGGCAGCACCCGCCCGCGGCAGCACCGGCAGCGCCGGCACCCGCTGCGGCCCCCGCGGCCGCTACGGGCGAGGTGCCGAGCGGTCCCGGCGATCGGGTAGAGGACCTCGACCGGCTCCGTGTCCGCATCGGCGAGAACATGATCCGGGCCAAGCAGACCGCCGCTCATGTGTGGACCTCGGTCGAGGTCGACTTCGAGGCGGTGGAGCGGGTCCGTCAGGAGCACCGTGAGACGTTCAAGCAGCGTGAGGGCTTCTCGCTCACCTACCTGCCGTTCATCGCCAGGGCCACGATCGACGCCCTGCGCGCCTTCCCGGTGGTCAACAGCTCCTACTACCTCGAGCAGCGCAAGGCGGTGTTCCACGACCGGATCAACCTCGGGATCGCCATAGACCTCGATCAGAAGGGGCTCATCGTCGCCACCATCCGCGACGCCGACGAGCTCCGGCTGGTCGCCGTCGCCCGCCGGGTACGCGAGCTCGCCGACAAGGCGAGGAACGGAAAGCTCGAGCCGGACGACGTGATCGGCTCCAGCTTCACCATCACCAACCCCGGACCCTTCGGCTCGTTCATGTCGGCGCCGGTGATCAATGTCCCCAACGTGGGGATCCTCTCCACCGACACCGTCGCCAAGCGGCCGGTCGTGATCACCGACGAGCATGGCCAGGACGGCATCGCTATCCGCCACATCGGGTATCTCGGGTTGAGCTGGGACCACCGCGCCTTTGACGGGAGCACGGCGGTGATGTTCCTCGGCCGGATCAAGGAGAACCTCCAGACCTGGGACTGGACCCAAGAGCTCGCATGAAGAGCCATGGTTTGCCTCCCCGGTGAGGGGGAGCGTCTGACGAGCGCAGCGAGCGGAGGGGAGTGACTGGGGCCGAGCGCCGGCTAACCGCCCTCCGCAGCGAACCCCTTCCCTCCCTGCGGAGGGGACGGAGCCCGATCCGCCTGCGCAGCCTCTTCTGCGGGTTCGCTGGTTGGGCCGGCTTCCCTACTTGGAGGCATGGGACCTGCAGCGGGCGTCTGTGGGAGGGTCGGGTGGAGGGGCGCACCCCGGATGACTACCTGCTGCTGCTCGAGCATCCCCACGTCTATACGGTCGGCCGCAACGGCGACGGCTCCAACCTGCTCGTTCCCGAGGAGTCGCTGCAGTCGCTCGGCGCAGAGGTGCATCGGGTGGACCGCGGTGGGGATGTCACCTACCACGGGCCGGGCCAGCTCGTCGGTTACCCGATCGTCGGGCTGACCGACCCCAAGCAGATCGTCCCCCACGTCCGCCGCATCGAGCAGGCGCTCGTCGCTGCGCTCTCCGACCTTGGTGTATCCGCTTGGACCGAGCCGGGTTACACCGGAGTGTGGACCGAAGACGGCAAGGTGGCGGCCATCGGCGTCCGGGTCTCGAGGGGTGTCTCGATGCACGGGTTCGCCCTCAACGTCGATCCCGACCTGGGCTTCTTCGGGCACATGCACCCGTGCGGGATCTCAGATCGTCCCGTCACCTCGCTCCGCTCGCTGTGCGGTCGCCGTGTCTCGCTCGAGGAAGTCGATCGACCTGGTCGTCCCCCGATTCGCCGAGGTGTTCGGGTACGAACGCCGCGAGGTCCAGCTCGGCGCCTTCACCCGGGGACAGGGTCGCGATCGCCGATTCGAGGTGGATCGACTTCTCGCCGCCGGCACCTTCTCACCGGAGCGGAGGTCGGAGGAGCCGGTACTGATCGGGGGCCGTCTCCCCGGTGAGCCGCCGCGGCCGGAGTGGATGAAGGTCAAGGCGCGGATGGACGACGGATACCTCCAGCTCAAGAAGCTGATGCGCGGCCTGGAGCTGCACACGGTTTGCGAAGAAGCCGGCTGCCCCAACATCTTCGAGTGCTGGGGGATGGGGACCGCCACCCTCATGATCCTCGGGGATCGGTGCACCCGAGCGTGCGGTTTCTGCAACGTCACCACCGGCAAGCCCACCGAGCTCGACGTCTTCGAGCCATTCCGAGCGGCGGATGCGGTCAGCAAGATGGGTCTGAGCCACGCCGTGGTCACCTCGGTCAACCGAGATGACCTCGATGACGGGGGCTCGGCCATCTTCGCCTCGACCATCCGCGAGATCCGTCGCCGCTCGCCGGAGTGTGCCGTCGAGGTGCTCATCCCCGACTTCAAAGGCGACAGGGTGGCGCTGGAGACGGTGATGGCCGAGCACCCTGAGGTCCTCAACCACAACACGGAAACGGTGCTTGCGGTTGCAGCGCGACGTCAGGACCGCCGCCAGCTATGGCCGGTCGCTGGCTCTGCTGGCTCGGGCCGGCTGGATCGAACCGTCGGCCCGGGTCAAGTCGGGGCTGATCGTGGGGATGGGGGAGACCGCAGAAGAGGTGCTCGGCGCTCTGGCCGACCTGCGGGCGGTGGGCGTGGACATCGTCACCATCGGCCAGTACCTGCGCCCCACGGCGAGACATCGGCCGGTCCACCGCTATGTCCATCCCGATGAGTTCGCCATGTATAAGGAATTTGGGGAAGGTATCGGGATCCCGCATGTCGAGTCGGGCCCATTGGTGCGATCCTCCTACCACGCCAAGGACTCATTGCAGGGCGCCTCGCCACCGCCGGTTCCCGGTAGCGCTCGGCCCGCGCCGCTGACATATCGGTACTGATCGGCTTCAATTCGGACGCCATTCGGCCGATAATCGGGGTGAGGGGGACTCATGCCCCGTCGGCCGATGCCCGTTCGCTCGGGCGCGGCATCCAGATCGTCGAACTTCCGGTTCAGAGGTGCGGGGAATGTTGAGAAAACGGTTCGTGATGGCGCCGGTCATCGCGCTTGTCGCTGTTGCGCTCCTCACCGGGGCCACCCTGCAGCAGGCCCCGGAGGGTGGCGACATGGGGCTTCCCTCCTCGTCCTCTTCGACCTCTCGTGCCACGGCTGCTGCTCCGGTGGAAACGCTGGGCGATCCGGTCCAGACCGGGTTCGAGGTGGTGACAGAGCTTTCGGGGCTGAATGTCCCCACCGCGGTGAGGTTCAGTTCGGATGGCCGGGTCTTCGTCGCCGAGAAGGCGGGGAGGATCAAGGTGTTCGACTCACTCGACGACGCCACGCCAACGACCATCCAGCTCCCAGGTACCACTCCGACCTACGACTACCTCGACCGTGGGTTCCTCGGGCTGGCTCTCGACCCCAACTTCCCTGCCGAGCCCTGGGTCTACGGGCTCCACACCCGGGTCCACGACGGGTACACCTACAGCGACGACTGCCCGCGGCAACGCGGCGGCTGCATGGCCGACGGCCGGCTCTTCCGTTTCCAGATCACCCCGACCAACACGGTGGTTGCCGGCACCGAGCAGACCCTCATCGCCGGCAACTGGTGCCAGCAGTTCACCAGCCACTCGATCGGGACCATCGAGTTCGGCCCCAACGGTGAGCTGTACGTCGGCGCCGGCGATGGCGCCAGCTTCATCATCGCCGACTACGGACAGTTCTTCGGGCGGGGAATCCCGAGGAACCCGTGCGGCGACGCCCCGGTTCCTGTCGGGGGCAGCAACAGCCCGCCACCAGCCAGGGTGGTGCCATCCGCAGCCAGGACCCCCGTGTCCTCGGCGACTCGGCCACGTTCGACGGGTCGATCCTGCGGGTGAACCCCGACACCGGCGCCGCCTTCTCCGGCAACCCGGGCGGTGCCGGCGACGACCGGATCGTCGCCTACGGCCTGCGCAACCCGTTCCGCTTCACCGTGCGGCCCGGGACCAACGAACTCTGGATCGGCGATGTCGGGTGGGCCGCCTGGGAGGAGATCGACCGCCATCAGAACCCGACCGCACAGGTGCGGAACTTCGGGTGGCCCTGCTACGAGGGCAATGGCGCCGTCAGCCCGGCTACGACGGGCTGAACAACAACATCTGCGAGGGGTTGTACGACTCGCCCGGGGCGGTGACCGCTCCCTACTTCACCTACCAGCACGGTCAGCCGCTGGCCGGGGGGTGCAGCAACGCCACCAGCTCGATCTCCGGGATGGCCTTCTACGAGGGCGGCGACTACCCGGACGAATACGACGGAGCCCTCTTCTTCTCCGACTACTCGCGCGGCTGCATATTCGCCATGCTCGCCTGGAAGCAGTGGCCTACCCGCCACCAACACCGTCCAGCGGTTCGTCACCGGCGCCGTTCCGGTGAACCTCGAGATCGGTCCCGACGGCGACCTCTTCTATGTGGACATCGTCGCCGGCACGGTGGAGCGGGTCCGGTTCACCGAAGGGCCGGGGAACAACGCCCCTACCGCCGAGGCCCAGGCCGACGCCCGAGTTCGGGGCGGCGCCGCTCACCGTCCAATTCGACGGCTCGGGCTCGACCGACCCCGATGGCGACCCCCTGACATACACCTGGGACCTCAACGGTGACGGGTTGTTCAACACGGCGATGGTCCCGGCAGCACCGGTCCCACGTCACCCCGACCTTCACCTACCCCACGGCTTGGGCTGCGCACCGTCCAGCTTGCGGGTTCGCGACGCGTCCAAGGCGCAGGGACATCGACGAGCGTCACCATCGACGTCGGCAACACCCCGCCGACCGCCACCATCACGTCGCCGGCGACAGGGTCCGAATTCGCCGTGGGCCAGACGGTGACATATGCCGGTACCGGCACCGACGCCCAGGACGGGACGCTCCCGGCCAGCGCCTTCTCCTGGAAGTTCGATATCCACCACTGCGCCCGGATCAACCCCAGCTGACTGCCATGTCCATCCGCTGCAGACGGTCGAGGACGTGACCGGCGGGAGCTTCGTCTTCCCTGACCATGAGTACTTCTCGTGGGTGGAGATGACGCTCACCGTCACCGACTCGAACGGGGCCACCTCCGATCCGGTGACCAGGCGGCTCAATCCGAAGCTGGTTGACCTCACCTTTGCCACCAGCCCCGTGGACCTGAAGGTGACGGTGGGCTCCGCCACCTACCCGGCACCGGAGACGCTCGAGTTCGCCGTCGGCTCGACGATCTCGGTGAGCGTGGAGACACCACAGGCCAAGGGTGGGATCAGCTACAAGTTCGCCTCGTGGTCGGACGGCAAGGCTCGTGCCCACGAGTTGGTCGTGCCCGGCTCCGACAAGACCTACACCGCCCGCTTCACGGCCCCGCCCCCGGCCAACAAGGAGCCGGTTGCGGTCATCAGGACGCAACGACAACTCCGGGATCGTGCCGTTCAAGGTTCGGTTCGACGGGACGGCTTCGCACGACCCCGACGGCGACTCCCTCTCCTACCGCTGGGATCTCGACGGCGACGGGGCTTACGACGATTCGACGGCGAGCAAGCCGAGCCGCACCTTCGCCGACCCAGGAGCACACCGTGTGAGGCTCAAGGTCACCGACGGCAGGGGCGGGATCGACACCGCCCAGGTCACGATCATGGCCGGACCGCAGCCGGTTGGTGCCAGCTTCACCGATGTCCCGGTCGGATATGTGTTCTACGAGGACATCGAGTGGCTCCTCGCCGAAGGGGTCACCGAGGGCTGCAACCCCGAGGGGACGATGTTCTGCCCGACCGAGTCGGTGACGAGGGGCCAGATGGCGGCGTTCCTTGTGCGCTATCTGGGTCTCACCGACCCCGGTCCGGGGATTGGTTCGTCGATGACGACGGGAGCCTGTTCGAGTCCGAGATCGACCGTCTCGCCCAGGCCGGGATCACGCTGGGGTGCAACCCTCCGGCCAATGACCAGTTCTGCCCACTGGAGTCGGTGACAAGGGCCCAGATGGCGACCTTCCTCGATCGCGCCCTCGATCTCCCATCGGCGCCTTCGTTCGGCTTCACCGACATCGACACCTCGGTGCACCGTGCCGCGATCAACCGTCTTGCCGCCGCCGGGATCACCCGGGGTTGCGCCGACACCTGGTTCTGCCCCGACCTGGCGGTGACCCGCGGCCAGATGGCCGCATTCCTCCACCGCGGCGACGAGTACCGCTAAATCGATCGAACCCAGGGTTCGAGCCGTGCGCCAGAGGCAGCGCTCCGAGCCCACAGAGACGCGCCCGACCCTGCCGGCTGTCCCGGTTGCGGTAACTGGCCGGTGGGGGTAGGTTGCGCGGGCGCGCATCATTTTGAGAGCCGACTGAGAAGTCGGCTCTTGTCGCGTTCAAGGACGCTGACGGTGCGCCGGGAGGGAGGCGGAGGCGATGCGTCGAGTTGTGCTGGCGCTTGTGGTGGGTGTCCTCCTCGCCGCCCTGCCTGCGGGCGCCGCCCTCGCCGAGAGCCAGCCTTACGAGATGTACTTCCCGCTCGTCGGCGGTGGTGTCCCCAACGACGACTTCGGCGATCCGCGCGGCGACCACACCCACGAGGGGAACGACATCCTGGCGCCAAAGATGACCGAGGTTGTGGCCGCCGCAACCGGGACCGTCGGGTGGGTCAGCGACGAATGCTGCGCCTTCCAACTGCTCCACGATGACGGTTGGTCGTCCTGGTACATCCACCTCAACAACGACACCCCGGGCACCGACGATGGCCTCGGGTGGGGGATGGTCGATGGCATCGTCCCCGGAGCCGAGGTCGAAGCCGGTCAGTTGGTGGGGTGGGTGGGGGACAGCGGCAACGCCGAGGACACCGACCCCCATCTCCACTTCGAACTGCACCGTCCCAACGACACGGCGATCGACCCCCAGAAGCATCTCCTGGCGGCCACGGTGCTCGACGAGCCGATCGGCGGGAGCCCCAAGAAGGCACCTCCTGAGACCACTCCTCCGGTGGCCTTCCTCGATATCGCCGGTTCGGTGCACGCCGAAGCGATCAGGTGGCTGGCCGCGCAGGGGATCACGAAGGGATGCACCGCCGACGGCACCACCTTCTGCCCCGGCTACCCGGTCAGCCGGGCGCAGATGGCATCCTTCCTGGTCAGAGCCATGGGGTACGAAGACCCCGGCGCCGGCGACCTCTTCTGGGACGACGACGGCTCCACTCACGAGACGAGTATCGACCTGCTCGTCACTGCAGGTGTGACCGAGGGCTGCGACGAGACCGATCCGGGTCGCTTTTGCCCCGATGATCCGGTGACACGCGAGCAAATGGCGTCGTTCCTGGTCAGGGCTCTCGGCTATTCCGAAGACGGTCGTCGTGATCAGTTCACCGACGACGACGGTTCCACCCACGAGAAGAGCATCGAGCTCATTGCCACCGCCGGCGTCACCACCGGGTGCAATCCCCCGGAGAACGACCGGTTCTGTCCTGCGGACCCGGTCACCAGAGGACAGATGGCCAGCTTCCTGTTCCGGGCTCTCGCCGACAGCGCCGAGATGCCGGCGGCGCCGCCGCCAATCCCAGAACCGCAGATCCCGTGGGAGGCGGAGGCCTAGGCCACCTCGGTCCGGGCTCTGCTCTCTGGGCGTTAGGTTGGATTGATGGGCCACGACTACGCCACCCGCACCAAACGGATCCGGAGCCTCCTCGCCGAAGCTGGGATCGATGCCCTCGTTGCCTCGGTGGGCGCCGACCTCCCCTACCTGACCGGATACGAGGCTCTCCTCACCGAACGGCTCACCATGCTGGTGCTCCCGGTTGATGGTGAAGCGGTGCTTGTGGTCCCGCGACTGGAGGCGCCCCGAGTCGCTCCCCAACCAGAGGTGTTCGGGATTCGGCCCTGGGACGAGACCGATGAACCCATTTCGATGGTGGTCGACGAGCTCGATGGGAAAGGGGTGGTCGCGGTTGGCGACCAGACGTGGGCGGTATTCCTGCTCGGGCTGCAGGATGCCCTTCACCGACACCAGGTTCACCCCGGCGGCACCGATCACGCAGAAGCTTCGGATGCGGAAGGACGCCGAGGAAATCGGCTTGCTGAGGTCGGCTGCCGCCGCCACCGATCGGGTGGTCGAGCGGCTCGCCGCCACAAAGTTCTCGGAGAGAACCGAGCGTCAACTCGCCGCGACGGTGGCCGAGTGGGCGGTTGAAGAGGGGCACGACACCGCGGGGTTCGCCATCGTCGCCTCCGGACCGAACGCCGCCTCGCCGCACCATACGCCCACCGACCGGACCATCGAACGAGGCGACACCGTCGTCGTGGATTTCGGAGGCCGGATCGGCGGCTATTGCTCCGACACCACCAGAACCTTTGTGGTGGGCGACCCTCCCGCCGAGGTGGAGGCCGCCTACCGCGTGCTGGAGGAGTCGCAACGAACCGGGGTGGAGGCGGTCAAACCAGGTACGCCCGCCGCCGAGATCGACGCGGTGACCAGGGGCGTCATCGAAAAGGCCGGGATGGGAGATCTCTATATTCACCGCACAGGTCATGGGATCGGCCTCGAGGTGCACGAGAATCCCTACATCGTCGCTGGCAACGACCTGCCGCTGGAGCCGGGGATGACGTTCTCGGTCGAGCCGGGTCTGTATGCCGCCGGTCAGTGGGGGATGAGGATCGAGGACATCGTCGCCGTCACCCCAGATGGCGTCGAGCGGCTAAACCGATCCGACCGTCGTCTCTACGTGGTGGAGTGACCCAAGAACAGACGGCAGACGGCAGACGGCAGACGGCAGCCAATCCGCGCAGATCGTAGTGCCCCTTGCGGGGGAGGAGCGGAGCTCTCGACGTATGCTCTTCCGTCTTCCGTCTAGAGCTCGAGAAACTGCCGCACAGAGGCCGCGATACCCGGGGCGGTGGCGACGAAGCCGGTCAGCTTGGGGTTCTCCCGGTTGAAGAGGGGTTCCTCTCCATCCAAGGTGAGAAGCGTCCCGCCACCGGCGAGGACGATGGCTGCTCCGGCGGCAACGTCCCATTCGTGTTTGGGGACCAGCGTCCATGTGGCGTCGGCCAGACCGGCGCCGACTAGCCCCAGCTTGTAGGCGACCGATCCCATGTTCCGCACCGAGATGTCGGTGCTGAAGAACCGGTCCCACTCTCCGCGCTTCACCTCGCTCCGACTGGCAAGCACCAGGGCGCCGGTCAGTGCAGACCTGTCGGTGCACGCTGCGGGCTTGCCGTTGAGGGTGACACCGTGCCCGGTGGCGCCAAGGATCAGGTGGCCCGGCCCCGGGCTGAGGATCCCGCCCGCCACGGCCACGCCGTCCTCAACCAGCGACACCGAGACACACCACTCCGGTATGCCTCTGACGAACTCCCGGGTGCCGTCCAAGGGGTCCACCACCCACACCCGGCTGCAGCCGAGTCTGGAGGTGTCGTCGGCGGTCTCTTCCGACAGCCATCCTTCCCCCGGTTGAGGGAGCGCCTGGTGGAGCACCTCGTTTAGGGCGAGATCGGCCGCGGTCACCGGGTCATCGCCGGTCTTTGTCCTCGCCGCCACCTCGCCAGGGGTGAAGTCTTCGAGGACATCGGCGGCGAGCTTCAAGGCGTGCTCGATGCGGGAAACGTCGTCGGCTCTGCTCATTGGTGCTCTCCTGTTGGTTCAAAACGGCCAAAAGACCGGGACCAAGAGCCACCAGCGTCACCACCACGAGCAAGGTCAGCGGCGCCCCCGAGCCGCGGGTAGTCGGCGAACCGGTATCCGCCCGGCCCGTAGACCATCGTGTTGGTCTGGTATCCGATCGGGGTGAGGAAGTCGACCGAGCTGGCGACGGCGATTGCGATGGCGAAACCCCGCGGCTCGAGGCCGGCGCCGGTGGCGGCGGCGACGGCGATCGGGAACATGAGCAGGGCGGCGGCGTTGTTCGAGACCAATGCGGTGAGTATCACTGTGGCCACCACCACTCCGGCGAGGATCCCCAGATCGGACCGAAGAAGTCGAAGGCATCGACCATCCCGTCGGCCACGATCTGGGCCGAGCCCGGACGTTTCGACCGCGGCCGCCACCCCGAAGGCTGCAGCGATGACGATGATCACGTCGAGGTCGACGGCGTCACGGGCCTCGCCCGGGGTGACCGCCCCGAACAGGACGAGGGCGACCGCCCCGATCAGGCTGGCCTGGAGGATGGGGATGATTTCGAGCGATGCGGCGAGAACGATCGCCAGGGTTATCGCGCCGACCACCATCGCCTTGGTGGTGGGCACCGGCGGGGTGCCCCCGGTTGACGACACCAACAGGAAGTCGCGCCGGTCGCGCCACCGGTCGCGGAAACCCGGGTCGGCGATGAGGAGGAGCGTGTCGCCGACGCGGAGCGGAACCGACCCCAGCTTGGCGTCGATCCGCTGCCCGGCCCGGTGGATGGCGACCACCGCCGCCTGGTATCGCTGCCGGAAACCCGATCTCCTTGAGCGTGGTGCCCACCATGGGCGATGTGGGACCGATCACGGCCTCGAAGTAGCGCGCCCGGCTTGTGTCGAGTTCGAGCAGGTGGGTCTCCTCGGCCGAGGACAGTCCCCGGATACGCCTGCAGGTCGAGCACCTGATCGGCCATTCCGACGAAGCGGAGGACGTCACCGCCGCGCAGGATGGTGTCGGGAGTGACCGGGGCGATCACCTCACCCTCGCGATCGAGGGCGGCGAGGAAAACTCCCTTGAGATGGCGAAGCCCACCCGCTTCGACCGCCCGGCCGTCAAGGGTGCCGGACTCATCGACCACCATGTCGAGGACGAACCGCTTGGCGTCGTCCTCCGCCTCCTGTCTGACCGACCGGCGCACCCTGAGCAGCCGCGGGGTGAGCAGGACCAGCAGGATCCCACCCACGATCGCGATCGGGAAGCCCGACTCCGGTGATCTCGAAGAACCCGATGGGGGGTTGACCGGCGTTCTCCAGCAGCCCCGACACGACGATGTTGGTCGAGGTCCCGATCACGGTGACCACCCCACCGAGCAGGGCGGCGAAGGAGAGCGGCATCAGGTAGAGCGAGGGCGAGCGGCCCCGCTCCTCGGCCCACTTCTCCACCTGGGGCAAGAGCATGGCGACGATCGGCGTGTTGTTGAGAAAGGCCGAGGCGGCCGATGGTGGGGAAGACCAAACGGGCCAGCGATCGCCGGACACCGACCGTCGCGCCGAGCGTCAGACGAACCACCGGGGTGAGGGCCCCGGTCTTCTCGACGGCGCGGGCCAGAACGAACAGGGCAGCGACCGTTATCGGAGCCGGGTTGGCGAATCCGGCGAACGCCTCTTCGGGGGTGACGATCCCGGCGACCAGCACCGCCACCATCCCGCCGACCATCGCCGCCGCCGGCGCCACCAGGTCGCGCACCAAGACGACGAGGACGATGACCACGACGGCCAGCGTGAACCAGGCCTCCCAGGTCAACGCGACCCCCCGTTGTCGTCACCCGGGGGAGGGGACGGGACTTCGATTGGGTCCTCCGACGGCAAGAGCCGCCGCTGCTCAGTCCGCCCCGCCGTTGGCGGCGAGATAGCCGAGGCGCTCCAGGTGGAGCATCACCTGGTTGGCCGCCTCCTCGGGTGAGAACTGAGTGGTGTCGATGACGACCTCGGCGTCGGCCGGCTCCTCGTATGGATCAGAGATCCCGGTGAACTCCTTGAGGATCCCGGCACGCGCCTTGGCGTAGAGGCCCTTGCGGTCCCGCTCCTCGCAGATCTCGATCGGCGTGGCGACATGGACCAGGATGAACCCGCCGACCGGCTCGATCATCCCACGGACATCCTTGCGGGTCTGGTCGTAGGGGGCGATCGGGGCGCAGATGGCGATGCCACCGTTCTTGGTGATCTCCGAGGCGACGTATCCGATGCGCCGGATGTTGAGGTCGCGGTGCTCCTTGGAGAACCCGAGCTCGGAGCTGAGGTGCTTCCGAACCAGGTCGCCGTCGAGCAGCGTGACGGGGCGACCCCCGATCTCGAGCAGCTTGACCAGCAGCGCGTTGGCGATGGTCGACTTGCCCGAGCCGGAGAGACCGGTGAAGAACACCGTGAACCCCTGCTGCGACCGCGGTGGGTGGGTCTTGCGCAGCTCGCGGCCGACCTCGGGGTAGGTGAACCACTCCGGGATCTCCCGGCCTTCGGCGAGCCGCTGGCGAAGCTCGGTCCCCGAGATCGACAGGGTGTGCGCCCCCTCCGGCACCTCGTCCACCGGGATGTAGCGGTCCTCGTCGGGGAGGTAGACCATCATCTTGAAATCCACCATGTGGACCCCGAGTTCCTCTTCGTGCTTGCGAAGAAGGTCCTGGGCGTCGTAGGGACCGTAGAAAGGCGTGCCCGAAGAGTCGCTTCCCGGCCCGGCATGATCACGTCCGACGATGAGGTGGGTGCACCCGTGGTTCTTCCGGATGATGGCGTGCCAGACGGCCTCGCGGGGACCGCCCATCCGCATCGCCAGCGGCAACAGCGAGAGGGTGGCGGTGAACTTCGGGTAGTGGGAGAGGACAGCCTGGTAGGCGCGCACCCGGGTGTAGTGATCGACGTCCCCCGGCTTGGTCATCCCCACGACCGGCTGGATGAGCAGGTTGGCGCCAACCTCGGCCGCCGCCCGCATGGTGAGCTCGACGTGGGCTCGGTGCATCGGGTTACGGGTCTGGAAGGCGACCACCTCGGTCCACCCCAGACGGGCGAACTCGTCGCGTACCTGGCTCGGGCCGCGGCGGAGTTCGGTGTAGTCGTAGTGGATGGGCATCTGGATGCCCTCGATGGTCCCGCCCACGTACCACGGGTTGCTCCGGTTGAGCAGATGGCCGACTCCGGGGTGGATGGGATCGGTGGTGCCGAAGACGTTGGCGGCCTCGGCCTCCCGGTCCGGCTGCCACAGGTCGCCGACAGTGAGCACGGCGAGCATCACACCCTCGGGGTCACGCAATGCCAGACGTGAACCGGTTTCGAGCCCTTGGGCGACTTCCTCGGTGACGTCGAGGGTGATGGGGATGGGCCAGAGCGTTCCGTCCGCCAGTCTCATCTCGGCGCAGACCCGTTCGTAGTCGTCCTTCCCGAGGAATCCGCGCAGCGGGGAGAACCCACCGTTGAGCAACAGCTCGAGATCGCACAGCTGACGCTCGGTCAGGTCCCACGAGGGCCAATCGGCCGACTGGGTCTTGAGCTCGGCGGCTCTCTCCGGGTCGACGATGAGGTCGACGAGTGTTCCCCCGTGGGGCGTGATGAGGTGGTCAACCACGAATCTGCTCCTAGCAATCGCGAAACATGCCCGGGGGCGATCCAACCTTCAGAGCTAGACCGCGCCGCTCCGGGCGGGCACCGGAGTGTACCGGCCGCGGCCGGAGGCTCCGTCATGATGCAATCGGCGGTTCGACGTCGCGGCTTGAATCACCGCATGCAACCCCTTGTGCCAGTCGTGTTCGTCGCCACCGGCAGGTCGGGGTCGACGCTGCTCATGGAGTTGTTGGGCACGTCTCGAGATGTCCTCTTCGAGCGGGTCTATGCCTACGAACGGGCCTACCTCACCTACCTGCTCCAATGGGCCCGCCTACCGGTGGAGGGCGTCGCATCGGCCGAGCGCTGGCACCGCGCCTCGATCGACCAGGTCCGTCATCTGCCGGCTGGCAGGCTCCTCGGTGGGATCCCATGGACGGAGCCGCCGGCTGCTCGAGGTCGAAGAGCCACCGCTGTGGATCCCTCTCCTGAGGGCAACCTGGCGTGTCTTCTCGGATCGCATGAGAGCATCGGCCGGGATCGATCCACCGCCTCGCTACTACGCCGAGACCAGCCCGATCTGGGTACCGAGGATGGCGCGGCGCGCCCTACCGGTCCGGATTGGGTACCTGGTTCGGGATCCCCGTGATCAGATGGTTTCGATCGCCTCCTTCGTTGCCCGCCGCCATCCCAGCTTCGGCTTCCGCGCCGACGACACCCCGGAGACCTACGCCCCCCGATTTGTCGAGCGGCAACGCCAACTGTTCCGGGCGGCGGGCAAACCCGGCCCGCGCACGCTCGTCATCCGGTACGAGGACCTGGCACTCGAAATCGCCGCCACCGCCGACAAGCTCGGTTCCTGGCTGGACATCGATCTCAAACCGTCCCGAGTGCCGGCACACCTCGACCACCGAACAACCCCCAGCGCCGTCGCCTCCGTCGGCCGTTGGCGCAGCGAACTCGATTCCGATGTTGCCCACTACATCGTCGAGCAATTGGGCGACGAGATGGAGAAGCTGGGGTACGAGTAGGAAGAAGCGAGACGGCAGACGGCAGACGGCAGACGGCAGCCAGCAGAGTCGCGAGCTGCGGGTCACTCGAGGCCAACGTCGGCGAGGTCGGTAGCCTCGGAGGAGCAGCACAGCAGGGAGAGTGCAATGCCGACCAAGTCGGAACTCGACGAACTCGCCGCACAGCTCAGTGTCGATGCGATCCGCGCCTCGACCCGGGCGGGATCGGGTCACCCCACATCGGCGTTGTCGGCTTCGCACCTCATGGCGGTCCTTTATGCCAACCATCTCCGCTGGGACCCCGACGACCCAGATCACCTTGGCGGCGACCGGGTCATCTTCTCCAAGGGTCACGCCACGCCCCTTCTCTACGCGCTTCTCAAAGCGGTCGGAGCGATCACGGATGACCAACTTCTGACCTACCGCAAGTTCGGAAGCCCGCTCCAGGGGCACCCCATCCCGACCGAGGACATGCCATGGGTGGACGTCGGCACCGGTGCCCTCGGACAGGGGCTGCCCATCGGGTTCGGGATGGCGATGGGGATGCGGCTCCGTCAACTGCCGGGGCGTGTGTGGGTGCTCATGGGCGACTCCGAGATGGCCGAGGGGTCGGTATGGGAGGCGATGGAGAACTCCTCTCACCACGGGTTGCGCAACCTGGTGGGGATCCTCGACATGAACCGACTCGGCCAGCGGGGACCGACCATGTTGGAGTGGGACGGTGACACGTATGCCCGCCGCGCCGAGGCATTCGGGTGGGAGGCGATCCAGGTCGACGGGCACGACGTCGACGACATCGACGCTGCCTATGGGCGGGTGAACGAGACCGACCGACCGGTTCTGATCGTCGCCAAGACGGTCAAAGGTCACGGAGTCTCCTTCCTCGCCGACAGGGATGGCTGGCACGGGAAGGCTCTGTCCGAGGAAGAGGCGGCCACCGCAGTTGAAGAACTGGGCGGGGAGCGCTCGCTCACCATCAAGCCGGCACCACCCCAGCCCGTCCCCGACGATGGGGCTTCACCCGAGGAGTACACCAGGCCCACCTTCACCGAGCCACTGGCGACCCGAAGGGCATTCGGCAAGGCGCTTGCCGCCCTGGCGCATTCCCGCTCCGATCTGGTCGTCATCGACGGTGAGGTGGCCAACTCGACCTATACCGAGTTCTTCCAAAAGGAGGCGCCAGACCGCTTCATCGAGGTCTTCATCGCCGAGCAACTCATGGTTGGAGCGGCGGTCGGACTCCAGGTCATCGGGCTCACCCCCGTTGCCGCCACGTTCGGGGCATTTCTCACCCGGGCATACGACTTCATCCGGATGGCCGCCGTCTCCGGTGCCCACATGGTCCTCGCCGGGTCGCATGCCGGTGTGTCGATCGGACAGGACGGCGCCTCGCAGATGGCGCTCGAGGACTTCTCGATGATGAGGTCGATACACGGATCGACGGTGCTCAGCCCAGCCGATGCCACGTCCACGGTCCGGCTGGTGGAGGCGGCCCTCGATTGGCCAGGGATCGCGTTCATTCGGACCATCCGCGAGGACACTCCCGCCCTCTACGGGGCCGAGGATGAGTTCCCCATCGGGGGCAGCAAGGTGATCCGTCACGGCGACGACGACCGGGCGACCCTGGTGGCAACCGGAATCACGGTTTTCCAGGCGCTGGCGGCGGCCGATCAACTGGCCGAAGACGGGGTCGCCGTCGGGGTGATCGACTGCTACTCGGTCAAGCCGATCGACGGCGAGACCCTACGGAGTGCGGCCAAACCGCTCATCGTCGTCGAGGACCACTGGGCCGAAGGTGGGTTGGGCGACGCCGTGCTGGCTGCACTCGCCGAGGACGAGCTCTCCGGAAGAGTCGTCCACCTTGCAGTGACCGAGATGCCCCGCTCCGGAGCCCCCGACGAGCTGCGCGACGCCGCCGGGATCTCGGCGACAGCCATCGCCGACGCAGTGCGGGAGGCAATCGATGACTGACCCGGATGGTCGACCGGGTCGCTGAGACAAAGCGACGCTATCGGGTTCGACTGTGTGGGGGAGCGTGCTCTCTAGACTGAGGTCGTGACTTCCAGCACTGTTACTGAACCAACGCGCTTGCCCGCACCGGTTGGCTACCTGGGCGAGTTGTGGCGTCGTCGCGAGTTTGCCTGGTACCTGGCGATGGGCAAGCTCCGCGCCCGGAACGCCTCGACGGCCCTGGGTCTGCTGTGGTGGGTGCTCAACCCGCTGCTGCTCGCCGGCGTCTACTTCTTCGCCTTCGGGGTGATCCTCGGCACCCAGCGGGGCGATCCCAACTACATGGCCTACCTCGTCTCTGGCCTCTTCGTGTTCCACTACACGACGCAATCGATGACCGCTGGCGCCAACAGCATCCTGAACAGCGGAAAGCTGTTGGTGAACCTCCGGTTCCCCCGGATGATCCTGCCGATCTCGGCGATAATCGAGGCTGGGGTCGGCTTCTTGGTTTCGTTGGTCGTCTTCTTCGCCCTGATCATCCCGCTGAGCGATATCAGGCCATCGTGGTCGCATTGCCTTGATCGCACCGGCATTCGTGCTCCAGACACTCTTCAACGTGGGGCTCGCCGCCATGATCGCCCGGCTGGCCGTCCCGTTCCGGGACATTGGCAACCTGCTGCCTTTCGTAATCCGACTATGGCTCTATCTGTCGCCGGTCATCTGGCCGATATCGATGATCGAGCGCGCCCCGGCATGGGCGCAGACTGTCATGAAGAGCAACCCGATGTACTGGATCCTCGAGATCTACCGGGGAGCGCTGCTCGCCCGACCCATCAGCAACACGGCTTGGATTGTCGCCGGCACCTGGGCGATCGTGGCCCTACTCGCTGGCGTGACGCTATTCGTGCGCCAAGAGGGAAGCATGGTGAGGTACCTGTGACCACAAACGACCAACCAGTCGGCGAGCCGGCCATCGTTGTCGACGACGTGACCGTCCGCTTCCGGCCCTATCTCGACCGTAGCCCAACTTTTCGGCGCTCGATAGCCCAACTCGGCAAGCGCCTCGCCGGCGAGGTCGTTGCGCTCGACGGCCTCTCGTTCGAAGTGATGCGCGGCGAGGTCTTCGGGGTGATCGGACGCAATGGGGCGGGGAAGAGCACGTTGATGCGGGTACTCGCACAGACGCTCAAACCGAACGACGGGAACCGTCGATGTCCGCGGCCGCACCTCGACGCTGCTCCAGTTGGGGGTCGGCTTCAACCCCGAGTTGTCGGGGCGGCGCAATATCTACTTGGGTGGGTTGGCTGCGGGTTTGCGCAAGGCCGAGATCGACGAGAAGTTCGACGCCATACTCGAGTTCTCCGAGTTGGGGAGTGCCGTCGACCGCCCGCTCAAGACTTACTCCACCGGGATGTCCTCCCGGCTCGGGTTCTCGATCGCCATGAACCTGGAACCCGACATTCTCATGCTCGACGAGGTGCTGGCTGTCGGCGACGAGTCATTCAAGGACAAGAGCGTCCAGGCGATGCAGGGTCTCGTGGACAGCTCGGGGACCATCATCTTCGTCTCGCACAACTTGGGCACTGTCTCCAATTTCTGCGACCGCGTGCTGTGGCTGCACCAGGGAAGGATCCGCCGACTCGGATCGGCGAAGAAGGTGGTCCGCTCCTACCGGGAGTCCGTCCGGCCAGACGGATCCAAGAGGCGACGACTGCGGCCCCGCGGCGAGACTCCGATCTCCGATGCGCCGATCGTCTCGATCGACGAGGAGCGCTCGGCTTCCTGAACCGCGCTCAGCTACCGGTCCGCCAACGATCTTCCATCGTTCGCCAGCCACTCCATCGGCGCAGGATCCACCCGGCTGGGCTAGAGGCGAGACGGTTGACCAGCCACTTCAGGTCGCCTTCAGCGAGCCGCGCCTTCTCCAATGCGACACGCCGCTCCGAAGCTTCGCTCTGGAGACGCTGGACCACCTGGCGCGACGCCTCCAGGTCCCGACGTGTCAACTCCAAGTTCCGCCGGAGGGCGGGGTTCTCCAGTGCGAGACGATCGTTCGTCATGCGGGCCTCGTATGACGCTGCAGGTGTGTAGAAGTCGATGTCGGGAGGGTCACTTGGTGCGGTCCCGTCGGCCATTTCCTCGAGTTGAGCCCAGGTTTCACGCAACGTGACAGCGAGGCGGTGGTCGGCAAGCGGTTGCGGTCCAGGCCGGGACTCGGTGGCGTCTGGATCGAACATGGCCATGTCCGGCCTGGAACGCAATCCTAAGGCCCACCTCTCGTTCAAGGTGTCAACCACCAGTCCCGGCTTGGCGAGAGCCCGGAACGGGACGAAGGCGACGTCGTCGGGGTGATTGGCAGCGAAGCTCGAGGATCGCCCGGTTGTACTCGACCCACATGCGGAGCCCGAGGTCGGGCACGGTCCAGAAGCGCTCGTGAATCTCCTCCGAGCCCACCCCCGCCGTCATTTCCTCGATGTGCCGTCGCTCAAGTGAATACGTCGCATCAGACCAGTTGCGGTAAACGGCGACGACACGAACTTCGGGGAGCACCTGTTTCCAAGGATCAAGCAATAGGCAGACCCGAGGGTCCTTGAATCCCCATGAGTCGTGCTGGGAGCTCCGTTGGTCGGCGAGCTCCTTCATCTCGGCCCAGCGTTGCGGAGTGATCAGCGGCGTCAATCGGTGGTCGAGCTGCCAGTTGACCCCGTTGTCATCGAGGATGCGGTCGTGGAGCCGAACGAACTCCCGGTCCTCGAAGTGACCGTATGGGTTCGAGGGAAGCGCGCCGATCAGGTCATCCCCCAGGTAGAGCCCGGCGGAATGGAGCAGCCGGGCCACGACCGATGTCCCGCTTCGGTGGAAACCGGCGACGATGACGACGCTGTTGGTCACAGCGGCGGGATCGTAATGCCCGGTGGCTCACTGGTCCCGGACCCATGCGTCACTACCCTGACCCCGTGCTTGCGGCCCCCCAACACGGCTTCGTATTCCTCTCGATGCCAAAGACAGCTTCGACCTCGATCGAGGAGGCACTCCGCCCGTACGCTTTGATCAGCACCGGGAGTGACCCACGCGTAAAGCATGTCAACTTCAGAGGTTTCGAGCGGTTTATCCGGCCCTGGCTCCACCGAAGCGGATTCCCCAGGGACACGTACGAGGTGATCTGCATGGTGCGCGAGCCCATTTCATGGCTTCACAGTTGGTACCGCTATCGGAGCCGGGAGTCTCTTGCAGATCCAAGTCATCCGCGCCATCCGTGTACACCGGCGAGCGTACCTTCGACGACTTCGCCCTCGCCTATGTGAATGGTGACCCGGACGCGGCGAAGCTGGGGCGGCAAGCCAGGTTCGTGCAAGGTGCCCACACTCCCGTGGGCCTCGACAGGATGTACCGCTACGAGGACCTCGATACCGCGTTGCAGCATCTGGGGTCGAAAGTGGGCCGTGGAGTCACCCTGGAGCGGCGCAATGTCTCGCCGGAACGGCCGCTCGAGCTATCACCCGACGTGGAAAGTCAGCTGCGATCTTTTCTTGCGGCCGAATATCACGTTTGGGAGCTCGCTGATGGCGAAGCTCTATCCGAGCGCGGTGATTCCCAAAGCAACGTCGGGTAGTGAGCCGACGACTACCGACGCAACGGGTACCGCCGCCATCCTCTCGATCCCAATCCGCGCCAGCCGTTCGAACATGAAGCGGTAGCCGAAGGACTCGGCCTCGAAAACAGGGAGGTCGTCCGGGTCGCGGACGAAGTTGGTGAACTGCCCAATGTCGTCGTATTGGTTGTGCCAGCCCCGGCGACGCTCCTCCGGCGACCAACGGGGGCGCCTTTCCTCGAAGATCTTGCGCATCCCCTGTGACTGGGACCTGATCGGATAGTGCCGCAACAGAAAATTGACCGGAAAGACGGTGCGTCCCTCGAACACGGCCTCGTGTCCACCCGACGAGGCGAGGTCCACCGGCCCGAAACCTGACCGCCAAGCCTTGACCTGTTTGAAATGCCCGATTCTCCGTCCGAATTCGAATCGTTCTAGAGCTACGGTGACGTCAGTGCCGGGTGAGAACCTGTCATCGGTCGGCGGGTGCAACACCACCGTGTGATCGACGGCGTTGTACCCAGCACTCGCCACCCAGTACAACGCATCGATCATGGGCACACCGGGCCATGCCGATTGCCGCCACTCGTCGGCGTCGTGGTGGACCACCCAATCGGCGCGGGTGTTTTCGGCGATCTGTTCGACGCGGTGAAGCAGGAGCTCCCATTCGTAGTGCTCGGGCCGGCGGTCTGGAAAGCGCTCAGCGGTGCTCACTGCGGGATGGTCGGAGGCTTTCTCCAAGGTCCCGTCGGTTGACCAATTGTCGATGAAGTGCACCTCGAAGCCCTCGTCCAAAGCCCGATCCAATATCCCCTCGATGATGTCGCCCTCGTTGTAGGCGGTCATCACCGCCAGGGCGCGGTAGCCCGATGGGGCGAGACCGGGTGATGGCGGGACTGACCCGTGCAGGACGTGGAGACGATCCTCTCCGAACTCACCCCGGAATTGGAGGCCAAATCCGGCATCGTCGATCGCCGCCTCGGTCGTCGTGCCATCGACGAGGCGCCAGCCTCGGTGAGCCGAGAGCGGTGGTGCCAACGGGTCCTGAGCGTGTACCGAAAGGATCACATCGAGGGGTGTGATCGCTCCCACTGTGTCGGCGACTACCGAACCACCGGAGCGCCTCGCCATCAACTCGGCCAGCCGCCGTGGACGCTCGTCGACTGCCGGATCACCCACCGGAGTAATGGTACCGATGCACCCAACCTGCAAGATCGGTGAGCGTAGAGCCAAGGTAGGCTCTCGAGTCCACGTCGGAGGGCGGCGATGCTGCGACAGGGAAACGTTGTTTATCTGGACCTGCACAAGACCGGTTCCAGTTTCATCGCCCGCTTCTTGAGGAAGGAACTCGTAGCGCCCGTAGATCATTGGGCCAAACACCAACCACCGCGTCGCTTGAGTAAGCGCCCTGGAGAGGTGTGGCTCATGAGCGTGCGGAATCCTCTCGACTACTACGTCTCGCTTTGGTCATTTGGCCGTGAGAAGCGCAAATGGCTATATACGGCATTCGACGAGTCGGTGAGGGATTCACTTTACGGAGAGGGTGACCACGCGACGTTTCAGCGATGGATTCGCCACCTTTTCGATGCCGAGGGACTCGTGGCGAAACCAGAGAATACAAATGGCTACTCGCTCCCCGAGCAGATCCGCTACGCCAATCGCTCTGGAGTCGGCCTGTTCACCCTCCGATGGTTGGTTCTGGCGACATCGAGTCCAAGAGTGCCGCGCCCAGAGAAAGAGGTGACACCATCGACCGATGTCGGTCGATTCTTCGAGCGGCGCAACCGGGTGGATGTCTTCGTGCGCTTGGAGCATCTCAACGATGACCTGAGGGAATTTGCATCGCGCCCAGAGGTCGAGCTTCGGGAGGGTGCATTGGAACGACTTGCGGCAGCGGCGCCAGCCAATCCGTCATCGCACGACAAAGCGGCGGCATACTTTGACGACGCGACTCGAGACCTTGTGCTCCGTGGCGATAACGCGGTTTTCCGTCGACACTATCCGAGTGTTTTGGAGCCCCTAACCCGAGTGGTCGCCTCCGGCGACTCAACCTAGAGTTGCGAGATGGCTCAGAACACGACCAGGCGCAATGGCGACGCCCCACATTGGACGTTCGCATCGATCCCTGACTTCCTCAACCTCGATGTCGGCGATCTCAGTCGGCTTCCCGGGTGGGTTCCCGGTATGCCAAACAGCATCAACGAGCACTACGAAGCGCTGATGAGCCTGGTGCTCGATTCGATTGCTGCTGAACGGCCAGAGTTCGTCCTGGTGGCGGGCGATCTGGTGCAGGGCCTTTGGCATCGCGACGACGACGGTCTCGAACTCTTCGGTCCGGTTGGCAACGTGAGCGAGATGCGAAAGGCAGTACTTGCTGCAGGCGACCTCTACTACGGACAGTGGAAGGAAAGATTCGCGCGGCGCGGCCTCGAGGTGCACGCCGCAGTAGGGGACCATGAGTTGGGGGACAACCCCTGGAGCCCGGGCTCGCCCAAATACAAGCTCTTCCGCACTTTCAAGGAGGTTTGGTCCGACAACTTCACCAGGACACCACAAGGACCGCGTTATCCCTCGCGACCCGTGGGCACACCGTACGAGGACACCGCCTACGCCTTTCGCCACCGCGACACGGTCATAGTGACCGTGGACGTATTCTCGAAGTCGCCGGATGGCGGAGTGCGGGTGGAGGTCACCGATGATCAAATGGCCTGGTTGTCGGATCTTCTCGAGCGGGTCTCATCTAATCCGATGGTTCGCCATGTCATAGTTCAGGGTCATTGCCCGGTGCTGACGCCCTTTCGTCAGACACACTCCTCTGGGATGACAGTGGAGGAGTTGACTGAGTCGCTGTTTTGGAGGACCCTCGAGGATCACGCCGTGGATCTCTACCTTTGTGGGGAGGTGCATGATGTGACTGCCTCTGAAAGAGGCGGGGTTGTTCAAATAGCTCATGGAGCCAACGTCGGTCGCGCCCCAAAACTCAACTACCTCATCGGGCGTGTGTACCTCGACTCGATCGAGCTCGAGATAAAGCAGGTCGACCAGATCAAGAACCGCAAGTCCGGCCAGTTTTGGCAATTGTCGCACCGACGCCCCTCGGCCAATGTTGCACTGGGTGAGAGCGGTTTCGTTTCGACAGGCACATTGACTGTGAGCACGAAGAAAATTCCCCACCAGATCATGAGCCGCACTGGCATGCTCGATGTGTATGAACCTGATCTAGTGGCCACTGTTTGATGGACGATGCCCTCATCCAGTCGCTCGTCGAGAGCCCAAGTCGTCCCGACTTGTGGGTGCGATTCATCGAACAAGCCGGTGTCCGCGAGATTGCCGAAGTGGGGGTGTATCGCGGGCTCTTGTCGGAAGAACTGTTGCGGCGTGTTCCCGGAATCACCCGCTACTACCTGATCGACCCGTGGCGGCATCTTGCCGACTGGAACAAGCCGGCCAACCAGGAAGACACTCGGTTCGAGGAGATCTACCGCGAAGCGATGACCAGGACGGAGCACGCAGCCGACCGGCGAGTGGTGTTGCGAGGGACCACGACAGAGGTCATAGACCAGATCCCCGATGGCAGCCTGGATTTGGCCTACATCGACGGCGACCACACGTTGCGCGGGATTGCCATCGACCTGATTCGGGTCTACCCCAAGATCAGAGAAGGCGGATACATCGGCGGAGACGACCTTGCGCCGTCGATCTGGCAACACGCCACCGCAGTTCGAGCCGACTCTGGTCTTCCCCTTCACTGTGTATTTCGCCGAGGCGGTTGGGGCGCCGATCCATGCACTGCCACACCGCCAATTCCTCATACGGAAGATCGACGGCGAGTCCTTCGGTTTCACTGACCTGGTGGGTCGCTACCCCGACACCACCCTCCGACGCCAGATGCTCAAAGGCATGAGGAGGGCCATGCGACGGAGTCGAGACCGGTCGGGAGCGCCGGCGGGCGACCAGGCTTGACCGCCTCATCTCCCTAGAGTCGGTGAGAAAAATGTCCCCGCACGACCTCACCGACCACTTCATCAACCGGGCGATCGTGATCGAGCCGGCCAGAGTGCTTTTCGTGCCGATGCCCAAGAGCGCCTGTTCATCGATCATGTGGGCGCTGGCCGAGGTCGCCGGGATCCCAGCGGAGCATTTTCACCGCTCGACAGAGGGTGAGACCACGCCGGCAATGACCATCCACGACATGCATCGTTGGGGTCCTGAGAACTCGTTGGTGGGGAAATCCCATGACGACATGGTTCGTCTGCTCGACGAGGAGGGGTGGTTCAGATTCACCGTGGTCAGGGACCCGGTGGCGAGACTGTGGTCGGCTTGGCAGTCGAAGGCCCTGGCCCGCGAGCCCCAGATGCTTCGCTCGTTTGCCACGGCCGATTGGTTCCCACGGGTGCCTGCAGCGGCTCCCGAGATAGTCGAGGACTATCGCCGTTTCGTGGGTGCCTTGGGAGAAGCGGTCGTCGATGACGATGTGCCCACGCTCGACCCGAGCATGTTCAACTCCCATTGGGTGCCTCAAACCGCTCTGATGGGCGAATTTGGGTTCAACGCATTGCAGGTGACCAAGCTGACCGATCTCAGCGAGACACTTGGATGGCTGATGAAGCACCTCGCCGAGATCGGGCTTCCCGAGCCCACTGTTCCAAATCTGAACACTTCGCTTCTTCCCTACACCGAGGCCCTCAACGGGCCGGCGGAACGCGATGCGATCCGGAGGCTCTATCGGGCCGACTTCGAGATGCTGCACTTCACCCCTCCGGACGACGGCGATGGAGGAGATCTCGGTGAGTGGATGCCGCAAGTCGAACCGTTGCTCGGCGCCATCCAATCGGTGGTCGAGCGCAATGAACGCATCGAAAAGCTGGCCACCGAGGCTAAGTCGGCAGTCATCGAGGCCAAGAACACGGCACGTGGATTGGAGCGTTCCCAAGCCCGTGTCGAGAAGGCTCGCCAGACGCTCGGACAACGGAGCGCTGCGCTCGCGTCAGCTAAGGCCTCCAGCGGCCGAATGAGGCAGCGGTTGGATGCACTCGCCGAGAAGGAGCAGGCCAAGGATGCAATGCTCCGCCAGGCGGGTGAGTCCCTTTCGATAGCTCGGGCCAACCTCGGCTTCGCCCAGAGCATGGCGTCTGAGGCCGCCCAGCGGGCGTCGGATTCAGAACAGCGCCTCGATGCGATGGAACAAGACTTCACTTGGCGATGGACCTCGCCAATCAGACGGGTAGGCGTCGCATGGCGGCAACGGTTCGGGAACAAGGGCACCGGGGGCGCCTCTTGACCCGGCAGGTGGTGTTGGTCCTCGGATCGCCCGGCAGCGGCGCCGGGATGGCCGCCGGTATCCTCGAGGTGCTGGGATACCGAATCCCGAAGCCGGTAATCACCAACGAGGGCTCGACGACCGACGGTGAGTCCGAGTGGTTGGTCGACTTCCATAGTTCGCTGCTGAGCAAGTCAGGTGTGCTCTTGGCAGATGCCCGTCCCGAAGCATGGGGAGCCACAACCGCTGCCTGCTTCGACCAGTCTTCGATCGCTGCCGCAGGAAAATGGCTGACCGACCAGCTCGGCACGAGCGACTTTGTCGTTCTGAGGGACTCGCGGCTCGCCTGGTTCACCAGCCTCTGGGACCAGGCGGCCCGCGAGTCCGAAGCGCTCCCCTCGTACATCCTCGTCGTTCGCCTGCCTGAAGGAGTCGGCCGGGGCCGCGGGCTCTGGTCGGCGAACCAGTCCACTCCCACCGACAGGGTCGTGTCGTGGATCAACACGACCCTGTACTCGGAGCGCGCCACAAGGGGCAAGGCTCGGGCGATTGTCTCTACGCAGCAGCTTGCGTCGGATTGGACCGCGGCGATCGCCGCCGTGGACGACGCCATTGGCCTGCCGCCGGTGAGTGATGCGCCGGCGTCGGAGATGGTCTCTGCCGGCAAGCTCGTCGACCCGGTGCTGGCCGCCCCTCATCCCGGGTGGCAAGAGCTCGAAGTCGCTCCAGCCGTATCCGACCTCGCCGACAGGACCTGGAGGGCTCTGCAGGGATCGATGGTGGGGGGAAATGGCGACGGTCGGGCGGAATTGGATGCGCTGCGAGCCGAGTATCGCGCGCTCTACCGGACAGCTGAGGAGATCGCCCGGTCGTCGATCGTCGCCGCTGGCAAACCTCCGCCGGCTGACGACGTTATTGGCGAAAAGTCCCCCGATGCGACCGAAGAGTCCTCACGCGCTCTCAAGGCCGCCGGTTTGATACCGGCTCGTCTGCGGCACGCCGTTCCGGTGCGGTTGAGGAAAGCCATCGTGCGGATGTTGCCCTGATCGGACGGGAAACGTGCCCCAGCTGCGACGACTAGCCAACCGAGAGGGTCAGCCCGACTACGACATCAAGTGGCGGTGGGTGTCGTACCTTTCCGGCGGAGGATTCACTGCGGTCTTCTGGGTGCGGAACGAGGTTCCTCTGCTTCCTTATGTCCTTCCACCACTGCTACGCGCTGTCGACCGTGTCATCGTCATCGACAACGGGTCGATCGATGGGTGGGATGTGGCCCAGTCCATCACATCCGACGATGGGACACCGCCCTCCCTCCGTGTGGTGGACTACCCCTTCGAACTCGCACTACCAGGTGATCCGCATCTGGGGACACCGCCCGATTCGGTGCACAGCCGAGCATACGCCCGCAACTGGGCGCTATCCCTGGTGGAGACGCCGTACGTGCTCGAGTGGGCGGGCGACGTCGTGCTAACCGCTGCCGGGGAGGAGGCTCTGCTCGAGCTGTCCTGGAGGCAGGAGTCGCACGATGCGATCATCGAGTTCCCCTGTTCGACGCTGATCGCGGAGTCGGAGAAGGAGGCGGTACTCAGAAAGAGTTCGGTAGATACGATGGCGGCTTGGCCCAACAAGAAGGGGGTGTCGATCGGAAAGGGCATGGACCAATCCATAGTCCAGGCCCCACCACGGTTGCCCCATCTGAGGATGCCCGACTTTCTGTGTTTCCGGGTTGGTTGGGCCGACCCAGAGGCCGGGACGGGTGCCGCCGAGGGCAGCGGAACGGGCGGTACCAAGAGACCAAGTCGATTGACGATCACGGCGTCCGATGGCGAGCATGTCATCGAAGCTGCGCAGCGGGCGCCGAGAAGCCATTGGTCCCGGAGACGAGCCGGCTAGGCGGTCTGGCGGAGGCGGTCCCAATCGGGGACGGTCAGCCGGCGTACCGCTTCGATCACGTGCTCGCCACTGCTCTCGATGGTGAATACGCCATCGGGACCGCCCTCCTTCTGCAGCCGGTTGAAGACGAGCCACTCTCGCTGCTTGCGGGTCACCCGGCCGCTGTCGAATGCGCGATGCGACCAGTTGGAGAACTCGTCTACGTCGAGCCACTTGATCTCGAAGCAGACGCCGTCGGGTACCACGATGCGGCATAGCTCGGGGGGGAATTCGATCACTTCCCACTCGAAACCCTTGCCGAACTGAAAGCCCTGCCGGTTGGGCCAACCCCATGTCTCGAAAGCCCTCATCGAGGCGTCGGCATATGCCTTGGTTGACGACTCCACATATAGGGGTATGCGCATCATGTAAACCCGCCGCGACCTGCCTTCGAGTTGCCAGGAGAGGTCGGTGAAGGCCTGTTCGCCTTCCTCGGTGAGCAGCATGTCGCCGTCCCATTTCAGCGAGTAGGTGGTACCCACGTGGGAGAACGCCCAGTTGTAGAAGTAGGTGAGGCTGTGCACCGAGTCGGCCGGGGTCTGGAGGTGCTCGGGTCCGCAGCGGGACACCTGGAACGGGTAGGAGACGACGTCGAGCCGGTCGGCGGCTCCGATCTCCGCGGCCACCCGGGCGGCGATCTCGGGGGTGCCGTCGCTCGACCCGTTGTCCACCACGAGCACCCGGCTCACCGATCTGAGCAGCGGGGGGTAAGACGAAGGGGAGGTTGCGGGCCTCGTCCTTGACTCGGAGCACCGCAGTGAACCCGGGGCGGAGGTCGCCCGACTCCCACCGCCACGACACCTCGAACTCGGCCAGACCCTCAGAGTTGTGGATGTGTCATTGCGGTCGTGGCGATCCGTCGACCATCGACCGCCACTGCGGCACGCGTGATGCGCTGGGCAGCGTCGATCACGTGTGGTCGGTCGCCGCGGCCGAACGGGATGAGACCCGGAGACTTCCTCCCCACGGTGAGATCCTCGAAGACGGCGAGCTCGCGTTGCTTGCGGGCCGTTCGGACGGTTTCGCCAAACTCGACGATGCGACCAGTGGGAGAACTCGTCGAGGTCGAGCCACTTGATCTCGAAGCAGACGCCGTCGGGGAGGTCCATCCAGCGGATGCCGCTTGGGAAACAGCTGGATCTCCCACTCGAAACCCTTTCCGAAGCGGAAGCCCCTCCCGGTTGGGCCATCCCCACGGCTCGCGGTTCTGCAGCGTCGGTGTCCACCCATGCGACTTCGTCCGATACCACGTATAGCCCATACCGAGGCACCCGCAGCACGACACGCTCTCCTTCGAGTTGCCAGGAGAGGTCGGTGAAGGCTCCGTTCGCCTTCCTCGGTGAGCAGCATGTCGCCGTCCCATTTCAGCGAGTAGGTGGTGCGCACCTGGGAGAACGCCCAGTTGTAGAAGTAGGTGAGGCTGTGCACCGAGTCGGCCGGGGTCTGGAGGTGCTCGGTTCCGCAGCGGGACACCGGAACGGGTAGGAGACAACGTCGAGGCGGTCGGCGGCTCCGATCTCGGCGGCGACCTGCGGGAGACGTCGGGGGTGCCGTCGCTCGACCCGTTGTCCACCACCAGGACCCGGCTCACCGATCTGAGCAGCGGCGGGAGGACGAAGGGGAGATTGCGTGCCTCGTCCTTGACGCGTAGCACCGCAGTGAACCCGGGCGGAGGTCACCCGACGCCCACCGCCACGACACCTCGAAACCAGACAAACCCTCGGAGTTATCCGTTACGGTCAGCATCAGGACCTCAGTTGAGCCGGCGGCGGAGCGGCCCGCGAATCGACTCCGGGACGAGTTGTTTCACACCAGTCGGAAGCGACCGGAGCCCCCGGCCCACCAGGTTCTTCGTGGTGGGTGAGGTTGACGTCGTCGGAACGGGCTGCGGTGGGAGAGCCGGTACCGTGACGGTTTGCGTGGTGCCTCGCTGACCAGCGCGCCTGGCGGCGAGCACCGACGAATAGGCGATGGCTTCGGCGTCGGCGTAGGTCCGTACGTAGTCCTGACGGGCGGCATCGAGGCGATCGTGGACATCCGGTGGCGGTTCCGTCCCCCGGCCAGCGAGAGGGTGTCCGCCCAAACGCGGTCTGCGAGTTCGATGAGCTGTTTTGGAGCCTCGATCGCCTCCCACGTCTCCTTGGATCGGCGCAGACCCGGGATCGATCAGCTGATCGACCGCTTGCAGGTGCCGGATGCGCACTTCTCTCATGATCGAAAGCCCGAGTTGCTCATCGAGGCTGGGCGATGGTCGGAGCCCAGTCCGAGAGCAGCGCATCGAAGAGGACAAAGAGCGTGAGGTGTTTCGCGTTGCCCGCTCTGTGTAGAGCATGGTGTTGACCCACCCCGCCAGGCGGTTGGTCGGATTGCTGAAGTTGTCGTACCAGCGCTCCTTGCTGGCGACCACCTCGGCCGGGTGGCGAAGCATGGTGATGAACCGCGCCTCAGATCCGGCATCCTCGAGCAGCCAGGCGCCATAGGGGGACGAACCAGAGGAGGCGCGGATCCTTGATCACCACCTGATCGGAGATGGCGAATTCCCCGGTCAGCCAATCGGCGAGCCTGGCCCGCTGTGTGATGTCGTAACCAGTCTCCGCGGCCCGCGCCCAGCTGGACGGACGGGCGTCGGTTACCTGCACCGTCGCTCTGGCGAGCAGTTCGGTGTGGAAGTCCACAACCCACTGCGGCTCACCAAAGCCCCTCGGATTTGTCTCATCCGGGGTTACTTCGGGCTGGGGCACATGGAACCCGAGTCGCTGGAGTGCTCCGGCGAGAACGCTCGTCCCACTCCGACCGGAGCCCACCACCAGAAGCAGTTGCCGCGGGTTCTCGGGTGGAACCGCATCCTCGACCACTTCGTCGGGCGCGCCGAGTTGCTCCTCGAGGCTCGAGGTGTCTTCGGCCGGTGGCTCCGAGCTGTTCTCGGGTGGCAACTCGGTGCGCGCGCGGGTCGACAGATGGTTCCATCGGGACAACCTGAGGGTAGCCGACCCGATCGGAGGGTCCAGTCATGCGCCGAGCGCAGCGAGCGGAGGGGCTGGTTCCGCTTTGATCCATGGGTGACCTACGGTGCCCGTGTGCGAGCGGTCGTAGCGGTAGCCCTCTTGATGGTTGTGCTCGGGGCTGCCTCACCTGCCCTTGCGGCGCCCGATGAGGAGCACGAGCCAAAGCTATTGGGCATCGCAGACGCAGAGTGGCAGTCGACGATCCCTGCACTTCGCACGCGGTGGCCGGCAAGCCGCCGGCGATTCTCCAGGCGTTCTTCCCTCTCGACAGCACCGCCGACAGCAACTTCGTCAATGTCCAAGTCGAAACGGCTGAAGCCCTTGGTGTCACGATCTACCACGAGGTCATCGTCGACGACCTGGGTGCGCTCAACCGAGGCGAGCTGGACGGTGTCCTCGGCGCCACAGCCGCCAACTACGCCGCGGCGCTGACCAGCGGGCGCCATCTCCTGGTCGCACCCCTCCCCGAGGCGAACCTTGGAGAGCACCCTTGGGGGGGCGATCCTGCCGGATATCGATCCGGATATAGACGGATCAGACAGGCGTTTCTCGACGCCGGTCTCGGTCCTGAGAAGGTCCGATTCGTCTTCGCCATGAATGGTGAATCGACGGTCGGCTCATACCCTGACTACTACCCGGGGGACGACGTCGTTGACATCCTCGGGTTCGCCAAGATCAACCGAGGAGACCCGTGGCGTGACTACGCCGAGACATTCACCGAGCACATCCGCGAGATGCAGTCGCAGATCTCGCTCGACAAGCCGATTTTCGTCACGCAAACGGCGACCGTGGGGGGCAGCGGCAGGGCTGACTGGCTCGATGACATGTTCAGCGGCCTGCTCGGAGAGAGCCAGGTCATCGGCGCCAACTATTTCAACATTTCCAAGGACCATGACTATCGGGTGATCATCGGTGGTTCGGTGGATCAGAACTTCCTCGCCGGGTACCGAACGTGGTCCCCTCCCTCGGACACGGGATGGATATTCGACGGGCGCATGGATGCCTGGGTGGAGGAGCGCCAATCGGCAGTCTTCGTGGACGCCATCGAGTCGGGCTTCCGCGCCGAGATCGAGTGGCTGGCCGGCGAGGGGATCACCGAAGGGTGCGCCTCGCGCCGTTTCTGTCCGGACGACCCGGTCACCCGGGCACAGATGGCGTCCTTCCTCGATCGAGCGCTTCCACTCTCTGCATCAAAGGGTGACGCATTCGAGGACGACGAGGGCTCCGTCCACGAGGGGGCCATCAACCGACTCGCAGCTTCGGACATCACCAATGGATGCACTGGAACCCTCTACTGCCCGAACGACCCGGTGACCAGGGGGCAGATGGCATCGTTCCTCGACCGCGCCCTTGGTCTACCTGGAGCTTCCGGCGACCCCTTCAACGACGACGAGGGATCGGTCCACGAGGCATCGATCAACCGCCTCGCCGCCGCCGGCATCACCGAAGGATGCACGCCCACCTCGTTCTGCCCCGATGACCCCGTCACGCCGCGCCCAAATGGCCGCCTTCCTCTTCAGGGCGCTGGAGAGATAGTCCGGGCTAACCGTTGATATCAAGAACGACGCGGATCGGGAAGATGGTTGCCAGTCGCCCCCTCCGCTCGATTTGCGTCACGGGCCGGTGGCGCCGAGCAGGGTGCGATCCTCGCCGGTGCCTTGGATGAGGATGAGGTCGAATCGATTGTTCTCTCGAAGAGCATCGGGGGGGATCATGGCTACGAAGCGATCGGGGTCGTCATAGCCACCCGTCCGGGTCACAGCGACGATCCGGCCGTTCAGGGCCACTGCCAGCCATCGATGTCCCTCGGGACCGCCGGTGAGGGTGCCCGTGATCTGCGTGGGCAAGGGGTCACCAAGTAGGTCGAGGTTGGTGTACGCATCCTCTTGGTCGAGGGTTGAGGACAGTGAGGAATCATCGCTGATCTCGAGCGAGCGGACACTGCGATTCATCAGATCGGCCATCGGTTTGGGCGAGAGGCCGAATGGACCACGGTGACCGAAATTCCTCAGGTGACGACGGGCAACCTCGATCTTCTCGTGGCCATCTGAACCGAAGGTGACGACCTCCTCGCCGACCATTGTGCTCTGCTCTCTGGTGGGCCTCCCAGGATCGAAGAGCGAGACACCGTCGAGGGGCCACTCGATCTCCGCTCCTATCAAGTCCGGCGACGGTTGGGGTTATGTCGACGGTCTCGGCGCGGTAGTCATCCGTCCCGCCTTGGTGATCGTTCGGCCGTTTGATGAAGAGAGGGACGGCGGCGATGTCGCCAACCGTCGTTGGCGAGATCTCCCGCCGGTCGACGCCGGCCCGAAAAGCGGCACCGTGGTCGGCGAGCACCACGATGAGAGCATCGTCGTAGCTGCCCGATGCTTCGAGCCGCTCGATCATGTCGCCGACGATCGTGTCGGCGTACTGAACCTGTATCAGGTGCCGTTGGTACAGCTGCTCGATGAACCAGGGATCCGATTGCCAAGCCGCGTGGCGGGCCATCGGTCGCTGGTGGGTAGGCGCGGCCGTCGGGTAGGTACTGCCAGGGATTGTGAGGAACCGGGAGGTGGGCGAAATGGAACTCGTTTTCCTCGAGGGGATGGTCGAGCCCATCGAGGAAGCGGGCCACGTCCTTGCGCCGGTCGGCGTCCACCAACGCAAAGAAGCGGTCGCGGATGTTCCACTCGGGAGAAGCAGTATTTCCCGTTCCGAAGTTGCCCCACGACTGATCGATCGGAGGTAGTGCGGACGCCATCGTTTCGGGAAGGAGGACGTGCCCGGAAACGATTGACAGGTCGGTCAACAGGCTCGCCCAGCGCTGGGCCGCGGGGGCCGCTACGCGGCTCTGGCCGGCGCACACCGACACCGGACACAATTCGGTGACGGTCTCGGTGGCCGTTATCTCGTACGAGCCTCCCAGCAGGGTGAACAGGGTGTTCGGGTAATCGGCGGCGCGAGGCACCTTGCCCTCGTTCGGAGCCATCACGCCTGAAACGATGGTCGGGAGCGCCTCCTCGGTCCGCTCGTTGACCGAGACGGCATTGCGGAACCAGGTCCCGTCCCGCGCCAGGCGGGCAAGATTTGGGAAGTACTCGGCCTGGATCCCCGCATTGCGGTCGATGATCGAGGCGATCGGGAACTCGTCGAGCACAACGAGCACTATGGGCGCGGGATCGCTCGGGATCACCGACGCTGCGTCGGGGTCAAAGGGCGGGGGCCAGGCCAGTGCCGACGTCGGAGCGACGAACAGGAAGATGGCGACGACGACGATTGGGGCGACACCGGCGTAACGCAGGAATGTTCGCAGCCAGGCAGCCCGCCAGTATCCCCAGACGGTCAGCGCACCGACTCCGACGCCGATCACCAAAGCAACCCATCCGGGTATCGACTCCTGAATGCTCGGCGGCATCGCGGCGGCGGTGAGCAGACAAACAGAGACAACCAGGATCGCACCATGGGCAATGCGACCTGCGGTTGAGTTGATTCGATGGATTCCGACCACTAGCAGCGCCAAGAGCACCGGCACCCCGATCCCGAGTGCAATGGCGACGAGGATCACATCGCTCGCAGGGGAGGCTCGTGCAACGAAGAATTCCGGGGCACGGCCCAGGACATCGAGCACGGGCTGGATGATGGCGAGAGCCGTCAATGCGAGGACCGATGCGGCCAGGTCGAGTTCGGAGGGTCGAGCTTCCACAACGGATCGCTCACCAGGCGCGGTGAGGCTTTGCGTCACCCATCCTCCTCGGTGATGGCGGGATACGAGCCATGCGGAGTCGAGCCGGGTTACCGGCCGATCGAGACGGCGGGAAACCGTACCGCCGTCCCAAACGTCGAGCCAACCGCAGCATGGAGAATGCTGAGGTCAGATGGTTCTTCCAGAGCCACCGATCAGGAAGCCGTGAGCTGTGTTGTTCCCGGCCAATACGGAAGGGGTGACTACCCGACCGGTGGCGTCGCCGATGCGCGCCTCGATCGGCCCGATCAGATCGATCAACGCAGTAGCGGCGATCGGTTCCGCCATACCGGAGGGGACCCGGCAGTACACAGCCACCGGCCGGACTCGCCCGTCGGCGGTGAACGTCGCTGACCCGGGGACGTTGACGGACTCGCCTCCTCCTTCGGTGAACGTGCACCGGAAACGCACCCGGCCCTCGCCCGTGGCACCGATCATGACCCTCACCTCGAGCACAGACCCTGCGACCAGAGGTTCCGCGAACGCGGCCTCCGGTGTGAGCCGGACCTTCACCCGCTCTTCCGGGCCGACCTCGATGGGACCCGTGCCTGCCGGAACACCTCCCACCGATGCATGCCACGGGACGGCGCTCTCATCCCACGACGACAGGTCGACCTGCCCGGGCGCCAGGTACGCGACTATCTCGCCGTGCTCGGTGATCGCCGCGGGCTCCCACGACAAAGGGGGCGCAACTACATAGTCGGAAAGGGGAACCTCGTTGTGGTCGAAGAGTTGATCGAGGGTCCGTCTCCTGAGGACCACGGTTCCCTCGACGTCCTCGGGAGGCACGTATTCGCTCCCCTCGTTGAGCGGCCGAACCTCACCCGTCCCCAACGCCGCGCCAAAAGGGTTTCGCGTATACAGCGCCAGGATTGGTGCGGTCCGGCTGTCCGTCCACAGGGTTTGATCGCCACCCTGCTCGGCAAGCCATTCCCGTAGTTCCTGGAAGTCGTCTGCCCCGAGCGCCACCAGCCCATTTGTTTGCATGGTCGCGATGATGCCCAGCGTCAGCGCTGCGGCGCCGACCACCGCCACCGAAGCTGATGCCAGCTTGCGCCCAACCAGACGCTTACCCGCCAACGACAGGGCACCGAGACCACCGACGATGATCGGGGGGAGGATGACGATCCAGTAGCGATCGACCTCCAACCTGATTACCCGCGGTATGACGCCCGCTGCGGTGAGTCCCACCCATATGGTGAGAGCCCACACGCCCAGGGCCAGGAACCGCGTCTGTCGCGTCGATACCACCGCGATCACGAGACCCACGGTCAGCAGGAGCACGATGAAGCCCACCGCGTGCGTGAGCAGCATCTCCGGGAAGATCGTGAAGGTCGCTGCCGACGTCTGACGAGCCAGTGCGGCGGCCGACCTCTCGACAACGAATTCGGTTGCCGGGTCGCTGGACCGAGCGACAACCACGTTGAGATGGGTGAGGGGTGAACCCCATACCAGCCACCCGTACAGGCTCTCCATCAGCCCAGTGAGAACAACGGGCCACGCCAGGTGGACCAGCGAACGCGGTCGTACTTTGTAGAGGATGGCGACGAAGAGCGCGATCGGCATAAAGAGAAGCGCCATCTCCCGCACGAGGTATGACCAACCGAGCATCAACCCGGCGGCCACCAGGAGGAGGTTGGCGGATCGGTCCCAGCCTCGGAGGGCGGACCGGTTGGCGGCCGCGATCACGGCGGTGACTGCCCCCGTGAGCAGGGCGGCAAGACCGACGTCGGGGAGAAGCCTGGTAGCGGAAGGAAGTACCCATGGCAGCGTCAGGATCATCGCCGCGGCAACAAGGCCGACCGTGCGACCAAACGTCACCCGCCCGAGAAGGTAGGTGGCGACGACGAGGACGATAGAGAGCAGGATGGGGAGCAGGTAGTAGGCAGCCTCGGAGTACCCGAACAATTGCATGGCGGCCCACGTCGGTAGAGTCAGGCCGAGCCTCGTCGACCAGTGGTTGGGTTCTACGTCGAGCGGAGCGTTTGCCGCCTCCAGGTATCGCGCCTCGTCCCAAGTGCCAGGCTGAGCGCGGAAAATGATCAAAACAGCGATTGACACCAACGCGATCAGCGCAATGACCATCCACTCGCGCATATGCCCCGGGTTCGATGGAGCAGTCGCGATGACCCCATCGTCAGGATGATCGGAGACAAAGGTGCCGTGCGCGCCGATACTGGCATGGGACTCGGTCATGGGGACACCCCATTGTTAGCAGCGGTGGAGCATCCAACCGTTTCCAAGGATGTCTCCGAGTCGCGCCGAAAGTTGTGGTGGCCGTTCACACTTGGCGCCGTGCTGCTCCTCGCCCTCGTTCTGCGGGTCTGGAACATTGCCCATGGACTCCCTGCCGTCTACAGCCCCGACGAGGCGAGGCATTTTGTGCGGTATGCGGTCCAATTCCTCGAGACGGGGAGCCTTCAACTCGACTATTTCGTCAACCCCCCGGCGTTGACGTATCTATTTGCCGGTGCGTTTGGAGCTGTCTTCGGCGGCGCCCCCGGTGCAGTCCGCGCCTTTGCCGAGAACGTTGGCTCGGTGTACCTAGTGGCCCGAATCTTGGTCGCCGTGCTCGGCGTTGTCTCGGTGTGGCTCCTCTACTTCGTGGCCAAAGCCCTCTTCGACCGCCGCATCGCCCTGCTTTCGGCGGCGATCGCGGCGGTTGCCTTCTTGTCGGTCCACTACGCCCACTACGCGGTCAATGATGCGGCGCTGCTGGTTCCGGCGACTCTTTCGTTGCTGGGTACCGCCCATGTTCTCCGCTCTGGAGGGCTCAGGTTGGTATTCCCTCGCCGGCGCCGGTCTCGGGCTGGCCGTCGCCACCAAATACACGGCCGGGATCGTGCTCCTGCCGCTCGTAGCGGCGTTCGTCGTCGACTTGCGAAGGGACCGGAGCCGAGCTCTCAAGGGCGTCGGATTGGCCGCCGTCATTTCGTTGACAGCTTTCTTCGTGGCCACTCCTTCGGCTCTGGTCAATCCGGCCGGGTTCATCGACGGGATCGATCGGCTGACCCTCTATCCGGAGGGGAACGTCAAGGTGGGTCAGACCGAGGAGAACGGTTGGCGTTACTACCTCTGGGTCCTCACCTGGGGTCTCGGGTGGGTTCCGCTCGGATTCGGCATTGTTGGTGGCATCCACCTGGCCCTCAGGCGGCGAGTGCTGGCTTGGGTCCTGGTACCAGCACCAGTTCTCTACCTGCTCTTCATGGGGAATCAGGACCGTTTCTTCGGTCGCTGGCTTTTGCCGATTTTTCCCTTCCTCATCCTGCTTGCTGCCTATGGGGCTTTCATCGCCGTCGACGCGCTTCGCCACCCGTTGGCCGCGCTGGCGCCTAGTCGCCACAGTGGTGGCGGTCGGGGCCCTACTGATCCCATCGCTGCTCCACAGCGTCCATGCCGACCTCGTCCGGGGGCGGACCGACACTCGCCAACTGACATGGCAGTGGATGCTCGAGAACGTTCCACCTGGGGACCAGGTCGTGAGCGAGGTGTTCGGCCCGACGCCGTTCGCCGGGCGAACAGTTGGAAACTTTGGTGGCGAACCGGCTCGTTCATGACCGGGTTGGATTGGCGGAGGCCGTCCCATTGGAGGGCCTATTGCCGAGCACAACTCGCCAGTTTTTAGGACCCTCGCTGTCGACTTGTTCACGGCGGCGGGGCATCTGCTGGGTGGTGACCGGCAGCCTCTGGTACGACCGCGCCCTGGTCGAGCCGGAAGAGACGCCTGGTGCGGTTGCCTACTACGAGCGGCTCGCCGATGAGTCGGAGGTTGCGTATCAGGTGAGCCCCTACCTGCCTGGGCGCGGGCCCGTGCCCTTTAACCTCGATTGGGCGACCAACCTCTATCCCTTCGACTACCACCGACCCGGTGGCGAGATGATCGTGTACCACCTGAACGACTGTGACTGACACGTCTATGCGAACGCAACGCCCATGTGCCGCTCAGTTACAACGGGTGGCTGAGGTGGGAGTTGATCCGGCGACTCCTGCCGGAAACCGGTCGCTTTCTCGAAGTCGGGTGCGGCCAAGGCGGCCTGGCGGTCCGGCTGGCCTCGCGATTCGACTACACGGGATATGAGCCTGATGGGGAGTCCTTCCGGGTGGCGCAGCGGCGTCTCGGTGGGCGTGGAATGGTGATCAATGACTTTCTCCCGGCGGAGCCCGACGAGGTTTTCGACGTGGTAGGTGCCTTTGAGGTCCTGGAGCACATCGAGGAAGATCGCGAAGCACTCGAGGCGTGGCGTCGTTGGCTGACTCCAGGCGGCCAGTTGATGCTCAGCGTCCCGTCACATCAGGATCGCTTCGGACCGGCAGACCTTGCGGTCGGCCACTACCGGCGCTACGAGCGTGACGATCTGCAGGGGATGCTGCGCTCGTTGGGGTTCGAAGAGGTGACCGTGCTCTCCTATGGGTTCCCGATCGGATTTGTGCTCGAGTTTGCCCGGAACCGGGTATTGCCTCCTGACGCAGATTTTCCGCTTGAGGAACGGACCGCCCGCAGCGGCCGGATGCTGCAACCGGCGAGTCGTGCCTGGGTGACCGAATTGGCTACTGCGCCCTTCCGTTGGATGCAGCTACCTATGCGCCGGACCGATATCGGCACCGGTTACGTCGTCACAGCGCGCCGTTCATCATGAAGCGGGTCCTGTTTTTCGGCACCTATGACATGGAACGGCACCCGCGGGTCAAGGTCCTTCAGGAAGGCTTCGCCGCGCATGGATGGCTTGTAGAGGAGTGCAACATCCCCCTTGGGGACACAACCGAGGATCGGGTGGCGCTCCTCGAGCGTCCGTGGAGGACCCCCGCAGCCGCCCTCGCCGTGGCTCGATCGTGGCGAATCCTCAGACGACGGGCACGCCGCACCCCTCCGCCTGACGTGGTCGTGGTCGGCTACCTGGGTCATTTCGACGTCCGCCTGGCCCGTCGGCTCTGGCCCAATCGGCCCATCGTGCTCGACCAACTCGCCTTTGCAGCTGACACAGCCGTCGACAGGCGGGCGCGCTCCCGAGTCCTGGTCAATCTGCTGGAGAGGGTCGATCGGGACGCGATGGCGGCCGCCGATTTGGTGGTCCTTGATACCGAGGAGTCGATGGAGCTCCTCCCCAAAGGTGCCGAGCACAAGACGGTTGTGGTCACCGTTGGCTCGCCCTCGGCCTGGTACAAGCCGCCCAAGCTCGGCCCATCGGGACCGATGCGTGTGGTGTTCTTCGGGCTATATACACCTCTCCAGGGAGCGCCCGTCATTGGACGCGCCATTGCTCTGCTCACTGGTGTTGATGTCGAGTTCACCATGATCGGCAGGGGACAGGACATGGACGCCACCAGGACACTCGCTCTCCCCAACCGGAGGGTGACGTGGCTCGATTGGGTCGGGGCGGACCAGCTTGCGGACGTTGTGGCCTCTCACGACGTCTGCCTGGGGATCTTCGGCACCGGACCCAAAGGGGGTCGGGTGGTGCCCAACAAGGTGTACCAAGGCGCCGCAGCCGGTTGCGCCGTCATCACCTCGAACACTCCGGTGCAGCGCGCCGCATTGGCCGACGCCGCCATCTACGTCGCCCCCGGCGACGCCGGGGCCCTTGCCGCCGCCATCTACCGGCTCGGCGACAACCCGCGCCAGTTGTGGGTGGCTAGATGTGCGGCCTACGAACATGCCAACAGCTTCTTTCGACCGGAAGTGGTGGTGACGCCTTTGCTCAAAGCCCTCGAGCACTGGATCCCAGCCCGATCGGAATCCCGTTAGAGCCAGTGATCGTTGAATTAGTAGAGGGCGGGCCGATCGAGTCGCGGGGCTCATTCGCCGGACCGGCGGCGTCACTGCCCACACAGTCAATGCGGTGCTGGTCGAACGAGCAGCCGATCGATAGACGTCTGAACGAATCCGGCGCCGAGGTAGAGGTTGCGGGCGGCGTCGGTCTCGAAGCCGACCTTCAGGCGGCGAGCGCCTTTGCGTGCGAGACGATCGAGGCCGCTCGTCAGCAACATACGGGCGAGGCCACGTCGCTGGTAAGCGTCCTCGACGCGCATCGGTTCGAGGAGTCCGACCAGCGTCGTATTGTCGAACCAGAACAACGCGTAGCCGGCAAACTTGCCATCCGCGTCCTCGACCGCCAGATCGAGCGTCGGATCGTACAGCGAGCACTGTCGCAGCCGTGACTCGACGAGTTCACCGTTGCGAGCGATCATCGGGTGCGGACGATCCGCGCGTGTCGCCCGATCAACGATCGCAAACCCATCGACCTGAGCGACCGGCGGGCGCTGGTCGGCGTCCATCCATGCGGTGCCCGACAACTCGTCGGTCATGGCGAATCCACTCTGGATGGCGAGGACCGCCAGAGGCGCGTCGTCCTCGCGCACGAGCACCTCGAGTGCCTCGCTCCGGTGTCCGGCGGTGGCTTCCAACGTCGCGGCCCAGACGTCTTCCTCGTCAAGGATCGACGGCACTGCGAAGACGTCTGCTTGCCAGGTGTCGCCCCAGGCGGTCAGCCCTGCAGCAGCCACCGGGCCGACCTCATCGAACCAGACTGGGAGCGCCAGATCGTCGGTCGCGCGGGGGCGGCGCCACCACCACTGCAGATCGGCAGCCTCCCACATGCCGCCGAGCGGATCAGTCAGGCGAGCGCGCTGCAGGACCGTGGTCGAAGCGTTCAGCCGTCCGAGACCCCGCAGCAATTCGCGTCGCACAACCACGTTGGTCAAGCGTATCGGCCGGGCGATGAGGCCGGCCACGCTCCGGAGGCTGCTCGCCTATGTCAGCGATACACCACTGGCTTTGCTTGCCGGCCCCGCCCGATGAAGATGACACCATCGCGATTCTGCTGAGGAGCGCCGGACCTGGGGACATATCCGTTGGTGGCTTATAGGACATCGGCCGCGGAGGGTGGGAACCCGACTGTGGTGTACCAGGTGGCGCCGTGACCGCCGGATCGCCGACGGCATCGATTTGCCGGCGAAATCGGCCCCATTCGACCTGGTGGCGTCTGCTCACCCTTTGGGGGTTATTGGGGGTGGGCATGATCCAGCCCCTGCTCGACCTCTACGGCAAGAACCCCGAGGTCTTCATCGCGGCCCGTGCCGGAGCCCTGCGCATCGTCATGTTCGTGCTCGTTGTCACTTTGGTGCCGACCCTGCTTTTCGGGATCGTGCTGTTCGTCACCGACCGGTTCGGCCGGCGCGTCGGAGACATCGCTTACCGGGTGTTGCTGGCTCTGGCTGCCTTCGTGGCCGCCTCAGCGGTGCTGCACCAGATCATGCCCGGCACCGACGGCGCCCTCGTGCTGGCGGCGCTGGTCTCCGCCGGAGTCGTGTGGCTCGAGGCGAAGGTGTCCTGGGCCCGCTCCTGGTTACGGATCCTCGCCCTTGTCGCTCTCGCCGCCCCGATCCTCTTTCTCGGCTTCTCCGACGCCGCCGCCCTGGTTTGGGAGCCGGAGGCAGAGGTTGATACGTCCGTCTCGATGGTCGCCGACACCCCGGTGGTGATCGTGGTCTTCGACGAGTTGCCCCTGTCGTCGTTGCTCACCCGAGAAGGTGAGGTCAACGCCGCCCTCTTCCCCAACTTCGCCCGGCTCGCCGAGGGCTCGCACTGGTTCAAGAACGGGCAATCCAACTCGATCGCCACAACGGACAGTGTGCCGATCCTGCTCACCGGTCGCATCGCTGAAGGGGCTCGCCCAACCTCGCGCGATCACCCCCGCAGCATCTTCACGATGCTCGGCGACTCCTACATGATGGATGTCCAGGAGACCATCACCAGCGTCTGCCCCAGCTCGGTCTGCTCTGGCGAGCGCCGATTGACCGCGGCAACGGATGACGGCGTCGATGAGCTGGCGATGTCGGCGATGTTGGCCGATGCCGCCGTCGTGTGGGGCCATCTCACGCAGGCGCCACTGGTCACCGAACAACTCCCTGCCATCGACGCGCAGTGGGGCGGTTTCGTCGGTGGCGGGGCGGGAGGCCGCGAGGTCGATGCCCTCCGGGCTAACGCTGGCTCCGCCCGGGGAACGCTTGGCGTGGGTCGACAAGATGCTCAGCGCCGCCGAGAATCTGGCTGGCGCCCCCCCGAACACCCTGCATTACCTGCACGTCGTCGCTCCGCACGTTCCTTGGCAGGCCAACCCGTCGGGCACCCAGTATGACCGCCCGGAGGACGTCGGTTCCTCTGTGACCGGGGTCGAGAACGGCTACTGGATCGATGCCCCGTCCCGGGCAGTGCAGGGCTTTCAGCGTCATTTGTTCCAGCTCGGGTTGATCGACAGGCTCCTCGGGCGAATGATCGACGCCATGGAGGAGAGCGGGATTTGGAACGACGGGGTCGTCGTGGTTACTGCCGATCACGGGGCATCCTTCGTGCCAAACGAGCATCGCCGCTGGACGACGCCGACCAATCTCGACGCCCTGTACCGGGTACCACTGTTCATCCGGGTCCCTGGTCAGACCGAGGGCCAGGTGCACGGCGGCAGTGCGTACGTCATCGACATCCTGCCGACTCTGGTCGACATCCTCGACGTAGAACTCGGTCCGGATTGGAACCTGGAGGGGCAATCGCTGCTTGATCCTGATCTGCCCACATCTCGACCCCACGTGTTCGACCATTTCACCGGTCATCGTGAGGCACTCGGGGGCACGACGGAGGGCCTCGATACCGAGGTGGCGACGACATACCAGCTCATCCCCGATCGGACCAGCTGGGCCGCCGTCGCCGCAGCCGGGCCATACCACAACCTCGTGGGACAGTCGGTGGCGGCGCTCGGACCCGGTCGAATCGCCGGACGTGGTGGCTGAATTCGACCAGACCGAGCAGTTCACCGATCTCGACGCGGCAGTCGGCGTCGTCCCGACCCTGCTCACCGGGAGGGTGACAATTCCGGACGTCGAGGCCTCGGACGTGCTCGTCGCGGTGAACGGAGAGGTGGCAGGGGCCGGGTTCATGATCCGTGCCGGTGGGACCACGTCGACATTCCAGGCCTTGGTCCCCGAGGAGGCCTACCGGCCGGGGACCAACGAGGTCGTCCTGCTTATCCCCGGATCCGACGACGGCTGGATCGCCGCCGGAGAAGGCACGGTCGCAACGCTGGTGCTGCACGACAGTGATGGCGAGGAGCTAACGGTTACGCCCACCGGCACGCGCCGGCTGGTAATTGACCAAAGCACCTTGGTTGGCGACCTTCTGTCCGTGTCCGGGTGGTCGGCGGACCCGACCGAGAAGGTCCTACCCAGCGAAATCCTCCTTTTCTTCGGAGACTTGCTGGCATACAGCGGCCCGCCCAACGAGACCCGCGAGCGACGTGCCGAGCTGGTTCGATAGTGAAAAGCTTGCCGAGAGCGGCTTCGACATCGAAATCCCAAGCGACGAGATCCCAGAAGGGACTGAACTCGTCACCGTTGTTGCCCGATTCGGTGATGAAGCCGTCGTCGAGTACGGCACCATCACCCGCTGATCGAACAGTCCGGGATGGTGGCCACGCGGGTGGTGGGCCGGTTGAAAGGCCCGCTGCAATACTGGACAAGCCCCATGATCCACGTCTTTATCGGAACCAAGGCGCAGTACATCAAGACCGCGCCTGTATTGCGCCGGATGGACGAAAGAGGAGTCCCTTATCGGCTCATCGACTCGGGCCAGCACGCCCGTCTCAGCGCCGATCTGCGCCGTGAGCTGGGCATCCGCCCTCCCGACATGTTGCTCGGCGGTGCCGAGAACGTTGCCTCGATTCCACAAGCCGTCACCTGGGCCGTTCGAGTGGCAGGCCGTTTGGTCGCCTCGAATCGGCTGCTCCGTGAGGTTTTCGGCGGACAGCGCGGCGTGGTCCTCGTCCACGGTGACACCCCTTCAACCCTGCTCTCCACCCTGCTGGCACGAAGGGCCGGGCTTCCGGTAGCCCACCTCGAGGCCGGGCTTCGCTCCGGTCACCTTTTCCACCCATTCCCCGAGGAGATGATCCGCATCGCTGGTGATGCGTTGGAGCGACATCCTCTTCGCACCCGACGATGCCGCCGTCGCCAACCTCGAAGCGATGAGTCTTCGGGGGCGTCTGGTGAAGCTCTCCGCCAACACTTCGCTCGAGGCGCTGCATCACGCCCTCGGTGAGCCACCCGAGCCGGCAAGCGGTCCGGCCATCGTCACCACCCATAGGGTGGAGAACTTGCACCGGCGAGACCGGATCGAGAATCTCGTCCAACTGATCGAAAGGATCGCCGCCGAGCGTCCTGTGAGGTTCGTCGTCCACGAACCGACGGCGGCGGTCCTCTGGGACAGGGACCTGTACGACCCGCTCTTTGCGGCCGGCGTGGAACTGATGCCTCTCCAGAGCCACGCCGCCTTCGCCAGGATGCTGGCAGCTGCGCCCTTTGTGATCACCGATGGGGGAAGCGTCCAGGAGGAGTGTGCCCTGCTTGGTGTCCCCACGCTGCTGTGGAGAGCGCACACCGAGCGTCCCGACGGCCTCGGGGCAAACGTCGCCATAAGCGGCTACCAGGCCGAGGCCGTGGACGGGTTCTTGGACGATCCCGAACGATTTAGGCATGCACCGCTCACCACCCAAGCCAAGCCATCCGACGAGATCATCGACACCCTGTTCGACGACCGGGTGGTCGCTCAGATCGGGCCTTCCGGCTCTACTTCCTGACCCGGCCGCTTGGTCGAGGCGACGATCTCCCCGATCCCCGTGGCGATCAGGTCACGTACCAGCGTGACGAGGCGATAGCCGGCCACGATGATCGACCCCGCTCCCAGGTCGGCCACCCCGAGCAGGGCGGCGAGCGTCACCTCGAAGACCCCGATGCCTTGAGGGGCTATGGGGACAACGAAGCCGACCCCCCACGCCACCATGTAGGCGCCGGCAACCACTAGTGGCGGGCCGGGGTCGAGTGTCGGGAACGCCGCCAAGTAGGCGACAAACGTTCCGCCCGCCCACAACCAGTAAAGGGCCGTCCAGCCGACGAGAACCAGATAGGCGCGCTGGGGGAGGTTCATCGGCTCCAAGCCACGACGGTGGGCGAACCAGCGAAGCACCCGGTTCACCACCGGCCGGAGGGCAAGCGCGGCGAGGAGCGCTCCCACCGGCGCCAGCCACCAGATATCCCCAGGGAGCCTTCTGTTGATGGCGAGCAGGAGAGTCCCCATCACCATCCCCACCAGCAGAGGGATGGTCAGCTCGAGGGCGGCGACCGTGGTCAGGGCGGCGACGGGCACTTTTCGGAGCGAGAGCATCGTCGCCCGGCCGGCGGCATACCAGATCCCACCTGGGATCCAGCGCGCCATGAGGGTCCGAGCGGACACCTCGAGCATGGTGCCGGTACTCACCTGGTTGCCGAGGGCGTCGAGGGCCGTCGTCCAGAATTGGGAATTGAGCACGACCAAGCCAAATGAAAGGAACAGCGAGAGGATCAGGTACCAGGGCCGGGCTGTAGCGACCAACTCGACGATCTCGCTCCATCGCGAAGTCACCAGGAACACGGCGCCGGCGCCGAGCAACACCAGATAGCCGACGCGGGCGACACGCATCCAGATCACGGCGTTTTGGAGACCGCCTGCTCCTCGCCGTGGGGTCGCAGGCTCTCCATTCTTCGCGGCTCGGTCACAGCAGCAGCTTCCGGTCGGCGAGCAGCGGGGTCACCAACTCGGTGAACCGGTCAGCACGGGCGTCGAATGTGTGATGAAGACGGACCAGTTCCATCCCTCGCTCCGCTCTCTGCGACCGCTCCTCAGGATTTGCAAGGAGATGTCGGACGAGGCCCTCGAGTTCGCCGGCCTCGGAGAATGTGGGAACCGCGTCGCCCAAAAGGTCGCCGAGACCCTCGACGGGGTCGGACACGACGAGGGTCCCTGCGGCGAGGGCGTCGAAGATCCGGTTGGAGATGAACCCGTGGGCGGCCATGTCCGGCCAATGGTCGTTGAGGACGAGCGACGCCGACGAGTAGAGCGCCGGCAGGTCGTGGTTGGGGACATGGGTGGCCGTGACCCGGTCGGCGCCGACGATGTCCTCCCACTCGGCGCCGTAGAGGGTCAGCGGGAGCCCTCGCTCGACCGCCCATGCAACCGCCGGCCTGCGTTGGCGCCTCGAGTTGCCCACGAAGAGAAGGTCTGACGCCAACTCCGGGCGGGGAGAGGGGGCGAACCGGGCCGAGTCGGTGGCCTGGAGCAACACTTCGACCGGCACATCCACCTTGTCACGCAGCATCCGGGCGAATGGCTCCGAAGCGACCATCACCATGTCGAAGCGCTCGCACTCGACGACCGACACCTCGTCCGGATGGCTGATGATCCACAGCACGTTGAGGTGGGCGGGCTGGGGGGAGTACGGGGTGAGCCCGCGCAGATGGACGACGACATCGGCATCCTGGCGAGCCGGGTCGTCCCACTCGGGGAGGATCGTGATATCGGTTGTGAACCCGTTTCGGTGGAGTGACCGGGCGAAGGCGCGGGCGAAGTGGGTATCGCCCCATTGGTCGGCGATGATCCGGTTGGGCGGGCCGATCCGCAACGCCACCTTGGGGCGTGTCGCCGCATCGTCGGCGGCGGTGACGAACTGGTCGGCACGGCGCCGGTAGGTGTGGTCGGCGAGGACGCGCTCCCTGAGTTCGGTCACCAACTCGGTGCGGGCATCGTCATCGTCGAGGTAGCGGTCGAGTGCGGCGCGGAGCTCGGCGCCGGTAGTTGCCGCCGGGAGCCGGCCGTCGAAGAACTCGGCCGAGCCCGCCGGGTTGTCGGTGATGACGAGCGCCCCGGTGGCGAGGGCGTCGAACACCCGCGAGTTGAGTGCCGGCAGGTTGGGCGGCGCGGTGTCGTCGAGGATCACCGGGGTCGAGCTGTAGAGGTGGGGGAGCCGGCTGTAGGGCAGAGGACCGCGGGCGAACTGGCGAGCCTCGGCGACCTCGTCCCAGCCACTTCCGTATATGCGAAAGTCCTCGCCCGGCCGGACCTCGATCTTCGACAGAAGCGGCCGCTCCACTTTCCAGTGGTTGCCGGTGAAGGCGTAATCGGCCACCAGGTCGGGGTCGACCGCGGTCCTGGCGAAGCGCTCAGGGTTGGTGGCGAGCGGTAGGACGAGGGTGGGGACGCTGCTGCGTGTTTCGACCCGCTCGGCGAAAGCCGACGTGGCGCACACCGCAAGGTCGTATCGCTCGAAGGACTCGTTGTCGATCCAACGGTCGACCCAGCTCCGGATCCAGGCGATGCGGACGGCACCCTGTGGAGCCCGTTCCAGATCGAACTGGGGGAGGAGGGCGATGAAGAGCGCCAGGTCGTCACCGAGTTGGTACCAGCGATCGCGCAGTCGTGGGGCGTAGTCCACGCTCCATTCGATCAGCCCCAGGGCATTGCCCAGTTCGTGGGCGGTGTACCAGTCGCCGAACCCGGCCTTCGGGTCCTCGTTGGTCACGGTGATCGCCGCACGCGGCGAGGTGCTCGTCGTCCAGAACCCGCCACCACGTAGACGGTCGAGCCGGAGGGTGCGGGAGAGCCGCGGTGACCAGCGCTGGGCGAACTGCCTGCGGTTCCACAGGTAGTTGAGCCGGCGTACCTCGTCGCCCAGGGTGTCCTGGGTGCCGAACTCGTGGTGGAAAAGGGCGGCGTCGCCGCTGACCACTGTGGTCAGCCCGATGTCGCGCAGCGACAGGCACAGATCGACGTCCTCCCACCCGTACAGGTACTCCTCGGCCAGACCACCCATCTCCTCGAGCGATGAGCGGCGCACCAGCAGGCAGGCGGCTGTGGCGGCTGGCTGCTCTGCCAGACCGGTGAGCTGGGGTGAGGTGGGATCGTCCCCCTTTCCCAGGTTGACCGGTCGGGGCGCCTGGTCCTCCCAACCAAAGGCGATACCGCGGTGCTGGACGGTGAGGTCGAGGTCCGGATCGAGCGTCCGCTTCCCCGGTCGCATCGGGTAGACGAGTAGGGCGCCGCAAGCGCCGTGCTCGGGGTTGTCCGTCGAGAGCGGTCACCATCGCCCCCAGCCAGCCAGGGTTGATGGGATCGACGTCGTTGTTGAGCAGGAGGACGAACTCGCCTGTCGACGCCTCGATGCCTTGGTTGTAGGAGCGGGAGAAGCTGGCGTTGGTGGCGTTGGCGATGACGCGAAGCGGGAAGGGGAAGGACTGCCCCAACAGCTCGGCGGTGCCGTCGCTGGATGCGTTGTCGACCACCACCAATTCGAATGATCGGTAATGGGTTCTGCGATCGAGCCCGTCGAGCAGTCGTTCCAGATGATGCCGCCCATCGCGCGTTGCGACCACGATCGAGACCAGGGGGCCCTCCGCTGGTCCGGCATCCGGCCTGAGAGCGAGGATTGCCGCCACCGTTCCCGCCGGGTCGAGGCGGCGACGCTTCCGCCTCGTTCCGGGGTCGAGACGGCGTCGTGCCGCAGTCAGCGGCTTGCTCAGCTCCGCCGCCCGGAGCGCCAAGCGCACCGACTTCCTGGCTTGGAGCCGGCGGAGCGTGTCGGACGTCTGGTCGAGGCGACGCCGGAGATCATCAACCGAGGTGAGCCGGAGGCCAAGCCACTCGACGCTCCGCCGCACGTCCCGCAGCCGGTCGCTCAGCCGAGCGGCGCGGTCGGCGGCGTCGGCGTCGCCTCCGGCCACGGCGAGCGCCAACTCGTCGGCCTGCCTGACCACCGCCGCCAGCTCCTCGAGGACGATCTCGAGGGGCCCGGTGGCACGGGGGCGCCCAGAAGCGTCGGGGTCGTGGGTGGTCACGCCCGAGATGGTAGGAGCGGGGGCATCGCCGGCGGGTCATCGTGCCTGGTGCCGGACGCGACACGGACAAGCCGGTTTTGCCGTCAACCAGGGCTTATCCTGCGCCGGTGGCTGCCCGAACCGGGGCGACGTCAACCGGCGTGACCGTCGTCCCCACCTCGATACCCGACGTGCTCGTCATCGAGCCCGAGGTGCGCGGTGACGAACGCGGGTTCTTCGTGGAGACCTGGAACGCCCGGACGTTCCTCGCCGCCACCGGCTTGGAGCGGACATTCGTCCAGGACAATCACTCCCGATCCACTCAATCGGTGCTGCGCGGCCTGCACTATCAGATCGCTCAACCCCAAGGGAAGCTGCTGCGTGTCGTCATGGGAGCGATCTTCGACGTCGCCGTCGACCTGCGGCGCAGCTCACCGAACTTCGGCACCTGGGTCGGGGTCGAATTGACCGCCGACAACCATCGCCAGATCTGGGTGCCGGAGGGCTTCGGCCACGGCTTCTTGGTGCTGTCGCCGTCGGCGGACATCTTGTACAAGGCGACCGACTTCTACTCCCCTGAGCACGAGCGGACCCTGGCCTGGGACGACCCGGAGGTCGGGATCGATTGGCCGCTGGGCGGCCGCGAACCGATACTGTCGGCCAAGGACCGGATGGGCAGCCCGCTGGCCGCTGCCGATGTCTACCCCTGATCGAAGGAACCCATGGCGCGCCGTTTCCTGGTAACCGGAGGAGCCGGGTTCATCGGCTCCAATTTCATCCGACATCTCCTCGTCGCCGACCCCGACGCCGAGGTGACGAACCTCGATCTGCTCACCTATGCCGGCGTCAAGACGACGGTGGATGAGCTCGACGCGTCCCCGAGGCACAACTTCATCCAAGGCGACATCCGAGATGTCGAGTTGGTCGACGCTGTGGTGCCCGGTCACGACGTGGTGGTCAACTTTGCCGCCGAGACCCACGTCGATCGGTCCATCGAGGGACCATCTGTCTTCCTCGAGACCAACGTGGTGGGAACCGGTGTCCTGTTGGATGCCGCCCGCCGGAACACGATCCCAACATTCGTCCAGGTGTCGACCGACGAGGTCTACGGGTCGATCGCGGAGGGTTTCGCCACCGAGGAGGACAAGCTCGACCCGTCGTCTCCCTACTCGTCCTCGAAGGCAGGCGCCGACCTGTTGGTGCAGTCCTACGCCACCACCTACGGGTACCAGGCGATCATCACCCGTTGCACCAACAACTACGGCCCCTACCAGTTCCCCGAGAAGGTGATCCCGCTCTTCGTCACCAACCTCCTCGACGGGCGCAAGGTGCCTCTCTACGGCGACGGTGGCAACGAGAGGGACTGGCTGCACGTCGAGGATCACTGCGCCGCCATCCATCTGATCGTGGAACGGGGAACACCGGGGGAGACTTACAACATCGGGGCCGGGGCCCAGGTCAGCAACCTCGAACTGACCCGACGGATCCTGACGATCATGGGGCAAGACGAGTCGATGATCGAGTACGTCGAGGATCGGCCAGGTCATGACCGCCGCTACGCACTCGACTCCACCAAGACGAGGGATCTCGGTTGGGCGCCCGAGCACTCGCTCGAGGAACGCCTGGCCGAGACGGTCGAGTGGTACCGCACCCGCCGCGACTGGTGGGAACCGCTGCGAAGTGGATTCATGGTAGACGATAGGTGGTGAGTCTTCACGTCCGACGCCCCTCGGGTCTTCATCCGCGGCGCAGAAGAGCGACGACATCGCTTGCCGGCGTCTGCCGGCTGCCGTCTGCCGTCTGCCGTCCGGCGCCGCCGAAGGCGGCGCCATGAAAGGCGTCATGCTCTCCGGGGGGGCGGGGACCCGGCTGCGGCCGATCACGTTCTCGATGGCGAAGCAACTCGTGCCGGTGGGCAACAAGCCGATCCTCTTCTACGGGTTGGAGGACATCGCCTCTGCCGGTGTCAAGGAAGTCGGCATCGTCATCTCCCCGGAGACGGGTGATGAGATACGGCGGGCGGTGGGCGATGGCACCCAGTTCGGTCTGACCGAGGTGGAGTACATCGTCCAGGACCGACCCGCCGGTTTGGCGCATGCCTTGAAGACGGCATTGCCCTGGGTCGACGGCGACGACGTCCTCATGTACCTCGGCGACAACCTGCTCAAGCCGGGAGTGGCCAAGATCGTGGCCGACTTCGAGCGGGACCGGCCCAATTGCCAGATCCTGCTCACACCGGTACCCAACCCAGGCGCGTTCGGGGTCGCCGAGGTGGATGAGCACGGCCGGGTGGTGCGGTTGGTGGAGAAACCGAAGGAACCACCGTCCGATCTGGCGCTGGTCGGGGTCTATCTGTTCGATTCGGGGATCGCAGACGCCGTCGAGGCGATCGTCCCGTCGGCCCGGGGCGAACTCGAGATCACGGACGCCATCCAATGGTTGGTGGAGAACGGTCGTGACGTTCGCCACAGCGTGGTCCGCGGCTGGTGGAAGGACACCGGCCGGAAAGAGGACCTGCTCCACGCCAACGAGTTGCTGCTCACCAACCTGACCGACGACATCCGTGGTGAGTTGGTCGGGTCCACGATGCGGGGTGCGGTCCAGGTCGCCGAGCGATCGAGGCTGATCGATTGTGTGGTCACCGGCCCGGCGGTCATCGGCGCCGGTGTCAATCTCACCAGGGTCACGGTTGGGCCCAACACCTCGATCGGCGATCTGTGCCGGCTCTCGGACGCCGCGGTGGAGGACTCGATCATCATGGAGGGTGCCGAGGTCCACGGCTGGCGGATCAGGAACTCGCTGCTGGGTCGCGACAGCCGCCTCCATGGGACCGCACCGTCGGGTTTCGTCGAGATGACGCTGGGCGAGAAGTCCGAGATCTTCGGCGAGTGATCGTCGTCACCGGTGCCGGGGGTCAACTCGGCACCGCATTCCGCAGGTCGATCCCCGATGCGGTGTTTCTCACCAGAGCGGATCTGGATCTGTCGCACCCCGAGCCGGTGCGCGAGAAGCTCGACGAGATCGGGCCGGACATCGTGATCAACTGCGCTGCCTACACGGCGGTCGATCGCGCCGAGGAGGAAACCGACCTGGCCCGGATGGTCAACGGTGACGCCGTGGGGGAACTGGCGCGCTGGGCGGACGACAACGGGGCGCGGCTGGTCACCTACTCCACCGATTACGTGTTTCCCGGGACCGGCACCAGGCCATATGTGGAGAGCGACCCCACCGCTCCGGTCAACGCATACGGGCGGTCGAAGCTGGCAGGGGAGGAGGCGGCGCTCACTCACCCGGGCGTTCTGGTCATCAGGACCTCTTGGGTGGTGTCGGCCACTCACCCCAATTTCGTCGCCACGATGATCCGCAACGCCAGGGAACAAGGTGCTCCGGGTGGTGGACGACCAGAAGGGGTGCCCCACCATCGCCGATGACCTGGCGGCTGCCACGCTGACCGCATCGACGTGGGAGCGACCGGATTGCTTCACCTCACCAACCGGGGCGAGACCACTTGGTTCGAGTTCGCCCGGGAAGCGGTGGGTCTCGCCGGCCTCGACCCGGGGCGGATCGCCCCGATCGGGACCGAGGAGTATCCGACCCCGGCCCGTCGTCCTGCCTACTCGGTACTCGGGTCGGAGAGACGCGAGTCCCTTGGGATCGACCCGCTTCCTCCGTGGCGGGACTCGCTCCCCGCCGTTGTCGAGGGACTTGTGGGGGCTGGGCTGGCGTGAATCCAGGTAGAGACGGCAGACGGCGAGACGGCGGAGGCGAGGCCGTCCGTCGCGAGCGAAGCGCCGCACCGACGGGACGTCGACGTTCCGCACCGGTAACGAGTCCTGGACCGCAGCCGCACCTTCTACGTCTGCGTCTGAGCGTCCTCACCCAGCCGTCTGTTCGAGCAACCGGTCGATTGCCTGGTCGTTGACGGTTTCCCGCTCCCGTAGACGCTCGGCTACGCGGCCGACCTCTTGGGTGTGATCGAGGGCAACCCGGGCCAAACGAGGGAGGTCCCCGAAGGCGCTGGGGTGGTTGCCCGACGAGCAGCGCAGCAGGCGCGGCATCGGCGGCGAGTGCCGCCACCTTGGGCGAGTAGCCGATCAGCACCGACGGCCGGCCCGCCGCCAGCGCCGCTACGCCGCCGTGGTATCTCATCGCCACCACCACCTGACCCCGGGAGACCTCGGTGAGCACATCGGCCAGATTGGGGACCGCCTGCTCGCTCGGAGTCCTCATCGTCTCGGCGACCTGCTGGTGGACCAGGTCGTCGCGTCCCCGCTGCATGGCGACGAACCGGGTCGTCAGCCCGAGAGCAGTCGCTGTCTGGTCGAGGGCTGCCGCCATGGCGTCGACCCAGACGGGTCCCGGTTCGGCCGGCCCTGACCCCGCCGGGAGCAGACGACCGAACCGTCCTGGTTGACCGACCGGCGGCCGGAGACACACCACCAGACGGTCGGCGTCTGCGACCTCAACCGGCAATGAGAGCACCGGATCGGCGGCCAATAGAGGTGAAAGCCCGAGGCGGCGGAGCGCATTGAGCGACGGGCGGTCCCTCACCGTCACCACACGCGCCGTGGAGAGCGAACGCCGCACCATGGCCCGTCCCGATGGCGAGCGGAGGGCAGCGGCCCCCACACCGAGAACCCCGAAAGGAACGCCACGCAACCGCCCGGACCAGATCCGGGACAGGTGATAGGGGAGGTTCCACACGCTGGTCTCGTCCTGCAACACCTCGCCGCCACCAAAGACGAGACGGTCGGGCGGCGTCAACGACAACGAAGGTGCTCTGACCGCAGCCACAGCGTGATCCCTGCTGGTGGCTGCCGGATCGATCGAGACCGCCACCGTCTCCACACCCCGGGCGGCGAGCTTGCGAGCGATGGCGGCGAATATCAACTCGTCGCCGAGGTTGGACGAGCCGATCCACCCGGCGACGGCGACGCGCATCGGGGGAGGGTATCGGCCGCCGGTTCGGAACCAGGGCACAGACCACCCCTCGGTTACCCTCGTCCGCGCCTTGGCCACCACCGCCACCCGCTCGCCCGCCGTCGAATCCAGTCGCCGCACGCTTCCCTCCTGGTGGGGTTGGGTGGTGGTGGCGCTGATCGCCCTGGCAACGCTCCTCACCTGGCTCCCGGTGATGGATCTCCCGCTGGGCGACACCAACGAAGGCCGGATACTCGCCCGTTTGGCCATCCACGCCCAGAACTTCTGGGAGAAGGGCCCGGCGGGGTCATCGTGGGCGACCGACTTCTCCCCATACCACCTGGTCACCAACTACGCCCACCACCCGCCGCTCACCAACCTGGCCCACGTGGTGGTGGCGGGGACGCTCGGACAGGCCGAATGGCAACTCCGGCTCTTCGGGTACCTCTCGGGGGTCGCGACCTTGGTGCTGATCCCGGCGTTGTTGCGCGCCCTCCGAGTGGAGTGGGGCCCGACCCTGCTCGCCACCGGCGCCTTGGCGGCAACACCCTTCTTCTGGATCTATGGCCGGGTCGGCGGTGGGTTCGCGCTGGTTGCCGGGTTCGCCGCCGCCGTGGCGATGCTCCGGCGATTGCCCGATCCTCCTCGCTGGGCGGTCTGGGGGACCGCCGTGCTGGCCGTCTTCACCGTGATGCTCTCCTGGGTGGCGGGACTCTGCGCCGGTCTGCTGTGGATTTGGCTGGTCACCGCGCGGCGTCTCGATCGGGTCACCGTCCCGGTGGCGGCGGGTGGCCTCCTCGGTGCTGGGCTGACCGTCGCCTGGATGCTCCAGGCGACCCGATTTGGCGAATTGGTCAACGCCGCCAGGGAGAGGTCTGATACCTCCGCCTTCACCTTTGGCGAGTTCCTCGGCGAGCAACTGGAGCACGCCCGATCGCTACTGCCGCTGTGGCTCCTGATCCTGGTCGTCCCCGCGCTGGTCGCCGGCATCTGGGATCGCCGGACCCGGGTAGTGACCGGGATCACGCTCGGAGTTGCCGCTTTCTGGACTTTCGCTCCCCAGCAGGGTGCCGAGGCCCACACCTACTGGAACTTCAACTGGATGCTCCCGGTCACCATCGGTCTGGCGGCTCTCATCGCAGCCGTTGCCCGCCGGTTGCCGGCACTTTGGAAGGGGATCGCCGGGGCGGCCGCCGCCGTTGCGGTCCTGCTGACGTTCATCGTCACAGTCACGGGCCCATACCAGGACCGCGATTTCGTCCGCGGATCTGTGGCGGGTGCATTGGCCAGTGCCCACGAACCGTCACCAAGCCGCCGCCAGTTCTCCATCGGGATCGATGGGCCACGGTGGGCGTCCTGGTACTGGGACCGCCGGGTGCGTGAGCTGACGCCGGAACTGCTCTCCGACGCAGGTGCCGAGGCGCTCGTTGTGGCGCGGCTCGATCGACTCCCCGACTGGCTCCCGGACGACGTGGCCGAGGTCGCCATCGACCAGGAGGGCGACTACGCCCTCTTCACCATCAGAGACCTGCGGGACGCCATCGCCGACTGAACCGTGGACGTACCCTCAGCATGGTGACGTCGACCCTTCAGCAGACACCCATACCGGCTGCATCGGCTCCTCGTGGGAAGCGCCGCTTCCGATGGGGACCGTGGGGTCTGGCGGCGATGATCGGGGCGCTCCTCGTGACATGGCTGCCCCAGATCGGCCTGCCACTGGGCGACTCGCACGAGGGCCGGATCCTGGCGCGGCTCGGGATGCAGGCGGCGAATGTCTGGCGGCTGGGGTTGGCGGCTCCGGGTGGGGCACGCTGCTCGCGCCCTACGACTTGAACGGGGTCTACGCCCACCATCCGCCGCTGATCAACCTCCTCCATGTGATCACGGCCGGGATCCTCGGTGGCGACCAGCCGTGGCATCTCCGGGTACCCGGCTATGTGGCCGGGCTCGCCACCCTGGTTGCTGTGGCGATGCTGCTTCGCGTCCTGGAGCTTGGCTGGGTGCCGACGCTGCTGGCGGTCGGCGCCATGGCGGCGACCCCGATGTTCTGGGTCTACGGCCGGCTGGGTGCGGGTTTCTCGGTGCTGGCGGGGTTCGCCGCGCTCGTAGCCCATCTCCGCCGCCGCGCACGACCCGGCCGCGGCGCGGTGGTGACCGCCACCGTCCTCGCTCTGCCTGACGGTTCTGCTGTCTTGGCCGGGCGCTCTCGGTGGGGCTTTGTTCTGGGTCTGGCTCTGGCGGCGGCGAGGCTTCGACGCTGTCAGCCGCTGGGTGCTGGCGGGATGGTTGGCCGGGGCGGTCTTGCTCGGTATGTGGCTGTTCGGATCAGGGGCCGGCGCCGATTTGATCACCCGGGCGAGCGAGCGTGTCGCCGCGATCGATCCGGCTGGCTTCGTAGAGCGCCAGTGGTGGTTCGCCACCGAGTTGTTCACCTGGTGGTGGCTGTTGCTCCTCATCCCGGCGCTGGTGGCCGGAGTGACGCGACCGCCGAACCAGGGCACCCGTCGCCATCACCGCCGCCCTCGGCGTCCTCTGGACGCTGGTGCCGACCGATGCCTCGTTCATCCACGACTTCTGGAACTTGACCCTGCTGCTCCCGGCAGCCATCGGTACCGCAGCACTCGCCGACGTGATTGGCCGCCGGCTCGGCCGGGGGTGGGCGCCGGCGCTGGCAGCGGTCGGGGCCGTCGCCTTGACCGCGGCGCTGACCGGCGTGGTCGCCGGGAGCTACCCGGACCGCTACTTCACCGCCCCGTCGCAGGCGGGAGCACTTCTGCAGGAGATGCCGCCTCCGCCCGGGCTAGAGATGGTGGCGGTGGGCGCCGAGATGTCGCTGCCGCGCTGGGCCTCCTGGTGGTGGTCGGCCCCGGTGTTCGTGACCACTCCGGGCAATGCCGCTTGGCTCGACCCGGCGACGCCGGTGCTGATCCGGCCCGGTGATTGGGACATCGATCCCTCATCGGGTGAGGTACTTGCGGTCCGAGGTGATTACGCACTGGTCTCCGCCGGGGCACTGGCCGGTCCGTCTCGCTGAGGCACTTGGCACAACCTGCCGGGCAGAACCAAGATGCCGGCGAGGGCCGTAGGTGACGAGAAAAGGTAGGAGTCGCATGCGACGTCTCGTGCTCAGCCTGTCAGTGATGTCGTTGTTGGCGGTGATGGCTGCACCCGCCACCGCTCAGGAGGTCCCGCCCGGGGGGACCTTCTACGACGACGACGGCAATGTCCACGAGGGTGCGATCGAGGCGATCGCCTCCCGCGGGGTGACGCTGGGTTGTGACCCGGACGGGACCATCTACTGCGTCGCCGAGTCGGTCACCCGAGATCAGATGGCCTCCTTCCTGGCTCGCGCCTTTGAACTGCCCGAAGCGGGCGAGCGACTTCTTCCCCGACGACGACGGCAGCGTCCACGAGGACAACATCAACCGTCTGGCGGCGGCGGGGATAGCCGAGGGGTTTCGACGACGGCACCTACGGCCCCCGGCTCCCCGTGACCCGCGAACAGATGGCGAGCTTCCTCGCCAGGGCTCTGGACCTCGCCCCTGTGCCCGGCGACGTGTTCGACGACGTGTCCGGGGTCCACGAAGGCAACATCAACGCCCTGGCCCGGGCGGGTGTCACCGAGGGGTGCGACCAGAGCGGAAATCTGTACTGCCCCAAAGACCCGGTGCGGCGCGACCAGATGGCATCGTTCGTGGCTCGGGCCAGGGACTGGCCGGAGATCAATCCTCCCGAGTTCCGGTTGTCGTTGGACAAGCTCCCCGGCACCTTTGCCAGCCCGCTGCTGCTGACGTCGCCTCCGGGTGACGACCGGTTGTTCGTCATGGAGCAGGGCGGTCTCATCAGGATCATCGACGGCAACCAGGTGCTGCCCGATCCCTTCCTCGATCTGACCGGGCCGGTTCTGAGCGGCGGTGAGCAGGGACTTCTCGGGCTCGCCTTCCACCCCGACTACAGCGAGAACGGGCTCTTCTACGTCGACTACACCAACGAATCGGGCGACTCGGTGCTCTACGAGTTCCAGGTCTCATCCGATCCTGACGTGGCCGACGGCGACAGCGGGCGATTGCTCCTCGAGGTCGATCAGCCGTACTCCAACCACAACGGGGGCGGGCTTGCCTTTGGTCCGGACGGCTATCTCTACTGGGGTCTGGGGGACGGCGGGTCCGGGGGAGACCCCCACGAGCACGGGCAGAACACGAACACCCTGCTCGGTTCGATGCTCCGCATCGATGTGGACAGTGGCCCCCGTTACGCCATCCCGGCCGACAACCCGTTCGCCGATGGTCAGGGTGGTGCCGAGGAGGTCTGGTCATACGGTCTGCGCAACCCCTGGCGCTGGTCTTTCGACTTCGAGGAGCGGCTGCTCTACGTCGGTGACGTCGGACAGGGCGAGTGGGAAGAGGTCGATGTCGTTCCCTCGGGAGCCGCCGGGCTCAACTTCGGGTGGAACGACATGGAGGGGTCGCATTGCTACGAGCCCCCTTCGGGCTGCGCCACCTCGGGCCGGGTCCTCCCGGTGGTCGAGTACGACCACGGTGTCGGCGTCTCGGTGATCGGCGGCTACGTCGTCCGTGGCGGGATCGACCACCTCGAGGGGGTCTACCTGTACGCCGATCTCAACGGGAGCGTGTGGTCCTTCCGCTACTGGAAGGGACGGGCGCTGGGTCATCGGGAGTGGACCGACCAGATCGGAAGCTCCGGGCCGATCTATTCGTTCGGCCAGGACTCCCAGGGCAGGGTCTACCTGCTCTCGGGAAGCTCGGTGTACCGGTTCGTCGGGAACTAGAAATCCGATTTGGACGGCAGACGGCAAACGCGGCAGATCGGCGCGCTATCCATGACGCCAGAACGGGTCGGGTCCTAACCTCGGTGCGCATGGAGTCGCCACCCCCCGCCCAGGTGCGGGGCAATCGCTGGGTCGATCTCACCCCGCCGCCGCTGGGGGAGTGGACCCCAGAGCGCTCGGTCACCGTGGTCATCCCCTGTTATCAGAGCTCGGACAAGCTCGCTCTGACCATGGCCGCTCTCGACCGCCAGACCTACCCGAGCGAGCTGCTCTCGGTGGTGGTTGTCGACGATGGGTCTGACCCACCGCTGAGACCGCCGGCTACCCAACGGGTCCGCGTCGAGATGGTTCGTCAGGAACGCAGCGGGTTTGGCATCGCCCGGGCACGGAACCTTGGCGCCGAGCGCGCCTCGGGTGACATCCTGATCTTCCTCGACAGCGACATGATTCCCGAACCGCAGTGGGCCGAGGCACATGCCCGCTGGCACCACGTGGTAGGAGACGCTCTCACCCTCGGGTTCAGGCGGCACGTCGAGGTGTCGGGGCTGACCGCCGCCGATGTGGGGATTGCGGCGGAGTCCGGCTCGCTGGCACCGCTTTTCGCCGGACGGCACCAGGAGCGGCCCGAGTGGATCGAGTTCCATCTGGAGCGGACCAGCAAGCTCACACGACCCGAGACCGACCTCTTCCGCGTGGTGACCGGTGGGAACCTCGGGATGAGGCGGGACACCATCCTCGAGCTCGGCGGGTTCGATACCGGCTTCGACCGGTGGGGCGCCGAGGACACCGAACTCGGGTACCGGGCGTTCACCTGGGGGGCGCTGCTCGTCCCCGAGCGGGCGGCGGCGGCATGGCACCAAGGCCTCGGAACGCTGCCCGATCCCGGCGAGGCCCGAGCTCTCGAGGAGCAGCGATCGCTCCTAGCCCACCTCATCGCAGAGCCCAGCTTTCGCCCTCGGGTGGCGGGACGTTCCTACCGGGTACCGATGGTGGTGGTGAGGGTCGACGGCTCCGAGGCGGCGGCCAGGGATGTGGCCGGATCGGTCGAGTCGGCGGTGGGGTCGCGGCTCCACGACCTCGTGGTATCGCTCACCGTGCCCGACACCCACCCCGATGCTGTGTGGCTGCGACGCCGGTTCGAGGGAGATCCCCGGGTGCTGATCCAATGACCGGCCCGACGACATGGAGCGGGTGCCCTTCGCCCCTGTCCGGGTCATGCTCCCCGCCGGGGCGCGGCTCGCCCGGGGGGCGCTCGATCGGTTGCTCGATCGGCTCCGGGGACGGGACGCAGTCGAAGTCCCGCTGGGCAGCGCCACTCTGGTGGCCGCCACCACCGCAGCATTGCGGAGAGAGGAGCGCCGGGGATCGCCCCATCCGTGGCTGACTGTGGAGGATCGGACGCGGGTGCCGGCGCGACTCGTCGGAGTGTCGGCTCCACCACCGGAGAAAGACGCTCGGCGAGAGTTGCCGGGCACCTCCCCGGTGGAGAAGATCCTCCGCCGCGCCAGCCGGATCCGCTCCCCCCACGACGCCGCCGCCGCTGTGCGCTGGGCATGGACTGCCGCCCGGCGCCGGGCCGACGCCTGGAGGGCTGCCCGGCTCCAGACGGAGGAGCCACTCGAGACCGCGCCGCCGGCTCTGCGGGTGGCAGTGGCCGGGGCGCCGCTGTCCCTCCCGGGTGCGGTCTCGGTGGTCGGCGGCCTGGTGGAGGACCCGGTCCCCGATCTGGTAGTGGTCGGCCCCGACGCCGCCCTGGCGCCGGAGGAGTTGTCGCGGGTGGCGTCCGCCGGCGGTGCCGTGGTGTTCTCGGATATACCCGACCCCGAGGGCAGGGGGCGGATCGCTCTCCCGCGAGACACGCTTCCCGCGGTCGACCCTGTGGTGTTCGGGCTGCGACTGGCAGGCATCACCTGGCGGCCGGTGGCACGAGTGGTGGCCACCGAGAGCCCCGCAGACCTGAGTTCTGCGCTGGAAGCAGCCGACCCGGCTCGGGCTAGCCGTCGAACTCACCGGGGCAACGGCACCGGGGACGTCGGTCTTCGACCTTCCGGCGGATCCGGTGGGGTGGGCGGAGTCGCTGCGGTCGGCACAGGTCGTCTTCGACCACCCCGGGCTGCACGACTCGATCCGGTCCCAGGCGGTGCACCTCGCCCGGATGGCTGCGGCGGCCGCTCCACTGGTGGTAGATGGGCTCGACCCCGAGCTGGCCTCCCTGGTCGGCGATCGACTGGTGGAAGTGCTGGCCACGGTCGACCCCGATGGATGGGACAACCCCACCACCCGGGAGCGGTGGATGGTCGACCTGCGCCGCGCCGCACTGATCGAGCACGGGTCGGCGGCGCGGTTCCGTCATCTCATCGCAGCTGGTGGCGGATCGGCGCCGGCGCCGTCGGTCTCGGTGCTGCTGGCGACCAACCGACCCGAGCAGATCGAGCACGCCATTGGCCAGCTCGAGCGGCAGAGCTACCCCGAGCTCGAGGTGGTGGTCGGGCTCCACGGACATGCAGCGACACGGGCGCCAGATCTTCCTGGAGACATCAAGGTGATAGAGGCCGACGCCTCGCTGACCCTGGGCGAGGTGCTGCAGATGGCGGTTGAGGCGTCGAGCGGTGAGCTGCTCAGCAAGGTCGACGATGACGATTGGTACGGGCCGGATCACATCTGGGACCTGGTGCTGGCGAGGGAGGTATCCGGTGCCGCCCTGGTGGGGAAGGGGAGCGAGTTCGTCCACCTGGCCAGCTCTGATCGGACCATCCGCCGCTTCGTCGGCGGCGCCGACACCTGGACCACCACCATCGGCGGTGGGGCTCTGCTCATCGGGCGCCACCAGCTCGACCGGATCGGCGGGTGGCAGCCGCTGCCCCGCTCGGTCGACCGGGCGCTGATCGAGGACGTGCACCGTGCCGGGGGCCGGGTCTACCGCACCCACGGATTCGGCTATGTGCTCGAGCGCCGCGGCTCGGGCCACACCTGGGAAGCCGAGGACAGCTACTTCCTCGGAGCAAGCCGAAATGTCGTGGCCCGGCCTGGCATTAGATATCGCCGGGGTCGAATGAGGCCCGGGCAATGCTGACCTACCTGGTGGCGGCGTCGGAGGGACGCCATCAACTCCCGAACGATGCGGTGGCGGCGCTGGGATCGTCCCCCCGATGGCTGACACACCAGCCGGAGTCGACCCTGGTGTGGACCTCGCCCGACGGCCGGGTGGGCTTCACCGGGTGGTGGACCCGCCCCGAGGCAATGAGCTGGGAGCCGTGGCACCTCGGCCCCGACGGGCTCACCGCCATGGCGGGTTGGGGCTGGCCCGAACCGGGCGGCTGGCCGAGGCCTGGCCGGCCGTGGGCACCCCAACTCACCGCCCATCTGAAGAGAAAACGGGCCCTCGACGAGCTGACCGGCAGCTTCAGCGCGGTCCGGCTCGCCACCGACGGACGTGGTTGGGTCGGTGCCGACCCCTTCGGCATCGGGCTCGTGTACACCGCGCCGGCCGAAGGATTCATCGCCGTATCGAACAACCCGGCAGTGGCGGCGTGCGCGGCTCATCGCACCTCCGACCCGGTCCGATCGAGCGATTCGCTGGCTTGGCTCCCCTTCTTCGCCATGGTGCTCGACCCAGGAACGTCCCTCGTTGGTGTCGAGGTATTGGGACCAGGGGCCAGGATCGAGGTGGGCGGGGATGGGTGGCGACGGACCCCCGACAGGCCGTTGTGGGAGGGTTTGGAACCAGTGGCACCCGACGCCCTCGACCAGTTGGCTGGGCTGCTGGTGGCCCAGATGGAGACCATCGCCCGGTTCCCTGTGCGGCGTCGGGTGCTCTCGCTCTCCGGCGGCAAGGACTCCCGGCTGGTGGCTGCGGCGGCATCGGCCGCCGGAGTGCTCGACCGCCTGGTGGTGCAGACCCACCACAGCCCCGGCGGTTCACCCGACGAGACCGTGGCCGCCATGGTGGGCGCGGCGCTCGGCGTCGAGGTGAAGAAGGTCGAGCCGCCGTGCAGCCGACCTCGATCCGGCGCAGTTCGAGCGGAAACTGCGTCACCACGTCTTCCAGACCTGGGGGATGCATGGTGCCTGGGACCTCAAGGGCATCGTCCCCACCTCGCCCAACCTCGGCATCGGCGGCCTCTTTGGCGAGATCCTCCGGTCGCATTACGCCTCCGGCCGCACCTTCCACGGCGCCGACGATGCCCGGCGGTTCTTCGCAGAGGAGATGGCCTTTGACCGGGCCGGGATCCTCCGGCCCGAGGTGTCCGCCGAACTGCGAGCCCGGGTCGCCCAGTGGGTGGAACGTCGGCTCGGCGAGGGAATCCCGCCGGAAGACCTCGCCGAAGTCCACTACGCCGAGCACCGGCTGCGCCGCTGGCTGGGGACGGTACGGCATGTGGTGGCGCACAACCCGGTCGCCGACCCGCTGCAGCTCACCGCCGGGTTCCGCACCGCCATGGCCATGGGGCATGAGCTGCGCCGGGTCGACGCCATCCACTTCGAGTTGATCCGGCGTCTCTGCGAGCCCCTGGCCCGGGTGCCGCTGGCGGGCAAAGGGTGGCACCCGGCGGCGCGGGCAATGGCTCCCGAACCCGGTCGCTACGACGCTCCACCGGTTACCGGTGGCGGTGGTGGCGGTCATCGCTGGCAGGACCGTCGATTTCCCACGCTTGCCCCTGTGTTCGCCGCCGAGTTGCTAAACGACCGAGGGAACCCGCTGGTCGAGATGCTCGACCGCAAACGGCTCGAGGAGGTCCTGAGTGGTCGTCGCCAGCTCGACGCCTACGGCAAGACCGCCCTTTGGGCGACGCTCGCCGCCGCAGTCTGGATCGATGGTGGCGAGCTCCCCATCCGTTATCCACGACACCCGTCGGCCACGCCTGGCGCCGCAATCAACGCTAAGTCGGACCCGGTCGGGTCTCAATCGCCAACGCCCGGTAGAGGAACGCCGCCATCTGGCCGCGCGTCACCTCCATCTGCGGGCAGAAGGTGGTGGAGGTGCATCCCTGGGTGATGCCGGTGGCGGCGAGGGCGTTGATGGCGTCCTCGTGGGTGGTGCCGTCGTCGTCGCCGAAGGCGTCGGGCCCGGCGGGGAGATCGAGGGCGCGGACCAGGAAGCTGGCCATCTGGCCCCTGGTCACCTCCTCGTCGGCGCAGAAGCTGGTGGAGGTGCATCCCTGGGTGATGCCGGTGGCGGCGAGGGCGTTGATGGCGTCCTCGTGGGTGGTGCCGTCGTCGTCGCCGAAGGCGTCCGGCCCGGCGGGGAGATCGAGGGCGCGGACCAGGAAGCTGGCCATTTGTCCGCGGCGCACTCCGGCCTGCGGGCAGAAGAGGGTCCCGGCGTCGTCGCATCCCAGGGTTATGCCCTTGGCCGAAAGCCAGGCGATCTCTTTGGCGAAGATCGAACCGGCCAGATCCTGGAAAGGGAGGCCGACGATGACAGGGACAGTCGCCCTTCCTTCGGTCCCAACCGGCGCTCGCACCGTCACCCTCGCCGTGTAGACGCCGGGTTCTTCGAAGACGTGGACGAGGGTGCTGCCGTCGGCGGCCCCCCCGTCGCCAAATGTCCATCGGTACCCGGCGAGCTTGCCTGTTGGGTCGCACTTGGCATCTCCGGTCAGTTCCACGGCGAGTGGGGCGCCGCCGTGGGCGGGGGAGGCGGACGCCTCGATATCCATCTCGCCCCCGTACCGGTTGAGGGAGGCATTGACCGCCGCCCCCGCATCGAGCCGTCCCCCGGAGACAGTCCGCCCCTCCAGGTCGGGCGCCGCGTCCACCGTTCCCAGAATCGTGCTGCGAACCACCGATGGTGGCGAGCATGGGTTGGCCGAGCGGATCAGCGCCGCCGCCGCGGTGACGTGTGGTGTCGCCGGCGAGGTCCCGCTCAGCGAGCCGTGCCCAGGGGCGGCGTCGTAGTCGAGCGGTGTCGTAGAGAGGATGTTGGTGCCGGGGGCGCCCAGGTCGACGCTCTCGGCACCCCAGTTGGAGAAAGAGGCGAGCAGGTCGCTCGGATCTGTGGCCGCCACCGAGACGATTGTGTTGCCCGGGAACGCAGCCGGGACCAGTGGGTTCACATCGGCATCGGTCGCCTGGTTCCCCGCAGCAGCGACCACGAGGACTCCGGCCTTGCCCGCCGCCTTTACGGCTTGGCGGAGAGGTGCATCGAGATCGGCGCCGAGCGGGGCCCGCCCCAGCGAGATGTTGATCACATCCGCCCCGTTGGCCACGGCATAGGCGAGGCCGGCGATGACATCGTCATCGGGGCAGATCTCGTCGCACACCCGCACCGGCATGAGCCTGATCCCGGGCGCGACACCGGCGACCCCTTGGCCGTCGATGGCGGCCGCCAGTATCCCGCTCATGATCGTGCCGTGGTATCCGAGGTCGTCGGGACGGCCGTCGCCGTCGCTGAAGTCCCAGCCGTGGGCGTCGTCGACGAACCCGTTGTGGTCGTCGTCTGAGCCGTTACCCGGAACCTCACCCGGGTTGTCCCAAAGCCGCGGCTCCAATTCGGGATGCTCCAGGTCGGTCCCCGTGTCGAGGACGGCCACCACGATGGCCGGGCGGCCCTTTGTCACCTCCCACGCCGCCGGTGTGCGTATCTTGGCCAGACCCCACTGCGCGTCCTGGAGCGGCTCCTCCTGGGGGAGGAGCACCGGGTTGGGGTAGAGGTCCACGCCCGCTGCCAGCGCAAGGTCGGCCTCTGTGCCGGGATCGACCCGGAGCAGCGCCCACCCCAATCCGAGCACCTCGACGGTCCCGCCGGTGGCTGCGGCGGCGGCCTCGACCTGGTCGATGGGGACGAGGTACTCGTCCGGCACCGTCTCCACATCGGGCGGAGGTGCGGCTGAAGCGGTACCGGCGTGCCGGGAATAGCGCTGCGGCCAGCAGCGCGACGATTGACCCCCTGATCATCCCGTCATGGAACAGCAACCGGCGCCATAGGCCAAACCGGGTGTCCATCGCCCGGAGATCCTGGATGCGTCGATCCCGTGTGGGACCCGTCGCATTGGTTCGGGCTGCTGGGGGATTGCCTGGTCAGGGTCGGTCGGCCTAGTCTGCGATGCCGGGTTGGGAGCTGGCGGGGGATACGGTCGAGGCTGGACGGTGCCCTCGCATGCATGTTGAGGCTCAGGCACGACGCTCAATAGACACTCGCAGGCTCATGCTGCGCGCCGCGGTGGTAGCCGGGGTGGTCGGCGCAGCGCTGGTGGCGCCCCGCATCACCATCCATGCACTGCCGGCGCCGCCGGTCGCATCCTCGCTCGCCCTGTCCTTCCAGGACACCGGCACCGAAACATGGGAGACGTCCCCCATCGAGGCGACGGCCACCATCGCCGGTCTCTCCTGGGAGGGTGACGCCCCGAGCCGAGCCTGGGTGCGGGCCAGCGAGGATGGCTCGGAATGGTCGCCATGGACCGAGCTCGCCGTCGACGCCGAACACGGGCCCGACCCCGGTACCGCCGAGGCAGCGGGGTCACGCCCGGCCAGCGAGCCGGTCTACGTAGGCAGAGCGAACTGGCTGCAGTACCGGGTGGAGGGCGCCGAGCCGGGGCGGATCAAGGCCGAAGTGGTCGAGACCGCCGGGCGTCAGCTCGGTGCGCTGGAGCGGGCCGCCCTGGTGGTCCGCGGGATTCGGCTGACCGAATCGGATCAAGCGGGTGCCTCGCCGACCGCTCCGAACTTCATCTCCAGGGAGGAGTGGGGGGCGGACTCCTGCCAACCCTCCGACCCCTCGCCTCCCGAGTACATCACCCGGGTCCGGGTCATGTTCGTCCACCACACCGCCACCGCCAACGGCTACACCGAGGCGGAGGCACCCGAGGTGATCCGATCGGTGTGCGCCTATCACGTCTTCACGCTCGGCTGGAGTGACATCGCCTACAACTTCCTCATCGACCGGTTTGGCAACACCTATGAGGGCCGCGGCGGCGGGGTCACCCAGGCCGATCTACGGCGGTCACACCAAGGGCTTCAACTCGTATTCGAGTGGGGTGGCGCTGATCGGAGAGCACACCTCGACCGCACCCAGCCCGGCGGCGCTCGAGTCGCTCGAGCACCTCCTTGCCTGGAAGCTCGATCTCAGCCATGCCAAGCCCACCGGGTCGTCCACGGTCATGTCGCTCGGCTCGGCGATCTATCCCTTTGGCGACATGGTGACGCTCCCCAACATCGCCGGGCACCGCGATGCACAGGCGACGAGCTGCCCGGGCGACTCCTGCTACGTCCTGCTTCCATCCATCCGCCAGGCCGTCGCCAGCCGTGGTGAGCCGAAGATCTACGGCGGTTTCCCCGACATCGAGCCGACTCCGTATCGCGAGGACATGGTTTTCCATCTCGGCTTCACCGAGCGCATGGTCTGGTCGTTTCGGCTGAGCGACAACGTGGACGGCTCGACCCTGGTGAGCCGCTCGGGGACGGGAAAGGCGGCGACCATCACCTGGGACCGCAACGTCAGAACAGCTATGTCGAACCAGGCTGGTACCCGCTGGAGCTCACCGCCGAGACGCTCGATGGCCAGACGCCGCGCCAGGCGAGCACGGCGGTGCTGGTCTTCCGACCGCCGTTCGTCGACGACGACGGGTCGATCCACGAGTTCAGCATCGAGGACATCGCCGAGGCAGGGATCACTGTGGGCTGTGGGGGGACCCGGTTCTGCCCCAATCAGGCCGTCACCAGGGGGCAGATGGCGAGCTTCCTCACCAGGGCGCTCAACCTGCCGCCCTCCCCGGACGACTGGTTCGACGACGACGACAACAGCGTCCACGACGAGGCGATCGACAGCATCGCCGAGGCCGGCATCACCAAGGGGTTCCCCAACGGGACGTTCCGACCTGAATTGGCGGTCACCCGCGGGCAGATGGCGAGCTTCATCGCGAGGGCGCTCGACCTGCCGCCCTCCCCGGACGACTGGTTCGACGACGACGACAACAGCGTCCACGACGAGGCGATCGACAGCATCGCCGAGGCGGGTATCACCACCGGCTTCAGCGACGGGACCTTCCGTCCGGAGGAACCGGTCACCCGGGCGCAGATGGCCAGTTTCCTCGACAGGGGGTTCCTCGAATGATGAGGAGGGCGCTGGTCGCAACTCTGGCGACGCTGCTGGTGGGGATGGTCGCCTCCCCGGCCGGGGCCGACGACAGGGACGTCTACACCTTCGAGGGGCGGGGTTGGGGCCACGGGGTCGGGTTGAGCCAGTACGGCGCCAGGGGCATGGCAATGGAGGGGCACAGCTACAAGGAGATAGTCACCCACTACTACAAGGGAACCTCGGTGGGCACCATCGCCGACTCGGTCGGGTCGAACAACTTTCTCCGCACCAAGACCCGACCGGTCTGGGTGGGGCTCCTGCAATCGCTCACCAGCACCACCTTCTCCCCATACGTGGTCGAGGACGGTCACACGGTGAGCGTGTGTCAGGACAAGCTCTCCAGTGGCCGGCGTTGCGCCAACGCCAAAGAAGGGCAGGAGTGGAAGGTGCGGACCGCCGACAAGGGCGGATGCCGCATCCTCCGCAACGGCAATCGCGTCTGGGAGTCGAGGGGCAAGTGCCGGGTGGACGTCTCGTGGGACGAGGCGCCGACCCGGATCCTGCTATCGGGCACCGGGTACACCTATGCCAGGGGGGTTCTCCACGTCCGCCCCGTCCCCGGCAAGAAGGCGTTCCACGTCTCGATCCAGCTTTCGATGAACGAGTACGTCAGGGGCATCGCCGAGGTCCCCACCGACTGGCCGACGGCGACGCTAAAGGCGCAGGCCGTGGCGGCCCGCAGCTACGCCGCCTACAAGGTGCTGGGATACGGACCGATCTCGGGTCTCGACCAAACCCGACGTCAGGAGTGCTGGTGCCATCTCTACGGGGATACCCGTGACCAGTACTACATCGGATGGGCCAAGGAGACCTATGGCGCCGCCTGGCCGGACGCGGTGACCTCCACCAGCGGCGAGGTTGTCACCTACGACGGGGGAGGCACCCAATCGGGGATCATCCAGGCCTTCTACTCGGCCTCATCCGGCGGCGTCACCGAGCGCAGCGTCGACATCTGGGGTGGCTGGCGCGACTATCTGCAGAGCGTCTCCGACCCGTGGGCGATCGATCCTGCGGTGGGAAATCCATACGCCACCTGGACCTTCGATGTGACAGGCGGGGAAACTGGCTTCGGCTCTCGGGTGGGACGAGGTCGACGCGGTGACACTCCTCACCGTCCCCCCGAACTCGACCTTCCAGGTGGAAGGCTCCGATGGCGGTGGATCCGTTTCCACGACGGTCACCGGACCCTGGATCTACCAGACCTTTGGCAGCCGCTCGCCCCACCTGAGGGCTGTGACCAAGACCGCGGCACTCCCCTTCGACGATATATCGAGCGGCGACACCCACACAGAGGCGATCCTCGCCATCCATGATGCCGGGATCACCGCGGGGTGCGACGCCGACTCCTTCTGCCCCGATGCCGTCGTAACCCGGGCGCAGATGGCCAGCTTCCTGGCGCGGGCGCTCGACCTGGCGCAGGTTGAGGAAAATCGCTTCGCCGACGTCGCCGGCGGCTCCACCCACGCTGGGGCGATCAACGCCATCGCCGACGCCGGGATAACTGTCGGGTGCAATGAGGCCGGCACCCGGTTCTGCCCCGGCCAGGCGGTGACCCGGGCGCAGATGGCGAGCTTCCTGGCAAGGGCGCTCAACCTGGACCCGATCGATGGCCGTCAGTTCACAGACGTCCCCGCCGACTCGGTCCACCTCGGTGCGATCAACGCCATCGCCGCCGCCGGGATCACCAAGGGTTGCGACAGCGCCGGCACCCGCTTCTGCCCGGGCAAGGCGCTGCCCCGAGCGGAGATGGCCAGTTTCCTCGCCCGCTCGTTCGTCTGGGAGTAGGCCGAGAAATCGGCAGCTACCCGTGGGTTCAACGGTCGCACAGCAGCGGTTCGAGCCCACAGAACGGATGCTGAGCCTACCGACGGTATCGCTTGTCAACCATGGCGGAATCCAACGATGAATCCGCAACCCCACGCGATATGCATCACCGGCAGCACCAATGGCAACAACAGGGCGGCTGGGTCGGGGCGATTCACCACATTGGCCGCTGCGGTGGCGCCGAGGGCACCGGCGTAGACGCCAGGAACGACCGCACCCAGCGCGGCCCGGCCCGCCAGGACGGCGAGGGCGGACAACGACAGACCGACCACCAGAGCAGGAGGCGCCAGTTGGCGGGGGCGAAGCGATGCCGGGTGCCGGCGGATCACGCGGTTCTTCCACCGCCCGTAGTCGTAGTACTGACGCCATAGGGCGACGAGGTCGGGCCTCGGGGTGTAACGGACCCGTAGACGGGGCTCGAACCAGACCTCCTCGCCCGCTTCGTGCAACCTCCAGTTCAACTCGTAGTCCTGGTTGCGGATGAGCGATTCGTCGTAGAGCCCCACCTTTTCGAGCACCGCTCTGGGGAAGGTGCCCAGGTATACGGTGTCGGTTGGCCCCGGCTCTCCTCCGTAGTGGAACCGGGCGTCTCCTACACCCATCGGGATGGACATGGCGATGGCGATTGCTCGCTGCAGCATCCCCTCTCCGGTGGCTTCCTGAATCCCCCCGACGTTCCCCGCTCCGGTCTCGAGCAGCGTCTCGACCGCGGTGCCGATGTACCCCGGGGGGAGGATGGCGTGGCCGTCGCAGCGGACAATGACGTCGCTGTTCGAGGCGCGGATGGCGACGTTGAGACCGGCGGGCGCGCTTCCCGCCGGGTTGGGGACGATGTGAACCCTGGGGTCAGCCGCGGCGAGTCGCTCGAGGATCTGGACGGTGCCATCGCTCGATCCGCCGTCGGCGACTACCACCTCGATGGTGCCCGGGTACTCCTGGCCGAGAGCCGAGCGAACGGCATCGCCGATCGACTCCGCCTCGTCGAGGACCGGGATCACCACAGCCACCGAGGGCCATGAGCCATCCATCAACCCGACGGTACCGTCTTCTACCGTGCCGGCGATGCCCGCCGCTCTCCAGATCTCACCGCCGATGGTGCTCGCCATGTGGGCTGGCGGGATTGCCGCCGGGGCTGCACTCATCGCATGGTGGAGGATCGTGGGGCGGGGGTTCATCTGGCTCGCCGCCGGGGTTGCGGCCGTGCTCGGCGCCGGGGCAGCAGCCGCCGGGGGAGGGATCCCGGCCGTGCTGGGGGCGGTGTTCGCCGCGCTCGTCCATGCTGGCCGCCACCCGCCCCAAGCTCGCCTCGCTGCTGCTCGCCGCCTCCGCGGGGGTGCTTGTGTCTTCGGCTGCGCTGGCGGGGGACGCTCTGCTTGCCATCAGCGGCGCCGCCGCCCTGGGTGCGGTCACCGACGAGATGCTCCTCGGCCATTGGTATCTGGTCGACCCGCGCTTGCCGCGCTGGGCGCTGCGGGCCCTGGCCGTCGCCGGCCTCGTTGCCGCCGCCGTCGATGGAGTGCTCCTACTGGTGCGTGGTGCCTGGCCGGCGGGAGGGTCCGTGATTGCGTGGGCGTTCGTGGTCGCCGCCATCGCCACTGTGATCCTGATGGCGGCGGTGCTGGGCGCTCTCCGACAGCCGTCATATACCGGGGTGATGGCTGCGACCGGTCTCTCCTATTTGGCGATGATCACCTCGCTCGCCGCCACCGTGCTGGGGAGATCGTTGCTCCCCGTTTGAGGCGTCGGTGAGCCCGAAGCCTCCACTGTGGCTGCTCGAACCCTGGGTTGGCGGAGCTGAGCGCAGCCGTTCTGTGCCGAACCCCTGTGGTGTGCGACGGGTCGCTCCCTACACTCCCCGCCCGGTGAAGATCTCTACGGGCCGGGGCGACGACGGCACAACCGGTCTCTTGTTCGGGGGTCGGGTCTCCAAGGACGACACGGGCCCCGAGGCGTATGGGACCGTCGACGAGGCGGTGTCGGCGCTCGGGGTGGCGCGCTCCATCGCCACGGGCGAGACCGCCGAGCGGCTGCTCCAGATCCAGCGCGATCTCTTCGTCGCCGGAGCCGAGTTGGCCACCGCCGCCGACAACCGCGAGAAGCTCGAGTCCGGGTGCGACTCTCGTCGACGCAGCCATGGTCGGCCGGGTCGAGGAGTGGACCGAGGACCTCGAGCGGCGGGTCTCGCTGCCCGCCGAGTTCGTCGTCCCCGGCGGGGCAGCCGCTCCCGGCGGCGCTCGACCTGGCGCGGGCCGTGATCCGACGCGCCGAGCGCCGGGTGGTTTCGCACCTGAGCAGCACCGGGATCGATGACAGCAGGGTTGTCGTCTATCTCAACCGGCTCGCCGACTTCGTCTTCATGCTCGCCCGCGCCGAGGAGGGCAGCTCGGAGCTGTGGCACGAGCAGGAGCGGTGACACGTGGGCCTCATGACCTCGGTGGAGGGCGGCCCCGAGCCGCCATCAGCCCCGGACGGAGTCGTCTTGATCGGGGTGCTCGCCGGACGAGCCCTTCCTTCGGGGACCGAGCGGTGGTCGTCATTGCTCGATGCCAACCGCGCCTTTCTCGACGGCATCGACTTCAAGGGAGACCCGGGTCAGGTGGTCAGGCTGCCGGCCCCTGGCGACGTCGATGCGACCTCGATCCTTCTCGTCGGACTCGGACCGGCCCCCGACAACGAGGCGCTGCGCCGTGCCGCCGGGTGGGCGGCTCGGTCGGCAGCCGGGCCTGGCGACCGTGGCCACCGATCTCCACGCCGTCGGAGGCGAGGGGGCCGCCCGTGCCATCACCGAGGGGTTCCTCCTCGGCAGCTACCGGTTCGATCGCTACCGGTCGAGGCCCAAGCCACCGCCGGCTTCCCGCTTGGTGCTCTCCGGCGCCAACGAGGCGCAGACTGGACGAGTCGGAAGCGGGGAAGGTGGTCGCCGAGGCGGTTGCCCTGGCCCGGGACCTGATTCTCGAGCCGGCAGCGGCCAAGGCCCCCGATGTATTGGCGGTGCGCTTCGCCGAGGTCGCAACCGAGGTGGGAGCGACCGTCGAGGTTCTCGAGGAGAGTCAGATCGCCGCCGCCGGGTTGGGCGGGCTCGTTGGAGTAGGGGCGGGTTCGACCAGACCGCCCCGGTTGGTCCGTATTCGGTATCGGCCCGACGGAGCTACCGGCTCGCTGGCGCTGGTGGGAAAGGGCATCACCTTCGACTCGGGCGGGTTGTCGATAAAGACGGCGGAACTGATGGAACCGATGAAGAGCGACATGGCCGGAGCGGCCGCCGTCGTGGCCACCCTGCAGGCGGTGGCGAGGCTCGGTCTCCCCCTCGGAGTCGAGGTCATCACACCGCTGGCCGACAACCTCCCTTCTGGGTCGGCGATGAAGCCGGGCGACGTCCTCCGAACCCGCAACGGGAAGACGATCGAGGTGCTCAACACCGACGCCGAAGGGCGGCTGGTCCTGGCGGATGCCCTCGCCCTTGCCGCAGAGTCGGAGCCGGATCTCGTGGTGGATGTGGCGACGCTCACCGGGGCGGCCAAGGTGGCGCTTGGGTGAAAAGGTCGCCGGGGTGTGGGGGAACCAGCCTTGGCTCGTGGACAGGGTCGTCGCCGCGGCGACGACGGCGGGGGAGGCGGTTTGGCCGATGCCACTCCACCGCGAGTACCGGTCGTTGATCGACTCCGATCTGGCCGACATGAAGAACACGGGGGGCCGATTTGGCGGGGCCATCACCGCGGCTCTGATCCTCTCCGAGTTCGTCGGTGATGTCCCTTGGGCGCACCTCGACATCGCCGGACCGGCACGCTGGCCGGACGACGAGCACTACCAGCGCAAGGGCGCCTCCGGTTTCGGGGTGCGGACGCTGGTAGCCCTCTGTGAGGCGTTGGCGGAGGAGGGGACCGGGCCAACCCGGGGCGTAACGGTGCACAACCCGACCCCGGGTAACCTGCCTGACCATGCGTCGCCGGGTCATGGTGTCGGTGGGTGTGGCGGATCTCATCGCTCTGATCGTGGCGATCGGCCTCGGCTCACTCCTTGTCTACAACACCCCATGGTTGTGGCAGGTGAGGCTCGGCCCCGAGGACTCGGTGTGGCCGATGGTCGGCTTTCTGCTCGCCGGAGGCGTCATCGGCTCGGTGATGACCGCACGGCCCGGAGTGGGGGTCCCCCGTCCCGTCTTACGGACGCGCGACGACCATCGCCCTGATCGCCCTGGCCTCGGTCGCCGTCGGCACCCTGTTATTCCGTACCTACTGGTCGCAGGGCCTTCATCCCCGTCGTCGTCGGGGTCTGGCTGGGTGCGTCCTTCGCCCACCGGTTCGTGAGACGTCGCCGGCCGTGGACCGAGTCGATGGTGGTGGTCAGTGCCGAGAAGGAGACTGTGGACCAGTTGGCGGTCGCCCCCCACGCCCGCGTCGTCGACGTGCTCGACCCGGGGTACGAGGGCGAGCTCGAGCCACTAGCCAGTTCGACCACGCTGGTTGTCGACCTGCGGGCGGTGCTGTCCGACCGGATGGCCCAGTTCGTTTCTTCCTCGGTATTGGCTGGGCTCAACGTCCGCCACCTCACGCCGGTCTACGAGGAGCACACCGGACGGCTCCCCATCGTCCACCTCGCCGAGGGATGGGAGCTCACCGTCCCCGTGGTGCGGAGCGCCCCCTTCACCCCCTTGAAGACGGGTCTTCGACACGCTGATCGTGCTCGTGCTGGCGCCAATCGCCCTTGCTGATCGCGATGGGCGTCATGGCTTCGATCAAGCTGGCGAGTCCCGGGATCCGTGCTTGTTCAAGCAGCCCCGGGTCGGGCTCAACGGGCGGATCTTCACCCTGTACAAGTTCCGGACGATGGGCCTCGACGCAGAGCGCGACGGTCCCCAGTTCGCCGTGAAGCACGACGACCGCGTCTTTCCCATCGGGCGCTGGCTACGGCGATTCCGGGTGGACGAGATCCCGCAGATGTGGAACGTCCTGCGGGGCGACCTCGCCATTGTCGGTCCCCGACCGGAGCAGGTCGCCTTCGTCCACCACTTCGAGGCGGTGATCCCCTTCTATGCCAACCGGCACCTGGTGAGACCCGGGATCACCGGCTGGGCCCAGGTCAATTACGGGTACGCCGACGATCGGGCCGACACCATCGAGAAGCTCGCCTACGACCTCTACTACGTCAAGCACATGTCGCCCGGCGTCGACCTCGCCATCCTCGGCCGCTCTCTGTGGACCGTGATCACCGGGTTCGGGGCGAGGTGATTCAGCGAACTGCGGTTCGCTCGACATTCCCACCCGGCTGACACAGACTCGTCGTACTCGACGAGGCGGGGCGGGTGGGACTCGTCCGAGCAGGCGGGGCAAGAGGGGTGGCGGCGGAGGCGGACGGTGCGGAACTCCTCGTCGAGAGCGTCGTAGATCAGGAGTCGCCCCACCAGCGAGTCGCCGATGCCGAGCACGATCTTGATCGCCTCCATCGCCTCGATAGACCCGATGATCCCCGGGAGCACCCCGAGCACCCCTGCCTCGGCGCACGAAGGGGCAAGCTCCGGCGGCGGCGGCTCGGGGAAGAGGCACCGGTAGCAGGGCCCGTTGTAAGGGTCGAACACGGTCGCCTGTCCCTCGAACCGGAACACCGAGCCGTGGACCACCGGGATCCTGAGGTGGAGCGAGGCGTCGTTGAGCAGGTAACGGGTGGGGAAGTTGTCGGCGCCGTCCACCACGACGTCGTACCCGGAGAGCACATCGAGCACGTTGTCCGCAGAGAGCCGCTCGGTGTAGGGCTCGACCTTGACGTCCGGGTTGAGGGCGCTGATGCGTCTCCCTGGCCGACTCCACCTTGGACTGGCCGACCCGGTCCAGGTTGTGGAGGATCTGCCGCTGGAGGTTGGTCGTATCGACCTGGTCGAAGTCGACGATGCCCAATGTCCCCACCCCGGCGGCGGCCAGGTAGAGGGCGGCCGGCGATCCGAGCCCACCGGCCCCGATGAGCAGGATCTTGGCGTCGAGCAGCTTGTGCTGGCCTTCCTCGCCCACCTCGGGTAGGAGGATGTGGCGGCTGTAGCGTGACCGCTGCTCGCTGCTGAGGGTCACCGGCGTCGACCAGGTGTGACCACCGCTCTTCCATGAGCCGAACCCGCCGCGCAGCGATCGCACCTTGTCGTACCCCATCTCCTGCAGCGACTGGGCCGCCAGCGCCGACCGTGCCCCGGCGGCGCAGTAGAGGACGATCTCGGTGTCCGGGTTGGGGCACGTGGCTGCCGATGGTGCTCTCCAGCAGGCCCCTGGGGATGTGGCGCGACCCCGGTATGGCGCCCTGCTCGAACTCGTCCATCTCGCGCACGTCGATCACCACGAGATCGGAGCGTTGCTCCAATCTGGGCTCGAGTTCGGCTGGCTCGACCTCGGTGATCTTCTCCTTCGCCTTTCGGACGAGATCCTGATAGCTCAGCGGCATGCGCGCTCCTTGGGCCTTCCGAGATTAGTGCCGTCTTCGATTCATTCGACTGGCAGTCATGCTAGGCTAAGTTTTGCCAACCATCATGCAACACTCTTGACGCCTGTTAACACCTCTGATAGCAGTACCGGGTGCAGGGAGCAGCGTCCGGAGGTCGAGATGCCCGTCCTCCCGCATCACCCGCCGTGCAGCCTCCGGACGCACTCCCCGCACTCCGACCGTCGGTGGTCGAGAGGCCGTGGATGGCGGCGGACATCTGGGAGGACGACACCGATGGGATGCCGCCCGACGATCCCATATGTGCTTCGCTACTGGCCGCCGGCGATCGGGCCCGGGGCCACCGCGGACCTTTGCGGTTGATCGCCGCCGCCCAGCGTAAGCGGCAGGTGCGACGGCCGATCCACCTCTCGGTCCTGGTCGAGGAGGGGTTGGTGAGCGGCGACGGGAGCCGGCTACTGGTGCGCGGAGTGGTGCCCGCCGTACCGCTACGGCTGCGTCGCCGGCTCCCGGCGGTGCTCAAGCGTGAATTGGAGGAAGGTAGGTCAGGAGCCGGCGGCGTCAGTCAGTCGCCGCCCCCGTTCACCGTCGCCGCCACCACCGGGGGCGACGTCGGAGAGGACGCCGACCACGAGGGTGACGGTCCCGCCGTACTGGATGACGCCGCCGGGCGGCGGGTTGGTGGCGATGACGACACCGACCCGCTTGGGGCTACGGACCGGTTCGTTGGCGACGCCGACGGTGAGCGCCCCCACCCCGGTCTCGGCCTCGAGCGCCGAGAGGGCGGCGAGTGCCTCGTCCACGGTCATTCCACGCAGATCGGGCATGGCGGTCTTGGGTATCTCGCCGGTAGAGACTCCGATGGTCACCGCCGTTCCCTGGACCACCTCGGCACCGGCCCCGATCGACTGGCTGAGCACCGTTCCCCGCGTCTCGAGCGAGACCACGTCGGCGCTGTTGCCGATGAGCCTCGCCTCACGCAGCACCGCCAGCGCCGAGCTGCCTGGTCGAGGCCGACGACCGATGGCACCACTGTCGTGGGCACCTTGAAGAAGGCATCCACGCCCGGTGGATCGGCCGGGAAGTCGCTCTCGGGGACGTCCTCGAGCACGTGCGCCATGAACTCTCCCCATATCGGGGCGGGGACCGTGCCGCCGAAGACCCGGTCGTAGCGCTGGCCGTTGGCCACCACGTCGACCAACTGACGCTGCTCGTCGGGGAAGCCGACCCACACCGCAGTCGTGTACTCGGGGACGAACCCGACGTACCAGGCATCGCGGTGCTCCATGTGCGTGCCGGTCTTCCCCGCCTGGGTGCGCCCGATGTTGGCATTGGTAGCCGGTGCCGTTGACCGGTACCTCCTCGAGCGGCTGGCGAGCCGCGGCGGCGAGGGCGGGGTCGATCACCTGGGTGCGCTCGGGGGCCCGCTCGTAGATCACCTCTCCGTCGGCGGTCGACGATCCGCGACACGAGGTAGGGGCGGGCCCACCGGCCGTTGGTGGCGAAGCTGGAGTAGGCCGAAGCCATCTCGAGAGGGCTCACCGCTCCGGAGCCGAGCACCACCGATGGCACGTCGGGGATGTCGGACTCGATGCCCATGCGGTGGGCGACGTCGACGATCTTGTCGGGCCCCACGGCAAGCGAGAGCTGGGCGTAGACCACGTTGGTGGAGGCCACGGTGGCGTCGTAGAGCGACATGAGCCGGCTGCCGGCGCCCTCGGCGTTGTCCACCTCCCAGATGTTCCCGTCCTCGGAGCAGACGTAGGGGCACTCCAACTGGAGCGGGCTGGTGGCGTCCCAGAACGAGCGCAGGCTCCCGCCGTTCTCCAACTCGGCGACGAGCCCGAACGGCTTGAAGGCCGAGCCGGGGTTGCGCCGGCCCTGCACGGCGAGGTCGAACTGCTCCTCCTCGAAGTTCGAGCCCGCTGGCGATCACCTTGGTCGCTCCGGTCTGGTTGTCGACCATGGCGATGGCGCCGGTGGGGGTGGGGTTGTCCGGGTCGGTGCTCGGGGGCAGCCACTCCCGCAGCATCGAGTTGGCGTACTGCTGGAGCCCCATGTCGATCGTCGTCTCGATGCGCAGGCCACCGCCGCCGTCGCACTCGACGACGTCGCCCGGGCAGCCGAAGACCGCCTCCTTGCGCTCCTCGGCGGTCCGGCCGAGGAAGGCGAACTCCGGGTCGTTGAGCAACTGCCGCTTCACCTCGGCGACGACGTGCTCGGCAGGCCCGACAAACGGCTGGTGGTCCACCACCTCGAGGGGGACCTTCTTGGCCTGGCGCGCCTGACGCCGGTTGATGAACCCCAACTCGACCATCCGGTCGAGTGTGGCGTTCCGCTTCTCGATGGCGTTGTCCGGTCGCCGCCGCAGGTCGTAGAGCGAGGGGTTGCGGATGAGCACCGAGAGCGACTGCCCCCTCGGCCAGGGTGAGGTCCTGCCAACTCCTTGCCGAAGTACTCCCGGGCTGCGGCCTTGATCCCGTATGCGCTCCATCCGAAGTAGACCGAGTTGAGATAGAACTCGAGGATCTGCCGCTTGGTGTAGCGCCGCTCCAACTCGACGCTGACGAACATCTCGCGGATCTTGCGCTCGGCGGTTATCTCGTTGCCGACGAACACCTTGGCCACCTGCTGGGTGATGGTGGAGCCACCCTGGTCGGACCTGCCGATCACGTTCTCGAACAACGCCCGGCCGAAGCTCCGCCAGTCCACCCCCTCGTGCTCGAAGAAGCGGCCATCCTCCGAGGCGAGGATGGCGTTGACCACCCTCTTGGGGACGTCGCCGATCCGGGCCGGCTCGCTGAAACGGCCGTCGTGGAGCTCGGCGAGGAGCAGGTCGTCGCCGCTGTAGATCCGTGACACCTGCGACAGGTCGGGGAGCGCCAGCTCCATCGCCGCCGTGTCCGGGCGGTACTTCTCCTCGAGCCCCTGGAACACGCCGTAAGCGGTGTTGACGCCGAGGAAGCTGAACAGCGCCACCCAGGTCGAGGCAAGGACCGCAATGGAAAGCAGCACAGCAAGCGCCACGAACCAGCGGCTACGCCGCTCGCGCCATTCGAGTTCGTGGATGGGGGCTTTGGCCATGGGGTTGAAGTGCTCGGTTTCGCTGCGGGCGTTCGGTCACCGCCGATACGCCGCGATACCGGGAACAGGACGCTCAGGGCGCGTCTGAAGTTCCAGGTAACCTGCGGCGCGGTCCCATCAGCATACCGGCCGCGGAGGCGATCGAGTGTCCACCGACCGCTCCACCACCAGCGGCATCGAGGTGGAGGTCGTCTACCGCCCGCCCGCCGACCCCATCGCGATCGAGGATCCGGGGGAGTTTCCCTTCACCAGGGGACCGCACTCCACCATGTACCGGGGCCGGCCGTGGACGATGCGGCAGTACGCCGGCTTCGGCACGGCTGAGGAGACCAACCGGCGGTTTCATGCCCTCCTCGCCGCCGGGCAGCACGGGCTCTCGGTGGCCTTCGACCTCCCCACCCAGATGGGCTACGACTCCGATCACCCCATGGCGGCAGGGGAAGTGGGCAAGGTCGGCGTGGCCATCGACACCCTCGACGACATGCGCCGCCTGCTCGCCGGGATCCCCCTGGGCGAGGTCAGCACCTCGATGACGATCAACGCCACCGCACCCATCCTGCTCGCTGCTCTATGAAGCGGTGGCGGAGGAGCAGGGGATTGCCCCGTCCGCCATCCGGGGCACGGTGCAGAACGACATCCTCAAGGAGTACGTGGCCAGGGGGACCTACATCTACCCGCCTCGGGAGTCGATGCGGCTGGTGACCGATCTCTTCGCCTACTGCGCCACACGGCTCCCCTCGTGGAACACGATCTCGATCAGCGGGTATCACATCAGGGAGGCGGGGGCCACCGCGGTGCAGGAGGTGGCCTTCACCCTGGCGCACGGCCTCGCCTACGTTCGGGCGGCGATCGACGCCGGGTTGAGGGTGGACGACTTCGCTCCCCGGCTCTCCTTCTTCTGGAACTCCCACAACAACCTCTTCGAGGAGGTGGCCAAGTTCCGGGCGGCGCGCCGGCTCTGGGCGAAGCTGATGAAGGAGCGGATCGGGGCGAGCACCGAGTCTTCCAAGATGCGGTTCCACACCCAGACGGCGGGCAGCACCCTCACCGCGCAGCAGCCGGAGAACAACATCGTCCGCACCGCCGTCCAGGCGTTGGCCGCCACCTTGGGCGGTACCCAGTCGCTCCACACCAACGCCTTCGATGAGGCGTTGGGGCTTCCCACGGAACGGTCCGCCACCATCGCCCTCCGCACCCAACAGATCCTCGCCACCGAGTCCGGAGTGACCGACACCGCCGACCCTCTGGCGGGGTCGTTCTATGTCGAAGCTCTCACCGACGAGGTGGAGCGACTCGCCCTCGAGCTGATCGACCGGGTCGAGGAGATGGGAGGGGCGGTGGCGGCGATCGAGGATGGTTTCATCCAGCGGCAGATCGAGGATTCCGCCTATATCGAGGCTCGGCGTATCGAGGATGGCTCCTCGGTGGTGGTGGGTGTCAACCGCTTCGTCGACGCGGAACACCAACCGGTACCGCTTCACGAGATCGATCCGCGGCTCGAGGCTGACCAGGTCGCCCGGTTGGCTGCGGTCCGGGAGAAGCGCGATCAGTCGGCGGTCGACGCCGCCCTGTCCCGACTGGCGGAGGTTGCGGCCAGCGGGGAGAACCTGCTCCCGCCCATGTCCGCCGCCCTCCGGCTCGACGCCACCCTGGGCGAGGTCTCCGACGTCCTCCGCAAGGTGTTCGGAACGTATAGGCCAGGGTGACGGCGCACCGTTGGGAGTTCGCGCAGCTCCCCTACCCGCTGCTCCGCAGCGGGGCCTTCCTCGCGCCGGGGGACGGACCGTTGCTCGGCTGCCGTCTGCCGTCTGCCGTCTGCCGTCTAGTTAGCCTCACTCTCGTGAGCAACGGCAACGAGGGGCCTCGTTTTCTCATCATCGGAGGGGGGCCGGCGGGGAACACCGCCGCCACGATCGCGGCATCGCTCGGGGCCAGGGTGACCCTGGTCGAGGAGCAGATTGTCGGCGGCGCCGCCCACCTGTGGGACTGCATCCCCTCGAAGACCATGGCTGCCACATCCATCCGGATGGAGTCGATACGCCACGCGGCTCGTCTCGGGCTCTTCGCCGAGCCCGGGATCGTCGACCTCTCCACGCTGGCGGAGCGGATAAAGACCATCTCCAACGACCTGCGCAACAAGGTGGTTTCTCTGCTCGAGTCCCAGGACGTCCAGATCATCCAAGGGAAGGGGCGTTTCACCGGTCCCCATTCGGCAGTCGCCGAGACCGAGCAGGGCGAGATCCCGATCGACTTCGACTTGGCTCTGATCTCGACCGGGTCGGCCCCCCGGGTGCCGGATTGGGCCGAGATCGACGGGGAGCGGATCCTCACCACCCGTGACGCCTACGACCTGAGCGTGCTTCCCAAGCATCTGGTGGTGATCGGCTCGGGGGTGACCGGGGTCGAGTTCGTCCACATCTTCGCCAGCCTCGGGTCCGACGTGTCGCTTGTGGTCTCGCGCCAGCAGGTTCTGCCACACGCCGATCCCGAGGTGGCCGCGGTGCTCGAGGAGGACTTCTTGGAGCGGGGCGTTCGTCTGCTGATCGGAGCCCGCGCCACCGGTGCATCGCGCAAGGACGATGGGGTGTTGGTGGAGAGCGACGACGGACGGCGGGTGGAAGGATCGCACGTCCTGCTCGCCATCGGGTCGATCCCGCTCAGCGATGGGATCGGACTGGAAGAGGCACACGTGAAAGCCGACGACGGCTACATCGTCGTCGACGAGTTCCAGCGAACCACGTCTCCGCACATCTACGCCGCGGGCGACATCACCGGCCAGGTCCCGCTCTCGTCGGTGGCGGCGATGCAGGGGCGCAAGATCGCACGTCACGCCCTCGGCCACCAGGTGACCCCGATCGACTACTCGAAGATCGCACAAGCCGTGTTCACCGAACCGGAGATCGCGTCCGTCGGATTGGAGGAGGCCGAGGCAGCCTCGGAGGGGCGCAAGGTTCGGATAACCAAGGTCCCCTTCGCCGCCAACCCCCGCAGCGTGCTCCAGGGACAGACCCGGGGGTTCGTCAAGGTGATAAGCGACCCCGCCACCAGGGTGATCCTCGGCGGAACCATCGTCGGCCACCGCGCATCCGAGTTGATCGGGATCCTCGCCTTGGCCGTCCAGGGAAGGCTCAAGGTGGACACCCTGGTGGAGACGCTGATGGTCCATCCCTCGCTCTCGGAGAGCATCAGCGATGCGGGGGAGTGAGACGAATCAGTACTTGGTACTTAGTACTTAGTACTTAGACCAATACCAATCCAAGGCTCACCATGATCATCCAAATCATCGGATGCCCTGAGGACCTGGGGCAGGAGAAGCGTGGTGTGGACATGGGGCCCTCTGCGATGCGGGTCGCCGGCGTGGTCGACAAGCTCCGTGCCCTCGGGCACACCGTCATCGACTCGGGCGACATCGATCACTTCCGACATGGCCTCCGAGCAACCCGGGCGATCCCAGCCTGCGGTGGGTCGATCAGGTCGTCAAGGACATGGAAGCGCTGGCCGACGTGGTCGAGGCGGCGGTCAGGGCGGAGAGATTCCCGTTGGTGCTGGGCGGGGACAACTCGGTGAGCATCGGGCACCATGGCCGGTGTGGCCAGGGTCGAGCCCCGCCACGGGCTGATCTGGGTGGACGCCCACGCCGACTTCAACATCCCCGAGACGACGCCCAGCGGCAACATCCATGGGATGCCGGTGGCGGCGATCGTGGGTGATGGCGACCCCAGGTTGACCGAGGTCGGCGGGGTCAGCCCCAAGGTGTTCGAGGAGAACCTCGTCTGGATCGCCCTGCGTGATGTCGATCCGCGTGAGCGGGACCGGGTCAGGGCGAGCCCGGCGACCGCCTTCACCATGCGCGACGTCGACGAGTTGGGGATGCGCCGGGTCGACCGCCGAGGCGATCAGGCTTGCCAGTCGTGGCGGGGTGGATCAGGTCCACCTCTGCTTCGACATGGACTCGATCGACCCCCGGTCACGCCCCGGGCACCGGAACCCCGGTCCCCGGTGGGCTCTCCTACCGCGAGGCCCACCTGATGATGGAGGCGCTCAACGACTCCGGCATCATCACCTCGGCGGAGTTCGTCGAGGTCAACCCGGCGCTCGATGTGCACAACGGCACCGCCGAATTGGCCGTAGAGCTGATCTGCTCTCTACTGGGCAAGCGGATCCTCTGAGTACTGAGTACTAAGTACTAAGTACTGCCTAAGTGAACTACCTGACAATCGCCAGCACGGCGCCGGTGGCGACCGTGTCACCGGGACGGATCCTGAGGTCAACCACCTCACCCTCGACCGGGCTGGTGACCTCGTTCTCCATCTTCATCGCCTCGAGGACGCACACCGGGTCGCCGGCCCCGACGCGATCGCCAGCCTTGACGTGGACCTTGACGATCGTGCCCTGCATGGGCGCGGGGATCATCCCCGGCTCACCGCCCACCGGTACCGGTGACCGCGAGAGCTTCGGCGCCCGACGACGGGGGGCCGTCCTGGTTCCTCCGAACGAGACGGCGCTCTCCGGCGACCAGTAGCTCACGGTGAACCGCCGGCCACCCACCTCGACGGTGAGGTCGCGCCTGCGCCAGCGCCTCCTCTTCGGGGAGCACCGCCGGCACCGCCATCTCTATCCGGCTGAGGTCGACCTCCTCCTCGATCCACCTCGTGTGGTGCCTGCCGTCGATGAAATCGGGGTGGTCGAGCACCGTCAGGTGGGCCGGGATGGTGGTGGGCACACCGCTGACCACGAACTCGCGCAGCGCCCGTCTGCCTCTCTCGATTGCCTCGGCGCGGTCCCTACCCCACACCACGAGCTTGGCCATCAGGTTGTCGTAGTACTGGCTGACCCTGGTGCCCGGTTGGATCCACGAGTCAACCCGGACGCCGAAACCACCCGGTTCGCGGTACTCGGTGACCCTCCCGGGACCCGGGGTGAAGTTGGCGGTGGGATCCTCGGCGTTGATCCGGAACTCGATGGCGTGGCCCCACGGCTGTACAGAATCGAAGGAGAGGGGCTCGCCGGCGGCGACCCGAAGTTGTTCCTTGACCAGGTCGATCCCGGTGACCATCTCGGTGATGGCATGCTCGACCTGGAGCCGGGTGTTCATCTCGAGGAAGAAGAACTCGCCGTCCTGGTCGACGAGGAACTCGACCGTCCCGGCGTTGACGTAGCTGCAGTCGCGCGCCACTGCCAGTGCGGCCTCTCCAATTGCCTTACGGGTGCTCTCTTCGAGCGTGCTCGAAGGTGTCTCCTCGATGAGCTTCTGGTGACGCCGCTGGACGGTGCAGTCGCGCTCACCGAGGAAGACGCCGTTGCCGTGGTCGTCGAGGACGATCTGAGCTTCGATGTGGCGGGGACGCTCCAGGTAGCGCTCCATGTAGAGCTCGGGGCTGCCGAAGTAGGCCTCCGCCTCGCGGGCCGCGCCCTCGAAGGCCCCGTCGAGGTCCTCGGGACGGTGGACAACGCGCAGTCCTTTGCCGCCTCCTCCGTGGGCCGCCTTCACCGCCACCGGGTAGCCGAATCCCTCGGCCACATCTGCAGCCGTCGCCGCCGAGACGAGCGGCTCCAGCGTCCCTGGCACCGACCGAACACCGGCTGCCTCGGCGGCCCGTCGCGAGGCGATCTTGTCGCCCATGGTGGCGATGGCTTCCGGGGGCGGGCCGACCCAGACCAGGCCGGCAGCGATGACCGCCCTGGCGAAGTCGGCGTTCTCGGCGAGGAACCCATAACCGGGGTGGATGGCGTCGGCACCGGCGTCGAGGGCGGTCTTGATGATCCGGTCACCCGACAGATACGACTCCGCCGCCGGGGCCGGCCCGATGTTCCAAGAGTCGTCGGCGAGATCCACATGGAGCGAATCACGGTCGAGCTCCGAGTACACCGCGATCGACCGCATCCCCAATTCCTTCGCCGCCCGGATCACCCGCACAGCGATCTCGCCTCGATTCGCGACGAGCAGCGAGTTCATGGGGGGGATCCTACGGTGTCGACGGCACTGCCGGCGAATGGTGAGACGGAAGACGGCAGACGGCAGACGGAGTAACAGACGCCTTCCGTCACCGGGCGGCGCAACCGGATAGTAGAGTCCCGCATGCAGGACTTTCGAGATCTTGGTCGTCTGGCAGAAGATGTCAGCTGCAGACTGGTCCGCTGTGCATTTACGCAGCTCACCGCAGAGCGTATCCCAGCGACGAGCGTTTCGGGCTTGATTGCGCAGACTCGTCGGTCCGCGATCTCGGTCAGCGGCGAACCTCGCCGAGGGATGTGGGCGACGAGGGTCGCGAGAGTTCGCGCGGTTCGTGGATATCGCGCTTGGGCTCGCGCTACGAGCTCGAGTCGCATCTGCTGCATCGTCTCGCCGAGCGACTTGGGTACCATGCTCTGGCGATGGTCCGAAATCTCAGGCGGATCTCGTACGCATGGCTGAAGCACACTGCTCGTCAGAGGCTCGACACAGACGCCTGTCAGGTCACTTTCGTTGACCGTCTGATGGAGCCATGTCGTGTCGTCAACCGAATGCCTGCCGTCCGGCGCCGTCTGCCGTCTGCCGTCTGCCGTCTGCCGTCTCCCGCTCTGAGCGGCGAAGCCGCTCAGAGCGGGATGTTCCCGTGCTTCTTGGCGGGGAGGGTCTCCCGTTTGGTTCGGAGCATGGCGAGGGCCCTGATCAGTTTGGGGCGGGTGGTGCTGGGCTCGATCACTTCGTCGACCAGACCGAGCTCGGCGGAGCGGTAGGGGTTGTAGAAGGTCTCCTCGTAGTCGGAGATCAGCTCGGAACGGCGCTCATCGGGGTCATCTGCTCTCTGGATGTCGCGCCGGAAGATCACGTTGACCGCTCCCTGGGCGCCCATGACTGCGATCTCGGCGGAGGGCCAGGCGTAGACGACGTCGGCGCGGATCCCACGGGAGTTCATCACCACGTAGGCGCCCCCATATGCCTTGCGGGTGATGACCGTCACCCGGGGAACGGTGGCCTCGCTGTAGGCGAAGAGCAGCTTGGCCCCGTGTCGGATGATCCCGCGATGCTCCTGGTCGACTCCGGGCAGGAAGCCGGGAACATCGACGAAGGTCACCAGCGGGATGTTGAAGGCGTCACAGAACCGGACGAAGCGCGCCGCCTTGTCTGAGGCGTCGATGTCGAGGGTCCCGGCGAGGACCGATGGCTGGTTGGCGACGATCCCGACAGAGGAGCCGTCGAGCCGAGCGAGGCCCACCACGATGTTGCGCGCCCAGTGCTCGTGTACCTGGAAGAACTCCCCGTCGTCCACCACCATCTCGATCAGCCGCACCACGTCGTACGGCTGGTTGGCAGAGTTGGGGATGATCGAGTCGAGTTCGTCCTCCACCCGGTCGGAGCCGTCTGTCGGGGTGAAGTACGGGGACGGTTCCATGTTGTTCTGCGGGAGGAAAGAGAGCAGGTATCGGACCTCCTCCATCGCCTCGGCTCCCCGCTCGGAGACGAAATGGGTGACGCCCGAGATCCCGGCGTGGGTCCTTGCGCCACCCAGTTCCTCGAAAGTGACCTCCTCACCGGTGACCGCCTTGATCACGTCGGGGCCGGTGATGAACAGGTGGCTGGTCCCCTCGACCTGGAAAACGAAGTCGGTGATGGCCGGCGAGTAGACGGCACCACCGGCGCAGGGGCCCATGATCACCGATATCTGAGGGATCACACCCGACGCCCGGACATTCCGCTCGAAGATCCGGCCGTACCCGTCGAGCGCCGCCACTCCCTCCTGGATGCGGGCGCCACCCGAGTCCTTGAGCCCGATCACCGGCACCCCCATCTCGAGCGCCATGTCCATCACCTTGCAGATCTTGTCCGAGACCGCCCGGCCCAGGCTCCCACCGAACACCGTGAAGTCCTCGGCGAAGACGAACACGGTCCTCCCGTCGATGGTGCCCCAGCCGGTTATCACGGCATCGCCGGGCGGACGGGTCTCCTCGATGCCAAACCCGCTGGCCTGGTGGCGCACGAACATGTCGACCTCTTCGAACGAGCCCTTGTCGAGTAGCAACTGGATCCGCTCGCGGGCGGTGAGCTTCCCCTGCTCGTGCTGACGGGCTACTGCGCGCTCGCTACCGGAGTGCAGCGCCTCGTCGCGCAGATTGCGCAGCTCCTCGATCCGCTCCTCGGTGCCCATTCACTTCCCTCCCGCGACTCCGCTATTGGACCTCGCGAGTGTCCCGGGGGATACATGTGACGAGACGGCAGCGGCAGAGTCGCTGCGGTTTGGGTCGGTGGGTTGTGGGTAGCGCCACCCCCGGAGTCGGCAAGCGACGTCCGACCCCTCCCGTGGAGGCGGCTGCAGGCGGTGAGGCTGGACGAGGTCGGGTCCACACAGGACGAGGCTCGAACCCGTTTCGATGGCACGCCGGTATTGGTGCTGGCGCAGCGGCAGAACCGAGGAAGGGGTCGCCATGGTCGAGCGTGGACTTCTGCCACGAGGTCCCTCCCCGCGTCCCTCGCATTCTCGCCCGCCATGGGCTCCCGACACGTGGGGCCGGCTCAGCCTGGTGGCCGGGCTGGCGGGCTCCTCGGATGCTCCCGCGGGGACCCCGTCAAGTGGCCCAACGATCCTGTGACGGTCGGGGAAAGGTTGGCGGCTTCCTCGTCGAGGCGTCAGGCGGCATGGTCGTCGCCGGGATCGGTGGCCAACCTCCACTTCGCTCCGACACCGCCCGAAGGGTCCGCGGCGACTGCTCGACGACGACTCCTGGTCCTGCCTTGGAGAAGAGATCGTGGGCCGCCTGGTCGACCGACTTCTCCGGGGGTCGAACAGCGGCCCCGAGCGCTGGGGACGGGCGGAAGACGTCCCCGTCTGCGGCACCCTTGGCCGCGAATCACGTGGGAAGGCCAGGGTTGCGGCGAGGGCCGCGCAGTGCGATTGCCCAAGGACGGCCTTCGCGCCCTCTCCCGCTCGTCTGAGAACCTCGCTGATCAGAATGGCGTCACCCGATAGCGGCGGAGGTCAGCCTCATCCTAGGTGGAGCCGACCTCATCTAGCTCGACTACCTCTGGCCCCTCCACTCCTCTCACGCTAGGTCACCTACCACCTACCACCTACCACCTACCACCTACAACTAGGGTCCCGCCCAATGGCGGTGCTGGCATTCGAGGGAAGCTTCCCCATCCTCTACGGGACCTATCCGGTCCCGGTGGGCAGTCGCATCGTCCAGGGATACCTCGCCAGACCCGACAATGCCGGAACCTTTCCGGCGGTACTGCTCCTCCACGACATCAGCGGGATAACCGGGACCGAGAAGGACCTGGCACGCCGGCTGGCCCGCAACGGCTACGTGACCCTGGCGGTCGACCTGTACCAGGGGAGGAGGCCGCCTGCGGATCTCGACGCGGCACTCGCCGCGTACACCACCACAAGCGACGAGGCGGCCCTGATCGCCATCGACGAGGGCTATCAGTTCCTTCAGAGCGATGACATCCCGTGGACAGCCAAGCCCGACGTGGCGGTGGTGGGCCTCGACGTCGGCGGCCGCTTTGCCCTCCTCTATGCCTTCGACAACCCCACGGCGGTGCGGGCGGTGGTGGTGGCCTACACACCGTTGGGCGGTGACGAAGACCGGACGCGTCTGCTGGCCGCGGTGATTCCCCGTCTTTCGGTCCCCGTCCTTGGTGTGTTCGGCGCCGAGGACGAGAAGGTGCCGGTGGAAAGCGTCGACCTGGCCGCCCAGCTTGCACCAGGTGGGCAGTGGTTGCTCTACGAGGGGGCCGGGCATGATTTCCTAGATCCCGACGCCCCCTCGTACCATGGGGGTGCGGCAAGCGACGCCGAGGCTCGGATGCTCGAGCTTCTCGGTGCGACCATGCCCCAACCCCGGCCCGCCGCAGCCGGATGACCATTCGGGGCCGCTGAGGGGCCCACTGGTAGTCTCCCGCCGTCCCGGCGCCGATCGCGAACCCATGACGTCCACCATCCCGCCGCCAACGACGCCTGCCCCCCCTCCCGGTGGATCACACCCGCCCCGAGGAGGACGGCATGCCGGATCCACCACCAAGTCGCCGTGGCCTCGTCGGCTCCTGATCACCGCGCTCGTGGTGGCGAACCTCGGGGTCTTCGGTGTCCTCTGGTACGTCAGGAGCCTCAACGCCACGTTCGAGGAGGCGGTGACCAGAGACGACGCAGTGGTGACCGAGCTCGCACCCACGCGTGCCGTGCTCGACCCACGGGTGTTCCTTCTCATCGGGTCGGACACGCGCGAGGACCTGCCCGAGGACTTCGGTGGATTCGGCAGCTTCGGAGGGGAGCGCGCCGACGTGATCATGATGGTTCACGTAGATCCGGGCACGGGCACGGCCCAGATCTTGAGCATCCCCCGCGACACGATGGTGGAGATCGAGGGGCACGGCACCGACAAGATCAATGCCGCATACGCCTACGGCGGGGCACCGCTGATGGTCAGGACCATCAAGGACAACTTCGGGGTCCACGTGCACAACTTCGTCGAGGTCAACTTCTTCGGTTTCGCCTCGATCGTCGATTCCATCGGGGGAGTCGAGCTCTGTCTCGAGTACCCGGCCCGAGACGCCAAGTCGCTGCTGGACGCACCCGCCGGTTGCAACGTGGTCGACGGGAGGACCGCCCTCGCCTACGCCAGGTCACGTCAATACGAGGAGCTCAAGGACGGCACCTGGGTGACCCAGGAGGGCGGAGACATCTCCCGTACCCACCGTCAGCAGGAACTGGTCTACAGCATCATCAAGGAGCTGAAGGACCCGTCCACGGTCGGCGAGGCGGGCGAGCTCATCCGCTCGCTCGGCGCCTATCTGACGATCGACGGGTCGCTCCAGCCACGGGAACTGGCCGAGCTCGCCTGGGCGATGCGCGGATTGCAGGCCGAGGACCTCGAGCCGGCCACCCTCCCCACCGACATAGAACAGGTAGAGGGGGTCTGGTACAACCTGCCGACCGAGCCGGCGGCATCGGAGATGACGGCCGCCTTTGCCCGCGGTGACGCGATGAGCGAAGCGATCCCCGAAGAGCCGCTTCGACTGGTGGTCCGAAACGGCAACGGTGTCATCGGTGCGGCGGGGCTATGGGCGGAGACCCTGCGAGTCAGCCGGCTTTGAGGTTGTCGACTACGGCGACGCCTCCACCTTCGACTACGACGTCACGGTGATCCGGGTTCGCCCCGAGATGACCCGGGCGGCGACCGTGCTCCAGGAGTCGCTCGGGTTCGGCGAGATCACCACCGGCCCCGTTCCGGACGGGGTCGATGCCGTGGTGACCATCGGAGAGGACGCCAAGGGCTACTGAAGTGGCGGTGACTCACCGCCGACAACCAATGGACAGATCGAGAGCGAGGGGCCCGTGGCGGTCATTGCAGTCATCGGAGGGGGGTACGTCGGGCTGGTCACTGCGGCCGGCCTGGCCTCCATCGGCCATTTGGTCAGGGTGGGTGAGCGCGATGCCGGGCGGGTACATGCGCTCCGCGAGGGGAGGATCCCCATTTTCGAGCCGGGACTCGAGCGGCTCGTCACAAAGGCGATCGAGGCCGACTCTCTGAGCTTCACCGAGGACAACATGGAGGCTGTCGAAGGGGCGGATTTCGTGTTCCTCACCCTTCCTACGCCGTCGCTCCCCGACGGCAGCGCCGACACGTCCTTCGTCGAGTCGGTGATCGATCAGGTGAGTGGTCGGCTGCAGCCCGGAGCCATCGTCGTCCTCAAGTCGACGGTCCCGGTCGGCTCCACCCACCGTTTCCAGGCGATGCTCGCCGAGCGCCAGCCAGGAGTGCCGGTGGTGAGCAACCCGGAGTTCCTCCGCGAGGGCAACGCCGTGGACGATTTCCTCCAGCCAGATCGGGTGGTGGTCGGTGCCGACGACCCCGCCGCCGCCGAGGCGGTGGCGCGGTTGTACGAGCCGCTTGGTGCCCGTGTCCTGGTGATGGATCCGGTGTCGGCGGAGATGGTCAAGTACGGGTCGAACGCCTATCTGGCGGCCCGGATCACCTTCGCCAACACGCTTGCCAACGTCTGCGAGGCGGTCGACGCCGACGTCACCGCGGTGCTCGGCGCCGTCGGGATGGACAAGCGGATCGGCCCTCACTTCCTTCGACCGGGGCCTGGCTTCGGCGGTTCCTGCTTTCCCAAGGACACCCAGGCATTGCTCGCCCTCGCAGGTGAGGCGGGTTACGAGTTCCGCTTGCTCGAGGCCGTCATCGCGGCCGACCAGGAGCAACGCGCCCGGATCGTCGACAAGGTGCGACGGGCGGTGGGGGATGACCTCACCGGTAAAACCATCGGGCTGTGGGGTCTGGCGTTCAAGGCGGGGACCGACGACGTCCGCGCCTCACCCGCGGTGGACATCGCCGACGCCCTGATCGGCGAGGGTGCCCGCATCCAGGCACACGACCCGGAGGGCCGCCTCGAGCGGGAGGGACTGGTCCAGGTGGGCAGCCCGATCGAAGCGGCTGCAGGCGCCGACGCCGTGGTCGTGGCCACCGAGTGGCCCGAGTTCGCCGAGGTCCCCCTGGACGAGGTTGCGGCTGCGATGCGTGGCACCGTGATGGTCGATGCCCGCAACCTCCTCGATCCCGAGCGGGTGGTGGCTGCCGGACTGCGATACGAGGGTGTGGGCAGGCGGATGGACGCGGTCGATCGGAACGACCAAACCAGGTGACACACCAAGCGGTGATCCTCGCCGGAGGCAAGGGGACCCGGATGTGGCCACTCACCGCCAGCCGTCCCAAGGCGCTGCTCCCGGTGGGCGGGATGCCCTTCCTCGAGATGCAGCTTCGCTGGTTGTCCATGGCCGGTGTGACCGAGGTGCTGATGGCCGTCGGCACCGAGCAAAGAGAGTCCTGGGACCGCTATCTGGCGGACCGCATCGACGATGGAGGGCTGCGGGTCGAGGTCACGGCCGAGCCCGAGCCGCTGGACACGGCCGGTGCGCTGGTGGATATCAGGGATCGGCTCGCCGAGCGGTTCCTGGTGCTCAATGGGGACGTCATCCTCGACATCGACCCCGAGATGCTCCTGGCGTCACCCGGGAACGGCTCGAGGGCGCGCCTGACGCTGACCGTTGTAGACGATGCCTCTTCGTATGGGGCGGTGCGTCTCGACGGTGCCAAGGTGATCGCGTTCGATCGAGAAGCCCGATCTCGCCTCCGATACCCGGACGACGGTGAACGCCGGGCTCTATCTGATGGAACGGAGCGTCCTCGAAGAGTTGCCTCCCGGGCGGCGCTCGCTGGAACGGGACGTGTTCCCATTGCTCGCCTCCAAGGGAGAGCTCGACGGCGTGATCGGCGAGGGAGCGTGGGTGGATATCGGGACCCCGCAGCGGTACATAGAAGCCCACGACTCGGTGGCGAGCGGCCGGACCAAGTTGTACGACCCAGATCTCCGACGATGGCGTTTTCGTTGCCCAGGACGGAGATTGGGCCTGGGTCGGTCCGGGTGCCACGGTCGACCCCACGGCGAGGCTCCGCCGCGCCGTGGTGCTCGACGATGCATCTATCGGGGCCGAGACCGAGGTGCGCGATGCCGTCGTCGGTTGGGGCGCCCGGGTCAAGGACCATGCGGTCGTGGCCGAATACACCCTCGTCGGCGAGGGCAGCGTGATCGGCACCGGGTGCGAGTTGCGCCACGGTGTCCGTCTCGCCCCAGGTATCGAACTCGGCGCGAGAGCAGTTACCTTCTCGGCGCCGACCTGATTCGGTAAGGAGCACCTTCGATGCGCGCTTTGGTCACCGGTGGGGCAGGGTTCATCGGGAGTCATCTGGTCGATCGCCTAGTCGACCAGTCACACGAGGTCCTCGTTGTCGACGACCTGTCAACGGGCCATGCCGACAACCTGGCGCCCGCCAGGGCACGCGGCGGGGTGAAGCTCCACCAACTCGACATCCGTGACGAGTCGCTGTACAAGGTCGCCGAGCGGTATCTGCCAGATGTCGTCTTCCATCTCGCCGCACAAGCGGCGGTCCCGGTATCGGTGAAGCGGCCGCGATTCGACGCCGAGGTCAACGTCGTCGGCACGATCAATGTCTTGGAGGCGGCGAGGCGCAGTGGCACCAAGCGGGTGGTGTTCGCCTCTTCTGGCGGGGCCATTTACGGGTCGTCGGCGTCGCTGCCGGTGCGAGAGAACATGCCAAAGGCCCCAGACTCGCCTTACGGCATCTCGAAGAAGATCGTCGAGGACTACTTCCGTTACTACCGGGCGACGCATGACATCGACTACGTGCTCCTGGCGCTGGCCAACGTCTACGGCCCGCGGCAGGATGCCCAGGGCGAAGCCGGTGTGGTGGCGCTGTTCGCCAGCGCCATGCTCCAGGGCAGGCCACCCACCATCTTCGGCGATGGCGAGCAGACCCGCGACTTCGTTTACGTCGAGGATGTGGCCGATGCGTTTGCCCGGGCAGGCGAGAGGGGCGGTTCCCGCCTCCTCAACATCGGCACCGGCGTGGAGACCACGGTGAACCGTCTCACCGACGCCATCATCTCCGCAACCGGATTCAAGGGTGGCCCCGGATACGGCCCCCCGCGCCCCGGTGACGTCCCCCGCTCGGTGGTCGACCCTTCCGCCGCCAAGGAGGTCATCGGGTGGGAGCCATGGACGACGCTTGGACGAGGGCATCGTCAGCAGCGTGGAGTGGTTTCAGAGGCGCCGCCGCCCCACTGTGAGTCGAGCGAGTCAGCGGAAGAGGTCGTCCTCGACGTTCCTGATCAGGTCGGTGCCTCTCCCGTCACCGGGGACGACATCGAGGCCACGAACCACGGCGCAGGGGATGCCGGTCGCCTTCCCCATCACCAGGTCAGCGGCTGCCGCTATCTCGTCGGCGATGGCGATCTCGGTCACCTCGAGCATCCTGCCGAAGGTGTCCGTGGTACCGCGCAGGTCGAGGACCGCAGTAAGCCCGGAAACGCCAATGGCGACGTCGACCAACCCGGTCCTCCAGGCGCGCCCAAAGGTGTCCGTGATCACCAAGCCCAAATCCACCCCGCTCTCCCGCTCCAGCTTGACCCGGACACGATGGGCGGAGCGATCGGGGTCGGCGGGGAGAGTGACGACGCTGCCGGGGGCCACGTTTGAGCGGTCGACTCCGGCGTTGGCACAGATCAACCCGTGGCTCGTCTCGGCGATGACGAGGTCACCGCGGCGCCGAAGCACCCGCCTCGCCTCCGACTCGACCACCGTTCTGTAGGCAGCCGGCTCCTCCTCGTCCACCGACACGATGGCCCCTTCCGCCTTCGAGACGAGCTTGTGGGTCACAACGACGACATCGCCGCGCTCCAGCTCGATTTCGGAGTGTGCGAGCCCCGCGAGGACCAGCGAGGCGACATCGTCCCCCGGCTTCGCCTCAGCGATCCCGGCCACGGGGATCACTGTCACCGGACCGGTCATGTCAGGAGCCCAACCAGCCATCGAGCGAATGTCTCGGCGCGCTCCGGCTCGGCGATCCTCGTGTCGGTGACATGGATGGCGAGCCCGGCACGGCGCAGGGCCGTCGCCTCCTCGGCGTCCGAGCGGTCGATGACCAGATCGGTGAGCATCCCGTCGTAGGCGGCGATCACCCCGGGGTTTCCCCTCGGGTACCCGAGCCCCGCCAGCACCCGATGGGCGGGCCCCTTGAGCGCCTCGCCGCCGAAGAGCGGCGAGATCCCGATCACCCGGCCGACACCTCGCTACCGCAGGCTCGATACCGGGCACCGCCAGTATCGGCCAGATGGAGAGCGGCGGATTGGATGGCGCCACGATCACCGCATCGGCCTCCTCCAGCGCCTCGAGGACGCCCGGTGCGGGGAGCGCCGACGCAGCACCGTCAAACCGCAGGTCTGACACCTCGTCGCGGTGGTTGCGGCGGACGAAGTAGTCCTGGAAGGTGAGCCACTCGTCCATCTCCGGTGGCGATCCTCGTCCTGACCGGTTGGTCGGTGGCGGGGAGGACGGTGATCCGTCAAACCAAACCGGGTCGCCAATTCCGACACGATCGAGGACAGCGACTCCCGCTGCCGCAACCGGAGAGTGCGGAAGAGGTTGGTGGCGAGATCCGAGTCCCCGATGGCGAAGGTTGTGTCGATGCCGAGCTTGGAGAGGTGGCCCATCACCTCCCATGTGTCGTCGGCGCGCCCCCAACCCTCGGGCCCTTCGATGCCGGCGATCGTGTAGAGCACGGTGTCCAGGTCGGGCGAGACATGCAGCCCGTAGGTGACCTCGTCGTCGCCCACATTCACCACCATCGTCGTCTCAACGTCCTCGAGCCGCGCCAGACCCCGCCCCAACCGGGCCCCGCCGACACCACCCGAGAGCACCACCAGCTTCATCGAACGGGGCAAGGTAGTCAAGTGGGGAGGAGTGGAAGGCGGAAGACGTCCGAGCGGGGATGGAAGGTGGTACTGGAAGGTAGGTGATGAGCGCTTGCCATCACCCCCCGGCGCTCGTGAGCGCACCGAACGGGCACAGGGTCGCGTCACCCATAACCCATAACCCACAACCCAGAACGGCGAGCGAGAGCGAGCCTCTCGGTATTGCCTCCGAGGCCGGATCCGGGGCAGAATGTCTGCACCGATGTCGATCCCTGAGATCCCCGCGTCGCCGGGGAGCCTCTCCGACCGGGCCACCGTGGTCGTTGCGGTGTTGGCCCGCGCCGGGGGGTTCCTCGACGAGACGATCCAAGCAATCCACGCCCAGACGCACACCCCGCTGGATGTGTTCGTGGTGGGTGGCGACCAGGCGCGGACCAGCGGGATGGGCCGGTTGCCCTGGGTGCCCGACATCGCAGAGTTGGTGGATCGTCTCGATCCGATGGCGACGCACGTCTGGCTGGTCCATGACGACGCCCGTCCCCATCCCGATGCTCTCGCCGCCATGGTGGCGGACAGCGACCGCGTGGACGCCTCCGTGGTCGGATCCAAGATCCTCCGTCACGGCGAGATGCTCGAGTCGGTCGGGTCGGCCACCGACGTTTTCGGACAGCCGTCGTCCGGCTTGGAAGAGGACGAGATCGACCAGGAGCAGTACGACGTCGTACGGGATGTCTCCTACATCTCCAACGTGTCGATGCTGGTGCGCCGCGATCTGCTGCGAGGTGTCGGTGGGCTCGACGGGAAGCTGCCGCAGGATTCGCAGAGCATCGACTTCTCACAACGGGCACGCGTCGCCGGGGGAAGGGTGGTCGTCGCCCCGGCCTCCGAGGTGGAGCACCACGCCGCTTGCGTGCGCGATATCCCGCCATGGCGGGAGCAGGCGGGGAGGATCCGGTCGGCGCTGGTCGCCTACCGCCCGTTGACGCTGTTGTGGGTCATCCCGGCTTTGTGGTTCATCGGTCTGATCGATGGCCTGGTCAGGCTCTTCCTCACCCCCCGTGTCCGGCTCTTCGACTGGGTGCGCGCCTGGCTGTGGAACCTGGCAGCTGATCCCCTCGACGCTCCAGGCCCGTCGGGCCGCGCAGAAGCACCGTCAGGTCGGCGATGAGGAGCTCTTCCGCTTCCAGGTCTCCGGGTCGGTGGCTATGCGGCGGCTGGCCGACGACTTCGCCCTGAGGCTCGACCGTAGAGCGGGCGAGGATGTTCCCGTCGAGTTGGAGGCGCTGTTCGGGACACGGCGCTCGATCTGGCAGCGCCCGTCATTCCTGGTCTCCATCGGGAGCGCGCTCGTCTTGGGTGTGGCGGCGCGCCAGCTATTGCTTGGGCAGCTCCCTGCCGGGGGCTTCGCCCTGCCATTGCGGGCGACGGCATCGGCGACGCTGGCGTCGTATGCAGGTGGGTGGAATTTCGGTGGTCTGGGCTCACCCGAGGCGCTTCACCCGGCGGTGGGGGCGCTCGCCGGGTTGCAGGCGCTGGTGCTCGGTAACGAGGGGCTTGCCGTTGCTCTCGCCAACATCATCGCCCTGGGAGCGGGTGTCATCGGAATGACACGCCTGTTGGGCCGCTTCGGTCTCGGCGCGTGGTCACGCGCCATCGGCGGTCTGGTGCTCCTCGCCGGACCCATCGCCGCGGAACTCACCGGCGCCGGGTACTGGCCGGCGGTGATGGCGATGGGAGCAATTCCCTGGACGGTTCTCCCCGCGTTCCTTCCCCGGTCGACGACCTGGCGGGGGCGGATGGGTCGGGCCGCTGGCTGGTTGCTGGCGGTGGCGATCCTGGCAGCCTTCGCCCCGCTCGCCCTTGTGGTCCCGGTTGTCGCCCTGTTCGGCGGCTGGTTGATGGGCGCAGGCTCGATCCGCCCCATCTGGAGGGCGCTTGTCGTCTCGCTCCTCGGCGCCATCGTCCTTTTCCCATGGGCGCTCGACGCCATCCCGGACGTCCTGTCGGATGGTGCCGGGATCTCCTGGTCACCCCCGCTTTGGATGCTGGTGGCGGCGGGGGTGGCTTTGGTGGCGGCGGTCGTCGGTGGTGACCGCATCGAGTCGGCACTTGCGGCGTGGGGTGGGATGCTGGTCGCTCTGGGCACCGTCGCTCTCCCGGATGGGTCTGGGGCGGGAGCCATCGGTCGCCGCCCTCGTGATGGCCTCGCTCGGATTGGCGATCCTGGTGGCGGTAGCCGTCGACCTGCCGAGGCGCCGCGAAGAGCGCTCGCGGCTGGTCGCTCTTGAGTTGGATCGCCTGCATCGCCGGGTTGGTGGTTGCGTCGAGCGTCCTGCTGGTGATGGTGGACGGGAGGTTGGGCCTCCCGCCGGACCGGCTGACCGAGGCACTCGAGTTCACCGAGACCCTCTCGGAGCCCCACGGGCCCGACCGGATCCTCCTCGTCGGCGACCCCGCCGACATTCCCGGCGAATCCAGGCTATCGCCGTCCGGCTATTCATACCGCGTCGTCTCTGCCCCGCTCCCCACCATCGACGAGGCATGGCTGGCCGCACCGCTGCCTGGCGACGACGAGCTGGCCGCCGTGCTCGCCGGGATCGAGCAGGGCCGCATCCTCCGCCCTGGGGCGGCGCTTGCGCCCTTCGGGATCCGCTGGGTGGTTTTCATGAGCCCGGCGATCCTCTCCGAGGGATTCCGGACCCAGCTCGACATGGCACCACTCAACCTTGCCGAGGACCTAGCCGCCTATCAGAACGAGGAATCCAGCCCTCGTGCCGCCACCCTCGATGGGCGGGCCTGGAGGTTCGATCCACCGCGCTACACCGGTGCGGCGCAGCCCGAGGGTCGCGTGGTCGTGGCGGAGAACGCCGACCCTCGTTGGGGCGAGGACTGGTCCGAGGCAGGGTGGCGCAACGAGGTGGCTGCGCCCGACGGCTCAGCCGAGTTCGCCCAGGACTCAGTTCGCCGTGCTCTCGCCATCCTGGCCGCAGCGGTCGTCGTGGCCTGCGCGGTCATCGCGCTCTGGGGTGGTGGCGCCAACGGGCGGCGGAACGAACCCGGTCTTCCAGAACCGCAACCCGACAGCGAGCCTGTCCCCGAGCCGGTAGGGGGTGGCCGATGAGACGTTCGCTGTCTCTGATCGCAATCCTCGCCTTGGCGGCGGCTGCATGGGCTCTCCCAGGAGCAGGCACCGAGCCGGCCATCGAAGCCACGCCGGTGATAGATCGTCAGGACCAGGCGGTCTGCCCGTTTGTCGTGGCCACCGACTCGTTGAACACCTCCATCAATGTCGTAGCGCCGGGGGCGAAGACCGCCAGCGTCTCCTGGCCGCTGGTCGGGGATGTTGCCGCGACCACCAAGACCCGGCTCGTGGCTGGCGGTGGACAGGTCGATCCCACCGACGTGCCGTTGTCTGGTGTCGTATCGGCGGTCGTCGAGGTACCGAGCGAGTCTGCAGCCTCCTCGGTGCTGCCCCACGGTGAAGGCTCGATGGCCGCCGACACTTGCCCGGTGAGCCTGCCCGACGTCTGGTACCTGCCGGGCGGATCGACCGAACCCGGCCAGACGCTGGAACTGCACCTCGCCAACCCGTTCCCCAGCGACGCGGTTGTGTCGGTGCGGGCCTCGAGCAACCTCGGGGTGGAGGCCGACGCCGCCCTGGAGAGTTTCGCCGTGCCCGCCCGGTCCACCCGGTCGGTGGACCTGTCCTCCACCTTCGAGTTTCGAGACTCGCTCTCGGTCGTCGTCCAGCCGGTTGAAGGTCATGTCATCCCTGCAATGACCCAGGTTGGCGAGGGCGACCTCGCCGTATGGAGCGGGACGGCGGGGAGCCGTACGGTCGAGCTTCCAGTGACTCGGACCGAGGAGGGTCAGCACGCCTGGTTGGTCCTCGTGACCGATTCACCCACTCGCGGTTGGCTACACGGTGGACGTCGCAACCGAGGAGGGTGGAACTCCGACGGTGCTCGAGGGGGAGATCGATGCCTCCGGTCAGGTGCGCATCCCGCTCCGCCGGATCTTCACCGAGACCGAGATGTTCGGGATCCGGGTGACCGCCACCACCGACATCGGGGCGGCCGTGGTCGTCAGCGAGCCGGGCAAGGGTCAGAGCGTCGCTACGGGCACCGCGGTGCAGAGCTCGACTTGGCTGCTGCCGGGGATACCCCAGAGCGAGGCGACCCGGCAGCTCTGGATCATGAACACCGGCCCGGAGCCGGTCGAGGTCATGTTCCGTGCGCTGGGCGGCGGCGATGTCAGCGGAACGAACCGGGTCAAGCCCGGGGCGCGGCGGGTGATCGAAGTCGACCGCGCCACCGGCCGCGGCCTGCTGGTGGAGTCGACCGGTCCGGTTTCGGTGGGGTGGAGCGTGGTGGCAGGCGGGTACCTGGCGGCCACGACCGGGCTCCCCATCGATGGATGACCCGCTGGCGCGCCTCGGCCTGATCGTCCTGGTCGGTCTGCTTGCTGTAGCCGTCGGCCTGCTGCTGTCGCGTCGTCCGCGACCGGCCCGCCCACGGGTTGACGGGATGGCGCCCGGGGTCGTGGTCTTCGCATCGCGTGGTTGTGACACATGTGCCTCGGCCGAGACCGCGGTCAAGGCGGCGGTCGGCGACGACTACCGCGTCGTGGTCTGGGAGGACGACCCCGATACGTTCACCAGTGCCGGCGTCAAAGCGGTGCCTCTGGTGGCGGTGATCGGGCGAGGAGGACTGGCTTGGTGGGCGGAGGGCTCGCCCAACCCTGGACGTCTCCGTCGTGCCGCCCAGCGTGTTGCCACGGGTCGGTGACGCCGACCGTGAACAGCAACGGTCCTTGCCCGTTTCCTCTCCGATGCGTACCTTGACGCACCATGCTCAAGTGCACACGGTGTGGCAGCCCGGCAGGCGCCGTCATGGGCTACCACTACGCCGCCTCCGAGGTGTGGCTCGAGGACCTGGTGGAGCCGCCCGAACCGGGCGCGGGGTACGCCTTGTGCCATCGTCATGCCGATCGGTTCAGCCCACCCCTGGGGTGGACCCTGGCCGACCACAGGCATTCCCCCCGGCTGTTCGCTCCGCTCGAAGTGGCCTGAGTCGAGGCTCATCCAATGAGCCTCGACCGGGATCTGCTCGATGCGGTGCGCGAGCTGGACGAGCACGAGTTGCGCCGTCTCTTGATCCTTGCCAGGGCCCGGCTCGAAGGGACGGGTAGATCGGTCCCCGACACCGAGGTTCGACTGCGGAGGAGATTCATCCGTTGCGGCAAGGCGGGGTGCACCCGGTGCCCGCACGGCCCCTACTGGTACGCCTACTGGCAGGAGGAGGGGAGGCGGCGCACCAGGTACATAGGGAAGCTGCTCGACGAGGACTGATTGCTCTGCCCGTTCAGTTCTCCGCACAGGACGCCGATCAACGAACCAGCGCCTGCGGGCCACCCCCACACGGCACACCACTTCTGCCAAATCGTTAACAGCCAGTACAGACCTCGTTGACCCGGCCCACACTTACACTTCCCGCCATGCGCACCCCCGTCCCCGAGCTAGCCGCGGCTCCGGCGCCTGCCGACCCGGCGCCGCGTTGGGTGGCGATCGTCGGTATCACCATCACCAGCCTCCTGGTCCTGGCGGTGCTTCAGCCCCAGTTGCTGGTGGTGGCGAACACGCCGTCCGGGCGGTGACATGGGGGCACACGTGCTCGGCCCGGCATTTCTGCGCGACGTGCTCCTTCCCGAAGGCAAGGTGCTCGGTTGGTCGAACTCCTGGTTCGCCGGGTTCCCGATCTTCTACTTCTACTTCCCGCTCCCTTCGCTGGTGATAGTCGCCCTCGATGTGCTCCTTCCCTACGGGGTGGCCTTCAAGCTGGTGACCGTCATGGGGCTGCTGGCGATGGCCCCCGCTACCTACTTCTTCGCAAGGTCCATGCGTTTCAGCCGGACGGTGGCGACAGTGGCGGCGGCGGCGGGCGGCGCATTCGTCTTCATGGAGAGCTACACCATCTACGGGGGGAACATCGCCTCCACCCTCGCCGGGGAGTTCTCCTACTCGTGGTCGTTCGCCCTCTCGCTGGTCTACCTGGGGCTGCTGGTCAAGGCGGTCAAGGACGACCGACGGTTTCTCCCCTGGGCGGCGGCCGCCTTGGCGGCCACCGCCCTGTGCCACGTCCTGACCACCCTGGTGGTGCTCATCGCCTCGATCCCCGTCCTGCTGTGGAGGAGAGGCACGGGGCGGGCGATGACCGTGTGGATCTGGGGCTTCTTCATCGCCGCCTTCTGGGCATTGCCGCTGGTCATGCGGATCGGTCTCACCTCGGACATGGCGTGGACCCCGCTGAGCCGCTGGTCGGACCTGTTCCCGGTGGACGCCTGGCTGGTGATCCCTCTCGCCATCGTCGGGGTCATCTGGTCCCTCCGCCGCACGGCGCGGGTGGTTCCGGCCGTGGTGGCGACGCTGATTCCGCTGGTCTACTTCTGGATCCCCGTGGTCCTCCCCGACCTGGTCCCCGCGTTGGGGGACCGCTGGAAGCTGTGGAACGGGAGGCTTCTGCCTTACTGGTTCTTCGGGCTCTACCTGTTCGCCGGGTTGGCCGTTGGGTTGGCAGGCGACGCCCTGCTGCGGCGCCTCCCCGAGCGGATGTCGGCGTGGTGGCCCCGGGCGCTCCTGGCCGTCGGGGCCGCCGCGGCGTTCATCGTCACCGCCACCGCCGACGCCCTGCCCGTTTGGGCCCGCTGGGTGGCGCCCATTCCCTTCATCCTCGCCCTCATCGGGTCGTTCGCCATGCCACCGACGGGTGTCGGTCCGGCCCGTTCTGACCATCGCCACCGTCGTGCTGCTAATCGGCGGGGGTCTCGCCGGGGTGAGCTATGTCAATGGGTGGGCGCGCTGGAACTACTCGGGGTATGAGGCCAAAGAGGGATGGCCCGAGTACGAGCAACTGATGCAGGTGATGGACTCGCTTCCGTCGGGGAGGGTGCAGTGGGAGGCGAACGGGGAGCTGGAGCGCTACGGCACACCGATGTCACCCATGCTCTTCCCTTACTGGACCGAGTGGACGCACCCCTCCATGGAGGGCCTCTTCTTCGAGTCGTCGATCACCACCCCCTTCCACTTCCTCAACCATGCCGAGATGAGCTACAAGCCGTCCAACCCGATTCCCGGGCTCAACTACCACACCTTCGACTTCGAGCGAGGCGTCGAGCACTTGGGGATCTACGGGGTCCGCTACTACGTGTCGTTCACAGAGGAGGCGGCCGCCGAGGCAGAACAGACCGAGGGAATGAGGCTGGTGGCCGAGACCGCGCCGTTCAAGATCTTCGAATTGCCCCCGTCGTCGCTGGTCGATGTGGCCACCAACGTTCCGTCGGTGTACGAGGAACCGGAGGGTGGGCTGCTCTCGGCCCAGGGGACCGAGGCTGCCGCTGCGCCGACCTTCGAGGAGTTCGCCCTCAACTGGTACGACGACATCGGGACCATGGACCAGTGGGTGGTGTCCGAGGGGCCGGCGGAATGGCCGCGGATCACCAATCTGGACGAACGCGCCGCCACGCCGATCACCGGCGGTGGTGAGGTGTCCGACGTCGTGATCGACGACGAGCGGATCAGTTTCCGGACGACCGCTGTCGGAGTGCCCCACATGGTCAAGGTCTCCTACTTCCCCAACTGGACGGCCCAAGGTGCCGAGGGGCCATGGCGGGCCGCACCCTCGTTGATGGTGGTGGTGCCGACCCAGGAAGAGGTCGTGCTCGAGTTTCGCAACACGTGGGTGGAGACGTCAGGGTTGGTCCTCAGCGCCGTCGGGATCGCCGGCCTTGCCGCCTGGGGGCTCGTCTGGCGGCGGCGGAGGGTGGCACGGTGAGGCGCTATCTCTCCACCTTCGCCACCAGGGAGACCATGGGGCAATTTGTCCGTATGGCCGTCATCGGGGTGTTCAACACGCTGACCTATTTCGCCCTCTTCAACCTGTTCCGGTTCGCCGTCGGCTGGACCACGTTCTGGTCGGTGACGGCGGGTTTCGCCATCGCCACCGGGTGTTCTTATGTGCTCAACCGCCGCTGGACGTTCCGCCTCGGCCGCAACACCGGGTCGTGGGGTGAGTCGGGGTCCTTCTATGTGGTCAACGCCCTCTCCTGGGCGGCCACCGTCGCCGTGGTGAAGGGCGCCGAGCTCCTCTGGCCCGACATTGGGCCGCTCGGGCTCAACCTGGCCAACCTGGTCGCCACCGGGATAGTGCTTCTTCCCAAGTTCGCCGCCTACCGCGACCTGGTGTTCCATCGCTCGCTCCGTCGAGGTGGACCCGGAGGAGCAGATCGTCTCCGGGGAGAGCTGAGGCGGCGTCAGCCGCCGGACTCGGGCGCCGATTCAGCGTCAGATCCGGCCCTGAGCAGCCGCCGCATCTCCCAAAGCCCTCGCAGCGTCCGGGGTATCCGGGTGAGGAAGGAAGAGCGCGCCTCGCGCAACTCCTCCACCACGACGGGCACCTCGTCGATCCGTTTCCCCGCCCTTTCTGCCCGCAGCACCAACTCGGTGTCGAACAGGTCCTTTCGGCTCACCACCATGGGGGCGAACTCGGCGACCACGTCCGCTCGGAACGCCTTCATCCCATGCGTGTCGCTGACCGACGAACCGAAGAGCAGACGGAGAAGACGGTTGAACCCGAAGGTGCCGAGCCGTCGCAGGATGGAGCGGCGATCCTCCGATCCTTCCACCCGTTTCGAGGCGATCACGATGTCGGCCTCCGCATGCTCGCTGAGGACGGTGGACAGGAACGGACCAGAGAAGTAGTCGATGTCGAAGTTGACGACCCAATCGCCGGTGGCGGCGAGAAAGCCGGCACGCATCGATGCCCCGTAGTCGGGTTCGTCGTGTTGGATGACGGTGAGGTCCGACATGCGGCTGGCCAAGTCCACGCCACGTAGGTAGGTGTCATCGGTCGAGCCGTTCTCCACCAGGATGACGGACACGTCGGCGTCAACCGCCTCGAGCTGACCGAAGAGGGTCTGGACGGCGGAAGCGAGGATCTCCGCCTCGTTGTGAATGGGGATGACCACGGTGACGGTCGGTCGGCTCATGCGGCGGCGAGTGTACGAACGACGGCGGCGGTGAGCCTCGCGGTGCATAGGATGAGCCGCCGATGGACCTCGATCGGATTTTCAAGGCATACGACATCCGGGGCCGCACCGACAACGGCGAGCTCGACGAGGACGTTGCCCGCAGGGTCGGCGCCGCCTTCGCCCGGTTCGCCGGCGCCGACACCATTGCGGTCGGTCACGATTGCCGGCTCTCCTCCCCTCCGTTGCGCGACGCCTTCGTCGAAGGGGTCACCAGCCAGGGCATCGATCTCCTCTCGCTTGGTGAGGTGGCGACGGATGTGGTCTATTTCGTCGCCGGGAGCCGCAAAGTCCCCGGGGCGATGATCACCGCCTCGCACAACCCCCCGGAGTACAACGGGATCAAGCTCTGCCGGGAGGGTGCGGTCCCCGTCGGGGCCGAGACCGGGCTGGCGGACATACGGCGACTCGCCGAAGAGGAACTGGCCCCGGTCGACGAGCCGGGCCGGGTGGAGGCGTTCGACCCGACCCCCGGGTACGTGGACCACCTCTACTCGCTGGTCGAGCCGTCCGGGATCCGGCCGCTGCGGGTGGCTGCCGACGGCGGCAACGGGATGGCGGGCGCCGTCCTCCCCCAGGTATTCGAGAGGATCAGCGCTGAGTTGATCCCGCTCTACCTCGAGCCGGATGGAAACTTCCCCAACCATCCACCCGACCCGCTGCGTCCGGAGAACCTGGTGGACCTCCAGGCGGTCATCGTCGACCAGTCGGCCGACCTGGGGGTTGCCTTCGATGGCGACGCCGATCGGGCGTTCTTCATCGACGACACCGGATCTCCGCTCTCGGGGAGCGCCACCACGGCGCTCATCGCCAGGTGGTTCCTCGAGCGGGAACCGGGCGCCAAGATCATCCACAACCTCATCACCAGCCGGGCGGTGGGGGAGACGGTGCGGGCCCATGGCGGCGAGCCGATCCGCACCAGGGTCGGCCACTCCTACATCAAGCAGGTCATGGCCGAGACGGGCGCCGCCTTCGGGGGGGAGCACTCGGGGCACTACTACTTCCGGGACAATTTCCGTGCCGACTCGGGGATCCTGGCGATGCTGGTGCTGCTCACCGTGATCAGCGATGCCGGCCGCCCCCTCTCCGACCTTCGGTCCGATGTCGAGCCCTATTCGCAGTCGGGCGAGATCAACCTCCGGGTGGCCGACCAGGCGGCGGCGATGGAGGCCGTGGCCGCCGGCTTCCCGGGTGCAGAGTTGGAGCGGCTCGACGGCCTCACGGTGAACTGGGCCGACCGTTGGTTCAACCTCCGCCCTTCGAACACCGAGCCGGTGCTTCGTCTCAACGTCGAGGCGACGACGCCGGGCGATGTGGCGGAACTGGTCAGCCAGGTCGAGCACCTGGTGGGCTCGGGATGACATGGCGCAAATGAGATGACACCGATGAGACGACACTGTTGAGATGACGCTGATCGACCCCGATCTGCTGGAGATCCTGGTCTGTCCGGTGGACAAGGCCGGGCTCGATGAGGATCAAGTTGGGCCGGCATTGGTGTGCCGAAGCTGTGGTCGCCGCTACCCGGTGCGCGACGGCATCCCCGTGATGCTCGTCGAGGAGGCAGAGCTACCCGACGGGCCAGGGTGACCGGCCAGGCGACGGACATGGCCGGAATGGTCGCCGGCCTCGGGTCGCAGCTGCGCTGGGCAACCGAACTCGAGGTCGACCGGCTGGAGCGTCCCCCTGCGGTGGTGGTCGCCGGGATGGGGGGCTCGGGGATCTCGGGCGACATGGCCGCACCGCTCGCCGATGAAGCGGGCTCTTTGCTGGTTGTCCACAAGGGGTATGGGTTGCCCGGATGGGCCGGCTCTGTCAAACCGTTGGTGGTGGCTGTCTCCTACTCGGGAGCGACCGAGGAGACCTTGTCCGGCGTCGAATCCGCCAGAAATAGCGGGCTTCCGGTGGTGGCCGTCACCTCGGGCGGCCGGCTCGGGGAGGAAGCAGCCGCCGAGGGGTGGCCGAGGATCACCGTTCCCGGGGGGCTACCACCACGCGCCGCCCTGGGCTACCTGGCCGGTGCGGTGCTGAGGGTCCTGGAGGCGGCGCAGGTGGTGGCGCCGATGCGGGCTCCGCTCGACGAGGCGGCCGACATCGTGGACGACCTGATCGGAGGCGGAGCCGCCACATCGCTGGCCGATGATCTCGCCGAGGGACTCGCCGGAAGGTTCTCGGTCATCTACGGCTCATCTGGCCCTTCGCTTCCCGCGGCGCAGCGTTGGAAGACGCAGCTCAACGAAAACGCCAAGGCCGCTGCCGCGTGGGGGATCATCCCCGAGTTGGACCACAACGAGATCGTGGGCTGGGACGCCGACCCCGACCTCTCCCGGAGGCGGGTCGGGATCGTGGCGCTACGCGATCAAGGTGAGCACCCCCAAGTGGCGCGGCGCTTTGAGATCACACGCCGGCTGTGTACCAAACGGGTCGGCTGGGTGGGCGAGGTTTGGTCCCAGGGAAGCTCGTCGTTGGCGCGTTGCCTGAGCCTCGTCGCAGTCGGTGACCTGGTGTCGCTCGGTGTCGCCGAGCGAGCCGGAGTGGACCCGATGGATATCGCCATCCTCGACCAACTCAAGAGGGAAATGGCCGAGTGAGCTCGGTCCCTTCTGGGTGAGCCGGACCGGCGACATGAGCAAGTCGGACGCGACGACTGGGGCTCAAGCCGCCGTCCGCCGTCTCGCCATCTGCCGTCTGCGCAGTGGCAGCAATTCGGGTGGCGCGCTGGTCCACAGCCTTGCCACAATGCCTCACCCCTAATCGAGAAAGTTGCTTCAGATGAGTGTTGATCACGACGTAGCCGACCTTTCGCTCGCCGAGGCCGGGGCGAGGCGGGTTGCCTGGGCAGGGCGGAGAATGCCGGTGATGGGGACCATCAGGGAGCGGTTCGCCAAGGAAACCCCTCTGGCGGGCCACGTGGTGGCAGCCTGCCTCCACGTCACCGCCGAGACCGCCAACCTGATGCTGGCGCTCCGCGACGGCGGCGCCGAGCCCATTCTCTGTGCCTCCAACCCGCTGTCGACCCAGGACGACGTCGCCGCCGCCCTCGTGGCCGAGGGCATTTCCGTGTTCGCCATCAGGGGAGAGGACTCCAACAGCTACTACAAGCACATCCACGCCGTCCTCGACGCCGGACCGGCGGTGACGATGGACGACGGCGCCGATCTGGCGACCATCCTCCACACCGAGCGGCGCGACCTCCATGTGATCGGCTCCACCGAGGAGACCACGACCGGGGTGATCCGTCTGCGGGCGATGGCCGATGATGGGACGCTCCGCGTTCCTGTGGTAGCGGTCAACGATTCGGCAACCAAGCACCTCTTCGACAACCGCTACGGGACCGGACAGTCGGCCCTAGACGGGATCATCCGGGCGACCAACATCCTCATGGCGGGTTCGACCATGGTGGTGGTCGGTTACGGCGACTGCGGCCGCGGTGTCGCCGAGCGCGCCGATGGCCTCGGCGCCAGGGTGATCGTGGTCGAGGTCGACCCGGTCCGTGCCCTCGACGCAGCCATGAGCGGATACCAGGTCATGACGGCGCACGACGCCGCTGCACTTGGGGACGTGTTCATCACCGTCACCGGCGACAAGCATGTCCTGCGCCAGGAGCACTTCGACCGGATGAAGGACGGCGCAGTGCTGGCCAACGCCGGGCATTTCGACGCCGAACTCGAACTCACCAGCCTCAGGTCGACCGCAGTGGAGCGCAAGGTCGCCCGGCCCAACCTGGAGGAATTCGTGATGCCCGACGGGCGGAGCCTCTTCCTCGCCGCCGAGGGCCGCCTGGTCAACCTCGGCGCTGCGGAGGGGCACCCCGCCGATGTGATGGACATGTCCTTCGCCAACCAGTCGATGGCTGCCGAGTGGTTGGTCGAACGGGAGGGCACCCTCGAGCCGATGATCTACACGCTCCCCCGCGAGGTTGACGAAGAGGTCGCCCGGATCAAGCTCGCCCACCTCGGCGGCGGCTTGGAGAAGCTCACCCAGGAGCAGATCGACTACCTGTCGGGATGGCAGGAAGGGACGTAGTGCTCAGTACTCAGTACTTAGTACTTAGTACTTAGACCGGAACCAGCGCCGTCTGCCGTCTGCCGTCTGCCGTCTGCCGTCTGCCTCTGCCGTCTGCCGTCGCTTCTGTCACCCCCGCCCTTACCTTGCGCGCCATGACCTGTCTCGCTTGCCGTCGGTGGGGGGGTCGGGGTGCTGTGCGGGGGGTGCCTCGCGGCCCTGCAGCCGGCACCGGACCGGTACCTGCCGGGCGGTCTGGTGGTCAAGGCGGCATTCCTCCATGCCGGGCCGGCGCGGGCATTGGTGCACCGTCTCAAGTATGAGGGGATCCGCCAAGCCGCCGAGGTCCTCGCCAACGCACTGGTCGAGCGGTGGGGTCCTCCTCCTGGCGCCGCTGGTGCCGATACCGAGGGCGGCGATCCGTGTCTGGCGATTCGGGGTGGACCCGGCATTCGAGTTGGCCCGAGCGATGGCCGCCATCAGCGGGGTGGAGGTGCGCGCCGACCTCAGTGCGCCGCTGTGGGCATCGCAGCGGGCCGGGAGTCGAGGTTCCGATCGGCGGCCGCCCCGTTTCTCGACCCGGGGCCGGCCCGTGTGGCGGCGTGCTGGTCGACGACGTGCTCACCACCGGCCGGACGCTGCGCGCCGCCTCGGCGGCGCTCGGCGTGGGTCCCGGCATGGCTCTGGTGGCGACGGCGGCACCGCCGCGGGCCGCAGAGCTACGTCATCCCGGTGAGCAGATCGGCGGCTGGGCACTAGCCTCGGACGGAGGGCCCGGAGGACGGGCGCGAGATCATGCGGGGAGGTCGCTGGTGGCGGTGAACGTCCATGCTCGCAACGTGCACCTCGACAGATCTTTCAAGGATGGGCTGGCAGCCAAGGTCGACCACGCCACACGCTTCCTCGGTGGCTCTGTGGGTGAAGTGGACCTCGAGGTGACCGAGGAGAGCAACCCGCGCCGGGCCGACGGCCGCTTTCGGGTGGAGGTGACCACACTCGCCGCCGGGCACACGCTGCGGGTCGAGGCGGCGGCGAGCACACCGGAGTCGGCGGTGGACCAGGCGGTCGACCGGCTGGAAAGCCAGCTCCGAAAGCTCAAGGACCGGCTTGTGCACCGCTCCCGTAACCACCGCGAGCCCCCGCTCCCGGATTCGAGCACCGACGACGAGGAGGAGGGTCCCCAGATCGTTCGGGTGAAGCAGTTCGTGATGAAGCCGATGACCCCGGACGAGGCGATCCTCGAGATGGACATGCTCGGCCACGGCTTCTTCCTCTTCGAAAATGCCGAGAACGGGATGTCGAGCGTCGTCTACCGCCGGAGTGACGGTGGCTACGGCCTGATCGAGCCCGCCTAGCGACCCGGTCCTCGCGGCTCGAAGAGCCGCCGAGGATCTGTCTAAGTACCGAATACTAAGTACCAAGTACTCAGTCCTAAGTACCAAGTACCGAGTACTAAGTACCATCTCTCACCAATGTCCCTCTTCAACAAGGTGATGCGCGCCGGGGAAGGTCGCGCCCTAAAGGACCTGCAGGATCTGGTGGGGCGGGTCAACGCGCTCGAGCCGGAGATCGAGGCGCTCGACGATGAGGCGCTGCGATCCAAGACGGCGGAGTTCCGGGACAGGCTGGCGCAGGGAGCAGCCCTCGACGATCTCGAGGCGGAGGCTTTTGCCGTTGTGCGTGAAGCGGCACGGCGCGTGCTGGGACAGCGTCACTACGACGTCCAGGTCATTGGCGCCGGGGCTCTGCACCGCGGTGCCATCGCCGAGATGAAGACCGGCGAGGGGAAGACGCTGGTCTCGACGATGCCGGTCTACCTCAATGCGCTCGCTGGCTCGGGAGTCCACCTGGTCACCGTCAACGACTATCTGGCGGCTCGCGATGCCGAGTGGATGGGAGGGGTCCACCGCTTCCTCGGCCTGACCGTCGGCCTGATCCAGGCCGGTCTCAGCCCAGAAAGCCGCCGCCCCGCCTACGCCGCGGACATCACGTATGGGACCAACAACGAGTTCGGGTTCGACTACCTGCGCGACAACATGGCGATGCGCGCCGAACACATGGTCCAGCGCGGCCACACCTTCGCCATCGTCGACGAGGTCGACTCGATCCTGGTCGACGAGGCGCGTACCCCGTTGATCATCAGCGGCCGGGTGGCCGACACCGCCCGCTGGTACGAGCAGTTCTCCCGGATCGTCTCGCACCCTGCGACGCGACGAGCACTACGAGGTGGACGAGGCGAAGCGCCAGGTGATCACGACCGAGGAGGGGGTGGAGCGGGTCGAGAACGTCCTCGGCGTGGAGAACATGTACGACCACGCCTCGGTCGACCTGGTTCACCACCTCGATGTCGCCCTGAGGGCGAAGGAGCTGTACCAGCTCGACGTCGACTACCTCCTCGACAACGGTGAGGTGAAGATCGTCGACGAGTTCACCGGCAGGGTGCTCGAGGGTCGCCGCTACTCCGAGGGCCTCCACCAGGCGATCGAGGCCAAGGAGGGGGTGGCCATCAAGGAGGAGAACCAGACCCTGGCCACCATCACCTTGCAGAACTACTTCCGGCTCTACGACAAGCTCTCTGGGATGACCGGGACCGCCAAGACCGAGGCGGCCGAGTTCGCCCAGATCTACGGGTTGGAGGTGGTGGAGGTCCCGACGCACCGCACGACGGTGCGGCTCGACCAGCCGGACCTGGTCTACAAGACGGAGGATGCGAAGTTCGACGCGGTCGTGTCCGACATCGTCGAGCGCCACGAACGCGGTCAGCCGGTCCTGGCAGGGACGGTCTCGATCGAGAAGTCGGAGAGGCTCTCCCGGCTGCTCCAGAAGAGGGGGATACCCCACGAGGTGCTCAACGCCAAGCAGCACGCCAGGGAGGCGGAGATCATCGCCCAGGCCGGTCGGCAGGGCGCAGTCACCGTCGCCACCAACATGGCCGGCCGGGGCGTCGACATCATGCTTGGCGGCAACCCCGAGGGACTGGCCAAGACCGAGCTGAAACGGGAGGGGATCGACCCGTCGGAGCCCGGCTACCAGGAACAGCTCCACGCCTCGACAAACCGCATCTCGGTCGAGATCGAGAGCGCCCATGACGAAGTCGTCGAAGTAGGGGGCCTCTACGTCGTCGGGACGGAGCGGCACGAGAGCCGCCGGATCGACAACCAGCTGCGGGGCCGTTCGGGTCGCCAGGGAGACCCCGGCGAATCGCGCTTCTACCTGTCGCTGGGCGACGACCTGATGCGCCGTTTCCAGGGTGAGAGGGTCCAGGGGATCATGGAGCGTCTCCGTATCCCCGACGACGTACCCATCGAGGCGGGGATCGTGACCAAGTCGATCGAGCGCGCCCAGCGCCAGGTCGAGGCGCAGAACTTCGAGATCCGCAAGAACGTCCTCAAGTACGACGAGGTCATGAACCGCCAGCGCGAGGTCATCTACAGCTGGCGGAGGGGAATCATGCTCGGCGAGAAGAGCGAGACCCTGGTCCGGGAGTGGATAGGCGACGTCGTCTCCGAGACCGTTGGCCTCACCGTCCCCCAGGACGAGCAACCCCGGGATTGGGACTGGGAGCTGCTCGGCAAGGAGCTGGGCCAGTACTACGAGACCCGGCTCGGACCGGAGTGGGTGGAGGAACAGGGCGGGGTTGTCGTCGCCGACCTGGAAGATGCCGCCGTCGAGGAGGCGCTGGCCACATACGACGAGCGCGAGACAGAGCTCGGGACCGAAACGCTCCGCCGGTTGGAGACACAGGTGGTGCTTTCGATCATCGACAACAAGTGGCGCGAGCACCTCGCCGAGATGGACTACCTGCGCTCCGGGATCGGTCTGCGCGCCATGGGCCAACGTGACCCGCTTGTCGAGTATCAGCGGGAGGCCTACGACATGTTCGCCGACCTGGTGGACTCGGTTAAGCGCGACGCCGTCCGCTACCTCTTCCATGTCCAGGTGGTGGAGCCGGCACCGAGCGCCCCGGTGAGGAGTGCCCCCTCGGCAGCCCAGGTAGCCGGTGGCGCCGCAGCTCAGGTGGTGACGATGCCGGTGTCGGTCGACAAGGTGGGTCGCAACGACCCCTGCCCCTGTGGTAGCGGGAAGAAATTCAAGAAGTGCCACGGAGCGCGTGGCCTAGTCACAGGCTGTAGGTTCAACGCCACCGATGACTTACACCACAGACCCAAAGGCTCTCATCTCAGAGCTGCGCTCCCGTCTCGACGAAGCCGGGAGGTTCCTTTGACGTCGCCAGCAAACGCCGCGAGCTGACCGACCTCCGGGAACAGGCCTCTTCGGCCGACCTCTGGAACGACCCCGACGCAGCCCGTCAGGTGACGCGCAAGCTGGCGCGCAGCGAGCAACTGGTGGGGATGGTCGACGAGCTGGAGCGGTCGCTTGGACGACGCTGCCGAGTTGCTCGAGCTCGCTGACGCCGAGGACGACGCTGGGATCACCGCCGAGATCGGCGACGAGCTGGAAAAGGTGGGCGCCGAGCTCGACCGGCTCGAGGAGGAGTCGCTCTACTTCGGCGAGTACGACGAGCATGCCGCCATCCTCTCGCGTACACGCCGGTGCCGGTGGTGTCGATGCCCAGGATTGGGCCCAGATGCTCTTCCGGATGTACCAGCGGTACCTCGAGGACGCCGGCTTCTCCTCCGAGGTCGACGAGGTGAGCGATGGGGACGAAGCCGGGATCAAGTCGGCGACGATGACGGTGCGGGGGGAGCGCGCCTACGCCATGCTCGAGGGGGAGCGGGGGGTCCACCGGCTGGTGAGGATCAGCCCATTCGACTCGAACGCCAGGCGGCACACCTCCTTCGCCGGCGTCGATGTCATACCCGAGGTGGAGGACGCCACCGTCGAGATCGACCCCGAAGACCTCCGAATCGACACCTTCCGGTCGCAGGGAGCGGGCGGCCAGCACGTCAACACCTCGGACACCGCGGTCCGGATAACGCACATCCCCACCGGTGTCGTGGTCGCCTGTCAGGCGGAGCGCTCGCAGTTGCAGAACAGGAACCGGGCCATGGCGCTGCTACGCGCCCGGCTCGCCGAACGGGCCCGCCAGGAGCGCCTCGACCACATCGACGAGATCCGGGGCGAGCAGGGTGAGGCGGCCTGGGGTCGTCAGATCCGCTCGTACGTCCTCCAGCCCTACCAGATGGTCAAGGACCTGCGGACGGACGTCGAGGTGGGGAACGTCCATGGCGTGCTCGACGGCGACCTGCAGCCCTTCGTCGACGCCTACCTGCATTGGCGACGCACCCGCCACGAAATCGACGAGGGATAGCCCATCCCGACCCTGTTCAGCGTGCCCGATCGGCAGATGATTGGTTCCGCCGACCGGTGGTTGGTAACCTCGCGAGGCGGGTGGAGGGGGTCACGAACAGGTCGACCCGCGCCCCAACCGCATCCCGAGGGTTCTCATCCCATGATCCGATTGCAGGAAGTAACCAAGGTCTACGACGGCGGGATCGTCGCCGCCCGTGACGTCACCCTCGACATCCAGAAGAGCGAGTTCGTTTTCCTCGTCGGGCCCTCCGGATCGGGCAAGTCGACGCTGATCAGGCTCCTGCTGCGTGAAGAGGACATCACCAAGGGGAAGATCTGGGTGGCGGGGAAGGACATCACCGCCATCCCCGGGTGGAAGGTCCCCTACCTGAGACGCTCCATCGGAACGGTCTTCCAGGACTTCAAGCTCCTCCCCAACAAGACGGTGGCGGAGAACGTCGCCTTCGCTCTCGAGGTGCTTGGACGTCCCCCCGAGGTGGTCCGCACCCAGACCACCCAGGTGCTCGAGTTGGTGGGTCTCACCGGCAAGGCGGATAGATACCCCCGCCAGCTTTCCGGTGGGGAGCAGCAGAGGGTTTCGATCGCCCGCGCCTTCGTCAACCGGCCGCCCATCCTCCTGGCCGACGAGCCGACCGGGAACCTCGACCCTGCGACCTCGGTCGGGATCATGCGGCTCCTCGACCGGATCAACCGGACCGGGACCACCGTCGTCATGGCCACCCACGACCACGCCATCGTCGACGCCATGCGGAGGCGGGTGGTCCAACTCGAGCGGGGGCGGATCATCCGCGACCAGGCGGCGGGCCGCTACGACTCTTCGGTAGTCCAGGTCGGGGACTGAGCGGTGAGCCGCTTTCTCTATCTGCTGCGCGATGCCCTGGTCAACCTGCGCCGCAACGCGCTGGTGGTCAGCGGGGCGGTGTTGGCGGTGCTGGTGTCGATGTCGCTGGCGCTCGGCGCCCTCATGGTCAACGAGTTGGTCAGGGTCAACCTGATCCAGTGGCAGGAGGGCACCCACGTCATCGTCTTCCTCAAGGACGAGCAGGCCGGGGTGACCCGGTCAGCGCAGCGGGCCCTGCTCGAGGAGATCGATGGTTGGCCCCAGGTGGAGTCGACCGAGTTCTACGACAAGACCGACGCCCTCGAGGAGTTCCGTCAGATATTCGCCGAGCAGCCGGCCCTGCTCGAGGAGATAGATCCGGCATTGCTCCCGGCATCGATCCGGATCCGCCTCCATGACATCGCCGACTACCGCCAGGTGGAATTCCAATTGGCGGGCGAGGCGCCGGTGCGCCGGGTCCGCTCGCTCGGAGAGCGGATCGATGAGCTGTCGGCTGTGAGCAACGTGCTCAATGGTCTTGGTCTGGTGGCGTCGCTCGTGTTGGGGGTGTCCGCCGTGGTGCTCATCGCCAACACCATCCGCATGGCCATCTACGCCCGGCGCGACGAGGTCTCCATCATGAAGCTCGTCGGCGCCGGCAACTGGTTCATCCGGGTGCCGTTCGTGCTCGAAGGGCTGATCGAGGGGGTCATCGGCGCAGGGCTCGCCGTCCTCGCCGTCTGGCTGGCCTCCGACCGGCTGGCGTCGGTCGAGCAGAGCGTGGAGATCGTGCGGCTTTCCCTACCGACGGACTTCTTCCTGCGCTGGGGGTTGTTGTTCGTCCTCTTCGGGGCTGCGGCAGGCGTGCTCGGAAGCCTGCTCGGCCTGAGGCGCTTCATCAGGGTTTAGAGGTGCGGCGGCTGGTCGCCGTCGTCGTGTCCGCGCTGGCCCTGACCGGGGCGCTTCCGGCGCCGGCAGCCGGTCCCAACGACGAACTGTCCGATGTGGAGCGGCGCATCGATGAGCTCGCCGACGACATCGAGCAATCGAGGGCGGCAAAGGGCTCGGCTGCGCTCCGGTTGCTCGAGTCACAGGCGGCATTGGAGGAGAGCCGCGCCGCCGTTGCCGCCGGTGAGGCGGAGGTCGAAGCGGCGGCGGCGCGTGTCGCCCGGCGGCGGGAGGAACTGCGGATGCTGCGGCGCCACCGCCAGGAGGTCGCAGGGAACCTCGTCGCCACCCGGCTCGCCGATGCCGCAGAGAGACACCGGCTCCGCCGTAATGCCGCCGCCATGTACATGGAGGCGGTCGGTGGGGGTTCCGATCTGCTGGGGATGACCGACCTGATCGAGATGGAGGTGGCCGGCGAGTACACCGGCGCAGTCGTGCGCCGCACCAACCGGGTGGTGCGGACCCTCGCCGGTCTGCGGCGTCAAGCCGCCGACCAGCAGGCCGAGTTGGGACGGCGCAGCGGCGAGGTCCGGCGTGCCGTTGAAGCGTTGGAGGCGGAGCAGACCAAGCTCGAGGAGGCCTTGGAGGAGCTCCGCGGGGTCGAGGCGGGGCATGCCGCCGCCGTGTCCGAGGCCGAGGCTCGTCTGGTCGAAATCGAGAGCGAGATAGCGGCCGCCGAGCAGCATCGCCAGGGTCTCGAGGCCGACGCCGCCAGGCTCGAGGCCGAGCTGAGGCAAAGGAAGCCCGCCGACGAGCCGGCCGCACAAGAGGAGACGACCACATCGACCACCTCGGCGGTGAGCGAGCCCGAAAGCGTTGGTCTGGCCTGGCCGTTGTGGGGCTTTGTCAGCTCGAGCTTCGGTTGGCGGTTCCACCCCATCTACGCCGACATGAGGCTCCACACCGGGATCGACATCGACGGCTCAGCCGGCGCCCCCATCGTCGCTGCCGCCGACGGGATCGTGATCATCGCCGGCCCCTATGGCGGCTACGGGAACACGGTGGCGATCGACCACGGCGACGGACTGATCACGATCTATGCCCATCAGGACACGATCGCGGTGGGAAACGGTGAGTGGGTAACCCAGGGAGAGGTCATCGGCACGGTCGGCTGCACCGGGCTGTGCACCGGCCCGCACCTCCACTTCGAGACCCGCATCTGGGGGGCTGCGGTAGATCCCGTTGGATCGGCTTGGGGGGCTGAGAAGACGGCGGCTCGACGGCAGACGCCCCGAGGTGCGGCGCGGCAGCCCCGCGCCGTGAGGGGAGGTGAACGCCCAGTCCCCACGCTGCGACCGACCCTCTGCGGCAGGTCGGGCTGCCGACCTCCCCCCGCCGGGGGAGCGAATCGTGGACCTCATCCCCGGCGGCGGACGTGGCGGACGGCGCGCTCCATGTCTCGCTTCTCCTCGCGCTCCCTGATGGAGCGGCGCTTGTCGTAGGTCCGCTTTCCCTTGGCGAGCCCCAGCTCGACCTTGGCCTTCCCCCGGTCGAAGTAGAGCCGCATCGGGATCAGCGTGAGACCCATCTCCGCCAGCTTTCCGGCGAGCCGATCGATCTCGCCGCGGTGGAGGAGGAGCTTTCGGGTCCGCTCCGGGTCGTGGCCACCGCCCCGGCTGAAGGAGTAGGGGGCGATGTAGGCGCCGACGAGCCATGCCTCGCCGTCTCTGACGTGGGCGTAGCTGTCCGAGATGTTTGCCTTGCCCGCTCGGAGGCTCTTCACCTCCGAACCCATCAGGGAAAGCCCGGCCTCAACCGACTCGATGATCTCGTAGTCGAAGCGCGCCCGCTTGTTGGTGGCGATGTTCCGGGCTGCCGGCTTCTTCAGGGCCATGGTTCGGACAGTGTGCCATCCCGCCGGCCCGGTGCCTCAGCGGAGCTCGGCTTCGACCCCGAGACGGCGGATGGTGGCGGCGGTGCGGTCACGGGAGGCTCCCAATTCGGCGCGCAGCCAGTCGTACGACCCCGACTCGAGCGTTGCCGTGATCGGCAGCACCACGTACCCGCTGCGCTCCACCCTCGTCGGGATAGAAAGCGGTGTGTCTGGCGTCCCACCAACCCTCGGCGCGTTTCGCCATCTCCAACTCGACGATCACGCCGTCCTGAGTCTCCAGGCAGCACTGGTTGGACACGAGGTTGCCCAACCCGTAGACGACGTGCCGCTCACCGACCCTCCCGATGGGTTGCACCACGTGGGCGTGATGGCCCACGATCAGGTCGATCGCCCCCGACCCGAGGAGCCCCTGCGCCAGCGCCACCTGCGCCGACGTGGGATCTGACTGGTACTCGACGCCCCAGTGCAGGCTCACCACGACGAGATCGGCACCCTCGGCTCGGGCCCGGGAGCTTCGGCCAGGATCGCCGACTGATCGATGACGTTGGCCACCCACTCCTGACCAGAGGGCGGCGAAAGCCCGTTGAGCCAGTATGTGTAGGAGAGATGCCCGACCGTGACGTCTCCCACCTGGTAGAGGCGCGGGTTCGCCGCCTCCTCGGAGTTGCGTGCCGTTCCGGCGTGGCCGACACCGGCGGCGTCTAGGACGTCGAGCGTCTCCGCCGCCCCCCGGACCCCCTGGTCGATCGAGTGGTTCGGACGCGGTGGAGCAGCCCTCATATCCGGCGTAGGCGATTGCCTGCGCCACCTCACGCGGGGCGTTGAACAGCGGGTACCCAGAGAGATCCTGGTTGTCGGCCGACAAGGGGACTTCGAGGTGGCACAGCGCCAGGTCGGCCGCAGAGATGATCGGTGCGATCCGCTCGAACATCGGCCGGAAGTCGTATGACTGACCCGAGGCGTCGCCGTACGCCGCGGCGCGGTCCACGAGCGGAGAGTGGATCAGGATGTCGCCGGTGACGGCGAGGGTGAATGCGGGGCGCTCGGGCGGGCGGATCGCGTCCAGCCCCAAGGCCCTCCCCAGGAAGGAGGCCATCTGGCCCCGTGTCACCCACTGCCAGTGGACAGAACAGCCTCGGGTAATCCGGGTCGCAGCCCTCGGTGATGCCGGCGGAGGCAACCCGGTCGATGTCCTCTCTCGAAGGGCGAGCTGTCGTCGTCGCTGAAACGGTCCTTTGAGCCCGGCTCCAACTCGAACCCCCGGTTGATGAAGGCGGCCATCTGACCCCGGGTGACCAACTCGTCGGGACAGAACCGGCTGGCATCGGCGGCATCACAGCCACGGGTGATCCCGGCGGCTGCAACCCGGTTGATGTCCTCCTCGAAGGTCGATCCCTCGTCGTCGGCGAAGCTGTCGCCCGGAGCCGGCGGCAGTTTCAACGATCGCCGCAACAGCGCCGCCATCTGGCCGCGGGTGATCGGGTCGACCGGGCAGGTGAGGTCGGAGAGCGGTGGGTTGCAACCCCTGAGCACCTCGAGTGGCCGCCAGCGCCTCGATGTAGCCCTCATGGGTGGATCCGTCATCGTCGAAAAAGGTGCCACCCGGTCCGAGATCAGGAGCTACGGCGTTCTGGGTACCCGATCCCCGTGGCAAGGACGGCGACGAGCAGCATGGTCGAGGCCACCGTGGGGGAAACCATCGCCCGGGCAACATAGCCGTGCGTCCCGCTCGGCCTTGGTTGTCGCAGGGGACCGGTATCCTCTTGGTGTTGATTCCATCGACCACGGGGGTGAACTGGATTCGACGTTGAGAGTTGAAGCGACGGAAGCGAGCCGAGGTCCCCGGAGTCCTCGTTAAAGAACCGGGATACACCAAGAAGTGCCGACGACAGTCTGGCCCTGGCTGCCTGAACAACGCAGCCCGTCCGCCCGGTGGGTGCCTACCCCGCCGGATCCGGGCGTCGTAACGTAGGCGGCTCCCCCGGGGATCCGGGACCTGGGGGCTGAGACAACTCCGGATAGGGAGGTGGGTCACCCGCCGTCAGGGTCCACCTTCCCGAAACGCTCCTGACGGCTGCGCTCGGAGATGCCGTCGCCGATGTCTCAGCGGACCGGGGTTCGACTCCCCGCACCTCCACTCAGCAACACGGCCCGCCGCGCAGGCGGGCCGTTGCAGCACCACCAGGTCCGCTTACGATTTCCAAGTGACATTCCAGAGTCCCGGTTTCGGGTCGGCCACTGGCTACGAGGAGCGACGCATCGAGGAGCTCCGGCGCTGGAAGCGCCGGGCCAACGGGTTCCTCCTCGTTGCCCTGGCCGTGTTCGTGGTCAGCCACTTCTTCGGCTCCGATGGCGTTGTCAACGGCTTTGTCAGGGCGGCGTCCGAGGCCGCCCTGATCGGTGGGATCGCAGACTGGTTCGCCGTCACCGCGTTGTTCAGGCATCCGCTTGGCATCCCGATACCGCACACCGCCCTGATCCCACGGAGCAAGGACGAGATCGGCCGCGGCTTGGCCGAGTTCGTCCAGCAGAACTTCCTCGACCCGACCAATCTCCGCAATTGGCTGTCCGGCTCCGACATCGCCGGGCGGGTGGCCACGTGGGTCGAGGCGCCGGAACACAGCGAACTGACGGCAGCGTCGCGCCGATCCAGGCCGCAGCGACCGCCGCCGAGTCCTTCGACGACGAGACGGTTTCTGCGGTGGTCACTCAGGCCTCCCTGGACTGGATCCGGCAGACTCCGGTCACCCCGCTCATATCGCTGGTGGTCGATGCCTGGCTCAAGGGTGGCCACACCCAGGAGTCGATCGAGGCCGTGCTGCGTGGGATGGGCGTCGTCCTCGACGACAACCTGCCCTACTTCAAGAGCAGCTTCGACAGATCCGCCCCGTGGTGGATGCCGCAGTGGGCGGGGGATCTCGTCTTCGAGAGGATCATCGCTTCGTTTGCGGATCCTCATCGAGGATGTCGTGTCGGACCCAAGCCATCCGGTGCGCGCCGATATCGAGCGGATGCTGAGCCGGGTTGCCGACGACCTGCGCAATTCGGCCGACCTCTCGGATCGGATCGAGGGATCGAAGCTGCGGCTGCTCGACTCCCCGGAGTTGTCGGTGGCGATCGAGTCGCAGTGGCAGGTGCTGCGGGAGGGCCTGGCCAGGGCCGCGGGCTGAGCCCGGCTCCGAGTTGGAGAAGACGCTGGCCGAGTTGATCCGATGGTGGGCGCAGCGCGTCCTGGACGATGAGCTGCTGCGGGCGAGAATCGACAATTGGATTGCCGAGACCGCAGAGCGTCTCGCCCGGCAATGGGACGATGAGGTCGTCGGGCTGATCGAGACGACGGTTGCCGGATGGGATGCCACCGAGATCTCCCGACGTCTCGAACTGCAATTGGGGCGGGACCTCCAATTCGTCCGCATCAACGGGACCGTCGTCGGGGCGCTGGTCGGCATCGCCATCCATGCCCTGCTCCTCCTCGCCGGCTAGACCAAGCTTTGGCGTCAGTAAACGTGGCCATGACCGCGTCAGGTGACGCCAAAACGGAGTTTCAGCCCCCTCCCTGCTGGTCCTCCAACTCGGCGAAGCGCTCCAACTCGACCCGTTCCAGCCGGATCCGGTTGGCGTAGGTGGAGAAGACCAGGTAGGCGGATAGGCGGTTGAGGCCCTGGGCCCACGGGGGGATGTATCGAGGTTGGGCCAAAGTCCCGTCGTCGAACAGTGGCTTGCAGCCTCACCACGTCTCCCAGGGTGAGCCTCCCTGCGAAGAGATCGGGGATCAACCCGGGGCGGTTGTCGGCGATCGCCTTGGTGAGGAAGGTGTGGACCAGAGCCAGTCCCTCCAGGTAGACGGCGTCCTTGGTGAAGGCAGAGCCCCCGGCCGGGTCGCCTCCCCTGAGCACACGCTGCGCCGACTGGTAGGACTCCTCGAGGCTCTGTCCGGCGTCGAGGAAGAAGCGGAACAGATCGACGAAGTCGGCGCCGTCGAGTGCCGCCTGCACGGCGTTCACCCGCAGGGCGATGCGGCGCAGCCGGTTCATGTCCATCGAGTACGTGGCCAGTTCGGAGAACGTGGCCAGTCCTTCCTGGGTCTTCGTGGTCCTCGGGGCGGAGAGCGCCATCGAGGTGAGCAGCGGCTGCTTTTTCCCGTTGAGCACCGTGGTGGTGTGGACGAAGGCCTCGTGGTTGGTCAGTTGGTCGAGGTCGTTGCGGCTGAACATGGCCCCGCCCCTGATCTTGACCTTCTTGCTTCCGGCTGCGGCTTTGGCCGCCATGTCGGGGTCCACCACGACCTCGACGGCGTCATCGGTGAAGAAGTCGCCGAGGCGGGCGGACAACTCGGCGGCGAAATCGTCGGCTGGTATGTCGGCAACCGCCTCGTCGACGTCACCCGAGCCGAGGATCTCGTCGGTCAGCGCCAGAAGGCCGTCGGCCAGTGTCAGTGCCGAGGTGCCTTGGCGCTCATAGACGTAGTCGGGCCGGCCGTAGAGCTCGACCGACCTCTCGGTGAAGGCGGGGTCCCGATCGACTCCATCATCCGAGCGAGGGTGTGGTAGCAGCGGGCGGTGGCGTAGATGAACTCCCCGAGCGGGTGCGAGCGATCGGCCCCGGCCATCACCGCCTCGAGCGCCTCCTTCGACTCGGGGTGCGAGGCGGGCCGCGCCTCCACCACGGGTGGGCGAGGACGTCCCGCCCGCCAACCATCCAGGAAGCGATCCCGCTCCTCGTCTGGCCATCTCAGGCGGTCGAGCAGCCGGATCGGGCGCGCCGCCTCTGACCAGGTCGGCATCCAGCCGGGCAATGTGACGCTCGTCGGCTCGCCCATCGATCTGTTGCATCGGAGTCCTCTCGCCTCAAGGGTGCGAGTCTTTCTGGCCGACCCTATCCTCACTGATGGTGCGGTCGATCTACGAGACCGAGGACCTCGAAGCGGTCCGGGCACAGACCCGGCGCTTTGTCGAAGCCGAGGTCGTGCCCAATGGAGCGGACTGGGAGGAGGCGGGTCAGGTCCCGCGGCTCGGTGCTCCTCGAGATGGGGAAGATCGGGTTCTTCGGGCTCCGGGTCCCCGAGGAGCACGGTGGCGTGGAGATGGGACCGCTGGCATCGGTGGTCTTCGCCGAGGAGTTGGGTCGATCCACCTTTGGCGGATTTGCGATAACCGTCCTCGTCCACACCGACCTGGCAACGCCATACCTCCTCAACTTCGGCAGCGACGTGCAGATGAAGCGCTGGCTTCCGGGGATCCTCAGTGGCGAGACCCTCACCGCAATCGCCGTGACCGAGCCCGATGCCGGGTCCGATGTCGCCGCGATGCGCACCAAAGCGAGGCGTGACGGCGACGGGTACGTGATCGACGGCACCAAGATGTTCATCACCAACGGATCTACCGCCGACCTCGTTTTCGTCGCCGCCCGCACCGATCCCTCGGTCAAGGGATCACGTGGGATTTCGATACTGGCGGTGGAACGCGGTGCTGCAGGGTTCACCGTTGGGCGGTCCCTCTCCAAGATGGGGTGGCGCTCCTCGGACACCGCCGAGTTGGTGTTCGAGGAGTGCTGGGTGCCGGCAGACCAACTCATCGGCGAGCCGGAGCGTGGCTTCTACCACGTCATGCACAACTTCCAGATGGAGCGCCTCGTCATCGGCGCCATGGCGATGGGTGAGGCCCAGCGGGCCATCGAGCTCACCGTCGCCCACCTCCGCCAGCGACGTGCCTTCGGCGCCCCGCTGTGGGAGAAGCAGGCTGTCAGGCACCGGCTGGCCATGCTCCAGGCCAAGGTCGAGGCGGGTCGTCAACTCGTGTACTACACCGGTTGGCTGCTCGACCAGGGGGTCGATGCGGTCCTGCAGGTGTCGATGGTCAAGAGCTACTGCGGCGAATTGGTCAATGAGGTGCTGGCCGCGTGCGTCCAGTTCCACGGCGGGATGGGGTTCATCACCGAGACCGCGGTGGAGCGCATGTACCGCGACGTCCGGATCCACACCATCGGGGGTGGCGCCACCGAGGTGATGCTCGAGGAGATCGCAAAGCGCTCCTGAGGCCATGTCGCTTTGGTCACTCGACCGGACGGACCCTCAGGTCCATCGCCACCCAGAGCAGCCTGGCATACGGGTAGAACAGGATGGGGAACACGCCGTTGACCACCAGGGCGATCACCAGCAGGGCGGTCCACGGCACGTCCGGCCAGGTGGCCGCGATCATGCCGATGACGAGCAGACGCGAAAAGGCCGAAAGTGGCCGCGGTGTCGATGGTGATCGCGCCCGACCCAGTAGCCCTGCTCCCGCTCGAACCGGAGACCACAACGGGGGCAGGTCTCGGCCATGACCATCCATCGCCGGTAGACGGAGCCGGCGCCACAGCGGGGACAGCGGCGGGCCAAGCGCCCTTCCGATCATCTTGCCCAGACCCTGGGCTCGGCTCCACGATTCGGATCGTAGGGTCGCCGCCCTGGGGTTACCGTGGCGGAACAGTGGACGAGCGGTACCTTCGGGCACGGGTCGACTACGACACCGAGGGTCTTGACCGTCCCCGACCTCGATCCCGACCCGGTCGCCCAACTCGCCGTATGGCTCCACGCCGCCCAGGAAGGTGGGCTACCCAGAGCCGAACACGATGATCGTGGCCTCCGCCACCAGCGATGGACGGCCCTCGGCTCGGGCGGTCCTCCTCAAGGGCCTGGATGAACGGGGACTGGTCTTCTACACCAGTTATCGCAGCCGAAAGGGAGGGGAACTGGCGGAGAATCCCCGTGCCGCAGCCTGCTTCGTGTGGCTACAGCACCACCGTCAGGTGAGGGTGGAGGGAGCGGTGGAGCCGGTCGACGAGGCCGAGTCAGACGCCTACTTCGCATCCCGTCCCCGTGGTGCCCAACTGGGTGCCGCCGCATCGTCGCAGAGCGAGGTGGTGGCCGACCGGGGCACCCTCGACACCGCGGTCGACCGTCTCGTCGAGAAGACCGGCGACGGCGAGGTGGTGCGGCCGGAGTGGTGGGGTGGCTACCGGATCGTCCCCGAGGCATTCGAGTTCTGGCAGGGGAGGAGGGACCGTCTCCACGACAGGTTCCGGTACCGGCTCGACTCCGGACAATGGGTCGTCGAGCGACTGTGGCCGTGACGCCACCACCGCATGAACCTCCACCGGTCGCTGGTCGATGCCATGGTCGAGCACGCCCGCTCCCGCTATCCGGACGAGGCCTGCGGCCTTCTCGTCGGCGAGGAGCGGGCAACGGTGGCGGCGTTCCATCCGTGCGCCAACATCGACGCCTCGCCCTCGAGCTTCACGATCGACCCCACCGACCACTTCCGAGTGATGAAGCAGGCGGACGGCCTCGGGTCTCGATATCACCGGCGTCTTCCATTCCCATACCCATAGCGCCCCCTATCCTTCCCCAACCGATCGCCGCCAAGCGCCCGACCCGGAATGGGTCCATCTGATTCTCGGGATGGCAGATCCCGCCAGACCCGAGTTGCGTGGCTGGTGGATCGAGAACCGGGAAGGTGACGGAGGAGCCCCTCGTTGTGAGTGAAGCGATGATGGCAACCGTTCGAGTGCCCACCGTGCTGCGGTCACACACCGGTGGCGCCGCCGTGGTAGAGGCGGAGGGCGTCACCCTGGGGGCGCTGCTCAGCGATCTGGGCGACAGGCACCCGGGGATCACCGAGAGGATTCTCGATGACGATGGCGGGTTGCATCGGTTCGTCAATGTGTTCGTCGGCGACGAGGACGTGCGGTACCTCGAAGGACTCGACACGCCCATTCCAGATGGGACAGAAGTCTCGATACTCCCGGCGGTAGCCGGTGGTTGAACCGGCGGAACCGGCTTGTCTGCGGACAACGCGGTCCGTGGTGACCGCCGACCCGTCGGTGGCACGCCGCTCGTCCGGCTGAAGCATCTCTCACCCTCGCCATCGGTTGAGATCTGGGCGAAGCTGGAATGGCTCAACCCCACCGGGTCGGTGAAGGACAGGGTCGCCGAGGCGATGGTGGAGCAGGCCAGGTCCGATGGGCTCATCGGTCCCGGGACCCGTCTGGTGGAGCCGTCTTCAGGCAACACCGGGATCGCACTGGCGAGGATCGCCCAACGGGAGGGATTCCATCTCACCGTTCTGGTGCCCGACAACGTCAGCACCGAGCGTCTCGATCTCCTCAGCGCCTGGGGAGCCGAAGTGGTTCTGACACCGGGCGACGAGGGCACAAACGGCTCGATCTCTCGGGCAACGCAATTGGCCGCCGATGGCGGCTACCTCATGCTGTTCCAGTACGGAAACCCGGCGAACCCGCGAGCCCACGAGTTGGGGACCGGTCCCGAGATCCTCGCCTCGCTCGACCGGGTCGATGCCTTCGTGGCCGGGCTCGGGTCTGGGGGGACCCTGATGGGTGTCGGCAAGGCATTGCGTCGAGCCCACCCTTCCGTGCAGATCGTGGCCGCCGAGCCGCCGGTGGGGGAGACGGTGGCCGGGCTCCGCTCGCTCGACGACGGCTACATACCACCGGTGTTCGACCCGAGCGCCATCGACGCAAAGATCCTGGTGCGCACCGAGGACGCGGTGGCCATGACCAGGCGATTGCTCACCGAGGAGGGCCTCTTCGCCGGTGTCTCCTCCGGGGCCGCCGCCCACGCCGCGGTCCGCTGGGCGTCAGCGGCTCGACGAGGGGTCGTGGTGACCGTATTCCCCGACTCCGGGCGCCAAGTATCTGAGCTCGAGGCTCTGGACCGGCACCCTCGATGAAGCGGTCGATCGCCTGGGCACCCAGCTCTACTTCTGAGGCCGCGAACGGAACGCCGTAGGTCTCAGACCGGCGAGAGGCGGTGATCGGTGCGTTACCGTGACCCTGGTGCAGTTGACCATCCTCGGCAGCAATGGGACCTACTCGACACCTGGCCGGCCGGCTTCCGGCTACCTGGTCCGTCAGGACGGCACCCAGATCTGGATGGACGCCGGGCCGGGCACCTTCGCGGCCCTTCAGACGGTCACCGACTTCGTTTCGCTCGACGCGGTGATCCTGTCGCACGTCCACGCCGACCACTGCACCGACCTGATCGGCTTCTACCACGCGGTCCGCTACGGCTCCCGCCCCAGGCAAGGCGTGCCCATCTACTGCCCCGAAGGACTCCCCGATCGGCTGCTCAACTTCATGGGCGCCGGCGACGGCGACACAGCCGACACGTGCGAGTTCGTCGTGGTGGGCGACGGGGACGAGATCGAGGTGGGTGGGATCCAGATCCGGTTCGCCACCACCCAGCACTCCGGTGCCCACGCTTGCCTCCCGTCTGGAAGGGGATGGGAGGGTCCTCGCCTATTCGGCGGACACCGGCCCGGACGGCGAGTGGCCCCATCTCGCCGATGGAGCAGACCTGATGCTCGTCGAGGCCACCTACCAGGGCTCGCCGAGGACAAGCCATGGGCCCACCACCTCACCGCCAGTGAGGCGGGGGAGATCGCCAGGCGTGTCGGTGCCCGGAAGGCGGTCCTGACCCACATCTGGCCGACGCTCGACCCGGGCCGCTCGGTGGCGGAGGGCTCCGCCACATTCGGTCGCCCCGTTGACCTGGCTGTTCCCGGCACCGAACTGGCCGTCTGACATGGTGCGGGCGAGAGCCCTCGACGAGCTTCGGCCGGTGAAGGTCACCCGCAGGTACACCGAGATGGCAGCCGGGTCGGTGCTGATCGAACTGGGGCGCACTTGGGTGCTGTGCACCGCCTCGGTCGACGCCGACATCCCACGCTGGATGCGCGACAGTGGACGGGGATGGGTCACCGCCGAGTACGGGATGCTCCCCGGCTCGAGCGGTGAGCGCATCCGACGCGACTCCTACCAGGGGGGGCGGGCCCACGAGATCTCTCGTTTGATCGGGCGATCGTTGCGTGCCGTGGTCCGTCTCGAAGCGATCCCGGAGATGATGGTGCGGGTCGATTGCGACGTGCTCCAGGCCGACGGCGGCACCAGGACCGCCGCCATCACCGGGGCGTGGATGGCGCTCCACGACACCTTCACCGCAGCCGTCGAGCGGGGATCGCTCACCGAAGTCCCGCTGATCGACCAGGTAGCAGCCGTCTCGGTGGGGATCGTCGAGGGCCGGGCCATGCTCGACCTCGAGTACGAGGACGATGTCGCTGCCGAGGTCGACATGAACGTGGTCATGACCGGGAGGGGCCTTCTGGTCGAGGTCCAGGGAACGGCGGAGGGCCAACCGTTCCTCCGCAACGAGTTGGACGAGATGCTCGATCTCGCCCAAGGCGGGATCGAGACGCTGTGCGAGATCCAGCGTCAAGCCATCGCCACGTGATCGAACGACTGGTCGTCGCCACCCATAACCCGGACAAGCTGGCCGAGATCGAGGCGGTCCTGATCGACTCGGGGGTGGTGGGGGAGTTGGCCCAGGGTCTGAGCTGGCCCGAGATCGAAGAGACCGAACCGACCCTCGAGGGAAACGCCAGGCTCAAGGCGCGCACGGTCAGCGAACTGACCGGGCTCCCCGCGCTGGGAGACGACACCGGTCTCGAGGTGGCTGCGCTGGGTGGTGCGCCCGGGGTGCTCACCGCCCGCTTCTCCGGTCCCGGGGCCAGCTACGCCTCCAACCGGGCGGCCCTACTGGCGGCGCTCGATGGTGTGACCGACCGAAGAGCGGTGTTCCGGACGGTGATGTGCGTCGCCTGGCCGGACGGCGGCGAACTGGTGGCCGCCGGCGAACTGGAGGGGGCATCACCCTCGAGGAGCGTGGCGTCGGAGGGGTTCGGCTACGACTCCATCTTCGAGGTGGACGGCCGCACCCTGGCCGAGTGGGGGCACGAGGCCAAGCTCCGCTTCAGCCACCGCACCCGGGCGATACAGGCTTTGGCCGAAGCTCTTGCCGGGTCATAGGGTTGACGCATGGGAAAGCGGGTCCCTTTCACGGGGACGGAGAAGGAAAGCCTCGTCGCCAGCCTGGACCGGCACCGCGATGTTGTGCTGTGGAAGCTCGAAGGTGCTCGACGACGCCCAACTGCGGCAGCCGATGACACCCTCTGGGACGAGCATGCTCGGATTGGTCAAGCACCTGGCATCGGTGGAGTACGGCTGGTTCTGCGAGACGTTCGACAGGCCGGCGGATCCGGTCCCCTTCGATCCGGATGACCCCGACGCCGACTGGCGCGTTGAACCCGACGAGACGGTCGAGGCGATCGTGGATTACTACGGGCGTGCCCGGGCGCCGCCGACGAGGTCATCGCCGAACTGGACGTCGACGACCTCGGCCGAGCATGGTTCGGGGACGCAGTCTCGATGCGGTGGGTACTGATCCACATGATCGAAGAGACCGCCCGCCACGCCGGTCACATGGACATCATGCGCGAATTGATCGACGGTCAGACAGGGGATCATCCGCCGACCTGATCAACGGGCTGAGGTGCGGGCGGTGGGAGTCGAACCCACATGGGCTCTCGCCCACCGGGTCCTAAGCCCGGCGCGTCTGCCGTTCCGCCACGCCCGCAAGTCAGAGGTGTGAGCCGCCCGGGATTCGAACCCGGAACCTTGGGATTAAGAGTCCCCTGCGCTGCCAGTTGCGCCAGCGGCCCCGACGCCAATCTACTTTGCTTGACGACTCACGAGAGACCCCCAGTTCCTCGGCAAGGCGATCGATCCAAGCCATCGTCCGATGCCAAGCGTTACAGCTGGCTCGCATCCGAACCTTGCATATCGCCGGACGAGAGGTGGTTCTTGCGGTGCCCAGTCCCATCGGGCTTGATGAAGGTCTTCATGTAATCGTCGAGTCCGAGTTGCTCGGTCCAGTAGAGGCGGGCGGCAGGTTCGTCGTTACCGGCATGCATGTTCAGGGCAACGGTGAAGCGTGCGTCTGCGTCGTGGAACCTTCGAACCCAGGAGACGAAGAGGCGGAGGGCGCGCGGGTCGCTGTTGGCGAGTTCCAGGCGCTTCAATGCCTTGACTCCTTCCGCCCAGTAGAGGACTGTCCCGGCGACCCAGAGGGGTCCCCGAGAACTCGGCACCTCGAGGCGAGCGCTCTCACGGATGTGTTCGACCTCTTGGCGTCTCTTCCGCTGCGTGTCGACTGGGATCCCGGTTCGCACTCCGGCGGGCGACGCTCCTGATCGCTGTCGACCTGTTCGGCCGTGAGACGGATATCGCGACACCAGCCGGCGAGGGTCCCCTTCGGCACCGGGATCACCTCCATGATCTCGCCTGTAGGTCCAGCCGAGACGGCGGAGCGACCGTCCCACTTCGGAGCGCTCCCAGCGGGAGAGGCGGTCCCATCGGGCGATCGCCTCCAGCAACTCGGCGGCGGGTTCCGGCCTCACCTAGGCAACGTATCGCCCGGGTGTGACATGATCCGATCGAGGTCTCGACAGCCGAGATGGCCGGATTCGATGCCGGCGACCTCGGCCACAATGAGGACACGGGCCGCGGCGCAGCTTGGTAGCGCGCCTGCTTTGGGAGCAGGAGGTCGCCGGTTCGAGTCCGGCCGGCCCGACACTGACCGACCCCGCAGGCCCCGCACTATCCTGGCTGGGCCGTCTTGCGGGTGTAGCTCAATGGTAGAGCCCCAGCCTTCCAAGCTGGTGGTGAGGGTTCGATTCCCTTCACCCGCTCCGCGGGTCGGGAAACGGACCGCGAGGATCGGCCCCCGTAGCTCAGAGGACAGAGCGGGTGCCTTCTAAGCACCGGGTCGGGGGTTCGAATCCTCCCGGGGGCGCCGACCCGAGTAGTCCCGCACCGGCGGGACCGCCATGGTGACCGTAGCTCAGGTGGTTAGAGCGCCAGGTTGTGGCCCTGGAGGTCGGGGGTTCAAGTCCCCTCGGTCACCCCAGCCGCCTTCGTGGCGCGCCCGCGCCGCACTGGGTCGGCGCCCGACCATCCAAGGAGCCGATCTGTGAACACGACGCTGAGTGACGCCGGGCCGTTCGAGAAGATCCTCACCCTCCGGTTGGAGGAGGGCGAGCTGGCGGATGCCGAAGACCAGGCCGCTCGGCGGCTCTCGAGGGAGATCCGCATCAAGGGGTTCCGGCCGGGCAAGGCGCCGCGTCGAATAGTCGAGGCCACAGTGGGACCGGATCGTCTCAGGAGCGAGGCGATCGACGACCTCCTTCCCTCCGCGGTCGACCAGGCTCTCAGCGAGACCGATCTGGCACCGGCGGTGACCCCCTCCGTGGAAGCGATGCGCACCATCGATGAAGGAGTGGAGGTGGATGTCAGGGTGACCGTCTGGCCGGAGACCGACCAGGTCCCCGACTACAAGGAGCGCCGGATCGAGATCGATTCGCCGGTGGTCGACGACGAGCGGGTGGAGGAGCAGATCACCCAGGTACGTCGGCAGTTTGCCGAGCTCGAGACCGTCACCCGCCAGGCTCAGGACGGCGACTTCGTCTCGGTGGACATCGCGGCGAGCGCGGGCGGCGTCGAGGTGCCGGAGGCCACTGCCAGCGACCTGCTCTACGAGCTCGGCTCGGGAACCTTTGTCGAAGGTCTCGACGACATCCTCCCCGGCAAGGGCGCAGGCGAGATCCTCAATTTCGTCGGCCCGCTGCCCTCCGGCTTTGGCGAGCGGGCAGGTGAAGAGGTCGACTTCCGCGTCCTGGTCAAGGAGGTGCGCCGGGTCAAGCTGCCCGACCTCGAAGACGATTGGATTGCCGAAGTCACCGAGTTCGACACGGTCGACGAGCTCAGATCCAATCTGAGGACCCGACTCGAGGCGGTAGGGAGATCCACGGCTCGGGTCGAGCTGCGCAACAAGCTGCTGGACGAGCTGATCGACGAGCTCGATCTCGAGCTGCCGCAGGCCATCGTCAACGCCGAGATGGAGTCCCAACTGCACCGCTTCGCCCACCGGCTGGAGGCACAAGGGGTGACCCTGGCCGACTACATGCGGGTCACCGGGATCGACCGAGAGGCTCTCACCAGCGATCTGCGGAACCAGGCGGAGCGCTCGATCCGGATCGACATCCTGCTCGATGCCGTGGCCGCCGACGCCGAGCTCACCGTGTCGGACGAGGAGTTGGAAGCAGCGGGCGAGGCGATGGCTGAGGGTGCCGAGGACCCCGAAGCAGTACGCGCTGCCCTCGCCGACCGTGCCCAGAGCAAGGCCCTCAGGAGTGATATCCTGCGAAGGAAGGCGCTGGAGCGGCTCGAGGCCGGCGCCCTCCCCGTCGACCAGACGGGCACGGTCCTCGACCTGTCCCCGGCACCGCTACCCGATGAAGAAACTGAAGTCGGCGTCGCAGCCGACGATCCCACAGATCTCGACGTCGAACCGGGGGACGAGGACGACGAGCCCAGCAATGAGGCGCCAATCGATGACGGCCCAAACGATGACGATACTGACCGGACCAGTAAGCAGGAAGGCAACGATGGGGCCGATCACGGCGATGCCGATGATCCCGCCGGCCCCCCAGAGGAGCAGCGATGAAGCTTGAGAGCTATCTCGTCCCAACCGTCGTCGAGCAGACCTCGCGCGGTGAGCGGGCGTTCGACATCTACAGCAGGCTGCTCAAGGACAGGATCATCTTCCTTGGCACCCCGATCGACGATACGGTTGCCAACCTGATCATGGCGCAACTGCTCCACCTCGAGTCCGAGGACCCCGACAAGGACGTCTTCATCTACATCAACTCGCCCGGGGGCTCGATCACCTCGTTGTTCGCCATCTACGACACGATGCAGTACATCAAGCCCGACGTGAACACCGTCTGCATGGGCATGGCCGCCTCGGCGGCGGCGGTGATCCTGGCCGGCGGCGCCGAAGGCAAGAGGTTCGGCCTCCCGCATGCCCGGGTGATGCTCCACCAGCCGTCGGGCGGCGCCCAGGGCCAGGCGACCGACATCGAGATTCAGGCGCGGCTGATCATGCACATGCGAGAGCAGATCAACCGCATCCTCGCCCAGCACACCGGGCAGACCTACGAGAAGGTCGCCATCGACACCGAGCGGGACTTCTGGATGACCTCGGACGAGGCCAAGGACTACGGTCTGGTGGACGCCATCCTCACCCGGCGAGAACTGGCCGCGGTCGCGGCCGGGGCGTAAGGCAGGAGGACGGATGGCCAAATTCGGCGACGGCGGCGATCTCCTCAAATGCAGCTTCTGCGGTAAGTCGCAGAAGCAGGTCAAGAAGCTCATCGCCGGGCCGGGCGTCTACATCTGCGACGAGTGCATCGATCTCTGCAACGAGATCATCGAGGAGGAGTTCTCCGCCTCCGAGGAGATCAGCTTCTCCGAGTTGCCCAAGCCGAGGGAGATTTACGACTTCCTCGAGAGCTATGTCGTCGGGCAGGAGCGGGCCAAGAAGGTCCTCTCCGTCGCCGTCTACAACCACTACAAGAGGGTGCGCGCCGGCCAGCACGGTCGCGACGACGTCGAACTGCAGAAGTCGAACATCCTCCTCATCGGTCCCACGGGGTGCGGCAAGACGCTGCTGGCGCAGACCCTGGCTCGTCAGCTCAACGTGCCCTTCGCCCTCGCCGATGCCACTGCCCTCACCGAAGCGGGCTACGTGGGCGAGGACGTCGAGAACATCCTGCTCAAGCTGATCCAGGCTGCCGACTACGACGTCAAGAAGGCGGAGCAGGGGATCGTCTACATCGATGAGATCGACAAGATCGCCCGCAAGGCGGAGAACCCGTCGATCACCCGTGACGTGTCCGGGGAGGGTGTGCAGCAGGCACTCCTCAAGATCCTGGAGGGGACCGTTGCCTCGGTACCGCCGCAGGGCGGCCGCAAGCACCCCCACCAGGAGTTCATCCAGATCGACACCACCAACGTCCTCTTCATCTGTGGCGGTGCCTTCGCCGGGTTGGAAGAGGTGATCGGGTCGCGCATCGGTAAGAAGGCGATCGGGTTCGGCGCCGACATACGCTCCCGGAGGGAGCAGCGCTCCGGTGAGGTGCTTTCCCAGGTGCTCCCCGAGGACCTGATGAAGTACGGGTTGATCCCCGAGTTCATCGGACGTCTCCCGGTGATCGCCACCGTGGACGACTTGGACCGCGATGCCCTGATGCAGATCCTGACCGAGCCGAAGAACGCCCTGGTACGCCAGTACGCCCGGATCTTCGAGCTCGACGGGGTCGAGTTGAGCTTCACCGCCGACGCCATGGAGGCGGTGGCCGACCAGGCGCTGCTCCGTGGGACGGGAGCGAGGGGTCTGCGGGCCATCCTCGAGGAGGTCCTCCTCGGGACGATGTACGACCTGCCCTCGCGCACCGACATCGCTGGGGTGGAGATCGATGGTGACGTGGTGCGGGAGAAGGTCAACCCGACCCTGGTGCCCCACCCCACGATCGAAGAACCCCGGGAACGCTCCGCCTGAGGCGCTGAGCAATCTGGAGACTCGCTATGGGTCGCTCGACCCATGGACGCGCTGGCCCACCTCTGCCGATAAGAGAGTCGGATGCGCCGCGATTGGATCCCCGGTAGGGACGTAGGGGACCAATCAGGCGGTGCGCCCTGAGATGCTCGATCGATGATCGAGCAGCCTTGACCCGCCGGTAGAGCGTCCCAGGAAGCGAGCCTCATGAATCCCGTCCATCTTCGTCGTGTCGGTCTGGCCGTGACCGTGGTCGCCCTGCTCATGGGCACCATGGCGCCTGCCATCGCCACCCCCGCCGAGGGCAACCGACCGGTCACCTCGACGTCGATACCGCGGGTTCCAGCAGCACGTCGTTCCCGCGGCCGTCGACCACCTGGCCCCGGCCCTCGACGTCGATCCCGCACACCTCGAGCACCTGGCACCAGAGCACCACGTCGATCCCGCACACCTCGAGCACGTTGCCCGAGACCACGACGACCGTCCCTGAGACCACCACTACGGTCCCGAGACCACGACAACGGCACCTGAGACGACGACCACCGAGCCCGAGAGCACCACGACCAGCCAGGTCACCAGCACGACGGCGCGGGTCACCACGACCTCTGCTCCCGAGGCGTCGAGCACGACGGTCGCAGTCGATCCGGTCCAACAGACGACCACCACCGTCGCCACGCCCTCAACCCTTCCGTTCACCGGTGGCGGTTCTGGACAGACGATGGCCCTGGTCGCCGGAGCGCTGCTCCTCGCCGGAATTGGACTCTTGATCGCCTCCAGGCGGGGCGAGGACCCCTCGTCCAAGGCCTGGGCAGGCAACTCGGCCAACTGAGTTCTGCCTGACGGGCGGGTGACCGGTAGGATCGCCCGCCCGTCAGAGCCCGCCATTCCATCCGGCGAGAGGAGCGTCCCACGGACCACCAGGAGGCGGTGGAATACCTCGACCGCCACGTCCAACTAGGCGTCAAGCCCGGTCTGGAGAGGATGCGAGGCATCTTGGAGCTGATGGGGAACCCGGAGCGGGCCTACCCCATCGTCCACATCACCGGGACCAACGGCAAGACGACCACGGCGCGCATGGTGAGCGCGCTGGTTGCGGCTCATGGGCTCACCCCGGGGACCTTTGTCTCCCCGCATTTGCAGAGGGTCGAGGAACGATTGGCGCGCCACCTGGTGGTTGCCACTCCCGCCGAGTTCGCCCAGGCGATCACCGATGTCGCCGGGTTTCGTCGACGTGTGGACCGCCCAGGGAGGTGAGGAGCCGACCTACTTCGAGCTCACCGCCCTCGCCGCCTTCTCCTGGTTTGCCACGGAGGCGGTTGACGTCGGGGTGATCGAGGTGGGTTTGGGTGGCCGGCTCGACGCCACCAACGCAGCGGACGGCGCGGTCGCCGTGCTCACCGGGGTTGCCCGGGAGCACACCGAGTACCTCGGTGACACCATCGAGGAGATCACCACCGAGAAGGTCGCCATCGCCAAACCGGGGGCGGTCCTCGTCACCGGCCCGATACCACCCGAAGCCGAGGCGGTGGCCGCCGCCCGGGCCGGCGAAATCGACATCCCGCACCGTCGCTACGGCACGGACTATCATGGCCGCGGAGGCCCGCCTCGCCGTGGGCGGCTGGCTGGTCGACATCGACGGCGTATACGACAGCTACCCAGAGGTGTTCCTCCCGCTCCACGGCCACCATCAGACGGTCAACTTCGCCATCGCCGTGGTCGCCGTCGAGGAGTTGCTGGGTAGGCCGCTGTCGCTGAGTGCGGTTCGTCAGGGTGCCGGCGGCATCACCTCACCCGGCAGGCTGGAAGTGGTGCGACGTCATCCCCTCGTCCTGCTCGACGGGGCGCACAACGAGCAGGGCTTTGCCGCACTCGATGAGACGCTCACCGAGGAGTTCGACTCTCGATCCTGGGTGCTGGTGCTGGGGGTGATGGGGGACAAGGACCGTGCCGCCATGTTGGGACAACTCGATCCGCACCATTTCTCCGCGGTGATCGCCACCGCCGCTCGGGGTGCCCGTCCGGTTGCTCCCGAGGAACTCGCCCGGTCGATCGAGGTGGCTTGGGGCGACGCCGTGCCCGTCGAGACAGCGGCGGCTTCCGAGGCGGCGATGGCCCGCGCCCTCGAATTGGCGGGTGATGACGGCGCCGTCGTCGTCGCCGGTTCTCTCTATCTAGCCGGCGAGGTCCGGGGTGCGCTTGGCATCGTCGAGGAAGGCATCCCTCAGGAGCAGTCCTACCATCCCGCCGCCCTATTCGAGGAGTGAGGTTGGCCGAGGAACGCACATTCATCATGGTGAAGCCCGACGGGGTGGCTCGCGGACTGGTAGGCGAGGTCATCGGCCGTCTCGAGCGCAAAGGGCTCCGCCTCCGCCAGATCAGGATGCTGGTGATCGACGAGGAAATGGCGGGCCGCCACTACGCCGAGCACACCGAGAAGCCGTTCTTTGCAGATCTCATCGAGTTCATAACGAGCGGACCGGTGGTCGCCATGGAATGGAGCGGCGAGTCGGCGGTTGGCGTTGCCCGCACCCTCATGGGAGCGACCGATCCCCGGTCAGCCACACCAGGGACACTGCGGGGAGATTTCGGGTTGATCGTCACCGAGAACATCGTTCACGGGTCGGACTCCACGGAGAGCGCCGAGCGCGAACTGGAACTTTTCTTCGGGAGCTAGCTGAGACGGCAGACGGCAGACGGCAGACGGCAGCCAAACCGGGGAGTCCCAACCACCTGCTGTCAATACTCGCCCGCTCTCGCCGGCGGGGGCGCTGAGGCCGATGGCTATGCTTGCCCGACCTCGACCGGGATGCCGCCATGCCGGATTCGTTTTTCTCCATCGGCCAGGACATGGCCATCGACCTCGGGACCGCCAACACCCTGGTGTACGTACGCAACCAGGGGATAGTGCTCAACGAGCCGTCGGTGGTCGCCATAAACACGCGGAACAACCGCGCCCTCGCCGTGGGTATGGAGGCGAAGCGGATGATCGGGCGCACCCCCGCCTACATCCAGGCGATCCGGCCGCTGCGCGACGGGGTGATCGCCGACTTCGACATCACCGAGAAGATGCTCCGCTACTTCATCCAGAAGGTGCACCGCAGGCGGTTCGCCCGGCCCCGGATCGTGATCTGCGTGCCATCGGGGATAACTCCGGTGGAGCGCCGAGCCGTCGAGGAGGCCGCCTACCACGCCGGCGCCCGCCGCGCCTACACAATCGAGGAGCCGATGGCGGCCGCAATCGGGTCGGGTCTGCCGATCCACGAGCCGGCGGGGAGCATGGTGGTGGACATCGGCGGCGGGACCACCGAGGTTGCGGTCATCTCGCTCGGTGGCATCGTCGTGTCCCGCTCGATCAGGGTTGCGGGCGACGAGATGGACGAGGCGATCATCGAGTGGGTCAAGAAGGAGCACAACCTGTTGCTGGGGGAACGCACCGCCGAGCAGCTCAAGATGGCGATTGGCTCCGGCTATCCCTACCCGGACGAACCATCGGCCGAGGTCCGGGGCCGCGACCTCATCAGCGGGCTCCCCAAGACGGTGGTGCTCCACTCGAGCGAGCTGCGCGAGTCGATCGAGGAGCCGGTGGCGGCCATCGTCGACGCGGTGAAGTACACGTTGGACAAGACACCACCCGAACTGGCCGCCGACATCATGGAGCGAGGGATCGTCCTCACCGGCGGCGGCGCCATGCTGCGCGGGCTGGACGAGCGGATCGCATACGAGACCAGCATGCCCATCATCACCGCAAACCGCCCGCTCCAGTCGGTGGTTGTCGGCTCGGGCAAGTGTCTCGAGGAGTTCGATGTCCTCCAAGGGGTCCTGGTCTCCTCCAGTCGGCCCTGACCTCCTGATGTCGTTGTCCGAGTCGCCGGGGGCAAACCGGTGAGGGAACTCCCACGCGGCGGCCGCCGCACGCTGGTCACCACCGTCGCCCTCGTGGTGGCGTCATTCGTGCTCATGACCTTCGACCTGCGCGCCTCGGGCGAGGGGGTCGGGGGCACCCTCCGCAGCGGCGCCCAGGCGGTGTTCTCGCCGGTGCAGGGGCTGCTTGGCAGGGCGATCGCCCCGGTGGTCGACGTTGTGGACGGTATGGCCAACCTCGCCGGGTTGCGCGAGGAGAACGCCCTGCTCCGCGCCGAGCTCCAGGAGATGCGAACCCGTGTCGCCCGGGTCGACGAGTTGGAGGCGCAGGTCGCCCTGCTCCAGCAGGCACAGGACCTCGAACTCGATCGAGAGGACATAACCCGGGTGACGGCGAATGTTCTCGGGGGGAGCGACCCGCTCGATCTGAGCTTCTCCATCGACCGCGGCACCGCTGATGGTGTGCTCGTCGGCAACCCGGTGATCGATCCCGCGGGGAACGTCGTCGGAGTGGTTATCGAAGTGTTCGAAGGCGGGGCCCGGGTGCTCCCCATGGTGGCGCCCACCGAGGCGGTGGGGGTCACCGTCGGGGCGCAGACCGGCGTTGTCATCGGGAGCGGGAACCCCAACCGGATGGACTTGGAAATCCTCGAGGCGACCGGTCCTCTCGGGGAAGGCGACGTGGTCGTCACCGGGAACACCACCAGCTATCCGGCTGGCCTCACCGTGGGTACGGTGATGGGTGCTGCCACCCCGGAGGCTGCATATCTGACAACACAGGTGAGGCCGCTGGCCGATGTGACCCGTCTGCGCGTCGTTCTGGTCCTTGGCTGGCCGCTACCCGGCGAGCCCGGTGTCACCGCCTCGACCACCGAGGGCGGTACCTCGGGGACCGATGACACCACCGACACCACGGCGAGCGGCGGATGATCCTCAGATCACGGATCCTGCTGGCGCTGGCGGCGGTGCTGGTGTCGGTGCTCATCCAGACCACCTTGTTCCGCGAGGTCCGGCCGCTCGGCGTTGCCCCCGACCTGGTGCTGCTGACCGTGATCGCCGCCGCTCGCTGGCTCGACCCTCAGCCGGCGGTGCTGCTCGGGTTCACCGGTGGCATCGTGGTCGACCTCCTGGGTGCCCAGGTCCTCGGGCTGCGGGCGCTCGCCTATACCGTCGTCGCCTACCTCACCGTTCGCCTGCGCGACCGGATGGAGGTCAACGTCCTCACCTGCGGCGCCATCCTGGTGGGGCTGGTGGCGGTTGGCGTGCTCATCATCGGGGTTGTCGGTACCCTGGTCCAGGAGCAAACCGTGACCAGTCCTGGATTTGCCCGCGCCCTCCTCCTCATTCCCCTTTACGACCTCGTGCTGGGGATCGCAGTGCTGCCCTTGATGACCCGCCTACTCCGGCTCAGCGAGCGGGAGAAGGCGCTGCTGTGACCGCGCACTCCACCGGACTCCGCCCGTGGTGACCCCGACCACCGAAGGGACCTCGGCCCAGGACGTCACGTCCCGGGTGGCGGTTGGTGCTGCTAACCGGGCTGTTCCTGATCCTCTTCTTCCTTCTCTTCACCCGGCTCTGGTTCATCCAGGTGGCCGCCGGGGAGACCTACCAGACGCAGGCGAGCCGTCAGACCGTCTACCAGGTATCCACGCAGGCGCCGCGAGGCGAGATACGCGACCGGGAGGGACGGCTGCTGGCCACATCCCGCTTCGTCCCGGCGATCCTGGTGGACCGCAAACAGCTTCCCACCGACCGCATCGAGGACGTCCAGCAGCAACTCTCCACCATGCTCGACATACCTCCCGATGAGATCGCCGATGCCTTCGAGACGGGCGGTCCCAGGATCACCATCGCCGAGGTGGACGCCGAAACCGCCTACCGGGTGATGGAACGCCGCCGCCAGTTGCCGGGTGTCGTGGTCGAGTTGGTTCCCGCCCGGGTCTACCCGGAGGGAGATGTGCTCGCCCACGTCCTGGGGCACATCGGACGGCCCAGCGAGGAGGATGTCGCCGAGCGGCCCGACATCGACCCCAACGTGATCATCGGGAAGGCAGGGGTGGAGCGGACCTACGACGAATTCCTCCAGGGAGACCCGGGGACCGTTTCCTACCGGATCAACGCCAGAAACCAGGTGATCCGCGAGCTGCGCGAGATCCCACCCACCCAGGGCGAAACCGTCTACCTCACCATCGACCTCGAGATACAGCGTGAGCTCGAGGAGGTGCTCGAGGGTGTGATCGACCTCTCCAACGAGGTCAAGGCAACAGAGGAGGACGAGATCTTCCTCCACACCACGGAGCGCGCCGCCGGCATGGTCATCGACCCGAAGACGGGTGAGGTCATCGCTATGGCCTCGTATCCGGACTTCGACCCATCGGTGTTCGTCGGAGGACTCAGCCAGACCGAGTTCGATAGCCTCAACGAGAGTCAGGCGTTCAACAACCTCGTCATCCAGGGCGAGTACGCCCCCGCCTCCACCTTCAAGGCGGTTGGGTATGTCACTGCGCTCGAGGAGCAGATGTGGCCCGAGGACATCACCGTTCCCGGTCCCGAAGGCACCGTCGAGTGTGACGGGAGGATCGAGTTCCCCTTCGGTGACGGCAGCCAGGAAGTCCTCTACGACTGGTACCACCCAGACGATTACGGCTCGCTCGACCTCCACACCTCGCTGGCCCGCTCCTGCAACATCTACTTCTGGAAGGTGGCGCTGAGGATCTGGCGTGACTACAAGGGCACCGAGCGGGAGAACCTGCTGCAGAACTGGGCCAGACAGATGGGGTTCGGCTCCACCAGCGGGATCGACCTCCCCTTCGAGCACGACGGTCTGGTGCCCGACCGCGCCCTCTTCGAGGATCTCGCCGCCGAGGGCGTCATCCGCAACACCGGGTGGCAGGGCGGGGACCTGATGAACATGGCGGTCGGCCAGGGCTTCATGCTCTCCACCCCGCTGCAACTGGCCAACGCTTACGCCTCGATCGTCAATGGCGGTGTGGTGTGGAAGCCCCACGTGGTGCAGTCGATCCGCGACGCCTCGGGCACCGAGGTGCTCTCCAACGACGCCGAGGTGGTCCGCCGCCTCAATATCGACCCCGCCACCGTCTCCATGTTCCGCCAGGACCTGACCCTCATCCCGTCGATCGGGACCGCCCAGGGAGCATTTGCCGATTTCGGCCCGGGTTTGGAGCAGGTGGGTGGCAAGACCGGAACGACCAAGGGGACCGACACCAGGGACCCGACGGCGCTCTTCGTCGGCGTGGCCCCGGTGGACGACCCCCGCTACGTGGTGGTGATTGTGGTCGAGGAGGGTGGCAACGGAGGAAGAGTGGCCGCGCCCGGGGTCCGTCGTATCCTCCAATCGCTGATGGGGAACACACCCACCGAGCTCGTCCCCGGCGAGGAATCGGACTGATGGCGACACTGGCCCGCTCTCAGGCGGTGGTGGTCACCGAGCGGCGCCGCCCCGGCCCCGACCTGTTCCTCACCGCGGCGATGGTGGCGCTCAGCGGCCTTGGCCTGCTGATGGTGTACACCGCATCGCGCCCGCTGCTCGCACTGCAAGGTGACGATCCCACAGGGTCTGGTGCGCCGCCAGCTCATCTTCGTCGGGATCGGTCTGGTCTGTTTCGTGGTCTCCTCGCTGATCGACTACCGGCTGCTCAAGACGCTGGTGCCCGCCGGGTACATCGTGTCGGTCCTCGCGCTGGTGGCGGTCCTCTTCACCCGCCCCGTCAACGGCGCCCGGTCATGGTTCCAGCTTGGCTTCGTCCAGATCCAGCCATCCGAGATCGGCAAGGTGGCGATCATCCTCACCCTCGCCGCGGTGCTCGCCCCGGCTCACAGCCGCGGTCTGTCGTGGCGCCGGCTGCTGCTCGCCGTGGTGCTCGCCGCCATCCCGATGGCGCTCATCTTCCGCCAGCCGGACTTCGGCACGATGATGGTCTGGGGGTTCATCGCGCTGATCATGCTGTACGCCGGTGGGGCGAGCATGCGCCAGTTCCTCTTGTTGACAGCTTCCGCCATCGCCGGGGGCTGGGCGCTGTTCCAGGCCAAGGTGCTGGCCGACTATCAGATAACCCGTCTCACCAGCTTCCTCGACCCGACCGCAGATCCTCAACAGGCAGGGTGGAATCGCCTCCAATCGGAGTTGGCGATCGGAAGCGGCGACCTGTTCGGCAAGGGTCTGTTCCACGGCACCCAGACCGAGCTGAGCTATGTCCCCGCCCAGCCGACCGACTTCATCTTCACCGCGGTGGGGGAGCAGCTCGGCTTCGTCGGAGCCGGGTTGGTCCTGGTTCTCTTCCTGGTGATCGTGTGGCGGCTGCTGGTGATCGCGGCGAGGGCACGAGATGCCTTCGGCGGGTTGATCGCTGTCGGGGTCGCCGCCTTCATCGTGGTGCACACCTTTGTCAACGTGGGGATGACCATCGGGATCATGCCGGTGACCGGGCTCCCGCTCCCGTTCATGAGTTACGGCGGGTCGTTCTACATCACCACCGCCATCGCCCTCGGTTTGGCGCACTCGGTGTGGCGGCAGAGGACCCCGGTGCCGGGAAACCGCTTCCTCGACTGAGGCTCGCCGGGAGCGACCGGTTACGCTCCCCGGCTGTGCGGCGGCGTGACGACATCGGCTGGGTCGAGGTGATCTGCGGGCCGATGTTCTCCGGGAAGAGCGAGGAGCTCATCCGACGGATCACCCGCTCGATGATCGCCCGGATCCCGGTGCAGACGTTCAAACCGGCGGTCGACGATCGGTACGCCGAGGCGAGGCTGGTCTCGCACAGCCGGCTGGAGGTCGAGGCGCAGCCGGTGGGGGACTCCGAGGAATTGCTCGGTTCCATCGAGGATGCCACCGAGATCGTCGGTATAGACGAGGGCCAGTTCTTCGATGACGGGCTCATCGAGGTGTGCGAGTCGCTTGCGTTCGGTGGCAAGCAGGTCATCGTCGCCGGGTTGGACCTCGACTACCTCGGCAGACCATTTGACCCCATCCCCGGGCTGGTCAGCCGGGCCGAGTACGTCACCAAGACGCTGGCGGTTTGCCACCGCTGCGGGGCCCCCGCCGCGTTCACCCAGCGGATCGTCGATTCAGACGACCTGGTGGTACTCGGTGCCACCGGGGCGTACGAGGCGCGCTGCCGCCGGTGCTACCGGCCAGGTGAGCCCTCCCAGCAAGCACTCGCCCTCGGCGGCGGCTGAACCCCACCCCGTCTGGCAACCCAGGGTTGGGGACTACCGCTGGGGTAGCTGGCAACCCTGGGTTGGCGCAGAGCGGACCTGTCCCCTGCTACCCTCGCTGCCATCACTCGGGGTCCATCTGGCCCCAGTCACCAGGTCGTTCGAGCCATCGGAGCTAGCGGTGAGCGATTCCCGCCACGGACGCCCGGCCTTCTCACCGCCGGGTGTCGCAATGAAGGGCTTTGCCGCGCTCTGCTGGCCTGACCCAATCGAGATCACCGGCCTCGACGCCGCCCGAAGACCCCCTCACCGGACCGGGCCGCGCCACGCCGGGAGAGGAGAACTACCAGATGCCCTGGTTTCGGAAGAAGTCCGCCGAGGTCATTCGCAAGGGTGTCGGCAACGACACGGTGGTCGAAGAGCGCACCACCCGGATGGTCGCTGGCGAGTTGGTCGAGGTGCGCCGGGTACGCGATCCGCGTCCGTCCACCCAGGCGCCCGAGCAGAAGCCGAGCGCACCGCGCCGAACCTCCCGTAGCAACGGGCCCCGGCCCCGGCCGGTCGACGATGAGGTCATCATCCCGCCGGAGACGGCGCGCAAGCAGATGCTGGTCCGCACCATGCCTCACCAGACTCAGATCGTGGTCCTCGAGGGCCCGTCGCTGGTCGAGCACTACGTCGCCCAGTCGGGCACGTCATCGCTGGTGGGCAACGTCTATCAGGGAAGGGTCAAGAACGTGCTCCCCGGCATGGAGGCTGCGTTCATCGACTTTGGCGCCAGCAAGAACGGCGTGGTCTACGCCGATGACATCGCATACGACCGCTCGGTACATGGCCGCAAGCACCCACGCATCGAAGACGTGCTCCATGAAGGCGACGAGGTCCTGGTGCAGGTGGTGCGCGATGCGATGGGAGCCAAGGGTGCCCGCCTCACCAACCAACCGTCAATCCCGGGGCGCTTCCTGGTCCTCGTCCCCGACAGCGATGCCCAAGGGATAAGCCGCCGGCTTCCAGACGAGGAGAGGACCCGTCTGCGGTCGCTGGTGGACGAGGTGAAGCCCGACGACATGGGCGTCATCGTCCGCACCGCGGCCGAGGGTGCCACCAGGAGCGACATCGAAGAGGACGTCGCCCGGCTGGTGGGAACGTGGCAGCAGATCCGTGAGGCGGCCGACTCCGGTGGTGCGCCCCGTCTGCTCTACGAAGAGCCCGAGCTGCTCATCAGGGTGATACGCGAGCAGTTCACACCCGACTTCCGCCGTCTGGTGATCGACGACGCCAAGGCACACGAGGCGGTGGTCGACTACCTGGCGGGCACTACCCCGGAGCTGCTCCCGAGGGTGCAGCTCTACGGCGACCCGATGCCGCTGTTCGAGCGGTATCACGTCGAGGACCAACTGCGCAAGGCGCTCGACCGCCGGGTCTACCTCCCGTCGGGCGGGCACCTCGTCATCGATCGGACCGAGGCGCTCACCGTCATCGACGTGAACACCGGCAAGTTCGTCGGTACCTCCAGTCTCGAGGACACCGTGCTCCAGAACAACCTGGAAGCGGCGGAGGAGATCGGCCGTCAGCTCCGGCTGCGCGATATCGGCGGGATCATCGTCATCGACTTCATCGACATGGAGAGCGAGGCCAATCGCAGGTCGGTGCTCCGTCGATTGCGGGAGACGCTGGCCAAGGACCGGACACGCACCCAGGTGTTCGACGTCTCCAACCTCGGGTTGGTGGAGATGACCCGCAAGAACGTGTCGGCCGGTCTGCTCGAGATGTTCTCCGAGCCCTGCCCGACGTGCGAGGGTCGCGGAGTCCTCCTCCACGAGGAGGCCGCCGTACAGGGCGTACCGGTGGCGGCGATCCTCGAGGAGGATTGACCGGCCCACCCTCGAAGAGGATTGACTGGCCCACCCTCGAAGAGGATTGACCGGCACCGCATCGCGCTAATATCTGCGGCGCAATCCCCCTCCCCAGGGACCCTTTCTCATGTATGCCATCATCCGCACCGGCGGCAAGCAGGCCAAAGTAAGCCCGGCGACGTGATCGACGTCGAGATGCTCAAGGGCGCTTCCGAAGAGGTCGAGTTCGAGCCGTTGCTCGTCGTGGATGAGGCAGGCAAGACCCACGCCGGCCGTGATGCCCTCGGCGAGGCCAAGGTCAAGGCGAAGATCGTCGGCGACTCGAAAGGCCCGAAGATCGATGTGGCCACCTACAAGTCGAAGGGCGGCAGGCGCAGGCATATCGGGCATCGTCAGCACTACACGACGATCGAGGTCACCGCCATCGACCTGCCTACCGCCAAGAAGAAGACACCCGCCAAGCCGGCCGCCATCGGAGGCCGCAGCCGACGACAAGACCGAGGAGACCTGAGATGTCGAAGACCAAGGCCGGTGGTTCGAGCAAGAACGGGCGCGAATCGCATGCGAAGCGCCTCGGGGTCAAGGCGTTCGACGGTCAGGCGGTGACCGCGGGGAGCATCCTGGTCAGACAGCGCGGCACCAGGATCCACCCGGGCGAGAACGTCGGCCTCGGCAGCGACGACACGCTCTTCGCAACCATCACCGGCAAGGTCCAATTCGGTCGACGCAACGGGCGGCGACTGGTCAACATCCTCACCGACTGAGCGCCTCCACCTCATTCGTCGACCGGGTCGAGGTCGAACTCCGCGGCGGCAATGGCGGCGCCGGCGTCGCCGCCTTCGCCAGGATGGCGGGCAAGCCGCGGGGCAAGCCATCGGGGGGCATCGGGCGGTCCCGGCGGCGATGTGGTCCTCCGGGCAGACCCGGAGATGGGCACTCTGCTCGACTACCTCCGCCGTCCTCACCGTGCCGCCGGCCATGGGGCCCACGGGCAGGGGGACAACCGCAACGGCAAGCGTGGCGAGGACCTCGTGCTAGCCTGTGCCCGTGGGGACAGTGGTGCGTCACCCGGACGGCACCCTGCTCGCCGACCTGGTTGATCCCGAGCAACGACTCGTCGCCGCCGAGGGTGGACGAGGGGGCAGGGGAAACGCTGCCCTGGTCAGTCCCCGCCACCGAGCCCCCGGGTATGCCGAGCAGGGTGAGTACGGGGAGGCTGTCCGGCTTGTCCTCGAGATGAAGCTTCTCGCCGACGCCGCCCTCGTCGGATTCCCCAATGCGGGGAAGAGCAGCTTGATCTCGTCGGTTTCGGCGGCAAAGCCCAAGGTGGCCGACTACCCCTTCACCACCCTCGAGCCACATCTCGGCGTTGTCGAGATCGACGACCGCCAATTCGTCATGGCGGATGTTCCCGGGCTGATCGAGGGTGCCGCCGAGGGGAAAGGGCTGGGGCACGAGTTCCTCCGCCATGTCGAGAGGGCGCGGGCCCTCGTGGTGCTGCTCGACCCCCTCCAGGAACGCACCCCGGCGGAGCAACTCGATGTGCTCCTCTCCGAGTTGGGGCGGTACTCGCCCGAGTTGATCCGCCGGCCACGGGTGATCGCGCTCAACAAGGTCGACGCCATCGATCCCGACGAGGCGGAGAGGATCGCCCGAGAGTTGCCATCGCCGCTTCATCGCGTTTCTGCCGCCACCCACCTGGGGCTGGACACGCTGCTCCATGCCGTAGCCGACGCCGTCGAGCAGGCGCGGCGCGAGGCACCGGAACGGGTCGGCTACCAGCTGCACCGCCCCCTCGGCCCCGGGTTCACCGTGCGGCGCGAGGGCACAACGTGGGTGGTCGAAGGTCGAGGGGCGATGCGGGCCATCGCTTTCGACGACCTCACCCGGCCCGAAGCAGCCGACCGGGCCGCAGGACGTCTGGAGCGGCTCGGGGTGGACGAGGCGCTGCGGCGCGCCGGGGCCTTGCCGGGTGACGAGGTCCGGATCGGCGATCTGGTGTTCGAGTTCGAGGACTCTGAGGAAGACGGGTGAGGCGACCGGCGGCACCTGGCCGGCCGGTTGTGGTCAAGGTCGGTTCATCGAGCCTGGCCCCGACCGGCACCGGTCTCGACCCGGCGGCGCTCCGCCGGGTGGTGGAGGGTGTCGCCAACGCTTGGGGACGCGGCCATCCCACTGTGCTGGTGACGTCGGGAGCGGTGGCGGTGGGAGTGGCCGCGCTCGGCTGGCCCACACGGCCGGAGGACGCGGCGACGCTCCAGGTCGCGGCGGCGGTGGGGCAATCACGCCTCATGGAGCGGTATACCGCCGAGTTCGATCGGGTGGGGCTCGTTGCTGGTCAGGTCCTGCTCGCCGGCGAGGTGTTCGCCGACCGCAGCCAGTACCTCCACGCCAAGCGCACCTTGGAGCGGATGGTGGGGAGCCGTGTCGTACCCGTGGTCAACGAGAACGACGCCGTTTCGCTCGACGAGCTCCGTTTTGGCGACAACGACAGGCTGGCAGCGCTTGTGGCGCACCTGGTGGGTGCCGCCATGCTGGTGATGCTGACAGACACCTCGGGGCTGCTCTCCGCCGATCCTCGGTTCGACCGGGAGGCCCGGCTGATAGACGCCGTCAGACACAGCGACGAGGTGCTCGACCAGGTCGGCGCCGGCGGTTCGGGCCCGCTCGGTTCCGGGGGGGTCGCAACCAAAGTGGCGGCGGCGCGCATTGCGGCGTGGTCGGGGATCCCCACGGTGGTGGGACCGGCGGCGGACGACGACACCATCCGGGCGGCGCTGGCGGCGGAGCCGGTGGGGACATGGGTAGACCCCCGCCCCCGCCCCCTCCCTGCCCGCAAGCTCTGGATCGCGTTCGGGCGCCGCTCCGAGGGATCGGTCCGAATCGATGCCGGGGCGGTCCGGGCGCTGGTGGAGCAGGGTCGTTCGCTCCTCCCGGTAGGTGTCGTCGAGGTCAGCGGTGGCTTCGAGCCCGGTGGCGCGGTGGATGTGCTCGGGCCGGAGGGCGGCCTCGTGGCGAAGGGGCTTGCCCGGCTGGCCGCCACCGAGCTTGCCGTGGCTGCCGGCAGCCGTGGAGCCGAGGTCATCCATCGCGACGATCTGGTGATCCTCACCGGCTGAAAGGGCCGCAACACCACCACCGGTACACTCATCCGATGATCGACGCCATCGGCGAGCGGGCGCGGTCCGCAGCGCGCCGGCTTGCCAGGACCACCACCGAGTCGAAGAACGCGGCGCTCCTCGCCATGGCGAGCCGCCTCGAGGAGCAAGCCGATGCCGTGCTCGAGGCAAACGGACTGGACGTGGCTCGGGCGGAGAAGGACGGGATCTCCAAGGCGCTCCTCGATCGGCTCCGTCTCGACCGAGCGCGGTTGGCGGCAATGGCGGCCGGGCTACGGTCTGTCGCCGCCTTACCGGATCCGGTAGGCGAGGTCACTGCGGGGTGGCGGCTGGCCAACGGTCTGGAGGTGTCCCGGATCCGGGTGCCGCTCGGCGTGGTGGCGGTGATCTACGAAGCCAGGCCCAACGTCACGGTCGACGCCGCAGGGCTCTGTCTCAAGTCGGGCAACGCCGCCCTGCTGCGCGGCTCCTCCACGGCCCTTCGCTCCAACCTGGCCATCGGTGAAGCCCTCCGTGCCGGCTTGGCCGACGCCGATATCCCCGAGGATGCCGTCCAGGTGATCGAGGACACTTCGCGCCAGGGGGCGCGGGAGTTGCTGCGGGCGAAGCGCTGGGTCGACCTTCTGGTTCCCCGGGGCGGTCCCGGGCTGCTCGCCCAGATCGAGGCGGAGGCAACGGTGCCGGTCGTCGTCGACGGTGCGGGCAACTGCCACGTATACGTGGATGCGGCCGCAGATCTCGACCAGGCGGTTTCGGTGGTGGTCAACGCCAAGACACACCGCCCCGGTGTGTGCAACGCCGCCGAGAAGCTCCTCGTCCACCAGTCGGTGGCTGCGGAGTTCCTCCCACGTGTGGCCAAGGAGTTGGGTGACGCCGGTGTCGAGTTGCGTGGAGACGCAGGGGCAAGGGAGATCCTCCCCGAGATTCTCCCGGCCACCGATGAGGACTGGGACACCGAGTATCTCGACCTGGTGATGGCGGTGAGGGTGGTCCCCGACCTCGACACTGCCGTCGAGCACGTGCTCGCCCATGGGACGGGGCACACCGAGGCGATCGTCACCCAGGACATAGCGGCGGCCGATGCGTTCGTTGGTCGCACCGACAGCGCGGTGGTGATGGTCAACGCCTCCACCCGATTCACCGATGGCGAGCAGTTCGGGTTCGGCGCCGAGATCGGGATCTCGACCCAGAAACTGCACGTGCGCGGGCCGATGGGGCTGTCTGCGCTCACCACCGAGCGCTACGTCGTCCGTGGCGAAGGGCAGGTGCGGATTTGACCCCGACGATGGACGGGCCAGCCGCAGTCCGGGCCAGGCTGGGCGAAGCCGGCTATCTGGCCGACGACCGCATCGCCCAGGTGGTTTTCCTGGCCGACAGGCTGGGGAAGCCGATCCTGGTCGAGGGCCCCGCCGGCGTGGGCAAGACCGAGCTGGCCAAGTCGCTTGCCCGGGTCCAGAACCGGCGTCTCATCCGCCTCCAGTGCTACGAGGGGCTCGACGAGGCCAAGGCGCTCTACGAGTGGAACTACAAGAAGCAGTTGCTCCGCATCGAGGCAGACGAACAGCACGACTGGGGCAAGCTCGAGCACGACATCTTCTCAGAGGACTTCCTTTTGGAGCGTCCCCTGCTCGAGGCGATCCGGTCGGAGGCCCCCGTGGTGCTGTTGGTCGACGAGGTCGACCGGGTCGAGGTGGAGACCGAAGCGCTGCTGCTCGAGGTGCTGTCCGATTTCCAGGTCTCGATCCCCGAGTTGGGAACCATCACCGCCGCCACCCGGCCCAGCGTCGTGCTCACCTCGAACAACACCCGTGAGTTGTCGGAGGCGCTCAAACGACGCTGCCTCTTCCTCCACATCGGCTACCCCACCCGCGAACGGGAACGGGAAATCCTGACGGTAAGGGTCCCGGGGATCGCGCCGCACCTGGCCGATCAGGTGGCGCAGGTCGTCCAATCGGTGCGCCAGATCGACCTCAAGAAGTCGCCATCGGTCTCGGAGACCATCGATTGGGCTCGCACTCTCATCGAGTTGGGGATCGAGCGGGTTGACGAGGAGGCGGTGTCTTCCACGCTCCACGTGCTGCTCAAGCACCAGAGCGACGTGGAGAAGGTCGCCAAGGAGTTCTCGCTGCAGGACCCGCTGCTGGGCCCGGCCGTCGAGCCGGACTGACCTGGCGATGATCGAGACGATGATCGCCTTCATCGACGAGTTGCGCGCCGTCGGCGTGCCCGTCTCGATGGTGGAGGCGATCGATGCCCTCGCCGCACTGGAGCACGTCGACCTCGGCGACCGGTCGGCGTTCAAGCACACGCTCGGCGCCACCATGGTCAAGAACGAGCGGCACTACGAGGCCTTCGACGCCGCTTTCGAGGCATTCTTCGCCCTCCACAGGAACCGGCCGGACCGCCCGGGCACCGACGGGCACACACCGCCGGCGGGGCAGCAGCCGATGACCGGCGCCGGCCGTGGCGGGGGGGAGGCCGACCTCGAAGAGTTGGCCAGGGCGATCATGGAGGCGCTCAGCGCCCAGGATTGGGCGATGCTCAGCGCAGGCGCCCAGGAGGCGGTCCGGCGTCTCGCCGGCATCGAGCCGGGGCGGCCCGTCGGCGGCACCTACTACCTCTACCGCACACTGCGCCGCCTCGACGTCGACGGGATGATGGAGCGTTTGCTCTCCGAGGCGAGGGTTGGTGCCGGGAAGTCTCAGCCCCCTCGAGGAGCGGCTGCTCCGCGAGGAGATCGAGCGGCGGATCGACCGGCTCCGCAGCGAGTTGCAAGCCGAGATCAGACGCTTGCTCGTGGCCGACCGCGGGAGGGAGGCGGTGGCTCGCACCCTGAGGTCGCCGCTGCTCGAGGACATCGATCTCATGCACGCCACCCGTCATGACCTCGCCAGGGTGGAGAAGGCGATCCGGCCGCTGACCAGAAAGCTGGCAGCGCGGCTGGCGCAGAAACGGAAGAAGAGGCGGGCAGGTCGCCTCGATTTCAGACGCACCATGAGACGGGCGCTCGCCACCGGTGGTGTCCCCTTCGAGCCGATCTTCCGCTCCCCGAACCCGCACAAGCCCGACATCGTCCTCCTCTGCGACGTTTCCGGGTCGATGGCGACCTTCGCCCGGTTCACCCTCCAGTTCACTTACGCCATGTCCGGTCAGTTCTCCAAGGTCCGCTCCTTTGCCTTCATCGACGGGGTCGACGAGGTCACCGGTTTCTTCGAGGCGGGCGGGGACTTCGCCAGATCCATGGAGAGGATCACGACCGAGGCGGAGGTGGTCTGGCTCGACGGTCACTCGGATTACGGAAACGCCTTGGACCGGTTTGGTGAGCGCTTTGGCGACGCCGTGACCCCGCGGTCGACCGTGATCATCACCGGAGATGCCCGCAGCAATTACCGAAACCCCCGACCGCAGACATTGGCTGCTATCTCCCAGTCTGCCCGGGGCCTTTACTGGCTCAACCCGGAACCGAGGGCGTACTGGGACACCGGCGATTCGGTGATGTCGGCGTATGCCCCGTTCTGCGACGGCGTCCACGAGGTGCGCAACCTGAGACAACTAGAGGCATTCGTCGAGCAGGTGGCGCTCCCGGCGCCGGGGCGGCTCCGGCTGGCCGGCTAGCGGGGCAGACGGCGGGTTGGGGTAGGTTGGCCGCCATGGCAACACACGATGAGTTGATGGCGCTCGTTGGCACCGAGATCGGTGTCAGCGAGTGGGAGGTGATCGACCAGGACCGGATCGACGCCTTCGCAGATGCCACGGGCGACCACCAGTGGATCCACATCGACCAGGACCGAGCCGCCCAGGGTCCATTCGGCGGGACCATCGCCCACGGCTTCCTAACCCTGTCGCTGCTCCCGGCGCTACTCGCCGATCAGCTGTTGCCGGTCCCCCAGCCCCGGATGGGGATCAACTACGGGCTCGACAGGACCCGATTCATCACTCCGGTCCCTGCCGGAGGTCGCGTTCGAGCCCGGACCCGGCTCGACGAGGTGACCGAGGTTCCCGGCGGTGTCCAGATCAAGCGGACAGTCACCGTCGAGTTGGAGGGATCCGACAAACCTGCGCTGGTCGCCGAGACCCTCACAAGACTGTTGTGGTAGATTGCCCGGCGGCAGGCCGCCGAGGCATGTCACTCGTGCGGCCCTTCGAGGCCGGCGCAGCTGGTGCTGGTCGGGCCGTACGAGGCCGCCCCGACCAGGCGAGGGAGGTCGGACTTGGACTTGGCTACCGCCGTCTGCCGTCTGCCGTCTGCCGTCTTAGCCGCTGCTTATGCCAGGCTTCGGCCTCCGCCGATGACGATCACCTCTCCGGTGAGGTAGCTGGAGGAGTCGGAGACGAGAAAGGCGGCAAGCTCGGCGACCTCTTCGGGTGTTCCCATCCTCTCCAGAGGTATGGCGTCGACCATCTTCTCCCGCACGTCGGCGGGGATCGCCATGGTCATCTCGGTGGCGATGAGCCCGGGGGCGATGGCGTTGACACGGACCCGCGGAGCCAGTTCCAGCGCCATGGCCCGGGTCATCCCCACGACCCCGCCCTTGGAGACGCTGTAGTTGTACTGCCCGAAGTTTCCCAGGTACGCCCGCGAGGCCATGTTCACCACGGCTGCGCCGTCCTCGAACAGCGGGGCCAGTTCGACTGTGAGCTGATAGGTGGCTCCCAGGTTGACATCGAGCACCGCGGTGAATGCTTCGTCGCTCAGGTTGACCAGCCGGGCATCGCGGGTGATCCCGGCATTGTTGACCAAAGCCCGCAACCCCCCGGCGCGCTCAGCCAGAAGTCTCACCTCCTGGCGGGCGCTGTCGGTGGTGAGATCCACCTGGGCGGCCACGACCTCGGCGCCACCTTCCTCGAGCTCGGCGACGACCTCGCCCAACAGAGGAGACACGTCGGCCAGGATCAGCCCCATCCCCTCGGCAGCGAACCTCCGGGCGATGGCGCGTCCGATCCCGGTGGCCGCACCCGTGACGACGGCGTTCATGCCAGGGCCTTGCCGAGATGGGCGCTCCCCAGGTGAACCAACTCACCGCTGGGTCCCCCCTTGGCGGCAAGACGCCCCACCCAAGACGCCACAACCTCGGGGGCGGTGTCGTCCTCGACGGCGAGCACGTTCACCGGGATGCCGGGCTTGAGTCCTTCGATGGCGGCAGTCCGCGCCCCCGAAAGGAGACCGCAGGCCACCATTGCCGCCGGCGCTCCCCGTCGCCCGAGCAGATCGTCGCCGTGGACGATCACCACGACCGGCAGACCGGCGACAACGGCCTCCCTGGTGGCGACGAACGCCTCGATAGAGCGCAGCCCGCGCCGTCTCCCAGCTGTCTGCCGAAGGAGCGGTCACCACGACCACCGAAGACGGGTCGATACCAGCCGCGGAGAGGACCTCGGGGGACGGTAGGAGGCTCAAGTCACCGGCCCGCCCACATCGCCCATCCCGAGATCGGCCAGCACCTCAGCGGTGTGCTCGCCCAGCCTGGGGGGAGGGCGAGCCGCCCGCGCCGGGGCGGAGTCGACCCGGAGCGGCGTACCGGTGGTTCGGATCGGGCCGGCGATCGGGTCGGTGATCTCCACCACCATCTCGTTGTGGCGAACCTGTGGGTCGGCGAAGACATCGGGCAGGGTGAGCACCTTCCCGGCAGGTAGGCCGGCTCCGACCAGCAGGTCGACCCATTCGGCGGTCGGGCGGGTTCGGAAGACCGCTTCCAACTCGGCGGCAAGCTGCGTCCTTGCTGCCATCCGTTCCTCGTTGCCGGGGTAGGCGCCGGCCAGATCGGGCCGTTCGATGACCTCGCACAGAACGGCGAAATGGCGGTCGGAGGTGACGGCGAGGGTCATGTGCCCGTCGGCGGTGGCGAGCACCTGGTTGGGCGCCAGGTAAGGGGACGCGGTCCCGGTGCGGGGCGGCTGGGTGCCGTCTGCAAAGTGGAGGGCGTTCCATCCCGACTGGACGGCGATGAGCGAGTCGCGTACCGCCACCTCGACCCGGCGGCCGACACCATCCTTTCAACGCGGCGACGATGGCGGTGGCGATATGGGCGGCGGCCACGTAGTCGCCGATCGTGGTGGCGGTCTTCTGGGGTGGGTCCCCTGGATGACCGGTTATCGAGATCATCCCCGATTCGCCCTGGAACACCACGTCGATCCCGGCGCGGTCGGCGTATGGGCCCTCGCTCCCAAAGGCGGTGACCACGGCGTAGATGACGTCCGGGTTGTCTCGGCGGACATCGTCCTCGCCCAGACCCATCCTCTCCATGGCGCCGGCGCGCAGGTTGTGCAGCACCACATCGGCGCTCGCCGCCAGCCGTGCCAGCGCGGCCCGTGACCGCGGTTGCTTGGGGTCGAGGCAGACCGATCTCTTGCCCCGGTTCATCGCCACGAAGAAGACCGACTGCTCTCCCACGTATGGGCCGAACCCGCGCGAGAGATCTCCACCGGGTGGCTCCACCTTGATGACGTCGGCACCCAGGTCGGCGAGCAACAAACCGGCATAGGGAGCGGCGACCAAATTGGCCACCTCCATGACCCGCACCCCCGCAAGCGGTGCGGTCACACCCGCTCGATCACTAGGGCGATGCCCTGACCGACCCCGATGCACATCGTCGCCAACCCGTAGCGCGCATCACGGCGGGCCATCTCATGGACGAGCGTGGTGAGGATCCGGGCACCGGAGGCGCCCAGCGGATGCCCGAGGGCGATTGCTCCGCCGTTGACGTTGACCCTGTCGGGGTCGAGCTTGAGCTCGCCAACGCATGCCAGTGCCTGGGCGGCGAACGCCTCGTTCAGCTCGATGACGTCGAGGTCTGCGGTGGTCAGCCCGGCCCGCTCCAAAGCCTTCCGTGTTGCCGGGACCGGCCCGATGCCCATCACGTCGGGATGGACCCCTGCAGCCGCCGACGCCACCACGCGTGCCATCGGCTCCAGCCCGTGCCGGCTCATCCCCTCCTCGGTGGCAACCAGCACGGCGGCGGCACCGTCGTTCATCGGCGAGGAGTTGCCTGCGGTGACGGTCCCGCCCTGGCGGAAGACCGGGCGGAGCGAAGCGAGCGCCTCGAGCGAAGTATCGGGCCGCGGTCCCTCGTCGGCGGTCAGCGATGGAACGTGCTCTTGTGTCGGTGATCGGTCGGTGCCTCGATCGGTTCCAACTCGGCCCGAAACCGCTCTTCCTGTTGTGCCGACACCGCCCGCTGGTGGCTGGCGAGGGCGAACTCGTCCTGCATCTGCCTGTCGATGCCATAACGCTCGGCGACGACCTCGGCGGTCTCGCCCATCGCCAGCAGCCCGTGGAGTTCGGCCATCCTGGGATTGACCAGCCGCCAGCCGAGCGTGGTGTCGAACGCCTCAGGCGCTCCCGTCGGGAAAGGCCGGTCGGGCTTGGCGATCACCCACGGTGCCCGGCTCATCGACTCCGAACCCCCGGCCACCATCACATCGCCCCAACCACCGGCCAAGGCGTGCGCCGCCGTGACCACCGCCTGCAGCCCCGACCCGCAAAGCCGGTTGACGGTGGCGCCGGGGACCGTGTCGGGCAGACCGGCGAGCAGCACCGCCATCCGGGCGACGTTGCGGTTGTCCTCACCCGCTTGGTTGGCGGCGCCCCAGACGACGTCCTCGATGTCCCGTGGGTCGAGCGATGGGTTGCGCTCGGTGAGCCTGCGGATGGCATGCGCCGCCAGATCGTCGGGTCTCACGTGGGCGAGCTGGCCGCCGATCTTCCCCATGGGAGTGCGGCATGCATCGACTATGAAAACGTCCACCGATCGGCTCCTCGTCGCCAAATGAAGACACCACCAGTCTTGTCGCTTTGAACGATCGACGCCGCCCGCCGTCCATCGGCACTTCGGACAGAGTCTCGGTCGGTCCCCGTTACCCTGCCCCACCCGTGAGCTCTCCTCCAACCAACCCGATCGGATCTCCCTTGCGCCGGTTGGAGGACGTGGCGCTGGTGACCGGCCAAGGCCGGTATACCGGGGACCTCCAGCCTTTCGGCACGGCGCACATGGCGCTTGTCCGCAGCCCATACGCCCATGCCACCGTGGAGGCGATCGACACATCAGAGGCCGAGAGCGCCGATGGGGTCATCCTGGTGATTCGCCCCGAGGATGTCTCCGATATCCACGGTCCGCCGGCGCCGAGTCCTCAGTCGAAACATCCCGACACGCAGCCCGTTGGCACAGGGCAGGGTGTTGATGGTGGGCGATCCGGTGGTGGCGATCATCGCCGAGACCTCGCAACAGGCGCTCGACGCCACCGAGTTGGTGCTCGTCGACTACGAGCCTCTACCCGTGGCGAATGACCCCGAAGAGGCGATCGAGGCACCACCGATCCATCCAGACATGGAGGGGAACGTCGCTTACGAGCGCAAGGGTGGAGATCCGTCGGCTGTCGATGCCCTGGCCGCCGCCACCGTGATCGAGGGGACGATCGAACATCCCCGCGTGGTCCCAAGCCCCATCGAGACGAGAGTTGTGGTGGCCGAGTGGCGCGACGACGCCCTCACCGTCCACCTCGGCAGCCAGGCACCGCACCTCATGGCGGAGGAACTGGCAAAGGCCTTCGGGCTTGCCACAGTCGTCGGTGCGGGTGGTTACGCCCTTCGTCGGCGGCGCCTTCGGATGCAAGTTCGACCTGGCCGAGGAGGAGATGCTGGCGGTGATCGCCGCCAAGCGCTGCCGGAGACCGGTGCGCTGGGTTGAGTCCCGCCGTGAGCACATCGCCGTGATCGGCCACGGCAGGGCGCAGCGGCACCATTTCCGGGCGATGGCGGGACCCGACGGTCGGATTCTCGGGCTCTGGGTTGACTCGATCGTCGACTTGGGATGCCGGCAGCGCTACCTGGCGCCGGTCCCGTCCACTCCGAGGATTGGGACGGGTCCGTACGACATCGGCGTGTACGCCTGGCGCCAGCGAGGCGTCTACACGAACCGGGCGCCGATGGGCATCTACCGCGGCGCCGGCCGGCCCGAGGCGACGCTGACATTGGAGCGGGTGATCGACCGGATAGCCGCCGAACTCAGGCTCGACCCGGCAGAGGTGAGGCGGGTCAATCTGATTGCCCCCGACCGATTCCCATACGCCTCGGCCGGTGGGTACACCTTCGACTCGGGTGACTACCCGAGGGCTCTCGACCGGCTGCTCGAGATGTCGGGCTATGCCGAGCTGCGCCGGACCCAGGACCAGATGCGCCGCGAGGGGCGGTACATGGGGATAGGGCTCGGCGCGTACGTCGAGGCGTGCGGTTTCGAGGAATGGGAAGCCGGTCGGGTCACCGTCCACCCCGACGGGTCGGTCACCGCGTCGGCGGGGACGCTCGACCAGGGACAGGGTCACCGCACCGCCTTCGCCCAGATCGTCGCCGCCGAACTGGGGATAGAGCCGACCCGGGTGCGCGTCGAGCAGGGCGACTCGGCTTCGGCGCCGTACGGCTGGGGGACATCGGGCTCGCGTTCGGTGGCACACGGCGGCAGCGGGGTGCTCGGCGCCGCCCGCACTGGTGGCCGCCAAGCTGCGGCGCGTCGCGGCGCACGCCCTCGAGGCCGCTCCCGAGGATGTGGTCCTCGCCGGTGGGAACGCCACGGTGAGAGGGACCGATGTCGCTATCGGCTGGGAGGACCTGGTCGGGAAGGCCTGGACGGCGCGCCAGATGCCGCCGGGCGAGGAGCCGGGTCTCGAGGAGGAGCACCACTTCGTCTCGGGCGGCCTCAACTTCCCCTTCGGGATGCACCTCGCCGTGGTGGAAGTCGACCCCTCGACCGGCGATGTGGACCTGCAGCAGATCTGGGCGGTGGACGACGCCGGGGTCATCGTCAACCCCATGCTGGCCTCCGGTCAGCGCCACGGCGGTCTGGCGCAGGGGATCGGCCAGGCGATGTGGGAGGAAGCTCGCTACGACCCCGACGGCAACCTGCTCACCGCCTCGATGGTTGACTATCTGCTCCCCACCGCCTCCCGGCTGCCCAGCTTCCGGCTCGGGGAGACGTGCACCCCCAGCCCGACCAATCCGCTCGGGGCGAAGGGAGTGGGCGAGGCGGGGACCGTGGGTTCGACCCCAGCGGTGCTCAACGCGACCATCGACGCTCTGGCACCGCTGGGGGTCACCGACCTCCAGATCCCGCTCCGGGCGGAGCAGGTTTGGCAGGCCATTCGCCGGGCGACCGGCACCGCCTAGTGCGATGTCTCGCTGGCCCGATCAGGCCGGCGCAGGCACCTCTTCCTGTTCGATGACCTCGGCCAGCCGCAGTATGAGGTCCACCACCCGGTTGGAGTAGCCCCACTCGTTGTCGTACCAGGCGAGCACCTTGACCAGGTTCCCGCCGAGCACGTGGGTCGACGGTGCATCGAATATCGAGGAGTGCGGGTTGCCGATGATGTCGGTGGAGACGAGGGGGTCCTCCGAGTACTGGAGGATCCCGGCGAGATCACCCGTCGGCCGCCTCCTTGATGGCGGCGTTGACCTCCTCGACCGTGACCGAACGCTCCAGTTCGACCACGAGGTCGACCGTCGAGCCATCGGGCACGGGGACCCGCATCGCCATCCCGTCGAGCTTGCCCTTGAGCTCGGGGAGTACCAGCCCCACCGCCTTGGCGGCGCCGGTGGTGGTCGGGATGATGTTCTCGGTGGCTGCCCGGCTCCGGCGCAACTCCTCGTGGGGGACGTCGGCCAGCCGCTGGTCATTGGTGTAGGCGTGGACCGTCGTCATCGTCCCCCGTCTGATCCCGAAGCGCTCGTGGAGCACCTTGGCCACGGGCGCCAGACAGTTGGTGGTGCATGATGCGTTGGAGACGATCAGGTCGCTGCTGTCGAGCTCGTCGTCGTTCACCCCGAGCACGATCGTCTCCACCGGGTCCTTGGAGGGGACGGTGAGGATCACCCGCTTCGCCCCGGCGTCGAGGTGCTTCTGCAGCGACGCCTGGTCGCGGAACACGCCGGTTGACTCGATGACCACATCCACTCCCAGCTGGCCCCAGGGGAGCGATGTGATGTCGCGCTCCATCAGCATCCTCACCGTGTGCCCGGCGGTGCGCATGGTGCCGTCGGCCACCTCGACCTCGTGTTCGAAGTTGCCCATCACCGTGTCGTACTTGAGCAGGTAGGCGAGCACGTCGTCGTCGGCCAGGTCGTTGATTGCCACGACCTCGATCTCCGACTCGGGACGCTCGGCGATGATCCGGAAGACTGCACGGCCGATCCGGCCGAACCCGTTGATGGCGACTTTGGTCATGAGCTCACCTCCTGGGGGAGTTGGGAGGCGGTGGTTTCGAGGACCTCGATGAGTCGGGCGGTGTACCCCCAGCCGTTGTCGTACCAGACGATCGTCTTCGTCATGTTCCCCTCGATCACCATGGTTGCCAGGCTGTCGTACACCCCGGAGTGAGTCGAGCCCACCACGTCGCTGGAGACGATTGGATCGACCGAGTACTCGATGATCCCGGCGAACCGCTCCTTCGCCGCCGCCTCGACCGCGGCATTGAGCTCTTCGATCGTGGTCGCCCGGTCGAGGATGGAGACCATGTCCACGGTGGAGCCGTCGGCCACCGGGACATTGAGAGCGACGCCCTGGATCTTCCCGGTCAGCTGGGGCATCACCTCCTCGAGGATCTGAGGGGAGTTGGTCTCCGCCGGGATGATGTTCTCCCCGGCGGCCCGGCTCGTGCGGAACCCATCCGATCCGGGGACGTCGGCCAGCCGCTGCGACGTTGGTGAAGGCGTGGACGGTGGTGAAGAAGCAGCGGTCGAGGCCGAAGGTCTCGTCGAGGATCAGCAGAATCGGGGCGACCGCGTTCGACGTGTTGGAGCCCAGCGCAACGATGTCGAGCTCGGGTGTCAGTAGCTCGTCGTTGATCCCGCGCAGGAGGATCGGCACGTCACCGGGGGTCTCGGGGGTGGAGGCGAGGATCACCTTGCGCGCCCCGGCGTCTAGGTGGCGTCGGGCATACTCGGAGGTGCGGTACTTGCCGGTGGCCTGGACGACCACCTCGACGCCCGAGATCGCCCCATGGCGTGTCGCCGGGCTCTTTCTCCTGGCGGAACTCGCTGCTCTTGCCGGCGATGGTCAGTGTGTTCCCTTCGAGGCTCACCGGGGTGGGGAAGCGCCCGTAGATCGAGTCGTACTTGAGCAGGTAGGTCAGCCCTTCCGGGTCCGCTGTGTCGACGATGTGGGAGATCTCGAGTGTCGGGTGGCCGCGGAGCTGGCGGAACAGGTTGCGTCCTATCCGCCCGAAGCCCATCAGTCCGATTCGTACCGGTCGGTCGGTCATCGAGGTCCTTCCAGTGTGTGCGCGCGCGGCGCGACCCTAATCGGCTCCGCACGTACCGCTTCCAGCCCGGCCAGGCGTGGGGTACCTTGACCTGGGACGGGGGAGAGGTGTTACCAACGTGAGACTCCTGGCTGTCCTCGCCCTGCTGACGGCCGGTCTGGCGGCCCCTCAGCCCGAGCTGTGCATCGGCATGGCAGCACCAGTAGACGGTCCGGTGGTTGCCGGCTTCGCCCCCATCGGGCGGTGGGCCGGTCATTGGGGCGTCGACTTCGGTGTCGATCCAGGAACACCGGTGGTGGCGGCGGGTCCCGGCGCGGTCAGCTTCAACGGGACGGTGGCCGGCAACCGGACATTCACCGTCGACCACGGTGGCGGGCTCAAGACCAGCTATTCCTATCTCCAGGATGTCACCTGGGCTGGTGGCCGGGTCACGACCGGCCAGGTGATCGCCCGCTCCGGAATGGCCCACGGCTCGGAGGCGCTCCACTTCTCGGTTCGCATCGACGACGTCTATGTCGATCCGATGACCGTGCTCGGGTGCCTCCCTGTCGACCTCACCAAGGCGCTCTGGCTGCTGCCGCCGCCTGCAGGATCGTGAACGGTCACAGCGACGCAGCGGAACGGGGAGGGTGGGCGCGGTCCTAGGCTGCTGGCGTGAGGAGGGGGATTCTCGGTGGCACTTTCGACCCGGTTCACCTCGGCCATTTGGTTGCGGGAGCCGCGGCGCGCCACCAACTCGAGCTTGACGAGGTGCGGTTCATGCCGGCGGGGGACCCCTGGCAAAAGGCGGGGCGTGAGGTCACCCCCGCCGCCCATCGAACAGCCATGACCCGTCTTGCGGTGGAGGAGGCAGCCGGATTCGAGATCGATGAGCGCGAGGTGGCCCGGCCCGGACCCACGTTTACCGCCGACACCCTCGCCGAGTTCGACCGCGGCGACGAGCTGACGCTGATACTCGGAGCCGACTCCGCAGCCCGCCTTCCCACGTGGGAGCGCGCCCGCGAAGTGGTGGGGCGAGCCCGGATCGCGGTCGCGCCCCGCCCCGGCACCTCCCAGAGTGCGGTGGAGGAGGCTCTCGATCAACTGGGTGGTGCGGAGGCGGTTTGGCTGGACATGCCCGATCTGGATGTGAGCGGCACCGACATCCGGATGAGGGCGGCGCAGGACCGACCCTTCCGGTATCTGGTACCCGACCCGGTGTGGCGATATGTGCTTCGCCATGACCTGTACCTGGGGCAACGCTGACACGGCACCAGATCCGGTGAAACTCCGGGCATCACTATGATTCGGGCCGAGATTCGGATCAGGAGGTAGGGACCGTCACTGCAAGTGATTTCGAGAGCAGGCTCCTCGCCGAGGCCGCCGCAGAAGCGATCGATGCCAAGAAGGGCGAGGAGGTGGTGCTCCTCGAAGTGTCCCGCCTCATACAGATCACCGACTGGTTCGTCATCGCCACTGGTACGTCGCAGCGCCATGTTCAGACGCTCGCCGAGGCCGTGGAGGAGCGGCTCGACTCCTTCGAGCGCAAGCCCATCCGGATCGAAGGGCGGCAGTCGGGTTCTTGGTTGCTGCTCGACTACGGCGACTTCGTCGTCCACCTCTTCCTCCCCGAGACCCGCGCCTATTACGACCTGGAGCGTCTCTGGGGCGACGCCCCCCGCATCGAGCGGCAAGCGGTCAGCACCGAAGCCTGACTTCGTCACCCACTGGTACAATCCTCGCCTCACCCTGGGGCTGTAGCTCAGCTCGGCAGAGCACTTGCATGGCATGCAAGGGGTCAGGGGTTCAAATCCCCTCAGCTC